>JBMORA010000050.1:0-69806 GCA_049320885.1 Thermodesulfobacteriota bacterium | reverse complement strand
AAATAGTGAGGGATGAAAAAAGAAAAAAAGGTTGTCGTTTTTCAGTGATTAAATTAGATTTTGAAAATCTGTCGCCGGGGGATTTTGACCCGGCCACGGGTGGGGGATTTTCAAGTGGCCATCGGGGGTTCTCATCAATCTGCTCTTTCACCTTTCCGAATCGGTAATCATATGCAGGAAAAGTGACACTATGGGGTGTTGTTCCGCCACCGATATTCGTCGTTGATGGATAGTCTATTCGGCTGACAAATACATCATTATTGTCATAGGAATATGTTGTTGGATTTCCATTTCCGTCTTTGACCCAATTCAAGTTTCCGCTCGGATAATACGAACGTTCTTCGTCAACATCTTTTATAGGATTTATCAAATGGCGGTAGTAGGTATGCAGTAAATTACCGTTATCATCATAGGTGTATTCGGTCTTCCGGATCAAATTGCTGCTTGCATCCGATATTTCCTCAAGCTTTTTGCGCCATCTTTGCCCCTGATCATTTGCGCTGTCTTTGTTATCATAATCGAATTTTGTGTATATTGTCGGTCCCGGACTGCCGTCTCCCGCATTGCCGTCTGTTGTTTTTAATTCAAGAAGTCCTGCCTTATCGGGATAGTAAAAGTACGTTTCCTTTTCCCATGCCCCACCATCATATGTTACATTTTTTTGTTCAAGCTTCACATGACTTGAAAACGCATTAATTTTATCAGGATCCCAGCAATATATAACTTCTTTTAATTTTGTCCCGCCCTTCGAAAGGATTTCTTTATATAGTTTTCCTTTTGTAAACTCGTTTTCAATTTCACCTGTATTTTCGTTTATCGATGTTTGAATGAATTCTCTTTCGAGAATTGTATTATCCGGGTTGGTCTGGATAACTTTTTTATACCCCTCAAACTCTCTTTCGCTAATATTGTAATAGCTTTCATTATAATCGAATGTTAATGGTTGTGCCGGCTCATTTACCCCGCCTCTGTATGTTATGGTATTAACATTTTGTAAAACAAATGGGCAGCGATGTACCTTACCAATCTCTGCCGAACTTTTATAACTATATTCAATTTTTCCACCATAATGAGTATTGATACTTTTTATGAAATCATTGGGATTTCGTTTTGAAAGCACTATACCAATATTGTTCTCATAACGGTACCATAAATCATCCTTTCCATCCCCGTTGATATCATTTGTTCCAAACCAACTATTATTAATTATATCTTGACTAGTAATATGCTCCCATTCTGATAACTCGGATCCGGGTCGCACCAAGTTAACAGGCAGATATTTCAGGATTAATGTTCCAGCAATATATATTTTTTGGGCCAATATCGTTGTTTTTGACCCCAAAAAAGCAATTATAGAAACCCTCGTCTTCACGTAACTCGGAACAATTTTCAGCTTGCCGGATGGAAAGTCGATAAGCACGCGCCACAAAAACTCCTCAATATCGATCTTTTTGGGGGCAAAAAATCCATTATCGCTATGAAAATAAGGCTCTCATAATCCAATTAAAATTTTAAATCAAGATGTTAACTTGGTGCGATCCCGTTGCCGTTGCCCCATCGCAGCGTTCGGCGGCCGCAATGCAGAAGGTCCATACCAAGCGTTGCGCCGATACAATGCCCGTGCACAGCTTCCGGACCCTGCTTAATGATTTGGGCACAATCTGTAAAAATACGGTCAGAGTCAAGGATGACCAACAGGCGGCAATTTTCGAGAAGATCACCCGGGCAACAGCGGTGCAACAGCGCGCCCTGGATCTTCTCGGAGTAAAACTGCAAGTGTAGCCAGTAAGTCTTGATAAAAAATTTTGTATTCGACATTATATCGGATAGTTATTATTAAGCGCTACTGAAACTTCAGCTTAACAACCATAATTTCCGGTTGCCCTCAGTTTCAAATCCGAATTGACAGTTAGATTTTCTTGGCATATGTTTAGGCATATGCCATTTTATACAAAGGAGGTCTCATGCAACCCGAACGCCATGTTCGTTTGTTCCGCAATGGCCGCAACCAGGCTCTGCGCATACCACGTGAATTCGAACTTGAGGGCAACGAGGCCATCGTTCGCAAGGAGGGTAATCGCTTAATTGTGGAACCGGTTGAAGCCAAGAATCGCTTGATCAAATTATTAAAGACGCTTAAGCCCATTAATGAAAGCCTCCCCCCCATCAATGATCCGCCTGCGACTGACGAGGATATTTTCTGATGGATTCCCATCAATACCTTTTAGACACCAATATTCTTTCCCATCTAATACGGTTTCCCACTGGTCCGGTTCTGAATCGTCTGGAATCTATATTGCCGGCATCGGCTTGTACAAGTATTGTGGTATCTGCTGAAATTCATTATGGTCTTACGAAAAAAGGCTCTGCATCACTCACCCGCCAAGCTCGGCGTATCTTGAAGACAATAGATGTTTTGCCGCTGGAATACCCGGTGGATGAGCATTATGGTGACATCCGGACGCATCTGGAAAAAGTGGGGGCGCCCATCGGCGGGAATGATCTGTTTATCGCCGCCCATGCGCGCGCCTTGGGGCTGATTTTAGTAACCGATAATATAAAAGAGTTTTCCCGAGTGCCGGACCTACTTATCGAGAACTGGATGGAAAAATAAAACCGGCCCTTCATGTGTCAGCAGCAACGAGCTGACCCTGGCTGGTTCTATCCGCCGGAGCTTCCGAAGCGCTTGGCCAGATCGCGGTAGTGCAAGCCGTTTCCGCCGAAAATATCCAGGGAACTGCCCACGGTAAAATCGATCCGTCCTTTCCCCAGGCGTTCGATGGTTTGAATATCCTCTTCCGAACGAATCCCGCCGGCATAGGTAATGGGCAGGCCATCCCACTTGCCTAGTATTTCAACGAGCGCGGTCTCGATCCCCTGACACTTGCCCTCCACATCCACGGCATGGATCAGGTATTCCATACAATAGGGCTTCAAGCTGTCCAGTAGGCGAGGGGTGATTTTTTCCCGGGTGAAAGTCTGCCATCGATCGGTGACGATGTAGTAATCATCTCCCCGGCGGCGGCAGCTCAGATCGAGCACCAGACGCCGGCGTCCGACACAGCGGGTGAGCCGCGCCAGCCGATCTTCATCCAGGGAACCGTCATGAAATACCCAGGAGGTGACGATGACTGCCGAAGCCCCGGCATCGAGCCATCCCGGGGCATTATCCAAGGTCACCCCGCCTCCCAGCTGGAGTCCGCCCGGCCAGGCTGCCAGGGCTTCCTCGGCCGCTGCCTGGTTTCCAGGCCCCAGCTGAATGACATGCCCTCCGGTCAGGCCGTCCTGCCGGTACTGCCGGGCGAACCAGCCCGCCGGCTGGATGGCCTCGAAATTGGTGTGCACAGCCCCTTCATCACTGTCCGACAGGGTACCGCCGACAATCTGTTTGACCCTGCCTTGATGCAGGTCGATGCATGGTCTGAACCGCATTGCCATATGGGACATAGCTCCTCGTCTGAATGCAGCCGGAACCGCCTTCATCCCTCATTGCAACGGAAGCCTTGGGGACGGCTATCGATCTTTCCTGCACCTATCCGCCTGCATATCCGATGCATACCTATGTTAATAAGGACCGCGTGTCAAGTTGTCCCCGGAGGCGACCTGGATGATACCGCACCGTATTGACACGCCGGCATGATTCCGATATCAATTGGGCGTTCCGCAACGAAAAGGAGGGGAAATGCCCGCGACAAAAACGAGGGGTTCCGAAAAAAGAATCGGCCATCCGGTGGTATATTTTTTGACAATGATCATTGCGGTCGTCTGCCTGAATGCGGCCCCACCCCCGTCGGCGTATTCCACTCCGTCTCCCGGCTCAGGGGACGACGGGGCGACGCCGGCCGCCGCCGGTTCCTCGACGAAACCCTCCAATACAGAGACGGAAACTCTTTTTCCCGGAAAAGACTGGAAGGACGCCCCCAATCCCCTGGCCGCCCCCGAAGCCGTGGTGGGCGGGGAAATCTCCATCTTCGCCGGACAGTATCCCAAAAGCATGAACTATTATCTGGACGCCAATGTTCTTTCCGCCGAGATTTTCGGCGCCATGTTCGAAACCCTGCTGACCATGAATCCCATCACCCTGGAATACGAACCGGGCCTGGCCGAACAATGGACCATATCGGCCGATAAAAAGACCTTCACCTTCACCATCAACAGCAAAGCCCGGTGGAGCAATGGCGCCCCCATCACCGCCCATGACGTCAAATGGACCTATGACGCCATTCTGGATCCCAAAAATCTGACCGGTCCCCACAAGATCGACCTGGAACGCTTCACGCCACCGATTGTATTGGACGATCACACCATCCGCTTCACGGCCAAAAACGTCCACTGGAAAAACCTGACGGCTGTAGGCGGATTTCATATTCTCTGTAAAGCAGCTTATGAGAAAACTGATTTCAACAAAATCAATTTTGAATTTCCGGTGGTTTCGCATTTATATAAAATCGGTGAGATCAAGGAAAATCTACATGTGAAACTCAAGCGCCGGGATGACTGGTGGAACCGGGGCGCCAAGCGTTTCCAGGGCCTCGGCAATTTTAACACCATGACCTTCCGTTTTTTCGCCGAACGGGAGAATGCCTTTGAGGCCTTCAAAAAAGGCCGGATCGATCTGTACCCGGTCTACACGGCGCGACAGTGGATCAAGGAAACCACGGGAGAAAAATTCGAGAAAAACTGGATTGTCAAGCAGAAGGTGCACAACAGTAAACCCGTCGGTTTTCAGGGGTTCGCCATGAACATGCGCAAACCGCCCTTCGACGATCTTCGTGTCCGCAAAGCCATGAATCTATTGCTGGACCGGCGGAAAATGAATGCAACCATCATGTACGATCAGTATTTTCTGCATCGCTCCTACTTCGAGGATCTCTATTCCAAAAAGCAGCCCTGCCCGAACCCGCTGGTGGAACTCGACAAAGCCGGAGCCCGCAAGCTGTTGGCCGAAGCAGGCTGGAAAGTGAACCCCGCGACCGGATTCCTGGAAAAGGACGGTCGGCGCTTTTCCTTTAAATTTCTGACCCGCGAATCCTCAACGGACGTGTTCATGGCCATCTATGCGGAGGATCTAAAAGACGTCGGTATTGAGATGCTGCTGGACAAAAAGGATTGGGCCGCCTGGAGCAAGGACATGGAAGAATTTAATTATCAGATGACCTGGGCCTCCTGGAGCTCCGGTGTCTTCAACGATCCGGAAGGAATGTGGTCGTCCGGCGAGGCGGACCGGAAAAGCGGCAGCAACATCACCGGTTTCAAGGACCGGCAGGTCGACGCCCTCATAGAAAAACAGCGCGCCATCTTCGATTTGCAGCAGCGGAATGACATCTGCCGGCAGATCGACCGGCTCATCTATGACACCTATCCCTATGTGTTGCTGTGGAACATCAATTATTCCAGACTGCTTTATTGGAACAAATTCGGGACTCCGCCCACCGTCCTGTCCAAATACGGTGATGAAAGCAGTGCCTACTGGTATTGGTGGTATGATGAGGATTCGGCAGCGGGGCTAACCGACGCCATGGAGAACAAGGAACCCTTGCCCCAAAAGCCGGAGGCGGTATATTTTGATGATGTGTTTCAGCTGAACAGATGACAACAAACCTGACGGTTTTCCACCGTCAGCATCGTCGGCGGTTCATGGCTGCAGCGGGGCATGGCGGCTGAACAGCGTGGGTGGAACCGGCATCCGGCAGGGGGATTCGACGGCGAGGGGGCGGCCCCCGGCAGAATGATGCTTCTGGCTTTCCCCGCACCCGGCTTGGGAATGGCCTCGATCAGGGCCTTTGTATAGGGATGCAGGGGATTCTGGATGATATCGTCCGCTGAACCGAGTTCCACGATCCGCCCCAGATACATGACGGCAATGCGCCGGGAAATATGGTTGACCACACTCAGATCGTGGGAGATGAACAGATAGGAAAGGCCGTGACGTTTCCGCAGGTCGATGAGCAGGTTGATCACCTGGGCTTGAACAGAAACATCCAGGGCGCTAACCGGTTCGTCGCAGACAATGAAATCGGGCTTGAGGGAGATGGCCCGGGCAATGCTGATCCGCTGGCGCTGACCGCCGGAAAACTCATGCGGATACCGGAACATGTCCTCCCCGCTCAACCCGACTTCCTGAAGTAGTTCCGCCGCGGCTTCCTCCCGGCTTCCCCGGATCAGGCCGTATTCCCTCAAACCTTCCGTAACGATATCCAGGATATTCATTCGCGGATTCAGGGAAGAAACCGGATCCTGAAATATGATCTGCATCCTGCGCCTGAACTCCCGCAGGGATCTACGGGATCGGCCGGCAAGGACTTGCCCCTGAAAGACGATTTCGCCCCCAACGGGTTTTTCCAACCCGAGGATGGTCCTGCCGAGGGTGGATTTTCCGCACCCGGATTCCCCCACAAGCCCCATGGTTTCGCCCTGCTCGATGGACAAATCGACACCATCCACGGCCCGGACATGGCCGACGGTTCTGGCGAACACGCCGCGCCTGATCGGAAACCAGGTTCTCAATTCCTTGATCTGAAGTATCACGGGGGCTGTTTGCATCGGTTTCATTGGATGAATATCGGTTTTCCGGGTTCGCGGTTCAGTTCTTCCGCCTTGAAACAGGCGGACCGGTGCCGGGGAGTCAGTTCGATCATCGGCGGTTTCTCAAGCGCGCACCGGTCAAAAGCAATGGGACAGCGGTCCCGGAAATGACATCCGGATGGGAAATTCGACGGCGAAGGCACCTGGCCGGGGATGGCGAACAGCGTTTCCCTGCGCTCGGACAGACGCGGAATGGATTGCAGCAAACCGCGGGTATAGGGATGCGAAGGCGCTGCAAAAACAGACGCCAGCGGGCCCTCCTCGACGATATTGGCGGCGTACATGACCAGCACCCGGTCGCACATTTCCCACACAACGCCCATATCATGGGTGATAAGGAGAATGGCGGTTCGTTCCGCCCGCATTTCCCGGATGAGATGAAATATCTGGGCCTGGATGGTGACATCCAGGGCCGTGGTCGGTTCGTCGGCAATCAACAACTCTGGTTCCGTCATCAAGGCCATGGCGATCATAACCCGCTGCTGCATGCCCCCGGAAAGCTGGTACGGATAGGCCTCCAGGCGCTCCCCGGCATCGGGGATTTTCATTTTTTCAAGCCATATCCGGGCCGCTTCCCGTGCCTGCCTTTTTCCCAGGTCGGTATGGAACCGGAGGGTCTCGATCATCTGGCGTCCGATCTTCTGCAGGGGAGAAAGCGCGGCGGAAGGCTCCTGGAAAATCATCGTGATCCTTTTGCCCCGGATGCGCCGCATGGAACCGGGATCCAGAGCCGTGAGGTCCTGATTGTCGAAAAGAATGCGACCGGATTGAATTTTGCCCGGCGGTGACGGAATCAGCCGCGGGATACTCAGCGCCGTTACCGACTTCCCGCAGCCGGATTCCCCCACCAGGCCCACGATTTCACCCCGGTCGATATGAAAGGAAATGTCCTCCACGGCGTTAAAGACGCTTTCGTCGGTTTGGAAACGAACCGTCAGGTTCTGGATATCCAGCAGCGGAACGGTCATCCCTCCAACCTCGTATATCGTTTGGGATCATAGGCATTGCGGATGCCTTCGCCCACGAAAACCCCCAGCAACATGACGATGAAAAGCGCCAGGGACGGATATAAGATCAGCCACCAGGCCCAGCGGTACTGCTGGGCCTGATACAGCAATTCACCCCAGCTGGGGGTCGGAGGCGGCATTCCAAAACCGAGATAGTCGAGCGCCGCCAGGGAACCGATGGCGCCCACCAGGGAGAAAGGGAAAAAAGTGATGACCGGCGTGATCCCGTTGGGCAGGATGTGCCTGAAAATGATTTTGAACGAGGAGATCCCCATGCATTTGGCGGCTTCCACGAATGGCTGTTTGCGCAGACGCAGGAATTCGGCGCGGATATAATAGGAAATGCCGATCCAGTTGAAAATGCCGTAGCAGAACAGCAGCAGGGTGAAACTGCGCCCATAGACGGACCCCATCAGAATCATGACATACAAAAAAGGCAAGGCGCTCCAGATTTCAATCAGCCGCTGGGCGGTAATATCGAGCCCGCCACCGTAGTACCCCTGGAGGGCACCGGCAAGAATGCCCAACGCCATGGAGCAGAGGACCAATAACAGCCCGAAGGTCATGGATGTGCGCAGCCCGTAAATAATTCTCGCGGCCACATCCCGGCCGGCCCCGTCGATCCCGAGAAGATGTCCCTTGACCGGCCCGTAGGGAAAGCGGATATCTTCCTTGACAAACGCCGCGCTGTAAACCGTTCCACCCAATAAAAGAGTGATATCATCCACCGTCCCTTTGAATCTGCGTCCGACACGGTCCACAATTTTTTCCTGCTGCGTCCGGGAAAACTCTCGCCAAAAAGCCTCCCCCGATTTTTCCGGCCGGCCCTGTTGCAGGGACTCCCGCGAAAACGGAAGGGTTGCAGTCGTTTTTTCCGGAATCATTTGCCGCAACGTCAGGCGCACCGATCCGGGCGACTGGCTCCGGGGAGCATAGGCGGGAAGTGAGATCCGGACGCGCATGCCGCCGCGGGTGAGGGATTCCTGGACAAACGCCGGCGCCGGACGGTTCTGAAAACGGAGTTCCACGGCTCGGCGCAACTCCGGGGAAGGCGCCATGCCGTCCGTAATCCTGCTTCCCTTGGCCGCTTCGCCGTCTTGCCCGAGGAATACGCCAAAACTGGCCGACGAGACAATGGTATAATCCGGGTCGATGTTCGCGGTTCCAACGCGCGGCATGGGTCTGAGGGTCATGATGATGCCATCCGACGAGGCGATGGAATCCGGGGGGATGCTCTCATATGGCCCGCTGGCTATCAGGGGGAAAAGCATGGCATTATCGGGATTATTCGCGAATTCCGGCGAACCGGCGATCTGCCGATAATCCGGACGGGTATTTTTCCCGCTGCCGGTAAAGGTATCGTCCGGATAAAATCTCAGGAAGGGAAAATAGGATTCTCCGTTGTATCGGATGTAAAGAGGAGTGTTGTTGCAAATGAGTTCCGCGCCGAGGCTTGTCAGATATAGAAAGCCTAGAATCAGAAAAGAAAAATACGCCCGCCTGATTTCCGTAAAACGCCGGAGCCGTTTTCGAGAAATGGGATTTAACGCGAAAATCGGCGACATTTGTCTGCTCAGTTCTCCTGAAAATTAATGCGCGGATCGATCAGCACATACAAAAAATCCGACAGGATGTTGCCCAGAAGCCCCAGGATGGCCGTCAACGACAATATCCCCATGAAAACAGGATAGTCGCGTCCCACAATCGCCTCAAGACTCAAAAGGCCCATGCCCGGAATTTCGAAAACCTGCTCGATGATCACGGAACCGGCGAACATGACCGTCAATATGGAGCCGAAACCAGTGGCAATGGGGATCATGGCATTTCGGAGGGCGTGCCCCCAAACGGCCCGGGAAAAACTCCCACCCCGCGCGACCACGGCGCGCACATAGTCCTTGCCGATCTGATCCAGCAGTGAATTCTTCATTAAAAACGTCAAAATGGCAAAATTCCCGATCACATAACAAAGAACCGGCAGGAACATGTGCATAAAAATATCTTTCACCTGCTGCCACCGGCTGAAGCTGTCGAAGTTGTCGGAATGAAAGCCGGCAACCGGAAAGATGTCCCATAGGCTGTCAACGGTTCCGCAAAAAAACATTTTCAGCACCATGCCGAATGCGAACGCCGGTATGGCGTAGCCCACAAATACCGCCACACTGGTCAGCAGATCGAATAATTGTTCATGGCGCAGCGCCTTCAGAATTCCCAGGGGAATGCAGACCAGGTAGGACAATACAAATCCGGTAATCCCGAAAATCAGCGACACCCGGAATCGCTCCTTGATGAGTTGCCAGGCGGTCTTGTTGGGAAACTTATAAGACTCCATGGCCATTCCGATCCTATCCGTCACCAGCCATTTCCAATAGCGCTTATGGAACGGCTGGTCAAAACCGTAATATTGTTCGATCGCCTTGCGCTGGGCCGGAGAGATGGACGCATGGGTATTGGCGCCTTTGCCGGATTCCCCATCGCCCATGCCCCGCATCCGCATGATGGTCTGCTCCACCGGTCCTCCGGGAACAAATTGAATCAATGCGAAACAAAGCAGGGTGATCCCCACGAAGGTAGGTATAATCAATAGAAAGCGGCGGATAAAGTACTCAAACCGTTCCATGCGGCGGGGCCTGATAAAAGGTTGCTGTTCCGTTACCGGATCACTCCGGACATATGACGCGACAGTTCCCCCTGCATACCTCACCTGTCGCCCCATTTCAAGGGGCTCCGGAAGGATTTTGAATCTTACAAAGATGGGATTGAAGAAGGACTATTCAATATGGCGGGTGGATCTGCATGCGCATCCAGCGCTCACCGTCTTCCCGGTTCTTCGCCATATAGGCGCATTGCCATTCATAAGGCCCGACCTGTTCATACACCACCCAATAGCCGATATTTTTCACATCATATCGTCCCACGGGATTGAGCGGATGAATGTTGGCGAGTTCATGAATCGAAAGTTTCCAATTGGCCAGCATGCGGTACACTGCCTCCGTAATCAAGCGGTCTGCTCCACGGGAACTGTTTTATTCCAACTGTCATGCAATTCAAAAAGCAGGCCAAATTTTCAAGCAGACTACAGAAAAAAATACCGAATGATATCAAAATGTAAATTTGCCCGCAGCTTCCACCATCCGCTTCTGTGTGCAAAAAACGGCGGCGTTGTCCTAGTGGGTGGGAAAAATGTCCTCTTTGTAAAGACAACGGGCGTTTTCAGCCGGAAATCGGCGCTGGCCGCTCCGCCGCAGGCGCAGATGCTAAATCTATTTCATGCGCCTGTCAAATGAGAAAATCCGGAGGATGCGGATCAAACCGCTTGTCCCGAAGCAGGCCTTCCGGCCGGGATGATGAACACAAAGCGACTGCCTTTCACCCCGTCGCTATTGACATATATCTCACCACGGTGGGCCGTGACGGCAAGCTTGCAGAAAGTGAGTCCGAGGCCGGTGGAATATCGCCGGCCATCCTTCTTCTTGTTGATCTGGAAAAATTTGTTAAAAACAGCCTCCTGGAATTCCGGAAGAATTCCCGGGCCGTTGTCGGCGACAAACAATTGAACCCGGTCATTTCCATCCATCATGAAACCGACTTCTATCCGTTCCCCCTGGGGAGAACACTGGATGGCGTTCACCATCAGGTTCTGCATCACCCGCAGCAGCAGATTCCGATCACCGTAAAAAAAGGCGTTGCCTTCGGTCGCGTCATGCTGCGGGATGAGGCTGATGGATTTCATGCGGGCCTGCCCGTGAACCAGCGACATGGCTTCGGTGACAAAATCCCGGGCCACGATTTTTTCCTGGATGATTTTCAGCGAGCCCTCCTCCAGCCGGGCGATATCCAGCAAATCCAAGATCATCCGGTACAGGGTATCGCAGCCCGTTTGCGCCGCGCTCACATATTCCTTATCTTCCCCGGTCACCGTATACGACAGGATATCCAGGTTGGCCGTCACCTCGGATATGGGCCCTTTGAGATCGTGAACCAGCATGTTGAACAACTCAGTGCGGACCTTTTCCAGATTTTTCAGCTGTTGATTCTTCTGCTGAAGGGCCTGTTGGCTCTTTTTCAAAGAGGTATTCAGCCGCTGGTTTTCGATGGAGCTGATCAGGTAGCCGACGATTTCCAGCAGCATTTCCCGTTCCTGCGGGGAAAATCGATCCTCACCGATTTTATCCGTAACACTCAACACCCCCAGAATTCTGCCCTTATGCAGGATCGGGATCAACAGGAAGGCATTCTTTTTGTAATGGCTGCCCGTGAATTGGATCGAAGCCGGTTTTGAGGATTCATCCACATACAGGGGTTTTTTGTTTTTTACGACCCAGGCGGAAGGGCGGCCCTCGTCAAGGCGGGATATCATCCCGATGATCTCCGGATTTGTGGAAGCCGCCACTTCAAGTTGGGACCGTCCCCGTAACAGCATGATGGAACCCTTCTCCACCTGCATGCAT
The DNA here is from genome assembly GCA_049320885.1 of Thermodesulfobacteriota bacterium. Taxonomy (GTDB): domain Bacteria; phylum Desulfobacterota; class Desulfobacteria; order Desulfobacterales; family SURF-7; genus DYJD01. Next base: position 57,766 of record JBMORA010000050.1, on the reverse strand, counting down.
TTCACCACCTCCTGAATGATCTGTTGCAATTTTTCATCAAACCGGAGCCCGGCATTGTTGGAAATCTGCGTGATGGTCATCAACGTCTGAAGGGTTTTATTGTCTTGAATCATATGGCGGCCCTCTTTTCGCGCAAGGCGGTGTCATGTGGGTGGCGGCTTCCCGCCATGCCGGTGGTCAGACGCATTTTTTCATCAGTTCCTGGGCTTCCTGGTTATCGGGTTCCACCCGGAGAACTCCCTGCAGGATACCGTCCGCGCGAATGGCCTGATCCGACGCCAGATAATTTTTTGCCAGATGCATTTTAACATCGATGTTTTTCGGCTCTTTCCGCTCCACTTCCTGAAAATATCGGATGGCCTGATGGTTTTCATTGATGCTTTCGTAGGCCAGGCCGAGTTTATACAACAAATCGATGCGGGTCGGGATTTGTTTGATGATGAACTCCATCAAGGTGATGGCATAATTGTAAATACCGCTCTCAAAGCAGAAATCGGCGATCTCTTCCCGCAGGACCAACGGTTCCTTGGAGATCTCAATGGCGCTGTCGAACACGCTGGTGGCTTTGCGGACCATGCCTTTTTTAACGAGCACCTTGCCGAAATTGACCCCCCGCGATACATGCCGGGGGCTGATGGCCATGGCCTTGTTGAAATAAGTGGAAGCCTGATCGATATTGTCGCGTTTTAAACTGATCTCTCCCAGATAATGGAAGGCGAAAACGTCCAACTTGTTCATCTTGACGGCTCTTGCGAAACACTTTTCGGCGGTATCGAAATCCTGTTTTTTATAATACAGGATGCCGAGTTCCCGAATGGGCCGGGAAGAGGAAGGATCCTCCTTCATGGCGGCCTTGGCTGCCGCAATAGCCCCTTCGCCATCGCCGGACTCCTCCAGTTTCCTTGCCTGTCTCAGGTGCTGCATCATCGGGGGCGGATTGTTGACCTTGTCGACGACGAACCGAATTTTTTCCTCCAGGGCTTTCACCGTCAGCGGCTTCAGCAGATAGGCGTCGATATCGGATTCGGCGACTTCCGCCACAATGCTGCGCTCCGCCTCGGCGGTGACCATCACCACCGGCAGATCACGCAGGCGCCGGTCTTCCCGGATAGTGTTCAGCAGTTCCACACCGGTCATCACCGGCATGTTCCAGTCGATAATGGCAATATCCACAGACTCCTCCTGGAGGATCTTCCAGGCCTCCGCGCCATTGTTGGCGTATCGGAATTGCTTCCCGAAATTGAGCACCTTCAGCATTCCCCGGATGGATTTACACATGGGGTCCATATCATCGACAATAAGAATGCTGGCGCTTTTGATATCAATCATCGGCTTATCTCCCGAAATGAATTGGGATTACTGGTTCCATGCGCGAGGGGACCGGACGGAGTAAACCACCGCCCGCGTAACGGGCGGCTTTACTTTTTTATATTATCTCTTTTATCTGCAAAATATCAAGACAAAGCATCGGGCGGCTCGTTTTTTCCAGAATTCGGTCCTAGGGTTCCGGGGCGATGCCGAGGGGGATTCCAATGGAATTCAACCGGTTTTTCGGTTAAATCCGCCATCCCGGCCATCCGTCCGGTGCTTTTTCCGTATATCAGCTTGAATGCGTTTGGGAACTATGGTAATCCCATGGGCATGAAACAATACAGGATCGATGAGCTAAGACCGTCGGATTATCAGACCCTTAAAAACCATCTGGATCATCAATACGGCCCCCCGGAAATGGGTGGGATCTATTGGATTCCCCTGGATGAGGATCAGTTGTCCCCGATCCAAAAACAGCATCCGGATTGCCGGCCGTTTTTTTTCGCGGTGGATCTGGAGGAAACAGCGGTTTCTTGCGAGCTACTGGTGCGCACCCGAAAGCGGATTCGATGTGACTGTATTCAGTATGCTTCCGAGGAGCAGCGCAACTGGCTCATCCGCCTGATCGACACCATGTTTGAGGACCTTGACGTCAAGACGTGACCCCATCATCCCCTGAAGGCAATGAAATGCTGAAAATCATCCCCATTGGAGGCCTGGGGGAAATCGGCCTGAACATGATGGTTTTCGAATATGACAATGCGATGTTCGTCCTGGACGCCGGCCTCATGTTTCCCGAGGATTACATGCTCGGCATCGACATTGTTATCCCGGACATGAGTTATATCAGGGAAAATCGCCATCGCCTGTCCGGTGTTGTTCTGACCCATGCCCACGAGGACCATATCGGCGCCCTGCCTTATCTCTTGCGGGAAATCAACGTGCCGGTGTTCGGGACTCCCTTTACTATCGGTATCCTGAAACACAAGCTGGAAGAGCACGGTCTGCTGGGCGCGGCGAAACTTCATGAAATATCGTCTTCCGAAATCCTGAAGATCGGCCCCTTTGAACTGTCCTTTATCGACGTCAGCCACAGCCTGGTGGATGGCGTGGGCGTCGCCGTCAAAACCCCTGTTGGCATGATCATCCATACAGGGGATTTCAAAATCAACCACCATGCAGTGGACGGTCGGCGTACGGATGTGAACAAGTTCGCCCGCTTCGGCGATGAGGGCGTGCTGGCGCTGCTCTCCGACTCCACCAATGTCGAAAAAGAGGGCTATACGATTTCCGACCAGACCGTCGGGGAAAACCTGGAACGGATCGCCAACCGCAGCGAAGGCAGAATCATCGTAGCGCTTTTTGCATCCAATGTGGCGCGTATCCAGGAAATGGTCAACATCGCCGGCCGCAGAGGCAGCAAAGTCGTGTTCAGCGGCCGCAGCATTGAATTGACGGTGGATATCGCCAAACACCTGGGATATCTGAATGTGCCCGAATCGATGGAAATCACCATCGACCAGGTGGGGCAGTTTCCGGACCGTGAAATCGTCATCATCACCACCGGCAGCCAGGGAGAACCCATGTCGGCTCTTGCCAGAATGGCCATGGACACCCATAAGCACATTCAGATTAAACCAGGGGACACGGTGATCCTGTCGTCCAAGTTCATTCCGGGCAATGAAAAGGCCATCACCAATATCATCAACAATTTGTTCCGGCGCGGCGCCGACGTCGTATATGAAAAAATATCGGATATCCATGTTTCCGGGCATGCGTTCCAGGAAGAATTGAAATTGATGATCGGTTTGACCAAACCAGCCTATTTCATTCCCATTCATGGCGAGTATCGCCATCTGCTGCTGCACGCCAGACTGGCGAAACAATCCGGCATTCCGGAGGAAAGAATCCTCCTGGTGGAAAATGGCCAGACAATAGAATTTACAGAGACCGGCGGCCGGATTGGCGAGAGCATCATGACCGGCCGCGTTCTGGTTGACGGCAAGGGCATCGGCGACGTCGGACGAAGCGTGCTGAAAGAAAGACGCAGCCTCGCTGAAGACGGCCTTGTCATCGTAGCCCTTGTTTTTGACGAGGAAACCGGAGTGGTGACTTATGGACCGGAAATCATGTCAAGGGGATTTGTTTTTTTCACCGAGACCGGCCATCTTCTGGAAGACGCCCAGTGTGTCATCCTGGAAATCGTCGAAGATATAGGGCCTGAAGTTGCGGACAGGGCGGAAGTCATCCGCTCAAAATTGCAGAGCGCCCTGCGGCAATATTTTTACTTTACCATTCGCAGGCGCCCGGTTATCATTCCGATTATCCTGGAACTATAACCATACCCGGTGCGGAAGAAACGACTACTATAAAAATGCGTAAAGAAATCTCCGGCATAATACTTTTCTTTCTCTTTCTGCTGACGCTGATCAGCCTGCTGTCCTACAGTCCCGACGATCCATCGGTTCACCACGCCAGGGCCGCCGGATCGGTCCAGAATGTCTTCGGACTTCTCGGATCACATCTGGCGGGGCTGTTGATCGGCCTCTTCGGACTCGGCGCCTTCTGGGTTCCCATGCTTCTCCTGCTTGCCATGCCGCGGCTGCTGGGAATGCCCGCCGCCCGATCGGTGGGTTTGTCACTGCTGGGCGGAGTTATCCTGATGGTGGGTACCGGAAGTCTTTTCGCTTTGCGCAAAAATGCCTATTCGCTGTGGGGCGCTTCCTACCATGCCGGCGGGGCTATCGGCACAGCTTTGACGGACTTCCTGACAGCGGTTGCCAAACCCACCGGCGCCTTCTTCATCCTCATGGTCCTGATCCTCATCGGGCTGAATCTCGCCCTTGGTTTTTCACCCACCCGTTTTGCTGTCATATCCTGGCGAATTCTGCGTACCCTGTGGGGGCGGATCGACGCCATGAGAATCACCCTCCAGGCCCGCAGGGAAAAAAAGAAAAACCGGTTGAAAACGCAACCCACCCGGCAGGTCAAGGAGACCCCGGAAATCAAGATTCAGCCACCGCCTCCGCAACCGGTCAAGGAAGCGCCCAAACCCCAGCAGGAAGAATTCAGCTTCATGCGCGATGATCGGGATTTCCGGCTGCCGTCCATCAAGCTGTTGAACGACCCGCCGCCGCGACCCACTACAATCGATGACGAAAACCTGCGCATGCAGTCCCTGATGGTAGAAAAAAAACTGGAGGATTTCGGTGTATTGGGAAAAGTCGTAGCGGTCTATCCAGGTCCGGTCATCACCACTTTCGAATATAAACCCGCACCTGGTGTTAAGATCAATAAAATCGTAAACCTTACCGATGATTTGGCGCTGGCGTTACGGGCCATCAGTATCCGCATTGTGGCGCCAATACCCGGAAAGGACGCCATCGGCATTGAGATTCCCAACGCCACTCGGGAAACCGTCAGTTTCAAAGAGATTGTCAGCTCGGACAATTTCATGAAATCCAAATCCAAACTGACCTTGTGTCTCGGGAAGGACATTGTCGGCAACCCGGTGGTCACGGAATTGGATAAAATGCCCCATCTGCTCATCGCCGGCGCAACCGGCGCCGGGAAAAGCGTCGGCCTGAACTCCATGATCACCAGCCTGTTGTTCAAAGCAACTCCCGAGGATGTCAGACTGATCATGGTCGACCCCAAACGGATAGAATTGTCCGTTTACGATGGAATCCCGCATCTGATCACCCCGGTGGTGACCGACATGAAGCTGGCCACCAACGCCCTATTCTGGGCCGTACGGGAAATGGAGCGCCGCTATCAGCTGCTGTCCGAAAAGAAAGCCCGCAACATCACCCAATACAACCGGAAATTCAACAAGGAACCGTCGGGCAACCAGGAAAATGAGGGGGAGAGTCTGCCGTATATCGTCATTATCATCGATGAACTGGCCGACCTGATGATGGTTGCTTCCCGGGACGTGGAAGTGGCGCTGACGCGCCTGGCCCAGATGGCGCGTGCTGCCGGCATTCATCTGGTGCTGGCCACTCAAAGGCCGTCGGTGGATGTGCTCACCGGGGTCATCAAAGCCAATTTCCCCACCCGACTCTCGTTCCAGGTATCGTCGAAAACCGATTCCCGGACCATTCTGGACGCCAACGGCGCGGAAAATCTGCTGGGAAGCGGCGACATGCTCTATCTGCCGCCGGGAACGGCCAAACTGCAACGCATCCATGGGGCCTATATATCGGAAGACGAAATCGGCAGAGTCATCGAATTCCTGAAAAATCAAAAACCTCCGGAATACGATGCCGCCGTGATCGAAAGCCAGATCAAAGCGGAAGAAAGCCCGGAACCGGAAGAACATGATGAACGCTATGATGAAGCCGTCGCCCTGGTCACCAAAACAAAGCAGGCCTCCATTTCGATGGTGCAACGCCATTTGCGGATCGGCTATAACCGGGCGGCCAGAATCATCGAAATGATGGAAATCGAAGGGATCGTCGGGCCGCAGGACGGGGTCAAACCCCGGGAAGTGCTGGTGAGGAATTATGATGACATGTAAACCGGAACTGATCCATACCATCAAAGGGTTCCTAGATGCCGAAGAGGGGGAATGCCTTTACCGGATCGCCCAACGGGCCAGCCTCCTGGGCCCATGCCTTGAAATCGGCAGCTATTGCGGGAAATCAACTGTTTATATTGGAACCGCCTGTCAGGAAAACCGGGCGGTGCTGTTTTCCATTGATCATCATCGCGGCTCGGAAGAGCAGCAACCCGGGGAGGAATATTTTGATCCGGCGCTGTTCCATTATCCGTCTTTTCAAATGGACAGTTTCACCTCCTTCCGCCGGACCATCGGGCTGGCGAACCTGGAGGATACGGTTGTTCCCATCGTTGCCCCCTCCGCAGTCGCCGCGCGTTCATGGGCCACGCCACTGGGCTTGGTCTTCATCGACGGCGGGCATTCCTATGCAGCCGCTTTCACCGATTACAACTCCTGGTCCAATCATATCATCCCGGGCGGATTTCTGCTGATACACGATATTTTTGCCGATCCCGCGGCGGGTGGACAGGCACCCTTTCAGGTGTATCAACTGGCGTTGTCTTCCGGCCTTTACAAAAAGCTGCCCATGGTTAAAACTTTAGGTGTCCTGCGGCGTCTTCATTGCGGAGAATCATCATCGTGATCACCCTGCCCGTCGCAACCAGGATGCCGGCCTTTTTCCTGAAAAGAGAGTCCCCGGAAATCATTCCGGTTGTAAATTCGAAGCCAGCGGATCGGGAACAATCGGAGGAGCGGGACGCCGTCTTGTGCGGCAACTGCCGTCAACCCATCACCAGCACTTCGGAACGGATGACGGTCCAGGGGGCCCACCAGCATACTTTCGCCAATCCCCAGGGGATTCTTTTCGAAATCGCCTGCTTTCGGCATGCATCCGGCTGTCGATACTCGGGCCTGCCCACGTCCGAATGGAGCTGGTTCCGGGGTTTCAGCTGGCGGTTCGCCAGCTGCGGCAAATGCATGCTTCAGTTGGGATGGTTTTTTTCCTCGGGGAACGAGAACGGATTCAATGGATTGATCGTAAACCGGCTGATTTTTCCTGGATAATGCGGCGCCGCCCCGTTCTGTGCTCCGAACCCTGCCGACGATGGTCAGGGGACAGCATCCTGTTGCGAAACCGTATGATTTTTAATGCATTCGACCAGCCAGGCACGCTGATAATAGGTCAACTCCTTGAATTCAAGTCCGCAACGTCGCGTGATTCCGGAATGCCTGCTGGTGTCAATTGGGGTCTCCCAGACAATATTCGCCTGAAATTTCAACGGCCCATAACTTACCGTCGCCTGGTTGTTATCCATCAGGATGGACAGCTCGTCATTTTGTTCAGGCTTCGCATGAGTATCCTTGTGATAAAAGGCCACCCCGCCATTGCTGATATCAATGATCTGCCCCATTCTGGACGACTGGGGCCCTAAAACGGCGAACACCCCGTTCTGCATCCGATAGCGCTTGTACTTCCTACGTTCGATGGGTTTTTCCGCTGTTGATTCCATTTTCCATTTCATTGATCGGGAGTTACGCTCAATTCTTCCGTTCCGGCGTTTTTGTGCGCCGCAACATCATCCGGCATTGCCAAAACAGAATATGACTCGCTGGTAAAAATATGCTGTAAACAATGTTTTTATAGGGGAGAGGCGTTTATATTGTCAATAAAAAAACGCCGTCGGGCTTTTCTTTTCGTTCGCTTTCTGCCGGAAGGAATCCGAATAATTTTTTAACAACTTACAATCATAGATAAATATATCGGCATGGCAAATAACCCGATATTCCGGGATATGTTTCCCGGGCAAGATTTTTTTCCATCACGGGAGGCCTGCCCGCGAATTGAACCCATTTGACTACATTCTATTCCGGTCGAAACGCTGGAAACAAAACCTCCGCCAGTGTCAAATCTTCCGGGGTCGTAATCTTGATATTCACACGGCTGCCGGGAATGATATGGACCGGATGCCCGAGGCGTTCCAGCAGCGATGCGTCATCCGTACCTTCAAACCCCTCTTGTTTAGCGGCTTCATGCGCCTTTTGGATCAGGTCATACTGAAATGCCTGGGGTGTTTGCGCCATCCAGATACCATTCCGATCGATGGTGCGACGGATGATACCGGCGGGGGCCTGCTTCAGGGTCTCGACGACGGGAAGTCCGAGAATACAGGCGCCGTTTTTTCTGGCGCCGTCAATACAGGCCGAGATTTCAGCCCGCCGGACAAACGGCCGGACAGCATCATGAATGACCACGACGCCGTTTTTCCGGGGAAGTGCCGCAAGACCGGCGAAGACCGAATCCTGGCGATTCCCGCCGCCGACTGCCAGCAATATCGGCACGGGCGGCTGGCCAAATGGGATGATATTTGTGCGGCAGAAGTCGAAATCGCTTGCTGGCACGACCAACACCACCTGCTGGAAAAACCCGCAGCCGCAGAATGCTCTCAACGTGTGGGCTACTATGGGAATCCCCGCAACGGGAAGATATTGTTTGCGGATCTCCCTGCCCATGCGCAATCCCGAACCTCCGGCCACAATAATGGCTCCGGCGGCGGGTTCCATGGCGGCTGGCGAACCCATCAACGCAGGTAGTTCAACTCTCTGGGCAGCGCAATCCCTTTACCCATGGTATCTTCCCCGTAGTTTACCCCGGCCAGTATGGCGATATCCGCCAGGGCGCGTGCATCTCCCTCAAAAACCACCTGGGTAATTTCTTCCTTATGAATTTTTCCGCCGGCCCATTGAATATCCAGGACGCTGCTGGCATCGAAGCGGGCGTCACCCACGCACAGCTCCACCTGCCCGCCGTAATACTGAACGATCTTCGCCACCAGAAGACTCGGGCGGCTGTGGAAACCGAGTTTGACCGGGATCCCCACCGTGATTCTGCCGCGCTCGATATTCTCATTTAAAATCTCGTGGGCGATTTTTTTACCATCGGATAAAAAACGGCAGGCGTAGTAAAGACCGAAATTGATGGTGCGATCCAGCAGAAGCTCGGTGTTGATGAGACCCGACATCCGTTCGCGGACCTGCCGATAAATATTTTTATACCCTCTTTCCAGCAGGTGGCGTTCATAAAAATGAAGCAGCCGGCCCACTATCTGAAGGATATGGAATACGATGGAAAAATGGCCACGCAACTGTTTCAGCTTGCGGTTGCCCAGGCGATATCCGCCGTGAATCACATACGTGTCGAAGGAGGACTGAAGATTATGAACCAGCATTTCGAATCTCCGGACTTCGACTTCATTCACCTTGTCCGGCACAATCTCCTTTATCGTCTCGATATCATAAGGCTCATAAAAACCCATCTGATCGAAATTGCCGGCGATGCGCAAAAACTCATTGGCGATTTTAACGATGTTTTGTTTCTGCTGATCTTTGTCTTCGTCGTCGATATCATACTCCAGCATTTCGCTGGTCATGATGCCCGGGAAATCGTCCTTGCTGTAATGCTCCCGAGGCATGGGAATGGCCAACCGTTCGGCCTCCTCCAGAATTACGGGAGCCAGTTTCGTCAAGGTGGTGGTAAAAAAATCCAGGGTTTTCTCTCCTTCGACGGCGAATTGCCCCGTGTCCGGCAGGTCATAAAAAATCAACCGGTTTGATATGTGCTTCTGGGAATATCCCGCAAGGGCCAAGTGCCGGACAGCCGCCGAAAGTTCACGATAAAAATACCAGTTGGAATTGTTTTTGGCACCATGAAAATCCAAAAAATCTTCCAGCAACTGGGAGGAAGCGATCAGGTTTGAATAGAGTTTTTTGGTAAAATAATAAGGGATTGATTGGATAGTGGTGATATAGATGCAGGCCTTCAGATAGTCATGGGAATAGAACCGGATCTTTTCCGCAAATGTTATGTCACAGGCTTTTGTTGAAATATTTTTTTCTTGCATTTTCCCGAGTGGAGACATTGTCTCGCTAAAAATTGTTCATCCCCCGTCATGTACGACCAACGCCTAGGACCGGGGGCTCCACCCCACGATCCGGTTGAAATAAGCGGTCGGAGCCGTCCGTAAGCCGAATTCTGTTACCATTGCGGGTCACCCCGCAACGATCGACGATCATTCCTCTCTGGATACCGGTTGCCCGGCATCTCTTGCGACCTACCCGAAAGCTTGGGCGAGCAACCCTCAAGCACTTTCTTATTTGGTCTTGCACCGGGTGGGGTTTACCGAGCTTCTCCGGTCACCCGGAGAACTGGTGCGCTCTTACCGCACCTTTTCACCCTTACCCTGTTCGATGCTTCCGACCTGGTCGCAGGCATCATCAGGGCGGTATACTTTCTGTTGCACTTTCCTTCACGTCGCCGTGACTCCACGTTATGGAGCACCCCGCTCTTTGGTGTTCGGACTTTCCTCCGGATCAGTCGATCGGATCCGGCGATCGTCTGGACGGCTCCGACCGCGCATTGCCGTTCCAATAGATCATCCTATGACACCAGGGACAAAATTTCAAGGTGTTGCCCCGCTGCAGTTCATTATAAAGCTGTGGCGGGATGTTCATATGGCAACCTTGGCAGACCGCATCCTTCACAACCGCGATGGCCATGCCGGGAGACTGTTTGCGGACCTGGTTGAATCGCGCCAGCAGCTTCTCCGGGACATTACGGGTGACGACCTCCCATTGTTCCATCAGCGAGCGCAACCTGGCCTCATCCTCCACGCTTTCCTTCTCGAGCTGTTCCTTCTCGCTCTGAATTTCGATTGTTAGCCGCCCGGCCTCGACTTTTTGTTCGGAAATCAGCCGCCCCTCGGTTTCCATGCGATCCAGGCTGGCGATCATGAGATCTTCGATGGTGGATATTTTTTTTTGCAGATCCTCGATCTCTTTCAGAATGGCATGATATTCCTTATTGGTTTTCACCAGTGGCAGTTTCTCATTACTTTTCTTGATCTGGGCCTGATTGACTTTCGATTCCGCTTCCCGGGAGCGGTATTCTTTCTGTAATTCGCTGAAAGAGCTTGTTTTTTCCGTAATTTCGTTTTCGATTTCCCGCAAGCGGGAATCCAATTCCTGCACTTTCTGCGGCAGCAGATCCAACTTGGACCGAATTTTCCGGCTTTCATTGTCGATCTGCTGCAGCTGAACCAGGGTTTCGATCTGTTCTTTGGTTACGGTCAACATGTTTCCATCCATCCGTGATAATCTGTCATATGATCCAAAACGGATCTTTTTCCAGGGAGCAGGCGTCCACCATGACGGGATACCCTTTTCCCGTTATGGCTGCCCGGAGTTTGTCCGCCAGGGGTTTCAGGATGATCTGCTCGGATGCGAAATGACCGATGTCGATGGCGCCCCGACCGGCTTCCTCAATGGTTCTGGCATCATGGTAGCGGAGGTCGCCGCTGATCAAAACATCGGCTTTTGATGCCAGAAATCGACTGATCAGGGAACTTCCGCTTCCGGAACAAAGTGCCGCATTGGTCACCGTCAGGTCCTTCCTTCCGATGAATCGAATCCAGGGCAGGTTCATCTTCCGCTTCAGGTTTACCGCCAGTGTCTCCAGCGGCATAGCTTCCCCGAACACTCCAAAACGGCCAATTCCGGCGTCATCGAATGTCCCCGCCAGGGGGTATACATCATAGGCCATGGTTTCATAAGGATGATATCGTCTTACATGGGCCAGAACCTGTGAAAGTTCTTTTTCCGGTACAACGGTTTCGATTCTCACTTCTGCCACGCGTGTCAGTGCTCCGGATTCGCCGACAAACGGCCGGGTTCCTTTTCCCGGCAGAAACGTTCCGTGCCCCCTGCCGATAAAGGCGCAACAGGAATACTCCCCGATATGGCCGGCCGCAGTCTGAAACAGGGCTTCCAGGATCGTTTCTTCATAGTCCTCCGGGACGAACAGCACTAGTTTGACCTTGTTTTCTCCGGTTCCGCGGATCATCGGCGTACACTCCGAAAGCCCGATCATATCCGCCAGCACGTCGTTGACGCCTCCCTTTACGCTGTCAAGATTTGTATGAGCTGAAAAAACAGCCAGTTGATGAACCGCTGCCGCACGGATGATCGCCCCTGTCGTTGATCGAAAATCAATGTTCCGGATGGGTGTAAGCATCAAAGGGTGATGGGTAACCAGCAGGTCGATTTTGGCATTGCAGGCAGCGTGAATAACCACGGGGGAGGGATCCAACGCCACCCAGATCGAGCGGATCGGCCAGTCGGGCCGTCCGATTTGAAGCCCCACGTTATCCCATTCCTCGGCAAGGGAGGGTGGAGCGAGTTCATTCAGGATGCCAATAATGTCGGATAAGATTGCCGTCATCGTCCGCTAAAGAAAAAGGCGTGAAAGAAATCTCTCACGCCTCTTTTTGGATGTTTTTTCCCGGAACGATTCATCTCGGTCAATCCCCCGGAGTAGTGATAAGCGTTTCAGCATGCCGTATTGTCCAAACGGGAAAAATGGGCCCACCTGGGCTCGAACCAGGGACCGACCGGTTATGAGCCGGTGGCTCTACCAACTGAGCTATGGGCCCGCCATTCAGTATGGAATCGAAGGTTCCTACCGCCATACGGATATTTTGTCAAGCCTTATGAGTCGATGAAACTTTTCAGTTTCTTGCTCCGGGTCGGGTGCCGAAGTTTTCTGAGAGCCTTGGCCTCTATCTGCCGAATTCTTTCCCGGGTCACCGCGAAATCCTTGCCGACCTCTTCCAGGGTATGATCCGCCTTTTCCCCGATGCCAAACCGCATGCGCAGGACCTTTTCTTCCCGGGGCGTCAAAGTTGCCAATACCTTTCGGGTCTGTTCGGCCAAATTCATGTTGACGGCGGCGTCCGACGGAAGCATAAATTTTTTATCTTCTATAAAATCGCCCAGGTGACTATCTTCTTCTTCACCAATGGGGGTTTCCAGCGAAATGGGTTCCCGGGCAATTTTCAGCACCCGGCGCACTTTGTCGAGGGGGATTTCCATCTTCTGGGCGATTTCCTCCGGTGAAGGTTCACGTCCCAATTCCTGGACCAGATAGCGTGAAGTACGGATGAGCTTGTTGATGGTTTCGATCATATGAACCGGAATGCGAATGGTCCTGGCCTGATCCGCGATGGCGCGGGTGATGGCCTGTCGAATCCACCAGGTGGCATAGGTGCTGAATTTATACCCCCGCCGATATTCGAATTTATCAACCGCCTTCATCAGTCCGATATTGCCTTCCTGGATCAGATCCAGGAACTGCAGCCCCCGGTTGGTATATTTTTTGGCAATACTGACAACCAAACGCAGGTTCGCTCGGATCAATTCCTTTTTCGCCGCTTTCGCCCGGGACCTACCATCTTCGACGCTTGTCATAATCCGCTTCAAGGTCCGGCTGTTAGCCTTGATCGACAACGTACGCTGACGCATCCGTTGCTGGATGTCGACGCATTCATGATACAGGGTAATCAGTTCATCCCGTTTCTGGTTGCTGTTCTGCCCCCCCCATCTGACGAAATTCGTCTGGGACTTTAATTGACCACGGAATTCCGTAATGGGCGTGTCAAAGGAGTCCGCGTATCGGGTCATGATTTTATTCAGATGATCAAACCAGTCGATATGGGCTTTGATCCGGCTTTCGATACGGTCGATGATGGTGCTCTCGAACCGCCAGTCTTTCAGCAGGTCAAAAATTTTATTGGTGCGGCGGGTGATGGCCCGCCGCACCTTTCTCTGCTCATCCGATACCCGGTTCATGCTGAATAGTTGTTTCCGCAGATCCCGGTTTTCCCTGTCCAGCGTTTTAATGGTGCGGATGGTTTCCAGGAAATTCTCGATCTGGGCGACTTCGTCGATATAGGTATCGCCTTCATCCACATCCCGGAGGACATGTTTCGCCCGCAAATTTCCCACCTCGATATTGTCTTCCAGGGCCATGATGCTTTCGACGCCGATGGTGGTCTCCAGCATGGCCTTTAAAACCTCCTGCTCCCCCTCCTCGATTTTTTTGGCAATGGCGATTTCCCCTTCGCGGCTCAGCAGGGTCACAAGCCCCATCTCCCGCAGGTACATTTTGACCGGATCGGTCACCGATCCGAAATCACCGACGGAAGACGCCAGGACATCATCGTTTTGAAAGGATTTGTCATGCAGTGACTTCGCCTTGCTGGTCAGGTTTCTTTTCTTATTGTCCATGATCTGGATATTCATGTCGTCGAACATCATCAGCGTGTCGTCAATCTTGTCCGGAGACATCAAATCCTCGGGCAGCGCCTCATAAATTTCATCATAGGACAACTGACCTTCATCCTTCCCTTTCTGAATCAGGCTTTCCAGGGCTTTCTTTTGCGCCGCCTTGATCTGGTTTTCGGTCTTTGGAGAAGAGGATTCCCGGTTGCCGGCGGTTTTTTTTGTCATATAAATTTGCCTCCTGATGACTCTTTCGGTTTCAACAATTTCTCTTTTACCTGGCGTTGTTTTTCCGCCAGCAGCTGTATCGCGAGCTCATGATCATTCGCCGCTTCCGCGTCCTTTATTCGTTTTGACAAGTTTTTTCCTGCTCGGTGCTGACGTCTGTCCATAAACTGTCCAATCAATTTCCGCCAGCCTTCCGTATGCCACGGTTCATCCTGGATTGTCATGGAGGTGATCAAGCGGCGCTGGTCCGGATCGACTATTGCCGTCAACAAACCGGCAGCCGGCTTTCGGCCGTTTTTGTTCAGCTCGATGATCGCCGCACCGATGGTTTTCAGATTCTTGTCTTCAAAAAAATCCAGCACCCGCTCCTTTTCAATCAGCACCGTGGCTTTTTCCGGGAACTGAAGCATTTTGGTGATGATTCTTTTTTCCAGCCTGTCGCTCTCCCGGCCGACAACCGGTTGGGCCCATTCGTCCTTCCTCCGTTGCAGCTGGGGCACTGACCCCTTGGCAGCCATTTTCCGGCGGATTGTTTCGAGAACGGCCTGCTGATCCACCTGAATTCTTTCCGCCAATTCCTTGCTGTACAGCGACATGTCGAGGGAATCCCTGGCGCTGATCAGATGGGTTTCCATTTCCGCAAGAATCCGTTGTTTCCCCTCCATGGAAAGGCCGTGTTTTTTGACGGCCGATTCGATCAGAAATTCAAAAACGCCCATGGCACTCCCGGCTTTCCGAAGAAATTCGTCGGTTCCAAACTGCCGCAGGAAAGAATCCGGATCATGCCCTGGCGGCAAAACCAAAATCCGGTATTCATTCAAGTCCTTGTTCATCACCGCAATACTTCGATGGGCAGCCTTCAGTCCGGCCTCGTCGGAATCGTACACCAATATGGCCTTGCCGGCGAAACCCTTAAGACTACGGATATGCTCGGAGGTCATGGCAGTTCCCAGTGTCGCCGCCGCATTTTCAATCCCATGCTGAAACAGCGCCAGGAAATCCATATATCCTTCAACAATGAAAATGGTCCCTTGCTCGCGGCATTTTTTCCTGGCGAAATTCAGGCCGTACAAGGTACGGCTTTTGCTGAACAACGGGGTTTCGGGCGAGTTCAGATATTTGGGAAGCGAAGCATCCAGGACCCTGCCGCCGAAGGCGATGACCTGTCCCTGTAAATTCATGATCGGGAACATGACCCGGGATCGAAAACGGTCATAATATCCGCTCTTCTTTTTCGGCGTTACCAGGCCAGCCTTTTCCGCCGTCTTGAGCGACATTTTTTTTTCGGCCAGGGCGCCGACCAGGTTATCCCACCCGTCCGGAGCATATCCCAGTTGAAACAGGCGCATCATGTCCAGGCTGATTCCACGGCCGGTCAAATAGGAAAGAGCCTTTTTCCCGGACGGCTGATGCAACAGGACCGAATGATAATATTCCGCTGCCGCACGATTGACCGCCATCAGTTCTTCCCGTTCCCGAATCAGCCGGGACTGTTCCGCCGTGAGGGTCTGGTCCGGAACATCGATTCCTCCCCGGCGGGCGAGCTGGCGAACCGCTTCCGGGAAAGACAAAGCCTGATGTTTCATGACGAAGCTGAAAACATCACCACCCGCGCCGCAGCCAAAACAGTGAAATATCTGTTTATCGGATCTTACAGTAAAGGAGGGGGTTTTTTCCGAGTGAAAAGGGCAGAGCCCGATATGATTGGAGCCCGCCTTTCTGAGTAAAACCGTTTCCGAAATGATATCGACTATATCTGTTGAATTTCGGATTTCGTTGATTTTTTCTTCAGCAATTGTAACCGTCAAAGAGTGCATCCTCCATCATCGAAATCAGGATGATTGAGCATACAGAAATTCATTCGTACAATAACAGGATGGTCTATATTCGTGGACGCAACTGTAATGCATCTCTTTTCAGGCATAACCAAACCCATGATAGTATCAACAGAAGAAATGTTTAAAAATATTTATTGTGATGGGCTTTGTCAAGAAAAAATATTTATTTCGGTTATTCCAGATCATGGGCCCATATTTGCATCAGCATGGCCTCAAGCCCTGCCATGGCCATCTCGTCCGCTGAAATCCATTTTCCCCTTCTCTGTATGAACAGATCCACGGCGAACAGGTCGTCACTCAAGGCTTTCTGGGTTTCGTCCCAGGCATCTTTCCAGATGATTTCGCCATTTCGCGCATCCAT
Organism: Thermodesulfobacteriota bacterium; assembly: GCA_049320885.1. Taxonomy (GTDB): domain Bacteria; phylum Desulfobacterota; class Desulfobacteria; order Desulfobacterales; family SURF-7; genus DYJD01. Next base: position 41,415 of record JBMORA010000050.1, on the reverse strand, counting down.
CAGATGTAAATCAAAGGCTACCGACGCCGGTCGAGCCACCGCAAAAGCGTCCCCCTGCCGGTCTTCATACCGGAAAATAAAACCGAAGAGGACACCGTCTGCCTGAGCGGCCCGGCCAAGACCTGCCAGGAATTCGAGACCGCTTTCGGATGGCTGCGCCCAGATTCCCCCTGGCCTGAGATTTTCCGGCAGTTTTTCACCCCGCATCGCCATCCCGTCGAAATACTGCTGCAGCCAGCCCATCATGCGGTCCGTTAATTTCTCACCCGCCGAAGCCGCCACCTTTCCGGACATAAATACGCTGCCGCAAATCGGGCAGCGAAGCGCGCCCTGATGATTCGAGGCCGGCGCCGGAAATTGAAACGGCAACACCAGCAGCTTCTTCATCGTCGGTCTTGAAAGAGGCGGCTCCGGTTGCGGCCGGCGGGCGCATCCAGAACCGCCCGAACCCACGATCATTCCGATCAAGAGCGTCGCGGCAATCCATGGGCGGCAGGAAATTTTCGAACGCGCCCGCCGGAATGAATTCCGAAAAATCGATGCCGCCATATTCGCACTGCGGTTTCCGGAGACACGGCCCGACAATTACAGAATCCCTTTTGAGGAACGATAGGCGGCGATGCGGCTGTCGACGGTCACCGCCTGGTCAAGGGCACGGCCGAGCGCCTTGAAGATGGATTCGATGATATGATGCTCATTATCACCGTATTGCACATTGATGTGCAGATTCAAGCCGCCCTTGTTCGCAAAAGCACGGAAGAACTCTCCGGCCAGCTGGATATCGAAGGCTCCGGCCGACCGGATATGAGTGGGGACGTGGTAAACCAAAAACGGACGGTTGGAGAGATCCACGGTCACGGCCGTCAAGGTCTCATCCATGGGCGTGACTGCGTGACCGTATCGCCGGATACCTTTTCGATCCCCCAGGGCCCGGCTGAATGCTTCCCCCATGACCAACCCCGCATCCTCAACGGTATGATGGAAATCGACTTCTATATCCCCCTTGGCCTTCACGTCCAGGTCGAAAAACCCGTGAACGGAGAACAGGGTCAGCATGTGATCGAAAAACGGAATCCCCGTTGCTATGTGATGTTCTCCTTTGCCGTCCAGCCGGATGGCCACCTGAATCTGGGTTTCCAGGGTATCTCGTTCTACCGTGGCAACGCGTTTCGTCATAAGTAAAACCTTCTTTCTGTTTCGGTTATTCGAACACGCGGGCGCATCCATATAACCCACTGATTTTATATATCTGCCATGGCGTAGTACACCGGTTGACGCTGACATGTCAAGTTAAACCCTGCCCGCGGCTCAGCCGTTTGCCTGATTTTTCAAATTCCATCCCGTAAGGATGTCATCTTTTTTTCTTTTTTTGCTTTTTGGGTTTTACGTTTTCTTTTTATCATGATACGTTACCTGGTTGGAAAGATATTGCTTGCCGTGAACCGGATATGGTAACGATGGGAGGAGGAGAATGCGATGAAAGAGCTCGAAACCTTTTTAAAGACCATTTCCGACGGCAAGAAAAAGGAAGGCGTGGCCACCGCCGCCCTGATCAAAACCACGGGGTTTAATGCCCCAAAACTAGCCCATATCATTTACAAAGCCAAAAAACGGCGGATGATACAGACGGTCCGCAAGGGCGTCTACGCGGAAATGTAGCCGCCGGAAGGGTGGTTTCGCCTTACGGGAAATACAAAAACCCGCTGCCGGCCGGCTGCGGGTTTTTATTCATCCTGGTGGAGATGAGGGGGATCGAACCCCTGGCCTCGGCATTGCGAACGCCGCGCTCTCCCAGCTGAGCTACATCCCCATAAATTGTGTCCGGGACCATAACAAATTACACCAGGACGGTCAAATTATATTTTCCAAAATAGGGCCGCCCCAAAACCGATGCGTATCATCTATCATTCTGGAAGGAGGCAAGGAGCAGGAGTATGATTCATCACCTAAAGATAAATGACGTATTCAAACAATATACCTTGGACCAGGACAAAATAATGCCGCCGGAGCAGACCGTCGCTGTAATGAAAAATCGGCTTGAACGCCTGAACCTTCGAATACTCGAAAAAACGGTTCGAATCGATAACGGCCGTCTTGACATTCCAGTGTATTTCAGTATTTGCGGCCCCGATGCCATGGCGGTCACCGGCACCAAAAAACAGATGGGAAAGGGTGCCACCCCCCAGCAGGCGGAAGCCAGCGCCGTCATGGAACTTGCCGAGCGCTTCAGTTTTTTTTCGTTCTGCAACCAACCGGAAAATTTTATAACGGACCGTTATCGGAATTTAAAAAAAGAAGCGCTTCCGTTTGACATGATCGCGAAATCGGTCCATGACGACCGCCGGGAGCAGGAAACTGCCCGAAAAATCTTTGAAAACGTAGAGCAAAAGTGGACTTGGGGTTTTCATCTGGCGCGTAAGGAAAAAGTCCTGATCCCTTTCGACTGGTTCTATACCATCAATGAGTTCAACGGCCCGTCGGCGGGAAATTGCGCCGAGGAGGCGCTGCTCCAGGGTATATGTGAAATTGTCGAACGGCATGTATCGGCCCTCGTCAGCCAGGGAAAACTTCCCGTCCCCGGCATACGGCCGGAATCCGCCACCGACGCCATGGTAGTCGAAATGTTGGGTAAATACCGGCAGGCGGGGATCCGTCTATTTGTTTCCGATCTGACCCTGGATATGGGGATTCCCACCATCAGCGTTCTGGCCTACGATCCGGCGACCTTCCCGGCCAGGAGTGAAATCATCTGGACCGCCGGAACCACGCCCAATCCGCAAAAAGCCTTGAGCCGTGCCTTGACGGAAGTCGCGCAACTGGCGGGAGATTTCAACACGGAGGCCAATTATGTCGCCAGCGGTCTGCCGAAATTCGTCCGGCTGGATGAGGCCCGTTACATCACCGATCCGGTCTCCTATCGATCTATCCATGAACTGCCGGACCTGTCCGACAACAATCTCCGGGTGGAGATTGAAAATTGCCTGGCTGCCCTGTCCGGAAAAGGCATGGAGGTCCTGGTGATCGACACCACGCATCCGGATTTGCAAATACCGGCTTTTTATACCATCATCCCGGGAGCGCATTTCAGGGAACGCGCCGTCGGCACTTCGGTGGGCATGTTTTCCGCCAAAATCGTGACCGAAAAAAATCCACCGGAAACGGCCTTGGCGGAACTGAAAAAAATGGAACAACTCCTTCCGGATAAATATTATTTAAAATTCTACCAGGGTGTCTGTCTGCTCCAAATGGAAAAACAGGATCAGGCGCTTGCCTGTTTTCAGGAAGCCATGGCCCTAGAACCCAACGAACAGGACAAGGCCAGCATCTATTCCTACATGGGGGTTTGCCTGAAAGAAATGGGCGCATACCACGACGCATTGGATGTGCTTGCCAAAGGCGCGGGCCTGGATCCGGAAAGAACCGATATTCACAACCTGATGGGATTCTGTTTTTTCAAATTAAAAAAACACCAGGAAGCCATTGACTGTTTTCAGAAAGTGCTCCGGCTGAATCCCGACTCGGCCATCGATTACGCCAACATCGGTTCCAATTACCGGGAGCTGGGCGATCGAAATAAAGCCCTGCGGTATTACGCCATGGCCCTGGAACTCGATCCGACCATTGAATTCGCAAGAGAAAACTTGGAAAAGCTGAAAGGATAGATGACAAACAGCCGGCAGGGTATTATGTTGGGAACCGGGTGACGGCTGAATCAGATCTGCCATGGAGCCGCCGATTTCGTATTTCATCCAGCGAAAGCGGCGGATGGATTTGCCGGTGATCTTCCCGAATGACCGAATCAACAGGAGGGACAGCATGGAAAAGCACACGTTTTTCATCCCACGGATCAGTTGCGGGCATTGTGTCACCGCGATTATAAATGAAATTACCGACATCAAAGGAGTTCTGACCGTTTCGGGAGATGCGGTGAAGAAGGAAATGGTTGTGGAATGGACCACCCCAGCCACCCTGGAAAAAATCCAAGCGGCGTTGAAAGAAATGAATTATCCGGCCGATTGAGCGGAAAGGGGGAGAGGATCATGGGTGGACCATTGCATACCGTGATGCTGCCGATATCGGGGATGACTTGCGTCAATTGTGCCGCAAACATTGAACGATCCTTGCGGAAAATGAACGGGGTCAGTCACGCGGAAGTGAACTTCGCCGCCGAAAGGGCAACGGTATCATTCCATCCGGAATCCGTGAACAGCGGACAAATTGCAGCCAGAATCGAGCAGGCAGGCTATAAGGTGCCGACCGTCAGGAAGGAATTCTCGATTCTCGGCATGACGTGCAGCAACTGCGCCATGAACATCGAACGAGTCCTGGCGAAAAAAATCCCCGGCATCCGAAACGCGACCGTGAATTTTGCAGCTGAAATGCTGCAGGTGGAATATATTCCGACGATTTCATCCCCGGATGACATCATCGAGGCTGTTCGAAAAGCCGGTTTCAGCGCGACCGCCTCGTCCGGCGAGGAGGAGGAGGACGAAGAACAGGCGGCCCGGGCAACCGAGATCGCCCTCCAACGCAAAAAGCTCCTGATAGGCCTTTTGTTTACCGTCCCGCTCTTTGTTTTCAGCATGACACGGGATTTCCATCTGACCGGCGCCTGGAGCCATTCATCCGCCGTCAACTGGCTGCTGTTCATTCTGGCGACTCCGGTTCAATTCTATACCGGTCTGGATTTCTACAAAGGCGGTCTCAACAGCCTGCGAAACCGCAGCGCCAATATGGATGTCCTGGTAGCCATGGGTTCATCCGTCGCGTATGTTTATTCAACCATGATCCTGATATGGCCTTCCCTGGGAGAGCATGTATATTTCGAAACCGCGGCCGTCATCATTACATTGATCAAGTTCGGCAAACTCCTGGAAGCCCGGACGAAAAGCAAAACAGGCGGAGCCATTCGCAAACTGATGGGGCTGCGCCCGAAAACGGCTTTTGTTCTGGAGCAGGGAATCGAAAAGGAAGTCCCGTTATCGTCCGTTGAGGTGGGCCAGCTCCTGGTTGTCCGTCCGGGAGAGCGCATTCCGGTGGACGGGCTGGTCGTCAACGGGACGTCCGCGGTGGATGAGGCCATGCTGACCGGCGAGTCCCTTCCGGTGGATAAGGAAAAAGGCAGCCGAGTGGTGGGTGGAACCATCAACCATACCGGCATGCTGACCATCGAGGCAACCAGGATAGGCCGGGATACGGTCTTATCCCAGATCATCCGGCTTGTCCAGGAAACCCAGGGAAGCCGGGCGCCCATCCAGGCCCTTGCGGACCGGGTCGCCGCCGTGTTCGTCCCCGCCATCATTCTGGTGGCGGTTGCCACGTTCGTACTCTGGTGGTGGCTGGGCGGAGACTTCGTTGCGGCCATCATCCGCCTGGTGGCCGTCCTGGTCATTGCCTGCCCCTGCGCCCTGGGATTGGCCACCCCGACGGCCATCATGGCGGGAACCGGGAAAGCCGCGGAAAAAGGGATCCTCTTTAAAAACAGTACGGCCCTGGAGGCCGCCGCCGAACTCGACGTCATTGTGTTCGATAAAACCGGAACCCTTACCAGGGGAAAACCGGATGTCGTGGATGTTCTGCCCCTGGCACCGGTTTGTGAGAGCCGCGAGGAACTGCTTGCCATGACGGCCGCCGCGGAAAAAGGCTCGGAGCATCCGCTGGGCAAAGCCATCTTCGCGGCAGCGGGCCGCATGGGCTTGGTTCCGCCCGAACCGTCGGAATTCGAAACTTTCAGCGGAGCGGGCGTCCGGGCAATCGTCAACGGTCGCAAAGTGACGGCCGGGAAACCGGCCTGGCTCGCGGAATCGGGAATTCCCATCGATTCCGCCCATGGCGACATCGAACGGCTTCAATCGGAAGGGAAAACCGTCATCATGGCGGGCATCGACAATCGACCCGCCGGCATCATCGCCTTGGCGGATACGGTAAAACCGGAGGCCGCGAAAACGCTGCGCCACCTGCGGGAACAGGGCATCTCCACCGTCATCCTGACCGGGGACAACTACCATACTGCCAAGGCCATCGGGGATCAACTGGGTGTCGACGGGGTTATCGCGGAAGTCCGGCCGGAAGAAAAGGCGCTGAAAATAAAAACCCTGCAGGCAGAAAAAAAACGTGTCGCCATGGTCGGGGACGGCATCAACGACGCGCCGGCTCTGGCCCAGGCCGATGTCGGTTTCGCCATTGGCACGGGAACGGATATCGCCATCGAAAGCGCCGACATCATCCTCGCGGGCGGGAATCTGGATGGCGTGTTACGTTCCATACGCCTCAGCCGTGCCACCATGAGGACAATCCGACAGAATCTGTTCTGGGCTTTCTGCTACAACAGTCTCTTGATACCGGTGGCCGCCGGAGCATTGGCGCCGCTGGCATCCATCCCCGCGCCACTGGCCCAGCTCCACCCGATGCTGGCTGCCCTTGCCATGGCTTTCAGCAGTCTTTCCGTGGTCGGCAATAGTTTGCGGCTGTATCGCGCCGTCATCGATTAGATCGTTATGCCAGCCCATGGTCATAAACCGCTAGTCATGATATAGACGCTCGTTATCGGAAACCGTCACATCGGTTTGCGTGTCTCCAGTTCCTCGGCGAGGGCCATATAATCGGCAGCCCCATTGCTTGCCGTGCGATAGAAAACCACCGGTTTGCAGACCGCGGTGCTGGCGGCGATGGTGGTATTGCTGCGGATGACGGTCCGAAGCAACAACTTATTGTACGGTTCCATGGTCCTGAGTTTTTCCAATATCGTCCGGCTGACGATGGTCTGCTGGTCGAAAAAAGTCGCCAGGATGCCGGTCAGCCGCAAATCCGGATTCATCTCTTCCTGGATGGTCTGGACCGTATCGAACAGATCCGCCAGGGCGCCGAAGGCGTATGGATGAGTCTGGCAGGGAATCAGCAGTTCTCGGGCAAAAGCGAACACATTGACCGTTAGCAGGGAAAGACTCGGCGGGGTATCGATGAGAATGAAATCGTAATCAGGTACAATCGGCGTCAGGACTTTTTTCAACCGGTTCTCCCGACCTTCCGTATCGATGAGTTCCACTTCTGCGCCGGCCAGATCAATATGCGAGGGAATCAGATGGAGTCTTTCCCATTTGGTTTCCAACACGGCATCCCTCGCCGGGATGTTGTCACCCTCTTCATTCATCAGGTCGTACACGCTGACGGCTTCATGGTCGACACCGGCTCCCAAACCCGTGGTGGTGTTGTGCTGGGGGTCCATATCGACCAGCAGAATCTTGTGCCCGCGTTTTGACAGGGCAGCCCCCAAATTTACCACGGTCGCGGTTTTCCCCACTCCGCCCTTTTCATTGGCTACAGCAATGACCCTGGCTCCATTCATTCCCATTGTACTCATCCTCCCTTGGTGATTGAACGATGGTTGCCGGTCCTTATGGACCAGCCGGTTCCGGAGGCCCCATGCATCAGTTCATCCATTTCATCAATTTCGAGTCCAGATGAGCGATGGCTGCGCTCGAGGCTTCCGCCTTGCGGCCGACTTCCTCCACTATGCGGACCATCCTTTCCTTGTCCACCTGCTTTTCGTCCAGAAGGGCTGTCAGGGCCGCCAGATCGGTGTTGTAGGCCTGAAAGCGGTCCATCATACCCTGGTGCAGCGCAGCGGCGACAACTTCCACGAGTTTGAACAAATACTGGAATTTGATATTTTCCCTATAATTTTTGAAATGATATTGTATGGAATATTCCGTTTCCCGCTTCAGCCGCTCCACCCCGTCCTCGATGGCCTGCGAAGCGCCACGCCACGCGTCGTCCACCGGTTTCTTCAGGATTTTTTTCAGCAGACCGGCCAGGGAATAGAACCCGAAACGCATCAGGGCAACCGATTTCACCCGCGCGGAATATCTCATGATAGCCGACGCCGGCGGCGCTTTGAGTCCCGCAATCCTCTTAAGCATGTCCGGATCCGGCATCCGGAAAGCATTTCGATTTTCCCGATGAACCGGTATACCGATATCCCCCACGGCCTTTTCATATTCCAGGAGAGCGTCCTCCACCATGCCGGCGAATGGACGGCCGATGGACTCCAGGGCTTCCAGCAGGGTCTTTTCTTCCAGATGAAGGAAACCGATGATTTTGGGATTGACGGTCTGGGCCATGAAAGTATCCAGGGCCTGCTTGAAATCCTGGTAGACCGAATACAAAATCTGGTTGAATCCGACGGCACTCATTTCCTCCTGGTAGCAGCCCGTGTCCACCCTGTAGGACCGGATGAATTCCCGGACATCCCCGATCACTTCTCCATAGCGGGCGTCGAAATACCGGTCGACGTCTTTCCGGAGACCGTTCTTGATCTGCTGCGCGGCTCCGTCCAATGTTTTTCTCATCATGGTGGAGAGTTGCTCCATTTTTTGCTGATGCGCGCGGATGCGACCGGTGATCGTTCCCACCCGCTGCCGGTCGCCGGCCAGGACATCCCGCCGCATGGCCGCCCAATGCGTGATTCCCGCCGCAACCAGGCGCAAGCGCTCCACATGATTTTTTAACAGCAGGACATAGCGCTCTCCACTGATTTTACCAAAAAGCTGAGCCTTGAAGCGCTCCGTTTCCTGATCCGAAAAAACGACAAACGACGACTCCCCCCGCCATTGTTCCAGCCGATGCCGGTCTTTTGCCGACAAGGTGTCTTCCGTCGTTCTGAACAGGTTGAATAACGAAGAAAACGCGTACAATTCAGGGTCCGGCTTCATCAGTGCCAACTCCGCCCCGATTTTCTCCAGCAACCCATGCAACCCGGCCATATCGTCATGCTCGGAGAAATCGCAATTCACCACAAACAGGATATTGTCCATGATGCCCATTTTTTTGATCATCGAGAGAAATCGGATATCGGCCTGGCGAAGACCGGTACGGCTGCTGATGACATAAATCAACAGATGGGCCGTGAGAAGGTAGTCCTGAATTAAGGCGAGATGAAGGGGATTGGGGGAATCGCTGCCCTGGCAATCGGCCAGCTCTACATTGTCAAAGCCTTCCGCCGTATCGACTTCCAGCTGGATATCCTTGAGATACACCGCCAGGATCTCATCCCCTGAAAACGAACGATGCTCATTGAAACGCTCGGTCTTGTATTCAATCAACATGTTCTCCTGGAAATTCATTCCCTTGATCTGTTCATAGCCTTGCAGATAGGAGGTCAGCAGCACACTGTTGAGGTTGCGGGTACTCCGGGTTATAAGCTGGTCGGCGGTCAATCCGTTCAATGCCTCCCATAGCTCGCTCCGGTCCTTCCTGCGCCTGATATCGAAGGCTTCCGCCGCGCCGCGCTCATGCCGGCCAGGCAGGATCGCAAGCGCCTGGAAGATGTCGGCATTGATTTCTTCCCAGGTTTTGAAACGGAGTTGGGCATTCAGCGTGGGCCCCCTGCGGACACGCGTCACGAAGGAAGTAACGACCCCTGCTCCCCGCTTCAGGTAGTCGCCTTTCAACAGGGAATTGACGAAGGTGCTCTTCCCGGATTTGATCGGTCCGACCACGGCGATCCGGATGATTTCTTCGGAAATCTGTTGCCGGGCGCTTTTGCATGCCCGGGCCCACGCCTTCAGTTGCTGATCCGCGAATTCCGGAATCGACAGCGCCTGTTCCAGTTGGGCGGTCAGTTCCTCACAGTCCTCCAACAATTCTTGTTTCAATAACGGAAATGATTCCATACCGGCCTTTTTTTCCCATTCATGTCTTTCCATCCATCCGGCGACCGTCCATCATATGAATTGTCCATCGTCGAAGACCGGTCGATTGGATTTTGTACAAAGCGAGTCCGCATTTGTCAAAGCGATTCCGCCGCCAGTCCTTCCCGCCGTCGTATCACGGTTGGTTTGAGGTTAACATAATACCTTGAAAAATTAATGGATTTATGGTATAAAAACGCACCGCCGCATGGGAAGGAGAAAAAAGGAACCAGATTCATGTCAGAAAAAAACCCTGAATGTCCATTATATAATCCTTTGAACTGCAAAGAATATTACAATCCAAAGCTTTGCGCTTTCGTGCGCAAGGACAAGATTTGTCTGAAGAAAAAAAAGCCGAAATCGACATCAAGGCAATCCGAAGAAGAGGAGGAATGAAGTCGATACGACATGCACCTGACCCGGCAACCGACAGGCGGCGGAGAGCGCTCTTGCCGCCATTTTTATTTTCAGGCGCTGCCGGCCATTCCGGAAAGGGATGCGGGATCAACCCCGACCGTCCTCATGGCCTCATCCCAGCGGGATTCCAGAGAAAAAGTGAAAATCAATTCCTCGGATAAGGGACAAGTCAGCCAGACATTCGCCAGAATCTCGGACTCCAACTGATCCTTTCCCCACCCGGCGCATCCCAGGGCGATCACGAAAGCCAGGGGACCTTGCCCCAGGGCGATGGATTCAAGAATATCACGGGTGTTGCTCAATGCGAGCGTATCGGAAATCCGCATACACCCTTCCCAGTGAAACGGGGGGCCGTGGAGAATAAAAATCTCGCCCATATGAACGGGACCGCCCTGCAGAACCGGTTGCAGCTTGGCTTCCGGAGTACAGCCGATATTCAGTTCGTTGAATATTTCTCCGGCGCTTACAAGAGGGTGAATCCGGTTGATGACGATACCGACGGCCCCGGCAGGTGTATGTTCGCAAATGCAGGTCACCGATCGCGAAAAATTGGGATCCGTCAATCCGGGCATCGCGATCAGCAGTTGGCCTTTCAGAGAGACCCAATGATTTCCCCCCATTTTTTCCCTCCCGGTAAAAAGGATCATGATGATGCACTACCCTACGTTTATCGGTTTCGGTTGTCAAGCGCCCCAAAGGGATGTAAATTCCGCAAATGAAATCTGATAATCATCGTTGGAGGTGACGAATGAATACAGTCGGCAGCAGCTGCCAGAGGCTGCGGCAGGATGCCGCAACGATTTTCGCGGCCGGTCTTCGGGCCGCGGAGCCATTTGCAGCGGTTCATCGATTCTGCAAGCGCATGGACGAGAACTTGTTCATTGGCGAAAGGCGCCTGCACCTTCCCGACTATGAGAATATCTATGTCATCGGCGCCGGCAAGGCCGGTGCCTCCATGGCGGCGGCGGCGGAAGCGCTGATCGGCGAGAGGATCACCAGGGGTTTCATAGTGGTCAAATACGGTTATCGGGCGCCGACAACCGCCATTCGAATTTGGGAGGCGGATCATCCGGTACCGGATGAAAACGGACGCCATGGAGCCGAAACGATCCTGAATCTTGCCGCGGCGGCGGGTGAAAACGATCTGCTGATTTGCCTGCTTTCAGGCGGCGGTTCCGCGCTGCTGCCGCTGCCCGCCAAGGGCATTTCCCTCGCCGAAAAGCAGGAAACGGTGAAACGCCTGCTTGCCTGCGGCGCGACCATCCATGAAATCAATTCCGTCCGCAAGCATATTTCCATGATCAAGGGCGGACAGCTGGTCCAGGCCGCCTACCCGGCAACGGTGGCGACGCTGATTCTCTCGGACGTGGTGGGCGATGATCCGGATGTCATCGCCTCCGGCCCCACGGTTCCGGATAAAAGTACGTTTCAGGACTGCCTCGAAATTCTGACCCGCTACGATATCTGGAAAAACCTGCCCAAGGCGGTTGCCCGGCATCTCCAGGCGGGCCTTTCGGGAGATATTCCGGAAACGCCGAAAGCCGACAATCCCGTCTTCCGGCGCCACAATCATTTGATCGTCGGAAACAATTTCGGGACCATCGAAGCCGCTGCGGCGGAAGCATCGCGGCTGGGATACAACCCCATGATTCTCTCCTCCATGATCCAGGGCGAAACCCGTCATGTGGCGGCCATGCATGCCGGCATTGCCAAGGAAGTCCGCAGAACCGGCCATCCGGTTGCCCCCCCCGCCTGCATCCTTTCCGGCGGCGAAACCACGGTAACCGTCATGGGCGGCGGGAAAGGCGGCCGCAATCAGGAATTCGGCCTGGCGGCCGCCATCCACCTGGCCGGCGAACAGAATATGGTCCTACTCAGCGCCGGTACGGACGGCACCGACGGGCCCACCGATGCAGCGGGAGCCCTGGTGGATCCGGAGACCGTCATCCGGGCGGCGGCCGCCGGGGCCGATCCCCGGCGGCATCTGAACGACAACGATGCCTACCGGTTCCTCGAAAAAACAGGGGATTTATTCAAAACCGGCCCCACCAACACCAACGTGATGGACCTGTGCATCATGCTGATCGGCTAGTCTTTTTGTTGTTGGGCTTACCGGACTCTTCCGGTTTCGGGTCGCGCCGGTCCGACCGGCCGTAAACATCATCCATGCGGACGATGTCGTCCTCTCCCAGATAGCTGCCGGAACGGACTTCAATCAGCTCCAGGGGGATTTTCCCCGGATTCTCCAGCCGATGGGGAGTGCCCACCGGTATATAGGTCGACTGGTCTTCGCGAAGAATAAATTGTTCACCGTCCTTGGTCACCCGGGCTGTGCCTTTCACCACAATCCAATGCTCGGCGCGATGGAAATGCTTCTGGAGGGATATTTTGGCGCCGGGCTTGACCGTCACACGTTTCACCTGGAAACGCTCAGCCGCGTCGATGCTTTCATTACATCCCCAGGGGCGGTAATCTTTCCGATGGGACAAGGTTTCGATGCGCTTCTGCTTCATCAATTGATCCACCAGGCGCTTGACATCCTGCACCCGCTCTCGGGGAGATATCAGGATGGCGTCGGTGGTTTCCACGACAATATGATTTTCCAGGCCCACGGCCGCAATCAGACGGTCAGTGGCGTGCAGATAGGAATTTTTCACATCTTCGATCACCACGTCCCCTTTCAAAACATTTTGCTGCCCGTCCTTTTGCCCCACCTGCCAGAGGGCCTCCCAAGATCCCAGGTCGTTCCATCCGGCGTCCAGGGGCACCATCGCGCCGTTCGTAGTTTTCTCCATGATGGCGTAATCGATGGAATCGCCGGGACAGGCGGCAAAGGCGGCCTGATCCAGCCGGAAAAAATCGAGGTCTTCCCGGCCATCGGTCATGGCGGTCTTGCAGGCACTAACGATTTCAGGGACATGCCGGTCCATTTCGCTCAACACCCGGGAAGCCTTGAACATGAAGATCCCGCTGTTCCAGAAGTACTCACCCGAAGCGACATATTGCTCGGCCGTTTTTCTGTCCGGCTTCTCGACAAATCGGTCGATGGTCGTGACCGCTGGATTGGCTGGTTGGCCGGCCGGACCAGGAATCGGGGCTCCTTTCCGGATATAGCCGTATCCTGTTTCCGGCGCGGTTGGAACGATGCCGAAGGTGATCAGCCGGCCCTGTTCGGCGAATCGGACTCCGGCCGAAAGGGAATAATGAAATCGGCTCGAATTTTCTATAAAATGATCCGCGGGCAACACCAGCAGAATGGGATCCTGTTTGGCGGCAAGGGATTTCAATGCCGCCACGGCAACCGCGGGCGCCGTATTTCTGCCCACTGGTTCGAGGATGATAACGGCGGAATCGATACCGATTTCGCGAATCTGTTCCGCGACCATGAACCGGTGGGTCTCGTTGCAAATGATGATCGGTCCGGCCATGTCCGGAAAGTCTTTTAGCCGCATCATCGTGTTTTGCAGCATGGTATGCGCATCCACCAGGTTCATGAGCTGTTTCGGATAGAGTTTTCTGGAAAGCGGCCACAGCCTGGTACCGGACCCTCCTGCCAGAATGACGGGGATGATCATGAGACTTCCTTTTTTTCCGGTTTTTTTCGGAAAACCATAAAATTCGGATTGATCAGATTCTTCTTGTTATAGTCGAGCGGCAAACCGGTATCCTGCCGTAAAACGCAGGCCCCGGAACATTCCGCTATGGCCTGGCCGGCCGCCGTGTCCCATTCCATTGTGGGACCGAATCGCGGGTAGAGGTGCGCGGAGCCTTCCGCCACCAGGCAGAATTTCAGGGAACTGCCGGCGGAGACGAACCGGACCTGATCATATTCCCTGCGTTTCTGGTCAACAAAGGCCTCCAGCTCGGGTGTCGCATGGGACCGGCTGCCGACAATGGTGACTTCGCCCTCGGCGGCAGCATATTCCAGCGGCAGCGGTTGGGAACGATCGAGAAGCGCCGGCAGGGTCCAATCCGCGCCTTTTTCCATCAAGCGGCTGCCGGAGAGTTTACGCGCTCCGACCGCTCCGGCGGCAAAATACAATGTTCCGGAAACCGGCACGAAAATCACGCCCAGGACCGGCCGATGGTTTTCCACCAGGGCGATATTGACGGTGAACTCGTCATTTCTCTTGACGAATTCCTTTGTGCCGTCCAACGGATCAACGATCCACAACCGCGCCCATTGTTTCCTGCGTTCATAGGGTTCTTCCCGGCCTTCTTCGCTCAGGACAGGCAGATCCGTTTCAGCCTTCAGGCATCGGCTGATGGTCTGGTGAGCGCGTTTGTCCGCCATGGTAAGAGGGGTATCATCCGCCTTGAAATCCACCGCGAAGTCGGAATAATACACCCCCAGAATCTGTTCACCGGCCATGACCGCGGCCCGTATGGCTGTCAGCAGCAGTTCCGCCTGCATGGAAATAGCGCTCTCCCCTTTGTGTGACGGTTGGACTCAAATAGGCGCAACCTACAGGAACATTGTCAAAAAGTCAAAAACGCCTTTCCCATCATCCCATCCATTCAAGAATACATACTGAAATAACAAATAAAAAAACGCTGGAATTGCCCCAATGAAGCCGCGGCAGCACCGGCCCCACGATCCATTGAAGCCCTGGTTTTCGGTAATATTGAATTTGCTTTAAAACATGATACTTGAGATTATTTCCCGGCTGTGGTATGGGCAATGGGGATAAGGAGACTTCCCTGCCGACCATGGCGGTGATTGCGGCGGCTGACATTGATGTCGGAATTGGCGGAATGTTCGGTGACAATGCATAAAAGGGCCACCTAATGAAACACGTTCTCATCGTGGATGATGATGCGGTAACCCGCGGCTTGCTCTCCCGTGTGCTGAAGCCCCACTCGGATTACTTCGAAGTCATGACGTCCAAGGACGGCAAGGATGCGGTTGCGGTGATTCAGCAGACAAAAATCGATCTGGTGATCACCGATCTGCAGATGCCCGAAATGGACGGATTCGCCCTGATGGCCTATATCAATGAATACTATCCCGAAATTCCAGTATTTGTCATGACGGCCTTCGGCGGTTCGGAAATCAAAAGCAAGGCCGAGTCCGTCGGTTCCATCAAATATTTTGAAAAGCCGCTGAATATCGATATCATTACGGAATGCATACTGGAAGAACTGAGCGCCGGCGCCGAAGGACGGATCCAGGGCATCAGCCTGGCATCCTTTCTTCAGCTCATTGAAATGGAAAATAAAACCTGCACGTTGACGGTAAAAATGCAGAATAAGGCGGGTGCCCTGTATTTTGTAAAGGGCGAAATGATGTCCGCCGAAATGGGCGACCTGAAAAATGAAGCAGCGGCCTTTGAACTCTTGTGCTGGGAACGGGTGACCATCCATATTGACAATATTTGCAAAAAAAAGACAAAGGAAATCGAGCAACCCCTGATGAACCTGCTGATGGAGGGGCTGCGCCTCAAGGATGAACGGGATCATGCCTCCAAAAAAAAGAAAGCGCCTCTCAAGCCCTTGAAACGCCTGCATCAGGCCGAATAATCCCGAAGAACCGATCCGATCCGCTCGGAAAACCCAAAATGCCGACGAAATCAAGGCATTGACAGATAATAGCCGCTGGACTATACTTTTACCGTCGTTGTTCCGAAGTGCCGCTGATCAGGTAGCACTCGGACAACGTCGGATGTCGTCACCTGTTGCAAGATGGAGTATCCCACCGGGCGGGTCGGCGGTGAGCGGGCGCGCCTCACCGCTGAAATGGATTCGACTGACAGCGCCGATCATGTTTTTTTGCTCGGATGTCCGGGGACATTATCAATCAACCTGCTGAAAAAAACAGAGGCGGTCTATGAAAAAATCGGTGAAAACGGTACAACCCGCGGAAAGACGAAGATCGGTCAGGCAGGAATGCTTCACGGCCATCGCTTATGCCACCAAAAGTTTCTCGAGCATTGAATACATCCGGGATATCAGCGCCTGGGGTGTTTTTATCCGCACCACCAAGCAGATCCCCGTGGGAGAGGACATCACCATGACCATCCCGAAACCGGGAAGCAATTCCTCCATTAAAATCATCGGCGAGGTGGTCCGCAACAGTCCGAACGGCATCGGAGTCAAATTCAAGATGGGGATTGATGAGTCGGTTATCAAGCCGATCACTGAAAACGCCTGAGCCCATGATGAAGCCAACCTACGCGGAACTGGAAAAAAAGGTCGCCGAACTGATCACGGACGCCGAGCAATACCGCACCAAGGCCGCCGCCTTTCATGCCGGCGAAGAACGGTACCGGACCATTCTGGAAAGCATCGCCGAAGGATATTTTGAAGTCGACCTCGCCGGGAATCTGCGGTTCTTCAATCAGGCCCTTTGTCATATCACCGGGTATGATGCGGAAACCCTGATGGGGATGAACAACCGGGAATTCACTACTCCGGAAACCGCGGAGAAGATGTTTCAGGTTTTCAACCAGGTTTTTCAGACCGGCAAACCGGTTACCATCATGAATTTTGAAATCGTCCGCGGGGATGGCGGCAAACGCGATGTCGAGCTGTCCACCTATCTCATGAAAGATTCCGACGGTCACCCCATCGGCTTTCGCGGAGTGAGCCGGGACGTCACCGAACGAAAGGCGGCCGAAAAAGCGTTACTGGAAAGCGAAGAGCGCTTCCGGAGATTGCACGAAGCGTCTTTCGGCGGTATCGGTATCCATGAAAAAGGAGTGATCCTGGACGCCAACCAGGCCTTGGCGGAAATGACCGGATATGATTTCCAGGAGCTGCTGGGCATGAACGGCCTGCTGCTCATCGCCGAGGAATGGCGTGAATTCGTCATGGAAAAGATTGTTTCCGGCTATCCGCATCCCTATGACGTCTTCGGGGTCCGGAAAGACGGCAGTCGATACCCGCTTGAAATCCGAGGGAAAAACATTCCATATCATGGCCGCATGGCCCGTGTCACCGAGTTCCGGGACATCACCTGGCGCAAGCGCGCTGAGGAGGAGCTGGCCAAGGCCCGGGCCCAGCTCCAGCAATCCCAGAAAATGGAGGCCGTGGGCACCCTGGCCGGTGGCATCGCCCATGATTTCAATAATATTCTGGCGGCCATCACCGGTTATACCGAACTGGCCGCCCTGACCATCGAACCGGAAGGGCAGGCCCATGCGCATCTGCAGAAAGTGCTGAAAGCCTGCGAGCGGGCCAGCGGCCTGGTGAAGCAAATCCTTACGTTCAGCCGGCAGACGGATCAGGACAAGCACCCCATCCGCATGGGCCTGATCGTCAAGGAAGCCCTGAAATTGCTCAGAGCCTTTTTGCCGTCGACCATTGATGTCCGCCAGACCGTTCTCGAAAGCACGGCCATGGTCATGGCCGATCCCATCCAGGTCCATCAGATCATGATGAATATCTGCACCAATGCGGCCCACGCCATGGAGGCCGGCGGCGGGGTAATCGACGTAACCCTTTCCGATATCCTGATGGATGAGGAAATGACTGCCCTGTATCCGGAATTGAAACCGGGACTGCACTCCCGGCTGGTGATCAGCGATACCGGCCACGGGATGTCCCGGGAAACCATGGAACGGATCTTCGATCCTTTTTTTACCACCAAGGAACCGGGCAAGGGAACCGGCATGGGGCTTTCCGTGGTCCACGGCATCGTCAAGGACTGTCAAGGAGCCATCACCGTATCCAGCCGGCCCGGACAGGGAACAACATTTCAAATTCTGTTGCCGGCGGTTCCGGAGCAGGTGACCTATCCGATGGAAACCGGCAACCCCCGGATACCCACAGGTGATGAGCGGATTCTCTTCATTGACGACGAGGATGAACTGGTGGCCCTGGGCAAAGTCCTGCTGGAGCATCTTGGTTACCGGTTGACTTCTTTTCAAGGCAGTCTCGAGGCTCTGGAGGCGTTCCGGTCGAACCCGGAGGCCTATGATCTGGTGATCACCGATCAGACCATGCCAAAAATGACCGGCATGGAATTGGCTCGTTCCATGATCGCCATTCGACCGGATATACCCATTATCCTCTGTTCCGGGTTCAGTGAAACCGCCACCATTGAAAAAGCCCGGGCCATCGGCATCAAGGAATACCTGATGAAACCCCTGGTGATCAGCCAGCTGGCCAACGCCATCCGTCAAGTGCTGGACCATCGCGGCAAAGACTGAAATCCATCCGCCGGTCAGGTCGGGCCGTCCGGCATGGGAGCAGACGGTTCCTCCGGTTGTTCTTGGAATGACGGGTCAATCCATCCAGTCGAATGTCCTTTCAACCGCTTTTTTCCACCCCCGGTAATAGGTTTCCCGTTTATCCCCCGGCATCTGGGGCGTCCAGGTTTTATCAACGGCCCAGTTCCGGCGTAGCGCTTCCGGATCGCTCCAGAATCCGATGGCCAGTCCCGCCGCGTAAGCCGCCCCCAGCGCCGTGGTTTCCGTTATCCGCGGTCGAATCACCGGCACGTCCAGGATATCGGACTGGAACTGCATCAGCAGCTCGTTTGCCACCATGCCGCCGTCGACCTTCAGTTTGGTAAGTGAAACGCCGGCGTCCTTGTTCATGGCATCCACGATATCGCGGGTCTGGTAGGCGCTGGCCTCCAGAACGGCCCTGGCGAGGTGCCCTTTGTTGACATAGCGCGTCAATCCCACAATAACCCCCCTGGCGTCCGAGCGCCAATAGGGGGCAAAAAGGCCTGAAAAAGCCGGGACGATATAGGCCCCGCCGTTATCCGGTTCGTTGCGGGCCAGTTCCTCGATTTCCGGGGCGTTGCGGATCAACCCGAGGTTGTCCCTCAGCCACTGGACAAGGGCGCCGGCAATGGCAATGGAGCCTTCCAGGCAGTATACCGGTTTTTCGCCGCTGATCTGATAACCAACCGTGGTGAGCAGGCCGTGGCGGGAATGCACCGGGGTGACGCCGGTGTTCAGCAGCAGGAAGCATCCTGTTCCATAGGTGTTCTTCGCCTCTCCCATGCTGAAACAGGTCTGGCCCACCAGGGCTGCCTGCTGATCCCCCAAGGCCCCGCATACCGGAACGGCAGCCCCCAACGGACCGGAAGCCAGGGTGCGGCCCCAGGTCTTTTTGTCCATGGAAGGCATGATCCGTGGAAGCATCTGAACGGGAACGGCCATCAGATCGAGAATGTCCGCATCCCATTGAAGGGAGTCCAGGTTCATCAGCAAAGTGCGGCTCGCATTGGTGACGTCGGTGACATGCGCGCCGCCCTGGGGACCTCCGGTCAGCCACCAGATGATCCAGCTGTCGATGGTACCGAAACAGGCCTTGCCTTTCTCGGCCGCCTGCCTGGCCCCGGGGACATGATCCAGAATCCAGCGGATTTTCGGCCCTGAAAAATAGGTGGCGATGGGCAGGCCGGTCTTTTCCCGCAGCAGGTTCGGGCCTGCTTCCCTGGAAAGATTTTTGCAGATTTCATCCGTACGGGTGCACTGCCACACAATGGCGTTGCAGAAGGGTTTCCCTGTATCGCGATCCCATACCACGGTGGTTTCACGCTGGTTGGTAATGCCCACCGCGGCGATATCGGAACCGGTCAGGTTGGCCTTGGACAAGGCCTGCTGAATCACTTCCCGGGTATTGTGCCAAATCTCCATGGGGTCGTGTTCCACCCAGCCGGGCTTGGGAAAAATCTGACGGTGCTCCTTCTGGTCCATGGCGATGATGGACCCTTGCTGGTCGAAAACAATGAAGCGGTTGCTGGTCGTTCCCAGATCGACGGCGCCGATATATCGTTCCATGGTGCTTCCTCCTCTATGCAGTCTAAGCGGTGATCATGTTCGCAACAACCTTGTTTGTCAATCCAAGTTCCCCCCCTTCCAATCCAAAACTGAGACCCAGCATCTGGGTGTACAGCACGGCGGTAATGTCGCGGTGGCCTGTTCCGTCACCGGCCGTTGCCCGCCGGACGGTGTCGAACTGAATCTGACAGTGCGTACAGGCGGTGCCGATGATCCGGGCGCCGGAATCCAGGGCGCTGTCGAACTTCTTTTCCATCAGATGCAGGGACAACCGGTTGTTCTTTCCCAGGAGCGGATGGCCGCAGCATTCCAGTCGCCTGGCCCAATCGACAGGCCGGGCACCGGTCAGGGACAGCAGTTCCTCGAAAATCGTCGGGGCCATGGGATTGTCGAAACGGACCACATGACCCGGTCTCAGGGCATGGCACCCGTAATGCGCCGCCACCTTCAGCCCGTCCAGCGGTTTTTTCACCCGGGCCCGGATTCCGGCTTCACCGATATCATGACGGAGAACCGACAGCAAATGCGCGATATGCATGTCCGGCTCCCAGCAAAGGTTCTCCCCCGCCAGGAGGGCATTGATTTCGCCGCGCAGTTTTTGGTCCCTGGCCAGCCAATAGGCGGCATGCTTCAACTGGCCGAAGCAGCATTGACAGATGGGCATGATGCGGCAGCCATGCCGTCCGGCCAGCGCCATATTCCGGGCCGCGGAAAAAATCGCCGCGGTTTCATTCTGGTGGCGCACCGGATACCCGCAGCAGTTGAATTCCAGGTCGATGAGTTCGATATGAAGCGCTTTGCAGACGGCCCGGGTTGACACTTCATAGGATTTCAAATGGTATGCTGTTTTACAGCCCGGGAAAAAAGCATATTTCATGCGGCCTTGTCCCTCTTTCCGCCATGCGGCTGGTTTGATTCGGTGTTATCCGGAGAACTCCCGCTGGCAACATTCCGGACGCCCCGCAGTCTTGAAACGGCTATATTTCTCAGGTCATAGAGTATATCGGTCACCCGAATGCCCTGGGGACAGTGCTCCTGACACAGATAGCAGGTGACGCAATCCCAGACCATGCGCGAACCCAGGGCCCACTCCTTGAGATCCAGGCGCAGCAGGTTCATCACCTGTTGCGGAGTGACTTCCGGCGGCTCGATTCCATCACCGGCAGCCACCACGGGACAGACATTGGTGCAGATACTGCACTGAATGCAGGCGGTAAACGTATCGGGTTCCCGGGATGCATGCCGATGATGGCGGAACGTATCCCGCAACGGCGGTTCTTCCTTGACGCTTTCAAGACGGTCGGCCCACTGGTCGGCGGTCAGCCGCCGAACCCAGCCATGGGGCTCCGGAACCTCCCGGTCGGTAAGCAGGCGCTTTCCGTCGCGCCAGATCTCTTGCAAGGATATCCCGGAGGGACATAGCTGTGTGCATCGGTAACATTCCGTGCAGATGAAACTGCCTTCCGCCAGCTCCTCCAGGCGGGCCGCATCCAGGCCCTTCCCGGCCATCAATCGCCGATGGGCCGCCAGCTTTTCGGACGGCAGGATATCCGGGTTGGGGATGATCTGGAAAATCGGCGCCACGCTGCAATGCAGGCTGCACAGTCCGCAATGGGTGCAGGCATCCATGCCCAGGCCGTGCCGTGTCCCCGTAGAGGGCGATATTTCCCGGCCGGCCGCGACCATGAGGTTGAGGGGGACGGAGATGATATGGAAGAATTTCGTAAACGGCAACAGCGCCAGGGCGGCAAAGCAGACGCCGAAATGGAAATACCAGAGCCAACCATCGGCCCGGACCTGATTCAGCCATAAGGCCGCGGGACTCATTACTCGGGACAAGGGCAGGGATACAAAAGCCGAGCCGGGCCGGGAATGACAGGCAGCGCAATTTTCTTCATGCACCATCCGCCCGGCCGCCATATCCGGCGACGCCGCCGGCTCGGGAAACACCACATGAAAATCCCGGGCCCAATAGGCCTTCAAGGGCTCGACCACCTCCGGGTCATCGGTCCCGATGTAATCTTCCACCATCTCATGAAAAATCGGCGCGGAAAAAATCTGGACGCTTTCCAGCAGAAAGCCGGAAACAATGATCAGGGACAGCAAAACGAGGGCCAGGATGTCCGGACCATTGGTGGCCCTGAAATAGCGGTTGCGCCGGACCCGGCCGATCACGGCGACAAGAACCCCGAAGAGCACCATGACGCCGAACAGATTGCGCAGCAGCATGAAGGGATTCAGGGTGGAGGCATAGTCGGGGAAAAGCGCGGCGGTAACGGTGTCGTCCAGCGCATGCATCAACGTCAGAAAGACGAATCCATAAAAAAGGCATATGTGCCCCAGCCAGCGCAACCAACCGGCCCTCAGCAGGCTCCTCTGCAACAAAACATCCCACAGGATCACAAGGGCCATCCGGCAAACCCGCCGACCGGCCGCCCCCCTGATAAAGAGGGTAGGACGTTTGGGCGCCGACAGACCGTCATCCGGTGGGCTGAAGGCGGTCTTTTTCCAGCCGAATAATCGCAGCAGAATCCCGAGGATGCAGATGGAAAGCGCCAGATAGAAAGCAACGGTCAGAACCATAGTGCCTTTCCGGTACCGTCATGGGACGGGTGAAGTTCTCGATTGCATAAACGCCTTTACGGCGCCGTAAGCGCTGGAAAGCGCCAGACCTCCGCCGCATTTCAGCCGCATCCAGTCATGGCCGGCCAGAATGGTGCCCGCTGCGAACAGATTGCGGAAGACGGGTCGCCCGTCGTGCCCCAGGGGGCGGAACAATTCGTCCGTCGCAAGGCCGGCCAGGTTGATCGAATGCCCGTTCCCTTGCAGCAAATCCTCCTGGTGCCACTGGCCGCGGCTTTCCGGCTGTTTCACCGGCAGGTCGAAAAGCGTCTCGCGAATCCCCTTGCGGGTGGCCCGCAGCCCCTTGCCGAAAAATCGCCCGGTGGCCAGAATGATCCCTTCGGTCTTGATGGTGATCATGGGCTCATCCACACCGGCCTGGCAAACGAACGTATGGTCCTCCGCCCGGTCCACCCTCAGGATTTCCTGTTGAAACAGGGTCCGGATTCCCTTATGGCCGGGAAGGTGTTTTTCCAGGGCCTCCTGCATGCGCAGACCCGGCAGGGAAGGCGGAAGCATCGGAATTTCAAAGACCGGCGCGCCCACTTGTTCCGCAAGGTCCTGACATACAAGGTTCGCGGCGGAAAGTCCCAATACGGCCGGCAATCCTATGGCGGTCTCGCCGACCAGATGGCGGCGGATCGCTCCGGCCAGTTTTTCGCGAACCACCGGCTTTTCGAGCTCGCGGGCCAGGTGCTGCGGAAACCATTCCCGATCGCCGGCATTCACCGATACCCTTACGGAACGAAGACCGGGCCAGGTATTCCCGAGGGTCTCCCGGATCTGTCTTGCGCTGTAGCCCTTCAACCCCTCGAAGTCGACCAGCAGACACGGTTGTTTTTGATCCAGGACCGCTGCATTGTGGCGCATGGAAACCGGCAGTGCGTAAGTTGTTTTCAGGGTGCCAAGCGACGTAAGGAGCCGGGCGTTGTTCTCCGGGTCACAGCTGTACGGCAGACCTGCATCCGCCAGGAACGCCAGAAATTCCGCAAACGCCCGGCGGATATCCGCCGGCGCGACACGAGCATAGGGATGGACGGGAGCATCGAGCGTCAGACGGGCCATGTCTTCCCAGGGGCTTCGGGAATGCTCCGAAGCGGACGCGGACGGATACGGCCCCAGAAGATCCAGGAGTCCGCTGGAGAATTGAAGATTCCCGGTCATCCCGGCCACGATGGTCCGGACCCCGCGGTTTGCGGCATACAAGGCCGCCGCCGAACCCGCCAAACCAGCGCCGATGACCAGCAGATCGCAATGGCTACAGGCGTCCGACGGTTTCATTCCCGACCCCCGGCGGCATCCCGGTCGATACCGAAAAATCCGCAATGGATGGCTTGCATCAGTTCCGATTGGGCCAGCGGGAGATCCCACAACAGGGGATGCTGCCCCAGCCAGCGCTCCCGGAGGAATTCCCTCAACAGGGGAAGACCCTGGTTCCCGCTCAGGAGTCCGCAGTCATACAAATGAGCCGTCACGCGGACACTGCAATACGCCCCCTGACAGGGGCCTTTTCCAATCCGGCTGCGCAAGGCCAGGGCATTTACATCCAGCCCGCCGCCGCAACGGACGAGTTCGCTGGCGATGGACTCCACGACGCTTTTGGGCACCATGTCGCATTCGCAGAGCAGATGGTCGGTGGGGTCCCGGTGTCTCAGCCATATTTTCGGCGCCAGCCCGGGTTCGGTCCATTGACTGGATTCCGTTTTGGGCAGCGGCAGCCTGGCGGTCTCACAGGCAGCGGATATCCCGAGATGCCGGCAAACCAGATCGGCGGTTTTTTCCGCCATCAACCGGAATGTCGTCAATTTCCCGCCGGTAATGGTAATGAAATTTTCGATTCCATTTTCCGCGTGATCCAACAGGGCGAATCCCCGGCTTACCGAACGATCGCCGCCTTCCTTCCGGGAACCGAAGAGCGGACGCACACCGGCGTACGCCCGGATATATCGCGTGGATTCCAATACCGGCGCCATGGCGGCACCCTGGTCGATGATCAGATCGACTTCCGCCACCGTGGGACGGACCCCTTCCGGCGAGGCCACCCGCACCGACGTGGTGCCCAGGATGGAAACGGTTCCGCCCGGAACCAGGATGTCGGCATCCGTGGCCGGCCGCAACCGGTTGATGACCCGCCTGGTCAACCGTTTCTGGGTGACCAGCAACGTGCCCTTTGAATAAATCATATCCATATGGATGCCGGCCAGGGAGGCCACATGGCCTGCCCAGGCCCCGGCGGCATTGATCACCTGATCCAAAACCACCGTTGTTTCTTCGCCGGTTTTGCGATTCCGCAGCAACGCCGATTCAATGATACCCTTCGGCCGGTGGAAGGAAACCACTTCCGTGTCCCTCAAAAAAACACATCCGAGCTGCCGGGCATGGGCGATATTCTCGAGGGACAGCCGGAACGGATCAATAGATGCATCCTCCACCAGATGGGCGGCAATCAAGCGGCTCGACAGGACCGGTTCGAGCTCCCGGGCGGTTGCGACATCGATTTCCCGGGTGGGAATGCCGCAGGCGGCGCACATGTTCGGGAAATCGGCAATGTACTGTTCGTTGTCGCCTTCCACGGCCACGAACATCCCCCCGTTCTCCTCGACACAATGGGGCGCCAGACGCTTCAACAGCTCTCCTTCGGTCCTGCATTCCCTGGCCGCTTCAATATCCGAAGCCACATAGCGGGCGCCGCTGTGAAGCAGTCCGTGATTGGCTCCGGAGGCACCGGCATTGATATCTTCTTTTTCCGCCAGCACGCAATGAACGCCCCGCAAGGCCAAGTCCCGGGCCAGGCCGGTTCCCGTGGCGCCGCCGCCGATGATCAATACCTGGGTCTCAAGCCTCGCCGGACCGGAACTGTCATGGTGCGGCATCGCAGTTTCCCGGATCATCACAGTCGCCCCCTGTCTGTTCGGTGAATTTTCATTTTAGAAAAAATTATAACCACTATAAATAATTAATATATACTTGTTTTCGTCTACAATGGCCGCCATTTGGCGAATATATTATTACCATAAACGAACATAAATGTCTGCAAATATTTTTCGGAAAACAAAATTTTATCCAATAATTTTCGAAAAACAAAAAAATAAAGTGCTGCCGCCATCTTGAAAACATCCCAAACAGCGTTATGTTTCTGGCATGAAAGCAAGACCATGTGACCGACAGGCCGTCAACCGGGTTCCCACCCGGTTGACGGGAAAGAGGAATGAAAACGTGACAGCATTGCGGGATGAAAGGAGGCATGTGTCATGACCACTGATAAACGAAAAACATCTCCGGATGTATGCTCCTATATTGACGAGGATGGCAGCAAGCTCCACCTGGAAGTGGCCCTTCCGGGGGTAAAAAAGGAAAATATTCAGTTGCGGCTGAAAGAAGACAGTTTTTTCCTTTCGGCTCCCCGGGACGATCTGGAATATGTCGCCACCGGCGCCTTCTGCTGCCCGATGAACATCAACAGCGTGGATGCCAAATATGACAACGGTTTGCTCCAAATTGAAGTGCCGTTCAAGGATGTCATGGATGGCGCCAGGGAGATCGCGGTTCATTAGATCAAACGGATGGTGACGTCGGACTCCAATCCATCATGAGCAGCCGGAAATATTGCGGCAGCCGTAAAGGCAGGGGAGGATTCCCCTGCCTTTTTCATGGATTCCACGGCCCCCGCAACTGCGCCCCGGGGCTTAAAACCAGGATCGGTGGCTCCAGATATCCTTTTCCAGGTTGTTTTTGTCTTCCTGTATTTCAAGATACATGGAAGCGTTATGGATCGCCATTCCGCCCTGATGAGCCAACGCCTTTACCAGGGTGATGACATCCGGGGGGAAAAGCCGCGGATGATCGCTGTAGAGCTTCAGCGTGCCGATGATTTCGTTCCTGGATTTGACAGGCGTGATGATCATGGCGCCGATGCCTTCGTTGGCCAGGCACTCCTTGATGTGAATGCGCGGGTCCGTATTGATATCCGTGATGGCGATGGTTTCCCCCTCCAGAACCGGCTTGGTGGCATCCGCCATGTCTTTATGACAGGTGGTTAAAAATTTTTCGCTCAAGCCGTGATTGGCCACGAGTTTCAGTTCATTGGTCTTCCGGTCCAGGAGACGGATGGTGGCCCCCTTCATGCCGAGGGCGGCGCAAACCTCAACTGTCAGGTTGTTCAGAATCGTCTTGATATCCAGCGTGGAGTTGATGCTGGCGGCCAGTTCCAGGAACAACAGCGAGTTCTTCTGGATCCGCTCGAGCAGCCGGGCGTTTTCAATGGCCATGCCCCCCTGTTCGGCCAGGGCCCTCAGGAAATTGATTTCCGCCTCATTAAAATCGCGTTGCACGCTGGTGTAGAGCGATAGCACCCCGATGGGATGATCCCGGACCATTACCGGAACGATCAGGATGGAGGCGATGCCCTCCGCTTTTTTGGCGGCATGATTTTCCGCGCGCTCATCCGTGGTGGCGTCCTTGATGGCCAGGTACCCATCATCCACCAGGGCGTTGACCGTCCTCCGGGCCCGAATCGGGCTTGCATGCAAATAGGTCGAGGACAACCCGCTCTGGACCACCGGCACGAAAACGTCTTTTTTTTCATCCGCCAGAAACAAGCAGGCGGCCTTTCCCTCCATATTGTCGATGGCGCTTTTCACGATGAGGTCAAGCAACTCACTTTTGGTGGCTGCCGTTCCGAAAGCCCGACTCACCTTACAAAAAGGGGTGAAAAAGTCTTTTTCCTGAGCCATAACCACTCCTGAGAATTGTACAATGATGGTATCCGCTTCTCCATTGGATCCGGATTCCGGCAACCTACTCCGGTGCGGTGGAATCACGCTGCTTCAACCAGCGAACGATTTTGGGCACGAATTCGTTCTGACATTTGGCGCTCACATATATCCCGATATGGCCGGTTTCCAGGCAGAGATTTTCCACATCCCTGCTGCCGACATGACGGATCAGCCCTTCGCAGGCTTCCGGAGGCACCAGGTGATCGAATTTCCCATAAATATTCAACACGGGAATGGTGATTTTCGACAGGTCAACCCGCTCCCCGCCGACCACCAGCTTGTTCTGGATGAGCAGATTTCCCTGATAGCAATCCTTGATGAACTGCCGGAACACTTCCCCCGGCAGATCCGGACTGTCGAAAATCCATTTTTCCATACGCACGAAGTTTTCGACAAAAATCTTACTGTCCACGTTTTCCATGAGCCCGACATATTTATCGATCATCAGACGTGCGGGATTGAGCAGCAGAAAACCGAAATTCATCATGTCGGCCGGAATGTTGCCGAAGGTGTCCACCATCCGGTCGGCATTGATGCCTTTCATCCAGACATGCAGCAGCCCCTTGTTGGTGTCGAAACAGGTGGGGGTTACCGTGGTGATGAGATTCTTGACCTTATCGGGATACAGGGCCGAGTAGATGACGCAAAACGTTCCGCCCATGCATATGCCCATGAGATTGATCCGGTCCACGGAATGCCGTTTCCGGACAAAATCGACCACGTTGTCCAGGTAGCCGTTGATGTGGTCGTCAAAACCGAGAAACCGGTCCTTGCGGCTGGGATACCCCCAATCGACCATGTACAGATCGATGCCGTTTTCCAGAAAGGACTGGACCACGCTGCGGCCGGGCTGCAAATCCAGCATGGTTTCCCGGTTGATCAGGGCGTAGATCACCAGCAGCGGCGTCTGGTATTGAATCTCCGTCCGGGGCTTGTAATGTTTCAGCCGGACCCGGTCTTCCTGATAGACCACCTCGTAGGGCGTGGTGGCCAGGGATGTATCCAGGTCGTCCAGCAACACCTCCGATGCTTTCTGGGCCCGGGCCTGAACCCTTTCGGCATCCTTGGCCAGTTTCGAGAGAATGAGGTCCACCGGTATGTTCGGCTGCGTCATGATTGCTTTTTCTCCAGCATCCGCAAACGTTTTTTCAGTTCATAAATTTCCCGCTCCAGGCCATCTATTTCCTTGCGATTGGGGATGGGCAGACTACCCAGGAAATCCTCCAGCACCGCATCCTTGGCGGCCGTGAATTCGGAAATCGCATCCATTGTTTTCCCCAGGGTCTGCACATATTCCGATGACTGGAACAGCGTCATGTAATGACCCTCCAGTATTTTGATCCACATTTGATAATACTGCTGGGATTCCTCGGGCAGTTTGCCGGATTCCACCATTGAGCTCATCTTTTCCTGCATCACGGTGGTGGACCGGCTGACGGGGAGGGAGAGCAGACGGATGAATTCCGAAATGGACGCCTGATAGATGTTGTACTTGTCCAGCGCCGCATTGAGTTTTTCCTGGTAGGAACGGGTCAGTCCGATCTTGGGGATGTTCAAGAACTGACGAAATTCCTTTTCATACATTTCCGTCCAGGCTCGATGGATATTTTCATCCAGATTTTCGAATTTGTAGGCTTCCGCGGTCTCGGTTACCCGGGTGGCCTGCTCCATCCACTTCTGCTGGATATGGACCAATCCGCCGAGGGTGCTCTGGGCCAGCTTGAACAGGATATCCGGCATGGCACCGGCGCTTTTAAGAATCGAATGAACCGATTCCGGCGCGGTCATGGCCGCGGAAACCGCCTGCCAGTTTTTCACAACGGCATCCATCGACGCCTTGTAATTCTGCCCCGGTCCTTCCGCATCGATCTTGCTCCCGGCTTCGTTTTTTTGGGCCATATCGAGCAGAATCTGCGGAAATTTTTCCCACAGGTCGGTAACGGACTTCATGAAGGTCGCCGCCATGGTTTCGGCCTGGCTTTCGGTTTGCTGCCTCTTGCTTTCCGTCATGGAAGGATTCTCTTTCGGGACGTCTTACCGTCCGGCTGCATATTGAAGATGAATATAATGGAAAAGCTCCCGGGCGGTGGTGATCTGGGAAAGATCCGGATCGATTCGATGGTCCTCTCCCAGCACATGGCCGTGACCGGCGATTTCAGGCGTTATTTCCCTGGAGCGGTCGTCGGCGGTGAAAACCGCTTTCCAGACCATGGACGGCTGCCCGTTGACATCACTGAACCCCGGGGTGCTTTCATCCTTGTTGTAATACTGGTTGTAATCGAAGCTGACGTTGGCCTCTACATACAGGCTGATGGTTTTCCCGTGCAGCTGTTCCGGAATCTGCCAAAGGAAGGTATGCACCTCCCCCGAGGGCGTGGCCCCGGAGACGGCGTCAATGTTCAGATCGGTTTCTTTTTCCACGACACCATACCAGACCGGGAGCGACGAGGGACGCTCGCTGGCGAAATGCCAGCTGTTTTTCGCGCCCATTTCCGTGGCGAAAACCGTCCTGGCCGGATCGGTTGCGGATTCCACCCATATGGCCATCTGGGGATACTTGGTTCCGAGTATCCAGGGATATTCCTTGGTATTGAAGGACACGGAAAGCTCCATATACTTCTGCCGTCGATCCGCGACGCCGCTGGTGGGGACTCCGGCGCATCGCAGACACAAAACACCAATACAAATACCCCATAACAAAGACCGCTTCATGAAGACGCTCCTCATACAGATTGATTTCGCAGGATTTCGCGACGCTATGGAACCGTTTATTTTTAAATAGTTTTATCGATTTCGGACGGATAAGTCAAATCAAAATAACCATTACCGGAAAATGAAATCCCACCTCATGCCGCTTGCATTGCGATGCCCGCCAACCGCAAGGAAACTATTTATTATCAATCTTTTCCAAACGGTTTTTCCATGCGGAATCGAAATCAATTCCGGGGATTGACATCATGATATCGACGCGCAAAGGCGGTCTTCCCATCTGATAGAAATATCCCTCATGAGTAAAATCTTCAGAAGTCAAATTCTCCAGCGGCGCACCAAATTCTTTCAACGCCGAATAAACGCTTTTTGCGTTTTCTTGATCAGTCGCTATGAACACATCAAGATCTTTTGTAAATCGTGGCTCGCTGTATTTCATTACCGCATAGCCGCCAACAATAAGATATCGAACCTTATGCTTTTCTAAAATGTTCAACAGTTCTTTGAAGTCTGGACTCGTCAGCATTTTTCCCTCGTATTAAAAAATAATCATTAAGCATTTCCGTAACTGCCTCGAAAATGGCAAGATCTCCTTGGCTTTGCCAGAAACGGATATCGAATGTGCGCTTATCGTCGGCTATGCGCTGGTAATTTTCATCGATCTTTTTCATCATCCCTCCGTCAATCGTTTCAAGGTATGCAACCCCTTCAGCCCCGAGATGAGCTTAGGTTTTTTCTCACGGTCGGATTGTAGCGACTCCCGGGCCTGTTCATATTGCCGCCGTACGAATTCCTTGGAGCCGATGATGCCCGCCTCCGTGAAATACCGGCCGCCTCCGGTCTGGTCACCAGGCCGACCCGGATGGGATTCAGGTCGATACTTAGGAAAGGCAATGGATCAGGGCCGCGCCTTTTTCCACGATCACGCTCGTGAAGCGGCCGCCCCAGAAAAATCCCCGGCGGCTATGCCGCTTGTTGCAATACCGGGAAAAAGACTGTTTCAGTTCCTTGCCGAACTCGGCAAGACTGGTCCACTTGTGTTTCAAAAAAAGAATCTGTCCCTCCAGGCAGATCTTGTCCTTGCCGTAAAGAAGAGCATAGCGCTTTTTGATGTGACTATCTGAAACCGCTTTTTCCGGAAGCATCCGCAACAACAAGTGAAAATGGTTCCCCATGACTCAAAAGCCGTAAATCTCAATGAAATAGACCTTACTCATCCGGCGGATCCGTTCCACCAGAAAATCCTTCTCCTCGTCCCCATTGGAAATCCCCCCCAGCGCCGTTCTGGACACCAGGTGATACACCACCGGTTCATCCAGGATGACGATGCGCGCGCTTCTGGGCATATCAGACCTCCTGTTCCGTCAAAACCACCGAATTCTCATACGGATTGGTAATAACAAACCGGTTTTGGGTTTATTCCAATTTTTTCCTGGCTGGCC
Source organism: Thermodesulfobacteriota bacterium (assembly GCA_049320885.1). Lineage (GTDB taxonomy): Bacteria > Desulfobacterota > Desulfobacteria > Desulfobacterales > SURF-7 > DYJD01. Next base: position 10,024 of record JBMORA010000050.1, on the reverse strand, counting down.
GAAGTTCATACAAAGCCTGATCTTCTTTTACAAGGGCCGCGGTTTCAGTGGCTATCCTTTCGAATTGGAGCTTCGCCTTGGCAAAGAGATTACCTGTTTCCGCTTTGAGAAAACGGGCTGCCATTCTACAGTATTCTGGATCAATTTCAACGCCGATACTGTTTCTATGGGCCCGAAAAGCCCCTATCTTTGTAGTCCCGGAACCACAAAATGGATCCAATACTGTGTCACCCGTGAAAGAGAACATACGGACAAGACGTGTGGCCAGTTCCATGGGAAAGGGAGCAGGATGCTGCCTAGTAGAGGCGCCGGTGATATTCCAAATCTGCTGGAACCAACGGTCAAAATCTGCTTTACCGATTCTGCTTTCTTCCCGTTGCTCATTGGTTGGTTTCCTGTATCCTCCCGGTTTGCGTTGCATCAGGATGAACTCAATATCGTTTTTAACAATGGCATTTGGTTCGTAGGGTTTTCCAAGAAACTTGGATCCGTTTTCTACCTCATAGGAAGCGTTGGCAATCTTGTGCCAGATAATCGGGTTCAGATTGTCGAAGCCGATACGTCGGCATATAACGCAGATATCGGCATGAAGTGGAAAAACCAAGTGTCGTCCAAAATTTCGTCTCGCGACGCATACATCGCCGACAACGCACACAAGGCGGCCGCCGGGGACAAGGACACGGTAGACGTGCCGCCAGACTTTCTCCAGCTCAAAGAGAAACGATTCATAATCCTGAATATGGCCTAATTGGTCAGGGTTCTCATTGTAGCGTTTCAGATTCCAGTAGGGAGGAGAGGTCACAACAAGATGGATTGAAGCGTCATCTATAAATGAAAGATCCCGTGAATCACCGTTTATCAACCTATGAATAGTTGTCTTTTCCATTGGCCTAAACAAATGCCTTCAAATGGGCAACAAGCACCCTCGCAAAGCGATCAATAGAAAGCTCGTCCGCCGGTGTGGAAAAATTTCCCAAAATCCCCCCATGGGATGTCGAGGAAATAAAGGCCGCTGCTGTATAGTGGCGCTCAAGCACCAGCTTCCGGCAAAAAAGCTCATACCTGCGCATATACGAAGCGCCTACAAATTCTGGAAATACCCTGAAGTGCGGTTCTTGGACCTTGACCGGTCGATTGGAGGCCTCACAGTTTTCCAGCATGAAAAAATAACCCAAGAATGGTTGAGGGCTTTTCAGATAAGCTTGTTCCCTGAAAGCAGTCCAAAGATCAAGAGCGCTTCCCATCGCCTCTTCAGTCCGATTGTTGAAATTGTTACCAAAAGACGGGCCGACCTGTGACTTTGCTTCTATAGCAACCAAAAGAATGTTGTCACGGACGACAAGAAGATCCCATTCTTTAGTGGGTCGAAAAAAGCCGGGAAGTTCGACAGCCTTCTTTCTGAAAACATATTTATTGGAAATGCCAGAGTCGGCAATAAGCTCGGTGAACAGGTCAATGAATCCATCCATCTGCGCTCCGCCGGTCACAGCGCTACGCAGGCCTTGGTCGGCTTTTCCGGTCTGATGCTACTTATCCCTCTGCCCCTGCCGTGTCTTCCAGTAATGGGCTACAGCCCGACCGGATCGTTCAGGCAAATCTCGAAAGATATCTACATGGTCTAAAATCATTCCTTATCAGAATCCTTCTCTATTTTTATCGGTTGATTCATTTATATCCCCAGAGACCTAACAACTTGTTTTCTCATACCTGTTGTTTGCCGATTATTTCTCCCGCCGGTCGAAATTCCATCCAACTGTCCTTTTTGCAATCAGCTCCGGAACAATGAATAAAAATTGGGTCGAATTCAGCCGCCCAACGGCCCGAAAATATGATTACCAAATATATAGGTGGATTGTAAAGATTTTGTTTCAAAGGTTTTTTTACCATTTCATCATGAATATCCCCGGATGATTCCGGTTATGTGTCTCGTCTTCCATCCGTGCAATCCGTGACATGCGTGGTTACGAATCCCCTGCCGGCGCAAAGACGAACCAGAGGCCGAGCTTGACGTCCGACCCCAATGTGACTACAATGGTCACATTCGATGCAACCCAATCTGTTTTAAATGGAAGCGACGATATGAAAAGCCCCAGGATCGGCATTCGGGAAGCCAAAATGCATCTGAGCCGGTTTCTGCAAATCGTCAAAAACGGCGGTGAAGTGATATTGACCGATCGCAGCAAGCCCGTAGGAAAAATCGTGCCGTTCCAAATGATATCGCCCAGAAATTTCTGCGAAAGGACCGGAATGGCGGCAACTGATTACGCCATGATCTATGCGGTTGATTGCATACCAATTCGGTATGAATGCAGACAACTAAAAAAACCACATGCCATGGGAAAGCGCACCGATGCCGAAAGTCATCAAATCCAATCTGATCCGGGAAGACACCATCGAGCTGTTGCATAAATTTCAAATCCTGAACACCTTGACCCGGGAAGAAATCAAGCTCCTGCTGGGCAAGGAAGGCGACGACTATCATCAGCGCATCGCCAAGCTCCTCCAATTTACGGAAAAGGAAATCGCGGTCAAGGAAGGGGAATTCGACAGCTGGGCCTTCTGGGTGGTGAAAGGGGAATTCGCCGTCATAAAACAGGATATTATCGTGGCGGTTTTCAACCAGCCCGGCGAAGTCTTCGGCGAAATGAGCATCCTGGCCGGAGATTCTCGTTCGGCCACCGTTGCGGCCCTGACCAGCGGGGTCTGCCTGAGCATCGACATGTCCATCCTCGATACCATCGACAATCGCAACATCAAGCTGAAAATCCAGGACGGCATTCAACAACTGAAATCCGAACGCCTGAACCTGACAACCATCAAACTGGCGGCTGAAAAAAAACGGGTGCTGGACCAGTTGAGCGACCTCTCCTTCGAGAGAAAACGGCTGGGGGACAAGGAAAAAGAGCTGCACGTAAGGGAAGAAAAACTGAGCGCCCGGGAAAAACGCCTGGAACAACAAGGGAAAGACTGAAGACCGCGACCGAACAAGCAGCCCGCCGGTCACAATCCCCAGTCATGTTCGGGTTTTCGGGTATACGGAACGCCCACGGCCCGGACTCTTGACATACCGTATAAAATAGCCTATGAATCCGCAATAAAAAACCAAGACACTCATTAGGAAGTTCACGATCATTTGAAAATCATTGCGGCATACATCCGAAAAATTTTAGGACAGCTGTTTCTATCCGATCCATCCCCGACACATCCGCATCCCGCCGCGCCGAAGATTACGCATCCGGAGCCGGATGAGAAGCCCCGGGAACCGAAGCCGCGGCCTTCCGCCGTGGATTCACCCCAAACCTCCGTCCGGGCCGGACAACCCCCGGGAAAAAACCGGTTTACGCCCAAGCCGCAGGACCAGCCGCCCGCCTGGAGTCTCGAGGACTTTGCGGTACCTGTCCGGGAGGACGCCACCCGCTTTCACGACCTGGGTCTGCCGGATCACGTCCTGCACGCCGTTGCGGATGTGGGATTTCAATACTGCACGCCGATTCAGGCCGCCATGTTACCCGGTACGCTGGCAGGGAAGGATGCCTTTGGCCGGGCCCAGACCGGCACGGGAAAAACAGCCGCATTTCTGATAACCATCCTGAAACGCTTCCACGACGATCCGGGGGCCGCCAATCGCAAGCCTGGCGCGCCCCGCGCCCTGGTGCTCGCCCCAACCCGGGAACTGGTGATGCAGATCGTTGCCGAGGCCAAAGCCCTGTCCAAGTATTCATCCCTCCATATCGCCGCTGTGTTCGGCGGCATGGATTATGAAAAACAGCGCCGGGAGCTTGTCGGAAACCGGGCGGACATGGTGGTGGCCACACCGGGGCGACTGCTGGATTTCTTGCGGAAAAAACAGGTCTTCCTGAATCAGGTCAGCATCCTCATCATCGACGAAGCCGACCGCATGCTGGACATGGGGTTTATTCCGGATGTGAGCCGGATCATTTCCTTCACCCCCCCCAAAACCAAACGGCAGACCATGCTGTTCAGCGCCACACTGACCCCGACGGTGATGCGGATGGCCGCCCAATGGACCGTCGATCCCCTGTCGGTGGAAATCGAACCCGAACAGGTGGCCGCGGACTCGGTGGAGCAGGTCGTCTATATCACCACCACGGATGAAAAATTCAACCTGCTTTATAATTACATTGTTCAAAAGGATCTCACCCGGGTCATCGTCTTTTGCAACCGGCGGGACGAAACCAGATCCCTGGTGCGGAAATTCATGCAATATCGCATCAATTGCGCGGTGCTGTCAGGCGATGTCCAGCAAAAACAACGCGTCACCACCCTGGAAAATTTCAAGCTCGGCCACATCCGGGTTCTGGTGGCCACGGATGTGGCTGGCAGGGGCATCCATATCGAGGGAATGGATCACGTCATCAACTACACCCTGCCCCATGATCCGGAGGATTATGTCCACCGGATCGGCAGAACCGGAAGGGCCGGCGCCAGCGGAACGTCGCTCTCCTTCGCCTGCGAGGACGACTCGTTCTATATTCCGGCCATCGAGGAATTCATGGGCCGCGAGTTGATCTGCATACGGCCGCCGGAAGAATTGCTGGCGCCCATAGCCCCCCCGCCGCCGTCGTCTCCACAAAAAAAGCGGCGTCCGCCGCGACGCCCGCCGTCCGGTGCTCAGCGGCATGGCGAAGCCGTTGAATCAACCGGGGTAAAGCCATCGCAGGCCCGCCGTCCGCGCCGGCGCCGCCGCCCCTCAGGAACCAACAAACCCGCCGCCCCGGAAAGCCATCACAATTCAGGTGCGTAGGCGGGAATGACGCATACAAACAGCAAGGGTCCTTCACCCGTATTCTTGAACTGATGGTCCTCGTCGGGCGCCACATACACCGTGGAGCCGGCCTGGACAGGCACCCATTCTCCGTCCCGGAGAACCGCTCCGCTGCCGCCGTGCACGAACACTTCATGCTCCCAGGCATGCCGGTGGCGGGGGGTGTAGCCGCCCGTTTCCACCTGGAAAAGCCGCATGCAGAAATTGGGCGCCCCATCGTCCTTGCCGATGAGTATCCGGCCCTGGACACCCTTGACCTGTTCACTGTCAAAACACGTGGGCTGCACCTTCTGGTAGGTCATAATTTTCATGGTTGATTCACTCCGTTTCCGGTTGTTTCATTCAATAAAAAACCTTACCCATCGACAGCGGTTGTGTCAACAGGATCAGGGCATGCACAGGGCGATCCGAGATAAAAGATCTGGAAAACCACGGAAAACCCCATTATAATGCCTCTGTTCATGCAGCATAACCAGCTCGAACCGCCTCAACCGAACCGGCATACAGGCCGGGAAATCCGATCGCCGGAGATTGCGAGACCACCATGGGCTTTTTGGACAAAATCCCCTATCTGCCATTGATCTTGGTTACCATCATCATGCTGCTGGCGCCTTTCAAACCCATGCCTCACGTAATCGAAAAACTGCTGATGCTGAAAAACGGTACGTTGACGCGCCCCATCGACATCTTCGATCTTTTTTTTCATCTGGCGCCCCTCGCCTTGCTGGTGGTGAAATTCATTCGCAATCAATCGAACTGACGGATGGAGGCATGGCCGTTTCCGAGAAGAAAAAATGTTCAACCGGGACCGCCCGGGAAAAACAGAGGGGACAAAAAGGGGGAACGATGAAAATCCGCCGAAATGGAATTTGGTATCTGCTGCCGCTGTTCCTCATGGCCTGCGGCGCCGGATACGGGACTATCCGGCCGGATCTGGAAACAGCCAGGCTTTTTGAGGATTGCCGGATACTTCCGGATCACCGCTATTATTATTCCGGACCGGAAGCCCGGCCGGATGCCATTATCGGTATCCGGAAGGAGTACACCCTCCGGACAACCATGTGGAAACAGGTGGAGCCAACGCCGGAACTGTTGAAAAGGTGGCTGAACAATATGCTGCCGGCCATCGGCTATTCATTTGCCAATTTCGGTTCCGTCATCCTGGACCCATCCGGGAAAAAAGTCGGCGTCTGGTATTCCCTTGTTGACCGCACCGTCGTTCAGTTTCCGGAACCTGGGGTCATTATCGTGTACAAACCGCCTTCTCGCACCGATTATGAGTCCGGTCGACATTTCCGGTATCCCCCGGAGTAACGGACGGGACAGGGATATATCGTTTATTTTACCAGCCTGAGCTTGTGGGTCTGGCGTAACTGCCGCCAAAGGGCCTCAATGATAACCCCGGCGGCACTTTCCGCCCCGAGCTGTCGCCGTTTGGAAACAAACCGGCAGGATTCCAGCAGTTGTGTATTGCCGTTCCAGAGACCGAAATGACGATGGATATACTCCCCCAGGCTGCCGTCCAGGCTCGGCAGTTCGGAAGCCGTCATATTGGCAATGATGGCCCGGTCCTTGAGGGCCAGGCCGCCGGCAAGGCGTTCCACCGCCTCATCCACCGTTCGCGGCGGTGATACAAGCGTTTCCATCGCCTGGTCTTCGGTTTTCCAGAAGTTGGCCTCGATCATTCCCATGTAAATAACCGTTTCCAGCAAATTCATGACCTTCGTATACATCCTGCCGTCGTCCTGTCCCTTCGGACCGGCCACATAAAGGACTTCAACCGCGTGGCTTTCAGCCCAGGAACTGATTTCCTGGGCCGCATCGAAAGCCCCTGTTCGCCCCAGGTCCATATACAGGCAAGGTTTGTGGTGGAAATGGGAAGCGGAAATGATCGCGCTCAAATCGCCGCTCAAATCCCCATCGGAAAGAACCAGCGCGCCATCGGAGTCGAGGAGGTTTTTTTCAGCGGCGAGTTGCTCCGATAATGCAACCCGCTTCAAATGATATCTTTCGAGGTTTCCCGGATTCATTTCACCTGCCGGACCGTCCAGCCATCCGCCGTATTCCAGGTCGAGCTTGATAGCCACATCCAGGGCCGCCCGGCCGACACCGCCGGCTCCCCCGGAAATCATTTTTTTTATCATCGGGTTCTCATCCGTTCCTGAAAGCTTTCTTTCCTCATGCGGAAACCCCTTGTTCCGATCATTTGCAATATTTTTCCTGGCATTGCGGACAGAGATACGCCGGCACTTCCGGCGAATGGGTGAACCGGGAATCATAAGTCCTGATCCAACCGTAATCCGATAATTTGGCGCCGACCCTTGCGGTGAGGATATGGAGTGGCGGTGCTTCCGGGCAGGCCGTGTCTCTTTCGAAAAAAGTCGTGCCGTAAATACATCCGTTGCATGGAATATCCACTGTTTTTTCTTCGGGAGTCTCCGATTTCATCTCCTGATGCCAGTGCCGTTGAGTCATCCTGTCGGAACGAGCCGCTGCCCTCATTACGGATGGCGGTTCGATACGGGTATGCATATCCTAAAGGAGCCCTGATCCAAAAGTCAAGAAACCTTTGGACTGGTGTAACCCTGGACTTCCTGATATAGATGGGCTGCACATGATTACAAAAAGGAACGCATCCGAAATGACCGTGAAAAAAAAATGGTACGCCGTGGCCAAAGGTAGAAAACCGGGAATCTATGAGCAGTGGTATGGCGACCGGGGAGCGGAAATCCAGGTCAGGGGATTTGCCGGCGCGGTTTTCAAGGGATTCCCGTCGTATCAGGAAGCCCGGGAGTGGTTGAAAAACCCGGACAGCCGAAAAGCCGTTGTCGGATGGTCAAAGAAAGCATCCCGTCAGCCGGAAAATACCGCTCCACGGCCCGGCGACGTAATCCTGTATACCGATGGCGGGTGCATGCACAATCCCGGACCGGGAGGTTTCGGAGCGGTGATCCTCACAAAAGACGCACGCACGGAACTCTCCGGCGGATTTCGCCTGACCACCAACAACCGGATGGAACTGACGGCCTGTATTGCCGGGCTGGCCAGCCTGAAGGAAAAATCATCAGTATCCCTGTACAGCGATTCCCGGTATGTGGTCCACGGAATCGAGAAGGGCTGGGCCAGAAACTGGCGCGCCAGAGGCTGGAAAAAGCCGGACGGCCAGAAGGCCCTGAACCCGGATCTCTGGGAGCGGCTGCTGGATTTGTGCGAATACCATGATGTCCGCTTTATATGGGTCAAGGGCCATGCGGGGAATCCTGAAAATGAACGTTGCGACCAACTGGCAGCGGCGGCGGCGACCGGCGACGGCTTACGGGTGGATGCCGGTTATCAACCGGGATGAAATCCTTTTTCCCTTTTTCTTCCATCACCCGGAAGCTGTCTGAAGCGGCTTCCGACAAACCGAACGGATGAGGAGGCATCATGACCGTACATTATACAGAACTTGGTTTGGTGAATACCCGGGACATGTTCCAAAAAGCCATGGCCGGTGGATATGCGGTGCCTGCATACAATTTCAACAACCTGGAACAACTCCAGGCCATCGTCAACGGCTGCGGCCGATCCGGATCGCCGGTGATCCTGCAGGTATCCAAAGGAGCGCGGGACTACGCCGATGCCATCCTTCTGCGCAATCTGGGGAAAGGAGCGGTGGAAATGGCCCGCAACCGGGGATATCGGATTCCCATCGCGCTGCACCTGGATCACGGTGACGGCTACGACATTTGCGCCGCCTGCGTCGACAGCGGTTTTTCATCCGTGATGATCGACGGCTCCCATCTTTCTTATGGGCAAAATATCGAAGTGACCCAACGGGTCGTGGAATACGCCCATCGCCATGTTGTCACAGTGGAGGGCGAGCTGGGAGTGCTGGCGGGCATCGAAGACGATGTGGCGGCTTCCGAGTCACGCTACACCCGGCCGGAGGAGGTGGAGGATTTCGTATCCAAAACCGGCGTGGACTCCCTGGCCATATCCATCGGCACCTCCCATGGGGCCTTTAAATTCAAGCCCGAGCAATGCACCAGAAACGCTGCCGGGATTTTTGTGCCGCCGCCGCTGCGTTTCGATATTCTGGCGGAAATTGAAAAACGCATCCCCGGATTCCCCATCGTTCTTCATGGGGCCAGCTCGGTGCTGCCCAGATATGTGGAGATCATCAACCAAAACGGCGGCGCCATGGAAGCCGCCGTGGGGATCCCGGAAGAACAGCTTCGGCAGGCGGCCGGCTCCGCGGTATGCAAAATCAACATCGATTCCGACGGCCGCCTGGTCATGACCGCCATGATCCGCAAAATATTAATGGAAAATCCGGGAGAATTCGATCCGCGGAAATACCTGGGTCCCGCCAGGGATGAACTGATGAAGATGATCATGGAAAAAAACCGAACCGTATTGGGCAGCGCTGAACGATACTAGCTTGAAAATAATACAAAATAGGTTTGCTTTTGTTTCCGGACTACCGGAAACAAAAAAGCGGGTGCCGGGCTGTCGCCCGGCATCCGCCTGTTTCACTGCGCGGATATTCCGCCGGCTTATTGTTGTTGAGCCTCGGGACGGGCGGCCGCCAGCGATGCCGTGTATTTCTCGATTTTGCGTTTGACCATTTCAGCCTCTGCTTCGCCGATCTCCAGTCCAGCGGCGGATTCCAGATAGGCAATGGCTTCCGCATAGCCTTCCTTCGTGTTCAGCCCCGCCGCCACATCCGCTTTATATACCAAAAGAATGAAATCGATCCTGACAAAACGGGCGTACACGGCTTCTCGCAGCGGCTGGGTGATGGCATAGGTCCTGGCTTGATCCAAGTCGGAGCGGATTCGCTCGAAATCCGGAATGCTGGTTGCGTCCTCGATGGCATCGGCTTTTTCCAGATAGTATTGGCAAACCAGGGGATAGGCTTCCATCTTGGTATAGGATTCCTTGGCCGGCTCCGGAAGAACGGCTCCCGGCATGGTGACCATCCGATACTCACCCACAGGGGCGAAACTGCCTTGCCAAAGTTCCAATGCACCATCCACTTTCTTCAATGAATAATTCATCGAATTCATGAAACTGGCGATGATGATGGGAATAACAATCCCCACCACGCAGGCCGCCAGAGTGAAGACCATCTTGTTCATCGCGCCATCACCTTCTCTCGCGGCTTTTGGTGTTGCAACGGCCGATTCCGGCGATACAGCGGCCTTCCCGGGTGCAGGAGCGGCGGCTTTGGCCTTGGCTTCCGCTTCCGCCTTG
>JBMORA010000049.1:0-71448 GCA_049320885.1 Thermodesulfobacteriota bacterium | reverse complement strand
ATCTCCGCAAACCGGTTGATATCAAACACATCATAACAGTTTGCCTGCTCTTCCAGAAATGATCCAGTGCCCGCGCTGCATGCTTTGTTCATGTCGCTTTCAATGATCCGGCCGCCGCTTACACGGATATATTTCGCATCCTGACCGCCGATCTCAATGATGGACATGTCTTTGCCCTGATCCGGATCACAGAAAATTGCAGCAGTCGCATGCGCCACGATCTCATTCAGAACGCACACTTTTCCCCCGGTTTTTCCAACACCTTCACCTGAATCCGGGAACACCGTCCGGGCAAGGGTTGCCACTGCTTCCCGGCCGGAACCGGTCAGTCCCACGGCACGCACATCCGGCCGGCCTTTTTCAAGAATGGCGGAAACCAGACGCCGGGCCGCATCCACAGGGTTGCCCTTGGTACGGTCATAGACGTCCAGCAGGGGCTTTCCGGTTTCAATGGAGGTCAGCACTGCTTTGGCGCCGGTGGAACCCAGATCCAGACCCAGAATCACGGGCTGATTCCGCCAATTCTCCGGGGCATGAATCTCCGGCATCACCTGAACCCTGTCCCGGTAAGCAGCGGCTGGCTCAAGCACTGCAAACCGCATTCCCCGGATTCGGATCAAATCATCCGGATTTTCCGGCAGACGAAGCGCCTTCTTTACCTTCAGTTGAATGGCTGCGATCCTTGCCGCGCCCTCGGCTTCCAGCGTCAGACAATTATCCGGCAGCAAGGCTTCTTCGCCAATGGCCTCGGAAAAAGCATCTACAAACGAAGCGATTCGTGTCAGACCGCCTGCCAGATATACCGGGCCATTCACCCTGTTTTTGGACAGCAAAGCGCCTGCATTGCGGGCCGCAGATCCGAAAAATCCTTTAAACAGATCGCTGACCGGTTTTCCCTGATTGGCGTAATGGGTCATTTCGCTCTTGGCAAACACCGAGCAACGGGCGGTTATGGGAATGGTATTGAGGGCGGATTGGGCCAGTCGGTCGGCTTCTTCAATCCCAAGGCCAAACCTGCCGGCAATTTTCACGACATTCTCCCCTGCTCCGGAAGAGCATTTATCGTTTTCCAGGAAATGATACACAAACCGGGGATCACCGTTTTTTGGGGCTTTGATGTCTGCAAGGCGCCGGGACAACACGCTGTAACCCCGCGCACCCACACTCACCAGATGCATCTCTTCCGGAAACATGGGATTGGCCTCAAGAGCCGCTTCTTGACAGGCATCTTCCGGAAAAACCTGTACAGGCGCATCCAGTTCATCTGCATACAACCCGGTGGCGCCAAGCCCTGCGCATTCATAAATCCTTTTTTCCGCGTACCATGTTTTGAACACGCCAAACGGATTTCCATCATGGGAAACCCGGGTTGCGGTTTCCACTTCCATTACGCCGTTCTCATGTAAACATGCTGTCACAAAACTGGCCGAAGCCTTGCCCAGGTCACACCCTGCGATTGTTACCGTCATCATGCCCTCCCCTTCATCTGACTGCTTCCGGTTGATTCGGTTCTTTTCAACCATCCGGTTTGTTGTATACATCTTGACAGTTGCGAACAAAATAGGCATATATGACATATTTCATGCTGAAAGTGACATTGATTGTAAAAATGCAGGTCCGACCCTGTTTGAGAGGAAAACATCATGGCAACAATCACCCTGCTCGCGGAAAACAGCTGTGTAGCATCTGCCATTGCCGGGTCTGTGGATGCGCTGAGCATCGCCAGCCTGTGGTGGCAGTTTATGGATACCAGCGGCGTCGGGCCCCTGTTTGAGACTGAAATCGTCACGGTGGACGGACAACCGGTGACAGCCAATGGCGGCATCACCCTGACCCCGTCCAGATCCATCCATGCGGTGAAAAAAACAGACCTGATCCTGCTGCCGGCCTTTTTGCCGCCGTTTGACCTGAAAAGCCCGAGGATAAAAACCATTTGCGAGTGGGCTAGAAAGAGTCATCAACAAGGCAGAAACATTGCCTGTACATGTACCGGAACCTTCCTGCTCGCGGAAACCGGACTGCTGGACGGCAGAACCGCCACCACCAACTGGCTGTTCGCGGATATGTTCAAGCGACAATACCCGAAAGTGAACCTTCAGATTGACCGGATTTTGACCGAGGATGAAGGGCTTTACTGCACAGGTGCGGCAACCGCCTTCATGACCCTCTGTCTGCACCTGATAGAAAAATACGGATCAAAGGAACTGGCCTCCCGGTGCGCCAGGGCCCTCTTGGTAGACAAGGACCGGCTCAGCCAGTCACCGTATATTGTTTATGATTTCTGGAAACATCATTCCGACGGACCGATTTTAAAAGCCCAGCAATGGATGGAAAAAAATTATGAAACAAGATTTTCCATCGATGCCGTGGCTGAATCCGCCGGGATCAGTCCGAGGCATTTCAAGCGCCGTTTCAAAAACGCCACCGGTGAATCGCCCCTTGCCTATCTCCAGCGGCTACGCATTGAAGGCGCAAAACGACTCCTGGAGCGTACCCGCGACTCCGTCAACGAGATCACCTGGAAAGTCGGATATGAAGATATCAACTCCTTCCGGCGGTTGTTTATCAAGCACACCGGATTATCGCCCAAACGGTACCGGAACAAATTTTCAACTGCCGCCCGGGAAGAGGTAATGCAGTGATTGAACAAGATACGCCGAAAGTGGATATCAAGCCTGGCTTTTCCCGGCTGCTCCTTTCATGACCATTGCGATGGAAGAAAGAAAACATATGGCGCCCAGAAGGACTACCGGGGCAAATGTCATGGCGCCGTCGGTGATCCCCCGCAGCACCAGTCCGACCGGCATGATAAACCCGAAAACCGCGAACACCATCTTTTGCTTTTTCCCGTCAGCGAAATCCTGTCGATCAGACTGGCGATGATATGAATCATTCCCTAATAATCGGACATTTTTTTATCATAAAGGCCTGTCGATTATGATTCATTATCAACGATTTATCACCGACGGAAGGGATCCAACAGCAGCCAACAGAAATCTATACAGTAACTATTCATTTTAATTTAAACGATTGCAGTTTTGAATATATTTTAATATATTGTTTTAATTAATATTTATATATAGTTATATTGTTGTGGCGCGACCAATTGATTTTTTCCTCCTTTTTACTTGACTATAGGGTCTATTTTGTTTACACCATGGCACACGACCCGGAAAGAACGATCAACAGCCGGAGGGATCGATTTGCCGGCCGGATGGAATCCGGCGTTTCAGGAGGGAGAATGGGAATCCGCGTCGCGATTACGGGAGTCAACAGCTATGTGGCCGGCGCCGTGCTGCCGCTTCTGGAAGCCGACCCCCGGGTGGAAGCCGTCGTGGGCATCGACGTGACTCCCTGGAAAGGCGGATTTCCAAAAGTCGTTTTCCATCGGGAGGACATCCGCAGTGACCGCATCGCTCCCCTGCTGGCCGGGGCGGATGCCCTCTTTCACTTCGCCTTTGTGGTGGCGGATCACCCGGACAAGCATCTCGCCAGGGACATCAATGTCAACGGCTCCCGCAATGTTTTCGAGGCCTGCCTCCATGGCCGGGTCCGCAAGGTGGTGTACGCCAGCAGCATGACGGTGTACGGCTCCCATCCGGACAATCCCCTGGGACTGAAGGAAACCGCACCCCTCCTGGAAAACCGGGACAGCCGCTACAACCGGGAAAAGATCCAGGTGGAAAACCAGGCCGTGCGGTTTTTCAGCCATCATCCGGAAATCGTTTTCACCGTTTTGCGGATCGGTCTGATCTGCGGTCCCCGGATCAACAACCTGTTTTCCGCCCTGTGGGCCCGCAAGGTCATGGCCCTGCCCATGGGACACCGGGCCCATACCCAGTTCATCCATGAAGAGGATCTGGGCGACGCCCTGATGCGGACCCTGCATGCCGATCTTCCCGGCATTTACAACATCGGGGCCGATGACGCGATTGCCACCCGCCGGATATTCCGGGATGCCGGTGTCCGTGTCATTCCGGTTCCGGCACTGTTGTTGAAATGGCTGCTCCAGTTCCTGCATCAATGCCGGCTGGAAAAAATGGGCCGCGGCTGGGTGAGCCTCGCGGAACACACCATCTTCATGAATTGCGCCGGATTCAAGGAAGCCGCCGGTTGGCGGCCGAAATATACTTCCCAAGAGACCCTTCGTGCCCATCTGGAAGCCCGGAAACGGGATGCGACCGATACGCCCAAGCAAATGTTTCTGACCTGGTTTTACCGGACGCCGCCGCTGGCCAGAACCGGCCTGAGAGGCCTCAACGCATTGCTGTTCCTCCTGACCAAAACCCCTTTCCTGCGGGACCGGATTTCCCTGACCGATCCCCGGAAAAACAACATGACTTATCTGCCCTTGGGAAAAGTCGACGGAACCGGAAACCGCACCATACCCGTGAATGCCTCCCTGGGGGAACCCGTGAACCGGATTCTTTCCCGCAAAGTGCTGGACGACCTGATCGACCGGAACTCCTTTCATCTGCTCATGGATGCCTGCATCTGCCGGACCGCCTTTGTCTGCAAGCATTTCACCGCCGATATCGGCTGCCTGTTCATGGGGGAAACCGCCAAAAAACTGCCGCCGGGTCTTGGCCGCCGGGTCACCAGGGAAACGGCGCATCAACACGTGAACCGGGCCGTGGAACTCGGCCTGGTGCCCATGACCGGAAAAGTGAATGTGGACAATCTCGGTTTTCTGACTCCGGATACCGGAGAGTTGTTGAGCGTCTGCTTCTGTTGCCACTGCTGCTGCATGATGGGCTACTACCGGCATGATGCCGGACATCTGAAAAAACTGTTCAAACCCATGGAAGGCCTCTGCATCTCCATCGCCGAAGCCTGCAAAGGTTGCGGCAGGTGCGTCGAGACCTGCCGGTTCGACAACATCGCCATTCAAAACGGCAGGGCCGTGCATGGGGAGCGATGCGTGGGTTGCGGACGCTGCCTGGCCGCCTGTCCGAACCAGGCCGTGTCCCTGGAATTTTCAGACCCGGATAGCGTCCGGGCGGTCAAGAACAGAATCGAAACCTTCGTCAAATTCTCCTGAGGAGGAGTCACATGCGGGAAGTCGCCGTTGTCGGTGTCGGCATGATGAAATTCGGCCGGTACCCGGAAAAAGGGATCAAGGACCTCGTGCGGGAGGCGGTGCAGGCCGCCCTGGCCGACGCGGCAGCGGATCCCGGCATGATCCAGGCGGCCTATGTCGGTTCGGCCGCCCCCGGCATCATGACGGGCCAGGAACAGATCAAGGCCCAGGTGACCCTCAGCGCCATGGGGATCGACAGCATCCCCATGTTCAACATTGAAAACGCCTGCGCCAGCTCTTCTTCGGCCTTCCATCTCGCCTGGACCGCCGTGGCCGCGGGCCTGTATGACTGCGTCCTGGTGGCGGGTTTTGAGAAACTCTACGACAAGGATAAATTGAAGTCCTTCATGGCCCTCGGAAGCGCCATGGACATTGAAAACGGCCTGGGACATCTGGAAAATTTCCAGAGAAAACACGCCGGCGGCGAAGCCATCATCGGTGAAGGCAGCGGACGGAACCGCAGCGTTTTCATGGACATGTACGCCTATTACACCAGGGGATATATGGAGCGCTACGGCCTGACCCAGGACCATTTCGCCCGAATCGCCGTGAAAAGCCACCGGAACGGCGCCCGCAATCCCCATGCCCAGTACCAGAAAGAGGTCACGGTGGACGAGGTGCTGCAATCCGGCGACGTGGCCTTTCCCCTCACCCGCATGATGTGCTCCCCGGTCTGCGACGGAGCGGCGGCGGCGGTGCTTGCGGCCGGGAAAACCGTCGCCGGTTTCCCGCGGCTTCCTGTATGGGTTCAGGGCTCGGTGGTGGGCAGCGGCAAGATCAGCGAGGATCTGGGAAACACCCTTACCAGACGCCTGGCGCCGAAAGTGTTCGCCGCGGCCGGCGTCGAACCGGGCGATATCGACGTCATCGAGGTGCATGACGCCACTTCTCCGTCGGAAATCATCACCCTCATCGAACTGGGGCTCTGCCCGGGCGAGGATGCGGCCCGTTGGATCGAATCCGGCTTCCTGGAAGTGGACGGCAAGTTGCCCGTCAACACTTCCGGCGGGCTGGCCAGTAAAGGCCATCCCATCGGCGCCACGGGCATGGGCCAGATCCATGAAATCGTGAACCAGTTGCGGGGCACCGCCGGAAAACGCCAGGTGGAAGGCGCCCGTATCGGCATGACCCATAACGGCGGCGGGATCCTGGGTTTGGACGCCGCCGCCATGGCGCTGCACATTTTCCGGCGCTGAACGCACCCAGGAGCATGACCAACAATCAACCATGCACCTCCGGCCTGTGCGGCGGCATGGTGACCGAACACATGAGGAGCAAACCATGTCAAATCCATCGAATTACGCCAAGCCGCTGTTTGAAAAAACCCGCAATATCGCCTTTGCCGCGCGCAAAAAATTGAGCTGGGTGTTTCTGGGCCAGCTGCTGGAAATCCGGGCCAATACCCGGCCGGATTTTCCGGTGTTGACCTTCGAGGACGGGCCCAACCCCTTGGTGGTGCAAACCTTTCGGGATCTGCATGAAAACTCCCATCGCTTCGCCCGGGCCCTGCTGGACGCAGGCATCGGAACCGGCGACACTTACGCGGCCGTCATGTACAATTACCCGGAAATGATGCACCTGCTTTCGGCGGCCAGCATCACCGGCGCCGTGGTGGTGCCCATCGATCCCCGAACCAGGGGCCGGAAACTGGCCCACATGCTCGCCAACTCCAAAAGCAAAGCCGTGTTCATCACCGCGGATCTGCTGGACAACATCGAGGAAATCCGGGACCAGATCCCCGCTGTCCGCCATATCTTCACCATCGAAAAGCCGGGCCGTCCGGCCACTGGCCGGATGGACGGGTGCCGCTCCATCCGGGAAATCACCGAAGCCCCTTTCCGGCCGGTGCCCTATCGGGTCTCCAAACCCGCTCATCCCATTCAGATCGTCTATACCTCCGGCACCACCGGCGATCCCAAGGGGGTACTGAACGAAAATTTTCGCTTCCCCATTTACGGCTACATTCTCAGCCGTTACTGGCAGTACAAGCCCGACGACGTTCTGTACACCGGGCTTTCCATGACCCACGGAAACGCCCAGGGCTGCACCTTCGCCCCGGCCGTCTACCGCAACATCCGGGCCGTTTTCAGTACCCGCTTCACCAAAAGCCGTCTCTGGGACATCACCCGCCGATTCGGGGTCACCAGTTTCAGCATGTTGGGAGGAGTGGCCGCTGGAATCTACAATGAGCCTCCCAAATCCAACGATGCCGACAATCCTGTCCGGCATGTGGTCAGCGCCGGCATGCCCCGGGCCATCTGGGAGGACTTCGAAAAACGCTTCGACGTGAGGATCCTGGAATGGTACTCCACCCTGGAAGGCGGCGGGTTTGCGCGAAAACCCATCGGCCGGGGCCCCATCGGCAGTTTCGGGAAACCCATCGGTATTTTCGAGATGCGGGTCGTGAACGAGCAGGACGTTCCCTGCCCTCCCAATGTACCGGGAGAAATCATCGCCAAACCCAGGGGTGTGAACGCCTTCGTCAACTACTTCGACAATCCGGACGCCAGTCAAAAGAAAACCCTCGGCGGCTGGAACCGGACCGGTGACATCGCTCATATTGACGAAAACGGCTGGTATTTCTTCGACTATCGCAAGGGCGGGGGACTGCGGCGGTCGGGGGATTTCATTCAACCCGACACGGTGGAGAAAGTCCTGGGCGAGCATCCGGATGTCAGTGAGGTGTCGGTTTTCGGTATTCCGGCCAAGAGCGGCGCGCCGGGGGAATCCGATCTGGTGGCGGGAGTGGTGCTCTTCGACGGCCGGAAACCGGATCCCGCCGCCTTGTTCGCCTGCGCCCGAAAAGGTCTGGAAGCCAACAGCGTGCCCAGTTATCTGCTGTTCCTGAAGGAGATTCCCAAAACCATCAGTGAAAAGCCCCAGGAACGCTTCCTGCGCCAATATTTTGAGGAAGGCGGTGACGCGGTTTGCCGGCTGGAGGACTACTCCTAGGCTCAGAAACCGATTTTTTCCATTTTTCCCACTAGAGTGGTGATATCGAAGGGCTTGACGATATATTCGTTGCAACCGGCCTTGAGGCAGCTCAGCACCCGTTCCTTGTCCGCGTGGGAGGTCACCATGATGATCTTGGCGCGTTCCTGGTCCTTGAGGCCGCTGCCCTTTTCCATTTTACGGATTCGCTGCAAGACCTCGATACCGTCATGATCCGGCAAACCGATGTCCAGGGTGATCAAATCAAAGCGCTCTTTTTCCCGTAGGGATTTTTCGATATGGGCCATGGCCTCCTGTCCGGTGGCGGCCTGAACGCAATCCCCCTTGACTTCCAGAATCGCCTGCATCTTGTTGCGGCTGACCAGGTCGTCATCAACACAAAGAATCTTGATTTTTTTCATCAACCTGTCCTTTTATTTAGATATTCCTCGATTCTCTTCAGCTCGTTTTCCATCCGCGTGATGATTTCCGGAACGATTTCGAGTTCGTTCGCACCGGCTGCCTTTTCGAGATCCCGGGCCATCACGGACAGGATTTCCGCGCACAGATTCGCGCTCCCGCCCTTGATTTTATGGGCTTCCTGCCGGATGGTTTCGGCCGATCCTGCATGGAGTGCCCGGCGGATGACTTCCACCTGCTCCCCGGCAGTTACCAGGAATCCCCGCAAGGTCTGCAGCAGCAGCTCCCGCTTGCCCATGAACTCCTCCAGGGCGCGCGCAAAATCCAGCGGTGCGGTTGCAACCGCTTCCGACGATTTTTCAGAACCGTCTCCGGAAGGCGACGCTCCGGTTTGTTGACCCGCGCAGCCGGAGCGAAGCCATTTGTTCACCATGGCCAGCAATTCCGCGCGCCTGAACGGTTTGGGAATATAATCGTCCATGCCGTTTTCCAGGCATTTGCGGTCATAGCCTATCATGGCGTGAGCGGTCATGGCGATGATGGGGATTGCCTTTTTTCCCGTCTCGGGATCTGGGTGGGGCGTTGTCTTCCTCCCTGCGTCGGCTTCCAACTCCCGGATGGCCCGGGTGGCTCCGAAACCGTCCAGAACCGGCATCTGAACATCCATCAGGATGAGATCATACGGCATTCGTTGCCAGAATTCAACGGCCAGTTGCCCGTTCTCCACCACATCCACTTGGAAACCGGCTGATTCCAAGTGCATCCGGGCCACCTGTTGATTGGCCGGATAGTCTTCCGCCAGCAGGATCCGGACGGTGGGCCGGGTGGCCTCGGCGATGGTGAAACGGGTAATCAATTCCATGTCCAGACAGTCGCCGGACGAATGCCGCTTGTCCATCAGCATCCGGACGGCCCTGTCCATTTCATCCAACCGGAACGGCCTGGTCAGATAACATTGGATGCCGGTTTCCTTGCAGGCCTTTCCGTCGCCGATCTTTCCGGCGGACGTCAGCATCATGATGGGAATTCCGTTCCATTCCCGCGAGGAACGGATGTGGGCGGCCAGTTCGAACCCGCCATGATCCCCCAACTGGTATTCCGTCACGATCAGATCGATGGCCCCTTCCGCCGGATTGTTCAGGACAGCCAAGGCTGCCTGGGTATCGGCGGCGCAAACCGGATGATGCCCCAGGGACTGGAGCTGCTCCGCCGGTCCCTCTCCGCCGGCGTCCCGGCCGCCAACGACCAGGATCCGGAAGGATTCGATTTTCGCGGAAACGGGCTTCGGCGCAACGGTTTCAACCGGCGCGCCGGAAAGGGAAATCGTAAAGCCGAATACGCTGCCCTTGCCCTCCTCGCTCTCCACCTGGATATCCCCGCCCATCAACCGGACAATCTGGCGGCAGATGGCCGTGCCCAGACCGGTTCCGCCGTATTTCCGGGTGGTGGATTCGTCGGCCTGGGTGAACCGTTCGAAAATATCTTCCTGCTGGTGCTTCGGGATGCCGATGCCCGAATCCGTTACGGAAAACCGCAGCTGAAACCAGTTGGCCTGCTCCGACAGCAATTCCACGCGGACCCAGACCCCACCCGTATGGGTGAATTTCACGGCATTGGAGATCAGGTTGATCATCACCTGCCGCAGCCGCCCCGGATCGCCCATGAGACGCACGGGGACATCGGCCGCCAGTTCCGTTTCAAAGATCAGTCCCTTCCGCCGGGCCTGATCCCCCATGGTGCGTCCCACATCATCCATCATCACGCGCAAATCAAAGGGAATGTTTTCCAGTTCCACCTTGTTGGATTCGATTTTGGAAAAATCCAGGATGTCGTTCAGGATTTTCAGCAGGGAACCGGCTGCCGACAGGATGACGGCAATCATTTGCCGGAGTTTCGGTTCCGCCGCGAGGCTTTCGGCGGCCTCCGCCATGCCGATGATGCCGTTCAGCGGTGTCCGGACCTCGTGGCTCATGTTGGCCAGGAAATCGCTCTTGGACCGGTTGGCCTTCTCGGCGATTTTCCGGGCTTCTTCCGCCGCTTCCTTGGCGGTATTCAGCTCAGCCGTCCTTTCATGAATCAAGGCCTCGATCAGGGCGGTTTTCCGGCGGACGCCGAATACATAGGTCCCGAACATCAGGGCCAGCAGTGCTCCGATGCTCGACAAGGTAATCAGCAGGGAGATCGATGCCAGATAACCGACGGACCGTCCCCGGGCCATGATATGACGCGGCACCCGGGCTTTCAACAGGAGTGCATTGTTTCCGGTGATGCTTTTCAACGCACCGTAAACGAACAGGGTCTTGGCGTTTTCCTCGCGGATCACTTCGGTCTCAGTGGCCAATCTTTGGACAATGTCCGATTCCGCGGCATCGATTTTTTCCAATGTCAGGTCCGTGACCTGGAAGGCCACGCGGGTTTGCTCCGCAAGTGTCTGGAAGGTCCTCGCGTGCAGGAAGCGGCCCATGATAAACACCCCCCTGGACGGTCCCGATCCGTCACTGGTCAAAATCTGCCGGGAATTGAGCAGCATGGGGCCTTTTGCAGTGGGCAGTATCCCCGTATGTTCCGATTGTATGGCGTCGAACTGAAAAAGATACGGCAGATGGGAAGTAAGGTTTTCCGAAAATTCGTCCAGCCGAACTTCGCCACCCATTTCCGAATCATGAATTTCTCCCCAGATGATGTCACCGGAAGGCCCGCAGATAAAAATCAGATTGATCCCGCTGGCCTTCTCCAGGGTTTCCCATTCGAGATTGGATTCGATGTACTCCGGATTCCGATCCTGGACAAAGCGATAGGTGTCGTCCCACATGGCCCAGTCGCTGGCCAGACGACTGAGATGATGGGCCTCCCGTTGAACCGCGTCCAGACATCGTTGCAGATCCTTGCGAGCCTCCTCTTTCTCCAGGGCGGCGAAACTCGGCAGAATCACGTTATATTGCAGCATGTAGTGACCTGCCGCGTACAAAACCGCGATTACGCCGATGAGCAACAGCCATTTCAATTTTATCACGGGTTGTTTTATCATAATGGTGCGGCGCTGCTTTGTCTGTCGACCCGTCTGTTCGCTCCCCCTGGTCGTTCAGCGGGACGGACAGGTCAGCGGGTTTCACATGAGGCTTGGAGTATTGAATAAGAGGTTCGAATAATGGAATATGTATACCGCATCTCCATGGCGATTACAATGCAAAAACCGGCTGCCCCGCGCCACGGTCTCCGGGTATTCCCGTTGCCTGTCGAATTTCGAACTTTTGTTTATGGAACGAAAATGGTATGTTATTTGTAAAAACCAACTGGCGATGAAACAGGCTGCAACCACATCCGGAATCCGATGGCACATGAAAACACAATACGCACCCCTCTCCGAGTTCGACAAACTGAAGGAAAACCAGCCGAAGGAAGTTTACCCGATTCTGGTGGTGGATGACAATCACACCAATTTGAGCCTTATTGAGCGCATCTTGAAAAAAGCGGGATTCCCCTCCGTCGTTACCTGCGATGACAGCCGGAAAGTACTGAACATCTGCGCGGAGCAACCCTTTGCCGTTATGCTGCTCGACCTGAAAATGCCCCATATCCAGGGCGAGGATTTGTTGCCGGAAATAAAAGCTCGCTTTCCCGGAATCCATGTGATTGTCGTCACCGCTCTCCGGGACACCCGCACCATTGTCGATTGCATGAAAAAAGGCGCCTTCGATTATGTCGCCAAACCGGTTGAAAGAGAGATTTTGATTTCCGCCATCAACCGTGTGCTGACGATCCTGAAATTGCAGAAAGAAAACGTTGCACTCCGCCGGAACAAGGAGGATCTCAAACATCCCCAAGCCTTCGCCAAGATCATAACGCAAAGCCAGAAAATGATGGAGATTTTCGCCGACATCGAATCCATCGCCCCATCCCCCTGGCCGGTATTGATTACCGGTGAAACCGGAGTGGGCAAAGAGTTGATCGCCCATGTCATCCACCAGTTGAGCGGGCGTAAAGGTGAAATCGTCACCGTGAACGCCGCCGGCTTGGATCGCCAGATGTTTTCCGACATGCTGTTCGGTCATGCAAAAGGCGCTTACACCGGAGCGGACAGGGACAAAAAAGGACTGATTCACAGCGCCCGCGCCGGCACGATTTTTTTTGATGAAATCGGTGATCTGGACTGGGACTCCCAGATCAAGCTCCTGCGGCTGATCCAGGAGGGGGAATTTTTCCCCCTCGGCGGCGAGACGGTCCACCGCACGGATGCACGCACCATCACCGCCACCAACCAGGATTTATGGCGTCTCCAGCGGGAGGGACGGTTTCGCGAGGATCTGAACTATCGGTTGCGGACCCATCATATCCATGTCCCGCCTTTACGCGAGCGGATGGAAGACCTGCCGCTGCTGGCCGACCATTTTATGGAAGAGGCTGCGAGACGGCAGCAGATCCGCAAGCCGGTTTTACCCGGCGATTGGCTGGCGCCGCTTGAAAAATACAATTTTCCTGGAAATATCCGTGAATTGCGATCCATTGTCTTCGACACGGTCAGCCGCAATCCATCCGGACCGATCGCCGTCAACCCCATGCCTTCCCGACAGGACCGGCAGCCCCTGACGACAATCGATCCGGCCGGGCTCAACGACGCGCTGGCGCGTTTATTTCCCGAGGCCCTGCCGACACTGAAGCAAGCGTCCCGCTGGCTCATCCGGGAAGCGCTTAAAAGGACCGGCAACAATCAGACCATGGCGGCGGAAATGCTCGGCATCTCCCAATCCGCCCTCAGCAGGCGTTTAAAAAAATAAGGCGTCCTGCCGACACCCGATCCAACCAACGGCCCCATTATGATGAAATGCATAATCCATGCAATTTTGCATATACGGTAGCCCGCTGTATTCATGAGATGATATCCTTTCTCCCTACAATCGTATTGCAATTTTGCATAACCCCGGCCACGAGACCGGCGGGACGGGAACCAATTCTCACTGAATTCCCCATACATTTCAGTTCGTAATGCGATCATTGCCATACGGACGGCTTGGCATGCTTCTTGATCATCCAAGCGGTAAAGACGCGTGGGAAAGACGGCTGCCGTCATGTGCAAGGAAAAGAGGCAAGCCATCGTTTCCGGGCTCGCGCCGAAAGGCCTGCATGGACAGGCCCGACTCCGGGTGCCGGCGCTTGTCGCCGACCCGAAATAAGGGGAAGAAGTCTTGCCGACTCGAAGCGACTGGACCAACGGACATCCGGAAGCCCTCGCCCGCTTGCACACGGGCAAGCTCCGGCAGGGCATGTAACGGAGAATATGAACAAGATAAACAAACTGAAATCCCCATGGCACTTTGACAAAACGTCCGAAAGGTTCCAGCTGAAGGACTTCAAGACCATCTACCAGCCGATCGTCCTGCTGTCATCCGGGGAGATCATCGGCTGGGAAGCCCTCACGCGGATCAACAACGACACCAGCTTCCGGTTTTTATATGACATCACTGTTGACCGGGAACTGGCGCCTTTCAGCCCCGCCATTGACTTACGGTGTTTGGAGACCGCCATCCTCAGTCTGGGACGCATGACGTCACGGCAAAAAATTTTTCTGAACATTCAGCCCCAAAGTCTCGGCTGCGAACCGTTTCAGTCACAAAAAATCATCCGGTTTTTGCAGGAAAACGGCATCAAGCCATACCAGGCGGTGTTTGAGATCAGTTGCCGCAACCGCTTTCTCAATGACGTCAAACTGCAGAAAAGAATAGACCGGTTGCGCAACAAGGGGTTCCAGTTCTCCTTGGACGATGTGGGCGCCGGACAATCGGACATCCGCTGGATCGCGGATATCCGGCCGGACTATCTGAAAATCGACCGGCAGTTTTATTTCAACATTCATTTGGATATCGTTAAAAAACACCTGCTGGAATCCTTGGTGGGCTTTGCCGGGCAAACCAATATCACGATTATCGCCGAACGGCTGGAAAGTCTGCCGGAAACGGAACATCTGATTGAAATGGGCGTTCAGTGCGGACAGGGATATTATTTTTCCAGACCCGCTTTTCCGAAAAAACAGACCGGCTTCCAATTCACGCCCATCCGCATCCAGGCATCCGGGGCCAAAAAACAGCGGCAACTGATGCGATGCCGCCTGCCGATTGGACAGCACGCGGTTCCGGCCCCGCTCGTCAGCCGGAACGTCACGCTGGCGGAATTGTCCGACCTCCTTCAAGGGGCCGGGGGATCCGGCACCCCCGCCATCGTATACGAAACGGATGGAACCCTGGGGCTCATCACCAGCGAACAGTACTACCGTGTTCTATGCACCCAGATCGGCAAACCGGAAACGACCGCGGTGGACCTCGGTCCCTTCATGGAAACGGATGTTCTGGCGCTGGAAAGCGGCCTTCAGACGGTCGAGGCCCTCAAGCTGGCGACCCGCGCGGAAACCGGGACTCACCGAAATCACCTGATTGTCGTCGACGACCGGAAACCCGTCGGTATCGTCGATCTCCATCAGCTCCAGGATGTCTTCCTTCACTATCAGGTGGAGGAAGCCCGGGACGCCAATCCCCTCACCGGAATCCCCGGCAACCTGGCCATCCGTCAGGCCCTGGATGATTGCTACCGGGTGGGTTGCCCCATCAGCCTCATATATGTGGATCTCGACCACTTCAAGGCCTATAATGATTCCTATGGTTTTGAAAAAGGCGACCGGATGCTGCTGCAGCTTTCCCAGATCCTCTCCTGGTCCGTCAAACGCAAGGGCAAGGCGGACGACTTCCTGGGGCATATCGGCGGAGACGATTTCGTCATCATCACCAAACCGGAAAGGGCCATCGGCATCTGCCAGTTGGTCATCGATTCATTTCCGCGCCTGCTGAGCAACTGTTACGACGAAGAGACCCTGGGGAAGGGCCATGTCACCGGGAAAAACCGGGATGAAACCATCTGCGAAATTCCGCTGGTCTCGGTTTCCCTGGCCATCGTGGATTGCCGTGACCGGTCGGAAATCACGGATCTGCCGGAACGGGCCGCCACCATGAAGCAATATGCCAAAACCATCCCCGGCAGCGCCTATGTGTACGACCGCCGCAAGAAAATCCAGTTCCAAAGCCTGGAAGCGCACGACTGAAGTGGGTACTAGAGCCGGTGCTTCCATTCCCGCGTATCGCCTGCAAGGATTCGCTTTCGTTTGTTGACGCAGGCGATGCAGTTGCAGCCTTATTTGCTTTATACTATAGTCGTCCATAAAATGTTTGAAAATATCCACAATGGACCGCTCCCGGGATTGGCCTGGGGCGTTCCATGTCTTTTTCCTTCGCGTCTTTCGCGCCTTTGCGAGAGACCATTTACCGGCCTTGATTTTCCAGCTTTCCCGAGTAGATTGTTTGCCGCTATTCCTGATACCCATTGCCAAAGAATACCAGCTGTTATATAGAGGGTAAGAGTCTCCCGGCAGCCGCCGGGAAAAGAACAAAAAGGAACCAGGACATGCCCTATCCGGAAATCGATCTGACCCATATCCGCACCTATGCCGCCGCCGGGCGTGCCTCCAAAATGACGACAACCGTGGAAGGCAAGCCGCCCCAGGCGGGTATGCGTTTTACCGAGTTTCTGGAGTGCCTCCCATCCGTCTTGAAGGCCGATGATCTGAAAGCGGTTGCCCGGGCCGTGGTGCATGCCAGGCAGGCGGGCAAGCCCGTGATGGTCATGCTGGGCGGCCATGTGATCAAAACCGGCTGCAGCCCCATCCTGGCCGATCTGGCCGCCAAGGGATTCATCAGTCATTTCGCTTCCAACGGCAGTGCCGCCGTCCATGATGCGGAACTGGCACTTTGCGGCCATACCTCCGAGGACGTGGCCGCCCATCTGGAGGACGGTTCCTTCGGCATGGCGGACGACACCGCGGAATTGATCAACACCGCCGCCAAACGGGCCGCGGCTGCCAAGGAAGGCTTCGGCGAAGCCGTGGGCGCTCTGCTGGTGGAACGGAAGGCGCCCCATCTGGAACGCGCCCTGCTGGCGGCCGCGTATCGGTTGAAAATCCCCTACACCCTGCATATCGCCATGGGCACCGACATCGTCCATCAGCACCCTTCCGCCGACGGCGCCGCCATCGGCGAGGCTTCCCTGCGGGATTTCCGAATTGCCGCGGATACGGTTTCCCGCCTGGGACACGGCGGGGTGGCGCTGAACCTGGGATCGGCGGTGATCATGCCCGAGGTTTTTTTAAAAGCACTGGCCGTGGCCCGCAATCTGGGGCATGATGTCACGGACTTTGTCACCGCCAATTTCGACATGATCCAGCAGTATCGACCCACGGTCAATGTGGTTCAGCGGCCGGTACTCAAAATGGGCAAGGGATATGCGCTCACCGGGCATCATGAGATCATGATTCCCCTGCTGGCGGCGATGATTCTGGAATATGGGAACTGAAAATTCATGTACCGAAAAGCATTGCAGGAACATCTGGATTGTTTTGCCCGGCTGGGGTCTCTGGAAAACGTTGTACAAGAGGTCGGCCGGCGACTGGCCGGCGCCATCCAGTCCGGAGGAAAAATTCTGATATGCGGCAACGGCGGTTCCGCCGCCGACGCCCAGCATTTTGCCGCCGAGATCATCGGACGCTTTGAAAAGGAACGGGCCGCCTGGCCGGCCGTGGCCCTCACCACCGATACCTCCATCCTGACCGCCGTGGGCAATGATTACGGTTTCGCCGACATTTTCAGCCGGCAGGTGCAGGGACTGGGAAGACCGGGAGACGCCTTGATCGGCATTTCCACTTCCGGCGAATCGGCGAATGTGATCCGCGCCGTATCCATGGCCCGTGAGACCGGCATCTTCACCGTGGGATTGCTCGGCAGGACAGGCGGCCGGCTGGCAGCGCTGGTGGATGCGTCCGTCGTGATCCCGGCCCGGACCACCGCCCGGATCCAGGAAGCCCACGGTTTCATCCTGCATTTCTGGGCCGGGGCCATCGAACAAATGCTAACGTCTTCTTCCGAAAACCCGGAGCCATGATGAGCAGTTCCCCCATCTCCTTTGACAAGGTCCGTGTCCTGGTGGTCGGCGATATCATGCTGGACCGCTATATCTGGGGCAAAGTCAGCCGCATTTCACCCGAAGCCCCGGTTCCGGTGGTAAAACTGGAACGCACCACGGTAACCCTGGGCGGCGCCGGAAATGTTGCCAACAATCTGTCCGGTCTGGGATGCGGCGTATCCGTGGTGGGGGTCTGCGGCAGGGATCATGCAGCGGCGGAATTGCAGCAGCTCCTCAGCCAGAAAAGCATCACCCACCAACTGATCGAAGAAGCCGGCCGGCCCACCACCACCAAGACACGCATCATGGCCCATACCCAACAGGCGCTGCGGCTGGATGAAGAAAGTTCACGGGCTCTGTCACCGGAAACAGAACAGCGAGTCCTGGCGGCGGCGAGCCGGGAGCTGGGAAAATGCCAGGCCGTCATCCTGTCGGATTACGGCAAGGGCCTGTTCGCCTCGGGAACCATAACCCGGAACATCATCCAGGAGGCGCGCCAACTGAGAATTCCCGTGCTGGTGGATCCCAAGGGAACCGACTGGCAGCGCTATCATAAGGCCACCTGCATCACGCCGAATGCGTCCGAGCTGGAAGCCGTGGCCGGAACCGTGCCGGAAGACGACGAGGCGGCCCTGATTTCCGCGGCCCATGCCGTCCGCTCCCGCTTCGACGCCGACTGGCTGCTAGTCACCCGCGGTCCGAAAGGCATGTGCCTGGTGGGGCCGTCGCAACCCGTCGTGATCCCCGCGGAAGCCCGGGAAGTATATGACGTCTCCGGCGCCGGAGACACGGTCATCGCCACCCTGGCGGCAGCCCTGGCAGCCGGTCAATCCATGGAATCCGCCGCCCGGATCGCAAACCTGGCCGCCGGCATCGTGGTGGGGAAACTGGGCACCCAGCCGATTCTATCCTCCGAATTGGCGACATGCCTGCGTTTCAACGACCAGCAGCGCTATTACCCTTTTTCCGCAGCCAAAATAGCTGCCCTGGATGCAGCCCGGGCAAAGGTTCAGGAGTGGCGGGCGGCGGGCTCCACCGTGGTGTTCACCAACGGCTGTTTCGACCTGCTCCATCCCGGCCATATCAGTCTGCTGTACCAGGCCCGCGCCCTGGGAGATCGCCTGATCGTGGGCCTGAACACGGACGCATCCGTCCGGAGATTGAAAGGCAGCGGCCGTCCGATCCTGTCCGAGCAGGACCGGGCCGCCATGCTCGGGGCCTTGGCCTGTGTCGATCTGGTGGTGCATTTTGACGAAGACACGCCCCTTCACCTGATTCAGGCATTGAAACCCGACATCCTGGTGAAGGGCTCGGACTACAAAACCCATGAGGTGGTGGGAAGGGAAGTGGTGGAGTCCTACGGCGGAAGCGTCAAGCTCGTGGAACTCGTCCAGGGCTACAGCACCACCAAACTGACCCGGCAGGTCCGTTCCGGGTCGGCGGCGGAGAAATCCCTGGAGGAAGAATAGCCGCAATCTCAAGGCAATATCGAAGGTTATTCCCGGTAAAACTCCTGCTTGCGGCTGGCTTCCTTTTTGATCCGCTCCACCGTCTCCGCCAGGGCGGGAAACACATGCTCCCGGATATCCCCGGCAACGGCAACGCACATGATGGCGTCGCCCACCGAAAGACGGCCTTCATTGATTTCGATGACCACCTCCAGGATACCGGGGCGTTTCTTCATTTCCGCTTGAATGCCCCGGAGCGCATCCGGATCATAGTGAACCTGGATGGCTGCCACCGGCTCTCCGGACCGGGAGGTTCCCCGAACCAGTCCCAGATGGGTGGCGATCATACCGATTTTGGCCGCATCCGGATGGTTCCGGATTGTCGCAACGATCTGATTGATATCCATTCCATTCCCCTTCTGTCACATCAGGGATGATGCGACCGTCTTTTCCCGTGATTGCCAAAGTGGTTAGATACCTTTTTTGCTTTCTTTTTCTTTCCGGCCGGCTTCTCCCGGACAATACTGTCGTCAGCAAACTGAATCCGGATCTCGCGGCCGTCGATCCTGGTTTTGGTCATGGATTTCAATACTTTTTCCGCCAGAGACGCCTTTACTTCGAAAAAGGAGAATTCGCGCAATATTTCGATTCTGCCGATACTGTCGGCGCTGATCCCGGAGCGATCACACACGTTGCGGATGACGGTGCCGGTAACGATATTGTCCAGGCGGCCGGCGTTCATGAAAAAACGCCTGGTCTCTCCTACCGGTTCGCTGCCGGCGGACGTCTTCCTGTCGGATCGTTTATTGGATGCTTTTGGGGGGGCATTTTTCGGCCGCGTCGCATTGATATCCGCAGCGTCTTTATAATACTCCAGAAAGCGATTGAATTCGACGGAAACGAATTTCCGGATCAGCTCTTCCCTGGTCAATCCTGCCAGGGCGCTGTAGACCGGGGGCAGAAATCGATCAATCGCGGCATGGTTGACATCCACGGCCACCAGCTTGTTGATCATGGCGTAGAGCTGATTTTCACAAACCGCCTGCCCGTCGGGAACCTCGATATAGGTGAAGGTGACCCCGGATTTTCGTTCGATCTGTTCGAGTTTGTATTTTTCCTTGGTGTTGATGATGGCCACGGACTTGCCGGATTTCCCGGCCCGGCCGGTGCGGCCGCTTCGATGGGTGTAATTGTCCGGTTCGTCCGGCAGCATATAGTTGATGACGTGGGAAATGTCCTGGACATCAATGCCCCTGGCGGCCACATCCGTGGCCACCAGCACCTGAATCGCTTTTGCCCGGTAGCGGCCCATGACCTGGTCCCGCAACGGCTGGGACAGGTCGCCATGCAGGGCCTCGGCGCTGTATCCGTCCTTGATCAGCTTCTCGGCAATTTCCTGGGTTTCCTTGCGGGTGCGGCAAAACACGAGGCCGTAAATATCCGGGTGAAAATCGATAATCCGTTTCAACGCCGCGTACCGGTCCTTTTCCCGGACAACAAAATACATATGGTCGATATTGTCGGCGCCGGCGTTCTTCCGGCCGATGGTGATTTCCACCGGCTGATGCATATATTTCCGGGCGATGCCGGCCACGGATTTGGGCATGGTGGCGGAAAACAACCAGACCCGTTTGCCGGCAGGGGTCTGGCCCATGATGGCGTCGATATCTTCCTGGAATCCCATATTCAGCATCTCATCGGCCTCATCCAGCACCACATACTTCACCAAAGCCAAGCGGATGACCCCGCGACGAATCAGATCCAGCATTCTTCCCGGCGTGGCCACAATGATCTGGGCGCCTTTCCGGATCTGACGGATTTGGACATCATAACCGGCCCCGCCGTACACGGCGGCAATGTTGGCCGACTGGATATAATTGCAATAGCTTTGCAGATCCTGCGTGATTTGAACACACAATTCCCGGGTCGGACAGATGACGATCCCCTGGGTATGCTTTGCTTCGAAATCGATCAACTGAATCATGGGCAGACCAAATGCCGCTGTTTTGCCGGTGCCGGTCTGGGCCAGCCCCACCAGGTCCTTGTCACCGCCGATGATCTCCGGAATAGCCTCTGTCTGAATGGGGGTCGGCTCCACAAATCCCAGGTCCCGCAAGGCCCGGAGCAACGCCTCGTGTAATTCCAAATTTTCAAAACTCATTTGTTTTTTCCTGACTCAAGTGGAAACGGCATCTTCCCAATCATCAAAAATGTCGTCCCGGTTGTTTTCTTTCCTAAAGATATTTACAATGTCGGCAATGGCGTATCAAAAAAAGAAGTGAGATCAGAGATTGGCGGAGGTGCTGAGAACTTGCTTTTTTCGAGCGCCGAGTATGAACAAAAGCGCTGTGCATGTCAATACAATTCTTTCCGGGAGGACGCCATGCTGACCCAAATAATCTCCGGCGGTCAAACCGGCGCCGACCAGGCTGGTCTGGATACGGCCATCCGCCTGGGCATTCCTCACGGCGGCTGGATCCCCAAGGGCCGGCGCACCGAAGCCGGGCCCTTGCCCGAATGCTATCACCTCCGCGAGATGGACACCACCGGCTATCCCAGACGGACGGAACAAAACATTCTGGATGCCGACGCCACCCTGATCGTATCCCACGGCAGGCTCACCGGCGGCTCGAAACTGACCGCCGCGTTGGCCCGGAAACATGGCCGGCCGTCCCTCCATCTGAACCTGAAATCCATATCCAGGGCCGCAGCCGGCCGCCGGTTGGCGGTCTGGCTCGCCGAAAACAACGTCCGGATATTGAACGTCGCCGGCCCCCGGGCCAGCGAGGATCCGCGGATTTACGCCGCCGTCGTCCAACTGCTGGAATCAGTACTGGATACCGGGAAGAAGGCAACTGAATCCGGGACCGATCGCTGATAGCAACCCTGCCATGACAGGATGCCCTGCCATGATTTCCAACGATCTTACGGAGTCACGATGGCAAAGGTGGTATCGGGCTTGTCGAACAGGGAAAAAAACCGCACCAGGGCCAGCAGGCTGCCCTCGGTCTCGAACTGGTCCGACAGCAGGGTCTCCGTTATCTTCGCCTTGCCCAGGGCCATGGTCAGATACAGATCATGGGTCAGTTTCAAGGTGGCGTCGGCATGCGGTTCGGGATCCCCCTTGCGGTGGTGCAGCACGGAATTTTCGATGGTCAACACATGGGTTTCCGACAAATCCGTAAACACGAAATTCACGGTCAGTTCCACGCCTTCGGCCTTGGGACCGTTCAACCTCACGGCCATGGCATCGAAAAAGCGCTCCAAAGGTGTGTGTTTCAAGAGTTCCCTGGTCCGGGAAAGATCGAACCCGGTTTCCGGTCCGCCTTGCCGGAGTTCATAAGCGCCGGTCAGATATATATCCCGCCAGGGTCCTGATTCCGCCTGATATCCCAACTGATCATAGGTCCGGGCCAGCAGGTCCTTCGCGGCGGCGTTTTCCGGTTCCGCGAAGACCAGTTTGTTCAGAATCTCCGCCGCCCAGCGGTAATCGCCTTTTTCAAAGGACTCCCGGGCGTTCCCGAGCACGTTGCCGGCGCCGCCCATGCAGGCCACATAACGTTTGGCGGATTCCTCCGGCGGCAGCGGGTTGAGGTTGGCCGGATTTCCGTCGAACCAACCGTAATAATACTGGTAGACCGCCCGGGAATTGTGGCGCAGGGTGCCGTAATATTCGCGGCTGGAGAACACCGTTTGTAAAGAGGCCGGCATGGTCAACTGTTCCGCGATTTCCAGGGGGGTGCAGCCGGAATGGGCCAGACGCAGGGTCTGGTCATGAATGTACTTATAGGTGTCCCGCTGCTGTTTTAAAAAAGTGATGATCCGCCGGTTGCCCCAGATGGGCCAGTGATGGCATCCGAAATAGATCTCCGCATCGCCGAAGAGCTCCCGCGCCTGGTCGATATAATGGCTCCAGGCCAGGGCGTTGCGGACCTTGGCACCCCGCGGGGTGTACAGGTTGTGCATATGGCGCGAGACGATCTCCGCGCCGCAGAAGGCTTTTTTTTCCGGAAGATAAAAGGTGAATTCCGCCGGCGCCTCGGATTCGGGCGCAGATTGAAAAACAAAGCGCACCCCGTCGATGGTCATCTCCTGGGACGTCCGGTCCACGGTTTCCGTGGGGGAAAGAATACCCACGGTCCCATAGGCCGGACCCTTTCCCAGACCGGAATCAACATGGCCGCGCTCGGAACGGGCCAATCGTCGGCCGTACATGTATTCCGAACGCCGCAGCATGGCGGGACCCGCCAGGATGTTCTCGCTGGTGGCTTCCTCCATGAACCCCTTGGGCGCGATGATGCGGACCTTGTTCACCGCCGCTTCTTCCCGGCTCAACACCCCCAGCACCCCGCCGAAATGATCCACATGGCTGTGGGTGAACAGAACGGCCGTGATGGGATGATTTCCCAGGTGACGGCGGGCGAAGGCCAAGGCCCGGGTAGCGGTCTCCCTGGCGGTCAGGGGGTCGACGATGATCCAGCCCTCTCTGCCCGCAATGATCGTCATGTTTGCCAGGTCGAAGCCCCGCAGCTGGTATATCCCCTCCGTCACTTGAAAGAGACCATGAATATTGTTGAGCCGGGCCTGGCGCCAGAGGCTCGGATTCACGCTGGCCGGCGCTTCCCCCTGAATGAAGCCGTATGCGCTCTGATCAAACACCTCCCCCTGCTCTCCCTCCATGCGCGGGTTTTCTTCTCGGGCGACAAGCCCGCGCATGGCTTCGACAAAGTCCTGTTGATCGGAAAAGGGCAGCTGCTTTAGTATCCGCTCATTGGCGGCGGCCGTCACCGCCGTCGGCGGCGTATGACCTTGTTCATCGGCGGTGCTTTCCGGTTGCCGGACGGGATGAACTCCGCACCCGACGGCCATTGCCGCTATACAGATCCATATTGCCCTACTGCTTGCTGTTTTCATGGCTGCCCCTTTCCCAAAAGCCGATGCGCATCAATCAATCACCTGGCAGGTTGTCCGGAAAGTATGTAGCCATTTGTCTACATTTCGTCAAGAAATAATCGTCCGGTCGGCAAACCGGAGGAGGAAACCCCAATGGCCATCAGGGGCGGAGACAAGCAAGGGCGTTTGCAATCATCCGCGCAGTGTCGACGGCATTTTCCGTTGAATCGCGGAATCCGGTTTCCCTGATTTCCAGCTGGACCGACTCCACCTGGTCGAATCCATATCCCTGCTGCACGAACCATTGATTCAGTCTTTTTTCATCGCGTCCCCGGAAATGGGTGCTGTCCGGATGGGTCAAGAGGGTTGTCATGCCCCGGGAGGTCAATTCATCCCGGAAGGCCGCGGCCCTTTCCTTCCGCATGGTCGGCCGCTCCATGGCATCACCGGTCTTCGGATCGCCTCCCTGCCCATAACCGATCAAGGCGTGCAGGGAATCCGGGGTTCCGCCATACAGGCCAAGGCGGCGATGTTCCAGGCCCCGGGCCAGGGCGACATCGTCGGCGATGCCATGAATCCAGACCACCAGGGTGTTGCCGTCTCCCCGAACGACCGCGGAGACGGCTTCGAGGTAACCGGGAACCTTTGCGGCATGGTCCCTTCGGAACAAATCCAGGAAAAACCGCGAAGCATCCTTTTTGATCGTTCCCTTGGGCTTGAAATACAGGTCATTGATGATGGCGGAACAGCCGAGGCGGCGCTGGACCTCCTCGGCAATCAGACCGGTGCGCAGATCGTTCTGGTGAACGCCGTTGATGAACGGCCCGTGGGGGGCGATGATCAGGAAATTCGTGTCACCCCGGATGATGCGGATGCCGGTAGGGGAAATGGTCATGTGTCAGCTATCCATGCATTTTAAAGATTACGACTGATCGCGTTTCAAGACCACGGCCTTGCTCAGGAATACCCGGGGCCGCTCCACCGGCACGAGGTTTTCCGCCCGGGCCCTTGCGATCATGCGGTCAAAAGCCGCCTTGGAGACGTGAACGGGAGGCTCGGCGATCAACACCTTCCCTTCGGGTTGCAGGATACCATGCAGTTCCCGGAAAAACGCGGCCTGATCCGGAATTTCATGCACCATGTAAAAACAGAGGACGAAATCGACCGGTTCCGACAATCCGATCCGGCTCTCCGCGCACTGGTGCAGCCGGATTCTGCCCTCCCAATCGGTTCCCTGCATTTTTTCCTTCAGTTTTTCAAGCATGCCCTTCTGCAGATCCGCGGCGATCACCCGGCCGGACCGGCCGACCATCTCCGCCAGATCCAGGGTAAAAAATCCCGGCCCGCAGCCGTAGTCCAGAACCGTCATACCGGCCTTGACATAGGGCGCCAGAATTTTACGGGGATCCTGAAACCAACGCCGGATTTTCATATCCAGATGCCCGGCCCGTTCCACCGGGCAGATCCGTTTCCTGTCCTGATCCATCTCCTGATTGTCCTTTCCGCTCACAAGCGCTTTGGATGGGTTCTGTTCTTGATTATGCGCTTTCAACTGGTTTTTCAACACACAAAATCAGCAAAATAATGCTTAAGATGAATAGATGTATTTCTTCACTGTGCGCCGGTCCAACCGGGTGACCCGTGAGACCTCGCCCAATGTGCCGTGCTTGTCATAAAGAAACTTGCAATAGAATTGTAGAATCTCCTGGGCGGTAGGAAATTCCTTACAGTTGTTAATGGGGAATCCGGGTATGGTGCTAACAAAATCTGATCTTGTGCCGCCAGTTCTGCTTTTTCCTAACATATTCGTCACTTTTCCGGCATTTCGCTTACTGTAAGTCTGTTTCAGAAGAATCCGGCGAACGCACTGACTGAGTTCCCTGACATTGCCGGGCCAGGAGTAGTCCCGGCCGGGCTCCTTATAAATGGTGTCCATAATCATGTCCGTCAGTTTCGGAGAAGGTTCACCGACAATCTTTTCAATGGTGTTGGCGACAAGATCTTCCAGTTCGTGCGGGTCTTCAACTATGCGCTCCCTGAGCGGCGGCACAATGATAATATCCGAACACAAACGGTAGAAAAAGTCGCTTCTGAAACAGGAAGCGGAGTTGGCCTCGATCTCGGAAATATCCCTATTGGTAGCGGCAATGATTCGTCCCTCGAACCGGTGTGCTTCATGGCTGCCCATGGAAGTGCAGCGCACGCCCAACCGCGGGTGGGTCAATTGGCCGGTGTTTTCCGGCGGTGGGTAGTGCCCGCTGTTGGCCGCCGCTGAAGCCGGGGTGTTCGGAGCGACTATCAGATTGATTTTGCACTATGAAAATGGTAGGTTGGAATTATCGAAAGGAACCAAACAGCCATATACAATATGGCGGACAATTGGAATGACGATTACGTTCCCGGCACCCCGGAATACCGAATTGGTCTCGTATGGCCGTTGACCAGAGAAATTGCATCCCTGAGTGTAAAGCACGATGTTGAACGAAGATTACAGAGACATGTTACATGCCTTGTCCGGAGAGAAGGTTAGATTTATCCTTGTCGGTGCCTATGCGCTGGCTGCTCACGGCTACCCGCGGGCCACAATGGACATAGATATCTGGGTGATGCCTTCCCCTCAAAACGCCGAAGCCGTCTTGAGGGCGTTGCGTCGTTTCGGCAAAATGGACCCTGATCCCGATTATCATTAATAAAAAGGGGAGAGCTCGTTGAAAGTCCTTGTTGATACGCCAATATGGTCTTATGCACTTCGAGGGAGTTCAAGGATCACATATTGATTTTCTGATTTGTGCAGTGGCTGATAGAATCGATATTCCCATATTTACCAATGATAAATATTTTGTGCTTTATCAAAATATTATAGCCATCAAGCTTTTTAAGCTTGATGGCTGACCTATTGCTTCACCAGATCCCCCCCCTGCGCACACGGGCTGAGTTGAAAAGGAAGCGACGGCAATTCCGTAAAACCGCTATTTGCCTACAGCGAACGGAAACGGGGAAAACGCATAACCGGCGAACCGGCCGTCATGACTCAGGCTGATATCCAGCGGAACCGGAATCCGGTCCTGAAATATCTTTGGCGGCCCCAGCCGGCGGCCCGATTCATGGCGGACAATCCGCAACCTGCTTTCAGACGTGTGAAGATGTGCGGCTATGGCCCTGGTGGCCATCGCTCTTGCCGACCGGGAACGCGCCGCCACAATGGCACCCGCATCCCAAGGCCTTGACAAATCGATCCGGTTTGCGCCATGGACAAGTCTGTCCGGGAAAACGGTCCCGTCGGCGCCCACCACATGGATGCAGTCCTGCCCGGCAAGGGTGACGCCCGCCGTCACCGGTCCCCTGGGCGTGGTCACCAGCGCCCGGGCGTCCTGCAAATTGTTATGACTATAAAATTCCACCGGATACCGGCGAGGAGCGGAAGAAATCCGCGGGTCGATTTTGGAGGCGATTTTGTAAGCCGTTTCCTTGCAGGCCCAGAGGGCCCAGAGACGCTGATCCGGGTTGTGTCCGCCCTGGATAAAGTCCTGTTCCGCCGGTGTGAACACCCGTTGGACAAACCGGCTGTCGCCGCATTTGCCCGCGGCACCGGGAGCCGAGAGGTCGACGATGTCATTGCCCACGAAGCGCAAAATACTGCTGCTCCATTTCCGCCAACCGGGCGATGATCTGGAGGGCGTAGGCCCGCTGGGCCCGGATGCCCTTGCCGATTGTCCGCGGCACCAGCACGCTGGGCCGGATGTGGAACCGTTCCCCCGGACGCGGAAAATTGCTGTAGGAGTCCTGTCCTGCCCCCCGCAGATACAGGCACAAGACCCGGCAGGCCGGCACGCTGGTGAGAAAACGCCCCACACCGTACGTGACATTCTGAAAATCCACCCGGCCCGAACGGGAGCGGGTCCCCTCGGGAAAAACGGTCAATATCTCCCCCCGGTTCAGCAGCCAGACACATTTGTCCAGGCACCGGCGCACCTGCTCGCGATCCCCGCGGCGGCGGATGGGGATGCATTTGGCCAG
The DNA here is from genome assembly GCA_049320885.1 of Thermodesulfobacteriota bacterium. Classification (GTDB taxonomy): domain Bacteria; phylum Desulfobacterota; class Desulfobacteria; order Desulfobacterales; family SURF-7; genus DYJD01. The sequence continues at coordinate 43,662 of JBMORA010000049.1, read as the reverse complement.
GTAGCAGAAAACCGTGCTGAACAGGTTGCGCTGGAAATTGGTCTGTTCCGGCACGTTCCAGGGCAGCATGCGGTAGTTGAACAGATAGCCGGTCACAGGCGCCAGGGCATAGGCGATGATCGCGGAATCGATCAGGGTCAGATGATTGGCGCAGATCAGCCAGGGACCGGGATGGGTCTCGAAATGCGCCCGGATTTCCCTGCGGAAGGCCTTCAGGTCGTCCACCCGGTAGCCGATGAGCCGCATGAGGGCAAAGGACAAGGGGCCGATGATCAAAAAGCAGCATCGGCCCAGTATCCATTGCAGGCTGAGCAGGCATTTGTCCAGCCGTCCCGGCATGGCTCTTCCTCAGGCCGCCGCGCTGCCGCGGCCGACGAGTTTGCGCCGGATCACATCCACGGCGTTCCCGACGGTCTGAATGGCGTCGGCGTCATCATCGGAGATCTCGACATCGAAAAGGTCCTCGATCTTGATGATCAGATCCACCAGCCAGGCGGAATTGAGGTTCAAATCATCGATCAGATGGGTGTCCCGGGTGGTTTTTTTCAGCAGGGCCGGATCATCCATGAACGGTTCGATCAATCCAAGCAATTTTTCCATCACCAGTTTCTCTTCCATTTTTTCCTCCTTTCAAAAGTATACCCACACGGAAGCGCGACATGCGTTTCCTACAACCTATTCCCTATTCCCCTCCCTTATCCCCCATCACTCCCCCATTTCCGGATGATCACACTGCTGTTGACATCGCCGAAACCGAAGCTGGCCTTGGCGATGATCCGGATGTCCGGATGTTCCAGGCATTCCCGGACGATTCGATCTCGATACGGAATCAGCTCCGGATGGAGGTCTTCACAATTGATGGACGGATGCAGGAACCCTTTATGGAGCTCCAGAATCGCCGCGATGCTCTCGATGGCGCCGGCGGCTCCCAGACAATGACCGATCATGGATTTGGCGGCATTGACATAGGGGAAATTCTCCGGCCCCCGGCCCAGGGCCGCCGACCAGTTCCTGATTTCATAGGGGTCGGCGAAGGTGGCTGTCAGGTGTCCGCTGACGGCGTCCACCATGGCCGGGGTAATGCCGGCATCGTCCATGGCACCGCGGATGCAGCGCAGGACGCCCGCATGATTCGGCGCCGTCATGGTGCCGCCATTGCGCTGCCCGCCGCAGTTCACGAATCCGCCCAGAATTTCGGCATATATCCGGGCATTTCGCGCCATGGCTGTTTCCAGGTTTTCCAGCACCAGTACACCGGCGCCGGCGCCGGGGACAAAACCGCCGGCCGAGGCGCTCATGGGCCGCGAACCCTTTTCCGGCTGGTCGTTGAATTTACGGGAAAGCACCTTCATGGAATCGAAACCGCCCCAGGTAAAGGGCGAGGGCGCTTCCGATCCCCCCACCACCATGCGTTTGGCCAGGCCATGGCGGATTTTCCAGTTCGCCTCCACCAGGGCCTCCGTGCCGGTACTGCAGGCCGAGGAATTGGAGGTCACCTGGTTGCCCAGGCCGAGCAGTCCGGCCACCCGGGCGCTGGTGGCGCTGCCCATGACCTTTTCCACCACGCGTCCGCCCATCCGCCGCACGTTACCGGAAGTCACCGCCGGAACAATGGTGGTGGCGATGGTTTCCGTATCGCTGATCCCGCAGCCCAGGATTACCCCGCTGTCCCAGTCCGGTTCGGTTTCCGGAATGGCCAGACCGGCGTCTTCCCAGGCATCCAGGGCCGCCACCGAGGCATAGGCCATGTTGTCACTCAGGTGCAGCCGCTGCTTTTTGGTTAAACGGCGCTCGCAGACCGCTTCGAAATTGTCCGGCACCCCGCCGATGCGGCAGGCGAAATTCAAATCCGCCAGCCGCGGGATAAAGCGGATACCGGATTGGCCGTTTCTCAAGGCCGTCTCGAATTCATCCAGCCCATAGGCATTGGGACTGACCACTCCCATGCCGGTGACCACCACTCTATGTTTCATTGTGATTCATTCCCCTTCCGGCCAGAACACCGCTGCATACTCTTCGATTTTCTTCATCGAACATGACGACCCGGGTTTTCAACTGATTCCGGCGATAGTAGATTTTCTCTCCCCGGATCATCACCTGTTCACCCGGCCCCAGAATGCGTTCAAAGACGATTTCCTCGGCAAAGGCGAACAGGAACAAATGTCGCCGGATGTGATCCGGTGACATTCCCTGGCAGCGCATCAAAAAAATGCCCAGAGCCACCACTCCTGTCTGGGCCATGGCCTCCACCAGAATCACTCCGGGTGTAACCGGGTTTCCCGGGAAATGACCTGCATAGAAAAAAGCCTCCCTGGAAAACCGGCAGGTTCCAAGCACCCTGTCCTCATCCAGATGCAGAATGGAATCGATGAAGCGAAACGGCGGCTGCTGGGGAATCAGGTCCAACACGGTTCGTATTGTCTCCGGATCAGCCGCCATATAACCCTCCATTCACGTGAATCACGGCGCCGGTGATATAACTGCCGCCGTTTCCGCAAAGAAAAGCGACGACTTCGGCGACTTCCTCCGGCAGCCCCATGCGGCCCAGGGGAATCCGTCCTTCATAGTCACGCCGGATTTCTTCGGATAACCGGGCCGTCATGTCCGTCCGGATGAAACCCGGCGCCACGCTGTTCACCAGAATGTTGCGGGCCGCCACTTCCAGAGCCAGGGAGCGGGTCATGGCGTCAAGAGCGGCTTTTTCCATGGCATAGGGAATCTGACCGGCATTGCCGGTATGCCCCACCACGCTGGAGATATTGATGATCCTGCCGCCGGCCTGCCGCAGCATGAACTTCCTCAAAATACGTTTGGCCAGGTACCAGGCCCCCCGGGCCATCCAGCGCTGGGCATCGAACTGTTCGATCCGCATCCCCCCCATGGTGGCGTTGATTGCCATGCCGGCGTTGTTCACCAGCACATCCACCCGGCCGGTTTTCTCCTGCAAGGCGCTCATCATGCCATCGATGGAGGTCGTTTCCCGGAGATCGGCGGAGATCAGAAACGCGCCCGATAACTCATTCCGCAACGCTTCGGCCTCCGGAAGGCTCGTATGGTGATGAATCCCCACCCGAAAGCCCTGTTGCGAAAGGCTCCGGCAACAGGCCGCGCCGATACCCGTGGCCCCGCCGGTGACAACGGCTACCGGTTGAGATGCCTTCACTTTCATGGATTGGTTGTTGTTTTCGCCGTTCATTCCACTTTCGTCCTTTGGAATAACAGTCCATAGTCCATAGCCTATAGTCTATTCCCCTTTCACCTGCAGCATCGCACTTGCCCAGGTCAGCCCCGCGCCCACCACCACCATGCCCACATGATCTCCCGGCTCGAGACGATCCCAGTTCTGACTGAGCACTCCGGGAGCGCTGCCACAGCCGGTGTTGCCGTAGTCCACGACATTATGCCAATGATTGTCTTTCAGGATGCCGCAGGTCTCGGCTGCATGGACAAGCACCTTGAGATTGGCCTGGTGGCCGATGAATTTGAGGCGCTCCGGCCCCAGCGGGTGGGCCTGAATCAGGTCCTTCAGCATCCGGGCGGTTTTCCGTATGGCAAATTTCTGCACCACCCGTCCGTCCTGCCGGAAATGGCCGGAACGCGGGATTTGAATCGCATCCCATTTTGACGGAGCTGAAAAAAAACCGCCGGTTTCGATCCATTTGTCCGCCGGTATGCGCCGGGAAACGATGGCCGCGCTGCAACCGTCGCCGAACAGGGGCGCCACCCGGCGATCCCGATAATCCACCACATGGGTGCAGCATTCGGGATTGACCACCAGAATGAAAGCTGGCAGGCTTTCCGGCACCATGTTGGCCACCATGGAGAGCTGAACCACAAAAGTGCTGCATGCGGTGTTGATATCCACACAGGGAATCTCCAGCCCCAGTTCGGCCGCCACGTTGCAAGCAAGGGCCGGGATGGCGTAGGCCGGTGAAGAGGTCCCACAGACGACCATACCCAGATCCGCTTCCGTCAAACCGGCCCGGTCAAGCCCCATCCGCGCGGCCTTCGCACCCATTTGGGCATGCGTATACAGGCTGACATCTGCCGCCTGCCGCGGATCCTGGTTGCCGGTTTCGCGGATATAGGCGAGCGGCAGGGTGGTCCGCCGGGTTCTGATCCCAACGCGCTCCAGGATCCAGGTCTCATCGCTGCCGATATCCAATTCACTGATGAACCGATTGGATATCACGTTTTCCGGGAAAAAATGCCCCATTCCATGCAGGTACAACATCTCAGGCAATCCTTTCGCCGCCGTCCACGCAAAGGAGGGCGCCGTTGATCCAGGCGGCTTCCTTCAGGCAGAGCAGAAAAATGACATCCGCCACATCCTCGGGGGTGGTCAACCGTGCCATGGGATTCCGTAGCCTGGCCCGGGACTTGATTTGCTGGCTGCCGGGAATGGCCCGCATGGCCGCCGTATCCGTAACGCCGGCTTGAATGACATTGGCACGGATGCCGTGGGGAGCATATTCCACGGCCATGGCGCGGGTGACGGACTCCAGGGCCGCCTTGGCTGCGGAAACCGCCGCATATCCCCGCCAGGCTATGGAATTGCCTTCACTGGTCAGGCTCAACACGCGGGCATCCCCGGCAAACAGGCCGCGGGAAAACACATCCCCCACCCATTCCACGATGTTGGTGCCCATGGCATGGATCGTGCGGGCAAAATCCCCGGCATCTAGAAACTGCCGCTCGTTATAGCACGGCGGATCGTCCAGGGAAGCCAGGGCATCCAGACCTTTATCCAGGCCGTTCCGGATGGCCGCCCGGACCTCTTCGTTGGATATGCCCGTCTTTTCATACAGTTGCTCCCGGGCCGCGCGGCCCGGATTTTTCAGCGCCCAAGGAGCCAGCAGCTTCAGGTTTCCAAAAGCCACCGCATGCAGGAGCAGGCGCACCCTGCCCTCCCCGCCCATTGCTTCCCTCAGCCCATCCAGCACGTGACGGCGCCCCTCCACAGTCAGGGCATCCAGATTATAGGTCAACAGACCCGCACCGGATGCGGCGATTTCCCCAAAGGATTCCTGAATCGAGCGCATGGCGGCGCGGCGGTCGCGATGGACGATACAGATATTCATGCCATGGGCCGCCAGCTTTCGGGCCGCGGCCAAACCGAATCCGCTGGAACCACCGATGATCAAGGCCCAGAATTTGGAATCAAAGTGCATCTTTTTTCACTCCATACCGCTAAAGATGATCAACAGGACGAATGCCGCTGCCGGAGAAGGCCTTTGACGAATCATGGCCGGGTGATGAATTCAGCAGGATTTACAAAAGGCATGCCAGACAGGCGCTGTTTTCAGCAACCAAATGATTTCGTTTGGGATCGTTTTTGTTTTTTCCCATGGAGAGGCGCATGCCCTGAACCCTTCCGGACATGGCATGAACAGGGTTTGTACATCCCTTGTACCGAAAAAATTCCCGGACATCGGCGACGGTCCTTCGGCGCCCCAGGGATATCCCGGGAAATTTCCCGACAATATCAGGAAACATGAAATGACGGGGCTTGACCGATCCGCCTCCAAGAAGATATATTTTCAAGCCGGTCATGATCATTCCTGCGGCAGTCGCCGTCTTCCCTGCCGCGCCATTCAGAAAAGGGGTACCGCTTATGCAACAAGAAATCCTGATCGCGGTAGACAATTCGGACCATTCCGTGGAAGCCATTGACTATCTGCTTTCCATCGACTCCATGATCCGGAAGCCGAATTACACCATCGCGCATATTCATCCCGCCATCTCCGCCTTCATCATGGAGGAGGCGGAGCATGATCCGGCTGCAAAACGGAAACTGAGCGAACTTCTCCAGCGCAACCATGACAACGCCTCTTCCCTGTTACAGCGTTTTGCATCCAAAATGCGGGAAGCCGGCATTGAGGAAAAACGACTGAAAACCGTCAGCAGGCCCCAGTTGTCCGGCATCGCCAAGGATATCCTGGATTTCGCCCTGGTCGGCCGATACGACGCCCTAGTGGTTGGCAGGCGCGGAATTTCCAAGGCTCAGGAAATGTTCATGGGCAGCGTCACCGCGCAACTGCTGGAACATTCGCAGGTGACGCCTGTCTGGGTTGTGGATCGGAAGCCGGAGCTGTCGAAGATGGTCATTGCCGTGGACGGCTCGGAGAGCGCCTTACGGGCCGTGGATCATGTCGCCTTCATGCTCCGCGGAAACCAGGCCCAGTCCGTCACCCTGCTCCATGTGAAACCCAAGATCGGGAACTATCTCGCCATCGACTTCCATCTGCCGGACACGGAAGCGGACTCCGAACCCAACCCGGAACTCGACGACCTGGTCCGGCAGACCGACGGCCGTCGCCTGAAACATTTTTTCAAAGCGGCTGTGGCCAAATTCCGGGAAGCCGGAATCCATCGGGATCAGCTTCACATCATGGAAGTGGACTGCACCATGAATGTGGGGAAAACCATCACGAAGGAAATGGCCCAAGGCCGCTTCGGGACGGTGGTTATCGGCCGAAGCGGGGAGAATCGCTCCTTTTTCTTCGGCAGCGTTTCAAAATGCGTTCTGGAGAATTACACGGAAGGCGCCGTCTGGCTCGTTCCCTGACAATCCTTGGCTGGAAGTCGAGGGGATGATCGCATACGGGAAGCAGCTCCCACGAAATTGCACCCGCTGCCGGAAGAAGATGGTGTCGTCACGATCGGAAGCCGCTCCCCCGGGCAACAAGGAGGTCATTCGATCTTCTCGACGATGCTGTCGGGATGAGCGGCGCGGTACTCCTCAAGCAGCCCCAGCACGCGGTCCAGGAGTTCCCGGGAATACAGTTTGCCCACCAGGGCGTTTCTGGTTTTCACGGAAGTCTCCTCGATGAACCGCCTTGATTCATCGGCATCCAGACGCACCACCTGGATCCCGGCCTTTTTCAGGGCCGCAATGGATTGTTTGTCCTTTTCCCGGATGACCGCCTCGGCCTTTTGGAAAAACTCCCTGGAAACGGACAGAATGTCGGCCTGCCCCTTGGGTGAAATCTTGTCCCATTGCTTTTTGGTGATCACCAGGGCGCTGAGAACATTCCCCAGGGGATATTCGGACATGTACTTGAAGCGGGTATACCAGCGGAACCCGACAGCCGCCAATGCAGGCGCGCTGGCGGCATCGATCAGGCGCGTGGAAAGGGACGTCATCACATCGGTGATGGAAAGGGATACCGGTGAGATGCCCAGGGTTTCACACAGGGCGTTGGCCACTTCGTCGTTTTCCGGGACCCAGAACTTCTGTTCCCGGGCGACTTCCAGGGAAGTGATGGGGACCTTGGAAAAGGTGTAAATGAACCCGACGCTGTGCCAGCCCAGGACTTTATAGCCGGCCTGTTCGAATTTGGCGTTCAGATGTTCCTCCAGCCGCGACTGGACATAATTCACTTCATCGTAGTTCCGGAAAACATAGGGCAGGCTCGTCACCCGCGACTCCGGCACGATCTGACCAAGGCCGTACCCGGAAAGAGTGGCGCCATGTAACTGCCGGAAGCGGATTTTTCGCAGCACGTCCACGGCGTCGCCCTGAATGCCGCCATAATAAAACTTGCAATCCACTTCAAATCCGGTTTTTTCCTGAATCATTTTACGGAGCTTGTCATAGGATCCGGAAGGCGCCAGGGTGGCGATTTTCAATACCACTTTGGGTTTGGGTTTTTCCGGAGACTCGGCGGGATAGGCAAGGGAAGCGATACAGACGGCAGCGACAACGGCAAAAACAATTTTCTTCATTGGGTATTCTCCCGGTTTCCGGTACAGGGTTGTCATTCTACATATGTGAACCAGCTTCCCCATGCCGCCGCGCTTCACGCATGGTTTCTCAGCCGCAGCGACAGCGGATGGGGATTGAGATATGTCTGGATTTTCAGGTACGGCTGATCGTATTTCCGCACATAGTGATTGATCAGGGTCACCGGCACGATCAGGGGAATGCTTTCCCTGCGATACGCATCCAGCAATTCAAGCAGCTCGGCTTTTTCATCGGAGGTGAGCTGCTTCTTGAAATAGCCCATGGCGTGCATCAACACGTTGGAATTCTTCCTGACGGTGGACTGCAGGGTCAGGGCCTCCATGAAAAGCGACTCATATTGGTCATATAGTTTCTCCATGGATTCCGTCTTTCCCTGGGCCACGAGTTTGCCCATGGCGCGATAGTGTTTCTCCCCGTGGGCCAGAATCAACAGTTTGTTGCGGGTGTGGAAATCCACCAGTCCTCCCGCGGTCATGCCGGCTTCAACGGTTTCCCGCCAGCGTCGCAGGGCAAAAATCCGCTCGATGAAGTTCTCGCGGAGTCCGGGATCGCAGAGTCGTCCCTCCTCCTCCACCGGCAGGCGGGGAAACCGCCGGGTAAAGGCCTTTGCAAAAATACCGGTACCCTGATGAACGGAGCCGCCGTTGGGGTGATATACTTTTACCCGCAACCATCCGCTGCTCGGGGATTTGCTTTTGAAAATGAAGCCGCAAAGGTTTTCCCGCTCCAGTTTTTCCAGCCTGGCCACGGCCCAGGAACGCATTTTCTCCGTATGGTCGATACCGGTTTTGGTGGTCACCAGCCGGGGGTCTTCCGGGTCTCCCACCAGACGCAGGGTTTCCCTGGGAATACCGAGTCCGCATTCCACTTCCGGACAGACCGGCACCCATTCGACGTATGCGCTCAGCGTATCCGTCAGGAAATGATCCCGGCAATTTCCGCCGTTATAGCGGACATTATCCCCCAGCAGGCAGGCGCTGACACCCAGTTTGATTTTCTCTTCCATGTCCCGCTTTCCTCTCAACCGGTATAAAACCGTTTTTCATATAGTTCCTTGCCTTCGTATTTTTCGGCCTGTTGTTTCATGTAGCCGTGATAGGCCAGGATATTGACGTCCAGACCGGTGGATTTCAGGGCGGACACCACATCCTCCTCCGCGGGCGGGCAGCCCTTGACTTCCACGGCTTCCCGGATGTTCGGATTTTCCCGGTTGGCCTTGATGATGCAATTGCCCAGCAGGACGGTTTTTTCATATCCAGGGCGGGCCTGCATTTTTTTCCCGTTCAGGATCTCCACCTTCGGCAGGGGATTTCCCTTGAAGGCCGACAGGACCAGGATATTGCTGAGATTGGCGATGGGAGAGCAGCCGGAACAAAGGGAATCGTCATATTTGGGAAGCGCAACGCCGGTGATGCCCATTTTCTGAAAAACGCCGGGTCCGGTGTTGTCGTCGGTCCAGGTCCAATCCCATTTCAAGGGCTTGACATGGTCTGCGGGATTTTCGCCGACAACCGTATAGTCACCGATTGCGAGAGATTTCCCATGGCGGCGGGCGTAGTGTCCGAAATGGGCGATGTCGCCGCCGCGGTAACCGATGGTGTGGGCCGAAAGGAGATCGGCCCCCATGACATCGGTGGAGGCAATGAGGATATCCTTACGGAAGGCCGTGCCGAAATGCAGGGCCCCGCGTTCCAGGGCGTAGATCCCGTCCACCACGGTGAGAGAAGGTTTGACAAAATCGGCGAGAAACGAAAAACAGTACTCCAGATCCAGCTCCGTATGGTGGCAGAATTTCTTGGACGCGCGTTTCAGGCAGCCTTTGAGATTTTTCAGCCCCAGGGAAACCTTGGTCTGGCCATGGGTTTTCAATACCGGTAAGTTGATGAAAAAATCCTGTTCCACCGCCTCCCTGGCGATCTGCAGGGACAGGTCGTCCTGAAAGACGAATTTTTCGGCTTTGCTTTCATTGAAATCCACCAGCGCAACGCCGTACCGTTTTGCCAGAGCCGTATATCCCAGGCCCTCAAAAGCCTGCATGGTGCCGACGTCCTTGGTCAGTTGCACCGAGCCCTCCCCGATGGAGATCCGGCTGCACCCGCGGTCCTTCAGGCAGACAATCATATCCTCCACCAATCGGGTGGTGGTGTATACCCCGAAAGGCGCAATGGAAAACCGATTGTCCCAGGCCACCAGATTCGGTTTGATCAGAACCCTGTCCGATGGGTTGAGATTCCGGAATCCGTCGCACAATTCCACGGCGGTGCGCAGGGAATCCGGGCTTGAAGCGTATTTTGTCAAACTGACCGTTGGTTTCATCAATAAAAATCTCCTGTATGGACAAATGATACCGGCCGGGGCCACCCCGGACATGATTGTTGTTTTCTCGCTTGCTTTTTTGATTCAGATATCTAAAATTACCGCATCGATCAATCTGTTTATCATGCTGAAGCGGTTCCCGCAATGAATATACATCCAAGCACCCCAAAAGGAGGCGACAGAATGGCTGCAACATCATGGCCCACCCCCAAATGGCCGGAAGGCGTTCCCCGGGACATCGATCCCGAGGAATATAATTTCCCCTTATTTCAGATTTTGGACGATGCGGCCCGGGAGTATCCCGACCTTGCGTACACGATTTTCAACGATGCGGTGCGCACGTTCTCCCAGGTAAAAGATACGGCCGACCGGGTGGCCGACTTTCTGGCATCCCGGGGGATTCAAAAAGGCGACCGCGTCGCCATTTTTCTTCCCAACCTGCCGCATTATCCGGAAATTTATTTCGGCATCCTCAAAGCCGGCGCCGTCTGCGTCACCTGCAATCCGCTCTATACCGCCGCCGAATTGAATTACCAGTTGAAGGACGCAGGGGCCAAAGCGGTTTTCTGCATGGATCATCCCCAGTTCTATCCCACAACCGTGGAGGCGGTGAACAATACGGATGTCCGGACCGTGGTGATCTGCAGTGTCAAATCCTATCTTCCCAAAATCAAGGCGGTGATCGGCGGTCTGCTGGGAAAAATCCCCAAGGCGGAGCGCTATGAATCCGGCCATCTGTTCTTTGACGATGTCGTTGCCGCCGCAAAACCCAAGGCCCCCGACATCACCATTCAACCACGGGAGGATCTGGCGCTGATCATCTATACGGGCGGCACCACCGGCGTCCCCAAGGGGGCGGCCTTGACCCACACCAATTTCACTTACAATCTCAAAGCGCTTGAGCTATGGGGCCGGCTGCCGCATGAGCCGGGCGGCAAGCCCGAACCCCTGCGCAAAGGTGGTTTCCATACCTATCTGGGAGTGCTCCCCTGGTACCACAGTTTCGGCATGACCGTCTGCATGATGGCCGCCTGCGGCAGCGGAAGCCGGCTGGTGTGCCTTCCCGATCCGCGGGCCGGGAAACCGCCCTTCACCGGGGTATTGCAAGCGGTCCAGAAGTACAAGGCCACCATCATGCCGGCCGTGCCGACCATTTTCGTGGCGTTCACCAACCATCCCCTGCTGGACAAATTCGACCTCACCTCCCTGATGGGCTGTTTTTCCGGCGGCGCCCCCCTGCCCCCGGAAGTCTGCAAGCAATTTGAAGCCAAAACCGGGGCCGTGATCTTCGAGGGCTATGGCTTGAGCGAAACCGCTCCGGTGGCCAGCTCCAATCCCACCAGCCGGGAAAACCGCCTGATCGGCTCCATCGGCTTTCCCATCCCCGGCACGGACATCAAAATCGTGGACCTGGAAAACGGCACCCGGGAAATGAAACCGGGGGAAGACGGCGAAATCGCCATCAGCGGTCCCCAGGTCATGCAGGGCTATTGGAACCGGCCAGAGGAAAACGCCGCTGTTTTCCGTGAAATCGGCGGCAGCCGCTTTTTCCTCACCGGCGACATCGGCCACGTGGATGAAAACGGCTATATCCTGATCACGGATCGCAAAAAGGACATGATTCTGGTGGGCGGATTCAATGTGTATCCGCGGGAAGTCGAAGACATCCTGTTCACCCATCCCAAGGTCGCTATCGCCGCGGTGGTGGGCGTGCCCGATCCCAAGAGCGGGGAAGCGGTCAAGGCCTTTATCCAGGTAAAACCGGGCGAAAAGATCACCGACGATGAAATGCAGGAATTCTGCAAGAAGCATATGGCCGGTTACAAGCGGCCGCGCTATTTCGAGTTCAGGGAATCCGTGCCGGTGTCACCGGTGGGCAAGGTGCTGCGGCGTGTGCTGCGGGATGAAGAAAAAAAGAAATGACCGGTTTGTCATGATTCCCCGCCGCTCCTTTCCGGGGGGCGGGGAATCTTCTTTTTTGAATCCCCTACCGAAGCGCCTGGCCAACCGCTTCGAAACGGTTCAGACGGAGATTTTTTTTCACCTTGTCGGGATCGAAAATGCATCCGTTCATGACGATATAGACCCCCGGTGGCAGAATCTGCACGGCGGCCACCGCGCACCCCACGTTGAACGGCGCATCGCTGGTCCTGGACATGGCCGGCTCGATGGCGCCGGTGAGCACGATGGTCTTGCCCGTCACTTTCTTCAGCAGCTTGGCGCTGGCGATCATGGTGTCCGAGCCATGAGTCACCAGGATCCGCTCCTCGGCAGCTGCGGAAACCCGTTCCCACAACAGACGCCGGTCCGCATCGGTCATGTCCAGACTGTCTTTTCTGATCAGCGATTCCACCTCCCAGGGAAAACCGACTCCGGCTTCCCGCAAAATGGAACCGACAGCCGGCGCCCCCACTTCATAATCGCTTTTCTTGTCGAAATAGATTTTATCGATGGTGCCGCCCATCGTGAACACTTTCAATTTCATAGGCCTCATTAAAATTGACTGACATGCTTCATGGCTTTCAGGCGATGACTGATATCCAGATACCATTCGAAAGAACTCCCCGGCTCTTCGAAACGCTCCTGAAAACAATTCCGAATCCGGGATAGCGGGAAATGGCCGCCCTTGACCGCGTAATACAGCTTATTGCCGAGGATGTATCCCAATTGCGTGCTGAACACGACCGGCAGCATGGACTGCTGGCGGAAAACCGGTCCGAACTTGCCCTCGAATTCCCGTCGGCCTCCATTCCGGCGCTGAAGGGCGTAATGCTGTAAGATGTATCGCGCAACGGCGGGTATCTCCGGGTCGTTTTCGGCGCTTTCTCCGCGCTTGATCTGCCCGAGGAGCCTCCTGAGGGAATTCTCGGATTGCGCCTTGCGCTTTTCATTGATGAATTTACTGCCGAAAAATCCGAGACACTCGGTGACGGCGTTCCAGTAAAACCGGTCGAAGGGGTCGAGATCGACCGTCATCCGTCCCCTGAGGGCCGCGTTGACGAAATGGCTGGCTTCCTCCGCCGCCATGTTAATATTGGAATTCGGCAGGTAGATCAGATAATTTTCCTGGCCCTCCGCTGGATAGCTCAACAAAAACCCTTCGCCTCTTTCTATTTTTTCTCGAATCAGATGCATGCTGTTCCTGATGGTGGGAATTTCCCGGAGGTGATCCATTAAATGCAAATCGTCGGCATAGTAAACCGAAAGCCTTTCCAGCACATGGGAAGGCAAGTCCAGATCCAGGATCGAAGCGATGGAAGTGATCATTTCCTGAACGGTGAGACCCCGGCCTTCGAATCCTTCGTCCTCCCATTCCCCGTGAACCGGATAATAGGCTTCCTCCGAGTATTCCAGCCAGTTCAGGTAGGACTGGACCTTGTTGGCCGGCATGGCGTTCATCACGCAATAACTATCCTCGGCAATTTTCAGCACATCGGTTTCCTCAAGCCCGTCCCGGCACAACTTCCAGTAGAGTTTTTCCGCGTTTTGATAAATGATCAGCCGTTTTACCGGATGATCCATCAGGGTGAGCAACTGGTCCACTTCCTTGGGCAGATGGCCGGGGGAGATATGGAAATCTCCGTCCACCACATACACCAGGTGCTGGGGATACCGGATCAGTGTTTTGGCGATAATCCTGGCGGAAAACCGGTCCCGTGCCCGCAGCCCCTTGATTCCCTCCGCCGCCATGGAATTGATCCCCAGTATGGGAATGTGATTGTCCCGACAGAAATAAATGATCGGACTCCAGTTGCGCCAGCTGAAAGGCCACTTGTGCCGGTAATCGATTTTCCGGATAAACTCATCCTCGCTGTGAGTACCTGCCAGGAAGGCATCGATATGTTTCTGATCCGAGGCGTGAAACATCTCCAGGCAGAGGATGATGTCCCGTTTGCTCTGGATTTCCCGCAGAATCCTCAGCACGCAGCGCTGGGATTGTCTCAGGGTATGGTAGTCCCCATGAAAAACCAGATCCGCTCCCGCCACCCGTTTCATGAGTTCCACCTTGCCGGAGATCGCCTGATAGCGGCTCAAATGGCGGTGGTATTCCTTCTCATAAATCATGATGGCCGGATTGTAGGCCAGGCTGTTGCGCAGTACCTGCAGGTTTCTGCGATAATTTTTCCGTGAAATCTCAATCAGTGCGTCTCTGAATTTCGCCATGACCCGCCATCGTCACCAACGATTGTCATTGATCCCGCTTGCAAGCCACGGCTAACTCTCATCGGCCGGCCAGCCGCCGGGAGTTCAACCAGTTCTTCAGAACCTTGCCCGGCTGGAAACCCGTCCGGAGATCGGGTCCCACGACAATGATGGTAAAGTCGTCCTTGGCCCAGGTTTCAATGCTCGCCCTGGTCAGCAAGCTCACGGCCTGGCCCGGGTGTTCCGCTTCCTCCAGAATCAGGGCCAGCTTTCCGGGATCGTTCCAGTATGCCAGGCCATCCGTGGCGAGAAGAAAGGTCTGGCCGCCATCCCATCTTCCCGTAGCGGATCCCACGTTGAGGGATTTTTCACCGATTCCCACCACCTGGGTCAAGCGATGCCGGTCCGGGTGACGTCCCGCTTCCTCGGCGTTGATTTCCCCCCAGTTGAGCAGTTGTCTGGCCACGGTATGATCCTGCGTGATCTGGACCATTTTCTTCTTTTCATAACACCAGACCCGGGTATCGCCCACCCAGGCCACCTGCCATTTCTTTTTCCGGATCATCAAGGCGGCAACGGTGGTGCCGCATTGATTGAATGTTCTGGATTTATTGTACGTCAACCGCCAGACCTTCCAATGGGCGTGATGAATGGCGCTCACCAGATCGACATTTCCGGCCACGTTATCGGCAATGGTCATGGCGCAGACCCAACTGGCGCTCTCCCCTTCCATATGACCGCTCAGGCCGTCGCATAAAACCCATAATCCCAGATCGGGCCGGATCAGATAGTAATCCTCGTTGGTTCGATGCATCAGGCCTAGATTCGAATCGGCAGCCCAGCAGATACCGTTATGGGTGGAAGCGGTCGGCATGTTCCGCGCTATCCCTGGGGCACCCGCACCAGTCGGAAACCGAGGTTGTAATTGCGGCTGTCCGGAAAATAGTAACTGCGGTTGGTCGAACGGCACTCACTGGCGCGCATCAGCCAACTGCCGCCCCGGCATACCCGGTACTTGCCGGCCTCCCGGAAAACCGGGTTGTTCTTGCCGTGGCGGTTGTAGGCATCCACGGCATAGATGTCCTCCACCCACTCATAGACATTCCCGCTCATGTCGAAAATACCGATGCCGTTGGCGGCCTTTCGTCCCACCGGCTGGAAAGAGCGCCTGCTGTTGCCCTCATGCCAGGCGACTCCGTCCGCCGTGTTCCCGCCGGCGTATCGTTCCGGTTTGCCTCCGCTGCGGCAGGCATATTCCCATTCCGCTTCGGTGGGCAAACGGAAAGCCCATTTCCCCCGGTTGGCCTCGTTCAACTTTTTGATGAACAGCTGGATGTCGTTCCAGGACACATTGACCACCGGATATTCTTTTCCGTTCTTCAGGGTGGAGGGATTCTGATTCATGACTTTTTCCCATTGTCCCTGGGTCACTTCATGTTTTCCGATCCAGAATCCATCCAGACAGACTTCATGCTGGGGACCTTCATCCATGTTGCGTTCCGGGTCGGAGGCGGCACTGCCCATTTGAAAGCAGCCTTTCGGCGCCAAAACGAATTCCATTTCCGCCGCGGGGTTGGAGGAGGCCGCGCTTGCCGCGGGCAGATCGGTTTCCAGCGTCGCCAGCAATTTTTCGCTTCCGGTGGGTTTGACCTGGACCGTCATGGTCTTTTCCCGGTGATTGTCCAGGGTCAGCTTGACCGTATGCTCCCCGAGATCCACATCGGCCACCTCCATGGGCGTTATCCCCCGGTATTTCCCGTCCAGGTACCATTTTGCGCCGGCAGGCTGGCTGTTCACCGACAACCGGCCGCAATCCGATGACAACTCCATCCGGGTCTCCGTCAGACGGCGGCCAATCACGGTGACTTCCTTGATGGCCGGCTGGTAGCACTCTTTTCGGACTTCGAGCATCACAGGCCCGGCTTTCAATTGTTTCAACGTCAAGGGCGTCACTCCTTTTCGGATGCCGGACAGAAAAACTTCCGCCCGGGACGGCTCGCTGACGATCCGGAGGTCGCCCATGGAAGGAATTAATTCCGCTTTCAGTTTGACCTCTTGGCCCTTGGCGACCTGGATGACCCGGCTCCATGGTTCGAACCCCTCGGCCGTGAGGACGATCTTTTTTTTCCCGGCCTCGATATCGGTTATCACCCGGGGAGACCGGCCGATTTCCTTCCCGTCGATCTGGATGACGGCGTCGGCCGGCTGGCTGGTGATGTCGATGGCGCCATACAGCGTCTGGAGAACGAGGGAAATCTCCTTCCGTTCGTCCGCCTGGCAGACCACTTTTTCATTCCGGGGTTCAAACCCTTCCTTTTTGATGCTAAGGGCGTATTCGCCGGCCTTCATGCCTTCCAGGACCAGCGGGGTTCTTCCCTTGATGTCGCCGTTCAGATACACATCCGCTCCGGCCGGTTCACTCTGGACGGCAATGACCGCCGCATCGGCCTTCACGGGCTCCGGCGGCGCTTCCGGCGGGGGGGTGACCTCTTCCACCGGAGTCGGAACCGGCAACTGCTGTTCCGCCGCAAACGGTTTGGCGGTCTCCTGCTGCTCGGAAATCGCCTCCTGGACGCGGGGCGCCTTCATCAACGTCCCCATGAGGGCCATGAGCCGGTCCCCATAGACCCATCCCAGCAAACCGATGATGAAGACGGCCGCCGCGGCCGACAACCCCGCCTTCAACCCACCGATCCGTAACCGCCCCCCGGGAACCTCGGCTTCCGGACGGGAGTCCGGGGTCTTGAATTCAGCCGCCACGGTTCCGCCTTTTTCCGGGATGCTGCGCAGCTCCTCGATTTTCGGAACGGGTTTTTCCCCCGCCAGCACCGCCACCAATTCGCCGGCACTGGACGGTCGATGATCGGGTTTCTTCTGCAGGCCGTACAGCAAGGCGTTGTTGACTTTTTCCGATATGAACTCAATGGGCTCCACCTCTTCATGCATGATCTGCCATCTCAAATCGCCGGTATGGAAAGGCGGATGTCCGGAAAGCAGTTCGTAGGCCACCGCGGCCAGTGCATAGATGTCGGACCAGGGACCGATACCCTTTCCCCGGATTTGCTCCGGCGCCATGTAGGCCAGGGTTCCGGCCGCCTCCCAGGCGGAAATCCGTGTCGCCAGGTCGCGCAATACCCGCGCCAGACCATAATCCGCGATTTTCGCATAACCGTCCTTGGAGATAAGGATGTTGAGCGGCTTGATGTCCAGATGCATGACCGGCGGGCTTTTGCGGTGAGTGTAATCGAGGGCTTCGGCAACCTGGCGCAGCAACGGCAGGGCTTCATCCAGGGACAGCCTGCCGCCGTTTTTCACCATCAGGTGCGAAAGGGTGCCTCCGGGGACGTATTCCATGGTGACGAAGGTCAGGTTTTTCCAGGTGTCCAGGTTGTACAAGCGGACGATATATTCATGGGTGAGTTCCAACGCCAGGGACGTTTCCCGCTTCAGGTCGGAGATCGCCTTGGGGTCCATGGACAACTCCTGGGGAATGATCTTCAGCGCCACTTCCCGTTCCATGTACTTATCGTGAGCCAGAAAGACGATCCCCATCCCGCCCCTGCCGATTTCCCTTTTGATATCGTAGCGATCCGCCACGACAACGCCGGAAGAAATCGGCGAGGCGGGCGTATTCCGGATATGAAAGGAACTCATCTGACTGATGACCGCCTCATCGATCAGGGCGTTACAATGCGGGCAATTCAGGCCGCTGGTGTCAATTTCATGGTTGCAATTCCAGCATGTTAGGCTCATCCGTGGGGGTTCTCCTTCCCTGTCATTCATGCCACATATCGATCTCTTATGTCAAAAAGCAACTGGAGAGTCAAGGCGGGAATGCGAGACATAAACGCATGTCATTTTCGAAGCTTATCAATTCGGCCGGCTTTCATGGGAGAAGGGCTGTCGTCGGGATTGACACCCTGTAAAGAAACCCGACAGGAAAAGCCCCCAGCCTCCCGGCCGGTCACCGCTGGAATTTGCCCCGTACCGGAACGGAGGAGCTGTTGGACCTGCATTCATCCACACGCCATCCGGATATTCCCGGGCCTTTCCTTGTAAGCGATATCCGGCATATTCCTTGCTTTTTCATATGGCTTGATGATCGTGGTCTGTCTCGACCCATGAATGGGAGGAGCGACACATGATACAACAACAGCATCATCTTCATGCCGTTAAAATCATACTGATATCCATTCTGTGCTGCCTGTCGATCTTCTTGACCTATTATTTCCGCGGCATCCTCGGGGTGAGGGTCGTCTATACCCATTTTTACTATATCCCCATCATCCTCTCCGCCCTCTGGTGGCAGCGGAAAGGCCTTATCGTCGCCATCCTTCTCAGCCTGATCCTCATTGCCAGCGATCAGCTGTTCGAGTCCCCCCTTTCCCAAATCGACACGCCAGTCAATAATTATATGCGCATGGCCATGTTTCTGCTGGTGTCCATCGTTGTGGTCTCCCTCAGCGAGCAGATCGAAAAATCCCGCAGGGCCCTGAAGGATCACGGTGACCGGCTGGAGGAACTGGTCCGTATCCGCACGGGCGAGCTGGAGGAGGCCAACCGCCTGTTGAAAAGCAATCTCATGGAATTGGAGGCCGCCCACAAGGCCGTCCGCTCCTCCGAAAGCCAGGTACGCAAAATCATCGAAAATTCCCCGGTAGGTATCCGGATTGCCCAGAATGGCCGCTATGTCTATGTCAACCCGAAACTGGTGGCCATGTTCGGGTATGCGAAGCCGGAAGACATCATCGGCAGACCGGTGGAAGCGCTCTTTGTTCCGGAACAGGCGGAGCTGATCCGGTCCAGGGGCAAGGAACGGGTGGCCGGAAACCAGGTGCCCGTCACCTATGAACTCCAGGGAGTCACCCGCTCCGGCAGCACATTGGACCTCGCGGTCTGGCTCTCCGTCATCGATTACCAGGGGGCGCCGGCCATCCTGGGGTTCATCGTGGACATCGGTCTTGAAAAAAAGTTGCGTCAGCAGATCTTTCAAACCCAGAAAATGGAGTCCATGGGAGTGATGGCCGGGGGAATCGCCCACAAGTTCAACAATGCCTTGAGTCTGATCACCGGCAGTATCGACTTGGTCAGACAGGTGCAACCGGATACCGGCCGGATTCAACAATACCTGGATAACATGCTGAAAGCAGTCGAACAAATGGCGGGTCTGAACAGAATGTTGATTGCCTTTTCCCGGCAGGGAAAATACTGGACAACGGACATGCTCCTGAACTCCGTGATCCGGGAAACCGCCATGATGATCCCCGAACTCAAGGCAGACAACCGGCGAATCGAATTCCAGCTCACCGACAACCTGCCGAATATCCGGGCGGATCATACCCAGGTGCAGATGGTGGTGACCGCGGTGCTCCGGAATGCCATGGAAGCCACCGGCAGGGATGGCCGCATCGTCATCCGCACCCTGGGCCGCTCCGTCACCCCGGAAACAGCCGCCGAAAATCCCGGCATGTCGGCCGGCGAATATGTCTGTCTGGTGATCGAGGACAACGGAGCCGGGATGGACGAACAGACCAGGCGGCGGGTTTTCGAGCCCTTCTTCACCACCCATTTTCAGGGCCGGGGCCTGGGGATGGCCGCGGTTTACGGTATTGTCAAAAATCATGGCGGCTGGGTCGGCGTGGAATCCCAACCCGGCAAGGGAACAGTGGTGACCATCTTTTTTCCCCTGGCGGAAGGGCAGAACGGATGAAGGCCGACAAAGAGAAAGCCGCACCGGCTGGCAATCCGGCGCGGCTTGTGGAGAAGGGCAGGCGGTTATTCCGCGGTTCTATTCATACGGGCAAGCCTTATTTGCCGCCAAAGGCGTCCTCGGACATTTCCGAAACGACGCTGTCCATGGAGGCGATGGCGTTCATCTTGCCCAAGGTGGCAGGCAGAATGGAGTTGATGAAATACCGGGCGCCGTTGACCTGGCCGGCGTAAAACGCCTTGTCCCTGGCGAATCTGCCGTCATCCCGTTTCGGCAGGGCCACAGCCGCCCGCCAGAGATGCATCCAGGCCATGACCACGTCGCCGCAGACTTCCAGGAAGGGATGGGCATGGGCAAAGGCGTCCAGCACTTTCGGCGACATGGCCGTCGCGCCCAGCTGCATGGCGATTTCGCCGAGCCGGTCGATGGCCTGCCGGACTTTTTCCGCCAGTTCGGCCAGGCCGGGAAAGGCCTTGGCGGTCTCGACGGTTTTGTGAATTTCGGCCATGAAATCCATGAACAGCCGGCCTTTTTTCATCCCCAGTTTCCGTCCCAGCAGATCCATGGCCTGGATGCCGTTGGTGCCTTCGTAGATGCTGGTGATTTTGCAATCCCGCAGCAGTTGTTCCACCGGGTATTCCTTGGTGTAGCCGTAACCGCCGTACACCTGGACGCCCTGGGTGCAGACCTCGAAGGCCTTTTCCGTGCAATAGGCTTTCAGGATGGGGGTCAGCAATTCCACAAAGCCTTCGTACTTCTCTTTTTCCTCCGGCCGGTCGGCGGTGGCGGCGCGGTCGAAGCAGTTGCCGATGAAATAGATGAAACTGCGCATCCCGTCCACATAAACCTTCATGGACATCAGCATGCGACGCACATCCGGATGCTGGATGATGGGAACCCCCGGCGCATTGGAATCCAGCATCTGCAGCAGGTTTTTGCCCTGGATCCGTTCCCGGGCATAATTGACGGCATACATGTAGGAAGCGCTGGCAAAGGCAAAACCCTGGAGACCTACTCCCAGGCGGGCCTCGTTCATCATGTGGAACATGGCCCGCATGCCCTTGTTTTCCTCGCCCAGCAGGAAACCGCGACAGCGGCCCTTGCCTCCCAGGGTCAGGGAGCAGGTGGCGCTGCCGCAAATCCCGAGTTTGTGCTCGATGCCGGTGCAGACCACGTCGTTGGGCTCCCCCAGACTACCGTCCTCATGGACCCAGATTTTCGGCACGATGAACAAGGAAATGCCCCGGGTGCCGGCGGGGGCGCCTTCAATCCGCGCCAGAACGGGATGAATGATGTTTTCCGTCAGATCCTGTTCTCCGCCGGTGATGAAAATCTTGTTGCCGGTGATGGAATAGGTACCGTCGGGATTTTTCACCGCCGTGGTGGTCAGGGCGCCCACATCCGAGCCGGCCTGGGGTTCGGTGAGCAGCATGGAGCCGCCCCAGACGCCGGTATACATTTTTTTCAGGAACAGATCCTTTTGCTGTTTGGTGCCGAACACTTCGATGAGTTTGCCGGCGCCGTGGCAGAGTCCCGGATACATCATCAGGGAGCAGTTGGCGCCGGTGAAATATTCCGTGGCCGCCAGGGCCACGGTCACCGGCATCCCCTGCCCGCCCACTTCCGGATCATCGGCCATGGCGATCCACTCTCCTTCCGCGTAGAGCTGGAAGGGCCGGTGGAACGCTTCCGGGACCCGCACCGTCCCGTTTTCGAAACGGCAGCCTTCCTCATCCCCGGCCTTGTTGGCCGGCAGAATTTCCTTGATTGCCAGGTTGCGGGCCTCGCCGATGATCAGGTCGACGGTTTTCCGGTTGAACTCCGCGTATTTTTCCGAGCGGGTCAGGTCGGTGACGTTCAACAGTTCATGAAGGACGAAATCCACATCTCTCCGGTCTGAAATTACTTGTGCCATCCTCTGGTTTCCTTTTGGTCATGGTGATGGGCACCACCCATCGTTTTATGTCATCTTCCGGTCCAGGTTCCGAACCGGAATCGTTTTTGCGAATGCAACATTTTGTTTTTAAAAATAAAAAATATTAATATTTTTTGGTTCACAAACAAATTTATATTATTTTACATAATTTGATTTTTTTTGCAAATAATATTCAACCAAAGCTCAAATCTGGATGTCCATTGACACCCCGCCCACCTTTTTCTATACTCCGTCGTCGCATTTTTGGATGGAATATAACCGGCTGACGGAATCCGGACCTCCCAAACCGTATTCCGCCGCTGCCCATGCCCAGGAAGGAGCCGCCATGGCGGATATCATGCATAAAAACATTCTGGAGCTGGCCAATCTGCGGGATGTGGCCCTGCAGAGCGGTGGGGAAGAGCGTATCCGGGTCCAACATCAGGCCGGTAAACTCACCGCCCGGGAGCGAATTGATCTGCTATTGGACAAAGGCTCGTTTGAGGAATTCGATATCCTGAAAGTCGGCCGTGACGGCCTTAGCTCCGGCGCCACCTGTCCAGGCGACGGCGTCATCACCGGCCACGGCAAGATCAATGGCCGGGAAGTATTCGTCTTCAGTCAGGACTTCACCGTCATCGGCGGCTCCCTGGGGGAAGGCCATTCGCAGAAAATCTGCAAAGTCATGGATTTATCCCTGCGAGTGGGCTCACCCCTCATCGGCCTGAACGATTCCGGCGGCGCGCGCATCCAGGAAGGCGTGGATGCCCTGGCCGCCTATGGCGAAATTTTCCACCGCAATGTCAAGGCCAGCGGGGTCATTCCCCAGATTTCCTGCATCATGGGGCCCTGCGCTGGAGGCGCGGTTTACAGTCCCTCCATAACCGATTTCATCTTCATGGTGGAACGCACCTCCTATATGTTCGTGACTGGACCCAATGTGGTCAAAACGGTAATCCACCAGGACATCACCTCGACGGAACTCGGCGGATCCGGCGTGCACGCGGAAAAAAGCGGGGTGGCCCATTTTGTCTATCCAAACGACATCCTGTGTCTGCGGGCCGTGCGCCAGCTGGTGAACTACCTGCCCTCCAACAATCTCCAGAGCCCACCCTTTCTGGACCTGAACGACCCTCCGGAACGTATCGATCCGGCCCTGGATTATCTGGTGCCGACCAACCCCAACCAGGGATATGACATGAAGGTGCTTATCCGCAGCATTCTGGACGGGGCCGAATTCATGGAGGTACAGCCCCAATTTGCCGGCAACATCATCTGCTGCCTGGGCCGCTTGGGGGGTAAGACCATCGGCCTTGTGGCCAATCAACCGGCGGTGCTGGCCGGCGTGCTGGACAACAACGCTTCCGTAAAGGCCGCCCGCTTTGTGCGCTTTTGCGATGCCTTCAATATTCCGTTGATATGCCTCGTGGATGTGCCCGGCTTCATGCCCGGACCGGAGCAGGAACACGGTGGCATCATCCGCCACGGCGCCAAACTGCTGTATGCCTTTACCGAGGCCACGGTGCCGCGCATCAGTGTGGTTGTTCGCAAGGCTTACGGTGGGGCCTATCTGGTGATGAACTCCAAGCATATCCATTGCGATATCAACTATGCCTGGCCCACAGCGGAAATCGCCGTACTGGGTCCCCGGGGAGCGGCGGAAGTGATCCACCGCAAGGAACTCAAGGAAGCCGAGGACCAGGAAGCCCTGCTGAAGGAAAAAATGGAGGAATACCGCAAGGTTTATGTGAATCCTTTCCTGGCTGCCAAGCGCGGCTATATCGACGACGTGATTTTCCCGCGGGACACCCGTCACCGCCTGATTCGCACCCTACAGTTCCTGGAAAGCAAAAAAGCCGCCCGTCCCCAACGTAAACACGGCAATATCCCTTTGTGAGGTGTACGCATGTTCAGTAAAATCCTCGTTGCCAATCGCGGCGAAATCGCTGTGCGCATCATCCGCGGATGCAAAAGAATGGGAGTTCGCACCGTGGCGGTCTATTCAGACGCCGATTCCCGAAGCCTGCCGGTCACCCTGGCCGATGAGGCCTATCCCCTGGGTAGCGACCAGCTGTCTGAATCGTATCTGAAAAAAGAAAAAATCATTGAAGCGGCCCTGACCACGGGCTGTGAAGCCGTTCATCCGGGTTATGGTTTTCTGTCCGAGAACCCGGCCTTTGCCCGAATGACGGTCAAAGCCGGTTTGACCTTCATCGGACCGCCCGCGGATGTCATCGCTGCCCTGGGGGACAAGATCGCCGCCAAAAAACTGGCGGCGGACCTGAACATCCCAATAGTAGCCGGGCATCCGGCACCGGTGCTGACCGATGAGGAAGCCATGGCCGTCATCGAAAAAATCGGGTACCCCGCGCTGTTGAAGCCAGCTGCTGGCGGCGGCGGCAAAGGCATGCGCGTGGTGAAGGAGCCCGCGGAACTGGCCTCGGCCTTGAAATTGTGCCGCCAGGAAACCCGCAAAGCCTTCGGTGACGACAGCATCTTCATCGAGCGTTACATCGAAGCACCTCGCCACATCGAGATCCAGGTGCTGGCCGATCACCACGGCCGGGTAATTCACCTGGGTGAACGGGAATGCTCCATCCAGCGCCGGTATCAAAAAATTATTGAAGAATCGCCCTCCACGGCAGTGGACGAGGAACTGCGCCAAAAAATGGGCGTCATGGCCTGCAACCTGGCCCTGCGCGCCGGTTACTGCAATGCCGGTACGGTAGAGTTCATCCTGGACCGCGATCGCAATTTTTATTTCCTGGAAATGAACACCCGACTGCAGGTGGAGCACCCGGTCACGGAAATGGTCACCGGCATAGATCTTATCGAATGGCAGTTGCGCATCGCCAGCGGTGAAAAACTGACTCTTCATCAGGCCGACATCCGCTTGAACGGTTGGGCCATCGAAGCGCGCATTTGCGCTGAAGACCCGGCCCGGGGCTTCATCCCTTCCATGGGCCTTATCACTCGCTATGCGGAGCCCCTGGGTGACAACATCCGGGTGGACAGCGGCGTGAACGCCGGAAGCAGGGTGCATGTGTTTTACGATTCCATGCTGGCCAAGCTCATCTGCCGTGGAGAAAACCGGGAAAATGCCCGAAAAACAATGGCCCAGGCCCTCAACGGCTACCATATCGAAGGGGTTTCCAGCAATGTGGATTTTGCCAACCAGGTGATCAATCATCCGGCCTTTATCCGCGGGGATCTCACCACGGACTTCATCGCTGCCCATCTGCTCAGGGAAGGCGCCAAAAACCCGCCACCGGACGAGCATCTGCATTTCATGGTCATTACCACCACCCTGGTCTACCATCTGCGGGTGGCTTTGGTTCGCCATTCCCTTCTGCCCTTGAAGTCCCAGGTGGGTGGCGCCATGATCCCGGAAAAGTATCATGACTACGTCACCAAGAGTGAAAACGACATCTTTCACATTCGCCTGCGGCAGATGCCATCCGCACTGGAGTGGGAATTTCAATTGGGTGGCAGGACGTATCACGTGAAAACCCCGCCGCTTGAATTCTACCGCCGCCGCCTGAAACTGATCATCAACAACGAACCCAACATGTTCCGCCTGCGTTACGACGGCAATTTCATCGAAGCGGCTTTCTGCGGAATCATCCGCACCTTTGAAATCTACGAACCCCGGGAATGGGAACTGGCCCACCACATGCCACCGCCCGCGCTCCGTAGCCGCGAAAATGTACTGGAAAGCCCCATGCCCGGCTTGGTGGTGGAAATCAATGTAAAACCCGGAGACAGGGTCTACCGCGGCCAGGAACTGGTGATTATCGAATCCATGAAAATGGAAAGCGCGGTGGCCTCTCCCTGCGATGGCGTGGTTGCGAGTACCCATATAAAACCAGGGGATACGGTGGAGACGGGCATGGTGTTGATCGGGTTCAAGTAGCAACAATCCAAGGCCCTCCGCGGATTCCCGGGGCACGAAAAAAGGGCGCGACCCTGGCGGGCGGCGCCCTTCCTCCTGTTGACCGGCCGTTGCCCGGCCGATGGATCCCCGGTTATTCGATCTTGATCACCAGCATGCCCATTCTGGGCCGTTTGATGAGGAAATACAGCCCTTTCTTCTTGTCCGCCGCGCGGGTTTCCTTGCGGAATTCCTCCACGGTGGTTACGGGCTTCCGGTTGACCTCCGTGATCAGGTCTCCCTGCTGCACCCCGCTCTTGTCCGCAGCGCTGTCGGGCTGCACGCCCATGACCAGGATGCCCTTGTTGTCTGGGGAATGACCGAATCGATTGGCGTTTTCCGGAGTGATCTCCACCACGCTGAGACCGAGTTCCCCGCCGCTGTCGCCGGGGGCTTGCCTGGCCAGCAGTTCCTCGTCCTTTCGCTTGGCCACGGTGACGGTGAATTCCTTGCGTTTGCCGTCCCGCATGACCGTCACCTTGGCTTTTTCACCCACGGCGATACCCGCCACGGTGGCGGACAGCTCCCGGCTGGAAGACACCGGTTTGCCGTTGATGGCGACGATCACGTCCTGGGCCTTGATACCGGCCTTGTCCGCCGGGTCGCCCTCGAAGGCCTGGGTGACCAGCACCCCCTTCTGGTCCTTCATCCCGTAATATTCCGACAATTCGTCCGTCAGGTCCTGGATGCTGACCCCCATCCAGCCCCTGGTGACCGAACCGCTTTCCTTGAGCTGGGTGATCACCGAACGGGCCATGTTGATGGGGATGGCGAAGCCGATTCCCTGGCCATGGGCCACAATGGCGGTATTGATGCCCACCACCTCACCGTCCAGATTGAGCAGGGGCCCGCCGCTGTTGCCCGGGTTGATGGAGGCGTCGGTCTGGATAAAATCATCATAGGGGCCGGAACCGATGGTCCGTCCCTTGGCGCTGACAATGCCCGCGGTCACGGTCTGCTCGAGGCCGAAGGGACTGCCGATGGCCAGCACCCAGGTCCCGACCTTCAGGGTGTCCGAATCCCCCATTTTCAGCGGCGTCAGCTCCTTGGCGTCCTCTATTTTGATCAGGGCCAGGTCCGTATTGGGATCACGGCCCACGATTTTGGCTGGATATTCCTTTTCATTGGCAAGCCGCACCGTGATCTCATCGGCATCCGCCACCACGTGATTGTTGGTGACGATATAGCCGTCGCCGTCGATGATGAAACCCGATCCCAGGCTCCGCTGTTTGAAATCCCGGGGCATCCCTTGGGAAAACGGCCCGAAAAATTCCTCAAAAGGGCTTTTATCGCCGAAGGGGCCCTGAAAAAAATGCCGGAACACCGGCCCCCCGCCTTTCAGGGTTTTAACCGTCCGGATATTGACCACGCCGGGTTGGGCCTTGGTGGCCAACTGGTTGAAGTTCATGGGGACAGAAGGGCCGTCGCCTTCCCGGCCGCCGAAAGCCGCCGCTCCCGCCCCGCCGGTCAATTCACAGCCCCAGATCAGGACCGCCATGGCGATGACGGTCAGCCACACCGTGGGTTTTTTAAATGACAGTGTTTCCATGTTTCCCTCCTTGACTGATGGAATCGGGTCCGCTTTTCCGCGGTACTGGTTTTTGATTGTCACTGCCGGTACTATACTTCCGCCGGATAACGGAAAGATGACTTGAAAATGATCAAAATGTTATCTTCATCCATCATCGTTTGTCAATTTCCGGGTCTGTCAACTTCCGGCGCATCGGCATGGATCAGCGGCAGATGAACCGTGAAGCAGCTCCCCTTTCCGGGCGTGCTTTCCGCCAGGATGTCGCCGCCGTGGGCCCGGGCAACGGCCCGGGCGAAACTGAGCCCCAGTCCGGTCCCGGATTCCGAACGGCTGGGATCGGCCCGGTAGAAGCGTTCAAAAATACGCGGCAGGGCCTTCTCCGAAACACCGATGCCGGTATCCGTAACGGAAATCCGAATACCCTTTTCCGGGTCGGATTCCAGCCGGACGGCGATTCTCCCGCCGGATTCGGTATACTGGATGGCGTTGTCGAGGAGATTGGCCACCATGCGCTGCAGCAGGCGCACGTCCCCCATGAATTCCGCCGGCCGACAAAGCTCGCAGGACATGGCGATCCCCTTGTCCTCGGCAACGGACTGAAACAGGTCGCAGGCGTTGGCCACCAGACCGGACAAATCCATGGGCTGCCGGTGCGGGGAAAACGCGCCGGCTTCGGTTCTGGAGATCAGCAGCATGGTGTTGATCATTTCCAGCAGGCGGTCGCATTCCTCCACGGTGCTGGCAGCCATCTGCTCGTAGTCTCCCATGGAACTTCCCGAGGTCAGGGTGACCTCGGCCAGACCGCGGATCCGGGTTACGGGACTTTTTAAATCATGGGCGATGTTGTCGCTCATTTCCTTGATTCCGTCCACGAGGGTCTGAATCCGGTCCAGCATCTGGTTGAAGGTGAGGGCCAGTTGATCGATTTCATCCTCCTTGTTTCCCACCGGCACCCGCTCTTTCAGGCTGCCGGCGGAAATCCGCTGGGCCGTGCGGCTTACCCGCTCCACACCCACCAAAGCCCTGCGCGCCAGGAACCAGCCGATCAGCACGGCGAGAACAAACAGACTCGCCATGGTGAGCATGAACATTTTTCGAAACGCCACCAGAAACTGATCATGGGCTTCCATGGACCTACCCAGCTGGACGATGATGCCGGGACCGATGACGGCATACAGCAACCGGACTTTCAGCTGCTGCCCGGAGATGTTCACGTCCTCGAACACCGGGTTTCCCGTCTCCAGCAGGCGGCCGACGGCCGCGCGACCGATATCGATGCCGCGCCAATGGGTGATATTGGAGGAGGAAAAGACGGTTCCATTGGGATACAGAAAACGGAAAAAAATCTTTTTCTCACCCGCCGCCTGGGATTCGATCACGGCCTGGCGCCTGACGGCGTCCATGCCCTGGAGCCGGTAAATGGAGGAGATGGTCTGAACCGAACTCAGCAAATCCTGATCGGTCTGGTTTTTGACCACGAGGGTGATGAGCAGATAGAAAAAAAAGAAGGCCACGCAGGAAGAGACCATGAAGAGGCTCGCATACCAGAGCGTCAACCGAAAAGCCAAAGTATGCCGGACGCTACTCAGCCTTTTCCCGAAGGACATATCCGACTCCGCGCACCGTATGAATCAGCTTGAAGGGAAACCCCTTGTCGATTTTCTCCCGCAGCTTGTAAATTCTCGATTCCACGACATTCGATCCCGGGTCGAAATAATAATCCCAGACATGTTCCATGATCATGGTTTTGGAAATCACCCGTCCGGGATTGCGCATCAGATATTCCAGCAGGGAAAACTCCAGGGGCTGAAGTTCGATTTTCCGGCCGGCCCGAAACACTTCCCGGGTGATCAGGTTCATGGTGACATCCGCGGCGGAGAGTTGGGTGGGCTCCGAGGCGCCGGTGGTGCGGCGGATCAGGGCCTGAACCCGGGCAAGCAGCTCGGAAAAGGCGAAAGGTTTGGTGAGGTAGTCGTCTCCGCCGGTCTGCAGGCCTTTCACCCGGTCCTCCACCAGGCCCTTGGCGCTCAGGATAATCACCGGCGTGGCGATTCCGGCCCGCCGCATTTCCGCGATCAGGGTCAGACCGTCCATTTTCGGCAGCATGACATCGATGATGGCGACGGCGTATGTTTCGGTCAGGGCCAGGTGCAACCCCTCATCGCCTTCCACGACGTGGTCCACGGCAAACCCTTCGGCCCGGAACCCCTTGGTTATGAACGCGGCGATCTTCCGATCATCCTCCACCAGCAGCAGTCTCATGGGGTATCGTTATTTGACGAAGGTCTGGAGCAGTTCGGCGATCTCATTGATGTGAAACGGCTTGTTGATGTAAGCGTCCGCCCCCATTTCCCGGGCGGTTTTTTCATTGGTCGGATCACCGGACATCAGGATGCAGGTTTTGTTCGGATACTTCTGCTTGATGCGGGTCAACAGCTCCAACCCGTTCATTTCCGGCATGTTGATATCGGAAAGGATGATATCGATATTGTTTTTCATCTCCAGATGCGACAGCGCCGCCTGGCCGTTTTCACAGGAAAGGACGTCGCCCCTCATCTGATAGGTCAGCAGGGTTTTCGCCATGGACCGGAATTGAACGTCGTCGTCGACAACCATGATATTGGATTTAGCAGTCTTCATATCGAGCATCCATCTGGAATGTTATGGACCAGCTTACCGTTTCCCGCCTGTTCGGGCGCGCAATCGTCCTTCTGGCCCCGGAGAGGGCTGACCAGTAAGAACACCATGGAATTGGGTCGGATGTGATACTGTTGGGAAATAAAACCCAAGTCCGCAAGGACTTGAAGCGGAACATCAGCTCGCAATCAGGAACAAACAGCAGTCAGTGCTTAGGCATCACCCCACAGGAAATGATCCGCGTTCTGTTTCGCAGGGTTCTTAAAACGGAATCAATGCCCTCGTCAAGCATAAATATTCCCAAGTCCGGCCCGACAGGTTGCCTGAATCTCACTAAATATATTTTTTTCAAACAGTTATGGAGTTATTGACATTTTATCGACAACCCCCGCCGGAAGATTCACCCAGGTCATTCTTGACAGGCGGGGCTTCTTTTCATATTTTCTTGCTACTACCCAGGAGATCGACTGTTACTGCTTTATTCACCTGAACATTATGAAAAGGACGGACCATGACGGCGAATCATGTACACAGTGAACAGGCCCACCACGAGCAGGAAATCGAACGACAACTGAAAAAGATGCTTGCCGATCTGCCGCAGGATATTCCCCTGGTGCTGTTCACCCGGAGCGGTAAGAACGATGTATTCAGTGACGCCGCCCGCCAGGCCATCCGGTTTTTCCGGCGATTGACGGACCGGATCACCCTCAAGGAGTTCGACCTGGGACATGACATGGCCCGCCGCCACAATGTCACCCATGCCCCCACCATCCTGTTCGATCCGGAACATCACGCCATCCGCTGGCTGGGGGCGCCCATCGGCGAAGAAGGCCGCATCTTTCTGGAGGCCATCCTGCTGATCGGTTTCGGCCGCAGCAACCTGAGCCCCAGCGCGGAATCCGTTCTGCAGCGGATCAAGGCTCCCCGGACGGTGAAGGTTTTCGTCAGCCCCACCTGCCCGTATTGTCCCCAGCAGGCCTTGAACGCCCTGAAAGCTACGGTGGCGCGACCGGACATTCTCACGCTGGAACTCATCGATGTTCAGGCCAATCCGGATCTGGCGGAACAGTATTCGGCCCATTCGGTACCCCAGACCTATGCCGATGACGTGCTCATCGCCCAGGGCGCGCAAACGGAAGAACTGTTTGTCTCCTCCCTGGAAAAAATGGTCCAGCAGACCATTTTCATTCCGGAAAGCGATGCCGAGGAAGTCGAGACCGACCTGGTGATCATCGGTGGCGGGCCCGCCGGACTCACCGCCGGTATTTACGCGGCCCGCAGCGGCTTGAAATCCGTGGTGGTGGAAAAAGGCGTTCTCGGCGGCCAGGTGGCCACCACCCCCATAGTGGAAAATTATCCCGGTCTGAAACAGGTGGGCGGTAAAACCCTGGTGGACATCATGGTCACCCATGCATTGGAATATGTCCAGATTTTTCCAGGGGAAGAGGTCATGGATATCACCACCGGATCGCCCTTCGTCGTTCAGACCAGCCGGCGAAAATTCAAGACAAAAACCATTTTGCTGGCCACCGGAGCCGTTCATCGGCATCTCGGCGTTCCCGGAGAATCCCGGTTATCGGGTCACGGGGTCAGCTACTGCAGCACCTGTGACGGACCGCTGTTCGCCGGCCGGAAAGTGGTCATGGTGGGCGGCGGCAACAGCGCCGTCACCGAAGCCCTGTATCTGAAAAACATGGGCGCCGAGGTCACCCTGATTCATCGGGGGGATCGCCTCAAGGCCCAGGAAATTCTCAGCCGGCAACTCTCCCAGAATGATATCCCCGTTCTGTTCAACACGGAAATCAAGGAAATCCGGGGCAAGCACGAGGTCGAGGAGGTTCTGCTCCACAACAGCCGGACCGGCAGGGACACCACTCTCGGCGTCAGCGGGGTGTTCATCGCCATCGGTTACCTGCCGGCCACGGATTTGGCCCGCAAGCTCGGCCTGAACCTGACCGAAGACGGCTACGTTGTCCATAACCAGTACCGCACCACCATACCGGGCATCTACGCCGCGGGCGATGTGGTCGGCGGATTCAAGCAGATCGTCACCGCTTCCGGACACGGAGCCGGAGCCGCCATGACCATCTTCGAGGATCTGATCCATCCATTCTGGCAAAAAAATCAATAACCGAATTCTTCCAAATCCCTTCCAGGAAACGTGCCGGCCGCCGCATACGCGGCCGGCAGCCCCACTCCCATGCCCCTTGTTTCCACCCTTTTATGTTATTATTTGTCATTTATTGTAATTTTTAATCCAATTCAGGATGAATCAGAAATTTCATATTGACTTATAAAGACCAATCCGCCTATTTCCAAACCTTATTATTGTGACTCTTTCAAAACAGGCTGTTCATGAAATCATCCGCAAGGTTCTATTTCCGTTTTATGCTTCTGTTGGCTGTTTTCCTGCCTGCCCCGGTGGCGGCGGAACGAATTTTTTTCGCCGGATATAATGGCGGTTTTTACATCCAATCCGAAGAGGAAGGCGGCATGGCGCTGCGCCTGGGCGGCTCTTTTTACGCGGATTACCGCCGTTATATGGAAAACGAACGTCCGGACAACCGCTTCGACATCCGTCAGTCCCGGCTGATTTTCCGAGGCCAGTTGACCCGCTGGTTCCGCTTCGGCATGGAATACGAATTTCAAGGCAATGAAACCGACAACTTGGTGGATGCCTATGCGGAAGCGGTTTTCGCACCCCACAGCCTGCGGTTCGGCCAGTTCAAGGAACCCTTTGGTCTTGAATGGCAAACATCCGATAAAGCAATCTATTTTGCCGAGCGCAGCATGGGAAACGCCCTTCGTCCGGGACGGGATGTGGGCCTGATGCTGCATGGCGGATTGTTCCAGGACGGCGTTCGTTATGCGGTGGGCGTATTCAACGGCAGCGGGGACGACGGTTCCACCGCCGTCCGCCGTCAGGACGACCCGGAATGCACCGCCCGTCTGGTATTCCGACCTTTCCGGGAAATGAAATCGGACTGGCTCCAGGGTTTTCAGCTGGGTTGCGCGGGATCTTTCGCCAACATCGACGTCAGTCAGGTGGATGTGAAAGTCAAAAGCACCGGCATGGTCGGCATCTCCCGGAACATCTATGTTCTTTCCGCCAACACCAAATTCGGCGTTCTGCAGGATGCTGAATCCCGTGACCGGATCGCCGCTGAAACCGCCTGGTCCCATGACTCCTTCGCGCTCCAGGGGGAATACATGACCCTTTCCTACCGGGATCTGAAGCCCGCGGGAAATCCTCCCCGGGACGCCTCCTTCTCCGCCTGGTACGGCAGCCTGCTGTGGTGCCTGACCGGCGAACAACCGGTTTTCAGCGAGGGAGTATTGCAACCAATCTACCCCAACACCAACTTCAACCCGGATGAACATACCTACGGCGCGTTTCTTCTGGCCGCGCGCTACGACCATTTTTCAGGAGATAAAAACTGGATTACGCCGGACACCTTTGTGTCCGTGGAAGACGCGGACAGTGTCAGCCTGGCGGTCAACTGGATCCTCTATCCCATGGTGAAGGTGGTTGGCGACTATACATTCACGAACCTCTCCGATCCCATCCGCATCCAGGTGCATCCGGATGGAACCATCGACTATGTGGATAAGGAAAACGTCTTGACGCTGCGGTTTGCCATTGATTTTTGACGCCGCTTTACATCACCGAACCATTTTTTTTACGGAGGTAGAGTATGATGAAAGGAACGCGTTGGCCTACCCTGATTTCCTTCTGTTGTTGCGGATTGTTGTTTCTGATGAGCGCAACCGCATATGGTGCCTATCATCACGAAGGCGAGCAGGATGCCGGTAAATTTTTACAAGCCTACCCGACCCTGGCCGGAACCAAACTGGATCATTGCGCCTTATGCCACAGCGGCGGCGCCTACACGGACAGCAAGGGCAAACAGGTCAAACTGGGCAGCTGCCAGTGGTGCCATTATTCCTACGGATATGACGGCGCCGGCGACATCGCCACAACCATCAATTCCTATGGTGCGGCGTATAAGTCAGCCGGCCGCAACGCCGATGCAGTCAAGGCCATCGACGGAGCCGACGCGGACGGCGACTCCTACTCCAACCAGACGGAACTGGCGGCCGGCACTTTCCCGGGTGACAATTCGGATCATCCAGGCCTGCAAACCGCGCCTTACCGGATCTACACCCGGGAACAACTGGAAGGCATGGAGCAACACACCCAGTTCATGCTCATGAACACCTCCCGCTCCGGGGATTCATATGATCAATACAGCGGAGTTCCCATGAAAACCCTGTTGGACGACGCCGGAATCACCAGCGCGGCCACCAATATCACCGTCTATGCGCCGGACGGATGGTCTCAGTATCATCCCCTGGAATACGAGTCTTCCCCTGAAATGTATCACGTATACGGCAATATGCCGAACCAGGACTATCAGTACCCGCCGGCCACCTACTCCTATGACCTCCAGGCCGATGTGAAGGAAAATCCCACCGACGGCTGGTGCGATTACAGCGCCCCCTCCTGCGCCGGACGCGCCAACGGGGATTCCATACCGGTCACGAACGGCCTCAAGGCCATTCTGGCCATCCTGCACGAAGGGGTTTATCTGACTCCCGGTGTCCTGACCCAGGAGAACAAACTGGACGGAGAAGGGCCTTTCCGGGTGGTGGTGCCCCAGAAATCCCCCAACCCGCCGGACCAGTCCAGCAAGGCCGCCAACCAGGACGTCATCTGGCCGTATACCAACGGCTGGGATCACAATGCCGGGGCCTGCACTCGCAGCGCCACCATCATCAAGATCTCGCCCCTGCCGGAAGGCACCACCGACATCAATGTCCTGGAATCCGGCTGGAATTATGTGGATCAGAACAAGATCATCGTTTACGGTGCCATTGACAGCACCGATTCCAATGCCAACGGCGTGCTGGACAGTGAGGAAAAAGGCAGCGCCGGCGCCGATCATGATAGCGACGGGGTTGCGGATTACGCGGACCGGGATACGGCGCGATTCCGCCATGCCAACGGCAACGCCCATGTATTGCTGCATACTTCCCAGGGCTATTTCGCCGACGTCCTGTGTATGGGGGACGATGATCCCGGTGTCTCCCAGGTGAACAAACCCGCAGCCTCCTTTCCCTACGGCGTGTTCTCTTTTCGCATCACCGATCTGACGCCGGGCGCCACGGTGACGGTGGAACTGGAAATGCCCTCCGATGTGGCCGTCGGCAGCAAATACTATAAGATCGACGCCACCAACGGCTGGAGACAGGTCTCCTTCGGCAGCAACGACGGTGACCAGACCATCACCCTGCAGCTCACCGACGGTGATGCCGCCACGGACGGCGACGGCATTGCCAACGGCGTCATCGTCGATCCGGGAGCGCTGGCTGTGACCTCCTCATCCGGCAGCACGGAACTGGATGACGATGACGATATCTGTTTCATCTCCACCCTGTGGTTCTGATCCCTTCCGGTGTGTTCCCCCCTTGCATGCCCGCCATGCAAGGGGGGAACCCCCGGCCGCAACCCGCCTGCATCAGCCACCGGAGCGATGTCCGCATCCATTCCAATCAGAACACACGACTGTTGACTTGTACGGTAATTTATGGTTCTTTATTGTCATTTTTTTCATTACGCCGGCTCCGGATTTGGAAATTCGGAACTTATCATGACAAAATGTGTTGGAGGATCGAAAACATGATCAAGAGCATGTTGTCCACCAGGGATGTGGCCCGTTTGTTAGGTGTGAATGAAAAGATGGTATACACCCTGGTGGCGGAAAAAGGGCTGCCGGCCTCCAAAGTCACCGGCAAATGGCTTTTCCCCCAGCACCTCGTCGAGCAATGGGTGGAAAATCACACCCTGAATTTCCCGGCGCCGGCAAAAGACGCCCCTTCCTCCGAAAGCCTGCTGATCCTTGCCGGAAGCAACGACCTCCTGCTCGATCGCACCATCTCGCTGTTCCATAACCGTTTTCCGGACCATCTGATCGCCTTCGCCAACGTCGGCAGCATGGGCGGCCTGAGAGCTCTGCGCCGCAACCTCTGCCATGTGGCTTCCAGTCATCTGCTCCAGGAAAACGGGTCCGAATACAATTTCGATTTCGCCCGGCAAGCCCTGGGAAGCGTGCCGGTGGTGGTGAATTTCTGCCGCCGGGAACAGGGGGTGTTGATGGAAAAAGACAATCCCCGGAACCTATACACCGTCCGGGATCTGGGCAATCCGGGGATCCGGATCGTGAACCGCTCCCTGCAGACCGGCACCCGCCTCCTGTTCGATCGGGAATTGAAAAAGGCGGGCATTGCCGGGGAAAAAATCGAGGGCTACGGCCGCGAAGTCAACCGCCACCTGGACGTGGGCCTGGAAATCGTGTCCGGAAGAGCCCATGCCGGCCCCGCCATCCGTCCGGTGGCCTCGCTCCTCGATCTCGGTTTCATCCCCCTGCGCTGGGAGCGGTATGATCTCCTGATGACCCGGGAACGGTTTTTCGATCCGGCCGTCCAGGCCTTCCTGAGCCTCCTCCATGCTCCCGCTTTTCGGGAAATGGCCAACGAATTCCAGGGATATGATCTCAGCCTTGCCGGAAACATGATCTTTCCGCCCGAGGAGGCCCTAAAGGCGCAACACGCTTGAATATAAATGGAATCCCCGACAAAAGGAGACAGCCATGAATTTTGATCCAAAACAGATTGCCGGCATCTGCCGATTGCTGGTCGTTTTTCTGCTGTTCACCGCAACAGCGGCCGCGGCCGCTCCTCCGTCCCTGCTGATGGCCACCACCACCAGCACCGACAACACCGGATTGCTGGATTATCTTATGCCCTTGTTTACCAAGTCCTCGGGGATCGAAGTCAAATGGACGGCCACGGGAACCGGAAAAGCCCTGGCCCTGGGACAGAACTGCGATGTGGATGTCCTTATGGTGCATGATCCCATTGCGGAAAAGGAATATCTGGAAAAAGGGTACGGTGTCGACCGGCGGGAAATCATGTTCAACGATTTCATCCTCATCGGGCCCTCTTCCGATCCCGCCGCCATCCGTGGAAAAACCGCCGTCGCGGCCTTTGCCGCCATGCGCGCCAAGGGCGCCGTCTTCGCCAGCCGGGGGGATGAGTCCGGAACCCATGCCATGGAAAAGGAATTATGGCGGCGATCGGTGCAGACCGTACCGGACAAAGAAGCATGGTATATTCAGACCGGCCAGGGAATGCTGGCCACCATCCATGTCGCCGAGGAACGAAACGGCTATTGCCTGACCGATCGGGGTACCTATATCAAATACGAGGACGTCAAAGGCGGAGATCCCCGGCTGAAAATCCTGGTGGAAGGCGACACGACCCTGCAAAATCAGTACAGCGTCATCGCTGTGAACCCGAAAAAATGCAACAACAGTAAATACGATCTGGTCATGAAATTATCGGCGTGGCTGGCCGGAGCGGAAGGCCAGAAAGCCATCGCAGGATTTCAGCTGCTCGGGAAACCGTTGTTTACGCCCAACGCGAAATAGGCCGGAAGCATGGATTTCATCCTGACAGGTCTCCAGACCGCATTTCTGCTACTGCTGCGGGGCGACCCCCAGACTTACTCGGCCATCATCGCCACCCTGCAGGTCACCACGTACTCCATGTGCATCAGCCTGACCGTCGGGATCCCCGCAGGTTTTGCCCTGGGGTATTTTGATTTCCGCGGGAAACGCCAGCTCCGCTTTGTCGCGGACACCCTGATGGCCCTGCCCACGGTCTTCATCGGACTCATGGTCTATGCGCTTCTTTCCAACAGCGGTCCCCTGGGCGGCCTGGGCCTGCTCTTCACCCTTCCCGGAATCGCCCTCGGGCAATCGATCCTGGCGCTTCCCATCGTGATCGCGCTTTGCGCCTCCGCCGTCGAAGCAACGGACCGGCAGCTGCGCCTGGCCCTGATCTCCCTGGGCGCTGACCGCCGCCAACTGTTTGCCGGAATTCTCCGGGAAGTCCGCTTTGGCATTTTGTCCGCCGCCATCAACGCCTACGGCCGTGTATTGACCGAGGTGGGCATTTCTTTAATGGTGGGCGGCAATATCAAATGGCATACCCGCACCATCACGACGGCCATCGCCCTTGAAACCAGCAAGGGACTTTTCAGCATGGGGATCGCCCTGGGTCTGGTGCTGATCCTGATCGCCTTCGGCGTCAACCTGTCCCTGTGGTTTTTGCGCAGGCAATAATCCCATATGGAGGCAAGGCAAACCGACATGACCGATGCGATATACGAAATCCGGAATCTGCGGCATCGCCATCAGGATCAACCGGTCCTGGAACTGGATCACCTGACGATTGAACCCGAATCCATCGTCGGCCTGATCGGTCCCAACGGCAGCGGTAAGAGCACCCTCCTGGCCCTGCTTGCCGGGGCGTCCCTTCCCACGGAAGGCCAGATCCGCTTCAAGAATCATCCCCTGAAACCCTTTTCCGACATCTCCCGCTTTCACATCGCCCTGCTGCCCCAGGAACCCTATCTTCTGAAGCGCAAGGTGTTTCACAATGTGGCCTACGGTCTGTCCCTCCGGAAGACCAACCGGAACCCGGAAGACGCGGTTCGCGACGCCATGGGACTTGTCGGTCTGGATCCGGAAGAATTTTGTCAAAGGCAACACCATGAGTTGTCCGGAGGGGAGGCCCGTCGGGTGGCCCTGGCGGCCAGACTGGCGCTGCGGACGGAAGTTTTACTCCTGGACGAACCTACCTCCGGCGTCGACGCCGCCAGTGTCCAGCGCATCAAGGATGCGGTTCACAGCGCCCGGGAACAATGGGGTGCGTCCCTGGTCATCGCCAGTCACGACTGGGAATGGCTGGAGCAGGTTTGCGACCGAGTCCTCCATTTGTATAAAGGCCGGATCGTTGGGGAAGGCCGGACCAACTTGATATTCGGCCCCTGGCGTTCCCGCAAGGACGGGTTGTGGGAAAAAGCGCTTCATGACGGCCAGTTGTTCCTCACCGTCCGCCCCCCTCATCCGGAAGCCTGCGCCCTGCTGGACCACCGCACCCTCACGGTGCAGTCTTTCCCCCAGGAGGATTTGGCGGGGAAGTACACATTGCAAGCCTTCATCCGCAACATGACGCTGGAGCCCGGAACCACCGCCCTCCACCTGACCCTCACCGCCGGTGGTCTGGATTGGCACGCCAGCATCGATTCCCGGACCGCCGCCGCCGCCCGTCTCCTGCCCGGGAAAAAGATCCATCTGTCCTATGATCCCCGGACGATCCGCTGGCTATAGCCGCTGGACGGTTCAACCCATGACGCCGCTCCTGAGGATGTCCTCGATTTCCGTTTCCGATTTGCCGAGAATATCCGCAAGGACCGCCCGGTTGTGCTCTCCGTGCCCCGGAGCCGGGCCGCGCGGCTGTCCGGGCCCTCACCCGCGAACAACACCCGGTCCGGTAATTTGCATGCCGCGGATTGACAATTTCACTCAACATACAGTATAATATGCTGTCTTTTCAATATTTCCAACCTGTAATCAGTTTTGACCCATGGCGGGAGCGGAGGCTTCCGGGAACGGGGTTCACCGTTGATGAAAATTCTGCTGGTCGATCAAATTGCGGCAAGGAGAACCGCCCTGCTCCGGGAATTGGAAACCGAAGGCCGCCAACTGCTGACCGCCGAAGGTGTAAAAGATGCCCTGGCGGGGATGTCCCAGAAACCCTTTGCCGTGATTCTGACGGAGAAGTCTCCGGCGGATCCCGCAGATGTGGACGTCCCGGACCTGTGTCGTCTCCTCCGGGACTCCGCCCTGCCCTCGTATGTATATATCATCCTGATATCCGAAACCTACGCCGTCGCCGATCTTGTCCGGGCTCTCCAATCCGGGGCAGACGTGGTCATCCGGGCGCCAGCGGATGCCCGCCATTTGACTGCTCAGATAGAAGCCGGCCGGCGCCTGTTGGCTTTCAATGAAAGCCGACGCGCAGACAGCGTCCCGGACCACCTCGCTCCCCCGGAAGCGAAACCGTTTGCAGCCAAGGGCCCCTCAACCATCCCGACCGCCGGTGGAAGCCCCCCGCCGCGCCTTCTTCGAAATGAGGGTTTCACCATAAAGGATACCACCAAGCAGGATCGGGTCCTGGCCAAAATCGCCATGGCCAATCGGTTTGTCACCAAAAAGCATCTGGCCGAGGCTTTTACCATTCAACATCGGTTGCATTTAGCCGGAAAAAAAACACCGTTGGATGTCATCCTCAAGGAACGAGGCATGGTTTCTCAGGCCCGAATCGACGATCTCCTCGTGGCCACCAAGCGGAGAATGGGGAAACGGTTCGGCGCCATCGCCATCCAAAAAGGCTATGCTTCCCAGGAACAGGTCACGGCTGCCCTGGACGAACAGGCGGAAGAATATAAGCGCATACATACCTGCAGGCGGTTGGGGGACATCCTGGTGGCCAATTCCGTGATCACCCGGGAACAGTGCGACCTGATCTGGATAGAACAGGAAGCGGTGGAAATACTACCGGAACCAACGGAAATACCGGAAACAGCGGAAGAGAAAAAAGAGACGGAAAAGAAAGAAGTAAAGGCCGCGGAACAGGAATCAGCCCCTCCACCGGACGGCGATACGACCAATCCGTTCAGCCTGGTCGTATCGCCGGACGGCATGTCCGCCCACATCATCATCAGCCCCGGAACCCCGCCGCAAAAAGAAATGCTCGCGGCCGTCAAATCCCTTCTTTCTGCAAACGGTGTGCGCCACGGCATCGTTCCGGACGACGTCATCCTGAATTTCCTGGAGCTGGACAGCCGGGAAAATTCCTCCCTGCTGGTGGCCAAAGGTTCTCCTCCCGAACCCGGCCTGGACGCCGCCGTCCGTTACTATTTTACCACCGATTATTTGCGCGCCGGCAAGATCCGTGAAGATGGCGGCATTGACTATCGGGAAAGAGGCGAGCGTCCCCGCGTATCCAAAGGCGCGGTCATCGCTGAAAAAATACCTGCCCAACCCGGCCGTCCCGGCATTGATATCCTGGGGAATTCCATTCCGCCGCCGGAAACCGAGGATATCCTGCTCCTGTGCGATGCAGGCGCGTTACTTTCCGAGGACGGCCTGCGGGTGACGGCCGCCATCGATGGTGAGCCGAATCTCACCAAGGCCGGCAGGATTTCCGTCCTGGACGAATTGAATATCGAGGGCGACGTGGATTACAGCACCGGCAATATCCAGTTCGCCGGCAATATCCATATCAACGGTGCTGTCCGGGACGGATTCCGGGTGGTGGGCGGCAATATCACCGCGGCCGAAATCTTCAACGCCGAAATCGAGGCGTCGGGAAATGTTACGGTAAAAGGGGGCATTCTGGGGGCGAAAATATTATCAGAGGGCGACGTCAACGCCAAATTCATCGACCATGCCAACATCAAATCCTTCGGCAGCGTCACTATCCAGAAAGAAGTCCGGAATTCAAAAATCAGGGCCAGCGGGGAATTCAACGGCGAAAGAGGCGCCATCATCTCCTCTTATGTGGCCGCAAAACTCGGCATCAAGACCAAGAACATCGGCACCGATGTAACCGAGCCCTGCAAGATCCAGCTCGGTGTGGATGAGAATGTCCGCAAGCGGATTCAGGCCTATGGTTTCCGCCACGCGGAAAAAACCGAAATACTGCAAAAATTGCAGTCGGAATATGAAACCAGAACCGCCGGCATGGAGGCCCTGCAGAAACGCATCGCCGATCTCGCCCAGATTCAGGACCGCTCCGATATCGCCCGCCGGAACCTTTCCAAACGGATTGCGGAACTGCAACAACAGGGGAAGGTGGATGAACTGAAAGACACCCTGCTGGAATTGCAGCGTCTGGAGGCGTCATCCAGGGAGGCAGCCGAACAGCTGAAAGGGCTTTTCCCCGAACAGGAACAGCTGGAGGCGGAAATTTCCCAATCCATGGAGGAAATCGAACAGATCATTTCCGGCATAGAAGTCATCGGTAATGAAAAAAACGCCATTCTGAAATGGGCTGAAAAAAACAAAGCCCAGGCCATTCTGCAGGCAAGCGGTGTCATTTATGCCGGCACCAGAATCCACGGCCGTCAGGCGGCCGTCGTCCTCAAGGAAAATGTCCGTGGCGTGACGGTAAAGGAAGTCAAGACCAACGAACCGGGAGAAAACTGGGAAATCCTGATGTCACGGGGCTGACGACCCTGCAAGGGTTTGCCTGTCATGCACCTGCCTGGCCGCCCTCGATCTACCGGAGGGCTTCCTTATTGAACACCGAATTGTTGAGTTCCATGTTGTATGCAACCGATTTGACCTTCAACTCGGTATTCGCCTTTCCATTGGCCAGGTTCATCACCATGCGATGGGAGGTAAGAATGCCGGATACCGGATTTATATCATGGTATTCCAAATATTTGTGAAATTCCCCCTTTTTATGGAAGTCAACCCGGATCACGAAAAAATCGGATTTACGCACATACAGAACCGTCTTGTTGTATACGCGGTTCCGTTTCTTCACCGCCTCCACCTTGTAACAATCGGTACCGGAAACGGTTTCGTCGCCAAGGTAGTTATAGTCGAAATCGTCGATGTCCCGGCGGGTCAGATCTTCATAGTAGAAGTGCGAGTTCACAAAGGACTTGCCTTTATCCGAGGAGGCGATCCGTTTGATTTTTCCGGAAGACAGGCGCAGCCATTGATCGTCGTCCCGGTCCTTGTGGGCGTGGGTCAGCAGTTTGATTTTGGTGGGTTTGGTGAATTCAATCAGGGTTTTGTCCTCATCTTTTTCGAACTGTTTCGATTTGAGGGTAAATTCTTTTTCAATGACTTTCGGTCCCTGGTGAATCAACATCAAGACCTGGCTATCGGCGGTTTTCTCTTCCGGCAAGGCGTCGTTTTTTTCCATGATCTCCCTGCCGGTCAGGGACCAGGCATTTGTCGCCGCCATCCCGAAACACAAAACGCCGAGAATCAAAACCAGCTGTTTCGATGTCATACTCAGGTCTCCTTTGCTGTTGAATATCCATTCATTAATAGTGGGGCCGATCATATGAAAACACCCGTTACTTGTCAATCGGGTTTCGCCATGGAAGAAATAAATCGGGTTGCAATAATGGTTGAAATACGGGCGATGATGTTGTTTAATTCCCGTGTGTATCCGCCCGACGGGACGGAAAGATAGAACAATGCAGTATTTTCGGT
Source organism: Thermodesulfobacteriota bacterium (assembly GCA_049320885.1). GTDB lineage: Bacteria > Desulfobacterota > Desulfobacteria > Desulfobacterales > SURF-7 > DYJD01. Next base: position 587 of record JBMORA010000049.1, on the reverse strand, counting down.
ATGGAAGATATCAAATGAAGCAATGGAAATGGATGCTCTTGGTTGTCGGTCCTTTGTCCCTTCACCTGCTCGGGGGGTGTACCAACGATGAGAAAACAGCGGCCGCCTTTTTTCAAAAGGGCGTGACGAATTTCAACCGGGGGGCCTTCACCCAGGCCGAGGTTCAATTCAAACAGGCGCTTCAGCTCAATCCCTCCCATGTGGCGGCGTACGAAAAGCTGGCGGAAACCTACCTGAAACTCGGCAACTCCAAGGCGGCGCTGGATATCTGCCACAAAATCCTGGAAGTGGATCCCGAAAATGTCAACGCCCGGTTAAAACTGGCGGAGTTCGAGCTTCTCTCCGGCAACCTGAAACAATCCCAGGAACGTATCCGGATCATCCTGTCCAAACAGCCCAACAACACGGAAGCCTTGAAAATCAAGGCCGAAATCCTGGAGCAGGAAAACAAACTCAAGCGATCGGCGGCCGTTTATCACAGAATTACCACCATTTCACCGGACAATCAGGAAGCGTACCTCGGACAGGCCCGGGTTCTGGCCAGGCTCGGTGAACTTGACAAAGCGGAAGCCGCGCTTCGAAAGGCC
>JBMORA010000048.1:0-75395 GCA_049320885.1 Thermodesulfobacteriota bacterium | reverse complement strand
ATTTCAATCAATCCCAATCGGGATTGACGGGGTTGTAAAAACAGGCTTTTTGCCAGAATTGCAAGTTGAATGGGTAGTTATTTTATAAGTATAAGTAATCATTAATCAGTTAACCGGACAGCAGTGTAGACAAATAAATTGTGGAAGCCATTTTGCCGAGTCATTTTATTTCCGCATTAACCCAAGAGCAAATAGCAATTGCGATAGAACATATTTCAATCCAACGATTACACTTACTCGACGCGTTTACTATGTAGATTGTTCTGAATAAAGGGATAAGACTTTGCTTTTTTGATATCGGACTATATGCAAACGGTGTTTGTGTGTCCATGATATTGTGAATACAACCGGTTGAACCAGGGCGGATTTGGGGCTGATAAGGTGCAAGGGAATAGAGGTAGGGCGGCCAGTAACCCGACCGCCCCCTCATAGATCCCGGCGTGCGGTATTGCCGCATCGGGCTCTTCGAACCTGCTCACTTATGCACTGACAAGCATTATACAAAAAGTTATAGCTGCTTACTTGGGTGCTTTTCAGTAAATTTTAGCGCTGGTATCAGAAATTGTTACAGCAGATCTTGAAATCCTGCCCACTTGTAGCTTAGCCGCTGACTACGCCTGTTAAGCCAGGGGCAAGGCGGCGGGTGTTGGAATAGACAAGCGGCTTCCTTGTTTTATCAAGAAGCCTTCAGGATTTGATCTGTATCAATGCTCGCTTTTCGGTAGTCGGGATCGCCAGCTTCGCGGGTGTCGACGCTGATGCATGACAGCGACAACCAAAATACTGTTTTTTCGGATTTGGTAAATGATCCCGTAAGGAAATCGATTGGTCAGACAGCGGCGGGTTCGCGTTGATGAAGCAAGGCGGGGCCAAGCTTCCGGATTTTCTTTTATCCGCGTTATCGTATCTTCCGCCTCTTCGGCGAACTCTTCTCCCAGCCCTTGTTTTTGGATATTGTAAAAAACAACGGCTTCATACAGCTCGGTGCGGGCGGGTATGAGGAACTCAACCTTCATCGGCGGCGGATATCGTTGAAAACGTCCTCTGCGGATACGGTTTTTATCTCGCCTCGTTCATACGCATCAATGCGGCTTTCGGCTTCCTCGGCCCACAACCGCTCTATTTCTTCATCCGATATATCCAGGCTGGTAAAAAGCTGTTCCGCCAACTGCGCCCTCTCATGAGGCGGCAGCATCAGCGCTTCGGCCAGCACTTGTTCGGCTCTTGCGGTCATATGGTCCCTCCTCGACTTTGATCCTCGTATAGTCAAGATATTATTTATATCATTTGCGCTGCCAGATCAATCGCTTGTGACGAAAAACCATCCGTGCAGCCTATTTTGCTGAGATAATAGTATGTTATCAGGCAGTTGAGAAGGCCGGACAGTCCGCCGGATAGTCGGACCGAGATAACTGCTAAACTTAATATGAAATGAATGGAAAAACGGGGCTGTTTTTCATGCTTAGAAACGCTTTTCGAGGGTGAAAAGCGCGGTTTATGGGAGAGGGGTCAGAGAGGGGTCAAGTCTCCTTTTGACCTTAATGGGGGTATCTGACAGAAACCGTCAAGACCATTGCGAATTGAATATCCGGATGCTTGGCATCAAGTAATGAGCCGAGCCAGGCGGGGGCAAATCCTTTTCAGGAATGACAAGGATTGCGTCGACTTTCAGGATTTGCTCACGAAAACGACGGATATGTTCGGGATCCGGATCGCCGCATTCTACCTTCTGCCGTCGCTTTACCATATTCCCGCAAAAATGCCTAAAATGAATTTGTCACGATGTTTGAGGTAAATCGATGGTGTGTACACGCAGCGATATAATGTCCGCAACAAATGCAAATATGCCTTGTTGAATCAAATCAAGCAGTATGCCCTGCTTGCCGAAAGAGTCGTCAATCAGACACATCGGCGGGTGGTAATGGCTGAGAAGGTCCCTGCCTAGGAAAAAGTTGTCTCTATTTTTGAGCCGCATACCGACATCATTGTCAAGGATCGGCGTGATACGATTTACGGCCACAAGATTTGCCTTACCGGTGGGGCATCCAACTTGATTCTGGACTGTGTAATCGAGCGCGGCAATCCGGCCGATGTGGATTTGGCGATTTCGATGCTCGACCGCCAGAAAGAAATTTATAATCGCTATCCGCTCAAAGTATCTTTCGACGGCGGATTCGCCTCCAAAAACAATCTGAAACTTGCAAAGGATCGAAATATCAAGGATGTTTGTTTTGCCAAAAAACGTGGTCTCAATGAAACCGATATGTGCCGCAGCGAGAATGTGTATCATCGGTTGCGCTGTTTTCGCGCAGGTATTGAATCCGGAATATCGTGGTTGAAACGTTGCATGGGACTTACACGCTGCAATTGGAAAGGTTGGGAAGCATTCAAATCGTATGTCTGGTCCTCTATTGTGGCGGCAAACCTTCTGACCCTTGCGCGAGCCAAATTGCCGGCTCATTAAAAACAGGCCGGTCGAAGGAAAATCTACCGATACATGGGATAGGTGCGTCCGTATGATGACAAATTGAAGCAATTTCTTTTTCCGATATCGGTTTATGCTGAAAAAATCTTCACTATGTCAATTGAGTAGCTTTTTGGGTCTGCCTCCAGGGTTAAAAACTAGTATTTCTGGATGGACACTAACTTGTAAAGGGTCATTCCTAATTTTATTCTGAATTCCGACTTCTGGTTACTGACTCCAGGATAGGTACAGCATAAGAATTATTTCCACACCCGGTACGATTAAACGATTCAAGTGAACCTGGCGCTTAAGCGGACCCGGACCTCTTTTTCACGTCATTCGTAAAATCAAGATGCATCAACAGGTCGGAACGGCCCACCAGTTCGCGCACGCTGCGCATGCCGAAGCGTTTCAGGATGGTGATCAAATCCACGCGCCAGGCGTTGTAGAGATTGATGATCCGCTGGGTACCCCATTCGAGGTCCATCTGGGTGACCAGCCCCGGATCGGTGGTGGCGATGCCCCGGGGGCAGCCGCGGCCGGCCGAGCAGCGCGAGCAGCGGACGCAGCCGAGGGCGATCAGCTCGGATGTTCCCACCACGACGCCGTCGGCGCCCAGGGCGATGGCCTTGCCGATATCATGGGCCGTGCGGATCCCGCCGCTCGCGATCAGGGTGACCTTTTCCCGGGCGCCCTCGTCCACCAGAAATTTGTGGACCTTGGCGATGGCGTACTCGATGGGCATGGCGATATTCTTTTTGGCGATGTCCGGGGCCGCGCCCGTGCCGCCGTAGCCGCCGTCCAGATGGATGATATGGGTGCCGGCGGAATAACTGCCCACGGCCACCATATCCACGTCCGTGGGCGTGGAAACCTTGGTGGACAGCAGGGCGCGCCGGTTGACATGCTTGATCCAGTCCAGGTGCTTCATGTGGTCTTCAATGGAATACACGCTGTGGAAGGGAAACGGGGAGAAGAGGGAGATGCCCACCACGGCTTCCCGTATTTTGGCCACGGCCGGGGTGTTCTTGTCCCCCAGCAGATGCCCGCCGAGACCGGGTTTGGCGCCCTGGGCGTACTTGAATTCGATGATGGGCACGCGCTGAATGGTTTCCTCGCGCACGCCGAAAAGGCCGGTGGCCACCTGGGTGATCATATGGTCGTCATAGGGCCGCATGCGTTCCATGTAGCCGCCTTCCCCGGAACAGGAGAAGGTGTTCCAGGCCGCGGCGGCGCGCACCTTGGAAAGCTGGGTGGCGTTGCTCACCGAACCGAAGGACATGCCGCCGCCATACCAGGGGACGTCGATCCGGAGCTGGGGGCGGCCGTCGTTGCGGCGGTTCAGGGGGATGCTGGTGTCGATCTCGTCGTCCCGCAGTTCCACGGGCGGTTTTTCGGGGAATCGAAAACGGATCCGGTCAAAACCGCCGCCGGATTGGCCCGCGAGGTAATCATATTCATATTCTGCCGGGGGCGGGGCCCCGGTTTCGGCCATTTTCCAGGTGGAAAGCAGCATATCCGCCGTCCAGCGGTAATCCCCCAGAGCCTTGATCATGGGGTTTTCCACCATGCGCAGGGCGTTTTGCGGGCATTGGCCGACGCAGAAATGATCGGTCTTCTCACAGGCCCGGCCCGTGCATAAATGGCTCTGGGGTCTGGCGAAATACTTGTAGCCCGGCTTCAACACATGCACCCCATGGGGGCACAGCTCCGCGCACTTGCCGCAGCGGATGCAATCCTCGCTGCGATGGATGATGAATTTGGCAATCTCATTGCGGTAGCGCGAAGGCGCCGGTTTGATCTCGCGACGGATGTCAACCTGCGGCACGCGGGTTTTCAGCGTGTTTTCCGGCAGGATATCCTTAAGCTCTTTTTCTTGAACCGAAAAGCGTTCCAAAAATCTCCTCCTCCAGCTCCTCAAAAAACATGGCGCGCCCGACATCGCCCCGCAGGCGGCGGGCTTCCCGCATGCCCATGGCGCCCATCAATTCAATCAACTGCAAGTGCCAGGCGGCGATCAGATTGCGCATGCGCCCGGCGCCGTAAGCAAAATCAATGGTTTCGAGCCGGGCGGGACATACCAGCCCGGGTCGGCACGCCTCGCAGAGACGGCATTCCAGGGCGATCATCAACGGCAGATAGGTGGACACCAGATCAGCCCCGCAAAGCAGGGCCTTGGCCATATGTTCCGGCAGGGCGATACCGGAGCCGGCGATCAGGGTGACTTCATCCCGCTTGCCGCCCCGGATGAGGGCCCGATGGATTTCCCGGATCATATCCTTGATGAAACGGGGCTGTTTCACGCCGATTTCATTGCCGTTGAAATCCGCGACCACATGCAGCAGTTCCGCTCCGGTTTCGCCCAGGCCGATGGCGCGATCCACTCCCCCGGCGTCCAGGTTGACCCGGATGGATACGATGATTCCGGGAAGGGCGGCCTTCAGTTCCTGCATGCGCTCAAGAGCGTTGTCCGCGGCCGGTATTTCAACAATCCTGGTTTGACGTAATATCTCTTGCGGTATTTCCGGCCCGTCCGGATTCAGATAAAAGGAGATGTGCCGCAGATATCGCCCGGCATTCCGCATCTGGTCTACGTTCAGGGCGCCGGGCCATTTGGCGGAATCGATGACGGCGATCAGCTCCGTGGTCCGGACGGCTTCCAGGATATAGGATTCAAGCCGGGGCAGGGTGTACTCGGCGGGATTCATATCGATGATCAGCGGCATGGGGATGTCCACGATGGCCGGCGGATTGGCGGCGGCCAGACTTTCCGTAAACTCCAGGTAGGACGGTTTCCGGCCGATGTCCACGGAGGTGCTGATATATTCGCGGCCATGGATGCCGTCGCGGGTGGGCCGGACGATTTCCGACATGTCCGTCCACATGGCGTCAAAACCGCGGCCGGCGAATTTTCCCCGGTACCCCGCTCCTGAAACCGGCACCGCCCCAGTTTCCGCCTGCTGCCAGGTGGTATGAATGATTTCCGGTTTCCAGTAGGCGTTGCCCAGTTTTTCATATTCGGAATTAACGGTCAGGCACAGCAGGTCCTTGGTGCAGTTCTGCACGCATGAAAAGCAGCCCATGCATTCGAAAAAAAGGAAATCCGCGTATTTGAGATTCCGGATATACTCCGCCTCCTGCCGGTGGCGGTCGTAGACGCAGGCCTTTTTGACACAGTTATGGCATCTGGCGCAATCTTCCCGCCAATCCACGATGCCGTGTTTCCCGATCCGCGGCAGGCGGGGTGGAACCGGGGTCGTTTTGATATGGTATTTTTCCGGCATGTTCTTTTCCTGTCTTATAATCCGGCCGCGGCCATGATTTCCGGCACACGATTTTCCCGGCCGCCGGAAAGAAGATGGATTCCTCTTACGCCGTCCGCGGTTTTGATTTTTTGGATTGTCTCCACGCAGATCGAAAGGCCTTCCTTTTTCTGGGCCGCCTCATCCCCCGCGGCTTTCAGTCGGGCGATGACGCTGTCTGGAATGGACAGGTCCATATATTTGGCGCGCAGATGTTCCGCTTCCTCGGCGCTGGAAATTGGGAATACGCCCGCCAGGATGGCGGTTTGTCGCGTGATCCCCAGGTCCCGGGCGGCCGAGAGCCATTGATCGAATTGTTCCAGGTCGAATACGGCCTGGGTTTGAATGAACCGGGCCCCGGCTTCCACCTTTTTGGCCAAGCGGATGAGATTGAGTTCCATGGGCTTCATATCGGGACTGACCACGGCGCCCACCAGGGCGCTGAATTCGCCCTGGAGCCTGGTTCCGTCCAGCAGGATGCCGTCGGCGCACATCTTCCGGACGGCGGCGACCAGCTGAATCGAGTCGATATCATAGACGTTGGCGGATTCACGGCTGTCCGTCAGGGCCTGATGATGGCCCGAAAGACATAGAATATTGCGAATGCCCAGCGCGGCCGCCCCCAACAGATCGGACTGCAAGGCGATGCGGTTGCGGTCCCGGGTGACCACCTGATAGATCGGCTCCCGGCCGGCCCGGCTCAGGATCACGGATGCCGCAAGGCTCGACATGACCGGTCCATGGGGATTGTCCGCCACATTCACCGCCGTCAGCCGGCTGTCGAAAAAACCGGTCGACTCCTCCACGGTTTTGCCGTCCGCGCTGGCCCGGGGCAGCAACTCGGCCGTAACGATGAATTCTCCGGCTTTTATCTTGTTTGCAAGGGTACTCTCTGATCGCATTTCATCCTCTCCCACCAGGGCTAAAGCGCAATTCGGGAATTACCGAACTGACGAATCCCGTATGAATCGGCTGAGACTGTCGATTTCAGCCATTATCCGAGTTATATCATCCAGGCCGTCCGGATGGACGATCCGCATCCGGCCTTTGCCGAAACCTATTTCGGCAAGCATGGCGTCCACTGCCTCGGAACGTTTCCGCGCGCGCAGGTTGCCTTCCAGGAACTGGCAATCACCCGGTTTGCAGGTTACCAGCAGTACGCCGTCGGCGCCTTTTTCAAAGGCCTTCAGCAGATAGAGCAGGTTCACCTTTCCGGAACACGGCAGGCTGATGGTCTTCACTTCTTCCTGCCGCATGGCGCCGCCGCCTTGTCTCAAAGCCCGGGCATCCAGGCTGTTGGCGCAGTAAAATACATATATTTTCAATGGATCATGGTTCATCACATCCGCCTCGGCGTTGGTGCATACCGTTGTCAAATTCGATGGTCCTCCCGGACGATTACCCGGCATCCGCCGTCCAGGCTCGGCTCCCAGTTCTTGGGCGGCGCGATGGTTTTCAGCCGGTCGAGCTGTCCGATGCCTTTCAACCGCCGGTAGATCAGCTGCCAGCCGCAGGGCCGGTCCGGCCGGACCTCGCAACGATCCTCCCGGGAACCGCCGCAGGGTCCGTTCAGCATATGCTTGGCGCAGCGCGTGATCGGGCAGATGCCGCCGTACTGGTGCAATACGCAGGACCCGCAGGCGGCGCATTTCTCGGTCCAGAGACCTCTTTCTTCCAGAATGCCGATAAAAGCCGTGTTGAGGCCGGCGTAGACGGGCTTTTCACGATACCGTTCCGCGATGGCCTGAACCCCGGCGCCGCAACCCAGCGAGAGAACGGCATCGCATTCGGCAATGACGTCCGCGGCGGCCTCGATAAATACATTGTCGCACTGGCGCTCGATGGTGAGTTCTGAAATCTCGAAACCGTGATTCCCGAGATTCGAGGCGATGCGCAGGGTCGAGGAAATGATGCTGACTTCCCGTTCGCCGCCGGCAAGACAAACCGTAACGCAGGTGCCGCAGCCCAGCACCAGGATTTTATGATGGCCTTTCAGGATGTCGACAAGTTCGGGAATGCTTTTTCTTTCCGCTACGATCATGGATGGATCTCCTGTTTCGGTGATGGCTTGGTGCGGCGTATGGGATTGGGGCCGAGGGCGCGGACGGATTCGATCATGTCCTTGACCATCCCGACAAAAATGGTGGCGTCTGCTGCGCCGATATTGACCATGCGCAGCCGCTCCTGGTCAAACCCGGCTTCCGACAGAAGTCGTCGGGTATGGTTCACCCGGCGCTTCGCCATAAGGTTGCCTTCGCTGAAATGGCAGCTGCCTTCCTCGCATCCGGCCACCAGCACGGCGTCGGCGCCGTTTTCAAAGGCCCGCAGAAAGTATTCGACCTCCAGCTTGCCGGTGCAGGGCGTGCGGATGATGCGGATATTGGTTGGGTACTGAAGTCGCATGGAACCTGACAGGTCCGCGGATGAATACGCTCAATAATGGCAGCAGAAGGCGACGATCTTGGGTTCAAAATTGTTGGTGTTCATCATTTTCTCTTTAATTCGACGTAAATTTCGCAATCATCATGTTCGACCCGTTAATTGACCATGGCTTCCATGCATTGAAACAGATCATCCAGCATGATCGTGAATTGCTTCGCTTCAAAATGAGCCAACTGGATGGCCCGGGCCGGACATTCCGAAGCGCAGATGCCGCAGCCCATGCATTTGGCGGCCGCTATCTCGGCCTTGCGGTCCTTGTTCACGAACGGCGCGCCGTAGGGACAGGAATGCACGCAGGTCATGCATGAGATGCACTTGTTCTGATCCACCCGGGAAACCTGGGCGCCCAGTTCGAGATGGGTCTTGGACAGCACCGTGGCGGCCCTGGCCGCCGCGGCTCGTGCCTGGGAGATATTCTCATCCATGAATTTGGGCGAATGGGCCAGGCCGCACAGGAAGATGCCTTCGTTGGCGAAATCCACCGGCCGCAGTTTCAAATGCGCTTCCACGTAAAATCCATTGGTGTTCAGCGGCACTTTCAGCATATCCGCAATCCGCCGGTTGTCCTCGGCAGGGGTGATGCCGGTGCTCAAGACAACCTGGTCCGCCTCGATTTCGATGGATTCGGGAAAATCCGGGCTGTCGATGGTCACCAGAAGACCGTTCTCCCGGGATACCGCCGGCGGATGGTCTTCATGGTAGCGGATGAACACAACACCGGCCAGTCGGGCTTCCTTGTAGAATTTTTCCCGGAATCCATAGGTGCGGATATCGCGGTACAGCACAAAGACGGCGGCGTCCGGGTATTTTCTTTTGACAGCCAGGGCGTTCTTGATGGCCATGGAGCAGCAGAGCCGGCTGCAGTAGGGTCGGGTTTTATTGCGCGACCCCACGCATTGGATCATGACGATATTCCTGCCGGCGCCGTCGAACGTATTGTCGTGCAGTCGTTTTTCAAGTTCATCCTGGGTGATCACCTGGTCGGATTCCCGGTGGAGAAATTCGGATGTCTCCGCCCGGTCGGCGCCCGTGGCGACCACCACCGCACCGCAGGGGACGTGAACCGTTTGCTCGTTTGTTGCAAACGCGATATCGAATTTCCCGACATGGCCGGCAATCCCGGTAACCCTGGATTGCAGATGGAGCTGAATGCGGGGATGCGTCTTCACCCGTTTCACGAGGTCTCCCAGAAAAGCGGCGACATCATCCTGTTCAAGCGTGCCGTGGATTTCACGGAGATGCCCGCCGAGCTCTCCTTCGCGCTCGACCAGATGCACCTTGAACCCCTGGTCCGCCAGGGAGAGCGCGGCGGTCATGCCGCTCAGGCCGCCCCCCATTACCAGGCCGTCCTGGTTGATGGCCAGGGCCTCATTCGAGAGGGGAGCCAGCAGCCGCGCCCGGGCAATGGACATGCGCACCAGTTCGATGGCTTTTTTCGTTGCCGCCTCGGGCTCGGCGGAGTGCACCCAGGAACATTGATCCCGGATATTCGACAGGTCAAAGAGATACGGATTCAGTCCGGCCTCGCGCAGGGTTTCCCGGAAGAGCGGTTCGTGGGTCCTGGGGGTGCACGAGGCCACCACGACGCGGTTCAGCCGGTGCCGTGCAATGGCCGCCTTGATTTCAGACAGGCTGGCGTCCGAACAGGCGTACATGGAATGGGTGGCCAGAATCACCTGGGGGTCATGGGTTACGGCCCGGGTTACCTGTTCCACATCGATGGTGGCGGCGATGTTGGTGCCGCAATGGCAGACAAACACGCCGATGCGCGGCTCCTCATCCGTGGTGTCATGCTCCAGCGGGTAGTCTTTTCTGGCAACCAGCGTATTGCGGGAACCGGAGAGCAGCTCCATGGCCATGGAGGCCGCGGCGCCGGCCTGGGTCACGGTTTCGGGAATATCCTTGGGCTCCTGGAAGGCGCCGGCCACGAATACGCCCGGCCGCGACGTGGAAAGCGGGGAAAGACGGCTCGTGGCGCAGAAGCCGTATTCATTCAAATCGATGCCCAGGGCCGCCATGGCGCCGGAGACCGATTTCTTGGGCTCCAGCCCCACGGACAACACCACCAGGTCGAAGGTCTCTTCGATGGTTTCCTGGTGTTCGTTGATATACCGCAGCAGCAGATCTTTGGTGCCGGGCAGCTCCACCACCCGGGAGGGCATGCTCTTGATATATTGGATGCCTTCCTGACTTCTGGCGCGTTCGTAATACTGGTCAAACCCTTTGCCAAAAGCGCGGATATCCATATAAAAGATTTTCGCGGTAAGCCCGCCGACATGCTCGCTGGCGATCAGGGCCTGTTTGGTGGCGGCCATGCAGCAGATGGACGAGCAATACCCGTTGCCGCAGCTTTCGTCCCGCGACCCCACGCACTGGATAAAAGCAATGCGCCTGGCTTCCCGGCCGTCGGAACGGCGCACCACATGGCCGTGAAACGGACCGGCCGCCGACAGCATGCGCTCGAACTGCACACTGGTGAGCACGTTGGCATGGCGGCCGAAGCCATATTCCCCTTTGGTTGCCGCGTCGAACTCCTGAAAACCGGGGGCCAGAATCACCGCACCCACGGCCAGCTCGATGGTTTTCTCCGCCATGGCATGGTCGATGGCCTTTTTCTCGCAGGCCTCCACACATTCGCCGCATTCGGAGCAAAGGGCGCAATTCAGGCAGCGTTCCGTTTCCGCAATGGCTTGCTCCTCGGAAAAACTGGCTTCGATTTCCGCAAAATTGGTAATCCGCCGGGCAACCGGCAGTTCCCTTGCCAGGACGCGGGCTTTTTTCTCGATGCCCTTGCCGGTGGGCAGGAGTTCCTCCGGAACCGGGTTCAGACTGTCCTGGAAACGCGGTGTCGCGGCAGCCACCCCGCGGACATAGCGGTCAATGGATTCGGCCGCGCGTTTGCCCGCGGCAACCGCCTGGATGACGGTGGCCGGGCCGGTGACGATATCCCCGCCGGCAAAAACACCCGGCAGGGCCGTAAGGCAATGCTCATCCGCAACGATAGTACCCTGGCGGTCAAAGGGCAGATCCGGCGCCATGGTCGCCAGGGCCGGATCCGGCCGGCTGCCGATGGCGATGACCACCGTATCGGCCGCCATCTCAAACGCGGAGCCTTCCACGGGAACCGGCAGGCGCCTTCCGGATTCATCGGGCTCGGCCAGTTGCATGCGGATGCATTTGACTTTTTGCAGCCGGCCCTGGCCATCGCCGATGAATTCCACCGGCGTCGTGAGGAATTCAAACCGAACGCCTTCTTCCCGGGCATGGTTGATTTCTTCCTGAATGGCCGGCAATTCCGTTTCCGTCCGGCGGTAGAGGATGCTGACGGTTCGGGCGCCGAGCCGTCTGGCGGAACAGGCGGCATCCATGGCCACATCCCCGCCGCCGACAACGACCACATGACCCGTAAGCGCCGGCTTGTCGGCTTCCGTTCCGGACCGGTGCAGGAAATCCAACCCCTGGACAACTCCGTCCAGGTCTTCGCCCTTGACATTCATGGGGGCGCCTTTCTGGGCGCCGACGCCGACAAAGACCGCGGCATGGTCGCGGCGAAGTTGATCAAAAGTGATGTCCTTCCCGATCTTGCAGTTGTAAACAAAGGCGACGCCTTTGCGCCGGATCAGTTCGACCTCATGATCCAGCACGTTCACCGGAAGCCGATAGGCCGGGATGCCCCAGCGCAGCATCCCGCCGGCCGCAGGCGATGATTCATAGATGGTTACGGCGTAGCCGCGATCGGCCAGATCCTGGGCGGCCGTGAGGCCGGAAGGGCCGGCGCCGATCACCGCGATTTTCGGGGCGTCCGCTGCCGGAAATTGTTCCGGCGGCAGGGAGATCTTGCCTTCGGCCAGCAGTTCCATTTCCTTGTCCGAGGCAAACCGTTTCAACTGCCGGATGGCCACCGGCGCATCCACCTTGCCGCGGCGGCAGGCGCTTTCGCAGGGATGGGTGCAGACCCGGCCGCAGATGGCGGACAGGGGGTTTCTTTCCCGGATCAGGTTGACGGCCTTGACGTATTCCTTTTTCTTGATCAGCTGGACATAGCCCTGCACGTTGATATTGGCGGGGCATCCGGTTTTACAGGGCGCATGGCCCAGCTTGAGAATTCCGGCTATATTCGGCACGGCCTGGGGGGAGTATTTGGCGATGGCCTTGCGTGTTCCCAGGTCCCGATTGAACCGGTCCCGGATATCCACCGGGCAGACGGAATAGCAGTCGCCGCAGTCATTGCAGATGGTTTCACGGACATACCGCGGAGACTGCCTCACGGCGGCGGTGAAATGACCGGGCTCGCCCTCGATGCCGACCAGTTCCGCGTGGGTCAGGATTTCGATGTTCAAATTCCGGGCGCATTCCACCAGCTTGGGGGAAACAATACACGTGGCGCAATCTCCGGTGGGAAAGGTCTTGTCCAGATGGGACATCATGCCGCCGATGGCGGCGGAACGTTCGATGAGATACACCTTGAAACCGGAATTGGCGAGATCGAGGGAGGCCTGAACCCCCGCGATTCCGCCGCCCTGCACCAGCACCGCGCCGGTTTTCTTCATTTCCGTATTTGCCATAATGTCAACGCCCCTTACCATTTATACCGCAGCCGCTTGCACGGCTTTTTCAATCCGTGATGAAGAAACCACCAGCTTGTTCAGACCGAGTTCCGCCCGGGAAAGACCCAGGCATAACCCCAGCAGTTGGGTGATGTAAAAAACAGGCAGGTTGTATTTCCGCCCGGTTTGCTTTTGGATGTCGCTCTGCCGGAGGTCCAGGTTGACCTGGCACAGGGGACAGGCGGTGGCGATACATTCGGCTCCCGCGGCCTTGGCCATCTGGATGATCTTGTCGGAAAAATCCACCACCAGATTCGATTGGGTCGTCAGCGACAGACTGTTGCCGCAGCAGTCGACCTTGGCAGGCCAGTCCAGGCTTTCTCCGCCCATGGCCGTTACCAGCCGGTCCATTGCCTGGGGATTTTCAGGATCGTCGAAACGGGTGACTTCATGGGGACGAACCAGCAGGCAGCCGTAATACGAGGCGACTTTCAGCCCGCCCAGGGAATGGGGCAGCGCTCCCGCAAGTTCCGGCAGGCCGACATCCTCGAGGAGCACTTCCATCAGGTGCCGGACCTTGACCGAACCGTCGTAATCCCGGCCCAGGGCCTTCCCCACTTTTTTCCGCATGTCCGAATGGTTCCGGATTTCGTGATTGGCCATTTTCAACCGGTTGTAACAGGCGGCGCAGTTCACCACGATGTCCAGGCCCATGTCCCGGGCCTTGGCCAGATTGGCGGCCGGCAGGGATGCCGCCAGGATGCGATCGGTCTGGTGGGCGGGTGTGGCGCCGCAGCAGGACCAGCCCGGGATCTCCTTCAGCTCGATGCCCAGCTTGCGGGTTACGGCCAGACTGGAAGCGTGCAGGTCCCGGGCCGAGGATTCCGCTGAACATCCGGGATAATAGGCATATCTCATTTGATATTTCCCTTGTTTTGTCCGGTTTGTTGAAAAATTCTTTTTACCGCCCGGCGTCCGGGGCTCAGCGACGGCAGCAGCGCAATTTTTTTTTTCCGGAGCAGCAGGGGGATTTTATCCGCATCCCGGCCATAGGAGGCGGTGCCGATCTTATAAGCCGCCATCAGACCCAGATCGTATGTCCGGCCGAAGAGGGCCACCGTCTTGAGAAACGCCTTGTTGAACAGCGGGACGTTGCCTTCCGGGACGGGTGCTTGCTGCGCGACGGCCAGGGCGCGCAGGGCGTCCATGACGGCCACCAGGTCGACCCCCATGGGACAGCGGGCAGAACAGGTTTCGCAGGAAACGCAGGTCCAGATCAGATCGTTACGGAGCAGTTCATGCCCTGCGCCCAGTTGCAGACGTCTGATGATTTCAGCAGGGGGGGATTGGGCATGCCCGGTTACGGTGCAACCGCAGGAGCATTTCCGGCACTGGTAGCAGGCCCCGAGATCCACGCCCGAGATCTCCCGGACCGAATCTGTCAGGGACGGAGCGGATCGGCCTCTTTTGATTCTGATGGTCATATCAATCCTATGCGTGTTTGACCCATGCTAATTTGAAAGATCACCCACGGTTTCCTGTTCGGTTTCCTCCGCCCTCACCGGCGGTTGCGGTTGCCGGGGCATTTTCGCGGCCACCGCAACGGGCACGACCTTCCGGTACACGTTTTCCGGGGCGGACAATTTTCCGTCCACGGTCAGCAGGTCCGTAATCCGGATACCGAACAAACGTTCATTCTCTTCCAGATAGGGCAAGATCAATTCCCAATCCTTTTCGGTCAACGGCAGGAATACGCCGCCGTTCAATTGACCGGCAACGGATACCTGCCGGGGATCGCGGATATAGATCGCGCCGCCGGAAGCCAGGGAGAACAGATTGCTGCCGGGATAGGGTTCGTCCAGGGGAACAATGCGGCCGTCGTCATCGAACCGGATGCCGTTCAACACCACAAAGCCGCCGTTTTGATGCGGATCGCCGGCCATGAAGGATTCGGCCAGAAAATCGAGGGAGGTGCCGTTGATCACCACCCGGGGCCGGCCCACGGAATTGATCAGCGGTCGGCCCGCCGCGTTCCCCATGACATACACTTCACCGCCCTTGGCGCCGTAGAGGAAGGTCTGGCCAACATCGCCGTACACCACCAGTTTACCGCGCTTGATGATCTGCCCCAGCTGGTCCTGGGCGTTGTCGTGCACCGTGATGGTCAAACCGTCGATGCCGGAGCCCAGATAATCGCCCGAACTGCCGTATACGTCGATGACGACGCCGTCCGTTTCCGGTCCCAGTCCGCAACCGACATAGCGCTGTCCGGAACAATTGTAGCTGATAAATCTCCGCCAGCCTTTGTTATAGGCATCCACCAGCAGCGCCGCGTCACACTCGGCGCCTTCGGCGGGGAAGACGTCCGCATGGATGACGAGGGTGGTCTCGTCACCCATGGGCGGCCGCAGGGCATGGCGGGTTTGATAATCGATCCGACGATAGGCGCCGCCATCCCTGTCGTTCTTCGCAATGGCCGGCAGGTCGTCAAACAATCGATTCAGCTCCGTGCGGATCATATGCAGGAGATGGCTCCGTTTCTTGGGGCCGGTGGGATAGCGCCGATCGTTGAGCAGGGTCAGGGCCTGGATGGCGGTCGCCGTATGGTTGCGATCCATGGCCTGTCTGCGGATGGCCCGGCATACGGCCTTGACATCCTCGAAACGCCAGGCGGCCATATGGTCGCGGACATAAGCGAAGACGGTTTCCGCCGAACCCGTATCAAAGCCGCGCTTGATCTCGTCGGCAATCGCCGCATCCGGCTCGAAAACATCCTCTCTCGTAAAGTCAAAGGGCGCCGACGGTTTCGGCAGCAGCACCGGGCTCCCGAACTTATCCGTGCAGGTCATCCGGATCTGGCCGGAGGCATCCGGCTCCAGATTGAACATGAAGGTGCCGCCGTCCGTGTGGCTGCCGCCGCGGGCGTTCCAATACCGGTCGGCAACCGGGCAGATGCGTCTGTCATCCCGGGCCAGACTGAGCAGGGTGGCGTCGATGGCCTGCTTTTCCGAGGCGATCAGCCCGACCTGCACGTCGCCGTCGCAAAAGGCGAATACCTGGGGCCGCAACATGGACGTGTCGGTGATGCCGATCAGTTGGAATTTTTTCTCTTCGGGAAGATTGCGGGTGATGATGAAAAACCAGGGCCCATCGGGCGATCCGTGGATATGGGTGGCCTGGATCGCCCGGTATACCCGCTGCTTTTCAAGGGGCAGGTGGTCGAAATCCAATTCGGTGGTGGGCGCCAGGGCCTCGATGATGTATTCAAGCGGATATTTATAGGTGCGGTTGAGCAGATCGAACATCAGGGCCGACACTTCGGTATCCGTGATGAACTGCGGATAGATATGACGCTGGAGCAGGTATTCGGTGACGGAGTGGTAATTGGCAAAGTCGCCGTTATGGACCAGGGCCATATTCATGGCCGTAAACGGATGGGCGCCACCCGGGTGCCATACGCGGCCCTTGGTGGGAAAACGCTGGTGCGCGATCCAGGCATGCGCGGCGAGTTCCTCGATTTTATAATATTTGACGATGGCCTCGGCATAGCCGACCACCTTCAGGATCATGATATCCCGGCCGTGGGACAGCACGAAGGCTTTTTGATTCTTCAGCGAGGCGTAATATTCCTGATTCAGCTTGAAACTGTTTTGACTGACGAATTCTTCCTCGGCTTCGCGCCGGGAGATGGTTTCAAGCCGGTTTTCCTGGATGAAGGCGTCCAGAACCGGCGGCTTGACGCGGGTAAAATAGCGCCAGACATCCGGCGGTCGCACTTCCAGTCCGGCGATGGCCGTCCAGTCATCCACCGTGTCGAGTTTGCGGGATGTTTCCACATCAAAGTACGGTGTAAGATACTTTTTTTCCAATTCGGGGCGCACGCCGGCATCCAAAAAGGCGACATGGATCATATAACAATCATCCAGAACGCGGCGGTCGACGCCGAGTTGTTCCGGAACGAGTCCCACCGCGGCGATCCCTCCGCCCTTGCCGTTGCCGCGATTGTGCATCAATCTCGACGGTTCATAGATATGACGTCCGGGAACCGGCTTGGTGCAGCAAAAGCCGACAACACCGCAGCCGCCTTCTTCCGAGGCTTTGGTGATGTCCGGGAACTCAAGGCCGTCAACCAACCGTTTTTTCGAATGTAATAGTTGTCGGATTCTGTTCATGCGTTATCGGCTCTACCCTTTTTTTAACGATTTGTTGAAAGGAGTTGCTTTATAATGACAAAGCGGAGGTTTGTCAAGATATTCATAAAAAAAACAATAAGTTAGCAAAAATTAACCATGGATGAAATAGTTCATTTCAGCTAATAACGGCGGCCCGCCGGAATAATTCCATTTACAATATAAATCTCTAAAAAATTATATAATATTGTATAATCAGCCGTCGCGATCAGCCGGTTAGCTCGGGGGTGGGGCATTGAACTAAAAATTTTCGGATGGAATTAGTATGAATGATTCGTTCCGGGGCCGAATCAGGCCGGCCCGTACAGATGGCCGAGGAAATAGATCCTCTGCCGGTACCACCACGGCCAGTCGTGATGGCCGTCGAATCCCCAAGAACTTTCCGGCTCATTTTTATTTTTAACAGCTAAAAATGATAGCACACCGACGAGTGTTTAATGCTTGCATTCCGCGCACAGTTTTTTCGATTCACTTTCATGCAAGTCGACATCGCTGACAAAAAGATAAAGTCCACGTCCGTAGCTGTCTTTTTTTGTGAACAGGTCTTTCCCGTCTTCCGTACGGGCCAACCGCTGAAAGTTGCCTGTTATCACATATGATTCAATCAGACCCTTCGAGTTGGCACAGTACTTGATAAAGAAATAATCGACATGCAAGGCATGCATTGAATACAAAACCAAGTGAGGTGCCGTCATGCTAGAATCCATTTCATTGGGAACAAACCAGAAAATCATTCCGGATTTGAAGCGTATCCCGACGCTCAGTCCTTTCAGCGATCATGATCTCCAGCGTTTGCTGGCCTTCAGCAAAATTCGCAAATACAAAACCGGTGAAGAGATCATCACGGAAGGCACATATGACGGCAACCTGTATATCCTGATTTTCGGCCGAATCCGCGTCACCAAGAAGGGCAGGCCGTTGTGCGTACTGGATAAACGGGGAGATATTTTCGGCGAGATGAGCCTGTTGGGCGAGTTTTCCAGAACCGCCAGCGTATATGCGGAAGAGGATGTCGTCTGCCTGGCCATCGACAATACCAGCATGCACCGCTTGAGCGAATCCGAGAAAGCCTCCCTGTATTACATCCTGTACCGGATTTTCGCGCAGACCCTGGCGGGCCGCCTGAAACTGACCAGTGAAGAACTGATCAGCGTGAAGAGCAAATACCTGAAGTTTATCTAGAGGAGTGGCGGGAAAGGCGCCGGCCCGCCTTTCCCGCTGCGGTAGGGATCAAAACCCTTCGATGGTGACGTAATTGTATCCGCTGTCGCCGTCATGCCGGACCCTGCCGGACAATCCGATCAGCTCGGTTTTTTCCATTTCTTCCAGAATTCGGGGGGCTGCGTCGATCCTGGCGAAGGCCCGCCGGCCGTTTTCCAGACGGCCCAGGACAATTCCGTGGTCCGGTTCGCCGGCGCGGCCGTGGCCGATGACATAGGTTTCGATACATAGATTCCCCTCGGCCGCTTCCAGCGGTTCCGGCAGGGCTTCCGCGTCGATGCGTTCCTGAATGGCGGAATAATCGGATTCCTCCCATGGATGGGCACCGGGCAGACTGCCATAAATACCGACGGCCCATTTGGTGTTGTACCAGCCCAGGGCGGTGACCAAAGCCTTCTGTCCCGGGTTGGCGCGAAGCCTTTCCACGACTCCGGCGATGGCGTGCAGGGAGTAGTTGTTTCCCGGCCCCCCGAAATAGGGCAGACCGCCGGTGACCGTCAGGTCCCGGGGGTCGTTTTCCGGGATGCCGAGCTCCCGGCAGGCGATCTCCACCGCCGAGGGAAAACAGCTGTACAGATCGAAGAAATCGATGTCCTCGGTCCGGATTCCGGCCTGATCCAGGGCCAGCCAGATGGCCTCGCGCAAGGCCGGGGAATCGGTCAGATCCGCCCGCCGTGACATATTCCAGATGTTGCAGAGGCCGGCTCCGCCCATGGGGTATATGCGCCGGGACGGATGGATGCCGATCTCATCGGCCGTTTCCTCGCTGGTCATGACGATGGCCGCGGATTGATCCACGAAGTAGTTGGCGATCATGCGCATGGTGTAGGGGAAACAGACCATCCGGTTGTCGGGACCGGTCAGGGTGATGGCGTCCGCTGTATATGCTTCCCGGACCCAGGCCCGGGGGTTGCGGGAGGCCGCGCGGGCGAAGCGTTCAAAGAGGCGGCCCATGGCAAGGCGGTGATCTTCCAGGTCGCGCCCCAGGGCATGTCTCAGGGCATTTTCCAGCATGGCATAGGCAAAAGCCGGGATCAGAAAATTGTGCCGGCTTTCCAAAGGGGAAAATCCTTCCCGGTTGTCCGTGTCGATCCGTTGGGGGATCCCGCCCGCCGGCCAGTCGGGAGCGGTGTTCGATTTCTGAAAGCGGCGTACGGAAGCCGCTGCCTCGGCGCCGGCGATGAGGGTCACGCGGCTGTTGCCTGCGGCGATCTCCGCGGCTGCCTGGTTGACGAACATTTGAGGACTGTTGCCGCCGATGCCGCCGTATACGGTTTTTCCAGGATTGATCCCGAGGGTTCTTCCCAGTTCGCCGCAGGCGTCGGCATAGGGGTAGGAGACCAGATTGATCACCCGGATGGTGTCGCACTGCCGCAACAGGTTGCCGCCGCCGGCTTCCTCAAAGGCCTCCCGGCCGGTTCTGGCCATCAATCCCAGTGGATCCAGCGGACAGGCCGCATCCTTCGGCTGAGTGTACTGGGAAATTCCCACGATGACCGGTATATGTTTTTTCTGCATGATCGATTCTCCGTTTCTGAACGAGTCCGGCGGAAACCGGGAAGGGTGGGGCTGTTATCCCACCATTTTCCCGATCATCCGCATGAGCCAGGACGGTCCGACGCCCAGCCAGAGCAGCAGCGCGGAAAGAACGGCAAAGGTCAGGGCAACCATGGACGATGCCGCGGGCCGATTCAAAAAAACGCCTACTGCTTCCTCCGGCGCCGGTGAAAACATGGCGATGATGATCTTCAGGTAGTAGAACAGGCCCACGCCGCTGGTGAGGGCCAGGATGACGACCAGTACCCAGTGGGCGGCTTGAATGCCGACGGTCACCACGAAAAACTTGCCGATAAATCCGGCGGTGAGCGGAATGCCGGCCAGGGACAGCAGCATGGCCGTGAATACGCCGGTCAGCCATGGGCGGCGAAGGAAAAGCCCCCGGATATCCCCGACGGTTTCAACGTCCCCTTCCCTGGAAGACAGGGCCGCGATCACCCCGAAGCACCCCAGGATGCTGATGATGTAGGCCGTGAGGTAGAAAGTCACCACCAGAACGGCTTCCCGCCCGCCGGAAAGGAAGGCGGTGAGGAGATACCCCATGTGGGCGATGGAGGAATAGGCCAGGATGCGTTTGATGTTGTCCTGCATGAGGGCCAGCAGGTTGCCGGCAATCATGGAGGCCCCGGCCATGACGGCGAAAACAACGAACAGGGAGCCCCATTGATGCAGATCCACGGGTGCAAACAGGCGCACCAGCAGGGCCGCCACGGCGCCCTTGGAGACGGCGGCCACGAAGGCCGTCACCGGCGCCGGGGCCCCTTGATAAATGTCCGGGGTCCACATGTGAAACGGCGTCAGGGCCAGCTTGAAACCGACGGCCGTGATCACCAGCCCCAGGCCGCTGAGGAGCATCAGGGATTGCCGTCCTGCCGGTCCGGCTTGAAACAGGGGCAGCAGGCTGCCGAAATCCAGGGCGCCGGTTTCCGAATAGATCAGGGCCGCGCCGAACAGCAGAAAGGCGGCGGAAACGGCCGCCAGCACCAGGTATTTGAACCCGGCCTCGATGCTGACATTCCGGTCGCGGGTGTAGGCGATCAAGCCATAGAGGGAAACGCTGAGGATTTCCAGCCCCAGAAACAGGGAGGCGAAATGCCGGCAGACTGCCAGAATGCCGGCGCCCAGCGTTGCAACCAGCAGCAGGAAATAGAACTCCTCCGGCAGGTCGTCCAGACGGCGGAGATAATCCCAGGCAAAGACAACCACGGCGGCGGCGGCCGAAAGAATCAGGCCCAGGTAAAACAGGGCGAAGCCGTCCACGACCAACAGGGGGGTCACGGGGCGCGGAGTCAGGGGCGCCGAAAAGGGCAGAACTCCCAGGGCTGCGGCAAGGCCCGTCAGGCTGAGAGACACGGCGACGGCATGATTCCGGCGCAGAGCGATGGCCAGCATGACGGCGACGGCAAAAAAAGCGAGAATCAGCAGCGGGGCGACGGCGATGAAATCAGGGCGATGCATGGCGAAAGCCTCCATGGTCCGCGGGCGGAGGGTTGACGGCACGATGGAACGCGGCCGGAGAGATTCCCCGGCCGGTTTTTCCGGCGCTGGAAACAAATCGGGACATATGGTCCAGGGCCGGCTGGGAGGTCCGGAAAACCGGCTGGGGATAGAGTCCCAGAATGACCAGGGCAGCCAGCATGACGCCGAGGGCCGCGGTTTCGCGAAGCGAGAGGTCCGCAAGGACGCGTTCCCGCGGGGAAGGACCGTGAAAAACGGCCTGGATGATCCAGAGGGAATACACGGCGGCGCCGATCAGGCCGAGGGAGGCGAAAACGGCCATGACACCGTTCACCTGGTAGACGCCGATCAGCACCGTGAATTCGGCCACGAAATTCCCCAGTCCGGGCAGACCCAGCGAGGCCAGGGAGAAAAACAGCGCCATTCCGGCCATGCGCGGGACGGAGTTCCACAAACCGCCCATGCGACCCATGTCCCGGCTGAGAAGGCGTTCCTGGAGGGCCCCTGCCAGGAAGAAAAGCGCGCCGGTGGAAAGTCCGTGGCAGATGATCTGCATGACGGCGCCCTGGAGGGCAAGGGGATTCCAGGCGAAAATCCCCAGCATGACAAACCCCATGTGACTGACGCTGGTGTAGGCCACCAGCCGCTTGAAATCCGTCTGGGACAGAGCCAGCAAGGCGCCGTACAGGATGGCGATCACGGCCAGGGTCATAACCGCGGGCGCCAGAAAAGCCGCGGCTTCCGGAAACAGGGGGATCACGAAGCGGATCATGCCATAGGCTCCGGTCTTCAGCAGGAGACCCGCCAGGATGATGCTGCCGGCGGTGGGCGCCTCGGTATGAGCGTCCGGAAGCCAGGTGTGGACCGGAACGGCCGGAAGCTTGACCGCGAAGGCCGTGAAGAATCCCAGCATGAGCAGGATCCCCGTGATGCCGGCAACCGGAGTGCCGAGGAGTTCCGTATAGTTGAAGGTATAATGCCCGGTATGGCGGCCGTGGATGAAATACAATCCCAGGATGGCGAGCAGCATGAGGAGGCCGCTGATCTGGGTGAAAAGGAAAAACTTGACGGCGGCGTAAACCCGGTTTTCATGCCCGAAAACGCTGATCAGGAAAAACATGGGAATCAGCATCATTTCCCAGAAAAAGTAGAAGAGGAACAGATCCAGGGCCAAAAAGACACCGATGATCCCGGCCAGGACCCACAACAGATTGAAAAAGAAAAAGCCGGCCCGGTGTTCAATTTCGGTCCAGGAGGAGGCGATGGCCACGATCCCCAGAAAATGAGTGAGCAGCACCAGCACCAGACTGAGTCCGTCCATGGCGAGATGGAAGCGGATACCGAGGGCCGGAATCCAGGGATAATCCACGGAGGTCAGAAAGGGGCCGGCCACGGCGTCGACAGCCGGCCGGGCGGGCAGGAGGGAAACCGACAGCACAAGGTCCATCAGCATTGTGATCAGCGATATCCAGCGGGCCGATCCCGGAAACCGGCGGTCCAGGGTCCAGGCCAGGATGCCGCCGCATACCGGTATCAGGACGAGCCATGCAAGCATCATAAGAGCACCACCATTGCGATGACGGCCGCTGCGCCCATGCCGATGCCCCATGCATAGGTGCGCAGGCGTCCGTTCTGGGTCCGGGCAAGGTTCCGGTGCCCGGTTTTGCCGAGCCGGGAAAGAGCCGTAAACGCGCCGTCGATGACGTCGTTTCGGTTGATCCGGGCCAGGGTCAGATAAGGCGTTACCAGCAAAAAGTCATACAGGCGATCGAAACCCCAGCCGCCGAACCAGAAATTACGCAGGAACACGGGCAGGGGGGATACCGGCGGATTCTCGGGAAGGGCCCTGGAAGCGGGCCGGTAGAGTCGCCAGGCCCACAGGATGCCCAGCAGCGCAACACCCGCGGAAATCAGTTCAAACAGGGCTTCCTGGCTTTCCCGCTGCGGGGCCAGGAGGGTCGGCGGCAGACAGGCGTGCAGGAAACCGGAGAGCAGGTGCGGGCCTCCCAGGGTTTTGGGAACTTCCAGAAATCCGGAAAACAGGGACAGGGCCGCCAGGGCCAGCAGGGGCAGGGTCATGGCGGTACCCGGGGGATGATGCACCGGTGTGCGGACCGGTCCCGCGAAGGTGAGCCATACCATGCGGAAGGTGTAAAGAGAGGTGAGCAGGGCGCCCGCGACAGCGGCCGTCCACAAGCCCGGACCGCCCATGGGGGAAGCATAAGACTCCCAGATGATCATGTCCTTGCTGTAAAAGCCGGCCGTGATCAGCGGCAGGGCAGAAAGGGAGGCCGCGCCGACGAGGAAGGTCCAGAACGTCAGCGGCAGCTTTGCTTTCAGACCGCCCATGCGGTACATGTCCTGTTCACCGCCCAGGGCGTGGATCACCGCTCCGGCGCACAGAAAGAGCAGGGCCTTGAAAAATGCGTGGGTCATCAGGTGGAAAATCGCCGCGGACCAGGCGCCGATCCCCAGGGCCAGGAACATGTAGCCGAGCTGGCTGATGGTGGAGTAGGCCAGGACGCGCTTGATATCCCTCTGAACCAGTCCGCTGAACCCGGCCAGCAGCAGGGTGGCTGCGCCGATCCAGGCCGTCAGGTTCAGGACCGCCGGCGCCAGCAGGAAGATCACATGGGTCCTGGCAAGGAGATAGACGCCCGCGGTCACCATGGTGGCGGCGTGGATGAGGGCGCTGACGGGCGTGGGGCCGGCCATGGCGTCCGGCAGCCAGGTCTGTAAGGGGAGTTGGGCGGATTTTCCCACCGCTCCTCCCAGCAGCAGCAGAGCCACTGCCACGGCCGTGACCGATCCCGTCGGCCAGGCGGCGGCGGCATGGTTCATGACGTCCTGAATCCCCAGGACGCCGAAGCAGTCATACAGAACGAAGAGGCCGACGGCCATGGCCGTATCCCCCACCCGGGTGACCACGAAGGCTTTTCTGGCGGCGTAACCGTTGGCTGGATTTTCGTACCAGAAACCGATTAAGAGATAGCTGCACAGACCGACTCCCTCCCAGCCCAAATAGAGCAGGGGCAGGCTGTCGGCCAGCACCAGCACCAGCATGGCGGCCACGAACAGGTTCATGTAGGCGAAAAAGCGGGCATACCCCTTGTCTCCGGCCATGTATCCCACGGAGTACAGATGGATCAAGAAGCCGACGCCGGTGATCACCAGCATCATGATCAGGGTCAGGGCGTCCAGATGAAAAGCGATCTCGAGGTGCAGGCGGTCCACCGCCATCCAGGTCCAGAGCCGCTGGGTGAAAACGGCTGGCCGGGGCCTGGCGAACAGAAAGTCCGCGGCCACCCAGAACGTGGTCAGGGCGGCGAGACCCACGCTGGCCGTCCCCAGGGCGCCGGTAAGAACCCGCGGAAGACGCGAGGAAAGAAGGAGCAGGAGGATGAAACCGGTCAGGGGCAGGGCGGGTATCAACCACAGCAGTTCCATTGCGTTACCCTTTCATTCCGTCGGCTTGATCCATGTCCAGGGTGTGCAGGCGCCGGACCAGCTGGAACACCAGGGCCAGCCCGATGGAGACCTCCGCCGCGGCCGTGGCCAGGATGAACAGGAACATGATCTGCCCGTCGGGCTGGCCCCAGCGGGCGCCGGCCGTGACGAAAGCCAGCCCCGCGGCGTTGAACATGATTTCAAGACCGAGCAGGATGAAGATGATGTTGCGGCGCACCAGCACGCAGGTGAATCCCATCAGGAAGAGAACCCCGGCCAGCATCAGGCCGTGGGAAGTCGGGATGGTGAGCATGTTCTTCGTCTCCAGTGAATTCGATTGATTATCCTGTCAGGGACCGTTTGCGGTTACCCCGTCGGTTGACGGCCGGTGTTTGCCCGGTTGACGGTTCCCTCCATTTCCGTGCCTTGCCGGGCCAAGTGAAAGGCGCCCACCAGTCCGGCCAGCAGCAGAATGGATGCCAGTTCCACTCCCAGCATGTAAGGACCGAACAGGGAAAGTCCCACCGAAAGGGAGGTTACTTCCGTCCCGCTCGCCGGTCCGAGCGGATTTCCGGCCAGAATATAAAACAGTTCAGCCAGCAGGACCCCCGTCAGCAGGGCCGGTCCTGGCCACATCCCGGGCGCCAGCAGCAGGCGTTCCTTTTCGATGGCCGTCGGTCCCAGGTTGAGCATCATGATCACGAACACAAACAGGATCATGATGGCCCCTGCATAGATGATGACCTCCAGGGCCGCGGCGAAAGGGGCTCCCAGCATGAAAAAGATCAGGGCCACGGAAAGAAGGGAGACGATCAGGTACAGCAGTGCATGCACCGCGTTGAGCCGGGTGATCACCATCAGTGTCGACAGGATCGCCACCGCTGCCGCCAGATAAAACATGATGTTCGTCAACTTTTGCTCCTTCCTCCGTTTACACTCGTGATCATCCGTATTTCCGACTAGGGCAGGAGGCCCTTTACATCCACGGGCGGATTTTCGTTTTCCCCTTCGCCCTTGCCCTTTACGCCGACGGCCGTTCCGGCGGCCCTGTAGAAGTTGTAACCGGGATATTTCCCTGGTCCGCTGATCAGCAGATCTTCTTTTTCGTAGATCAGATTGCGTCTGTCGTATTCGGCCATTTCAAAATCCGGAGTCAGCTGGATGGCCGCCGTGGGGCAGGCCTCCTCGCAGAATCCGCAGAGGATGCAGCGGGAAAAATTGATCCGGAAAAAGGCCGGATACCGCCGGCCGGTTTCATCCTCCCCGGCCTGAAGGGCGATGCAATCCACGGGACATACGGCGGAGCACAAATGACAGGCCACGCAGCGCTCGCCACCATCGGGGTCACGGGATAGAATGATCCGGCCCCGGAAGCGCGGAGGCAGATAGAGCTGTTCTTCCGGATACTGAACGGTTTCCCGTTTCCGGAAGGTGTGCCGCAACATGACCCAGAGACCCTGCAACAGACTCAGCACGATTCGCGGTTCCTTTCTTCCTTCGCCCTTCCCGTGTTCAAGCGCCGGCCACCACCACGGCCCCCGTGACCACCAGATTCAGAAGCGACAGCGGCAGGAGGACTTTCCAGGCAAAGGCCATGAGTTGATCATAGCGCGGTCTCGGCAGGGCCGAGCGCACCAGAATGAAAAGACAGATGAACACGAAGGTTTTGCCGGCGAACCAGACGATGGGCGGAAGCACGGGACCCAGCCAGCCGCCGAAAAACAGGGTGACGATCATGGCGGAAGTCATGGTGACGCCCAGGTATTCGCCCACGAAAAACAAACCGAATTTCATCCCGGAATATTCCGTATGATAGCCGGCCACCAGCTCGCTTTCCGCTTCCGGCAGGTCAAAGGGCATCCGGTGGGTTTCGGCAAAACCCGCAATGGTGAAAATCAACAGGCCCGGAAACTGGGGGATGCAATACCACATGTTTTCCTGGGCCAGAACGATTTCCCGCAGGTTGAAGGTGCCGGCAAGCAGCACCACGCCCATCAGGGAGAGGCCCATGAAGACTTCGTAGCTCAGCATCTGGGCCACGCCGCGGACGGCGCCCAGCAAGGCGTATTTGTTGTTGGAGGACCAGCCCCCCAGGGCCACGCCGTAGACGCCCAGGGAAACCAGGGCCAGAAAGAACAGCAGCCCGATATTGAGATCCGCCACCATGATTTCCGAAGTGAACGGCACCACGGCGAAGGCCAGCAGGGCGACCACCAGG
The DNA here is from genome assembly GCA_049320885.1 of Thermodesulfobacteriota bacterium. Classification (GTDB taxonomy): domain Bacteria; phylum Desulfobacterota; class Desulfobacteria; order Desulfobacterales; family SURF-7; genus DYJD01. The sequence goes on along the minus strand of JBMORA010000048.1, from coordinate 48,549 downwards.
GCCAGCATCGGAGCGAGAATGAAAACGGGCTTGTCGGCAAAGGGGGGGACCCAGTCCTCCTTGAGAAACATTTTCAAGCCGTCGGCCGCCACCTGGAGCAGCCCGAAGGGACCTACCCGGTTGGGTCCGTAGCGGTCCTGCCACAACGCCAGCAAGCGCCGTTCCAGCCAGACCAGACCGGCGCTGGCGGAGAGAGCCGCCGCCAGCACGCCGAAGACCACCAGCAGGTGTTTCAGGATCAGGATCATCGATGCGTCTCCTTGGAAAGCCGGACCCGCGCGGGCAGTGAATCCACGGGAATGCCGGGCAGCCCGGCGGGCAGGCCCGCGACTCCCCTGCACAGACCCGGCAGAACGGCAACCGGCAATGTCAACAAGGCGCCGCCGAAGACCAGACCGACGTTCATGCCCGGTTCGGCCAGCGGGTCATCCGGACCCAGGGCCAGGTAGGGCGCGGGGGCCTGTCCGGCCACGGCCGGGGACGACATGCTCAGCTCTTCCGAACCGAACAGGTGATACAGGGGGATCAGGATCCGTTCGTCCTCCCGCAGTTCCGGTTCGGGCGGCACTGGCGGGGGTGGAAAAAGCTCCGCTTCCTCCGTGGAAGTGGTTGGGAACAGGCGCAGTCCGGAACTTCCGCCCTTGAGGGGGCCGCCCACGACAGCTTGATATTTGTTCAGGGACTGAACCGAATTCCAGCCCGGAGCCCAGTAGCGGGTGATGAGATCCGGCCGCGGCCGCCCCTCATATCCTTCCATGGAAAAGGCCAACGGGGAGTCCGGATCTTCCGGCGGTTTGGGCTCGTGCGGATCGATATGCGCGTTCATGGCGGTCCGGCCGCTGTAGCCGATGGACTGGCGGGGAACCTTGCCTCCCGGGGCCGGCCAGGGCAGGGGGGGGACCGGTCCGGCCAAGCCGGAAAAGACCGGAAACGCCTCCGCCAGCTCCGCCAGTATTTCTTCCCTGCGGAACTTACGGCCGGAAGATTCCGCGGTGACCTTCGCCGCCAGTCCGGCCAGCAGGCGGGAAGACTCCCGGACGGTTTCGTCCGGCGGCAGGACGGCATGGAACCGTTGGGCCCGGCCCTCATGATTCACCAGGATGCCGCTGCTTTCGGCAACGGTCGCCACTGGAAAAACCAGGTCGGCTTTTTCAGCCGTGGGCGTGTCCAGGTGATCCAGGACGATGACCGTGCGCGCCCGCTTAAGGAAGGCGTCCACGACCGGTGCCGGCGCCCGCCGATAGAGATCGTTTTCCAGGATGATCACCGTATCGGCCTGGCCGTTTTCAAGGGATTGAAAGGCGGCGGAAAGCTCCCGGCCTTCCAGGAGACTCAATCCCAGGCTATTGCATTCCGGCGGGCAAAAGAGAAAAGCGGCCGGTTTTCCCAGGCGGCCCAGGGTCCAGGCGATATTGGCGGCGGCCTGCACCGCCGCCTCGCTGCCCAGGGAAGCGCCGGTCACCACCAGGGGACGCCGGGCGTTGATCAGTGCCCGGGCGATTTCGGCGGCGGGCTCGACCGATATCTCCTTCGGTTTCCGGGCTTCCGTCAAGGGCTGGGCGAGGGCCCGCCCCACGGCGAAACCCAGGTCCGCGATGAGGTCCGGAGGTAAGCGGAAAGTTGCGCAAGCCGCGTCGTCCAGCCGGGTGGGTTGGGGGGTGACAATGTACAGGGCGGGTTTTTGTTGCTGGGAGAATTCCCGCACGGCCGCCTCATCCCATTCCGGGAGCTGCATCTCGCGGGCGGCCTCGGCGGCCTGCCGGTATTCCATGCGCCGCAGGGCCAGGGCCAGGATCGGGGCGGTCTGGGTAAGGTCCTCCCCCAGGACCAGAACGGCGTCGGCCCGGGCGGCGTCCTGAACCGAAGCCGGTGGGGCGGTACTTCGGGTGAGGATGCTCCGGCCGAGGTTGAGCAGACGAAAATCGGCGGCGGACAATCCGGCGTGAAAGCGTTCGGGGCCCACCAGGGACCGCAGGGTGAAATTGGCTTCCAGGGAAGCCCGGGGGGAACCGATGCCGAGGACTCGTTCCGGAGTTGCCAGCCGTTCTGCGGCCCTTTGTAACCATTCCTCCAAGGAGACGACGGTCCGGGGGGATTTCCTGTTTATGCGTACCAGGGGGCTGCGCAGACGCCTGCCGCTGTTGACGAACTCATAACCGAAACGGCCGCGGTCGCAAAGAAAATATCCATTGATCTCGTGATGATAGCGGTTGCGCACGCGGCGCAGCAGGCCGTACCGCTCCCCCGGAAGGGTGTTGCAGCCCAGGCCGCAGTGCACGCAAATGGAAGGGGCCGTCTGGAGATCCCAACTCCTGGTGTTGTGCGCTTTCTGGGTTTTATCGGTGAAGGTGCCGGTGGGGCAGATCTCCACCAGATTGCCGCTGAACTCGCTTTCCAATGCGCCGTCCCGGTGGCGTCCGAAATAGACATGATCGTGGGCCCCGAACACATTCAGGTCGCGGCCCCCGGCTATCTGGCGATAGAAACGCACACAGCGGTAGCATTGGATGCAGCGGTTCATCTCATGATGAATGAACGGACCGAGATCCTGGTTGTGATGGGTCCGTTTCCGGAAACGGTATTCCCGGCGGACATGGCCGGTCATCACCGTCATGTCCTGGAGGTGACATTCGCCGCCTTCGTCGCACACCGGGCAGTCGTGGGGATGGTTGATCATCAGCCACTCGATCACGGCAGCCCGGAAGCGGACCGCTTCCGGGTCGGCGATGGAAATGCGCAGGCCCTCGCTCACCGGGGTCATGCAGGACATGACGAGTTCGCCCCGGTCGTCCTTTTCATCCCGGAAGCGTTTGACGGCGCACAGGCGGCAGGCGCCCACGGAACCCAGGGCCGGGTGCCAGCAGAAATGCGGTATGTCGAAGCCGAGGGACAGGCAGGTCTGGAGCAGGTTCCGGCCGGTATCCACCCGGTAAGGTCTGCCTTCGATATAGATGGTCACCGCTTCCTTTATTTCCATGGGCATCGTTTTTCCCGAATATGGCGTTTGAAATCGTCCTCGAAATACGTGAGGGCGCTCTGCAGCGGCTCCATGGCGCCCGGAGCCAGGGGACAGAAGGTGTGACCCGGCCCCAGGAGATCCGGCTGTTGTTTCAGCCGTTCCAGGTCTTCCGGCAGCCCGCGGCCCTCTTCGATGGCGGTCAGGAGTTTCACGATCCAGGGCAGGCCTTCCCGGCAGGGGGTGCACCAGCCGCAGGACTCCCTTGCGAAAAACCGGATGAGGTTGAGCACCAACCCCACCATGCAGGTCTTCTCATCCACCACCACCATGGTCCCGGTTCCCAGGCGGCTGCCCGCGGCCTGCATGGAGCTGAAATCCATTTTGACATCCAGGTGATCCACGGTCAGAAAATCCGTGGAAGCGCCTCCGGGCAGAACGGCGCGCAGTTTTTCCCCCGGCCGCATGCCGCCGGCGTGTTCCTCGATGACTTCGCGGATGGTGACCCCCAGGGGCAGTTCCCAGGCCCCCGGTTTCCGCACCTTGCCACTGACTCCGTAAATCTTGGTGCCGCCGTCCGGGACCAGGCTGATGGATCGGAACCAGGCCGCCCCGTGCCGAACGATATGGGGGAGGTTGCAGATGGTTTCCACATTGTTGGTCACGGTGGGCTTGCCCCAGAGACCGATGACCGGTGGAAAAGGCGGCTTGGCCCTGGGAACCGGACGTTTGCCTTCCAGGGCGTTCAGCAGGGCGGTTTCCTCTCCGCAGATATACCGGCCGGCGCTTTCATGCAGCCGAAGTTCCAGATGGAAACCCGTCCCGAGAATATTGTTCCCGAGATAGCCCTTGGAATACGCTTCGGAAATGGCCTTTGTCAGCCCCCGGAAGGCCTCGGCATAGCACTGGCGGATGAAAATATAGGCCATATCGGCCTGGATGGCGTAGGCGGCGATGATGATTCCTTCGATGAGCTGGTGGGGATCCCCCTCCAGGAGCACCCGGTCCTTGAACGTGGCCGGCTCCATTTCATCGGCGTTGACCACCAGGTATTTGGGCCTGGGCGCGTCCTTGCCCATGGGCACGAAACTCCATTTGCGGGCCGTGGGAAAACCGGCCCCGCCCCGGCCGCGGAGATTGGCTTCGTTCACCAGGGCCGTCACCTGTCCGGGCTCCATGGAAGTGAGAACCCGGCGCATGGCCTGATAGCCGCCGGCCCGCTCGTACTCCGAAAGTTCCAGGGGCGGCCTGCCGGTTTGAAAATGCTGGGTGAGGGGATGTTTCAATGGAAGCGCTGCCTCATGTCTCGTTTTATCCGTCAATCGTATGTCGCCAATATGGATTCGATTTGTCCGGCTTCCAGCGGGCCGTACAGATCATCGTCGATCATCATGGCCGGGGCCCGTTCACAAACCCCCAGGCAGGGATGGGGCAACAGGGTGAAGCGTCCGTCGGCACTGGTTTCGCCGAACCCGATTCCCAGCCGTTTTCGCAGCACTTCCAGCAGGGATTCGTACCCCATGACCCAGCAGCTGACGCTGTCGCAGATCAGAATCACGTGCCGCCCGACCTGCCGCCGGAAGATCAGGCTGTAGAAAGTGGCCACGGAATCCAGTTCCGCGGGGCTCATGCCCAGAAGATCCGCCACATTCCCCAAGGCCTCGTCCGAAATCCAGCCCCGCCGGCGCTGGACGATTTTCAGGGCATCCAGGCCGGCGGCCGGTTTGCTCTCACTGTGGCCGAGGACGGCCCGGATTTCCCGAATTTCCTCTTCACTCAGCATGGGGCGATATCCTTCCAGCGGTTCTCCTTCATATCCGATTCCTCAGCGATCCACATCGGCCATGACATAATCGATGCTGCCCAGGATGGCGAGCAGATCCGGCACCAGCATACCGCGACTGATGGCCGGAACCATCTGCAAATGCGGAAAAGAGGGCGCCCGGATCCGGATTCGGTAGGCCCGGATGTCGCCGTCGCTGATCAGATAATAGCTGTTGATTCCCTTGGCGGCCTCGATGCGCACACAGGCCTCGCCGGCCGGAATCACCGGCCCCCAGCCGACTCCCAGAAAATGGGGGATGAGGGTGTCGATATCCCGCAGGGTCCTTTCCCTGGGGGGAGGGGTTGTCAGGGGGTGATCGGCCTTGCAGGGGCCTTCCGGCATGTTGTTCAGACACTGGGCGATGATGCGCAGGCTCTGCCTGATTTCCTCCAGGCGGACGACGGCCCGGTCGTAGCAATCCCCGTTCACGGCGGTGGGGATGTCGAAATCGAAGCGGTCGTAACCGGAATAAGGGCGTTTTTTCCGCAGATCCCATTCAAGACCGCAGGCCCGCAAACCCGGTCCGGTGACACCCCAATCCAGGGCTTCCCGGACGGTATAGCAGCCGACTCCCCGGGTGCGGGCCTGGAAGATGCGGTTGGCCATGACCAGCTGATGATATTCCGTGAGCCTGGGCGGGAGGTACTCTAGGAAGCGGCGCACCAGCGAATCCCAGCCGTTGGGCAGGTCCTGGGCCACGCCGCCGATGCGGAACCAGCTCGGGTGCATCCTGCCGCCGGTGATGGCCGTGATGATTTCGAAGATGTGCTCCCGGTCATTGAACGTGAAAAAAACCGGCGACATGGCCCCCACGTCCTGGACGAAGGTGCCCAGCCAGATCAGGTGATTGGCTGTCCGGAAGAGTTCCGCAAGGAGGACCCGGATGACGGCGGCCCGATCGGGCGCCCGGATGCCCGCCAGCTGCTCCACCCCGAGTACATAGGCAAGGTTGTTCATGACCCCGCCGAGGTAGTCGACGCGGTCGGTGTAGGGGATATAGGTATGCCAGGTCTGGCGCTCCCCCATTTTCTCCGCCCCGCGATGATGGAAGCCGATTTCCGGAATCGCATCCACGATTTCCTCGCCGTCCAATTGCAGGATCATCCGGAAAAGGCCGTGGGTGCCGGGATGTTGGGGTCCTAAATTGAGGAACATGTAGTCCGTTTCCCCCCGGCGGCGGTTCAAACCCCACTCCTCGGGCCGGAAGCGCAGGCCTTCCTCCTCGCGTTGCTGCTTTTCCACGGGCAATTGAAAAGGTCCCATTTCCGTCGCCCGGCAGGGATGCTCCTTGCGCAGGGGATGCCCTTCCCAGGTGGATGGCAACAGGATGCGGCGGAGGAACGGGTGACCGGTAAAACCGATGCCGAACATGTCGAAGATTTCCCGTTCATACCAGGCGGCCGCCTGCCAGATGGGGATGACGGAGGGAATGGAAGGATGATCCCCCGCAAGGGGCGTCTTGATGCGGATATCCCCGTTGCCGTCAAACGAGGCCAGGTGATAAACGACGGTGAAGTCGCCTGGAGGCTGGCCGTCCCTGGCTTGCCGCCGGCGTTCGTCCACGGCGGTGAGGTCATACAGCATGGGATAGGCCCCTCCGCTCCGATCCTTCAGGAAGCGCAGCATGTCCGCGATTCTGTCCCGGTGGCACCAGACGGTCGGAATGTCGTCCATGCTGGGTTGCTGCCCGAGAAAGTCCTCGCCGAAGCGGCTTTTGAGATCATCGACGATATCCCTTGGCGGATTCATCCGTTCGTTCTCCGGAGTCCGTTCATCATTCGGCTTCATTGCTCAAACCCCGTCCGGGGAACGCAGTTCCGTCATGCGCTTTCTTTCTTCGCGTCTGCGATCCCGCATGGAGGGGAGCGGGGCGCTTTCCACTTGTTGCGGGCCGACAACCCAGCTCAGGGGACGTTTTTCAGCACCGATTTTTTCCTGAAGCAGCATCACGCCGTGGATGAAGGCGGCCGGATTGGGCGGGCAACCCGGTATATAGACATCCACCGGCAGAATCTTGTCCACACCCTGGATCACGCTGTAGACATCGTACATGCCGCCGGAATTGGCGCAGGAACCCATGGAAATGACCCAGCGGGGTTCCATCATCTGTTCATACAGCCGCTGGATGATGGGCGCCATCTTGATGAACGGGGTGCCGGCGATGATCATCAGGTCCGCCTCCCGGGGGGTTCCCCGGATGACTTCCGCGCCGAAACGGGCGATGTCGTACCGGCTGGTGAGACTGGTGGCCAGTTCCACAAAGCAGCAGGAGAGACCGAAACCGAAAGGCCAGATGGAATGCTTGCGGCCCCAGGCCGCCAGCTGTTGCAGCCGGGTGAACACGATGTTGCCTCCCAGCTCATCCCCGGTGTCCGGCAGGCCCGTGATCCTGGAAAATGCATCCTGTAATCGCATTATCGTTTCCCCTTGATATAACTTTCCAGCTGCTCGATGATTTCTTCCTTGTGTTCGATGATCGCCTTGACCACATCGCCGATGGAGACGAGGCCGCTTAAGCGGCCCTGTTCCAGAACCGGCAGATGGCGGATATGATGATGGCTCATCAATTCCATGCAGGTCTCGATGTCCTGGTCCGGAGTGACATGAATGATTTCCGTGGTCATGATCTCCCGGACCCGGATTTCCTTGGAGAGCTTGCCTTTCAGGACGATCTTGCGGGCGTAGTCGCGCTCGGAAAAAAGTCCTTTCATGTCTTTCCCGTCACAAACCACCAGAGCGCCGATGTTCCGGTCGGCCATTAACTGGAGCGCTTCGTAAACCGTCGCGTCCGGAGATACGGTATGCACCTGCCCGCCTTTTTCCAGCAACAAATCTCTTACATTTTTCATGGCACGGCTTCTGTTTCGGTTAAGGTTGACGAACGAAGCGAAACCCGGGAAACCCTCGTAAAGGCCAAACGGTGAAACCGTTCTTCCCGCGGGCGCCTTGAATTGGATTCACTTCGACCGCCGGTCCATTGTCATCCCGACGGCGGTTTCTCGTCCTGAATCAAGCAGATCCGGTGCTTGGCCGTTCTCCAATCCAGGGCACCCACGCGCCAGAGATAAAAAAGGGCCAGTACGAGAACGATGATGAAAATCAGAATCTCCAGATAACCGGTCCATCCCAGGGGGCGGGCCGCGATGGCCCAGGCAAAAATGAACACCGCCTCCAGGTCGAACAGGACGAAAAACATGGCCGAAAGATAAAATTTGATATCGAACCGGATCCGCGCCGATCCGGTGGGGGCGATGCCGGACTCATAAGGCTCACCCGTGGTCCTTTCCGAATGACGCTGACCCAGCAAAGCCGAAAGACCCACGATGACGGCGGCCAGAAAAATTACGACGGCGCAGTACAGGGCCAGGGGCCAGAGGACGGAGTCGGGGGCTGCTTGGGTGGCCACATCCATTCCTTCATATTCCATGAGCGGTTGAGGGTCAGGGTGAACCGTATCGGGGTCCGACGCTCGATGCCGTTGTTCCGGATACCGTCGACTATCTTAGGATGAAAGAAAATACTACAAATGGCGGGATCATTCAAGCCCCGTTTTGGAGATGGACGATCCCGCCTTTGTTTTTCCATGAAGGTCACTGGGCAACCAATTCCACCCGGCGGTTTTTGGCCCGGCCTTCCTCGCTGGTATTGGCAGCCACCGGGGCGGTGGGGCCGGCTCCGAAGGGCGTCAGGCGGGAAGCGGCGACGGCGTGTTTGCCGACCAACGCGGCGACCACCGCCGCGGCGCGGTTCCGGGAGAGTTGCAGGTTGGAATCGAAGGCCCCGACATTGTCGGTATGTCCCACCACGAAAATCTTGAGTTTCGGATCGGCCTTGAGCAGCTTGGCAATTTCAGTGACAGCCGGTTCCGACGCGGGCTTGATCTCGGCTTTGCCGGTATCGAAATAAATGCCGTAGATCGCGGCTTTTCCGGTGGCGGTGATGCTGCCGGCCAGGTTTTCGGCGTTGGCCGTCACTTCCTGCTTCATGGCCTGCCTTGCAACGATATGCACCTTGTACATGCCGTTGCTGGCTCCCGAAACCAGGGCCCAGACCTCGGCGTCCTTCTGGGCGACCTTCAGGGTGGTGTACTGGATGCCGCCGTCTTCGTATTCGTAAACGGTTTCACCGCCGACGGATTTGGCGGCATTGGCATAATTGCGCGAGATTTGAAGGCCGCTGGGAATCTGGATGCCTTCATTGGCGTAGTAATCGATGCTGAAATGCCTTCCCTCCACCGCTTGATTTTTATCGGGTCCCACCGGAAAATCAAAGCGGTCGAAATCGATTTCCTGGTACTGGTAGATGTGGAAGCCCGGCATGCGGCTGAACAGGGCCGGATCCTTGCCGCCTTCGGCGTCATTGGGATCTCCGGCCGCCAGGGCCTGTGATTGGACGGGAATGAAAAGAAAAACCAGCAAAGCGGCGGCGATTCGGTTCAGCATCAAAGTTCCTTTCAGGAAGGGGGGATGAAATTGCATTGAAAATGACCTGTATCATGTCCTCGCCGTTTCAGGCAAGGGGGTTTCTTCGACCCGATCCTGTGGTGGCAGTATCGGCGCATTCGTCCTGATCCGGACGGTCAAGAGGAGTACCCCATACGGTTATTGACTTGATAACCAGCATGGTTTATATAATTCCGATAAGAATCATATAATTATCTGAAAACATCCCAAAGACGCGAAATTCGCTTCATGACTACCATGCCTGAACAGTTGCGACATTTTTTGAACACCTCCGAAGCGTCGGTCATCGCCTGGGATCAGGATTCGAAAATACTCTTCGTCAACAAGGCCTTCGAGAAAAAAACCGGTTATCGGTCCGATGAGATTCGCGGTGTCGGCGTGGATTCTTTGTTCGCCTTCCCGGAACATGAGCTGAATAAGATCCGAATCGAACAGGCTTCGTCGGGAGTTCATTGGGATTCCGCCGTTCTGCCGATCATAACCAAGGAAGGTAACATCCGCACCTTCCTCTGGAGTACTTTCCATGTATACAGTGACCAAGATTCACGGCTCCAGGCCATTATCGCGCAGGGGAGCGAGGTCAGCGGCCGATTGAATGAAACCCATGACTGTCAGATATCGGAACCCTTTTACAAAGCGCTCTTTGAAAATGTCGGCGCCGGCATACTGTTTGTAAAGCGAGATCATACGATTCTGTTGGTCAACCATGAGTTTGAAAAGCTGAGCGGATACCGCAAGGAAGAACTGGAAGGCAAGAAAAACTGGACAAGTTTGTTCGCTGAAGAAACAACGGCCGACATCTTGGCCGGGTATCAAAACAACTGCCGCCCCCTGCCTTCCCATCATTCCCTGAAACTGGAAACATCCATGCGAACGAAAGCCGCCGAGCGCCGGGATGTCATCCTCTGGATGAGCGGCATACCCGGAACCGATCTCCGCCTTCTGTCGCTGTTCGATATAACGGAACAAAAAAGAAGTGAAGAATCGCTGAAGGTCAGCGAGGAGCAGTACCGGAATCTGGTGGAAAACATGACGGATACTTTGTACCGCGCCGACACCAGCGGGAATATCACCTTCGTAAGCCCATCCGGCGCCCGTCTGCTGGGAATCCCCACTGCGGATGAATTGATCGGCAGAAACATCGCCCGGGAATTCTATTGCAATCCGGAGGATCGGTTGCTGTTTCTTCATCAACTGAAAAAATACGGTCGGGTAAAAGACTATGAGGTAACGCTGAAGCGAAAGGACGGCTCACCGGTCATCGTCTCCACCAACAGTCATTTCTATTACGACAAGGAAGGGAATTTACTGGGGGTCGAAGGTATTTTCACCGACATCACGGAACGGAAACATGCCGAAGCGGAAAGAGAGAATTTGCGGATGCAACTGATCCAATCGCAGAAGCTGGAAGCGATCGGGACGCTTGCTGGAGGAATCGCCCATGATTTCAATAACATATTGATGGGAATCCAGGGCCGGGCGTCCCTCCTGTCGATCGATCCGCAAACGCCTCACCCGCATCTCGAACATCTGCGCGGGATAGAGTCGTATGTGAAAAGCGCTAGCGATCTGACGGGACAACTTCTAGGACTTGCCCGGGGCGGAAAATATGAAACAAAACCGGCGGAGTTAAATGAAATTGTTCAAGAAAGCGCGAACATGTTCGGAAGGACGAAAAAGGAAATCAGAATTCATGCCAAGTTTCAGGAACCGTTGGTGGTTGAGGTTGACCGGGAGCAGATCAAGCAGGTACTTCTGAACATGTTTGTAAACGCATGGCAGGCGATGCCGAACGGAGGCGATCTGTTTATCGAAACCGGCGGCATTTTGCTCAGCGAGGAATTCTGCCGATACTACGAGACCAGGCCCGGCTGGTACTCCAGAATTTCAATTTCCGACACGGGCATCGGCATGGACGAAGAAACAAGGCAAAAAATTTTCGATCCGTTTTTTACGACCAAGGAAAAAGGCCGCGGAACCGGCCTGGGACTGGCCTCTGCCTATGGCATTATCCGCAATCACAATGGCATGATAACGGTAAGGAGCGAAATAAGCTTTGGCAGCACCTTCCATATCTATTTACCGATTTCGAAAAAAAAGCCGCTGTCCGAACCCGGTATTGAAAACACATTGGTCAAGGGCTCCGAGACCATTCTTCTGGTTGATGACGAGGAAATGATCATCGAGGTGACCCGGGCCATTCTGGAAACCTTGGGATACCATGTCATCGCGGCAAAAAGCGGCAAAGAGGCCTGCGAACGATTGAGGATGAAAGACACCAAAATCGATCTGGTCATACTCGACATGATCATGCCGGGCATGGACGGCGGCACCGCCTTCAATCTCATCAGAGAAATTCAACCGGGGATCCCGGTGTTGCTTTCAAGCGGCTATTCCATCAACGGTCAAGCCAACGAAATCATGAACAAGGGGTGCAACGGATTCATCCAAAAACCTTCCAACATCTTGGAACTTTCAACAAAAATCCGTTCCATATTGGAATGAAATTCCCCCCTGATCTGCTTAGCCGGATTTCCAGGTGAGTCCCCGGGAGAAAAGCTGTTCGATGGTGATGCGGTAGGCATCGACATGGCGGGTTTTGCGGACGGCTTTCAGCAATTTCGCGCCGTCCGCAAAAGAGGCGGCCCAGTATTGCCAGTGGGCTTTCATGCGGTCCGTCAGGTGAGCCGGCCCGCTGAACAGGGGGGTGTAGGCCGCCAGCAGGTCATCATGGAAGCGCTTCAGGGCGGCGACTTTTTCCGGTGGCGTTGGCGGTTTCAGACCCCGCAATTCGGCGGGCAGAAATGGATCCGCCAGCGCCCCCCTGCCGATCATAAAGGTCCCGACATCGGGAAACAGCCGCCGCAGCTCGCCGAATGTCCGGGTGTCGGTGATATCGCCGTTATATATCACCGGATGGCGGCTGTTCTCCAGGCACCAGCGGAACATGTCCCGGTGGATGGTCCCGGTGTACATCTGGATGCCGGTGCGGGGATGAACGATCAGGTCGGTCAGGGGGAACTGGTTCAGGACCCCCAGCACCTGCCGGATTTCGCCGGGTTCCTCCCGGCCGAGGCGGGTTTTGACGGACAGGCGGTTGGGAATGGCGGGAACGACATGGTCCAGGAAGACCTGAATTTTTTCCGGAAACGGCAGGAGCCCGGAACCCCTGCCTTTGCGGGCCACCATGGGATAGGGGCAGCCGAGATTCCAGTTGACGGTTTCATGCCCCAGGTCATGGAGACAGCGGGCCATGCGGATGAAATCCGCGGGCGTTTTGCCCAAGAGCTGGGGGATGATCCGCATCCCCCTGTTGTTTTCCGGCAGCACGTCCTTGAGGAGCCTGGGCGCGAACCGGGAGGATGGAACCGTGGCGATGAAAGGCGCAACGGCCAGATCGAAGCCTTGAAAATGGCGCTGGAAAACGGAGCGATAGACCCAGTCGGTGATGCCGCGGATGGGGGCCAGAATCAACTGGAACGGAATTCCGGCGGCTGTCGGTGTCGCCGGAGGGCATGACGTTGTCGCTTTCATGGGGTTTTGCCGCCTTCAAGGCGGTTGATGCGGCCGTCCAGGGCGGACGAAACCGTTTTCAGGGACCGGATCTGGTCCACGAGCAGTTCCCGCAAGGGCAGCCCGGTGCGGACGGCCGGTTTGCCAGAGAAAATCCGGTAACCGTCTCCGCCGGCATGCAGGAAATCGGTAATGGTCACGGAATAGACAGCCTCCGGCAGCAGCGGGCCGCCTTCCGGGTCCACGAGGACCCGCACCGGCCTGTTCCCCTCAATGGTGAGGCGCAAGCCGGATACATGCAGGAATCCGCCGTCCTCTTCTTCGCGTTGTCCCTGCACTGCGCGCTCCAGAACCCGAAGGAGCTCCCGGCCGGAGAGTTCGAGGGTGACGAGTTCGTTGGCATAGGGCATGGCCCGGAATACATCCGCCACGGTAATGGCGCCGGTGTTGATACTGGCCCTGAGACTGCCGGCGTTGAGCAGGGAGATGCGGGTACCGGTGTGGCGGCGCATGGTGTCGGTGACGAAATTGCCCAGGGTGGTTTCCTCCCAGCGGATGTGCTCGCGTTCGCCGTCCAGGAACACCGCCGCGGTGCCGATGACTTGGCTGAAGCGGGCATCCATCCGGTCGCTATAGGACTTCACAAGGGCCTCCATTTCCGGATCAGGGGCAATGGCGGCGGTGACCGGCAGATAGGTGTCGGCGATCAGGACGGCCTTGCCGGTTTTTTCTTGGATTTGAAAATCCAACCGGCCCAGGTAACGGCCTTTTTCAAAGGCCTGAAAAATCGGTACACCGTTCACCAGACGGCGGGGGGAGAGCAGAATCTGATCATGGCCGCCGATGATGGCCGCCAGCTCCGGCAGGGCTTCGGCAATTTCCCGGTCGGTCCGGTGGCGGCAGTGGGACAAGAGGATCGCCGGACCAGGGCGTCCGTAACGATTGAAAACGTCCACGACCGCCGAGACCGGATCCGTCACCTGGAGTTCCGCGACATGATCCGGATTGGTGGTGGTCATCAGATCCGGAGTGGTGACCCCGATGACCAGGAGGCGCCTCCCCCCGCCCAGCTCGAGAAATGCCGCTGAATCCGCCAGGGGTCGGCCGCCGTCTTGCCGGACGATGTTGGCGCTGATGAAGGGGAATGCGGCCTGTTGCCGCAATCGCCCCAGGTTGTCCAGGCCGAAATCGAATTCATGATTGCCGATGGTGACGACATCCACGCCCATGCGGTTGAAACATTCGATGTCGGGTTCGCCGCGGAACAGGGTGGACAGGGGGGTGCCCTGGAGGATGTCCCCGGCCACCACCAGGAAAGTTTTGGCCCCCTTGCGGTCGTTGTCGGCGCGGATGGATTTCACCAGGGCGGCCATCCGGGCGATGCCGCCCACTTCCCCGGTGCCGTTTTCGGTTTTCACGGTAAATGGTTGCAGGTGGCCGTGCAGATCGTTGAAAAACAAAACCGTGAAATCCGTTGCCGAAGGATCCGCGGCATGGCTGGCGGCGGCAAGGAATATCAAGGCCAGGACCAGATGAATGATCGATTTTTTCAGGGTCTTCATATCGTTCTCCCGAAGATGGAACCGCGGATTTCTGAAACGGCTTCCGTAATGGGCTTTCCGGATGACCTCATCGTAATGGATGAATTCCATAACCGCAATCATGGAGGGGCGTCAAGAGCTCGGCTGGGGCAGATGGATGAAAGTATAAAAAAAGATACGGAAGATGTTTTTTTGTATTCAGAGCCGGACCGGTTTCACCAGGGTAACTGGTTGGCCGCAACGGGCAACGGTTGCCGGATGCCTTGGAAATCGTCCCTGGGGTAATCCGATGGTCCAGACGGATCGCCGGGCAGGTGTCCCATCGAATGCGCCATCAATCGGCGGGAGGCTTTCGGGGGAGCCTGAACCCAGGGCAGGGATAATTCCCAGAAATAGAATTGCTGAAAACGAAAAAACTGATTCATGCGTGGAAAATCAATACCGTCCGAATCCATATTTGGCGATGGCATTTCGATATCCTTATTAATTTTCAATAGGCTGAGGCCCGTACGCGGCAGCTGTATCCATCAGTGCATGGAAACAGGGGGGGGCGACTCGACGACCGCCAGCCCAACAATACAGTGATCCTTGAAACATCCGCTGGAATCAATTGAAATTGTTTCGATTCTCGTATTCATATACGGGGTTGATCCCGGTGCGCCGCTGGCATGGAATTTCATCTGGAAAACCCGGCCCACCTCCAGTTGCTGGAGCAGCTGGGAATCCTTGCGGACGATGAAACACATGGGGCAGGATTCTGTTTTTCGCAGCCGGAACTGGTACAACAGCGCGAAATCGTCCAGGGCGATCTCCACGCTGTGATATTCCGTCTGGAGAACCGATACATGGTGGCTGTTGGATTCCTGGCGTTGCCGGATACTGGAAAGCATGCGCTCTTCTCCTTTAAGGTAACAGTAGGGTTGCGGCCTTATTACGGAGAAAATTATGCAAGTATAGTACCAATAAATTTATCGGTCGTGCACCGCCACCTTCCATATATCCCGGCAATATTCCCGGATGGCGCGGTCCGAGGAAAATTTTCCCATCCGGGCGACGTTGAGCAGCGACATGCGGGTCCACATTTCCTGGTTTTTCCAGAGCCGGTCCACTTTCGCCTGACAATCCAGGTAGGATGAATAATCGGCCAGGAGCATGTATTTGTCCTCGTAGAGCAGTGAGTCCACCAGCGGTTTGAACAACTCTTCGTTTCCATTTGAGAAAACGCCGGAACGGATGAGGTCGATGACCTCCCGGAGATCCGGATTGGCATGGTAATAGTCCAGGGGGCGATAACCGCTTGCCTTCAGTTCCTGCACCTCATGGGCGTTCAGGCCGAACAGAAAAAAGTTTTCTGCGCCGACTTCCTGCCGGATTTCGACGTTCGCGCCGTCCAGAGTACCGATGGTCAGGGCGCCGTTCATGGAAAATTTCATGTTGCCAGTGCCCGAGGCCTCTTTCCCGGCAGTGGAGATTTGTTCGGACAGGTCCGCCGGTGGATATATCCGATGCCCCAGTTTGACATTGAAGTTGCGGATGAACACGATTTTCAACCTGCCGCCCACATCCGGGTCCCGGTTGACGACATCCGCCACGGAATTGATGAGTTTGATGATCAGCTTGGCCATGTAATAACCCGGCGCCGCCTTGCCGCCGAAGACAAACGTGCGCGGGGTTATATCGGCACCCGGATTTTTTTTGATGCGGTTGTACAGGCTGATGATATGCAGAACATTCAGGTGCTGGCGTTTGTATTCGTGGATGCGTTTCACCTGGACATCGAAAAGGGAATCCGTATTCAATACCACGCCGGTTTTTTTCAGTACATATTCCGCCTGTTCCCGTTTGTTGTTTTGTTTCACCAGCCACCATTTGGCCAGGAAGCCCTGGTTGTCGGCGAAATTCTCCAATTCGCGCAGCCGTTCCAGGTCTCTGATCCAGCCATCGCCGATTTTCTCCGTTATCAAGCCGGCCAGCCGCGGATTGCACAGGACGATCCAGCGACGCGGGGTTACCCCATTGGTTTTGTTGCTGAATTTTTCAGGCATCAAGGTGTGGAACTCCTTGAGCGTATGGGATTTCAACAGTTCCGTGTGCAGTTCGGCAACACCGTTGATGGCGTGACTGCCGACACAGGCCAGGTTGGCCATGCGGACGTATTTCTGGTCGGTCTCGTCGATGAGGGACACCGCATCCGGGCGCACGTTCAGATGGGCGCAATTGAGCAGGACATGGTCCAGGAAGCGCCGGTTGATCTCGTAAATGATTTCCAGGTGGCGGGGGAGCAGGGCGGCGAACAGCGGCAGGGGCCATTTTTCCAGGGCCTCGGGCAGCAGGGTGTGATTCGTGTAGCCGAAGGTGTTTTCCGTGATGCGCCAGGCCCACTCCCATTCCAATCCATGCTCGTCCACCAACAGGCGCATCAATTCCGCCACGGCGATGGAAGGGTGGGTGTCGTTCAACTGCACGGCGAAGGTTTGGGGGAAATTGTCCAGGGTCCTTTCCCTCAAGAGGTGCATCTCGATCAGGTTCTGCAGGGAGCAGGTCACGAAAAAGAATTGCTGTTCCAGGCGCAGCTGTTTGCCCTGCATCTGCTCGTCATTGGGATAGAGCACCTTGGTGATGTTTTCGGCGGTAATTTTCATTTCCACGGCGCCGTAGTAATCGCCGGTATTGAAGTCCTGAAAATCGAAGGACTCGTGGGCCTCGGCTTTCCAAAGGCGCAGCATGCCGGCGGATTCAACCTGATATCCCAGTATGGGGGTGTCGTAGGCCATGCCGCGGACGATTTTGGCCGGGTGCCAGACAACCCTTTTTTTACCGTCGGGGCCGGCGACATGTTCCGTCCGGCCGCCGAAATACACGTCATATACCCGTTCGGGACGAGGAATTTCCCAGGGGTTTCCCAGTTGCAGCCAGTTGTCGGTAAGTTCCACCTGCCAGCCGTCCCGGAAGGTCTGATGAAACATGCCGTGCTCATACCGGATTCCATACCCGATGGCGGGTACGCCCAGGGTGGCGAAGGACTCCATGTAGCAGGCGGCCAGACGGCCCAGACCGCCATTGCCCAGGCCCGGCTCCGGTTCGTGTTCGATGATGCCGTTCAGGTTCATCCCCAGCTCGGCGGTGGCCCGGTTCATGGTGTCGTAGATATCCAGACTGATCAGGTTCCGCCTCAGCTGGGGGCCAATGAGGAATTCAGCCGAGAAATAGCAGACTGCCTTGGAGTTGGAGGCAAAGAATTTTTCAACCGTGTCGCTCCAGCGTTTGATCATCCGGTTGCGGACACTGTAGGCCACGGCCAGATAATGGTCGTTCAGGGTTCTCATGGCGGCTGGTTTGGCCAGGACATACTGGAGGTTTTCCAGGAGATCCTGCTTGATGCTCTCGAGATCGTGTCCGGTTCTGACATTCTCCGGAGGGTCCGGTGCAATGGTGTTTTTCGGTTCTTTTTTCATCTGCGCCAGCTTTCTCGTTATATGGTTTCGGATCGGGAATGGGATGCCATGTATCTATATAAGCAAACAGGCGCGGACGCAATCATTATCGCCAGGAATCATTATCGCCAGGAACTTGAGTATCGCCGGAATTGATGGTATGGTGAGGTCCGCTGTGGAAGCATCCGAACCATTATCGTTACCCCATGCGGGCGGCTGAACGTCATGTCCAGATTCACGTTTTCTTCTTCCGGAACTTCCGGTACGGTAACCGGGAAAATCGGTCTCACCTTGTTCGGACTGGTTTTTCTGATAATGGGGCTGATATTCAGCGGGATAGTGTTGTTCGACACCTACCGTTCGTTTCAGGCCGGCAGCTGGACCCGGACGCCCTGCGTCATCACGGAAAGCAGTGTCAACGCCGATGACGAAGGCTACGCGGCCCGGATCGCTTACCGGTATATCCACCGGGGAATCACGTATCATTCGGACCGGATCAATCCAGGAGCCGGGGCTGTGACGGAAAATACCGTTGACGAGGCCGACGCCTTCGCCGGGCGATATCCCGTGGGGCAGGAGGCGGAGTGCTACGTCGATCCGTTGGATCCGTCCCAGTCCGCGCTGGAACAGAAAAGTCTGCTCACCGGCCTGCTGGTTTTACTGCCCCTGATTTTTGTCATTGTCGGGGGAGGGATCATCTATTCGACCTGGCGGTTTTCCGGCCCCAGGACAAAGACGTATTCCCTGACAACCGCATCGCGGAAAAACCGTTTTACCCGTCCGGTCACGACGGCGTTTTTCCTTGTTTTTTTCGCAGCCGGGGCTGCCTTGGGGTATTTCGTTTTTCTGCCGGCCGTGATTCAATCCATTGATTCCGAAGACTGGCCGGCGACGGATTGCACGATTCAGTCCAGCCGGGTCAGAAGCCATGACAGCGATGACGGCACCACCTACAGCGTGGATATCGTCTATTCCTACTCTTATCAAGGAAAGGCATACCGTTCGAGCCGGTATAAATTCATCGGCGGGTCATCCGGTGGATACGACTCCAAAGCCGAGGTGGTGAGACGCTATCCGCCGGGTAGCGCCGCCGTCTGTTACGTGAATCCGGGCAATCCGGCCGAAGCGGTCCTGAAAAGAGAACTCGGGCTTGAAGCCCTGTTGGTACTAGTGCCGGTTGTTTTCATGGCCGTGGGGCTGTTCGGCACGTTATATTTCATCCGCAGACCCGCGGATTCGGAACCCGGCCGGCGGAACACGGCCCAGGACTCAGCCGGCAATACCAACGGGAAATGGGGGCTGAAATCAGGTCCCCTGGTCCTCAGACCTCGCACGTCTCCAGCCGGAAAAATCCTTGTCACCCTCTTCATTGCTCTCTTCTGGAACGGGATCGTATCCGTTTTTGTCTTCCAGGCAATCCAGGGTTGGCGCTCGGGAAACCCGGATCTGTTTTTAAGCCTTTTTTTGATTCCGTTTGTTCTCATCGGCGCGGTTCTGTTTTTCAGCGTTTTCTATTATCTGCTGGCATTCTTCAATCCGCGGCCCCAGATCATGCTCCTCGACGACGGAGTACGCCTTGGCGAGCGTATCGGTCTGCGATGGCGGACGGAAGGCCGTGTGACAGCAATCCATCGGTTCCGTCTCGTGCTGACCGGTGAGGAATCCGCCACCTATCGCCGCGGGACCGATTCCTGCACGGATAAGCGCGAGTTTTATCGGCAGGATTTGATCGCCTCCGAAAATCCGGCGACCATTCGGAGCGGGGAGCTGTCTTTTGTCATTCCAGCCGACAGCATGCATTCCTTCAAGAGCGAGCACAACGCCATCATCTGGAAAATCAGCCTGCATTACGATATCCCCAGATGGCCGGACACCCAGGAGGATTTTGAAATGGAGGTTCAACCCATGGAGATCGGACGGTGATTCCATGAATCCATTATCCATAGAACCCGCTGACGGGAAAACGGTTTATCGGCCCGGGGAGACGATGACGGGACATGTTTCCTGGGATCTGGCCGAGACGCCGAAAAACATGTTTCTGCGTTTGTTCTGGTATACCCGGGGAAAGGGCACCCAGGATCTGGCCGTGGTGGAGGAACTCCTTTTTGATGCACCCCGTGCCCGGGAACGGCGGCCTTTCCGGTTGCGTCTGCCGGAAAGGCCCTACAGCTTCACCGGAAACCTGATCGCATTGATTTGGGCGCTTGAATTGGGAGGTGAGGGAATCCAGCAGGCTGTTCAACAGGAAATCGTCGTCTCGCCCCATGATTCTGCTGTCCGGCTTGCCGGTGATCCGCTTCCCGAACATGAACGCCCGCAATAACCCTTTTTCCAGCGGATGTATCGACAGCCTGCCGTATCATTTCATGGATACGAATCGGGAGGAACTGCTGCTGCGCCTTGCCGCCTTGAATTGCCGTGCCGCCATTGTCGGGCCTGAAGGCAGTGGAAAAACCACCTTGCTGGCGGAGTTGGGCCGTCAATTGGAAAAGGCCGGCTATCGGGTCGTGAACCTGCGCTTTGATCGGCAGCGCCGGAGCCTCACAGGGAAGATGATCCGGAAGATCAGGCGGGAGAAGCCGACGGCAGCCGCTTTTCTGATCGACGGCGTGGAACAGCTTTCCCGGTTTTCCCGGATGCGCCTGAGGTTTCATCTCCGCCGTGCCGGAGCGGTGGTGGTTACCTCGCATGGTCTTGGTTGGCTTCCGGTTCTGGTTTTCACGCGGACATCGCCGGAGTTGCTGTCCTTGCTGGTGGACCGCCTGCTGGGCGTTTCCGGTGCTCTGCCGGCGGAAAGAATCCGGCGGTTGTATCGGAAGTACAATGGCAATATCCGGCTTGGATTGCGGGAATTGTATGACGAATTCACCAGCAGCCAAAATTCCGGTTCGCCGGCTGATCCGGAAGAAACCATTCCAAGCCTCCGGCTTTGCCGGAAGGATGATGACTTCAGAAAGGAATTGTCGTAATGACCATTCAAGCCCAAGTGAACTGGGTGTCGGCCATGCAGTTTGTCGGCCGGTCCGGTACCGGACCCGCCGTGATCCTGGACGATCATGAAGGCGGCAGCGGCCCTTCGCCCATGGAACTGATGTTGATGGCCGTGGCAGGCTGCACGGCCATGGATATCGTTTCCATTCTCAAGAAAAAACGAGCCGTCTTCACCTCCGTCCGGGTCAATATCCAAGGGGAACAGGCCGGAGACTATCCCAAACGCTTCCGTCACGTGGATATCGAATACGTGATCACCGGCAGGGGAGTGAAGCCCAAGGCCGTGGAACAAGCCATTTCCCTGTCGGCCACGAAGTACTGCAGCGCCGTGGCCTCCCTGAACGCCACCGTCGGCCATACCTACCGGATCGAGGAGAAGGATGCCACCGCGCCGTAACTTGTCCGGTTACCGTCCGGCGCCGGCCCTGACCTGTCAGGGATCCCGGATTCAGTCCGGGATTTCATGGATGAAGCCCTTGGGACCGGCGTTGATCACCGGCGTATCTCCTAGCCGTTCACACTTGCCGGCGCTTTCATGAATATGACCGCACACACACAGAAGCGGGCTCTTGTCCAGGATCGCCTGCCGGATGGCAAGACTTCCGAAATGCTGCCCCCCGGAAGAGACATCCACCACTCCCTTGGGCGGTGAATGGGTCACCAGAATGGCGTTGCGGGGGCAGGTGGAAAGCAGTTGTGTCGCTTCGTCTTCGGTGAAGTCATAACTCCATGACCCGAACGGGGTGACGGGAATGCCGCCGCCGATCCCGAAAAACGAGCGCCCCATCAACTCGATGCCGCTGCCGTGCAGCACGTGCGCATTGGTCCAGCCGCTGCAGGCTTCCAGAAGTTCTTCCAGGCTTTCACTGTTTCCGGGAACCAGAACCGTGGGTTTTTGAATGGCCGCCAGTATGCGGATCGTCTCCCCCAGGTTTTTTCGAACCAGAGCAAGATCGCCGGCGGCGATAACCATGTCCACGGAAACGGACATCTTCACCAATTCGGTGCAGTGTTTCTCGCTGCAATGGACGTCGCTGAACGTGAGAAGTTTCATGTCGGTTCCTGATGAAGTGGTTGGAATTTTTCCCAATCGGCGACATTGCCGCTTCGGGAATGGAACGGAACAATATTCCGGCTCGAACAAATCGTTGTCCGGACCGAGAGTAATGAACCCGGTGGAAAAGATCAATAGTAAAAAATCGAATGACCTATTGTTCTTGTTTCCTATTTATGCTTATGAATCACCCAGGATAGTTAAGCGGGAAGGATTTGGTTCGGAAAATGAAACATCTGAATAAAAAAGCCGGCGTTCTGGCCATGGCGGCCACGGCGTTTCTCTGGAGCATCGCCGGGTTGTTCATCAAGATCATCGACTGGAACCCCATAGCGATAGCAGGAATGCGCAGTCTCATTGCGTCCATGGTGATCCTTGGTTATCTGAGGCGGCCCCATATCCATTTTTCTTTTCCCCAGACGGCTGCGGCCATGGCCAATGCCGCCACCATGCTGCTGTTCGTCTCGGCCAATAAGACCACCACCGCGGCCAATGCGATCCTTCTTCAATATATCGCGCCGGTGATGACCGCCCTGATTAGCGCCGTGGTATTGAAGGAACGCACGAGGATTGAACATTTCGTCGCGTTTCCAATCATTTTGGTCGGTATGATCGTCATGTTTTTTGACGAACTGGGCGGTGGAAAATGGTTCGGCAATGTGCTCGGAATCCTATCGGCGATCACCTTCAGTTTTTACTTCGTGTTCATGCGTCTGCAGAAGGACGGTTCACCGCTGGAATCCATCCTGCTGTCCCATTGGCTCACGGCGGGAATATGCCTGATCATATCGTTGTTTCTGCCGGTGCCGCAACTGACCCTGCAGTCCCTCTCCGCCATCGCGGTGCTGGGCGTTATACAGATCGGTCTGTCCGCGATTCTCTTTTCCATTGCGATCAAGCGGGTTTCCGCGGTTTCGGCGAATCTCATCGCCGTTATCGAGCCGGTGTTCAATCCTGTGTGGGTGTTTCTCGCCATCGGCGAAACGCCGGGGGCTCATTCACTCATCGGCGGCGGCATCATTGTGCTGGCGGTGACCGCGGCTTCCCTGGTCAGCGCGCGTCGGACGGAGTAATCCGCGAAGAAAAAACCCATTACTTCCCAAGAGCAGTTCTGCATCAGCAGCTGTATTCAGAAATTCTGGAATATTGAGGAAGAGGTGGAGATCAAGGACCGCAATGAACGCTGCGAAAAATGTCTGCAGCATGCAGCCTCTGTGGATGACATCGCCGCCGAATGGTCCGGCTTTCAGGCCCGGCGGATACCGCCGGGCCTTTTTTGATGGCACCATAAATTGCCGGACGCATCCGGGCCCGCCCATTTTTTAGCACTATTTTTTACATTTTTTTCGCGATGTCGTGACGAGACCGATCATTCCCGCGCCGAAAAGGAGCATGGTCGCCGGTTCAGGGACGGCGGCGGCGGTTTCGGTAAAGGTGAAATTGTCTATTGCCACCCAGTCATAACTGCCGTTCCAGGCCAATGTTGCGTATGAGATGTTATTGGCGGCCAATCCGAAGAACTCGCCGGCTGAGGAAGCGCCAGTTGACGGCAGATTTCGGCTTTCCAGAATGTTGTTTCCGGCATCATAGGCAGTGAGGACCCAGGTTGCAAAGGGTTCGGCCATGCCCCATGTGAAACCAAAAGCGTTTGTCGCGGAAGCGAAGTCCATGCGCAAGACACCAAAACCTTCGTTGGAATAGGTTCCATTGTCCAGATATATTCCGGATTGGTTATACATCTGATAAACATTATCGATGTTTAGATGGTTATTGACCGCTGTGAAGCTCACATTGCCGATGGTGATGGACGCGTATGTTCCTAAAATTTGGTCTTCAAAATCAATGACGGTTGAGCCAGCCAGGGCCGCATCGGCGGCTGAGTTGATCGGGTAGGCGGCTGCTGTGCCGGTCAAACCAAAAACCAGCAGGAAGCTGCAAAAGAAAATGGCAATAGTTCTCATTGGCTTTCCTCCTCCATAATTTTTAGGGTTTTGGCGAAAAATGGGCGAGACGATATGGGCTATCATTAAGCAAAAATTATGCTAAAAATGTGATGCGAGGGATATAAGCATGGCAACTATATGAAATACAATTATATAAACATGATATCCGACCTGTTGTTTTCTAGACAATTGGCTGATAATTGTTAATTTTTTTTCACAACTTGGGAGGGAATCTACCTAGTCGAACTATGAAAAAAATGTGATAAATCCAGCTGACGTTTCTCTATCGGGTGTAGCGCAAAATCCGACCTAAAAACGGCTCTGCCGAAAGGTTTGTTGCGGCAGGTTTTTGCTGGTAGTAGGAATAGCCGAGGCCCGTCATTTTTTTGGTGAAGCGCGCTTGCTGGCCCCGTCCCGGATCGACGAGGATTACTTCGCAATGCGGCCTGGCATGCTGGTCGATAAAGCCCGCGAGCATGTCAGCATGACCCCTCTCATACAGCAAATCGCTTCCGATAATGAGATCGAAATCACTCAGGCTGCTGACCGCATCTCCCCATCCTGTGCGGACGAAGGGTATTGTATTCCCCTGGTTGAGCTTGACATTTTCCAGCAGAAAACGTTCCGCCTCAGGGTGGTGGTCCGTGGCGGTGATATCCGCCCGCCGGTGGTTCAACACCAGGCTTGCCAATGCGATGCCGCAGCCGACTTCCAGGATTCGCCTGCCGGCAATCTCATAATCCAGCATGAGGTGGGCCAGGATCTTTCCCGAAGCCCAGACGACCCCGAACAGCGGCCATGATGCGGAAAAAATGCCAGCTTTTTCGGCGATACCGTCAACATCCAGATATTGATATCGATCTCTCAATGTCCGGACATGAATGTCGACCTCACCGAACTCGATGGTTTGATAACGAACGCGCAACGAAGACAAAATACCTCCTGATCTTAAGCCGGTGATACGCAACGCCGCCGACCCGCTCCTGATTCGTTGCGCAGAATCAATATTGTATCGGCATTTACAGGTTTTGGCCAGGAAATAATCTGCAGGTAATACGAAGGAATGCGCCAGCGACATAACGTCCAATGTCCAGGACGGACCTTTGCGAAAGGGCTCAGAACCAATGTTTCGCCAGCGCTGTTCGTAGCGAAACCGGCGGGAGTTTTTTATTCAGGATCGGATTTCTCGGGTTACGGGGTGATCCAGGCATTGTTGCTGTTCTGTTCATGACACGTATCATTTTTCGATGCCATCCATGGCAATCCGTTTTTGGGGACCGCTGATATGCAGGAGCCGCGATCCGGTCCTACCGGCCCATGCTTGGGGTGAAGGCTCGGCGGATGCGGTGGCCCCGGTTCCCGTCTTCAGTTTGAATCGAACCAGCAGCCGACGCATGGACTCGGCTTGTGACGAAAGCTCTTCGGCGGCCGAGGAGGTCTCTTCGGCATTGGCGGTATTCTGCTGGGTGACGCCGTCAACCTGGTTCAATCCATGAGAAATCTGGGAAATTCCCTGGGCCTGTTCATTGCTGGCGGTGGTGATCTCAGCGATGAGATCCGCCACCTTGCCGATGCCGCGGTTCATTTCCTCCAGCGCTTTTGCCGTTCGTTCGGCTATGGCGCTGCCGTTGGCTACTCGTTGCATGGAGCCTTCGATCAATTCGGCGGTCTCCTGGGCGGCTTTGGCGCTGCGGGAGGCCAGCGAGCGGACTTCCTGGGCCACAACCGCGAACCCCTTGCCGTGCTTTCCGGCCCGTGCGGCTTCCACGGCGGCGTTCAAGGCCAGCAGATTGGTCTGGAAAGCAATGCCGTCGATGGTTTTGATGATCTTCGAAATTTGCGAGCTGGAATCGCTGATGGCAGCCATGGCCTTGATCATTTCGGTCATTTGTTCAGCGCCGTGATTGCCGGTGTTTTTGACATCCGCGGCCAACCGATCGGCCTGGGTGGCGTTTTCGGCATTGGTTTTGGTCTGGGAGCCGATTTCCGTCATGGTGCTGGTGATTTCCTCGATGGCCGATGCCTGCTCGGTGGCTCCTTGAGACAGGGATTGACTGGAAGTCGCCACTTGCCGGGCGCCGGTATCCACCTGGTCGCCGGCGGCCTGCAGTTCCGCGACGATCCCGCTTACGTTGCGCATCATGGTATGCAGGGCCTGACCGAGGGTATCCTTGTCGGACAGAATGGTCACATCGCGCGTCAGATCGCCGGAAGCGATTTGATCGGCCAGTTTCGCTTTTTCTTCCAGGCCGTCGGCCATGATGTCCAACGCACGGGCCAGATGACCGATTTCATCCGCCTGTTTCATGCCGAGCCGCTGGGAAAGGTCGCCGGTGCTGATGCCCTGAGCCAATGCCAGTGCTTTACCGATGGGCCTGGTGATGGAACGCGCGATGAAATAACCGATCAGAATGACCAACAGGCAGCCCGCAATGGCAATGCCGATGGACGCCCACAGAATTCTGTTCAGAACGCTGACAACATCGGCCACCGGCACGAAAGCGGATACCATCAAACGAGCTTGTTCCTTGGCAACCGTTTTTTCTTGAAAGAGGCTCCCCGCTCTCCGCAGGGGTATGCCGCCGACAAATTCATCCCCGGCGTCGGTATTGATTACCCGGAAATCGCCGCTTTGATTCGCATTCAGCCAGGCGTTCAGCTCGGAACCGAGTTCCAGGCGCTTGTCAATCCAATCCTCATTTGAATGGGCAACAGCGGTTCCGGAAACCACATCCAGGACCGCCACGCGGGCATTGGAAAAACCGTTTGCCTGCATCGCAAGCGTAACCGTTCTGGTGAATTGATACAGATTCGACCAGTCCATATACGCCAGGAAAAAGCCATTGGGCTTGCCGCTCGAATCCTTGGTTTTGAGTCTGAAAACATAGGTAAAATCAGACCGCCGGCCGATCCGGCGCATGAAATCGGTGGCCACCGCCACGGCGCTGCGGTCGGGCATGTCTGTCTGAACGGCCAGGCCCTCAATGGTTTGGCCCTTGATCCCCTCGGTTTTTTGTCCCTTGGCGGACCCGCCGGAGACGGCCTCGATGACCTTGCCGTCCTTGTCGGCAAGCAGCATCAATACAAATCCGGTTTGACCGTCCAGCATGGTTTGGAAATGGCTGCTGATTTCCATAACCGTATTGAATTCGATGGCCATCCCGTAAATATCCTCGGCTGTCCATTTAGCAAACTGGTTTTCCTGGGCTTCGATGAATCCATTCATTTCATCGGCGCTGCCTTTGATGATCAGTTTCATAATCCGTGCATTGTTTTCGACCGTTCTGGCCCGGACAGGAAAATAGGTGGCCCCGACGATGGCCAGCATGGGGAAAAGCGACGATAAAAACCCGAAGAGAATTTTGCGTCCCAAACTGCCGGATACCAATCTGATCAGCCAGTTCATCGGATTTCTCCCATTTTGCGGTTTAGGTTTCGCGAACCGCCGGTTAGTCGGCGAATTCAATACCGGTTCCCCGGCGGTCAAGGACCGTCGAGACGGTGTTTCGTTCATTCTCCCGGAAGCTTTTCCAGGGTTGTGGGCTTGCCGGCTGCAATGCGCGCTGCATTCCATTCTTCACGGGTTTTTACCGCTTCGGACCCGGGCATGGAACTCAGGATTTCGAAATAGTCCAGTTTGAACTTATCCTTGTTGACAATCTCTTCCGGATTGCAGCGCACGGCATAAACCGTCTGGACGGACTGGTGATCGAAATCACGCCAGATCTGCTTGTCCTTCAGCAAGGTATATTCATGTCCTTCCAGGGCCTTGATCACGGCGGGCGTGTCGAAGGTGCCTGCCCGTTCAACGGCGGCCTTGTATTCGTAGAGGATGGTGTAGGCCGAAGCACCGGAAGTACTGGGGTAGCGGTTGTATTTGGCGGCGAATTTCTCGACGAATTGAATGCCCCGGGTGTAATTGTACTGATACGGAACTTTCCAGTCCCAGGGCAGGGCGCCGATAACGCCC
The DNA here is from genome assembly GCA_049320885.1 of Thermodesulfobacteriota bacterium. Classification (GTDB taxonomy): domain Bacteria; phylum Desulfobacterota; class Desulfobacteria; order Desulfobacterales; family SURF-7; genus DYJD01. The sequence continues at coordinate 20,859 of JBMORA010000048.1, read as the reverse complement.
TCCATCACCTTGGCGCCGCCCCCTTCGGCCATTCCCAGCGTGATATTCGGTACGATGATCTGCATGTCCTTTTTCAACCCCATGGTCGTCGCGATCCTCACCGCCGTGGTCATGTCCTTTCCGAAAAGCACCAGTACCAGCACATCCGGCTTGACCATTTTCGCGAAGGCGATGGCTTTTTTGAAATCCTCTTCCGTGGCGGTGGGAAACGGCGTCAACATTCCTTTGTGCATGGATTTGTCTTCGGTGTTGCTGAATTTCCGGACCGCCGCCTCGGTGGTCCATCCCCAGGTGTAATCCGCCGTTATATAGAAATACTTTTTACCCGCAAATTGTTCTTTCATATAGGAAGAAAGGGCTTTGGCGCCCATCCAGGCATCGTAGCACTCGCGGAAAATGTAGCGGTGGCCTTCCTCGCCGGTGGTTTCCGTGGAATAGGTCAGGGTCCCAAAAAAAATGCGGCCTTTTTCCCGGCAGACCTTGCCGGCGGCGATGGCTACGCTGCTGGCGGAACCACCGAAAACCATCTTGACGCCTTCCTTATCGATCAGTTCGGTTACATTGGTTGTTGTGACATCGGGTTTCGACTGGGAATCGCGCCATACGATTTCAATTTGTTGGCCGAGAATTCCTCCGGCGGCATTGATTTCCTCGGCAGCCAGCTCCGCGGCGCGGAATTGATCCAGGCCCTCCACCGAGTAAGGCCCGGTTTTCGGGTAGTTCAATCCGATTTTGGCGATCTCCGCGGTTGCGCCTTGCACGGATAATAGGCCGAGCAGGGCGGTCATCATTACCATAAAAAAGCATTTTTTCTGTATCCGCGTGAAAAAATGAGCCTGCATGGTGACGCCTCCTTTCAAAATGAGGTGGAATGGGACAGCGTTTCATTACTTTATAAACCAAGGCGCGAATCGCCGGGGTAAAGGTGCGATAAGCGCCATATCGTTTTGTCCGGAGCCCGGGTCAGAGAAGAAAAGAGCAAGTGTGAACGGACGAATTTTCGTCAAAAGAGATTTGGAAGCCTTTTTACTATTTGAAATTTATATTAATATTAATTAAATGTCAAGAATTTAAAGAAAAAGAGAACCCCCGGAAACGGGAAGTCAAGATAGGCAGGACCGATGCGTGGCGGAGCGTTTACGTTCGATGTTCATGGAATTAGATGTCAGGGAAGGGGCGGACGCGAGGATCAACCATCGGGGGAATGCCGGCCCTACAAGGCGTTATCTGGCTCTGAATACATTTTTTGAAGCCCTTTGGTACCACCTGGAGGCCTCCTTCGGATCTTGCTGGGGTACGCCCTTACCGGTATCATACATGAATCCAAGCCTGAATTGGGCCTTGGCATCTCCGTGTTCAGCCGCCTTGGTCCACCATTTGACGGCTTCGGCATCATCCTGGACCACTCCCTTGCCTTCATAGTATTTCAGCCCTAGATTGAATTGGGCCGCGGCATGGCCTTGTGAGGCCGCTTTGGTTATCCACAGAACGGCCTGTTCCTCATCCCGGGGAACTCCCCTGCCGTCGGTATACAGCAGTCCGAGACGGTATTGCGCTTCCGCCAGCCCTTTGTCAGCTGACCGCTGCCACCACTCTGCGGCTTTGGAATCATCCTGGGGCATGCCCTTGCCGGTGTCGTACATCAACCCGATGTTGAACAGGGCCTTTTCATCACCTTGATCGGCGGCCTTGGACCACCATTTGAAGGCTTCCGCATAATCCTGTTCCAGGTCTTCCTGGCCTTCCGCATACATCAATCCCAGGTAAAATTGAGATGACACATCACCGGCCTCGGCCTTCAAACGCATTTCTACCACTTTGCTGCTATACCAGCCGGCACAAGCAGTCAAAGTACAACCAAATAATATCATAACAAAAAAAATAGGTCTCATGCTGCTTCCACGAATACAACTCCATCTGCTGGCGGGTTTTCGACTTTATCTAGTTACCATCATTTGATGAGGATTTACAAGATCATTTCACCATAGCCCCACAAGGCTTCACCACCAAATGTTCTCCCCGGCGCATCTGGTGAAACATCTTTACGTTTCCGGGAAATTATACTATGTCCGCGGTAGCGTATAACAAGGTTGATGCAAAGGAGGGATGATGGCACGAATCCTTTTGGTTCACGGGGCGTTCAATGAGTTCTGGGGGCCGCACGAATTGAAGGCGCGCTGGCTGCCGGCGCTGCGCGACGGGCTGTGGCACCACGATGTCGAGATCGCCGACGGGGATGTCGATGTCTGTTTCTATGGCGATCTTTTTCGGCGGCAGCCCGAAACGGAAGCCGATCTCCAGCTCCAGAAATCACGGGCGGGCATCGCCGAATCCCTGGCGAACCTCGCGGGCGGCAACATGATCGCCGCGCTTGAAACGGCGCTGAGCGACGCCGCCTTTGACCGTATTGTGGATATGGTGACGATCATGGCCACCAGACCCGATCTTCGCGTCCGGATGCGCGCCCGGGCCGAAGCCATGGTCGGTGACGACACCCGTGTGCTCGTGGCCCATTCATTGGGGACGCTGCTTTCTTACATGGCATTGTGCAATCATCCGAGCTGGCGGGTACACACGTTTGTGACCCTTGGGTCGCCGCTTGCAGCGCCGATGATTTTCAAACACCTCGATCCCCCCCCGATCGAAGGAAAAGGACGATGGCCGGGAGCCGTCGAACGGTGGGTGAACATTCGCGCCGTCGGCGACAAAGCCGCAGCGGTTTCCCTGCGGGAGAAGTTCGGACCCCGGGTCGAGGAAATGCTCATCGACAACGGACACCGCGCGCATGACCCCGAGCCGTACTTCAACTCGGCTGTGACCGGAGCCGTCGTTGCCGCGGCGCTTGCATAGACGGGATCCATAGACCTTGCCGAAAATGGTGCCCGGACCGGCTGTGGTACAACATATATCCGGAGGAATACATGCCGACCATTGTTGAAACGGTGCTGCTTGCGGCCGTGGCCCTGGTGTTGTTTCTGCTGCTGTTTATCATGATGAAAATTCGGCTGCTGGCTGCCCGGGATCTGGAAAAGACCCTGCGGGAGGAACTGCGCCTGGCCCGGGAGGACGGGGAAAAACAGGGCCGGGGGCTGCGGGAGGAGGTGGCCTCGGTCCAGGCCCGGGCCAATGAGGTGCTGGTGAGAACCATCGACACCCTGGGTCAGCATCAGAAAGACACCATGGACCGGTTGATCCTGGCCACGAGGGAGGCCGCTGCCGCCACCCGGGCCGAGATCGAAAAACTGACGGAAGGCGCCAAATCGGAGCTGCGGGAGATCCGGTCCGGCACGGAGACCAAACTCGAAGCAATGCGGGCCGTTACCGAGGAGCGTTTCGACAAGGTCCGGCAGGCGGTGGACGAGAAACTGCGGCAGGTCATGGAAGACCAGCGTCGGCATCTATCGGATGTGATCGCGGCCCTCAAGGGGCTGGAGACGGTTCAGCACCAGGAACAGCAAAAAGCCCGGGAGATCCTGGACCAGCAGTTCCGCCGGATCCAGGAAAGCAACGAGAAAAAGCTGGAGGAAATGCGCCGGACCGTGGACGAGAAGCTGCACGACACCCTGGAGAAACGGATCGGCGAGTCCTTCAAGCTGGTGAGCGAGCGCCTGGAGGCGGTGCAGCGGGGGCTGGGGGAAATGCATACTTTGGCCACCGGTGTGGGGGACCTGAAACGCTTGCTGGGCAATGTCAAGGAACGTGGCACCTGGGGCGAGTACCAGCTGGGCGCCATTCTTTCGGAAATCCTTACCAGCGACCAGTATGAACGCAATGTCCATACCCGGGAGGGCCGGGAGAGCGTGGAATTCGCCATCAAACTGCCGGGAAGGGAGCGGGATCAGGGGCGGCCGGTATGGCTGCCCATCGACTCCAAGTTTCCCAGGGAAGCCTATGAGCGTCTGGTGGAAGCCTCGCGGATTGCCGACGCCGGGGGAGTGGAGGCTGCCTCCGCCGAGCTGCGCCGCGCCGTCACCCGGATGGCCCGGGATATCCAGGAAAAATACATCAACCCACCCCGCACTACGGATTTCGGTATCCTTTTTTTGCCCACGGAGGGCCTGTACGCCGAGATTCTTCGCCAGACAGGGCTGCATGACGAGCTGCAGCAGAAATATCGGGTACTGGCGGCGGGTCCCACGACCCTTTCCGCCGTACTCAACAGCCTGCGGGTGGGATTTCAGACCCTGGCCATTGAAAAAAGGGCCGGCGAGGTCTGGACAGTCCTGGGGGCGGTCAAGACGGAGTTCGCCAAATTTGGGGATGTGCTGGAAAAAATGAAAAAGCAGATTCACACCATGGCCAATACCCTGGACGATTCCTCGCGCCGCACCCGGGCCATGGAACGAAGGCTGCGGGACGTGGAGCAGCTGCCCACGGATCAAGCCCGGGCGGTTCTATCCCTGACACATAGTGAGATCGATGCCGCGAATAACCTGGATGAGACGGAGACGGGCGGAAACGGATAGGTAAAGGCTTTTATCCTCAATTCGTAATTCAACATTCGTAATTCGTAGTTGTTTCTTTCACCTTCCGATGGACAAGGCCGGATCGAATTTTCCCGCAACCGTCGGGCTCTGGGCGCTCCGGGTGGCTCGCCGTACCTGCTCCGAGAGATAGGGAATCAGTTCCCCCAGGGTCACTCGTTGATCGTTGTTGTAGTCCGCATCGCCGTTGAGGCCCTGCATGAAAAAGTGGGTGAAGACGCCGTGGCCGCCGCCCCACTGTTTGCCCTCCTGGGAAGTCTGGCGGTCGCCGGAAGCGCTGATGACCGCCACACCGCCGGAGATTTCGGACAACTGCTCCAGGCGGGCGGCGATGGGGTTGACATCCAGCGCTCGAATCGACCGCCGGGCCACATCAAAGGACTGGCCCACACCGCCACTGTGGCAGGCGTCGGCGACGACCACCACGGTTTTGGCGTGGATGAAGCGTTTCAGGGCGGTTTCGATATCCCACATGGGAAAGCCGGTGGCGGCGATATTGTCGTACTGGGTGTCATAGGGCAGCAGATAGAGGTTGTCCGGGGTGTCCGGGGTGTCCGGCGACCCGTGTCCGGCGAAATAAATGATCACCACATCCTCTTCCAGGGCCTGGCGAAGCCAGTTGAAGAGAGCATTTTTGATGTTGCGTCCGGTGGCCTGCCTGTCCAGAAGCAGGGTCACGTTGCGCGGCGGATATTTGCCGCCCTTGGGCGAAACCAGCCAGTTGTAGAGCGATCTGGCGTCGGCAGTGGCATAGCGCAACGAGGGGATGCGGGTGTCGGAGTAAGCGGAAATCCCGATGACCACCGCCCAGTATTGTCGCGCCGGCAGGGGCGGGGGCGCTTCCTCTTTTGTTTCCGATGGCGATAGAAATGAAAACAGGCTGCTTTCCTCTTCCCGAGGTTGGTTTTTGGCGGTTTCCGGCGGCGGTGCCTCCGGTTTCGTCTCAGGCAGCGGATTTTTTTTCAGGGGCGGAGATTCGGCTTTCACCGTTGCGGGGGCCGCCGTCTTGACCGGCTCGCTGACCGGGGCTTTCGGAGCCGGGAGAGCTTCTTCCTGCTCTGCGGCCGGAGGGGAATCGAGTTTGGCCAGGGCCATCTCCACATGGCGTTCCTCATCCGGCGTCAGCCGGATCCACTCGGTTCTGGTCTGATACCCCGGCTTCGATACTTCCAGGTGGTAGCTGCCGCCGGGCAACTCCATGCCGGGACGATACACCGGCCGGATGTTCAGAATGCGGATTCGGGCGTCCTCTGGATCGGACTTGACATACAGCCTGGCTTCCTTGGGTTTTTCGATGACCGGCGGCGGCGGAGGCGGCGGGGGCGGGGGGACAACGGGCTTGACCACCGGCGGCGGATTGGCTGCATATTCCTTGACCTGCGGAGAGTCGGCCACCAGGCCGGCCAGCTTCCGGAAACAGTCCTCGATGGCGTCCCGGCTCGTCAGGGGCAGGTTGTCATTCCATTCGGCCGGTCGTTTGAAATAGTTGGTCATTTGTCTCTCGCCACTGCCTTCCACATTGCCTTCCCAGACGGTTTTCCCCTGTCCGTCGATGATCTTGCAGTTCATGGAAACGAAGGACCGCAGGGTGCCGGCGGACTTGATGCGGTCGTAAACGCCGAAGTAGTAGGAATTGAGGCTGGGGATGATCAGGCCCACGGTGCCGGGCTGGATTTCCGGTTTGTCCACCAGGCTGACGTGGGTGAACAGGCTTTCAAAGGTATCCCGGGAGGCATTGGCCAGGGAGGGCCCAAGGGGAATTTCGAAGCGATAGGCCTTGGTCTCGAAGTTCATGGCCCGGCCCACCCAGACATGGGATTTAAGCTGGGGCGACAGATACAGGCTCATCCGGGAGGGAAGGGGGGTTCCCGGGGGTTGAATCTGGATATCGGCTACGGGCGGCATTTTGACGTTGTAGTAGCAACCGGACAGTCCGACAAGCAGGACGAGGAAGAACGGCAGGGTTGATGTTTTCATGGTTCGTATCATTTTCTAAAAAGCTCCATCTTGGCGCCCACCTATATTGAACTGTCCCGGTAGGAAAGCTCATTCGCCGGTGCTGACGATCCAGGTGGCTTCGAAAAATTCCACTCCGGAAACCTCCTGCTGTCCGGGTTTGTCGGGCGGTGATTGTTTTCCGGCCGGCGATCCGGGCTTCACGGGAGAGGCGTTTTTGGCGCCCAGGAAAATGCCCCTGGTCTGGACCCCGAGGCTTTCCTCGGTTCCCCGGTACTGGTTCAGTCCGCCCTGGGCCATGGGTTCCATGGCCACGTCACCCAGGGGTAGTTCACTGACATAGGCGATGATCTTGTCCTGACCGAAGGGTGGGGCCACGGTCATGTCGAACTGATCCTCCTCGTTGGGGATTTTATAGATTTCATTGGCCTTGAAAAAATTGGTTTTGCGAAAATTGTTGGGCAGCAGTTGAATAATCTCACCGCTGGAGGTGATGTCGACGATCTTGGCGTAGAAATCCCGGTTTCCCTGGAGGAAGATTTCGATTTTCTGGCCTTCCCGGTAGTTTTTTTCCGGAGTCCAGAGTTTGACGGTCAGGGGAGCGTTCCGGTCTCCTTCGGCCGCCGCGGCCGGGGTTGCCCCTTGCTTGGGTTTCAGGGCGTACTCCACATCCGCCTTGATCCAGACATGGTAGCGTTTGTTGTCCTCGATACCAATGTCCTTCTGTTCGATGACAGTCACCGCGCCTTCGCTGTCGGACCAGATGGTGTCGTAATCCAGCATGAAGTTGGTCACCTTGGTCTTGGAGCGGATGAAGGTTTTGGCCGCCTCCAGGGCCTGGCGTCTGGCATTGGCGAAGGCTGCCGAACGTGTTTCCGCCAGGGTCATGTTTTCCGAAAGATAGGCGTAGCCGTCCACGGCCTGGATGCAGGAGCGTTTTTCCTGGTACTGAGGCGGGTCGGCGGCGTCGGAGCGGCCCGGCGGGATCGTCACGGCTGACAGGGCGATCAGGGACAGCAGGAACAGGCAGTGTGATGGTATTCTTGGATTCATGGCCCCCCCGTATTCCGAAATGTTTGGTTTTCTTTTACATCCATTCGCCAGAATTTACAACAGGATCATCCGGGTTTACTGCATAAAGAATCCATAAAAAATTCCATTTGACAAGTAAAATGGCAACTGGTATGACCTCATACCAGAAGAAAGGAAACGCATGCCATGAATCAGACCGATGGGCAACCCCTGAGGCCGACCCAGTTCGCCGAAAATCGCCTGATAACGGCCATATTGACCGAGAGCCTTCCGGTGGGGTCCGCCTTGCCGAACGAGCGGGATCTGGCCCGGCAACTGGGCGTTACCCGGCCTACCCTGCGGGAAACCCTGCAGCGTCTGGCCCGGGAAGGCTGGATCACCATTCGGCACGGCAAGCCCACCCTGGTGAACGACTATTGGAACCAGGGTGGGCTGGGGATGCTGGCCACCATGTCGCGGTATGCGGAGCAGATACCGGATGGTTTCATCACCAATCTGCTGGAAGTACGGTTGACCATCCTGCCGGTCTGCGCCAGGGGGGCGGCCGAACATGCCGCCGCCAGACTCATGGAGCACTTGCGGGAAGCTCCGGAGCCCCGGGCGGATGCGGGAACTTTCGTGCGGTTCGACTGGCGGCTGCAGGAACTGTTCGTTCGGGAGTGCCGCAACCGGGTATATCCGCTGATTTTGAACGACTTCGAACAGATCTACAAACGTCTGGCCGCCGGATATTTCAGCCTGGAAATCGCCCGGGAGAGCTCCGGCGATTATTATCGCGGTTTGCTGGCCGCCTTGCCGGATGACCTGGACCGGGTGGAAACAGTGGTGCGGGACGTCATGAAAAAAAGCATCGAGATCTGGCTGAATCTCCAGCCCTCACCGGCATTGTAAAAAGAAGGAAAACGGGTATGGAACTCATTCAAATGGAAACAAACTGGGATCTGGTGATCATCGGCGGCGGCGTCACCGGCGCCGGTGTTTTCCGGGAAGCGGTCCGCAGCGGCCTGAAAGTGCTGCTGGTGGAGAAAAAAGACTTTGCCTGGGGCACTTCCAGCCGGTCATCGAAGATGGTACACGGCGGCTTGCGGTATTTGAAGGAAGGTAAATTTTTGTTGACCCGGACCTCGGTAAGGGAACGCGAACGCCTGCTCAACGAGGCACCCGGACTGGTGGAGCCGCTGGAAATCCTGGTGCCGGTATACAGCGATCACGGACCCGGCAAGCGCTCCCTGGAAATCGGCCTGTCCATCTATGGGTTGATGGCCAGCGAAAAGCAGCACAGTTATCTGAATCCCAAATTGTTCCGTTCCTTGCTCCCTGATATCAAGGAGGAGCATCTGGTGGGCGGGTTCCGGTTCTGGGACGCCAAGGTGGACGACGCCCGACTGGTTTTGCGACTCATCGAGGAAGGCGTCGCCCGGGGCGGAACGGCGGTCAACTATATGTCCGTAGAGGCGGTGCTGCGAAACGCTGCGGGAGCGGTCGCCGGCTTGGCCCTCAAGGACACGGAAACCGGTGTCTCCGTGGAAATCAACACCAGCGCGGTGGTCAATGCCACCGGAGTCTGGGCCGAGAAGCTTCACCCATCGCCCCGGGAGCACCTCCATCTGCGACCCCTGCGGGGCAGTCATCTGATTTTTCCCTATTCCGCTTTGCCGGTGGCCCATACGGTCAGTTTTTTCCATCCGGCGGACAAGCGGCCGGTTTTCATTTCCCCCTGGGAGGGCGTGGTACTATTGGGAACAACGGATATCGACCACGACAGCGATCTGGACCAGGAACCGGCCACCACCATGAGCGAGGCCCGGTATCTCATGGAAGGGCTGCACTGGTTTTTTCCATCCTTCCGGGTCGGCCTGGAACAAGCCATCGCCTGCCTTGCCGGTGTCCGGCCGGTGCTCAGCGAGGGCAAACTGGCCCCGTCCAAGGAATCGCGGGAGAATGTCGTCTGGGTGGATAAAGGTCTGATCACCGTTACCGGCGGCAAACTGACCACTTTCCGGAAAATGGCGGTGGACACGCTGAAAGCGGCGCGACCGTTCATTCCGAATCTCACAGATAATATCCCCGAGGATGAATCCGTGTTCGCCGTCGTACCGGAATATGGCGTGGTTCCCGAAAACCTGACGCCTTCGGCCTGGAGAAGACTCTGCGGCCGGTATGGCCATGCCGCTTCGGACCTGGTCCGGCAGGCGGAGTTGAAAGACCTGGAGGTGATCCCGGGCACCGAAACCCTCTGGGCCGAGCTGCCGTTCGTCGCCGGCCGGGAGAAGATCCGGCACCTCGCCGATCTTCTGCTGCGGCGCGTGCGCATCGGCATTCTAACCCCCGAAGGCGGCTTCCCCTACATGGAACGTATCCAGGGATTGTGCCAACCGAAGCTGACCTGGGACGAGCGGCGCTGGGAAGCGGAAAAGCAAGCCTATGCGGAATTACACCGCCGGGCGCATGTGGTGAATAAGGAATGACCATCCGGAATCAGCACCCAGGGCAACATCACACGCCCGGTGCTCAAGCATGCAATGGAAGGAGGGGGAGTATGGAAAAAGTGTTTTTGTCCGTCGACTGCGGCACCCAAAGCCTGCGGGTGATGCTGTTTTCCATCAGCGGGGAATTGATCGACAAATCCCAGCAATTTTACGCACCTTATCAGAGCCCCCGGCCCGGGTACGCCGAACAGGATGCGGAAATATACTGGGACAGCCTCTGCAGGGCCTGCGGGCTCCTCAAGGAAAAACACGGTGAATTGTTCCAGCGGATCCAGGGCGTGGGAGTGAGCACCCTGCGGGCCAGCATGGTCAACGTGGACCGGGAGGGAAACCCCCTGCGCCCCCTGATGGTGTGGCTGGACCAGCGCAAGGCGGAACCCGTATATCATCCCGGCGGCCTGCTGAAAACGGCTCTGCGGATTGTCAAGATGGAGGAAGCCCTGGAAAAAACCCAGCGGGACGGCAAATGCAACTGGATCCGTCAGAATGAACCGGAAATCTGGGCCAAGACCCACAAGTATCTCCAGGTTTCCGGTTTTCTGAACTGCCGCTTGACCGGCGAATTCCGTGATTCCGTGGCGTCGCAGATCGGGCATATACCCTTCAACTACAGAAAAATGCAATGGGGCAAACCGGGCGAGCTGCTCAATTTCGCCAATCTCTGTTTTCCGATTGAACCGGAAAAACTTCCGGAACTGGTGGAGCCGGGCGGACGGATCGGCGTCATCACCGAAAAGGCGGCAGGGCAGACGGGCATTCCGGCGGGGACACCGGTGATCGCCTGCGGTTCCGACAAGGGTTGTGAAACCATCGGCATGGGCGTGCTCTCCCAGGACATGGCCAGCCTGAGCTTCGGGACCACCGCCACGGTCCAGACCACCTCCAGAAAATATTTCGAAACCCTGCCGTTCATGCCGCCTTATCCGGCGCCCATTCCGGGGCATTTCAATCCGGAAGTGGAAATTTTCCGCGGCTATTGGATGATCACCTGGTTCAAGAACGAATTCGCCCACAAGGAAATGATGGAAGCTGCGGAAAAGGGGGTTCCGGCGGAAATGGTCATGAACCGTTTGCTGACCCAGGCGCCTGCGGGTTCCATGGGACTGGTGGTGCAGCCGTATTGGAGTCCGGGTTTGAAGGAACCCTGCGCCAAGGGCGCCATGATCGGTTTCGGTGATGTGCACACCAAGGCCCATGTGTATCGAGCGGTCATCGAAGGCCTGGCCTACGGGTTGCTGGACGGTATCCAGAAAATGGAAAAACGCGGCCGCAGCCGTTTCCAACGGCTGGCGGTTTCCGGCGGAGCTTCCCAGAGCGATGAGATCTGTCAGATCTCGGCCGATATCATCAATCTGCCCCTGGTGCGGGGAAGAACCTTTGAGACGTCGGGGCTGGGGGCCGCCATCGTGACGGCCGTGGGTCTAGGCGTCTATTCCTCCTTTGAAGAGGCCATTCAGGCCATGGTCGTCTATGACCGGGTGTTCGAACCGGATCAACGAAATGTCGGCGTCTATCGGGAGTTGTTTGAGCGCGTGTATCAAAAAATGTATCCGGCCCTGGAGGGGCTTTACAAGGAAATCAGGGATATCACCGGATATCCAGAGAAATGAAAAGAAGAAAATGAGATCCAGGTCCTGGCAACGGAAAATCGGCGATGAGGGCGAAAAATTCTCCGCGTCCTATTGACTCCGGGCGTTGTTGTCTGTATGGTTGAAAACCTATGAAAACCGCCCGTGAAGATCACGAAATCGCCAAAATCCGCGAAGGTATCCTGGACAACGCCCTGGAAATCATCGTCCAGGAGGGCTTCGACGCCTTGACCATGCGGCGTCTCGCGGGCAGGATCGGCATGACCGCGCCGAATATCTACAACTATTTTTCCGGCAAGCATGAAATATACATCTCCATCGTCATTCGCGGCTTTGAAATGCTGTACCAGGATCTGTCCGCGGCCCATGCGAGCCGGGACGACGGGCGGGAACAAATCCGGGAGATGATCCGGACTTATCTGCGATTCGGCATGGAAAAACCGCGCTACTACGATATCATGTTTTCCCGGCCGACACCTAAATACAAGGATTATATCGGCACCCCCTTTGAAAAACTTTCCGCGGTGGAATATCGCATTTCCATGCAGATTGCGGAGTTGGCCAGGGAAGCGGCTTCCCGTATCCTGCGGTTGCCGGAAAACGCGGAAATCGTCTACCTGCGTCTGATTCATATCTGGAGTCTTCTGCACGGCATGATCAGTCTGCACAACAGTCATATCGTCGGTTATGTGGTGGAACATCCGCAGGCGGTTTACGATAAGCTGATCGACGAGTTCATTCACAGCCTCGCCAACCAAGCGGCATAGCACCAGCGCTGCATTCAAGCCGGATGTTTTACCCGGTTGCGGCGGGTGCGTCCCTCATTTTTCAGGCAGCCTGGAAACCTCCCCGGGAACCCTCCCGATTTCCATTCGGTTTACCGTTTATCCTCTGGGCTCACGATATCCATGGCGAGCAAAAAAAACGGAACCGCCGTTTAACAATTTCACTTGACAGCAGAAAAATATTAACATAGTTAATCTTAACAAAGTTAATATTTTCCAGAATTCAAAACCAAGGGGCAATCAAATGGCAAAAATAGTGGTGTTGGGAGGCTGTGGGGCAGTGGGCAGCGTCGTTGTGGGCGCGCTGGCAGCACAGCAGCAGGTGGGACAAATCTGCGTCGCCGATCAAAACCGGCGGCGGGCGGATGAACTGAAAAACCGTTTGGGCTCGGACAAGATATCGGTTGCGGAACTGGATGCCCTGTCCCATACGAGCGTGCTGTCCGTGATCCGGGGGCATGATCTGGTGGTGAATTGCGTGGGGCCTTTTTTCCAATCCGTGGAGACGATTCTAGGCGCGGTGATCGAATCGGGCATCCACTATGTGGATATCTGTGATGACGTGGACGCCACTATCAAGGTTCTGGCCATGGATTCGGCGGCAAGGGCCGCCGGAATCACCGCCGTCATCGGTATGGGAAATTCGCCGGGCGCCACCAATCTGCTGGCCAAATTCGCCGCTGATAATCTGCTGGATTCAACGGACTCCGTGGATATTTTTCATGCCCACGGCGGTGAGCCCACCGAGGGCGTCGGGGTCATCGACCACCGTTTCCACTGCATGAGCATCGACATTCCCATGTTCCTGGACGGCAAACTGACCCATGTGAAATACTTTGAACCGGACGGGATCGCCCTTCGCCAGACCGTGGATTTTCCCGTGCTGGGAAACGGGATCCGCGTGTATCCGTATCCCCATCCGGAGCAGTTGACCCTGCCGCAATACATCGATTTGAAACAAGTCACCAATAAAGGCACGGTTCTGCCGGATGCCTATTACCAGCTGATCCAGGATATCTGCCGTCTGGGAATGACCCGGCGTGAACCCATGGATGTCATGGGCACATCCATCAGCCCCCATGATTTTGCCGTGACCTATATCCTCCGGGAACGGGAGCGGATTCTGCGGGAAACCGGGTTCGGCAGTCAGCGCGGCTGCTGTTCGGTGGTGGTGAAAGGCAAAAGGAACGGTGCCGCCGAGGAATACCGCTTTCATATGGCTTCCCGCAGCCAGGCCCTGGGGGAGGGCACCGGAATTCCCGCCGCCATCGGAGCCCTGTTGATGCTCCAGGGCAAGATACCCCGGCGGGGCGTTTTCCCACCGGAGGGATGTATCAACCCTTCGGATTTCATCAACCTGATTTCCAAGGTCATCTCCCTGGACAAGCGCAAACAGGACGGCGAATCCTTTGGCGGTGTCATCATCCAGCGGGTGGACGACCAAGGCGTGGTCACGAATCTGGACTGGTGATGAATGAACCCAAGGACCGGTCATGAAGAATACGTTCTGGCCATCGACCACGGAACCTCGGGGGTGAAATCGGCCGTTGTTTCCATGCACGGCAAGGTGATGGATTTCGTTTCCGAAAAAACCCCCATCCGGTTCCTGCCAGGGGGCGGGGCGGAACAGGATCCGGACGACTGGTGGGGAGCGCTGATCCGGACCGCTGGGAAGCTCGTCGCCAACCGCATGGTGGCTCCGGAAAACATCCGCGCAATGGCGGTCTCCAGCACGTTTTCCACCACCGTGGCGGTGGATGCGGGTGGTCGTCATCTGATGAACGCGCTCACCTGGATGGATTCCAGGGGAGCTCCCCATGTAAGGAGAATCATGCAGGGGTTTCCCCGCGTCGCGGGTTACGGCTTGTGGAATATCCTGCGCTGGCTTCCCAAAACCGGCGGTGGTCCCACCTTGTCCGGCAAGGACGACATCGCCCACGTTCTGCTCATAAAGCATGAATTTCCGGAGATCTATGCGCGCACCCGGCAGTTTCTGCCCAGCAAGGACTATCTCAATCTGAAATTGACCGGCCAATTCGCCGCATCCCATGATTCGATCCAACTGTTCTGGGTCACCGACATCCGGGACATTCATCACATCCGCTATGACGACGGCCTGATCCGGCGGCTGGGCATTGAAAAGGACAAACTCCCCCCCCTGAAGCGCCCGACGGATGTTCTCGGCGTCCTGTTGCCGGAAGTGGCCAGGGAAATCGGATTGCAACCGGATGTGAAAGTGATCATGGGTTCCCCGGACCACCAGTGCGCCTGTGTCGGCTCCGGAGCTGTCCGGGATTTCGACGGTCATCTGTATATCGGAACTTCTTCCTGGGTCCAGGCCGTGGTGCCGTTCAAAAAAACGGACGTGTTCCGCTCCATCGCGTCGTTCCCTTCCGCGGTTCCCGGAAAATATCAATCGGTCAATGAGCAGGACATGGCGGGAAAATGTCTTGATTTTCTGCTGGAAAATGTGATTTTCCACGGCCGGGACATAAGGTCCCGCACCCGGGGGCCGGCGGATATCTATGCCGGTTTGGATGAAATCGTCTCCGCGGTGCCGGCCGGCAGCCACAAGCTTCTTTTCACCCCCTGGCTGAACGGGGAGCGGACTCCGGTGGATGACGGCGCTCTGCGCGGGGGCCTGTACAATCTTTCCAAAACCACCACCCGGGACCATATCATCCGGGCGGTAATGGAAGGGGTTGCCTACAACACCCGGTGGAGTCTTCGGTACGTGGAACGGTTCATCGGCCGGCGGATGGCTTGTCTGAACATCATCGGCGGCGGCGCCCAATCGGACGCCTGGTGCCAGATATTCGCCGACGTCCTGAACCGGGAAATCCGCCAGGTCGACAATCCCATTCAAGCCAATGCCCGCGGTGCGGCTTTCATCGCCTCCGCGGCCCTCGGCCGGATTTCCTTCGAGGATATTCCGGGCCTGATCTCCTTTCGCCGCATCTATCGACCCAATCCGGCCAACCGCTTGATTTACGACACCTTGTTTGGCGAATTTGTCAACCTCTATCGGCGGAACAAACGGATGTTTCAGCGGTTGAACAACACCTAGAGCATGTTTTGATTATACCCCAGACGGGAGGAGATTTCACCGGCGCTGTGCTGCAACGCCTCGACGAAAGGGGCTGTATTGTCGGAAAAAAGCAGAGAGGGTATAGAGGAAATGCTGATGGCGGCCGTGGGATTTCCCGCATGATCGAAGATCGGCGCGCTGATGCAGGCGATACCCAGCATGAACTCTTCTCGATCACTCGCGTATCCTTTCAGGCGCGCATCTTCCACTTCTTTCAATAGATCTTCCTGGCGGGTGATGGTATACGGGGTAAAGGCCGCCATGGTGATTTGCTTCAGATACCGGTTCAGTGCTTTGGGGGAAAGCGCCGACAAAACGGCTTTTCCGGATGCGGAGCAATATGCCGGTACCCGGGGGCCCAACTGTTGAAATGGGTTTTCCCTGGCCCCCGGAAAGACATTCAGGGTCACCAGCATGGTGTTTTGATCCCAGATGGCGATACGGATGACCTGACGGGTGGCTTCCGCCAGCCGCTGGGCCACGGCCGAGCCCATCTGGTTGATTTTCATGGTGCCGGCCAGAAATGTTCCCAGTTCGAAAATTTTAAGTCCCAGAGCGTATTTGCGGCTGACCTGGTCCTGCTGGAGAAATCCCCGGTGGGTCAAGGTGCGGACGAGGGCATGCACGGTGGGCTTTGTCAATCCCAGTTGGTTGCTGATTTCCGTGATGCCCAGATGGGGATGGGTGTCGGAAAACAGAAACAGGATGTCAAGCGCCCGGTTTACGGACTGTATGGTCATATTCAAGCCATGATGTTAGATTGTTATGTTCTTATTTTCCTTCAGGAGCGCCATCAAGAACGGGGCTGAAGATTCCATATCCGGGCAGCGGGATTGTGCGTGCGCTTCGTTTACCGTTGATAGTATGGGTTCTCCGGGGTGTCAAGCAAAATTGCTGGCTGCATTTTTGCATTGACACACAACCGTTTTTTTTCAAGAATGCTGGTCAGGCCGGTGGACTCCAGGGGAACGACGGGAGGAGACGACCGCGGCGACCGATGGACGGTTCGTTGTTCGAGCGCCTTCGGGATATGGATTGTTGTTTCGGGATGAAATTCGGAAAGACGGATATGCTGGTTGGGGGCAGGATGGAATCCGGGTTGCCGGTACGGGAGGAATACATCACGGTTTCCGATGGTGTCGCTTTAAAAGTATTTGATTTTAAAAATGAAAACGACAACGGGGACGGGCCGGTGGTCGTTTTTGTGGCCGGCTGGGTTTCATTGATCAGCGGCTGGACGGAAGTCCTGGGGCATCTGGGGGCCCATTACCGGACATTGTACGTGGAAACACGCGAAAAACGGAGTGCGCGATTGCCGGAAAATCAGGCGGTGGACTTTTCCGTTCCGCGTATGCGCATGGACATCCGGGAACTCATCGAGCGTAAAATCGAAGACGGGCGGCCGTTTTATCTCGCCGGCAGTTCCCTGGGCGCCACCATCATCCTGGATTACATGGCGGGGAATGTTCGGCAGCCGCAAGCAGCGCTGCTGATTTCACCGATTTGCGATTTCCCTTTTCCTCCCTGGCTTCTGTTCATCATCCGTTTTGTTCCCGCGGGGTTATACACGCTGGTGCGCCCCATTCTGAAATTGTATTTGAAGCATTTCCGTCTGGACCGGAAAAAGGAACCGGAACAGGTGAAGAAATACGAAGGCACCATCGACGCTGCGGAACCGATCCGCCTGAAAGCCAACGCCTATGCCCTCAAGGATTACTCGCTGTGGAACCGGCTTCATCTCATCCAGGCGCCGGTGGTTATCATCGGTGCAAAAAGCGACACCCTCCACGGGATTGAGACCCTGGAAAAAATGGTCGCCCTGCTGCCGTCCGCACGGTTGGAGCTGATGCAGAGCAACAAGGAAACCCACAGTGAAAAAGTGGCTGTTTTCATGACGGAAGAAATCGCCCGGCGGGAACATCGCTGAGCTGTTATCCAAATTCATGCGGGCTGACCAAAACGCCCGCCTGGGAGTCCGCAATGAATGACCGTATCCGGTTTTTGGCATTGTCCGAATTGTTCAACAACATCTCACCCGCAGATCTGGCTGACATCGAAACCTTGCTGACGGAGGTCAGTCTTCCGAAGGATACTCAGATTTTTTCGGAAGACGATATCGGCGACAACATGTACCTGCTCTCCCGGGGCAGCGTGAAAATCACCATCCGGATGGTCTGGCGGAAAGAGGAAGAGGAGTGGATTTCCATCATTCGTCCAGGTGAAATTTTCGGTGAATTCTCCTTCATCGACGGAGCCAAACGTTCGGCTTCGGCCTGGACAATGGAGGATTCCAGCGCCCTGGTCCTGTCACGCGCCGATTTTGACCGCTACAGCCTGGAAAAACCCTCCGTGGCACTGGCCGTCATGCATAACTTTGCCTGGCTTCTGACCAGAAAGGTGCGAAGCACGACCCTTTTGTACCGCAACGCCAAGCACTGACCAGGATTCCTCAGCACCTTGCCGGCTGCTTTTTTATCGCAGTTCGGAGATTTGTGCTTCCTGTTTTCAGTCCGGCAGATCAAGACCGTCCAGATAGGCCAGGTCTTTGTTTTGGGTGTTTTTGGTTCCCACGGCCAGAATTTCAATGTGGTTGTCCCTGGTTTTTCGATAGTAGAGCCTGCCGTTGTAGGAGAAGGTCACCTCCAGGATCGCCTTTGGATTGCGTTTCATCATGACTTTGCGTTTCACCGGCACGAGGGCGGGATCGGTCTGCAGATGCTGGATCACCTCCTCGACCTTTATTTTCATGTCTTCCGGGAGATCGGCCACTCCTTGATAAGCGCGCTGCTGGAAAAGAACATTCTTGTATAGCATTTTAAAGCGTTTCTGGACGGCGGCCACCGTCCTGTCCCGCTGCTTGTCGGTTTTTTGAAGCATTTTTTCATACTGCCGGATGATCTCCTTCAGGGACTCGTTTTCTTTCTGCTGCTCATCATACAATTTGAGGGTGTTCTGGAATTTGGCTTCCAGGGCGATCATCTCCTCAATCATCTCGTCTTCGTTTCTGGTGGCCTGAAGTTTGTCATGTTCCAGCTTTTTCTTGATTCTCTGGAACTCGCCGGCCAGAAACTGTTTGTCTTCCCTCAGGGCGGCCAGGCGGGCGGAATGTTGTTTTTCGATTTCCAGCAGCCGCGCAATCTCTTTTTCGCGATTCCGTTCCTCTTCCACGGCTTTGCGGTATCCGATCCGGTAGTGACGGTAGAGAAACAGCAGGGATACGAAATAAAACGAGCTGAACATCAGAATGACCAGCAGGGAGCTTCTTTGCAAGGTCACATTGACGCTGATCAGCAGGCCTTCATTCATGAGCCGGTAGTTGTCCGCGGCAACCAGGCGGCGATCCTTGGCCATCAGTGAATCCTCATCGGCGGCGAAGATGTTCGGATAAATGATGGAATTCTGCTTCGTCGTGACCAGGACTTCCGTTTTGGCGCCCCATTTGATCAAGGGTTGCCGGGCCAGAAAGCGGTCGATGTTGTTGTTGACTGCGTCTCGCAGCCGGATATCGCCGCTGAAAAGCGGCCGCGTGTCCCCCAGGTAGGTATTTTCAATCGCCTCTTTATACTGATTCCGCAGATATGTCTCAAGGGATTGAACCGTCGCCAGATGAATGAAGGGCGGCAGGGCAATACACAGAAACAATATTCGGAATGAAAAGTATTTCATATGAAGGGCGATCCTGGTTTATATCCGTTCCCGGTCATCACAGCCAGCGTCAGAGTCCGCTCAAGATTTCCATGGCGTGTTCCGCGTTGGGAAATTTTTCGTTCAAGCGGAGGGCTTTTTGGAGTTGAGCCTTGGCGGCTTTATGTTGGCCGCTCTTATAATAGGCCATTCCCAAATGATAATTCACCGTGGCGTTGTCCGGGAGTTTTTCGGCGCTTTCCGCCAGTTCCCGGACGGCGTCCGGATAGAGTCCCATTTTATAGTAGACCCATCCCAGGGTGTCCTTGATGAACGGGTCGTCCGGTTTTTTCGATTTGGCCGTCAGGGATAAGCGCAGGGCCTCGTCCAGGGAACTGCCTTGCTCCGCCAGCAGGTAGGAAAGATTGTTGGCGGCCGGTATGAAATCGGGATTGATCTCCAGGGCCGTCCGGTAATGCTGTTCCGCCAGATCGTACCGTTGCAGCATGCTGAAAAGCGTTCCCAGCACCATATGGGGGCCTGTCTGGGTCGGGTCCTTGGAAGCCAGGGCCTGATACTGCTCGACGGCTTTGTCCACCTTTTTGTTGATCAGATAGACTCTGGCCAGTCCATAGTAAGGTTTCAGGTAGTTGGGATTGAGCGCAATCGCCTTCTTGAAGGCGCTTTCGGCAGGCTCGGTTTTGTTTTGAGCAAGATAAAGGCCCCCCAGTAGATTTTGGACCAGTGCCTGGAGAGCGGGTTCATTTTTCATACGTTCGATCTGTTCGTTGCACTTACGGATGGCGATATCGTATTCGTCCTTGACAGCGTGCAGTAGAATGATGCTGGTGAATACATTGAGCAGCTTGGGGTTGGCATTGAAGGCGCTCTCAAAATTTTTCATGAGCTGGTCGTATTTTTTCCGGAAAAACTCCACCTGACCGACATGGAGATACCCGGCCGGATTTTCCGAGGCCAGTTCAAAAAGCGTGTCGAAAGACTCCACGCTGGTCTCTTTTCCTCGCTGTTGGATTTCAGCGGTATTCCCGAGGATCATTCTGACGGCCGGACTTTGATGCAGCATGGAAAAAATCTGTTCATTCTCCCGCTGGGCCTGTTCGATCATTCCCTGCTGGAGGTAGATATCGGACAGCATCAGTTTGGCGCTGATATTTCTCGGTTGAATGGTGAGTGCTTTCTGGATGGATGCAATGGCGCCGGTATTATCCCCCTTCCGGTTCTGGGCCTGGGCTTTCAGGTAGTGGAGCCGGTCGGAGCCCGGCTCTTGTTCTATCAGCCGGTCAAAATGGGTAATGGCCTCATCGTATTGTTGGCGGATCAGCAGCAGCTCCCCCTTCAGGATCAGGGCCGGCAGGTCGTTGGGTTGTTCTTCCAGGAGCTTCCGGATGGTCTTCTCCGCCTCGATTAGTTTGTTCTGCTGCAGGAAGAAACGCGCCAAAATCAGGTTCAGTCTTTTGTTTTCCGGTTGAATTCGCAGCGCCTCGCGGTAAAGCGAAAGGGCTCTGTCCGGCTGGCCTGAGGCGGTGAGTACTTCTGCCGAAACCAGGTAGGGTTTGATGTTCCGGGGATCGATTTCAATCGCCAGGGCGAAAGTTTTGTCCGCTTTATCCATTTCCTTGCGGCTGACATAAAATAGACCCAGGATGATGTGCAGATCCGAATTGCCGGGATTTTTTTCAATGGCCCGCAGCAGTTCCTGTTCGGCTTGTTCGAAATCCCCCTTGCTGAAATAGAAATTATAGAGCATCAGCCGTGGTTTGATTTGGTCGTCACCTGCGGCGACGGCCTTTC
>JBMORA010000047.1:0-78753 GCA_049320885.1 Thermodesulfobacteriota bacterium | reverse complement strand
TGGAAAACGGCGAAACCCTGATCAACTGCCTGGCCTATATCGATCTCAACCCCATCCGCGCCGGTCTCGCGGCCCGGCCGGAAGAATACCGCTGGAGTTCCATGGGCTATCATTTCCAGACCGGCAACCGGGATGATTTCCTGTCCTGGGAATTCGGGCTGACCGAGTTCGGCGTGGCCGGCAAGGAGGAACGACTAATGCGGTACCGGAAATATGTGTATGAAGCCGGAGCCTTACCGAAAAATGAAGGAAGAAGTTTGAAGGATGAAAATGAACGGGTAATCAAAAGAACAACTCTGGAAAAGGAACGGAAAAAAGGTTTTCAGGTCTCGCGGGTGGACCGGTTTCTGTTTCGCACCCGCTATTTTTCCGATTCCGGCATCATCGGCAGCAAGGCCTTTGTCTCCGGCCTGTACCAGCGGTTCAAGGGTCATTTTCACACCACCCGGGAGAAAAAGCCCAAGCGCATCAAGGGTCTTGATGGAATCTATTCCCTGAAACGGCTTGCGGAAGTATAAGAGGCAAAGGGAAAAATGGGGGACTGACCCGACGAGGAAATGAAGGTGCAATCCCCCATCCCGACCGGGCTATTTCCCCATCCCCTCGATCCCGACAATGATCTCGACTTCATCCCCCAGGGACTCGGGCATGAAATTCATGCCGAAATCGCTGCGCCGGATGGTGAAGGCGGTCTCAAAGCCGATCCGGTTGCCGCCCCAGGGGTCCTTTCCGGCGCCCACATACGTGCCGGTCACCACCAGGGGTTTGGTGACACCGAGGAATGTGAGTTCTCCGCTGACCAGGTAGTTCCGCTCAGCCGCCTTTTGGACCTGCCTGCTGACGAAGCGGATGGCTGGATAAACGTCGATATTGAAAAAATCCGGGCTCTTAAGGTGAGTATCACGCTTTTCATTGGCCGTGTCGATCTCCTTGCTCATCACCGTCACTTCGATCCGGCTTTTTTCCGGCTGCTGCTCGTCGAATTCAAGGATTCCGGCGGGATTGTTGAAGCGGCCGTAAAATTGGCTGACCCCGAGGTGGGAAATCTTGAACACCACGGAGGAATGCACCGGATCGATGGTGTAGGTTCGGGCGGCCACGGGCCGCGAAGCGCCGAGCACCGCCAGCGCCGTCAACATAATCATCATCTTATTATTGCAGGAAAATGTCCGCATGTCGATCTCCTTTCCGTAACGGTTATGAATTGCCATTGCTGACGCCCGGCGCTGTTTCAGCCGGTTCCAGGGTGAAATGAACGTCAAAAAGCAACAGGTGATTGGCCGGCTCCGGACCGTCCGGGCCTTGGATGTCAAACGCCTTCAAATCGATCTGGAAACCGCCCCGCATCAACAGCCGTTTTTCGCCCTCGGCCGTGACCACCGGCTCGATCTCCAGGGCCGCATTCAGAGGCATGGTCTTGCCCTTCATGCTGAAATTCCCGCTGTAGGCCACCCGGCAAAGACGTCCGAACGCCGGGATTTCGCCCTCGTCGTCACCGGCGGTTATGGTAAAGGATGCGACGGGAAACCGGGCCGCATTCAACACCATGCTGCCGTGAATGAATTGATCCAGTTCCTTCTGCCCCATGGTGACGGAAGCGGCTTGGACCTGGATGGAGCCGGTCGCGGCCCCGGCTTGCAAATCCCCCGGCAGATGGAATTCGCCGGTCCCGTCCACGACTTCACCGGCGTGGTTATCCAGGGGCGGCGGGAAGCGGAACTGGATGAGCGGCGGATCGAGGGGGGCCGGGCTGCGCAATTTCCAGTGACGCGGAATCTCGTCGCCGACGAAGCGCCGGCTTTCCGTTGGGTCAGCCGGCGGCAATGGAAAACCGAATTCCTCCCAGGTGACAGCCGCGACCCTGCCGTCCACCGGATCAAACCCGTCCCCGCCGAAAGGGTCGGCGGCTTTTTCCCGCACCACCGCTTCCATTTTCCGGGCCGCCTCCTCAAACAGGCGCCCGCGCTGTTCCCAGGAACCCATCAACGGGGTATCACCGGTATGATACACCGGATGATGGCAATGGAATTGGGAATACACCGCCAGCGACAGAAACAGGACGCCTTCCCTGGACCGGTAGGGATAGACGTCCAGGTAAAAACCCCGGT
Organism: Thermodesulfobacteriota bacterium; assembly: GCA_049320885.1. Lineage (GTDB taxonomy): Bacteria > Desulfobacterota > Desulfobacteria > Desulfobacterales > SURF-7 > DYJD01. The sequence continues at coordinate 76,645 of JBMORA010000047.1, read as the reverse complement.
CGGCCCGCCCCAATTCCACTTCCGAAACGACTCTGAAATGCCGGAAGCCGCTATACACCGCCTGGAGCGCTTCCTTCCGGAAAGCCTCCGGGTCAAAGGCCTCCGGCAGGCTCCCGCTCAAGGGTGTGATCTTCACGGGCGCCCAGATCGTTGCGCGGCCCATGCTCCACACGGCCGTATGCACGCGCGAGAGGGCCGTCGACCCTTGAGGGACATGACGGGCGGTCCGGATGAAATTCCGGATGCGATCCAGCGTGTTCGGACGGCCTTGATAGATCGATCGTCCCCGCGCATTCTGAAAAATCAGCAGGGGGGTGATGGCCACTTCGGCCGGAGCCTGGTCGCTTACGGCGCGGACAGCGACGGTGACTCCCAGCTCCCCGGCCAACCGCTCGATGGGCGGAAGGAAATCCGTCCGGAATCTCCTGGCCACCTCCGTGGGCCGGTCCTGGATCAGAACGATCAGTTGTTCCGTTCCGGCCGCGGCTGTTGCCGCGATACAGCAAAGCGCCCATACAATCGGTAAATACCGCATGGCGAACCTCCCTGGAACCGTGGCAACGAAGCGGACCGCATCCTTTCATCGGCAGTATTTGTTGCTGAAATAAACTATTTCCCAATCTAAGCGGCCATCCCAAGCCTGTCAAGTGTATCGCCGCCCGGCTTCGTCTTTTCACCTGTCCGGCGATTCGTCAAGCAATTCCAGCGGTTCAGCCGTGCCATTCCCGTTGACAGCCACGCATTTTACCGGTAAAGAATTTATCACATTGTGCGATGTTCCCTTTTTCCATCTCCAACCAAAAGGAAATGCCCCATGCGAACTCCCTGCTATTTGGCGCTTTCACTTCTGTTGATCAGCTTCCCGCTAACGGGTTGCGGTGAAAAAATCGAGCCGGGCAACACGGCCCCGAAAAAAGGCCCGGCCATCGCCGTCCAGGTCGAAGAGGTGAACTCCGCGACCTACCCCATCCTCTACGATGCCGTCGGCAGTGTCAAAGCCCAGGTTTCCGCCACCATTTCCAGCAAACTCATGGGGACCGTCATCGCAGTGGATGTCAAGGAAGGCGACAGGATCCGCAAGGGGGACACCCTCGTCCTGCTGGACGAGCGTCAGGTGATCGCCCGGCTCAACCAGGCCGAAGCAGCCCTGGAGGAATCCAGAAAGGCAGAAGCCGCGGCCGTATCGGCTTTAAAGGCCGCCGAGGCGGAAGCCGAACAAGCCCTATCGGCGTATAACCGGGGCCGGAAGATGCTGGCGGGAAGCGCCATCACCCGACAGGACTTCGAGCAGATCGAAGCCCAGTATAAAAAAGCCAATGCCGCCCTGTCCCAGGCGAAATCCATGTTGGAGGCGGCCGGTCACCGGGTCAAACAGGTCCTTGCGGAAAAGGAAAGCGTGGATGTGTCCAGGAAAGACGCCCGGGTACTCGCCCCCTTTGACGGCAAGGTGACCGCCAAACAAGTGGATGCGGGAGACCTGGCCTCGCCGGGCTCCCCGCTTTTGACCATCGAGGGTGTCGGCGCCTACCGCATCGACCTGGTGGTGCCGGAAACCCATATCCAGGCCATCCGCCTGGAACAAAAAGTGGAAGTGCGCATCCCGGCCATCGGCGATACGCCCATGGAGGGCACCGTTTTCGTCATTGTTCCCACCGCCGATCAAATCAGCCGTTCGTTCATGGTGCAGGTGGTCATCGCCCAGGCGGAGGGTCTCCGGTCGGGGATGTTCGCCCGGGTCAGCCTGCCGGTGGGCGAGAAGCCGATGATCCGGATTCCCCGCTCGGCCCTGGTCCACCACGGACAGCTGACGGGCGTCTTCATCATCGATGCTGAACGGACGGCCCGCTTCCGCCTGATTCGCGTCGGCAGCCCGGCCGGCGACCGGATGGAAGTGATATCGGGAATCGCGGACGGAACCCGGATCGTTGTTTCCCCGCCATCTCAACTGACCAATGGATCTCCGGTGGAGTTAGTACAATGAGCAAATCTTTCGGACCGGCCGGCAACATCGCCCAGTTTTTCATCGATTCCAAACTCACCCCGCTGATCATCATCGCCTCGGTGCTGCTCGGCCTGGCGGCGGTCATCGCCCTGCCGCGGGAGGAGGAACCCCAGATCATCGTGCCCATGATCGATATCTTCGTCCAGATGCCCGGCTCGGACGCCACGGAGGTGGAGCAGCGGGTCACCCGGCCCATGGAAAAACTGCTCTGGGAAATACCCGGCGTCGAATACGTGTATTCGACCTCCGCGCCCGGAATGTCCATGGCGGTGGTACGCTTCCTGGTGGGCCAGAATGAGGAGGAATCCATCGTCCGGCTCCAGTCGAAGCTCATGGCCAACATGGACCGCATTCCCTGCTGCATCTCACCGCCCCTGATCAAGCCGCGCTACATCGACGACGTCCCCATCCTGGCCCTGACTTTCTGGAGCGAGGAAGTCGAGCCCTATCTGCTGCGCCGGGTGGCGGCGGAAGTGGAGGAACGCCTCAAACAGGAGCCCAACACTTCCCTCAGCACCCTCATCGGCGGCGAGGGCCGGAAGGTGGAGGTCCGGCTGGATCCCACGCGCCTGGCGGCTTACGGTCTGGATGCCGAAAGCGTCAGCCGGATCGTTTTCGCCGCCAATCAGGCCACGGATTCGGGGACCTATCCCTCCTCCAAAGGCCAGATCGTGGTCCATACCGGAAATTTCCTCGCCTCCACCGACGATGTCCGCAATGTCGTGGTGGCGGCCCATCAGGGCCGGCCCGTGTATCTTTCGGATGTGGCCGAGATCAGCGACGGGCCGCCGTGTCCGGAGCAGTATGTCTATTTCGGCACGGGGCCGGCTTCCAGGGAAACCGTCAAGACCGGCGGCGCCGTCATCGGGGAGCCCTACCCGGCCGTCACCCTGACCTTGGCCAAACGCAAGGGCACCAACGCCATCGGCGTGGCGAAAAAGGTACTGGAACGGGTGGAGGATTTGAAGGGCTCGCTGATTCCGGACAACATTCATGTCACCGTCACCCGGCATTACGGCGAAACCGCCAAGGAAAAAAGCGATGAACTCCTGCTCCACATGATGATCGCCATCGTGTCGGTGACCATTCTCATCTGGTTCACCCTGGGGCACCGGGAATCCGGGGTCGTGGCCTTCGCCATTCCGGTGACCCTGGCCCTCACCATGGCCACCTTCTACCTGTACGGCTACACCCTGAACCGGATCACCCTTTTCGCCCTGATCTTTTCCATCGGCATCCTGGTGGACGACGCCATCGTGGTGGTGGAAAACATCGTCCGGCATTATCGGCTGCCGGGCAACGAAAACCGTTCCAGAGCCGTAGTGGCCATCGAGGCGGTGGACGAGGTGGGCAATCCCACCATCCTGGCCACTCTGACGGTCATCGCCGCCATCCTGCCCATGGCCTTCGTGGGCGGCCTGATGGGCCCCTATATGCGGCCGATTCCCGTGGGGGCGTCGGCGGCCATGATTTTCTCCCTCATCGTGGCCTTCATCGTCACCCCCTGGGCCGCCTGGCGCCTGCTGCGGCCGGCGGCGGATTCATCCCACGACCATGCCCATGAAACCGAAGGAAAAACCACCCTGTTATACCGCTGGGCCATGGGCCACCTCATCCACCATCCGGTCTGGCGCTGGTCGTTTCTGGCGGCCACGGCCCTGCTCCTGCTGCTGGCCTGCGGCATGGTGGCCGTCGGCTGGGTGAAGGTGAAAATGCTGCCCTTCGACAACAAGAGCGAATTCCAGGTAATCCTGGACATGCCGGAACACGCCACCCTGGAAGACACCGCCGCCGTGGCCTTTGAAATGGGCGAATACCTGAAAACCGTCAACGAGGTGGAAAACTACCAGATTCATGTGGGGGTTTCCGGGCCCTTCAATTTCAACGGCCTGGTCCGCCATTATTATCTGCGGAAAGCGCCGAATCTGGCGGACATCCAGGTCAACCTGGCCGGCAAAGGCGTAAGAAAGCACCAGAGCCACGCCATCGCCAAGCGGGTGCGCCCGCCCCTCCAGGCCATCGCCGACCGTCACGGCGCCCGGGTCAAGGTCGCCGAAGTGCCTCCCGGCCCCCCGGTCCTCTCCACCCTGGTGGCGGAAGTGTACGGACCGGATTACAAACGCCAGCGGGAAATCGCCCTGGAAATCCGGCGCATTTTCGAGGAAACCGAGGGCGTGGTGGATGTCGACTGGATCATGGAAGACGATCAACCCCGGTATCAGATCGATGTGGACCAGGAAAAAGCCGCCCTGCACGGCATCAGCGTGGCCCACATCTCCCAGACCATCCAGACCGCCCTGTCGGGGAAACCCGCCGGATTGCTGCATCTGCCCCTGGAAAAAGAGGATGTGGATATCGTCCTGCAACCGCCCCTGGCCATGCGGGCGGATCTGGACCGCATCCAGGCCATGAAGATCGGAACCCCCAGCGGCGGCCTGGTGGCCCTCGCCGACCTGGTGAAGGTCCGGCGGACGCCCCTGGATCGCAGCATCTATCATAAGAACCTCATGCCGGTGGTCTACGTCATCGGCGATGTCGCCGGGGCCAAGGAAAGCCCCGTCTACGCCATCCTGGAGATGCGCAACAAAATCGACTCCCTGCAACTGCCGGAAGGATACGGCATCGAGCAATACACCGCCTCCCTGCCGGAAAGCGACCAGCGCTTTTCCATGAAATGGGACGGCGAATGGCACATCACCTACGAGGTTTTCCGCGATCTGGGAATTGCCTTCGCCGTGGTGCTGGTGTTGATTTTCGTGCTCGTGGTGGGCTGGTTCCAGTCCTTTTCCACCCCGCTGGTGATCATGGCCGCCATTCCCTTTTCCCTCATCGGCATTCTTCCGGCCCATTTCGCCATGGACGCCTTTTTCACGGCGACATCCATGATCGGCTTCATCGCCGGGGCCGGCATTGTGGTGAGAAACTCCATCATCCTGGTGGACTTCATCGAGCTGCGTCTGAAGGAAGGCGCCCCCCTGGACCAGGCGGTCATCGACGCCGGCGCGGTCCGGTTCCGGCCCATGATGCTCACGGCCGCGGCGGTGGTGGTGGGCGCCTCGGTGATCCTCTTCGACCCCATTTTCCAGGGGCTGGCCATTTCCCTGATGGCCGGAGAAATCGCCTCGCTGCTGTTTTCCCGCATGACGGTTCCGATTCTCTATTTCCTGGACAAGCGCTGGGAAACGGCCCATGCCAAAACCATCGGATAAAAAGGGAGCCGGATACAACCATCGGACAAGAAATTCCAAATCCGCGTGACAGATCCGCTGACGCGGGGGACCGGGAACCTGACAAGGCGGGTTGCTTGACAAAGCCCTCCGCCATCTGGTATTCACGGGCGTTGCTGTCGCAGGCTGACCGGGGAAGGACCGCGGCCGCGTCATATCCTCTCCATATCCTTAATCGATATGGAATTGATATGGAATTCCATCCGATAAACCGGAAACTCATTGGGGAAGGTTTATGGAGACCCTCACATATCTGATACAACTGTTCTTGGAACTCGACAAGGTGCTGGGCGATGTGATCAGCCGCTACGGCGTATTGACTTACGTCATTCTGCTGCTGATCATCTTCTGCGAGACCGGTCTTGTCGTGACCCCGATTCTACCGGGTGATTCCCTGCTCTTCGCCGCCGGAGCCTTTGCCGCCCTCGGGGCGCTCGATATCAACATTCTGCTTGGATTGCTCATTCTGGCGGCCGTCGCCGGCGATACGGTGAATTATTGGGTCGGCCACTGGATCGGGCCGCGGGCATTCAGCGGCGATATCCGCTTTCTGAAACAGCGCTATCTGGACCGGACCCGGGAGTTCTATCACAAGCACGGCGGCAAAACCATCATTCTGGCCCGTTTTGTTCCCATCGTCCGAACCTTCGCCCCTTTCGTGGCCGGAATCGGGGCCATGAATTACACCCGCTTCATCGTCTTCAACGTCGTCGGCGGTGTGCTCTGGGTGGCGTCCCTGACCCTGGCCGGCTATTTTTTCGGCAATATCCCCATTGTCAAACAGCATTTCGAGCTGGTGATCATCGCCATCGTGATCATCTCGGTGCTGCCCATCGTTTACGAAACCCTGAGGGAATACTCGTCCGCCTCGAAATAAAACCGGTGTATCCATCACCCCAGGCGGTCATCCGTGAATTCGTTTCACCCTTCCCACCAGGCCGTTTTCCAGGCGGACCTTGATCCCGTGGGGATGGGTGGCGGATTTCGTCAGGATCTCCCGGACAATTCCCTCGGTGAGCTTTCCCGTTCTCTGGTCCTGTTTCAATACAATGGAAACGTTCAGTCCGGTTGCGATATCGGCTCGTTTTGTTCCATCGGGCATACGGATATTCCTTTGTTACGGACAGTTACTCAGCCGGTTATATCATCCGGCCGCCATCGGTCTCATTTTTATACCACGGAAGCCCGCCATGCAACTATTTCGCATGAACCCGGTTGATACCACCTGGAAATTGTTGTATCTGTGAACCCAGTCAACCAGCATCCGATCAGCCAACCACAGCAACCGCCGGGAGGACTGCCATGAAAGAAAAGACGAAAAACAATATTTACAAAGCGTTTATCGGCGAGGCCAAAGCCTATTTCCGCTTGCTGGCGTATGCCCAAAAAGCGGCAGAGGAGGATATCCCCCAGATCGCCCTCCTGTTTCGCGCCATTGCCGAAGCGGAACGGGTCCATGCCACCCGCCATCTGAATCTGGCCAGGGAAATCGTCGTCCAAGACACGGACACCAATCTGGAAAATTCGTTTCAACGGGAAAAAACCATCTCCGAGAATGTATATCCCGACTTCATCAAGGAGGCCGAGGAGGAAGATGAAAAAGCGGCAGCCCTGGCCTTCAGCCAGGCCCGGGACGCCGAAACGTTTCACGCCAAATTATACGAACGGGCCATTTACAGTGTGATCAAGGAGGAAACCAAGGCCTATCATGTCTGTCAGGTTTGCGGCTATGTCACGGACAAAAGCATTCCGGAAAAATGCCCCGTCTGCAGCGCGCCCAAAGACAAATTCAAAACCATCGAAGAAGGCTGATGCAACGCGGGAAAAAGCTCTTGAGCGGGAAAAGCTGTTACTTCTTAAATCTGCTTCTTGAGCAAATCCGAAATATATGTTTTTTGTAAATCATTTTGACAAATAACATAACTATTTTTACGGTGGAACGGTAATTAAAAACCGCTTTTGGCTTGTCATACGGTTCACACTCAAAATTTATTTATTGAAATTTTAATAAGTTATACGCAAGAAAAGATTTCCGCCATGATTTCACGCGATATCGAAGCAACCCTGAACAGCCTGTTGCATGGCTTTCCGGTGGTCACCATTACCGGTCCTCGCCAGTCCGGTAAAACCACTCTTGCGCGCAAAATTTTTGGCCATAAACCCTACTTGTCTCTGGAAGATCCGGATGTGCACATGCTTTCAACGTTTTGTGATGCTTTGCGCCGGCCGGAGCGGCCAGCTGTTAAATCTGTCATCTCTTGCAGCCGATTGCGGCATCACCCACAATACCGCCAAAGCCTGGATTTCCGTGTTGGAAGCCAACTATGTCATGTCCCGGACCGCCCTGGACGGCTTTCCCTTCGGCGATGTGGACAAGGATCAAGTCGTTGCCATTATCAAACGGCTTTCCAGAATTTATTTTGCCGATATCCTGGGATATTGCATCATGGGCAACCACTTTCACCTCCTGGTCCGGATGCATCCGGCGGACCATGTCGGCGATGACGAGGTAAAAAAACGCTATACCTTGTACTACGGTGATGACAAAAACTTTATTGAAGACCATATCCCCCTGCTCCGGAACAAATGGTCCAGCCTTTCGGAATTCATCCGGGAGATCAAGCAGACCTTTTCAAGGTATTACAACCGCTATCACGGCCGCCGGGGAACCCTGTGGGGGGAACGGTTCAAAAGCCTGATTGTGGAAAATGGAGAAACCCTCATCAACTGCCTGGCCTATATCGACCTCAACCCCATGCGGGCCGGACTGGTTGAAAGACCAGAGGATTACCGCTGGTGTTCCCTCGCCTATCATATTCAGGCCGGCAATAAGGATGGATTTTTATCCCTGGATTTCGGCTTGGCCGAATTCGGTGAAACAGACGCAGCTGAACGGCTGCGTCTTTACCGGCGCTATGTATACGAGGCCGGCGGCCTCAAAAAGCCTGGAAAAACCGGAGCCATCCGCCGCGAGATCGTCGAAAAAGAGCGTGATAACAATTTCCAGATGGACCGCATGCGGCGTTTCCTATATCGCACCCGCTATTTTACGGATGCGGGCGTTATCGGCTCCAAGGAATTCGTGAGCGCCCACTATCTGCGTTTCAAGCATGTCTTCATCAGCAAGAAAGAGAAACCACCCCGGCCGGTAAGCGGGCTGGCTTTTTATTCCTTGAAGCGCTTTTCGGAAGGATGAGACGTGTTTTATTCCATTTTCATTTGATGAAAAGGCTTTACACCAAACTTTTTTTGCACTAATATTTGGTGCATAGAGAAACCATGAGCTGGCACGCCAGATTATCAAAAAAAGCGCAAAAACAGGCGGCGTCTCTCCCTAAAAAATCAGGGCGATTCTCTTCCAGCTGCTTCGGGAAATCGAACAATCCGGACCCGTAAGAGGGGACTGGCCCAACTACTTGAAATTATCAAATGGCAGGCACCATTGCCATCTCAAAAAAGGGAAACCAACTTACGTGGCTGTATGGGAAATATCCCAAAAAGAAATCCGGCTGGTCGAGGTGATTTATGCAGGAACACACAAAAAAGCGCCTTACTGAAAAAAGAGAGACGGCAAGATTTATTGGACCGTTGGACAAGATAAAGGCAATCCGAAAATTTGCGGGATCGCTTGGACTTGCTGATATTGAAGAGAGCATCGATTACCGCGATGCGTTTCCGGAATATATCGGTAAGGAACAACAAACCGCTCTCAGAGCTTACCGGACAAGGGAGGGTTTGACCCAGGATCAACTCGCCAAACTTGCAAAAATCCCTCGCCGGCATATTTCTGATATGGAAAACGGTCGCCGCTCCATCGGAAAGGAAAATGCCAAAAAACTGGCGACGGCCCTGAATACAGATTATAGAATGTTACTGTAACAAGTAAACAGTCAACCGGCGGACCAGGTAAACGATGAACATGTTACCGATTCATCCGGCAATGTGTTCATTGATCTTGGGTACTCCCCGGATGAAGCCGCTATTCTTCAAATGAGAGCCGATCTTATGGCTGGCCTACGGAAGTTCATTAAAACAAAAAGCCTTACACAGACCAAGGCGGTTGAGATTCTCGGCACCACCCAGTCCCGGGTCTCCGATCTCATAAGAGGCAAGTGGGAAAAGTTCAGTCTGGAAATGCTCATCACACTTGCGACCAAAGGAATGCACGTCACTTTGAAGACAGCGGCATAAAGGAATTGGGGGCCACGGAAGATCACTCAAAGTGAATCCAACAACCTGGCGTGGATGTTGTCAAAGCCGCCGTTGGACATGATCAGCACCAGATCCCCGGCCCGGGCTTCCTGTTTGACAAAATCGATGATCTCGCCGGTGTCGTCGAAAAAATGGGCCTGCTTCCCCCGGGCGGCGATGTCGGCGGCCAGCTTTTCCGAGGAGAAGCGCTCGCCGGCCGGAATTTTTTCCAGCAGGGGCGGTTTGCGGATGCAGATCAGGTCGGCCTGGTCGAAACTGGCGGGATAGACCTCCTGAAAGACCTTGCGCATGCTGGAATTGGTGCGCGGCTCGAACACGGCGATCAAGCGGCCCTTGGTGTAAAAGGGTTTCAGGGCCCGGATGGTCTCCCGGACCGCGGTGGGATGGTGGGCGAAATCGTCCATGACGGTGATCCCGGCTTTGACGCCGCGGACTTCCTGGCGCCGTTTGACGCTCGCGAAACTTTCCAGGGCCGCCCGGGTGGTCTCCAGGGGAACCCCCAGTTTGGAAGCCGCCACAATCACCGCCAGGGTGTTCAGCAGGTTGTGCTCGCCGGCCAGGGGCACCCGGAATCCGTCTATGACAGCTCCGTTTTTTTCCGCGATGTCGAACAGGCTGAAAGGCGGCTCGATGCGCAGGTTCCGCAGCTGGTAATCCAGCCCGGCGCCGGTTCCGTAAAGCGCGGTCGCACCGGACGTGCGGCCGGACACAGCCACCACCGTGGGATCATCCCCCCAGGCCACCAGGTCGCTCCGGGAAGACAGTCCGCCGATAAAACGCTCGAAGGTCCGGCGCACATGCTCGAAATCCGTAAAAATATCGGCGTGATCGAACTCCACGCTGGTCAGGATCGTCAGACGGGGGGAGTAGTGCATGAATTTCGCCCCCTTGTCGAAAAAGGCGGTGTCGTATTCATCCCCCTCGATCACTACATAGGGCCCCTGCCCGATCCGGTAATTGCTGTTGAAATTCTTGACGATCCCGCCGATCATGTAGGTGGGGTCCAGACCGGCGCGGAACAGCACCCAGGCCATGAGGGCCGAGGTGGTGGTCTTTCCGTGGGTGCCGGTGATCAGGACGGACTGTTTGTCGGCCACGCCGAAATGATTGAGGGCCTGGGGCATGGAGCAATAGGGCAGCCCCATGGCCGCAACCGCCCGGGCTTCGGCGTTGTCCCGGCTCACGGCATTGCCCACCACCACCAGGTCCGGCCCGTAGGCCAGATGGTCGGCGTGAAAACCGTCGGCGATGACCACCCCTTTTTCCCGCAGGAAATCGCTCATGGGGGGGTAGACCTTCTGATCCGAACCGGTCACCTCATAACCGAGCTCCTTCAGCATGCAGGCCAGGGCCCCCATGGCCGTGCCGCATACGGCAATCAGATGAATTCGTTTGACGTCTTCAGGAATCCTGTTTTTCTCCGGGTCCATGCCGTTGCTGCCTTTCCGCTGAAGATAATGAAATCGTTGACATCCAAACCGGTTTCGGCCATACGGTAGCCATGAATCCCGAACTGCGATCCTTTTTGGCGGAATTCGCCCGCGGCCAGGCTCCCGTGACGGTTCTGACCGGCGCCGGCATCTCGGCGGAAAGCGGCATCCCCACCTTCCGCGGTCCCGAGGGATATTGGACCGTCGGCTCCGCCGTCTACCAGCCCCAGGAGATGGCCACCCTCCGCATGTTCCATCAGGATCCGGAGGAAGTCTGGAGATGGTATCTCTACCGGCTCGGGGTCTGCTCCAGGGCCGCCCCCAATGCCGGCCATCGAGCCATTGTGGCTATGGAGCGGTTCTTCGGGGACCGGTTCACCCTCATCACCCAGAACGTCGACGGCCTGCACCTGGCGGCCGGGAATTCCCTCCCGAGGACTTACCAAATCCACGGCAACCTTCGGTATATGCGTTGCCGGGAGGAATGTTCCTCCGCCGTCCATCCCCTTCCAGAGGCCTTGTACGGCAGGGGCAGGGAAACCCCCGTAACCCGGGAGGATCTGGCGCTGCTCACCTGCCCCGCCTGCGGCCACATGACCCGGCCCCATGTGCTGTGGTTCGACGAGACGTACGACGAAGTCCACTACCGCTTTTACAGCTCCATGGAAACCGCGGCCCGGACCCGACTCCTGATCGTGGTGGGCACCTCCGGGGCCACCAACCTGCCCAACCAGGTGGTTCACGAGGTCTATCGCCGGGGAGGCGCCGTCATCGACATCAACATCGAGGAAAATCCCTTCTCCCGGATGGCGGCCCGAAGCCCGGGCGGCGCCTTTCTCCAAACCTCCAGCAGTCAGGCCCTGGGGGAAATGATGGCGGCGTTTTCCGGCCGGTAGAATCCGTTTTACCCCTGGCCGAGAACGGCTTGCATCACCTTTCCGGCCGCCCCGATGGTCCGCTGGATATCCTCGTCCGTATGGGCCGCGGAAACGAACAGGGCCTCGAACTGGGAGGGGGCGAGGTAGATCCCCTCCTCCCGCATGCCGCTGTAAAATTCGGCGAATCGCCGCAGATCGGAGGTTTTGGCGTTCTGAAAATTGCGCACCGGCCGGTCCGCGAAAAACAGCCCCACCATGGAGCCCACATGGTCCACCTGCACCATGACTCCCGCGGCCGCCGCCGCCTGTTCCAGTCCCTGGCAGAGGTCCGCGGATTTGCGCTCCAGGGATTCATAAAACCCTTTTGTGGTCAGCTGCTTCAGGGTGGCGATGCCCGCCGCCATGGCCACCGGGTTTCCGGACAAGGTTCCGGCCTGATACACGGGCCCCTGGGGCGCGATCTGTTCCATGATTTCCCGTTTCCCCCCATAGGCCCCCACCGGCAGGCCGCCGCCCAGGATCTTGCCGAGACAGGTGATATCCGGAGAGATCTGGTACAATTCCTGGGCGCCCCCGTAGGACACCCGGAAACCGGTCATGACCTCGTCAAAGATCAGCAGGCTGCCGTTCCGGGCGGTGATGTCCCGGAGACCTTCCAGAAAACCGTCCACCGGTCGGACCAGCCCCATATTGCCCGCCACCGGCTCAACGATCACGGCCGCGATCTGATCCCCCTCCCGGGCCATCAACTCGGCCACGGCCGCAATATCGTTGAACGGCGCGGAAAGCGTATGCTGCACCGCGGCTTCCGGCACCCCGGGGCTTCCCGGAATTCCCAGGGTAGCCACCCCGGAACCGGCGTCCACCAGCAGCATGTCCGCGTGGCCGTGGTAGCAGCCGTCGAATTTGATGATTTTGTCCCGGCCCGTATACCCGCGGGCCAGGCGGATGGCGCTCATGGCCGCCTCGGTGCCGGAATTGACCATCCGCACCATTTCCATGGAGGGCACCGCCGCAACGACCATCCGGGCCAGTTCCACTTCCAGATCCGTGGGAGCCCCGAAACTGGTGCCCCGCAGAAGGACCTCGTGAAGGGCTTCCAGCACTTCCGGATGGCGATGCCCCAGAATCATGGGGCCCCAGGAGCCGATATAATCGATGTACCGGTTGCCGTCGGCGTCGAACAGATAAGCGCCTTCACCCCGGTGGATAAACAGCGGCGCCGCCCCCACCGACCGGCAGGCCCGCACCGGGCTGTTCACGCCGCCGGGGATCAGGGTCTGGGCTTTCTCGAACAGCTGTCGCGATCTATCGTGTTTCATGTCCCCCATCCTTTTTCCGCGCAATCGAAGCGAGTCGGTATTGACTTTTTCGCGTTGGAACGGTTTGATTGTCAGTAAGGGCTGCATACATGCTTTTCCGGGCGACGTCAACCCGAAGGCCCTGTCACCAACCCAGAAACCATGAACCGGACTTCATCCATGGGAAATCCGAAATCTGCCGCGCAGCTTGCCAAGTTATTGGAATATATCCTGGGACGCAGACCGGACGAGTTCGGTCTGGTGTTGGACGCCGACGGCTGGATCCCGGTCAGGGATCTGCTCCAGGCCGTCGCCGAGGAAGAGGGCTTTCGTCATGTGCGCCAGGCATCCATCACCGAAATCCTGCTGACCGTTCCCCGGCCCCCCGTGGAAACGGACGGCCGGCGCATCCGCGCGGTCCAGCGCGGGCACCTTCATGAAGGCGCCTGCACCCAGGATCCGCCGAAGCTGTTGTACACCGGCGTCACCCGCAAATCCTATCCCGTGGTCCTGGAAAAAGGCATTTTCCCCACCCGCCATGCCCGGGTGATTTTGGCCACCGACCCGATCATGGCCCAGCGCATGGCCGGAAGGCGGGAGCCGTCTCCGGTGATCCTGACCGTCCATGTCCAGCAGGCGATGGAAAAAGGCGCGGTATTTCATTCGGAAGGCGAAACCCTTTTCACCACCGACCGCATCGCCCCGGGTTGTTTCAGCGGCCCGCCCCTGCCCAAACCGAAGCCGGAGGCCGCCCCGAAGAAAAAGCCGGACGAGGAGGCCGAAAAACGGAAAACGCCGGGCAGCTTCCTCCTCGACATCATGAAGGATCCGGCCGCCAAAAAGGAACGCGGCAAGGAAAAGGCCGGTTCCTGGAAGCGCGACAAAAAACGCATCAGACGGGACAAGCAGAAATACTGGCCCGAGTGACGGAAGACCGGAACACCCGGCGGTTCTTTTCCAGCATGGCGGAACCCATGAGATCCTCCATGGCCTTTTCGAAATGCCCTTCGTCCAGGCCGGGGATCAAGCGCTTTTCGGCCACCACCGCCAGGATCGCCATGTTCTGCATCCGGGCGTCCACCAGGGACGGATCCAGGACGCGATACTCCGTGACGGAACGTTTCGCGCACTCCGCGGCAATGACTTCCAGGCCGGCTTCCCCGGCCTGCCCGAGCCGCACTTCCAGCGGCTGCCAGACGGTATTGTAATAGATCAGGACGCCCCCGTCCCGCAACATGCCGTTCAGACCCCGGAGTGCCTCGTGACGTTCCAGGGCGATGACCAGGTCGGCGGTTCCGGCCGGGATGAGCGGTGAGAACACGGTCTTGCCGATGCGGATCTGGGAGACGACGATGCCGCCCCGCTGGGCCAGGCCATGGGTGTCCACGCCCTTGACATCATGGCCGGCATGATCCGCCGCCCGCAAAATCACTTCGCTGAGCAGGCCGATTCCCTGGCCGCCCACTCCGGTCAAATGGATATTGAAGGTCTCCATGACGATCTCCTTGGCTTCACGCAACCGTTTCCGGACCAACGACGGCCTCCGCCTTACAGGTCTGGCGGCAGGAACCGTCACCGATGCACAGGTCCGGATGGATGGTCACCGCGCCGTCCGCGGCCCGGGTAAAGGTCGGACAGGCGAACTCTTCCACGCAGGTATGCAACCGCCGGCACTTTTCCTGATCCACCGCCACCCGGCGGCTTTTGAAATCCGGCCGGCGGCGCTGCTCGCGCATGAATTTCAGCATGCAGGGATGCCGGGCGATGACCACGCTGAATCCGTCCACGGAAAGGGCCTGCCGGACCAGATCCGTCAGCTTGGCCTGCTGGTAGGTGTCGGCCTCGAAAATATGACGGACGCCCAGGCCCTCGAGGAGCCGCCGCACGGGAATCCGGTCGGTGGCATGGTTGAAATTCCTTCCCGACCCCGCGTGGTCCTGGTGGCCGGTCATGGCCGTGGTGCCGTTTTCCATCACGATCAGCGTCAGCCGGTGGTTGTTGAAGAGGGCGTTGATCACGCCGGGCAAACCGGCGTGGAAAAAGGTCGAATCGCCCAGGAAGGCCACCACCCGGCGGGTGTCGTTGAAGAGGGACAGCCCCGCGCCCATGCCCGTGGAAGCCCCCATGCACATCAGCAGTTCCCCCACCCGGTAGGGGGGCAGGTATCCCAGGGTATGGCAGCCGATATCCGCCACGGTGATTTCGGAACCGGACAACGCCTGCTTGATGGCGTGAAAGGCGCTGCGGTGACCGCATCCCGGGCACATCTGGGGCGGGCGGGCCGGCACCTGGGGACGCGCCGCCGGAGCCTCCGGACGAAAAGGCGCCAGGTCCGGCCAGGCTGCCTGGAGCACCTGCCGGACCTTGTCGGGAGTATATTCGCCCACCCAGTCCTCCGGATCGGTCTTCCCGATGATGTTCAACCGGAGACCGGCGTCAAAGGCGACGGCCTTCGCTTCCTTCTCCAGCACATCGTCCAGCTCCTCCAGGATTTTCACTTCCCGGTGGCGGCTCAGGAAATCTTCCATGAGGCGGCGCGGCGCCGGATGGATCATTCCGAGTTTGAGGATATCCGGCCGGAAAGTCCCGGTGGATATCACTTCCATCAGGGACAGGAACGGCAGCCCCATGGTGATGACGCCGTAATCCGGATTGCCGTTGTCCACCACCCGGTTCCAATCCGCCGTTTCCGTCATGGCCGCGACTTCCGCAAGGCTCTTCAAGGCCTTGCGTTTCTTGGGGAACACATCCGCCGCGATGGGCACGTAGGGGCCGTTTACGGCGCTGAAACGGGGGGTATCGTCCGGCTGTTCCGGCCGGTAGGAACCGAAAGCGACGCGCTGCTTGGCGTGGCACACATGGGTGGTCAGCCGCAGCATCACGGGCATCTGTTTCTGCCGTGACAGGGCGGCGGCCGACAGGTAAAAACGGTACACCTCCCCGGGATCGGCCGGCTCCAGCACCGGCATATAGCTCATCCGGGCATAGTGGCGATTGTCCTGCTCGTTCTGGGAGGAATTGGCTCCCGGATCATCCCCCACTATCACCACCAGGCCGCCGATGATATTCATCATGCTCAGCTGCACAAAGGTATCCGCCGCGACGTTGAGTCCCACGCTTTTGAAAAATACGGCCGCCTGGCGTCCGTTCACCGCCGCGCCGTAGGCCACTTCCGTGGCGACCTTCTCGTTGGTGGAAAACTCGAAGTAAAAAGGTCGGTCCTTCCGGGGAATCGAGCCGATGGCGTCGGCGATTTCCGGTGTCGGCGATCCGGGATAGGAAGTCACCACCCGGGTCCCCGCTTCCACCATGGCCCTTACAATGGCCGTGTTCCCCATTACGATCTCCGAGAAGCTCTCCCGGGTGAGCAGCATCGCTCCCATCTGCTTCATGGCGAATCTCCTTCCGCTGGTTTGCATATCGCCGGATCGGTTGAGCGGAACGCTGTCCGGATCGAAGACTCACGACCGGATCACAGGTTCCCGAATTGAATACCGGCTATCCTAAACGGCAACGCATTCCCATGTCAAGCGCAGGGCCATCGCATGTAAAGGCCATCTGGCCAAAACTTCAAGGACCAGGAATGCCCAAGCACCCATTTTTTACTTTTGATCCGCTCCGCAGATCCGCTCCGCAGTTCCAGCTCCGCAGTTCCAGTTGACAGATCACCCCGATTCTGAGATAGTTGTTTGCACAAACCCGAACTCCCATTCACATTGCTTCCGCGGCGGCGTCCTTTTCGGCGGAATCCGGATTTTCAGTCTGTTTGATAATTGAAACGAAATGGCGTCATAATTCGATATGAAAAACGTGACAACCGTCCAGCAATGCCTGCCAGCCGGTACCGGCGCCCTGGCGCAACGGACCGTTTTCTTTCTGGGTCTCCTGATCTGGCTGGTTTCCGGGAATAGGCCCTGCCTTGCCGGGGATGCCCCCGGCGGAGGAAATGTCATCCGCATCGCCTCCATTTTCGCCCGCAGCGGACCGGCAGCCCAGGCGCATATCCCCTCGGCCCTCGGAGTGCGCTGGGCGGTGGACGAACTCAACAGTAACGGCGGCATACAGGGGCTGCCCGTGACCCTGCTGGAGCTGGACAACCAGAGTACGCCCATCGGCTCCAAAATCGCCGCCGATGAGGCGGTTGCAGCCGGCGTGTCCGCCGTCATCGGACCGGCCTGGAGTTCGCATTCCATGGCCGCCGCCAGAGTTCTTCAGGCCGGCGGAATCCCCATGATATCCAATATCTCCACGAATCCGGAAGTGACCCGGATCGGTGATTGCATCTTCCGGGTCTGCTGCACCGATATTTTCCAGGGGCGGATATTGGCGGAATTCGCCAGCCGGGAAATCGAGGTGAAACGCGTGGCGATCCTCCGGGATCTTTCCAGCGATTACAGCATCGGACTGACCCGGACATTTCAAACCGAGTTCACCAGGATGGGCGGCCTGGTCCCGGCGGTTATCGATTACCGGGGCCGTCAGCAATCCTTCCGGGAACTGATGGACGCTATCAAAATGGCCAGGCCGGATGCCGTCTTTTTACCGGGATATGACGACAGCGGCCCGATTGTCGCCGAAATGGCCCGCAGCCGCTTGAGCGTCGTGGTTATCGGCGGCGACGGCTGGGATATCAAGAGCTTTTTCCTGAAAGGAGGCAACCGGCTGGCCCATGGCTATTACGCCACCCACTGGAATGAGGCCGTCGATTCCGTCCCCTCCAAATCCTTTTACAACCGTTATAAGGAACGCACGCCGTTCCTGGCGCCGGCGGCCCTCAGTTATGACGCCGTCTACCTGCTGGCCGACGCCATCCGCCGAGCCGGCTCCACCAGCCGGCCCGCCATTCGCGAGTCGCTGGCGGCGACCTGCGGTTTTGAGGGCGTCACCGGAACACTTTGCTTCAACCGGAAACGTGATCCGGTGAAAAGCATGGTCATCATGAAAATCATCGCGGGACAACCGCATTATCATAAACAGGTGACGCCTTCCCTGGAACGGGAGGAGGCCGAAAAAATGGCCCGCCAAGCTAACGCCGGAACGAGGAAATGATACCGATCTTCCATAAAGCCGCATCTATTCGTCCGATACTGGTATTCCTGCTGCTATTTCTCATTCCCACGGAGAAGCTGTCAGCCGAATCCGGCCGGCCGGTTACCGTCGCCGCCATTCTTCCCCAGAGCGGCAAGGCCGAAGCCTATGGGAAGGCCGCTTTGCAGGGGGCCCGGATCGCCGTCGAGGAAATCAACCGGGAAGGAGGACTGCGGGGGCGTCCCCTCGTGCTCATCGTTCTCGACAGCCGGAGTTCGCCGCTGCATGGAAAAAAAATGGCAGAAGAAGCCATTCAGCAGGACGTCACGGCGGTTGTGGGGGATCTCTGGAGCACCCACTCCCTGGCCATTGCCCCCTTGCTGCAACAGGCGGGCATCCCCATGATCACACCCGGCTCCACGGCGCCGGAGGTGACCCGTGTGGGCAATTACATTTTCCGCAGCTGCTATACCGATGATTTCCAGGGCAAACTCATGGCCGACTTTGCTTTTCGCGATATCGGCGTCCGCACCGCAGCCATCCTGACCAATATCAGCGAAACCTACAGCCAAATCCTGGCGCAGTATTTTGCCGAAGCGTTTATCCGCCAGGGGGGCCGGATCCTTTTTCAGGGAGGCTACAAAGGCTCGGCGGTGGATTTCCGGGAACTCCTGGCTCCCGTCACGGAGTCGGCTCCGGATGTCGTCTTTGTCCCCGGATATTCCCGGGACAGCGGCCTTATCATTAAACAGGCGCGGGCCATGGGCATTCACTCCGTTTTCATGGGCGGAGACGCCTGGGAGCCCGAGATCCAAGAATATGCCGGGGAAGCCCTGGAGGGCAGTTTTTATTCCACCCACTGGCATCCGGATCTGCCCAGCCAGCACAGCAAGGCGTTCATCGGCGCCTATCGAAAAGCCTGCGGCAGTGGAGAGATCAGTTCCTTTGCCCCCCTTTCGTACGATGCCGTCCGCTTGCTCGCCGATGCCGTCAGGCGCTCCGCTTCACCGGATCGCGCAGACATCCGCAACGGGCTTGCGGCGACATCCGGTTATGCCGGTGTGACCGGTCTGTTTCGATTTGACGCCGACAGGAATCCGATTCACAAAAACGCCGGAATCCTGCGGTTCCACCAGGGAAACTGGCAATTCCATAAGGCCTACTCTCCGTAACGGAAAACAAGAACATGGGTTCTCCGGTAACCAATACCCGCAGCCTCAGTTTCCGGATCAACACCGCCATCTGGACTGTCTGCGCCGCTGTTTTACTGGCCTTCAGCCTGTTTTTCTATGCGTATGAAAAAAACCAGCGCCGCTCCCAGATCGAACTCGCCAAGGTCTTGCTCAGCACCGTCTACCTGCAGAATCACGAAGAGCTGGCCAACGAGATCTTCGCCGGGCACACCAGGGCCGTCGCCTACATCCTGATGGATATCACGAAGGTCAAGGGCATCGGCACCGTCAGCATTTTCGATGCCGCCGGAAACCTGCTGGAGGCCGTCGGTGCACGGCAATTCCGGTCCCTGGATATGAACACGCGCCTGTCGCTGGAAAACGGACCGACATACGAGGAAATCAGGCTCGGCAATCGGCCGCACATCGCCTTTTACACCACCATCGAAGTAATCGGCGAACGCCAGGGGTATTTCATCGCCTGTTTCGACCTGTCCGATCTGTACCACGCATCCCGGATGCGTCTGTTGCTGATCGTCGGGGTTTTCGGCGGCATGCTCCTTACCCTTTCGCTCGTCCTCCACCACCTCCTGATCCGGCTGGTGGTTCAGCCGGTATGGCGTCTGCGGGACGCCATGGACAGGGTCATGCAGGGCCACCTCGGTGAGCAGGTGAGCCTTTCCCTGAAAAATGAAATCGGCGAAGTGGCCGATTCCTTCAACGCCATGTCGCTGCAACTCAGGGAACAGCATCAACGCCTGAACCGATCCATAGAAGCGCGGGATTCCTACGCCGCCCAGCTGGAAGAGACCAACCGGAAACTGGCGCGCCTGAACGCCGATCTGGAGTCCATCGTCGAGGACCGCACCAGGGAACTGCGCTCCAGCTACGAAAAACTCCAGACCGAAATTCAGGAACGGCAGCGCGCCTACCAGGAAAAATCGATCCTGGAGGAACGCCTGGTCCGATCCCAAAAAATGGAGGCCCTGGGTTTATTGGCCGGCGGCGTCGCCCACGACCTGAACAACGTGTTGTCCGGCATCGTCAGTTATCCGGAATTGATCCTCATGGACCTGCCGCCGGAAGACCCCATGCGGCATATGATTGAAACCGTCCAACGTTCCGGTCAAAAAGCGGCGGCCATTGTCCAGGATCTGCTGGCCCTGGCGCGGAGGGGCGTAACCAGCATGATCGTCCTGGATCTGAACCGGGATGTCATCCACGATTATCTGGATTCCCCTGAATTTCAGAAACTGACCGCCTATCATCCGGGGGTTGCCCTCGAAACCCACCTGGCCACGGATCTCATGAACATCCGCGGCAGTGCCATCCACCTGCGGAAAGCCTTCATGAACCTGATTTCAAATGCGGCCGAAGCCCAGCCCGAAGGCGGCACGATCATCGTCAAAACCGAAAACCGGTATGTGGATATCCCGGTAACCGGATATGACCGCGTCCATGAGGGCGATTATGTTGTCCTTATCGTGGAGGATCGCGGCTCCGGAATCCCCATGGAAGACCTCAACCGCATCTTTGAACCCTTCTATACCAAAAAAGTCATGGGCCGCAGCGGCACGGGTCTTGGAATGTCGGTGATCTGGGGCACGGTCCAGGATCACAATGGATATATCAATGTGGAAAGCAAGGAAGGGCTCGGCACCAGATTCGAACTGTATTTTCCGGTTACCCGCGAAAAAATGGAAGCGCCGGTGGAGGCGTTTTCCCGGGAAAAATACAGCGGTCGCGGGGAAACCGTTCTGGTCATCGACGACGTGGAGGAACAGCGGGAAATCGCCTTCACCCTGCTGAACCGGCTAGGCTACAAGGTGGTCGTCATGCCCAGCGGCGAAGCGGCCCTGGAATATCTGAAGGCTCATACGGCGGACATCCTGGTGCTGGACATGATCATGGCTCCCGGAATGGACGGGCTGGAAACCTACAGCCGGATCATCGACACCCATCCAGGCCAGAAAGCCGTCATCGCCAGCGGGTATGCGGAAAACGAACGCGTCAAAGCCGCTCAGCGGCTGGGAGCCGGAGCTTACATCCGCAAGCCCTATACGTTGGAAAAAATCGCCATGGCCATCCGGAAGGAACTCGAGCGGCCTAACTCTTGAACCGCCCCACCATGGTATTCAGCTGCTCCGCCAGAAAAGACATGGAGCCGGCGCTGTCTTTCACCTGGATACTGTTGCGCTTCAACATGTCAACGGCCTGATCCACTTCGGCGATGGACCGGGCGATTTCGCTGGATACGCCGGAGTTCTGGTTGACTTTCTCGTTGACTTCATCGATACCCCGGGCCGCGTGGCTGACATTTCCGGCGATTTCACGTGTCGTCACCGATTGTTCCTCCACGGCCGCGGCAATGGTCCCCACCAGATCGTTGACGTTGTGAATCACCTGGGTGATGCCTTCGATTTCCATGACCGTAACGGCGGTGGAATTTTGAATCCCCTCGATGGTGCGTTTGATATCCAAGGTGGCTTCCGCGGTTTGCTTGGCCAGTTCCTTGATTTCATTGGCGACAACTGAAAAACCTTTTCCGGCCTCGCCTGCTCGCGCAGCCTCGATGGTGGCGTTCAGCGCCAGCAGGTTGGTCTGTCCGGAAATCTCGGTGATCACCTCCGTAATCTTGCCGATGGCGGCGGCGGAAGAGCCCAGCTGGTTCACCTGCCGGGAGGCGTTACGGGTCTTCACCACCGCTTCTTCGGTCACCGCCCTGGCCCGCTCCGAATTCTGGGCGATTTCCATGACAGTGGCGGTCATTTCCTCGGTGGCGGCAGCCACCGCGTTCACCGTATTGGCGACTTCTTCACTGGCCGAAGCCACGGTGGTCATATTGGCGCTCATCTGGTCGGCCGCTTGCGTAACGGCATTGGATTGTTCCGACATGCTTCTGGCCCCCGTGGAAAGGGCGTCCGCCACCTTCGACATGTCCAGCGAGGAACGGTTGAGGGTGGAAGCGTTGGCGGCAATTTCGCGGATCAGGCTTTGGGTCAACTCAATGAAACGGTTGAACCAGCCGGCCAGGGCCCCGATCTCGTCCCGTGATTTCAATTCCAGACGTTTGGTCAGATCCCCGCCGCCGGCAACCAGGTCTTGCACCATTCCGGTCAGCAGTCTGAGCGGCCGGATGGCCAGAATATTCATGGTCCATACGATGGCGGCCACCAGGATCAATACAACCAGCAGAATGACGGCGCCCTGAATCCAGATCGCCCGATAAAAATCCCGGTCGACCGTGGTTTCAAAGACGGCGATGTCGTCCTTTGCCGCCTGCTTGCTGACCTTCATCTGCTCCAGAAGCAGTTCGTCGGTGAAAAAAATACGTACAGAACCGACTTTCTCCTCCTTCAGGAAGGCATCCGCCGTTGCCATGAAATTTTTGTCCAGGGTCAAATTTTCGGGAAGGTTGCGTTTGATGTGAATACCGGGATCCTTCCAGATGGAAACATACGGATTCCCATTTTCATCCAGCACCGTAACCGCCTTGAGTTCCGGCAGCTTGATGTAGGACGTCAGCATGCGCTCCAGGGAAACCTTGTCCAGATTGTAAATGAACGTGGCGGCGGCGTTTCCGATCACGTCCGCATGATGGATCAGATTTTCCTGTAAAACGCGCTTCTGTTTTTCTCCCTGCTGGTCAATGGCTTTTTCGATCTTCTGGACATATCCGGCGAAAATCTTCGCTACCAGTTCGGACTCCAGGAACAAAAAAACCGCCCCGTTCGCCAGCAGCAGCACCATGATGACAAAACCGGCGGCAACGGATGTCTTCACGGCGATACCCAGCTTGCTCTCCTCCCATGCGCCGAAAACCATGATCGGCCCCCCGTTCCCTGCGCTAATATTTCCCGAACTCGTCATCATCCAGGGCGATGATTTCCTGCGGCGCTACGATCCGTCCTTTGTCGGCCCCTCCGGCCGGCGCCCCCCATTCAGAATCTTCGATCCTGCGGACGACTGCCTGCCTGGATGGCGGCGGCTCCGGCCGGGTTGTGGAGGCAGACGGCTGACTCCGTCGCCGCAGCCGGAAACGGCCCAGCAGATTTCGAACATGGGCTGCCTGGGAGGACAGCTCCTGCGCCGCGGCGGAAGTTTCCTCGGCGTTGGCCGTGTTCTGCTGGGTAACGCTGTCGATCTGTGACAAGCCCTTGCTGACCTGGGTGATTCTCTGGGCCTGCTCGCTGCTGGCGGCGGCGATCTCCCCCACGAGGTCGGTGACCTTCGTGATCTCGTCATTAATGCTGTTCAAAGCCCGAGCGGTTTTCTGGACGATACCGCTGCCGTTGTCCACATTCCGGATGGCGGCGTCGATCAATTCGGCGGTTTCCTGGGCCGCCTTGGCGCTTCTGGCCGCCAGGGTGCGGACTTCCTGGGCCACCACGGCAAAGCCCTTCCCGTGTTTGCCTGCCCGGGCCGCCTCCACCGCGGCGTTCAGGGCCAGCAGATTGGTTTGAAACGCGATGTCGTCGATGGCCTTGATGATCTTGGCGATCTCCTTGCTGGACTGGGTGATGGCGTCCATGGCCCGGGTCATTTCCTGCATCTGCTGGACGCCGCTCAGCGAAACCCCTTTGGCCGATGTCGCCAGTTGATTGGCGTGGGTCGCGTTTTCCGCGTTGGTTTTGGTCTGGGAACCGATTTCCGTCATGGAACTGGAGATCTCCTCCAGGGAGGAGGCCTGCTCCGTAGCTCCCTGGGACAGGGATTGACTGGATTCGGAAACCTGATTGGAGCCGCCGTCCACCTGTTCGGCGGCAAGATACAGTTCGCTGATCACCTGATTCAGACTTTCCACCATCTGGTTCAGGGCCGTCCCGAGCTGATCCGCATCGGATTTGATCGCCACGTCCAGGTCGAGATTGCCCTTGGCGATCTCCGCGGCCGCCAGGGTTTTTTCTTTCATGTATTCGATGAGCTGGGAAAAAGCCCGCCCCGTATCGCCGAGCTCGTCCCCGCGGGCGTTAATTTTTGCGATCTCCTCCATATTCATGCCTTCCAGGGCGATATCACCCACGGAAAACCGCCTCGCCCCCTCGGCGACCATGCGGATCCCCTTGATGGCCAGAACGTTCATGGCCAGCACAATGGCGGTCACCAGCAGCATGACAACCAGCAGGATGATCCCTCCCTGAATCCAGACGGCCTGGTTGAATTTCCCGTCCACGGTGGTTTTGAATGCATTGATGTCCGACTGGGCGAGCTGTTTGCTGCCTTCCATCTGGGCCTTGATCAGCTCATCGGTAAAATAGATTTTGACGGATCCGACTTTCTCCTCCTTCAGGAAAGCGTCGGCGCCGCCCATCAGGCTCTCATCCAGGGGCACATCATCCGGAACTGTCCGCTTGATCTGGATGCCGGGATTTTTCCAGATGGCGAAAAAGGGTTCGCCGTTCTCATCGAAAACCTCCACGGCTTTCAATTCCGGAAGCTTGATATAAGCGCTCAGCATCTGTTCCAGGGAGGATTTGTCCAGGTTGTAGATGAAGGTGGCCACGGCGTTGCCCAGCACCAGCGCATGATTGGCCAGGTTTTCCTTTAACCCCTGGCGCTGTTTTTCACCCTGCTGATCGATGGCCTTGTCCACCTTCTGAACATATTCATTCAATATCTGGGATACCAGTGAAGATTCGAGCCGTAAAAAAATCACTCCGTTGATGGTCAAGAGAATCAGGATCATCACGCCCACGGCAATCGCCGTTTTAATGGCGATACCCATCTTGCTGTTACGCAACAGACGAAACTCCATTGTTTACCCCCTTTGACATCTGTCCCCGGATCAGCCAATGCATTTCACAGAATGGTAACGACGCCGCACTCCGTCGGAGAAACGTCTGGTTGCCGGCCGGGCATCCGGAACGCTTCCCCGGCGAGTGCGGGTTATCGGTTGCAGCATGAAAGCGATAAACAAGACCGGCGCTATTTCACGCGCCCTTCCTTCCAGGCCTGGATCAGGTCATCATAGTTGACGGTCTCGCCCTTGGGTTTTTCCTCCACCTTGGCTTTGGGCGCGCCGGGTTTGTTCAGCCAGGCAGCCTCGTCTTCCTCCGGATTGAGCTTCGGACCGCAATCGCCCTGGGCTCCGGAACGGGCGATACGCTCCATGGTCTTATCCATTTCGCGGGCCAGATTGTCCATGGCCTGATCCACGGACACTTCGCCGGCAACCGCTTCACCGATATTTTGCCACCAGAGCTGGGCCAGTTTGGGATAATCCGGGACATTGGTGCCGGTGGGGGTCCAGAGGACGCGCGCCGGGCTGCGGTAGAACTCCACCAGACCGCCCAGTTTCGGCGCCCGGTCGGTAAAGGACTGGTGACGGATGTCGCTGTCCCGGATCGGCGTCAGACCGACATGGGCTTTTTTCAGGGATGTGCTCTTGCACACCGTGAACTGGGCGTACAACCAAGCGGCCTTGCGCCGATCCACCGGCGTGCTCTTCAGCATGGTCCAGGAACCGCAGTCCTGATATCCCAGCTTCATGCCTTCTTCCCAATACGGTCCGTGGGGAGAGGGCGCCATGCGCCATTTGGGGGTTCCGTCCGCGTTGACCGTCGGTCCCGGAGCGACCATGTCAGGGACAAAGGCCGTATACCAGAAGATCTGCTGGGCGACATTGCCTTTTGCCAGGAACGGCAGGTATTGATAAAAATCCATGCCCAGGGCGCCCGGAGGTGCATATTTTTTCAACCATTCCATGTATTTGCGAACAGCATACTTGGCCGACGGCCCGTTGGCCTCCCCCCCGCGGCTGACACTGGCGCCCACCGGCCGGCACCCCTCGACCCGGATGCCCCATTCGTCCACCGGTTGGCCGTTGGGCAGGCCCTTATCGCCGGTGCCGGCCATGGACAGCCAGGCGTCGGTGAACCGCCAGCCCAGATCCGGGGATTTCTTGCCGTAATCGTTGTGCCCGTATATCTTCACCCCGTCGATTTCTTTCACTTTTTCCGAGAAAAATTCGGCGATGTCCTCATAGGCGGACCAGTTCACCGGCACCCCCAGCTCATAGCCGTACAATTCCTTGAATTTTTTCTTCAAATCCGGCCGATTGAACCAGTCGTAACGGAACCAGTACAGGTTGGCGAACTGCTGGTCCGGAAGTTGGTACAGCTTGCCGTCCGGCCCGGTGGTAAAAGATTTTCCCATGAAATCGTCTACATCGAGTGAGGGCAAGGTGGCATCCTTGCCTTCGCCGGCCATCCAGTCCGTCAGATTCACCACCTGACCGTACCGGAAATGGGTGCCGATCAGGTCGGAATCGTTCACCCAGGCGTCATAGATATTTCTGCCCGACTGCATCTGGGTTTGCAGTTTCTCGATAACGTCGCCTTCCTGAATCAGATCATGGGTCACTTTGATACCGGTGATCTCCTCGAAGGCCTTGGTCATGGTTTTGGATTCGTACTCATGGGTGGGAATGGTTTCGGAAACCACCTTGATCTCCATGCCCTTGAACGGCTCGGCGGCCTTGATGAACCATTCCATTTCCTTCATCTGGTCTTCCTTGCCCAGCGTCGACGGCTGGAATTCACTGTCGATCCATTTTTTCGCCGCTGCCTGGTCGGCCGCCGCGGAACCCGCCAGCAGGCCGGTCAGCAAGACAATGATCCCCCCGAACAGAAATCCCCGGGAAAGCGCTCTTCTCAGCAACATGATCATACGACCTCCTCCTTCTTCATTTTCGGCCCTCAATGGTGATTGTCCGTTTACGCAGCCGGTGTGAAGGCCGCAACCGCCGGTCAGCATAAACACTTACAGGTAGCGCCAACAAAAAAACAGATGGTGGTTATGGAGTTGCTTCAGGATAAAAAAAGAAACGCGCAGTATGATTTTTTCGGGCGATTTGTGGATGACCGCCCTCTACCCCCATATCATTACCACGATCAGCCAGACGATTGCAATAGCGAAAGCGATCCACAGGGTATAATTCGTGAGCCCTATCCAGACCAGGTGGATATAGGCGCTTCCCAGCAGGCCGATAAAGAGACGGTCGCCGGGGGTGGTCCGCATGGGCAGAAAGCCCCGCCGCTCGACACTGGGGGCCAGCACCTGCCAGATGGTCATGGCCGTCAGGATCAGGACAATGCCTGTAAAAAACAACGCGGTCGGAAAAGTCCAGGCCATCCACTCCAGATTCATGGTCTTTCCTTTCTATACGCGGCCCAGGGCGAACCCCTTGGCCAAATGATTGCGTACGAACCAGATCACCAGGGCGCCGGGAACGATGGTCAACATCCCGGCCGCCGCCAGCAACCCCCAGTCGAGTCCCGTGGCGCTCACCGTGCGGGTCATGGTGGCCGCAATGGGTTTGGCGTTGGTGGTCGTCAGGGTTCGGGCGAACAGCAGCTCCACCCAGGAAAACATGAAACAGAAAAAAGCGGTCACCCCGACCCCGGCCCGGATCAGCGGGATGAAAATGGTGAAAAAAAACCGCGGGAAACCGTATCCGTCGATGAAAGCCGTTTCATCGATTTCGCGGGGAATTCCGGACATGAAGCCCTCCAATATCCATACCGCCAGGGGGACATTGAACAGACAATGGGCCAGGGCCACCGCAATATGGGTATCGATCAGGTTGAACGTGGAATACAGTTGAAAAAAGGGCAGCAGGAAAACCGCCGCCGGCGCCATCCGGTTGGTCAGCAGCCAGAAGAACATGTGCTTGTCCCCCAGAAACCGGAAACGGGAAAATGCATAGGCCGCCGGCAGCGCCGTCGCCAGCGAAATGACGGTATTGATGCTGACGTAAATGATGGAATTGATATAGCCGGAATACCAGGACGCTTCCGTGAAAATTTTGATGTAATTGGCCAGGGTCGGTGAATTCGGGTATAAGGAGAAGGTTCCGAGAATGTCGGCGTTGGTCCGCAGCGACATATTCAGCATCCAGTAGATCGGCAGCATCAGCAGGCCCATATACAGGACCAGTCCGAACACCCTTTTTCTTGCCTTCATTTTTTTTCTCCTTTACCGACATTCTGCAGGGCCTGGTAGAACAAAAAACTGAATAGCAGGATGATGAGAAAATAAACCAGTGAAAAGGCCGCTGCCGGTCCCAGATCGAATTGCCCCACCGCGATTTTCACCAGATAGATCGACAGAAACGTCGTGGCGTTGCCGGGACCGCCGCCGGTGAGCACAAAGGGTTCGGCGTAAATCAGAAAACTGTCCATGAAGCGCAACAGGACCGCGATGGTCAGCACGCCGCGCATTTTCGGCAGCTGGATGTACCGGAATGTCGCCCAGGCCGAAGCGCCGTCGATTTTGGCCGCCTGATAATAAGCCTCGGGGATGGAACGCAGACCGGCATAGGCCAGGAGCGCCACCAGGGGCGTCCAATGCCAGACTTCCATGAGCATCACGGTGATCCAGGCATCCAGCGGCTTGGCGGTGTGGTCGAAGGCCACGCCGAGATGGTTGATCGCCGCGCCGAACAAGCCGATGTCGGGACGGGTGAAAATAATCCAGATGGTCCCGATGACGTTCCAGGGGATCAAAAGGGGCAGCGCCAGGGTGACGAGATTGACGGACACCCACCCGCCTTTCTTGGGCATGGCCAGGGCGATCAGGACGCCCAGGGGGATTTCGATGAGCAGGACGAGGCCGGAAAACAAAAACTGCCGCCACAAGGCGTCATGCAGGCGTTTGTCCTGCAGAACCTCCTTGAAGAATTCGGTCCCCACAAAAATCCGCTGACCGGGTCCGAAAATATCCTGGACCGAGTAATTCACCACGGTCATCAGCGGAACCACGGCGCTGAAGGCCACGATGACGAAAACCGGCAACACCAGAAACCAGGCTTTGTTGCTTTCCCATTTTTCCATACCCAGGCCTCTCCTATCGGATCAATTTTCCGTCGGCGAACAAGCGGGTTTTCTCCGGCGGGAACCGCACCCAGGCGCTTCCGCCGGGAACGGATTGGCCTTCGCGGACTTTTGCCCGCAGCAGCCTTTCCGCCAGCAGCAGGGTCACGATCCTGTAACTGCCCTGATCCTCCACCGTCCGGACCATCGCCGGAATACCACCCGCCACTTCGCGCGCATGCACTTCCAGATACATGGGCCGAATCCCCAGTTCCAGCCGTCCCCGGGCTTTCGCCGCCAGGGCCGCGGTTTCCGCCTCCAGGGCGATTTCGGCGCCGTTCACCCGGGCCACGGCGCCATCCAGATCACACTCCAGAAAATTCATCCCGGGACTGCCGATGAAATACCCCACGAATTTGTGCTGCGGGGCTTCGAACAGTTCCTGGGGCGTGCCGATCTGAACCAGTTCCCCTTCGTACATGACCATCACCTTGTCGGCGAAGGTCATGGCTTCCACCTGATCATGGGTGACATAAATCAGGGTCAGCTTCAACTGGTCATGGATGTCCTTCAGCTTTCTGCGAAGATGCCATTTGAGATGCGGGTCGATGACCGTCAGCGGCTCGTCAAAGAGAATCGCCGCCACATCGCTGCGGACCAGTCCCCGGCCCAGGGAGATTTTCTGCTTGGCGTCGGCGGTCAATCCCGCGGCCTTTTTATGTAAATACGGCGTCAGCTCCAGAATTTCCGCGACTTCCAGAACCCGAATCCGGACATCCGTTTCAGCGATTCGCCGGTTGCGCAGGGGAAAAGCGAGATTGTCGTAGACCGACATGGTGTCGTACAGAACCGGAAACTGAAACACCTGGGCGATGTTGCGCTTGTCCGGCGGCATCAGGGTCACCTCCCTGCCGTTAAAAAGCACCTGCCCCTCGCTGGGCGTGAGCAGACCGGATATGATGTTGAGCAGGGTAGTCTTCCCGCATCCGGACGGCCCGAGAAGCGCATACGCCCCGCCGTCTTCCCATTCATACTGAATGCGTTTCAGGGCGTAATCCGCCGCAGTTTTCGGCCTGCGCAGGTAACTGTGCGCGATCTGGTGGAGTTCGATCCTTGCCATGGGATGTTCCTCAATCGTTGCGAATATGCCCCCCGCTTCCCGGGGATGCGACCAACGCGCCTTGATCGTCATAGATGAACAAGGTTTCCGGATTCACGAAAACAGAGATTTCCGTACCGATTTTATGCGGATAAACGCCCTCATCCTGCACCACCAGCGACACGCCGCCGTGATTCAGATGGGTGAAGGTCTCGGAACCGTTGATCTCCGAGAGCTCCACATGCCCCTTGAATTCCGTGTCCCCGCCGCTTCGGCGGGATAAAAACAGATGGTTCGACCGGATACCGATCCGGTAATTCCCTGCCCGCAGGTTCCGGAAGTGGGCAGTGAGGGGGATACGGATGTTGTCCCCGAAACGCATACCGCCCCCGTCGACCACACCCGGCAAATAGTTGATGGGCGGATCACTGAAAATCTCCGCCACCTTGAGCGTTGCCGGATGGTGATAGACCTGCGCCGTCGGCCCGGTCTGCAACACGCGGCCCTCATCGATCACCACGACATTCCCGCCCAGCATCAGGGCCTCGGTGGGCTCGGTGGTGGTGTAGACGACAATGGCTTCCCGCTGGCGGAAAATATCCTGCAATTCGGAGCGCAATTCTTCCCGCAGTTTATAATCCAGATTCACCAGCGGTTCATCGAGAAGCAACAATTTGGTTTCCTTGACCAAGGCCCGGGCAATGGCGGTTCGCTGCTGCTGCCCCCCGCTGAGTTCGGCGGGCAGGCGGTCCAGCAGCTTTTCGATATGAAGGATTTCCGCCGTCCGGCGGACCTGTTTGTCGATCTCCGGTTTTTTCCACCCGCTCATTTTCAGGGGCGAGGCGATATTGTCGTAAACGGTCAGGGAGGGATAATTAATGAACTGTTGATAGACCATGGCGACGTTGCGCCGGCGAACCGAAACACCGGTGAAATCCTTGCCGTCGATCAGGATTTTCCCCCTGGAAGGCTTGTCCAGACCGGCCATGATGCGCAAGAGGGACGTCTTGCCGGCCAGGGTCCGTCCCAGAATGATATTCCGGGAACCGTTTTCGAATTCAATATTGATTTCTTTCAGATGGATTTGACGGCCGACAAGTTTATCGACATGCTGAAGGGACAATCCCATGAACTGTCTCCCGTGTTGGGGGTCGCTGTACCGAACCGGCTTGACTTTTCATTTTGTTTCGTGAAATTATCATAAACAAACAAAATTGTCACGGATTAGTTTCGTAAAGCAAAATTTTACAGTTTATATTTTCGAAAAACAAAATAAAATGAAACGCGCTACTTTCCAAACCACGGTGGGCGCGGGAACGTGAAAATCCTTTTTCCGTGGCGGTCGAAATGTGATAGGGTCGGCCCCACCGGTTACACCGGTTCGAAGGAGTATAGCAGACATGACCGAAGGGGAACAGAAAAAAATCATGGCCGGACGATCCCGCGGTCCGCAACCGGCTCTGGACGGCGACGGCAAATCCGCCACTGTCCGCAACCGTCATGCCCGCATCCTGGAAGCCGTCCGGGAACAGGGTTTCGTGACCATCGAAACCCTGGCCAACCGGTTCGACGTCACCCCCCAGACCATCCGGCGGGACATCCAGACCCTTAGCGATGAAGGCCTGCTGCACCGCTACCATGGAGGAGCAGCCAACACCCTCAGCACGGAAAATGTCTCCTATCCGGAACGCCGGGTTCTCTGCCTGCACGAAAAACAGAAAATCGCCCAGGCCCTTGTCCAGCATATCCCGAACCACTCCTCCCTGTTCATCAACATCGGAACCACCACGGAAGCGGTGGCCGAGGCCCTCTGCCGTCATCGCGGCTTGCGGGTGATCACCAACAACCTGAACGTGGCCGCCATCCTGAGCAAAAACGAAGGGTTTGAAATCATCGTCACCGGCGGACTGGTGCGCAGCCGCGACGGCGGTATCATCGGCGAGGCAGCCATTGATTTCATCCGCCAGTTCAAAGTCGATTTCGGCATCATCGGCATCAGCGGCATCGACCTAGACGGCACCCTGCTGGATTTCGATTATCGGGAGGTGCGGGCCGCCAGAGCCATCATCGACAATTCCCGCAGCGTCTTCCTGGCCGCCGACCATACGAAATTCGGCCGGAACGCCATGGTGCGCCTCGGCAACCTGGACGAAATCGACGCCCTGTTCACCGACCGTCATCCGCCGTCCGCCTTGACCGATTATCTGGCCAATACGGAAACCCGGCTGCATGTGGTGGGGGAAGATGGATAGCCGGCCGGAGTGGCGAATTGAATATCACCGCGACGCCATCGCCCTTTTCCCTACGAGGCAGGATGCGAATCCCGGCGTCGCCGTCTGGATTCGCTCCAACGGTCTGACGAGGGAAAGCCGTTATTGCAGCTGCCGGCAAGGCAGCAAAAAAACATGCGCCCATATCAAGGAACTGTCGAAGATCATCGGCGGTCTTCAGCGCGAATCGCCGACAGGTGAATTTGATACTACATTTCGCAACAGTCTGTTCCATCAACTGGTAGCTGTCATGTTCGAAATTTCCCGGGTCTCGCCGAGGGACATCCGTCTTGATCCGAACACTCCGGCGGAAAATGGAACTGTAAGCCTGATCGACGCCAAGGAAATGCCGCTGTTGACCTATTACCCGGATTCTTCAAGCCAGCAATCCGGAGTGGAGATGACGGATGCGGAACTGTTCTGTTCCCGCTGCTGTCCCAATCCAGAAGGCACCGATGATTTCCGGCGGTTGCCGGTATTGCACCAAATGGCCGCTTTGACCATGTCCCCCACGGAGCGTCTCATGCTGGAACGCGGCGCCATGACCCGCAGGTGCGCCATGGAGGAGGGACTCTGGTATAAAGTGATGTACCACCTGTTCCGGCGCACCCAAGGGCGATGTTTCCCTCCGCGGATGAACATCCATCCCGAAAACGGTTCCTGCAGCCTGGTGATTGCTGACGCCGGCGACCGGACTTTCCTGCGCATCTTTCTGCCGCGGGATAAGGCTCCCATGGCTCTGGGAAAACTGAAAAGCATATTGGAGGGTCCCTCCGGTATCCCCATTCATCCGCATCCGGCCGCCTCCATCGTTCGGATGCGCCTCAACAAGCGCAGAGATCTGGTGCTGCAGCATTATTTGCATTTCCGAGATGAAACCGGCGCCGAGCATTATTTTGAACGCAAAGCGCTGGAGCCTTTCCGGTACAACCAGTTGTTCTTTTTGAAAGACAGAAATGTTTTCATCCGGCTGGCCCAACCGGACCCCATTTCGGAAAAATTCCGGAACACTTTCAGCAAGGTTGTACGAAACAAGAACATCCCGTTGATTCTGGAACAATTCGGCGACGACATCTGGAAACCGCCGCACATTGTGGATGATTCCGTCCGGAACATGCGGATATTCAGAACCTTCGAACGCATCGAGATTGAACCCGTCGCCATGGAGAGGGACTGGTACTGGCTTTCCGTGCAATATGGGGTTGGCGGCGGTTCCATTTCCCTCCAGGAAATTCTCGATGCCCGCAAGCACCGGCAGCGGTTCCTGCCCATCAGGGAAGGCTGGCTTGACTGCCAGTCTTTTCAGGGCGAAGGACTGGCCATGATTGAACGGATTTTCCAGACCGAGGCGCCCGCGGGTCCGCCCGGAACCTATCGCATTTCCGCCATGGACCTCTATAGACTTCAAGCGGCGGGCAGCCTGGAAGTCAAAGGGGAAAGCGATCCTTCCGACCGACTCCGGCGACTTCTGGAACTGAAACCCTCTGCAAGCATACCGGAATGTTGCGGGATGACGTCAAAACTGAGAGGCTATCAACAGCGCGGCGCCGAATGGCTCTTTTTCTTGTTTGAAAATCGTTTCGGCGGGTTGCTCTGTGATGATATGGGGCTGGGCAAAACCCATCAACTCATGGCTCTGATGACATGGCTCCTGGAGCATTCCAAAACCCGCAAACCGTTCCTGGTCGTCTGTCCCACAACGGTCATCAGCCACTGGATGCGAAAAATCCGGGAACATGCGCCGGGCCTGAAAACGGTTGTATACCACGGCGGAGACCGGGAACTGAAAGCCCTGGATCGGAATACCGTATTGCTCACCTCCTATGGGGTTCTCCGGCGGGATCTCCCGCTCTTGATGCCCCGGGAATTCACCCTGGCCGTCTTTGACGAGGCCCAGTTTATAAAAAATCCGGAAACAAAGGCATATGAAGCGGCAGCCCGGATCCGGGCGGAGATGAAAGTGGGGGCGACCGGCACCCCCATCGAGAACCGGCTGGATGAACTGAAGGTCCTGATGGATCTCGTGATTCCGGGATACCTGGGTACCGATGCGGGGTTTCAGCAGCGCTATGCCCAGCCAATCGCCCAATATCCAACCGGAGAAAGAAGCAAGGAACTCCGCCGCCTGATCTCTCCCTTCACCCTCAGACGTCTGAAAACCTCGGTTCTCGATGAACTACCCCCTAAAATCGAAGACCTGCGCTTCTGCTCCCTGAGCGAAGACCAGGTCAGGCTTTACAACGACGCCATCCAGTCAAAAGGGCGTCGCTTGTTACAAATTCTGCGGCAGGGGGAACAGAATATCCCCTATCTGCATATTTTCGCCCTGCTGAACATCCTGAAGCAAATCTGCAACCATCCGGCCCTGTTGAAAGACAGACCGGAGGAATTCTCCCGCTATGAATCCGGCAAATGGGAGGCATTCAAGGAACTGCTGTCCCTGTCGTTGGAAAGCGGTCAGAAAATCGTTGTTTATAGCCAGTATCTCGGAATGATCCGGATGATCCGGCATTATCTGGATCAGGAAGGCATCCCGTCGGTGGTTTTGACGGGTAGCTCCCGCAACCGCGGCGCCATCATCGACCGGTTCAATAACGATGCGGATTGCCGTGTCTTTGTGGGCAGTCTCAAGGCCGGCGGAGTGGGGATCGATCTGGTTTCGGCATCCGTCGTGATTCATTATGACCGCTGGTGGAACGCGGCCAGGGAGGATCAGGCCACGGACCGGGTTCATCGCATCGGCCAAAGCCGCGGCGTCCAGGTGTTCAAGCTGGTGACCCAGGGAACCCTGGAAGAAAAGATAGCCGCCATCATCGCCAGGAAGCGCAACCTGCTGGACACCATTGTGAAAGAAGACGATCCGGAAGTGGTCAAGGCCTTCTCCCGGGAACAACTGATGGACTTCCTTTCCGTACCAACTTCCTGATTGAATACACGATTGTCCACCTTTTCAGGACAATCATCCTGATCCATGGGACTGTACCACGGGATGAGATAAGGTCTCCGGATCAAGGCCCAGCTGAGCTAAAAATTAACCTATTGATATTCCATCTAAAAATTTTTTTACCAAAATCAGCGCACTTGGCCCGGGTTTTGAATATTGTTATAATCAACTTCTCCTCCTTTCCGAAATTGCCAGTTTTTTCAAAGCGAACAGCCGATGCCAGCGGCTGTTCGTTTTTTTTGGCCCCGTGCAAGTCGCCCGCCATGCCCTTGCGTTACCGCCGGATATGGACTATATAGTGCCTGACGGAACACCTCCTGTTTGCAGTACAGCCGGCGCCATCCGCAACCATTCGAACCGGGAATGCCCAACGGATGCTGCCGCATTGACATGACCGAACGCCTATCGGAAGGGTAGCTGCCATGACCAAGACCATTTATGAACAGATGACCGATAAGATCATGATGACCGGCTCCAGGATCATCCCGGAATTGTTCCGCATGATCGCCGACCCGGAAGAGGCCGAACTCCTCATGGCCATGCCCGGCACGCCGGAACAGCTGGCGGAAAAATTGGGCCGCCCCGCGGACTCCACAGCGGAAATGTGCCGGACGCTTTACAAAAAGGGTTTGGCGTTCAAAACCTACAAAGGCGACAGTCTCGGTTACAAAATGTGCCGGGACATGATCCAATTCCACGACGCCACCATTTTATGGGCCGATGCCTCCCGGGAGTATCTCGACCTCTGGCAGAAATTCATGGAAGAGGAATGGCCCCTGTTCGCGAGGCTGGCGGAACAGTTTTTCCCCAAACCCTTTACCCGGATCATTCCGGTTCAGAAATCCATTGAAACCGGCAAGCATCAGATCCTGGACGCCGACAGCGTCGACCGGATCATCGAGACCGCGGAAAAAATCGCCGTCACCAAATGCACCTGCCGCTACATCGCCCATAAATGCGACAAACCCCTGGAGGTCTGTCTCCAGGTGAACAATGCAGCGCTCTATACCATCGATCGCGGCTCCGGCCGGGAGATCGACAAGCAGGAAGCCCTGAGACTGCTGCGGGAGGCCGAGGAAAAAGGTCTGGTGCATGTCACCATGAACAAGGCCCATGTGGGTCATTTCATCTGCAACTGCTGCAGCTGCTGCTGCCAGGCCCTGCCCCTGGTCATCGCCGAGGGACTCAAGATTTGCGATCCCAGCCGCTTCCAGGCGGCCATCGATCCGGAGCAGTGCAGTTTCTGCGGGACCTGCCGGGATCGCTGTTATTTCAACGCCATCGAGGAGGTGGCGGACGGGACTTCGGAATATATGCGGGTCATCGCTGATAAATGCATGGGCTGCGGGTTGTGCCAGGTCACCTGTCCGGAAAACGCCATCAGCCTGAAGGAGGCCCGGCCGTTGGAATTCATTCCCGCATAGGGATATTCCGGCCTATCTCCATGGAGACGAAATTCTCCGCAACCCTGAAAGTGGTTTCCGGCGAGACGCGCCCGGTCTGCGCCATT
The DNA here is from genome assembly GCA_049320885.1 of Thermodesulfobacteriota bacterium. Taxonomy (GTDB): domain Bacteria; phylum Desulfobacterota; class Desulfobacteria; order Desulfobacterales; family SURF-7; genus DYJD01. The sequence continues at coordinate 39,760 of JBMORA010000047.1, read as the reverse complement.
CTCGCCGCGGAAACCGGTTTGTCCAAACAGGCGGTCAAGGACGCCATGCTCAAAGGCGCCGTCTGTCTCCATTCCAAGGGAGCGGCCCGCCGCTGTCGCCGGGCCGTCACCGTTCCGCGGGCCGGCGACATCCTGGAATTGCACTATGACGCGGAACTGCTTGCCCGCAAACCGCCCCCGGCCCGCTGCCTGGAAGACCGGAGACAGTACAGCGTCTGGATCAAGCCCGCCGGACTGATGGCCCAGGGGACCCGCTACGGTGACCACTGCTCCCTCCAGCGCATGGCGGAAATCGCTTTTCAGCCGCGCCGGCCGGTGCACATCGTTCACCGCCTGGACCGCGAGGCCGCCGGTTTGATGCTGCTGGCCCATTCAAAAGACGCTGCCGGACGGCTTTCCCGGCTGTTCCGGGAACGCCTGGTCCGTAAAACCTATCGCCTGGAAGTGCGGGGGAACCCCGGCCGGGAAAACGGGAGCAACGGCCGGATCGACCTGGCCCTGGACGGTAAACCGGCCCTGACCACTTACCAAGTGGCGGCCTACCACCCGGACACGGATACCGCCGTGGTGGAAGCGGACATTGAAACCGGCCGATATCACCAGCTCCGCCGCCATTTCGACCTCATCGGCCACCCGGTGATGGGTGACCCCCGCTACGGCCGGAACAACAAAAACAAGACGGGTCTTCGCCTGGCCTGCGTGGCCCTGGAATTCGACTGCCCTTTCGATGGGCAGCGTCTCGTCTTCAGCGTTTTCCATGAGGATCTGCTACACTAATTCACTGCTATGCGGGGCAAGAAGGTAGAAAGCGGAACAGCGGAAATCCGTTCACCCAGCTCATATTCCTGCCAGCCCGGATACACCACCCATAAATGCTCCAATCCCAGATCCTGAATGGCGGCATGCATGGAGCGGGTGCTGCCGGGCGCGTCGCTGTATTTGAATTCAAACCCATAGCGCTTGCCTTTTGTCATCACCAGCAGATCCAGCTCGGCGCCGCCGTGGCTGCCCCAGAAATAGGCATCGCGGGTTTCCAGGAAATTGATCACATGTTCCAAGGCGAACCCTTCCCAGGAGGCTCCGATTTTCGGATGACCCTGGAGATCGACATGCGTGGCCACCTGGAGCAAGGTGTGCAGCATTCCGCTGTCCCGGATATATATCTTGGGTGCTTTCACCTGACGCTTGGGGAGGTTTTCGAACCAGGGCGGAAGAATTCGAATCATATATGCGCCGGCCAGAATATCCAGATACCGGCGGGCGGTGTTCTCCGACGCTCCCAGGGATCGCCCGAATTCAGCGGCGTTCCACACCTGACCGTGATAGTGGGCCACCATTGTCCAGAATCGCCGCAAGGTTTCGGAAGGAACCCGGATCCCCAACTGGGGAATATCGCGTTCCAGGAAGGTCCGGACGAAATTCTCCCGCCATTGGTTGCTATCCCGGTCATCGTTTGCCAGAAACGACCGCGGGAAGCCACCGCGGTTCCAGAGTACATCCCGCTTCTCGCTTCCCACCTCCTGGAGCGTGAAGCCGGTCATATCCACAAATCCGATGCGTCCGGCCAGCGACTCGGAAACTCCCCGGACAAGAGTTGGTGAAGCGGAACCAAGAATCAGGAAACGGGCGGAATTCCCAGGACGATCCGCCAACACCCGCAACAATTCAAACAGATCCGGCCGTCGCTGAATTTCGTCCAGTACCACCAGGCCGGAAAGCCCGTCCAATGTCTGCAAGGGGATTTCCAGGCGACGAAGATCGACGACATTTTCCAGATCGAAAAAAGTGCTCGGCTGCTGCGCCGCCAGCATGCGCGCCAGGGTGGTCTTGCCGCACTGACGCGGCCCCAGCAGGGCCGTCACCGGGTGAATCCGAAAAACCTCTTCGATACGGTCAAGCAATTGGGGACGTGGAATCATGGTCCGACAATATTCCTTGAAAATCATAATGTCAATGAAGGATTTTCAAGGAATATTGTCCATGCACGTTTATCATGCGGATTGCTGAATTCCATTACCAGTCATGAACAACCGGGTTTGAAAATGTTTTACTGACTGCTAGAAATTCCGACATCCCGACCCTCAACAACACCCCCCACCGAAATCCAGTGATCTTGAATTTCAAATATATTCTGAATGTTATAAGATCAATTCGGAAATAGAACCGCCTGGCATGTGGTTTGCTCTCCCTTGATTGTCAATTCCGCGAAACAGAAAAAACGGATTCCGGATCGTTGAATGACGGCTGCAAGGGAGGGGAGCATGAACATTTTCGAAAAAAGCCGCTTGGTATTGCATATTCTGAAATGGCGCCTGACATGGAACCGGAAGGATCTGGACTATCGACCCAAGGGGATCGACCATCCCAAATTCATGACCGCCATGGAAGCGGTCAGGATGATTCCGGACGGCGCCACCACCTTTTCCTGCGCCATGGCTGGCAACGCCCGGCCCTCGGTCTTTTTCTGGGCAATCGAACGGTTGTTCCGGGAAACCGGGCATCCCCGTGACCTGACCCATATCATCGTCGGCGCCCAGGGCGGGCGCGGCCGGGTCCCCGGTACCATCGAGGAACTCGGCAAGCACAAAGGGTTGATCACCCGCTTCATCGCCGGACATCATGAAACCGTCAAATCCATGCTGAAACTGGCCGACCAGGGGGCTGTCGAACTGCATACCTTTCCCCAGGGCATCGAAACCTTCCTGATCGAAGCCCAGATTCGCGGCCAATTCGATCTGGAAACCGAAACCGGCGTGGGAACTTTCCTGGATCCCCGGGTGGGCAACGGCACGGTGGTGGCTCCCGGAAGCGGGCAAAGCCTTTCCGAAGCGGCCGGGGACAAGCTGCGCTACCGCTTCCCGCCCATCGACGTGGCGTACTTCATCGCCCCGGCAGCCGACCGGGAGGGCAACATCTACATCCGGAATTGCTGTCTGTTCACCGAAAGCCATGAATCGGCCCTGGCCGCCCGGGCCAACGGCGGCAAAGTGCTGGTGAGCGTCGCGGAAATCATCGAAAAGGATCCGGCCAACATCTTTCTGCCCGCCCACATGGTGGACGCCCTGGTGGTTCACCCCCATAACGAGCAAACCGGTTCGATTCCCCAGCGCAAATACTGGAAAATGTTCACCGAAGGGGCCCAAGAAAACATGGACGAATCCATCGAAAAACTTCGGTTCATCAACCGCTTCCTGGGAATCACCCCCAAGCGCGGTCCGGTGGAGGATGCCCTGGCCCGGCTGGCCGCCTCGGTATTCACCCGTCATGTTAAAAAATGCAGCAATATCATCATCGGCGTGGGCTTGCCGGAGGAAGTCGCCCGACTGATCTATGAAGGCGGCCTGTTCCCGGATGTGACCTTCATGTCCGAAACCGGTGTGGTGGGCGGCATGCCGGCCCCGGGCGTATTTTTCGGCGCAGCCGTGAATCCCAAGGAAATCATGTCTTCCGCCCAGGTTTTCCATTTATGCTACGATCATCTGGATGCGGCGATCCTGGGCATTCTGGAGGCCGACAGCCGCGGCAATCTGAATGTTTCCAGACGCGGCGAAGGTCCCTTGAATTATGTCGGACCGGGCGGATTTCCCGATTTCTGCACCGCTGCCAATACGATTATCTTCGTGGGCAGCTGGATGGCCCATGCCGAACTGGAAATCACCGACGGCCGCTTGCGCATCCGGAAACCCGGTCCCCACAAATTCGTCGCCAAGGTTTCCGAAATCACCATGAGCGGCGCCCAGGCCTTGAAAAAAGGTAAAACCGTGCTGTATGTCACCAACGTGGGGGTGTTCCGGCTGACGGAACGCGGCATGCTCTTGACCGAGGTCATGCCGGGGGTGGATGTGCGACAAGACATCCTGGATAAATGCCCCATGGAAGTGGTCCTGCCGGAGGACGGCCGGGTTGCGGTGACCGATGAATCCATTGTCACCGGAAAGGGGTTTTCGCTTCACTGGGAGCACATCGGCCGGGAAGTCCATCCGGCGCAACGATATGAGGAGAACTAGGCCGCTCTTTCGCGGCGAGGGGGGAGAACACGGCAGGCCGGGCGCAAACCCGAAGCCGCACCGGCAGGCTTCGGGAATTGCGTCCGGCACGATTGTTTACGGAGCAAGGATATCAGGCCAGATCCGTCACGCCCTGGAGAACGATATCGAAAAGCTCCTGGATTTCGTTTTCTTCCAGGCAGGAAAAAGCCACCCGCAGGTTCCGCTCCCCGAGGGCGATGAGCCCCACGCCGTAGCGTTCCAGCAGATGGCGGCGCAGGGTTTCCGCATCCACCGCCTTGAGCCGGATGCACATGAAATAGCCGGAATTGAAGGGATAGACATCCCAGGCATCCCGGTACTTGGGGTCGGCCAGGACCGCTTTCACGCGGTTGGCCCGCTTTTTCAGAATCGCAAACTTCGCCGCCTTCTCCTGTCGGTACGTCTCGCTCTGCATGGATTTTAAGGTAAGGGTCTGGCCCAGGTGGGAGGCATTGGAAATATTTCCCCGGATGGCGCCGGCGGTCTTGCGTTCCAACGCCTCGTAGACCAGGGCGGCATCGCCCTCGATCCTGCAGCCGTAGGTGATGAACCCGACCCGCAACCCCCAGACGAAATTCTCCTTGGTGGCGCCGTCCAGCTTGACCGCCAGCAGATTGGCATGGCGATCGCTCAGGAGGGAGAACAGGGACTCCTTCATGGTCTCCTCTTCATAGAAGAGGCCGAAATAGGCGTCATCCAGCACGACGATGACTTTGGTCCCCCGGGCGGCCGTCTCGGTCAGGATATCAGCGATCCGGGCGCCTTCGGTTTTGGTGACCGTGTATCCGCTGGGATTCTGCGGGAAGTTCAGCAGCACGATGATCTTGTCCCGTTTTTCAGCCTCCTGACGCAGACAGGCCTCAAAGGCCGCGAGGTTGAAGCCACCCTCGGGGGAAAACAACCGGTATGAGGCGATCCGGGCGCCCCGGCGGACGGAATAAATCATGTTGTAGTTGCCCCACATCATATCCGGCAGCAGGATCGTATCCCCCGGGTTCACCCAGACATCGCCGAAAATGCTGAGGGCATGGGTAATCCCGCAGGTCACCACCGGCAGGCTGATGGCCCGGCCGGAAAGGGAGGGATTTTTTTCGACGATCGCCTGCTGCCAGGCTTTCCGCAACGCGGGAATGCCGAAGGAAGGCGCATAGGTCAGGGTTTCCTCCGGTTTGAGATCGTTCATCTGATTCATGATGGAGGAAAAATGCATAATGCCCTTGCCCTCCGTGGCGATGCCGATGGTGGCGTTCAATTTATGGGCCTTCTGCTTGGCTTCGGCGCTCTGGCTGAGAATTCCCTTCGGGAAAAACAGATTCTTGCCCATTTCAGACAGCATCGACAGGATGACCGGTTGATTTTTTTCAAGATTTCGATTCAATTCTTCCGCAAGGGGGTTCATGGCGTTTTTCCTCGTAATAGTTCGGTTTCTGATCGGGTTGTCCTTGTTCCGGGAACACGGTTCCGGGTAAAAAAAACCCCGCCACACTTCCAGGCAGGGTTTTCAGCAATTGTCCCTCAAGGCCAACCGCCACAAAACTTCGGCAAATACCGGTTCCGGGCTTATTTCTTTTTCTGTTTCTGTTGACCGACGCGGGTTTTTACCTGGGGCCCTTTGTCCACCACATGGGTCTTGCGATTGAAGGCGCAGCCCAGCCTGGACTGACCGCCGACCCAACGCATCTGGGCGGACGGATTTGCATAAATCATGCAGTTATCACTCGGATCGATTTTTTCACAGCCTTTACAAAGTTCGGTTATATTTCCCATTTTTTATATCCTCACGCAATGATTTGGTGTATACTCACCGGACGTTTGGTTTTACATGCATGCCGACCTTCCGGCATAATCCAAATCCGGTCTGCGATATTAAATATTGACTTTTCGATTGTCAATAGTATTTTTGTGAATTTCAACCTTATATAGAGGAAACGATATCTCCATGATTGTCGAACAAGCAAAGGAAGTATTGAAAATCGAGGCCGAGGGGATTCTCGATCTGGTGGAAAAAATATCCGACAGTTTCGCCCACATGGTGGAATTGATCTATCGTTCCAACGGTCGCGTCGTCATGGCCGGCATCGGCAAATCCGGTCTGATCGCCCAGAAGATCGTCGCCACGTTGAACAGCACGGGAACCAGGGCCCTGTTTCTGCATCCCGTGGAGGCCATGCACGGCGATCTCGGCATCGTCGGCCGGGACGACGTCCTCATCGCCATTTCCAACAGCGGTGAAACCGATGAACTGAACGTCCTGATCCCCAACATCCGGCAAATCGGCTGCAAGGTCATCGCGTTCACGGGAAAGCCCACTTCCACCCTGGCCCGATTGAGCGATATCGTCATCGATGTCGGCGTCAAGAAAGAGGCCTGCCCTCTCGGCATGGTGCCCACCGCCAGCACCACCGCCGTGCTGGCCATGGGCGACGCGCTGGCCGTGACCCTGATCAACAAGCGGAAATTCAACCTCAGCGATTTCAGGAAATTTCATCCCGGCGGCGCACTGGGACAGCGGCTTCTGCTGAAGGTGACCGATATCATGCTGACCGGCGACGATGTGCCGAAAATCCCCGCCGGCAGCGGAATGAAAACGGCTCTCGCGATCATCAATCAGCTCAAATTGGGAGTCGTCCTGGTTGTCGCGGAAAAAGGAGTTCTCACCGGCATCATCACCGACGGCGATATCCGGCGGATCATCACCCAACGGAACGATATCCTCAGCCTGACGGTGGAAGCGGTGATGACCCCCACCCCTCTCACCATCGGCATGGAAACACCGGTCTACGACGCCTTGAATATCATGGAGGAGTATCAAATCACGGTTCTTCCGGTGACGAATCCGGACAATGTGATTCAAGGGATTTTACATCTGCACGACATTCTCGGCAAAGGCGCCTTCAAGTTCAATGGCAGTTAGATCGCCGTCAGCGTCAATATGAAATAAAAACCTTTAAAAAGAGGTAATTATGAAATTGGAAACCTTCGATACCACGGTATCCAGCATCGGACCGGCGAGAATTCCCTCCCCGCTGCACAAGGAAATGGACACCACCAAGGATCACTTCGTCTCCGATGAGGACCGCGTGCTGCTGTTCGTCGACGAAAAAAAGGTGCTGGAATATATCGCCGCGGGGCAACCGGTTCCCTCTTTTGAATTGGCCGGTCCGCGCAGCCATATCTATTTCGATGCCAGCAAGGTCAGGTGCGCGATGGTGACCTGCGGGGGGCTCTGTCCGGGACTGAACGATATCATCCGCGCCATCGTGCTCGAGCTTTACTATCGTTACGGAGTCCGCAACATATACGGCATCCGTTATGGCCTGCAGGGCTTCATTCCCGAATTCGGCCATGATGTGATGGAACTGTCTCCCCGGCGGGTTGAAAACATCCTCGACATGGGCGGTTCCATTCTGGGTTCCTCCAGAGGCCCCCAAGACATTGACGGAATCGTGGATTGTCTGGAGCGGATGAACATCGGCGTCCTTTTCATGATCGGCGGAGACGGCACGCTCATGGCCGCCAACAAAATCGCCGACAACATTCAGGAACGCGGCTTGAAAATCAGTGTGGTGGGCATTCCCAAAACCATCGATAACGATATTTATCTCGTGGCCCGTTCCTTCGGCTTTGAAACCGCCGTGGATGTGGCGACCCAGGCCATCGAGGGGGCCCATAACGAAGCCGAGGGATACCCCAACGGCATTGGTTTGATCAAACTGATGGGCCGCCACTCCGGCTTCATCGCCACCACCGCCACCCTCGCCAAGCAGGAAGTCAATTTCGTGCTGATTCCGGAAGTGGATTTCGATCTCGAGGGCCCCAACGGCTTTCTGACCAAGCTGGAAAAACGCCTGGAGTCCCGGAAACACGCCGTGATCGTGGTCGCCGAAGGCGCGGGGCAGAAATTTTTTGAAGGCATGGATGCGGAACGGGATGCGTCCGGCAACATCAAGCTGAAGGACATCGGCTTGTTTCTGAAGGAAAAAATCAATCAGTACTTCAGCGCCAGGAATATGGAAGTATCCTTGAAATACATCGATCCCAGCTACATGATCCGCAGCCTGCCCGCCAATGCCAACGACAGCGTCTTTTGCGGATTTCTCGGCCGGGATGCGGTTCATGCCGGAATGGCGGGAAAAACCAAGCTGCTCATCGGCCATTGGAACAACCATTTTGTGCATGTTCCCATGGAATCCTCGGCCGGAAAACGCAAGCATGTGAATCCAAACGGCAAACTCTGGAGAACGGTCATCGAGTCCACCGGGCAGGGCTCCCTGAAAAACGAGTAGACAATTCCATTCTTGTTGGTTATTCAAGAATCATGCGTTTATAGGCCACCCAATCCGATCCATCCGCGGCGCCGCCTTCACCGGTCCAGGTGTTCCGGTTCACCAGTCGGTAATCCGCGGGGCATCTGCCGCTTCCATCCGTGACGGTGATATAGATATTGTCCACGGTGCCACTGACGGTGCCCGTATTGGCGGTGGCCTGGCCGAAGCGGCTCAACCGAACTGAAAAATTGTTATTGCCGTACGCCAGGATGATTTCACTGACCGCGGCCTGGGTGGGCAGAGTCGCATGCTCCGCAATGGAAAAATAATCCCCAAGCCCGGCTGAAATGCTGCGGACGTCCGATTCGGCGGCACTGCAAAAGGCTTTGTTCCGGTAAGCGATGAAATTGGGAATGGCGATGGCCGCCAGGATACCGATGATGGCGATAACGATCATGAGCTCGATCAGGGTGAAACCGTGATTGTCTCTTCCGCTGCGAATCATTTACCGATCTCCTTTTTGTGATGGTTGCAACCAGCTCCAACGATAACGAAGGCCCGCCCTGTTTTGGAAAAACAGCGCCTTATTTCCTGTAACCGTTCTCCCGCAGCAGCCCCAGAATCACATCGGCATGTTTTTGGGCCGCGCCCTTGTTGGCCATGACCGCCGCCCTGGCCTTCCGTCCCGCCTCATCGGCTTTTTCCGGATGGGCCAGCAAATCCAGGGCCGTTTCCGCCAGCTCGTCTCCGTCCCGGACCGCGAAACCGCCCCCCGCCGATTCCAGCAATTCCTTGGCATCCAAAAAATCATCCATATGCGGGCCGTACAAGACCGGCTTGCCCCAAGCAGCGGCTTCCAGGATATTGTGCCCTCCCAGGGGCACGAGGCTGCCGCCGCAAAACACAACAGTGGCGATGCCGTACATGGATTGCAGTTCCCCCATGGTGTCCATGATCACCACCGGCGCCTCCCGGTGATGGCCGCTTTGATCCAGATCCGTGCGCAACTGACAGGCCAGCCCTCTCCCCTTGACCAGGGCTTCGATTTTATAGGCCCGCTCGACATGCCTCGGGGTAAGGATCAGGATGGTGTTCGGAAACCGCTGCCGGATTCTCTCATACACATCCAGAATGATCGTCTCTTCGGATGGACGCGTACTGCCGGCAACAAATACCGCCTCTTTTCCCGACAGGTTCAGCAGCCTGGTGAACCGCTCCCGCTCCTCCGGCGCGATTTTCCGGATCAACGGATCGTATTTCGCATTTCCGTTCACGAAAACACGTTCGGGCAGGGCTCCCAGTTGTAAAATGCGGTCGGCGTCTTCCTGCCGGATCATGCTGCAGGCGTTCATGCGGGAAAGGATTTGTTGAAACAGCGGTCGGATTCTTACATAATTCCGGATGGAACGAACGGAAATCCGGCCGTTGACCATTGCCGTCCCGATGCCGGACCGCTGGGCCTCGGTCAACCAGTTCGGCCAGATTTCCGTTTCCACGCAGACCAGGATGTCCGGCTGGAAAAAGTCCAGGGCCGAGCGCACTGTCCGGACGAAATCCAGGGGCGCGAAAACAATCGTCACGCGCCCGCCGAGTTTCTCCTTGGCGACTCGTTGACCATGAACGCTCATGGTGGAAAGAACGATGGCGCATTGCGGCAGGACCGCTTGCAGCGCCTCGACGATTCCCACCGCCGCGCTCACTTCTCCCACGGAAGCGGCATGCAGCCATAGTCGCGGCCGCCCCCGGGGTTTTTCCAGCGGCGATCGCATGTATTCACCCAGCCGTTGGTTCCCGGCGGCTTCGCGCCCGCCGGACATGCGCAGCAACCCTGCAAGAAACGGATGCAAGAGCAGAAAAGCGCCGGATGTCAGCAGGCGGTAGAAAGGATAATACGAGAGGTTCATTCGTCGTCTTCCGGTGCCATTGAGCGGCCATGGCCCAGTTCGATGAATTGTTGCCCCTTGACTTGCAGCAGATACAGCTGTTTTCGGGCATCACCGTCTTTGTCGAATCCCGTCAGGCCTGTCACCCCTTGAAAATCAGCGAGTCTCAGCAATTGATCCCGGACCGCCGCCCTGGATTTTACTCCCGGCCGGCTTACGGTTCGGAAAAGCATCATGGCCGTATCGTAGGCCAGCGCTTCGAGGAAACCCGGCTTCTCGGAATAGGTTGTTTCAAAATGCTCGACAAATTGCTTCACTTTTTCGTTCTGACTGTCCGCGAAAAAAATTTCCGGAATGATGGCGCCCTGCATATACGGATGAGTGCTGTCCATCAGCTTGTCGTTATGCCAGAGATTGGTTCCGAGCCGGTATACATTGACAATATCATAATACGTCAGCTGCGGCAGAATCATACTGGCTTTTTCAGCGCCCTCGGGAATAAAAATGGCGTCGAAATCGATCCCGGAGGCGGTCTTCCGCTTTTTGGGGTCGATCAATTTCCGGATGGGTTCCGAAAAATCCGTCTGGTTCACCTGGTACGATTCAATTCCGACGATTTCACCGGAATTGGCCGCCACCTCATCCCAGAAGAGATTCATGAAGGTCGCGCCGTATTTTTCATCCGGATACAGCACCGCGAAACGCCTCAGTCCGAGTTCGCTCATGGTATAGGAAACCAGGGCCCGCACCTGCATTTCAGGTGTTAAAAAATGCCGGAATACATATTCCCCGGCCTGGGTCACATCCTTTTTCTGGGTCAGGGTGATGATGGGAATTTCATTTTTCTGGGCCTCGATCGCGGCTTCCTGGGCGGTGGTCAGCGGGCCGATAATGGCCGCGACATGGGGATCGGCGGACAGCTCGCGGACGCCCATAACGGTTTGGGCCACATCCCCCTCGGTATCCTTGACGACAATCCGAACGGAAACGGCGTTTTTCCTGCGGCTGTATTTTTCCAGGGCCAGTTCGATGCCCCTCAAGGCTTTGGCGCCGAAGACCTCATATTTTCCGCTGAGTGGCAGCAGGCAACCGATGGCCGGTTGGTCATACCCGGTTTCACCGGCCCGTTTTTCCTCCATCCAGGGGGATTTCGGCAAGGTCTGGGTCAATACCGGGACGGCTTTTTCAGCAGACGCCCACCCGTCGGCGCGGGTTCCCATTTGGTCCAATAGCGCGCGATAGAGTTCCGAATCCTTGGCCTTCGCCGCCAGTTGGGACATTTCCCTGGATGACATCCGCCGGGAAATCGTTTTCAGCTTTTTCATTACCTGCTGTTTTCCCGCGGCGTCCGTCAGCTCATAAAACCGGGCGAATGCTTCGAACGCCAGACCGTACTCCGCCATCGAGAGGTAGGCATCACCCACCAGGCTGTATTTCCGAATCAGTATAATGGGAGGAATGGAACCGTCGTCCAGGGCTTCACTTTCTTCGATCACCTCCGGATACCGGCCCTCCTGGTAGTACGCCGCGAGCACATTCACCTTGGCGTCCGGGATCAAACCGCTTTCCGGATAGGTTTCCATCATCCGGCGGTAGGCGGCCCGGGCCGCTTCGTATTCCCCGGCCGCCGAATGAATCGCCCCGATTTTCAGCAGGATCGAAGGCACCATCTGGCTGTCCGGGTGCATGGCGAGATAATCCTGATACAATTCCAGGGCCTGTTTATACAGGCCTTCCTGAAAGCGCTTTTCGGCTTTCACCAGCACCATATTTGTTGACTCTTCCTCCGGGTACGGACCGGGCCCCATGGTTTTCCCGGGGCAGGCGCAGCATACGAGAAGCATCAACAGAAGGAAGCCGCGACAGAAGGCGGGTTTGTATGTCTTCAGCATACCCATTTCACTATCTTCAATCCATGTTGAGGGCTGAAATCATTCCGTCCGGATCGATCCTGCGGGATCCGACTTATTCCAGTTTGAAAGCAGTGATCATTTTGCGTAGGCGCTCGTTCAGGTCGTTCGTTTCCAACAGCAGGTCATGGGCCCGACCGCCCAAATCATTGCGCAGCCTCGCGTTGTTCTTTGCGATTTCCTCGGCCAGAAAACGCATGGTTTTCAGACTGGAGGACATCCGACTGTTGAACTGATTGAATTTGTCGGCCAGCGATTTGCATTCATCGTTTTTCCGCAGATTGATCTGGACGGTGAAATCCTTGTTGATCATACGCTCAAGGGACACCTCGAACCGAAAAAGGGGGCCGGCGAAACGGTGGGTAAAGAACGTCGCCAGGATAATCAACAAAACGCCCCCGAGGACAATGTAAAACCATTGGCTCCCGAGCAGGGAGCCCAGCAACATCATCGGACCCGATGCGGCTTCTATCCGGTATCGATCAATCAGGTATTTCACGACATTGGTGACGAAAAAACTGTAAAAAACGGTCAGCAGGGAAATGCCCAGCCCGACGAAAATGAAAAAGCTGAAAATGGACTTATACAGGGCGACCTGCTTCTGGTAGAATTTTTTCCGCTTTTCTTGTCGTATCATCATCGGCTCCTGTAATCTGTATTTTGAACCCGATTCCGACAGGTTGATACCAAGTCGGGATATCATATCATACCTTCCATCGCTTCGTAAAATACGTTTTCAGATCATTATTATATAACCATCCGTAACAAATAAAAAATTTCGTATTCATCCGCTTCCCGGCGCCTTTCATGGTAAACTCCGGAAACGGAAGTCGGGAGCTTGTCGAGTATGCGGCTCCCGTCATCGTCAGTCGCGGGCCCTGCGCTTCCGGACACCGGTGGTGGTCAGGCCGTCAAAAGCAAAATCATTATAGGCCATGAGCGTCAAAATGGTCGAAATGCGGACTTTTGGATGAAATACCCGGGGCAGGACCCAGAGGATGAACCGCCGCCGGATTCCGTCACCGGAAAAAAGCAGGGTGCTGAGACGCAAGGCGAACAGCAGCCGGTAGCGGAAACGAATGGGATCCACCTCATTGGAATGCCGCCAGAAATCAATGGACCAGTAGTATTGTAATTTTTTCTTGATGGCGGTGAACGAATAAACCCCGCGGACCACCCGTTTGAATTCTTCTTCCAGTTCATCCGGTTCCATATGAACCGGTTTATACACCACGTGCTTGCCGTCATAGCGGCCCCAGTCCTTATGGAGGATGCGTTTCTCCTGCTCCAGCCGGTGAAACAGCCTGGTTCCCGGGAAAGGTGTCAGGATGTTGATCAGGGGCATCAGCAGATTCGTCTGGTTGATAAAATCGATTAATTCGTCGAATACGGCCGGTGTATCGAAATCATATCCCATGATGAAGGAACTGTGCACCATGATCCCGAAGGACTGGATAATCTGGATGGCCTCGATATAGTCGTTTTTCAGATTCACGTTCTTGCCCATCATGGCCAGGTTGTCCCGCGAGATGGTTTCGAAGCCGATCAGGATGGCTCCGCAACCGCTGGCTTTCATCAGCTCCAGCAATTCCCTTTCCCGGGCGACATTGATCGAAGCCTGGCAGGACCAGTTAAGGCGATAGGGCTTCAAGGCCGTGAACAGATCCCGGGCGAATTTTTTGTTGGCGATGATATTGTCGTCGGCGAAAAAAATGGATTTTTTCTTATAGGTGGCGCTGGAATCGTGGATATCCCGGATCTCGTCGAGCACTTGCTCCACGGTTTTGTGACGAATCTGCTGCCCGTCGTAGGCATGCACCGAACAAAACTCGCAATCGAACGGACAACCCTTGGTGGACTGAACAATATCCGAAAAATAGCGCTCCCGCGCAAGCAGGTGGCGCCCGGGTTTTTTGCATGTCGTCAGGTCGACCTTGGCGGGAGATATATATGTTTTCTGCAACCGGCCTTGCCGGGCGTCTTCCAGCAAATTTTCCCAGACATGTTCGGCTTCGCCGATCACCACTGCATCGCCATGCTCCAGCGCCTCTTCCGGGCACATGGAAACGTGAATCCCGCCCAAAACGGTCTTGATTCCCAGGCGCCGGTACTGATCGGCGATTTCATAGGCGCGGGTGGCGTACATGGTCCGGATGCTGATGCCGACCAGGTCCGCTTTCCAATGAAAATCGATTTGTTCGATATTTTCATCAAAAACCCGGATTTCATGTTCCTCGGGCGTGAGAGAGATCAAGACCGGGATGGCCAGAAGATAGGAAAAATATTTTTTCGACCAGATGAAATCGGTGATGAATTTATAATCATAGAAACTTTTCTCGCCGGTTGCGTTATTAATGGGCGTCACGAGTGCGATTTTCATTCTTCCGGACGGTCTCCTTGAATTATCATCTGAATGGTAACCATTCACAGACTATATACGCATCCCTTTTCGCGGTTCACCGGCCTGGAACCGGCTGGAACCGATAATCGGCCAGAACCATAGCAGAACCATTCCAGAACCTCCAGCAATATTATCGCTGAAGCGGCTCCCGTTTCTCCCTCCCGGACAATTCCGCCAGAATGTCCTGGAGCATTTTCATCATCTCTTCCCTGGCAATGGCCAAACGCTCCCCGCCGTTTCCGCCGGAATGGACCGCCCGGATGAAATGACCGCAGATTTTCCGGCGTTCGGGCGACCAGGCCGCCGTTGCTTTCCCCGGGTTCTCCTGGATCCGCCGGTCCGGAGATACGGCCCCCGGATCTTCCCGTCGTCCATGGGCCCAGTTACTGATGTGGCTGTAGTAAATCAGGGCGCGATCCAGCAGAATGAACGGAAGCTGCATGCCGCGGTTCGGTCCCACCCGGATGAGATAACCGCCGAGTCGCAGGCCCACCAGTCTGGCACGCGCAGCCTGTTCACCGAACAACAAGGCCGCGCCGGCTCCCAAAGCGCTGCCAATGGCGGTGAAGACGCCGAATGAAATACCGGCGGTCGCCAGATCCAGCTTGACTCCCAGCAGTCCGCCTCCCACCGCGGCAGCGGCCGCCAGTTGTCCCGGCTTCAGCCCCAGCACCTGCCAGGTACGCCGGCTGAAAAGGGGTTCGTTGATAATGGAGCAGGCCGGCAGGTCCTTGTTGAAAATATTGTGTTTGAAAAGACGACGAATTTTGTCATGGGCGGTTTTTTCCAGGACGCCGATTTCCTCCCGATACCGTCGCTCCAGGGCTTCCTTTGCCGAATCATCGGGAGGAGTCACGGGAAATTTTCCCACCGTTTCATGGCGCAGGCTTTGCTCGATGAGATCGCAGATAATCGCGGCCGTGGTCCGGATGCGCTGGCCCCAATCCCGCCGAAAGGCCGCGATCACGTTTTCCAGAACTTCCTGGCTGTCCTGATCGATGGCCTTCAGGCTTTCCAGCAGCCGAATTCGTTCGCCGAACAGGGCATGATGAGCGTTGAAAACCCGAATCGCATTGAAACACTTGCCGAATTCGGCTTTCCACGCCGGGAGATATTCCTCGACGTCGGTTTTGCAGTTGATGATCCCCATACGCGGACTGCCGATGAGCCGCAGTATTTCCATCTCCGCAAGGTCATTTCTCCGGACCGGCCGGGAGCCGTCCACCACGAAAATCACGCCGGCGCCTCCGGCAAGCGGGGTCAGCAATTCACATTCGCTTTGAAATTCGGGGTCATGCCGGTGGCTTTCAATAAAGGTCCGGACCATCGCCTCCGGCGGGCCGGTGTAGGCCCGGATCCATTCCAGGGTGTCGCCGGGCCGCTGAAAACCCGGCGTATCCGTAAAGCGGATCAGTTCCCGTCCGTCCACCGTTACCGGAAAAACGCGGCATTGGCTGGTCTCTCCCGGAACGGGACTGATGATGACGCTGTCGTCCTCGGACAAGGTGGACACCACGGAGGATTTTCCTTCATTGGGGTGGCCGAGAACGGCGAATTCCGGAACGATGTCGGCTTTCATCCTCGCCTCACAAGTCGTAGCATCCAAGGTACGGATCCCCCAGGCCGGCGATTTTTTCCCGCCAGATGCCCGCCTCCACCGGATGGGACTTCGTTAATATCGTTTCCGCTGCAGGCCGGCCGATCAGCAACAGATCCATCCGGGTCTTGTCGCCGAGTATCTTTCGGCCTTCCCGGACAAACCGCAGGGACTCGAATATCGGCGGCTGCCATGCCTCCTGAAGAACCACGACCTGATCGAACGGAGTTTCCGACAGCTTCCGCAACAGGGATCGGCCTTCAACCGGATCATCGGGCAACACCAGAATGCGGCCGACGCCCAACCCGAGTCTGGCGGCGAGAACCCTGTCCAGTTCCTCCCCGGAACAACGGTCGGCCATGGCTTCCGGCACCAGGACCGCGACGCCTTCAGGGTCCGGCGTTCGCCCTATTCCGTCAATGGGCATGCCGGAAGAAATTCCCGTTGCCGTTCCCTCCCGAAGTCGGACGGGAATCGACTCCGGGGACGGCCGGCCGCCGGTTTCGAGAATCGGGGAGGTCAATCGCCGGAACAGCTCTTCACAGGCGGTATGACGAAATCCCAGGCGCGCAAGGGCGCGGCGCTGGATAGCGAATCCCGTCAGCAGCAGCAGCAACCGCGGCAAAAGCCCGTAAAACAGAACCGCCAATAGCAGAAAAGGCCACCAGGATACCAGATCCGGGGTGGTGAGGTGGGCCATGCCGTCCTTGTAAATCATCCGGCTGCCCTCGATCTGAGCCAGCGTCGGATACCCCGAACCGGCAGGGAAAAGCCAGGACCAGGGCAACGCCAGGATTTTCACGCCCGCATGGATTGTCCCGGCGCTCCATTGCAGGGTGGATTGCCAGCCAAAGGCCAGATCCGAGCCGATTACCCGTATCAAACTGCCGGAAACCACTCCCAGATTGAACCCCACCCCGAACATTTGGGCGCAAATAAAAACCCACCAATGAAAAGCGGTCCCGTACTGTCTGGTCTTACCGATGATCCTGCCGGCGGTGGATTCCATGCGGACCCGCGCCGAAGCCGGCATGCTTGCGTAAACCCGTTTGAGGGTCCGGGAGAACAGCAGCCTGAGCAGCAGGGCCAGGGGACCCGGTTTTCGCGCCATGCCGAAACAGCGCCACGGGAGCGCGTAGAGCGGTATCAACAAAAGCAGGCCGATCTGAAGAAATACGAAAAGGCCGAGATAGGTCCAGACGTTCAGGGGTTCCATTCCCCGATAGTTCAAAAACGCCCCTGAAAGGCCGAACCCCGCTACGATTCCGGTCAATCCGGCCAGAATCCGAATCAGAAACTGGAAACCGGAAAAAAGCGCTCCGGGAAGAGGCGGCTTTCCAATCGCCGCATCTTCCATCCGGCGGCGTCGCTCCAGCCAGAGACGCAACAGAATCCGCCGATACCGCCGCCCCTCCACCCCCTCTCCCTCGAGGTCCGGTGACAGCTCCCGCAGAAAGAGGTCCCTGTCCCGCCGGACCAGTTCCGCGGGGGACCGGTCCTGATCCAAGCCAAGGAAATATTCCAAATCCACCAGATCTTCCAATCGCCATTCCATGTTCATGGTCGGACCCTACCCAATTCACGCAAAAGAATCAAATCATAAAGCCGGCGCCGATTCCGCACCGGCGGGGTTCGTTTTCCGGGACGGTTTTTGTACGGTTTTGGAATTGACAGCCTTCCGGATTTCAGTTATCGTTTTCACCTCTCATGATGGCATCCGTTGCATCAACCGAGCGGCTTTGCCGCGGTTCCATGAAGCGACGTCATGATGTAGCAAGACATCGGTCACCATATTCAGGGAGATACAGCTTATGCTTACGGTAGCTTTCGTCGGTTGGCGGGGAATGGTCGGTTCCGTATTGATGGAACGAATGACGGCTGAAAAGGATTTCAAGGGGTTCGAGCCTTTGTTCTTCACCACGTCCCAGATCGGTCAGCCGGGACCGGATGTGGGTCTTTCGACGCCACCCCTTCAAGACGCCTTCGATACCGGAAAGCTCTCCGGCATGGACATCATCGTTACCTGCCAGGGAAGTGATTACACCAAGGAAATCTACCCCAAACTCCGGCGTTCCGGCTGGAAAGGATATTGGATCGACGCCGCTTCGGCCCTGCGCATGGAAAAGGACAGCGTCATCGTTCTCGACCCGGTCAACCGGAATGTGATCGACCAGGCCCTCCGGGAAGGCGGCAGGGATTTCATCGGCGGCAATTGCACGGTCAGCCTGATGCTCATGGCCATTGGCGGTTTGTTTCAAAAAGGATATATCGAGTGGATGACCTCCATGACCTATCAGGCCGCTTCCGGAGCCGGGGCGAAAAACATGCGGGAATTGGTGGCGCAGATGGCGTTTATCGGCGAAACCGCCAGGGACCTGCTGGACAAACCGGCTTCCGCCATTGCCGAACTGGACCGGCGGGTGATCACTGCCATGCGCGGCAAGGATTTCCCCACGGACAATTTCGGCGCCCCGCTGGCCGGCAGCGTCATTCCCTGGATCGACAGCCCCATGGACAGCGGACAGACCAAAGAGGAATGGAAAGGATTCGCCGAAACCAACAAAATCCTGAAAACCAGAACCCCCATTCCCATCGACGGTCTCTGCGTCCGCATCGGCGCCATGCGCTGCCACAGCCAGGCCCTGACCATCAAGCTGACCCGGGACATCCCCCTTGCGGACATCACGGACATCATTTCCGCCGCGAACCAGTGGGTCAAGGTGGTGCCCAACACCAAGCCGGATACCGCCACCCAGCTGACCCCGGCGGCCGTCACCGGCACCCTGACCGTACCGGTGGGGCGCCTCCGAAAGCTCAATCTGGGTCCGGAATACCTGACCGCCTACACGGTGGGCGATCAGCTGCTCTGGGGCGCGGCCGAGCCGATCCGCAGGATTTTGAACATCCTGCTGGAGTTCCTGGGGAAATAGACCGGATTTACTCTGCTGGAAAACCGGGCCACCGGTTTTCCAGATAGGCGAGGCTCTGCCACAGATCGCCTTCCACGTGGGGCTCCAGGGTGATCACCGGCCGGAGATGATTCCGTTCCAGGTAGCGGAACAACAGCGGGAAATCGATACATCCTTTTCCCATGGGAAGATGGGCGTCACGATCGCCCATGTTGTCGTGGAGATGCAGCTGCCCAAGAAAAGGCCCCAGTTTTTCCAGCCAGGCAGCCATGGTTTTTTTGCTGAAGACGGTCTGGTGGCCGGCGTCGAAACAAAACCCGATCCCCGGCAAGGCCGAATCCCCGAACAGGGGCCTCAGCTCCTCCGCCTCGCTTTCATACACATTTTCCAGCATCAGGCGCGCCCCGGCGGACCGGATCCGGTCCCCGGCCCATTGCCACAAGGTCCGGGCCGCCGCCAGCCATTCTTCCCGGATGTAGGAGTACCGGTGGGGATCATACCCCGCGTGGCACACCACGGTGAGAGGCTTGAAGACCGGCACCAGGTCCGAAAGCTGCTCCAGCCGCCGGCGGGTGACGGCCAGGATTTCCGGATCCGGGGAACCGGGCGACAGATCGGTGAAGGGGCCGTGCAGGGTGATGGTGCGTCCCTGCCGCTGAAACGCAGCGGCGATTTCCTGGAACTCCTTCCGGGAAAAATGGTCCAGGGCATCGGCGTCCAGCCCGATTTCCGGATTCAGGCCCAGCTTTATAAAGAGATCCAGATGGGTTTCCACCAGCATGCGGAACGGGATGTTGACCTGAACCTTGGCGATGATCGCTTGTGTCTTTGGATTCATAGAGATTCTGTATAGGCCCCCCCGGCCCCGCTTGTCAATCCTCAAGGGACAGCTCTTCACTGTTTTCCGCTTGACATCCCCGGCCGCCCGATTTATTTAGCATACAAAGGAAATACCCCATGACCTACTCCGACTGCATCGTGTTTCTGCTGGCCAAGGCCTACCAGAAATCGCAGAACAATTTGAAAAATCGCCTTAAGCCGTATGGACTGACATCCGTCCAGGCCCTGATCCTGGAAGTCCTCTGGGAAGAGGACGGACTGACGGCCGGCGAGATCGCCAAACGTTTGGTGCTCGATAACGCCACCGTCTCCGGCGTCCTGGACCGCCTTTCGGAAGGCGACTGGATCGTCAAGCAAACCGATCCGGGGGATAAACGGATTCTGCGCATTCATCTTTCTCCCAAGGCCAGATCCATGGAGAGCCAACTGATGCAGGAACGAACCCGGGCCAACGATGAAATCCTGAACGGTTTCAGCATGGAGGAACGCATTGTCCTGAAACGGCTGCTGCGGGACTTTATTTAGTATACAAAATTTTCCATCGAAAGGGGGCTTCATGAAAGATCCATTGTTCCAACCGATTCGCATCAACCAGCTGGAAGTGAAAAACCGGATTTATCTGCCGGCCATGCACCTGGCCATGGCCGAGAATTTCGAGGTGACCGACCGGCTCGTGGAATTCTACGCCGAAAGGGCCCGGGGAGGGGCCGGCATGATCACCGTAGGGTATGCGACGGTGGACGATCTTTCCGGCAACACACAAAATATCGGAGCCCACAAGGACGAGTATATCCCCGGTCTGGCGCGGCTGGCGGCGGCCATCAAGGATAACGGCGCCCGCTCGGCGGTGCAGCTGAATCATGCCGGTCGCTATAATTTTTCGTTTTTCCTCAACGGCAAACAACCGGTGGCCCCCTCCCCCATTGCCTCGCGCATGACCAAGGAAACCCCCAGGGAACTGACCCGGGAGGAAATCCACGGCATCATCGGGAATTTCGCGGCGGCCGCCCTGCGGGTTCAGCAGGCCGGATACGACGCCGTGGAGGTCCTGAGCGGCACCGGTTACCTGATCAGTGAATTCCTCTCCCCCCTGACCAACAAACGGGAGGATGAATACGGCGGCAGTCTGGAAAACCGCATGCGCTTCGGCCTGGAAGTCATGCAGGCCATCCGGAAAAAAGTCGGCCCGGACTATCCCACGCTGGTGCGCATGAACGGTAACGATTTCATGCCCGGGGGGCAGGGGCGCCTGGAATTGCAGCAATACGCCAAGGCCCTGGTGGAACAGGCCGGCGTCGATGCGCTGTGCATCAATGTCGGCTGGCACGAGGCCCGGGTTCCCCAGATCGTCACCTCGGTACCCAGGGGGGTATTCGCCTATCTGTCAAGAGGCATCAAGGAGTTGGTAAGCGTGCCGGTGATCGCGAGCCACCGGATCAATGATCCCCTGACGGCCCGGGAACTCATCAGCGACGGCATGTGCGACATGGTGGCCATGGGACGCAGCCTGATCGCCGATCCCTTCCTGCCGGAAAAGGCGCGCAGCGGCCGTGACGATGAAATTGTCCACTGTATCGCCTGCGCCCAGGGATGTTTCGACAATCTGTTCAAGCTGAAGGCCGTGGAATGTCTCTGCAACCCGAAAGCCGGCCGCGAAAAGGAATGCCGGATCAGTATTAGCGGAACCCCCAAAAAAGTGATGGTGGTCGGCGGCGGCGCCGCCGGAATGAGCGCAGCCCTCTCCGCCGCCGAATGCGGTCATCAGGTCATCCTGTATGAAAAAAGCGATCGCCTGGGCGGCCAGCTCTATCTGGCGGCCGCCCCTCCGGGCCGGGAGGAATTCGCCGCCCTGGCCAGGGACCTGGAAAAACAGATCGCCCTCAGTTCCGTTACCGTGCGGCTGAAGCAGCCGGTGGATGAAAAACTGCTCGACGCGGAAAAACCGGCGGCGGTCATCGTCGCCACGGGTGCGACACCCATTGCCCCTCCCATCCCGGGAGCGGACCTTCCCCATGTCGTGCAGGCCTGGGATGTGCTGCAAAACAAAGTCCATGCGGGCAAACGGGTCGTCATCGTCGGCGGCGGCGCCGTGGGAGTGGAAACGGCGTTGTTTCTTGCGGAGAAGGGCACGCTTTCCGGGGACGCGGTGAAATTTCTGCTGGTCAACCGGGCGGAAGATCCGGAAGCGCTTTACCGGCTGGCCACCAGGGGGACGAAGGAGATCGTTCTGATTGAAATGCTGGAAGCCGTGGGCAAGGATATCGGCCGCTCCACCAAATGGAGCATGTTCCAGGACATGGACCGCAGCGCCATCACCCGACTGACCGCCACCAAGGCCCTGGAGATCACCGCCGCTGGAATAAAAATCGAAGAGCCCGGTGGAACCCGGGAAATCGCAGCCGACACCGTGGTTCTGGCCGTGGGTTCCAGATCCCACAACCCTTTGGCGGAGCTGCTGCAACAGAAAGGAATCCGGCATCTCGTCGCCGGAGACGCCCTGCGGGTGGCCCAGGCCATCGATGCGGTCCATCAGGGATTCAAAGCCGGAAGGGAGATTTAGGTTCTTATTCCCAGTCCACTTTCGGTTTGAGGCATACGGATGCATCGGGAACGGTGCCGGAAATGATCTCGGCCGCGGCTTCGCTCTCCGTGACGGACAGGATTCTGACTGTTCCGGTCCTGGTCCCCGGAATGGCAAACCGCTGGCCGTCCTTGCCGGTCATGACGTCACCGTGTTGATACGCATCCAGCTCGATTCCCTTCTCCAGCCCGGCATTCCGTCCGGCCGTCAGCCGCAGGCTGTTGCCGGACATGCCGGCCGGGAAAAACTTGGCGGGGTGAGTTCTCAGCGTTTCACATAGGGCTTCTCCGGCATCCGCCGCTACCTGCTTCATGGCGTCCGCGATCAGTGGCAGTTCAAGCGATCTGTCCCCCGCTTTCAGGCGTTTATATTGCCTGGCGGTGATCTCGCTTTCGGCGTTGTAGTTGTCATCCAGCAGTTTCGCCCCGGTTTCCGAATCGAGCAGCACGATATTCAGGTTGACCACCGCCGACCGGACTTTCTCTTCAAACCACCAGAAACCGAGAGACTCCTCCTCGCCGCGGATATCGGTTATCACACCGCTGAGAACGGCGCCAGCGCCCTTTCCGCGGCTCGCCAGAGCCAGACCGTAATTGTCTATTTCCCCCGAGGATAGCCGGGGGATGTCGAGCCGATTCCCTTCCCGATCCTCCTGGAATGAAATCGGATGGCAGTTCGCGGCACATTCATCCAGCAGCATTCGCTGCATGGTTGTTTCCACTTCCCGGTCCGCAAGGAAGGACTTATTGGAGAATTCCAGGACCCAGATCGTCTGCAGGACGCTGTTTTCCTCGGTTTCCAAATCACCGGTCAGGGTTCTGGCGTCTCTCTCCGCCATGGCCGCATAGCACCCGGCAAGGCAGAACAGGGCGACAGCGACGGCGAGAACCCGACCCCATGCCCCGCGGTTTCCCAAGGAACCGATTCGTATCCCGAGATGTCTCATTCCTTCTCCTTATAAGCGGCGGTGACCGTTGATGTAATGCCGCCGCGGGCGGTAAACTCCCCGGTGACGGTCATGGTCTTGGGCTGGACCACTTTCACCAGATCATCCAGAATCCGGTTGACCACGTGTTCATAAAAAATCCCCACATTCCGGTATTGAAGCAAATAATATTTCAAGGATTTCAGTTCAACAATTTTCCGGTTGGGCCGGTATTGAATGGTTATGCATCCCGTATCCGGAAGACCGGTCATGGGACAAACGGACGTATATTCCGGCTGCCGGATGGCAATATCGATGTCCCGCTTGGCATGATACTGATACTCGATCGGATCCAGCACATTCGGGTCAACGATATCGGCACTCTCCACCCGGTAACGGATCCGGTGATCATACGGTTTGGTCATGGAAGTTCCTCCTGAGCCGCCCGCCAGCATCATGACCGGCGGCCTGATTAGACAGCTTTCCTGAAAGATTCGATTATTAGACCATCCGTCCGATTCTGTCAAACGTCATGTTTCTTTCGTTTTGTCTGCAAGTTGCAACTGATCTGGAATTGATCTGGAATCGATTTCAGGCTATTCCTTTTCTTCCAGTTCCATGATATGATGCCGGAGAAATCGGTAACAGGAAAACCGACTTTTCTCCCTATCCCCCGATGCGGATCGAGGCGTCATGCTGCAATCACTGTGGGCGAATGTTGCCGGCAAAGGCAAGAAAGATATCCGGACCATCCTGAAAGCCAATATGCTGTTCAAGGAACTCAGCCCGAAAGACCTGCGGTTTGTGACCAATATTCTGCATATCAGGCATTACCACAACGGCGAAACGGTATTCCGCCAGGGCGAAATCGGTTTCGGAATGTATATCATCGCCGAAGGCACGGTCGACATCACCACCGCCGTCCAGAACTCCGACGTTTCCAATCAAGCGGACGAGACATTGGTCACCCGGCTCGGCCCGGATGATTTTTTCGGCGAACTGGCCCTGGTGGAAGAAAACGGAACCCGCAGCGCCAACGCCCGGGCGGTAACGGATACCCGCCTGATCGGCTTTTTCAAACCGGATCTGCTCGAAATCCTGGAACGAAGGCCGGCCACGGGCGTGAAAATCCTGCTGGGACTCAGTGAAGTTCTGGCCCAGCGCCTGATCGATACAACCGGGAAAATGGCGCGGCTGAATGAAGAGCTCCATCTGCTGAAAGGCGAAACGGCGAAATGACGGTTTCCAGCCTTGCCGCGGAACGAGCGGTCCGCATGTTCACCGTTGCCCTGATCCTGTCCCTGACCCTCTTGATCGTTATCTTCATCGACAATCTGTTATTGACGTTCGTGCTGGCGTTGGTTCTCACCTATCTGCTTTCTCCCGTTGCCGACGCACTGGAACGGGCTGGAATGACCCGCTCCACGGCCGTATTGTGCCTGTATCTGGCCATCGGCGTCCTGACCGGAGTCGCCGTCTGGTTCGGTGTTCCGGCCGCCGGCAGGCAGCTCGGCCGCCTGCAGGGGGAACTGCCCGCATACATGGAAGGCATCCGGCAGTTATTCACCGACCTGACGAACAATCTTCCCGCTCCGCTGAAAAATCACCTCTTCCGTCATCCGGATGAAGGCGGCATTCACGTCATGCAGGCGGTCTTTGATTACCTGTTCCGGGATCTCTCGGGGATCGTGGCGACATCCCTGTCCACCCTGATCATCGCCCCGGTCTTCGCTTTCTTCATGCTGATGGACGGCCGGTCGGCCGCCAAACAGTTGATCGCCATCGTGCCCAACACCATTTTTGAAACAGCGCTGAACCTGCAATACCAGATCAGCACCCAAATAGGTGGATTCATCCGTGCAAGACTGCTGGAATCCGCCATTGTAACCCTGATGATCTGGGCCGGCCTAGTGCTGCTGGACTATCCCTATGCTCTTTTCTTGTCCGTATTCGCCGGGCTATTGAATCTGATCCCCTATCTCGGACCGATCATCGGAGCTGTTCCGGCCTTTCTGGCAGCGGTCATGGACAACCGCTCGGCAGCGGACCTGCTCTTGGTTGCGGGCATCTATTCCCTGGCGCAGTTGATCGATGCCGTCATCATCGTACCCCTTGTCGTGGCCAAAATCGTCAATCTCCACGCTGTGATCGTCATCGTCGTCATCATCATCGGGGCGGAGATCGGCGGCATTCTGGGCATGATCGTATCCGTTCCCGCGGCCAGCATCATCAAACTCACGTGTACATCCATTTACCAGCATTTGGTCGGTTTCCGCACGTCATGAAGAGACGGCAGACAAAACCCGCAGCCCTAAAAAAGCAAACAGGCGGGATGACCTTTCCGGTCATCCCGCCTGTTTTGAAACGGATGATGGGCCAAGATTTCGATTTTAGAGGCGCACCTTTTTTCTGCCGATTCCGGCGAGACCAATAAGCCCGCAACCGATCATCAGAATCGTGGCCGGTTCGGGAACCGGGGCGACCGTGAATCCCGCCACGGAAAACTCATTGTTGGTTTGTTCCCCGGTAATTTCAAAGATCGCTCCATCCAAGAGGATATTACCGCCGAAATCCACGAAAATTTCGCCGTTACCCTGGTCCGCGTTATTTCCCCAAAATGGGAATATACTGGGACCTGCGCCGGTATTAAATACGGTCACCTGCCCGGTCTCACCGTTGCCCCCATCCGGGCCGGCGAACAGATCGGTGATCCACACCCCGGAGAGGGGGAGCGGCGTGTTGAACACAATCGCCAATATTTCTCCGGCATTGATCTCGTCCGGTTCTCCGCCCAATATCCCCAAGCCGTCGACCCCGTCCTGATAGAGGGTGTCTTCACCCGGTCCTGCCACGGCGGTCACCGGACCCACCGAGTAACTGGCCTGACCGTTTGCCCCGGCCCAGCTCATATTTCGAAAATCAACCGCCAGGGGACCGGTAATGATGGTCGCGGAACAAACGCCGGATAAGAGGAAAAACGATAACAATACGTGTAAAATATATACTTTTCGCATAAGGATGCTCCTTTTTGTTTTCATAAATCTAATGATTCACTTCTCTGACCGCGGCTGTTTGAGAACCTTGTCAGCCCGCCTGTTTCACACACATTTTTTTCACAGGTATCTACAGATGTGTAATACCCTATGCAATTCATATTCCAAAACCATACAGGATTATTGGCGATATTGTATTTAATTTGATTACAGCGGATTATCAAAAATACCCCTCCCCGGAAAATCGGTTTCAGCCGAGCCATTCAGGAAATGAATTTCATAAAAATAGGTACTATATGAAACATATGGAAAAAATTTACACAATTTTTCAAAGATGGCGCGCTTTGCCCCCCCCCTGCTGCCGCCACGTGCGGGACCGTCCGCCGCCGGTAGCGCGGCTGGTAGCGCGGCTGGTAGCGCGGCTGTTGACATTCATCCACATTGCTGGTAGAAAAGTAGCTCTCTCAATTTGGAGGATCATGGACATGTTACAAAAACCACGTCTGACAGGCATTGGGCCGTTGTGGATTGTCATCGTCTTCCTGTCCCTGCTCTTCACCGGATGCAGCAGCGACAGTTCCGATGATCCATCCTCGCCGAAGACCACTTCCACCTCCTATCATCTGTACAGTCCGCAATTGCTGGAGGCCGGTTTCACGGAAACCGCCTCGATCCAGGGCAATGACTCGGACGGCGAACAATATACCGGCACCTACGAAACCGAAACACTTCAGGCGACTGAATTGGACGGGCAGACAGTGATACCAATCGTTACAACCCTGAGCCTGACCCAGACCAGCAGCGGTGGGACCGTCACTTTTCTGGAAACCACCTACATGACGGATATCGACACCCCTTTCCGGAAAGTATCGGAGCCGGTAACCTATACTCCGGAGGTCGTCTCGCAGATCCCGGCTTCCGGCATCATCGGCGACCACGGGTCGATCACCACCTGGCTTGGCAACAACAATACCAGAATTTCAGGCACCTGGTCTCTGGAGGACGCCGGCAGCGGTCTGGCCAACATCGTAATAGCCTCCACCACGGTGGATACCGCAACGGCCGCCACCATTCAGACCCAGGAACACATCGTCACCGTGGACGCATCCGGGGATTCGCGGGCGATTTCCCTCCTCATAACCAACCCGGAACAGAATTTCAGTTATTCCCTTTCCGGAAATTTCGATTGACTCCCGGATTGGTCAGCCGGATTGGTCGAATCAATCCGATGAGGGCGTGCCCCAATTGACCGGTGCCTTGCCGTCCGCAGCGGCTGCCGGTGTTTCCGCTTTTATTTCCGGCGATGCTTCCCCGGATTCCGGCTGACTGAAATCCGGCTCCCTGTCAAACGAGAACTCCACGACGAACCGGCCGTGGGCAGCCGAGAAGGGGATGGCGATTTTTGGCCCTTTGGTATGATGGACCACCCGATGATTGGTCCCATGCACCACGGTGGGCACCGACAACATCAGATCGAATCCGTTTCTGGCCAGCTTGTCCACGACGCGGCCGGTGATCATATTGGTCAGTTCTCCGGCGGCGTCTATGACCAAATCGTTGATCTCCCGCATCTCCTCGTCAAGAATCTTGGAAACGATGGTTAAAATCATCTTTTCATCAAACGTGACCGCCACCGTCCCTTTACCGGAGCCGGTCAATCCGATAATCCCCGTGACGTCGCCCCGGCCGACCGCGTCCGTCTTTACATAGAATTTCCCGACCCTGAATTGAATCGAAGCCACTTCCTGCAGGATCTCCAACGTGGCTTGCAGAAAGGGGTTGATCATTTTTGCATCCATCGGCATGCCCTTCTTCCCGGCTTACATTCCTTTTTTCCCATGGTCCCGTGTGGACACTTCCCATGCGTCATGATACATATCATGCAGGCAATTCATCGAGCAAGCACGATGCTTCAGCGGGATATCCGGCCTGAATCCGGCGGAAACGGATCATGTATATCGGAGGGTTCGAAAAGAACCGATGATCATTATCACGGACGCGCACATCGACCATCATACCGAAGCGGCGTTGGAGTTTTTCCAGATGCTGGCGGCCCTGGAAGCAACCGATCAGGATGTCGTGTTCCTCGGGGATATTTTCGACTTGTGGATCGGTATGGAACGCTATGAAACGGAAACCCACCGTTCCTTCCTCTCCTGGTGCCGCGAGCAGTTGAAACACCGCCGCATCGGATTCATGGAAGGGAATCATGAATATTTCGTCGCCCGTGAACGGCGGGACTTTTTCACCTGGTGCACCGCGGACGAAGCCTGGCGGGATGAACAGGAAACCGTCTACTGCCATGGGGATCAACTCAACCGGCTGGACAGGCAATACCTGCGTTTCCGGAAAGCGGCCAAGAATCCCGTCACCCGCCACATTCTGCACCGGCTTCCCTTTGGACCGCAAATGGGGCGGGTTCTGAAACGGCTGCTGAAAAACACCAACCATGATTTCCGGAAACATGTCCCGTACACGCTCATCGACCGGTTCGCGGAAGACCGGTTCAACAGCGGTGTCCGGACCATTTTCGTGGGACATTTTCACCAGGCCTATGCCTATCGCGGCCTGCGCGGCGGTCGGCTTCAGGTGATTCCGGGATGGCACGGAACAGGCCTCATCGCCCGCTTCGAACCGCATTCGGAAAAAATCGACATCGGCCACTGGACGGAATTGGCTTCCTGACGGACCGCTCCGCCTACCCCGTTTTTCCGGAGAGATGTTTCCCGAGGCGTTTGCCCAGGGCGACATTGGTCCACACCGTGGGCGTGCCCAGCGAGGACGGGAAAACGCTGCTGTCGCAACAATACAGGTTCGCAATTGCCGTCTGAAGATTCCCGTCCACCACCCGACCGATGCCGCAAGTGGCGGAAGGGTGGGCGCCGGAAGGCTTCAACACCAGGATGCGGTTCATGTCGGCCCCGGCCTTCTTCAGGATCTTTCGAATGATCTCGATCCCCTTATTCAATTTTGCCATATCGTCCCGGGTGATCGGTTTGGAAAAGGAAGTCCCCCCAAAAATCGCGCCTTGACGCTCGTCCCGGATTTTCACCATCAGCCCGGTATAGCGCCAAAAATCCGGCAGCCTCCGGAGCGCCTTGCCTCCCATGAATCCAAGCATGACGGCGAACTGGGCCCAGTTCGGAAAAACCGGCATGATCGCGATCCCGTCCGCTTCATAATGTTCCATGGTGCCGACCGTCATGGGATTGGAGCGCCCTGTCCGCATTCCCGGAATAATGCCGCCCACAAACTGCAGCCAGTCGCAGCAAAAACCGTTTCCGGCCTCCCGGATACCGGCTTTCCGGAGGATGGAAACATTACCGGTTCCGGCTGACAGGACAACCGCCTTGGAATGGTAGGACACCTTGCGGCCCAGCCGGCGACCCTCCACGCCCACCGCCTTGCCGTTTTCCATCAGGACCGACGAAACCGTGGTATGCAGCCTCAGATCCGCGCCGCCCGCAATCGCCTCATCGGCATATACCCGGGCGTTCCATTTAGCGCCGGTGGGACAACCGAGCATGCAGGCTCCGCAGTCCGGACGGCATTTTCGGGCGTCGATGAAATTCTCCACACGCTGCCAATGAAATCCGGCGTCATTGGCGGCCTCCAGCAACCGCAGGTTGACAGCCCCCGCCAGCTCATCCGGAAGAACCTGAACCCACATCTCCTTCCGGGCGGATTCGGTTTCCGCGCATAGATCGACGCCCACCGGATCGAAAATGCTCTTCTGCGGCGGGATGGCGCACCCGGCGGACAAAAGGGAGAGGCCGCCGTAATTGTTGCCGAACACCACCGTATTCTTTTCCCGGCTGCGGGTGAGACCGAATTTTTCCAGCGACAGCGCCACGGTGAGGGTGTTGCCCATGATCCTCGTCCTGCCACCGCGCTCCAGCAGGAGCACTTTTTTACCCGCCCGGGTCAATTCGCAAGCCACGGCAGCTCCTCCGGCGCCGGATCCGACCACGATCACATCGTATTCCCTATTCATAAGTCCTCTGAATCCTGTCCAGATCAAGGGGCAGTGGTTTTTTCGGGTCCACGAAAAGCTCCAGGGCATTCCGGGGGCATTGTTCCACGCAAAGTTCACAGCCCATGCATTCCGACGGGTCGTACCTGCGGACGCCGTCAGCGATGTCGATGGCGGCGAAATGGCACACCTCCCGGCATGTTCCGCACAGATCGCATTTGCCGGCGTCATGCCGTATGGAATATCCGGACGGTGCGTTCATGGCCAGGCGGCTGTCGATCTTCCGGGTATACCGCGTGGCCTTAAGGCTGACGCAGCAATCCGGGCAACAGTTGCAGATCACCCCGGTGCTGCCGCCGGTGGCCACCTTGAAAAACGCCTGGGTCACATGACCCTGCTGCCTGAACCGCCGAATCACTTCCAGGGCCTCCTCCTGGGTAATCCTTTCCGCATGATACTTCTGGCAATGATCGAGCCAGAAGGTTGCCAGCTGTTTCCCCACGGCGATGCAGGACTTGACGGGCTCGCAGGTGTTCGTCGCCTTTTTGCAGGGACAATCCATGATGGCGATATGACGAGGCTCCTGAAAAATGATTTTGGTTGCATATTTGAATGGAATGATCTGTTTATTCGCCTCGGCGACATAACGGATGTCCTGATTCAGTGAAAATATCTGTTTCGCGTCGCCGAAGGAAAGGACCTTGGAATGATAGCGGCTGAACACCATGCGGCCGAGAACGGCAAGGGGTTTGAACCAGCGGACATGATCCACCAGGGGCAGCAGGATGCCGACGGTCTTGACATACGGGTAGTAAAAAACAAAATACACATAGTTGTGAATGAAGCGATCGATCCGCCATCCATGCTTTTTCAACATCCACCTGGTGGATTCCCTCATCATTGGTCCCATCCTTTCCGCGTACCATAATCCTGGGCCGCCGATTCCATCGCGCCGTTCATCCGCAACAGCCGGCTGATGCATATTGCAAAAAATTGACTGTATAGTCAAGTTTTTTTATAGTCGCAGAACTTGCCAAAATTATTCCATTATGCTATTTTTTTAAAATGCAGCTCCATCCCCTCACCCTGAAGTTCACCGCCGACTCAGAATCGCTGGAAACGGAATTTCTTCACCAATATTTTGAAAAATCCCTGCCGCAACTGCGCCTGTCCCTTTCGGCCGGAATCTTTTTCTACGCCGTTTTCAGCGTACTGGACGCCTTCGTGGTGCCGGAAATGAAATCGGAATTCTGGTTTATCCGCTTCGGAATCGTCTGCCCGTCGATTCTGGCGGTCCTTCTGCTCTCCTACTCATCGGTCTATATCCGTTTTTTTCAGTTATCCCTGGCGGCCCTGGTCGTTGTCGGCAGCCTCGGGATCATCGCCATGATCGTGCTGGCGCCGGATCGGGTCGGTTTTTCCTATTATGCCGGAATCATACTGATTTTCATGTTCGGCTACACTTTGATCCGGGCCCGTTTCATCACCGCCATGAGCGCCGGTTTCATCACCATGGTCCTGTACGAAATCGCCGCTGTCTGGCTCTGCGACACCCCGCTTTCCATTCTGGTTCAAAA
The DNA here is from genome assembly GCA_049320885.1 of Thermodesulfobacteriota bacterium. Classification (GTDB taxonomy): domain Bacteria; phylum Desulfobacterota; class Desulfobacteria; order Desulfobacterales; family SURF-7; genus DYJD01. The sequence continues at coordinate 7,875 of JBMORA010000047.1, read as the reverse complement.
TAATTTTTTTTTCATCAGCGCCAATTTCATCGGACTTTTCGCCTGTTATATCATGGAATACCATGAACGCCGGGACTTCTTTCTCACCCGCAGGCTTACGGAGGAACAGGAAAAAGTCGTCGCCAGCAACCGGCTGCTGGAACAGCGGGTCCTTGAAAGAACCGCGGCCCTGACGCAGATCAATCAGGAGCTGGAAGCCGAAATGGCCGAGCGCCGGCTCGCGGAGGAAGCCCTTCGCAAGAGCGAGGAGCGCCACCGGAATATCCTCGAGCGGATCGAAGAAGGCTACTTCGAAGTGGATCTCGCCGGAAACCTCACCTACCTGAACGACGCCATGTGTCGGATCATCGGTTATGAGCGGTCGGAATCCCTGGGGATGAACAACCGCGCCTACTCGTCCCCGGAAGCATCCAAAAGAATGTTCCTGGAATTCAACCGGGTGTTCCAAACCGGGAACCCCGTTAAAAACGCGCATTTTGAAATCATCCCCAAAGCCGGCGAACCCCGCCATGTCGAGATGTCGGTTTCCCTGATCCGGGATGCCGATCTTACACCGGTCGGGTTCAGGGGGATCATCCGGGATATCACGGACAAAATCACCGCGGAAAAAGAAAAGAAAGAGCTGGAGGAACAACTAGGCCGCATGCAGAAAATGGAATCCCTGGGCTTGCTGGCCGGCGGGGTGGCCCACGATCTGAACAATGTGCTCACCGGTGCGGTCAGTTATCCGGAAATACTCCTGATGAGCCTGCCGGAAAACAGCCCCCTCAAAGGCCCGCTCGAAAAGATACAGGCGTCCGGACGGAAAGCGGCCGCGATTGTGGAAGACCTGTTGGCCCTGGCCAGACGGGGTGTCGTCAAAATGGAGCCCCTCAACCTCAACCGGATCGTGACGGATTATCTCAAATCCGGGGAACACGCCAAACTGAAGGCCGATCATGGCGGCATCCACTTCCGCACCTGTCTGGCAAACGATCTACTGAACAGCAAAGGGTCCCCGGTGCATCTGTCCAAGCTGCTCATGAACCTGGTCATCAATGCCGCCGAGGCCCAACCCGGGGGAGGGGAAATCCTCATCACCACGGAAAACCGATACATCGACAGCCTCTTTGCGGGATATCAGCATATCGAGGAAGGCAATTACGCTGTGCTGTGCGTCCGGGACAAAGGCAGCGGAATCGCCCCGGAGGACAGGGAACGCATTTTTGAACCCTTTTACACCAAAAAAATCATGGGACGGAGCGGAACCGGTCTGGGGATGTCCGTTGTCTGGGGAACCATTCAGGATCACAAAGGATATATCAACATCGACAGCGTCGTCGGGCAGGGAACCGTTTTCGAGTTGTTTTTTCCAGTGACCTGGGATGAGGTCGGCAAGGAAACCATTTTAGCGCCGATCACCGACTGCATGGGGAACGGAGAGATCATCGCCGTTGTGGATGACGTTCCGGAACAACGTGAAATCTTGACCGCCATGCTGGCGAAACTGAATTACCGGAGCACCGCCTTCGGCAGCGGCGAGGAGGTCGTCGCCTTTCTCCAGAACCACAAGGCGGATCTGCTGATTCTGGATATGATCATGGAGCCGGGCATGGACGGTCTCGACACTTACAGACGCATCCTCGAAATCCGCCCGGACCAGAAAGCCGTCATCGTCAGCGGCTATTCCGAAACCCAACGGATCAAGGAGACCCTGCGCATCGGCGCCCGGGCCTACATTAAAAAACCCTATCAGATACAGCACCTGGGGATGGCCCTGAAAAATGCTCTTGAAAAAGAAATCTGATCCCGCGGCCTTGCTTTGTCAGGGAGAATATTCAGTGACGACCGGTTTTCCGGCCAGGGAGCCGACAGTGATCAGCGGCACCGGGCAATCCAGGCCGTCGGCCACAATCCGGATCAGCTCCGCCTCCTGGACCGTAATCCACTCATCGGAACAGATGCAGTGGATACAGGCCGACAGAATACGTTTTTTGATCTTGGGGGAAGCATGGCGGAGGCGATCCAGGGAAGCCTTCATCAGCCCCAGATCGGAGCATTTTTCAGCCGGCAGGATTCCCCCCGCTCCGGCCTCTTCGCCGAGGGTCCGCAGCCCTTTTTGAAAGGCTTTTTCCGCCTGCGCCGGCAGTGAATTCCCTTGCCAGCTGATGATCGACAACAGTTCCGTCAGTTCGACCCGAATCGGATCGACGCTGTGGTATCGGACATGGATCGCCGGTCTGCCGGACAGAATGGGTTCCAGATGACGGGTCACGGCATATTGCAGGGCGTGTTCAAAAAGGCTGATCTCGGCGTCGGCGGCAACCAGACCTTCGAGCGCAGTCCGGAAGCCGCGATACTGTTCGGCGGATAGACCCCGCAACGCCGGAAGCGCCATATCCAGCAAGGCCAACCGGTATCCGGCGCCGATGGTATCCACAACCGGGGACAGTTGCCGGACGAGATCGGTTACCGCATTCTCCGTTTGGTTGTTGAGGTTCTCCATTTGGCGCTTCCGGATCGCTTCCCGGTGATCGAGCAGAAGGCAGTACATCAGCGCCCTGGCGCCGAAGGCCTCGCGGGCCGCCTCGACCACGGCCGCCGGAAGCCCGGAAAGCAGTCGGGCGGCATGCTCCAGGTGCTCCTGCTGCGGAGCGCCCACCATTGCCAAAACCCGGTCCGGCGCAACCCGCACCTTAACTTGTTCCGAACCATCGCCGCCCTCCCCCGGAGCAAAGGCTTGAAAGCCGGCGGACTCTTCCATCCCGCCCCCCCCCTCACCCGCGGTTTTCGACCCGGAGGGCAGCCGGGAAAACAAGGGATCGATGCGCCGGATGCGCTCCTCGAGGCTCGGATGGGTGGAAAGCAGTCGGGCAAAGGAATCCCGCAGGCCGTTGACAAAAAACAAGTGGCTGACGTCTTCCGCGTGAACGGAATTCACCCGGGAACCCGATTCGAATCCGCCGATTTTTTTCAAGGCGCCGCTGATGCCCGATGGATTGCGGGTGAATTGCACGGCGGAGGCATCCGCCAGGAATTCACGCTGCCGGGAAACGGCGCTCTTGATCAGTTTGCCGAAAAAAACCCCGATGTACCCCACCGCCAGAAGCGCCAGGCCCAGCACCACGACGGGCAGACCGCCGCCGCCTTTCTTGCTCCTGGAGCCGGACGACCTGCTCGACGACATGGAGCGAAGGATGATGCGACCAATGAGGGCGATCACCAGAATGCCGTTGATGATACCCATGAGCCGGATGTTCAGGCGCATGTCGCCGTTAAAGATATGGCTGAATTCATGGGCCACCACACCCTGAAGCTCATCCCGGCTGAGGTGGGAGAGACAGCCCTGGGTCACGGCGATAACGGCGTCGCCGGTGGAAAAACCAGCCGCGAACGCATTGATGCCCTTTTCCCGGCGCAGCGCATATACCCGCGGAACCGGGACTCCGGAAGCAATGGCCATTTCTTCCACCACATTCAGGAGCTTGCGATCCTCCGGATCCGTTGTGTCCGGGGCGATCTGAACGGCCCCGAGCATTTCCGCCACCTTTTCCCCACCTTTGGAAAGAACGATGATTTTATACAGACTGCCGATGAGAATAAGGGCGCAGACCCCCGCCGCGATCTGTCCGAACAAAGTGGAATTCCACAGCAGAAGCCCTCCGCCGCCTTCCATGGCCAGGTTCCAGGCGGCCACGACGGCCAGATACACACCGCAGACAATGAAGAAAACAGCCAGGATGAAATACAGGGTCAACAGGAAGGTATTCCTGCGGGCCGCATCCTGGTGAGCGAAGAAATCCATGGTGGCGCGTGACCTGGCCATTATTGACGCCTCCCTTCATGACGGATCAAAAAGAAACCTTCACCGCTTCCCTCTCCTGGGGCGCGCTGATTTCGAAAAGCGCCGCCTCCTGAAATCCGAAGGAGGAGGCGATGATCACGTTGGGAAACTTCTCCCTTGCAGTATTGTATTCCGTCACCGCGTCGTTGTAGGCCTGACGGGAAAAAGCGACTTTGTTCTCCGTGGAGGAAAGCTCTTCCATGAGTTGCGCCATGGTCTGGTTGGCTTTGAGGTCCGGATACTGCTCCGCCAGGGCCACAAACCGCCCCAGGGCCCCGGACAGGGCGGTCTCGGCTCCGCTCAGGCCCCGCATGGCGGAGGCGTCACCCGGGTTCGCGGCAGCCTGCTGGTTTGCAGCGCTGGCCCTGTTTCTGGCGTTGATCACCGCCTCCAGGGTTTCCCGCTCATGTTTCAGATACCCCTTGGCGGTTTCCACCAGGTTGGGAATCAGATCATAACGTCTTTTCAATTGCACGTCGATCTGGCTATAGGCGTTTTTGTAGCGGTTGCGCAATGTGACGAGACTGTTGTACAAAACGATGCAGGCCACCACCACCAGCACCACCACCCCGAGAAATACCAGAAAACCGATCATAATCCTCTCCTTTTTCCGCTCTCACCCCACGCGCGCGCATCGTTCACTCCATCCAGGGCGCCATGGGAACCGCCTTCGCGGCGCAGGCATTGTCCGTTCTTCGGTCCATCTCATTCATCCCCATGCGAATGAATGTTCTTTTTATCATATGGTCTGTAAAATTACAAAATGAATCAAATTGACTATTGCGATACGCCGTGTTAAAAGTTCCGCACTTTAACGATATGGATCATGATAGAATCGGTATTGGATTACCCCATGATCATTGTGTGTTGCGACCATGGTTCCAGGTATCAATGAATAAGCTGCCAGAAGCGTTCTCCGCACGTGTTTCCATCCGGAATGAACTTGGGTTGCATGCACGACCTGCCGCGCGGATTGCGGAAATCGCCAGAACCGCGAAACGGAAAGTCTGGATTACAAAGGGCCACGAAAAAGTCGATGCTTCCAGTATCATCGACCTGCTGACCCTCGCCGCATTCATGGGCACCGAACTGACGCTTCATATCGAAGACCCCGAGGATCGGGATGTAATGGAAAGGATCTTGGCCCTAATTGAAAACGGATTCGGAGAATGAGACAGGGGTGAACAGCGATACCATGGAAATCCGTTTTTCAGGAATCGGCGGCTCCCCCGGAATCAGCATCGGCAAGGCCTATCTGGTCGACCGGGAAGGGGTTCATCTTGTCGAAAAATACTATATCCATCAGAAAAACCTGCCCGTCGAGGTCAACCGGTTCAAAGCGGCGGTCAAAAAGGCCCAGCATGAATTAGGAGCCGTGATAGCCGCCACCCCCGAGGAACTGCGTCAACATGTGGGTATTCTGGAAACCCACATGGCCCTTTACCAGGACAAAATGCTGTATGCCCGGACCATCGAAACCATCGAAAAAGAGATGGTCAATGCCGAATGGGCTCTGAAAAAAGTCGTTTCGGACGTTAAAATCATGTTCCAGTCCATTTCAGACCCCTACCTGAAAGGACGGGCCACTGACATCGAGCACGTGGCCGACAGTATCCTGCGCAACCTTGCGGGCGTCGACGATATCGGCATTGCCGGAATCGACAAACGGGTGATCCTGGTGGCGCGCGATCTCTCCCCGGCCGACACGGCCCAGATAAAGCTGGATCGCGTCAAGGGATTCATGACCGACCTGGGCGGCAGGGCCTCCCACACCGGCATCATCGCCAGGACCCTCGGCATTCCCTGCGTCCTGGGTCTGGACAACATCACCAGCCAGGTGAAAAGCGACGACATCGTCATTATCGATGGGGAAACCGGCATCGCCATTCTGCATCCCACCGACCAAACGATCATCGAATATGAAAACCGGCAGCGGAGATATGCGGAATACCAGGCGGTCATCAGCCTTGAAAGCCATCTTCCCGCGGAAACCGCCGACGGATTCCGGCTGCAGGTGATGGGCAATATCGAGTCTCCCGAGGAAGTCACCGCTGTTATGGAATACGGCGGCGACGGCATCGGTCTTTTCCGCACGGAATTTCTGTATCTGCGTCGCAAGGGATTTCCCACCGAAGAGGAATTGTTCGAGCAGTATCATAAAGTGGTGGCAACCATGTCGCCGGCCCCGGTGGTGATCAGGACCCTTGACATCAACGGCGACAAAGTGATTTCGCCGGATATGAACGAAACCAATCCGGCATTGGGCCTGCGGGCCATACGGTTCTGCCTCAAACGGCCGGAAGTGTTCGATTCCCAGCTACGGGCCATCCTGCGCGCCGCTGCCTACGGCAACGTCCGGATCATGTTTCCCATGATTGCCAGCTGCGATGAGGTCAAGGAAGCCCGCCAGATGCTGCAGAAAGCGGCCGGATCATTGGAGCGGGATGGAATTCCCTACAACAGCGACATCGAAGTGGGCATCATGATCGAAGTCCCGTCGGCGGTGATCATGGCCGACGTCCTGGCGGAATCGGTGGATTTCTTCAGCATCGGCACCAACGATCTGATACAGTATTCCCTGGCCATCGACCGGGGCAACAAGGAAGTGGCCCACTTGTATCATCCCCTTCATCCGGCGGTGCTGCGCATGATCAGCCGGGTGGTGGAGGTCGGCAAGGAAAAAGGCGTCAAGGTCCTCATGTGCGGCGAAATGGCCGGGGATCCTTTCAACATGCCGATATTGCTCGGGCTCGGATTGGAAGCCCTCAGCATGACGCCCCAGTCGATTCCGGTGGTGAAAAGCATGCTCAAGCAGCTCCGCCTGGACACCTGTCAGGAATTTATCAAAGACGTGTTGAAACAGACCTGTATTCGGGATATCATGCTGCTGATGCGGGAAACCTACGGTCATATCATGCCGGAGGTCGCTTTCGCCAAGATATGAACCATCATCAGGAGAATTTCGCCCACCGGCATGATCCGGGCGATCAATTGGTTGGAGTTGTCAATCCTTGGAAAACAAACATGTAAAAATCATCGCCGTGAACAAAAAGGCGGCTCACGAATACTTCATCGACGACCAGATCGAGGCCGGGATGGTGCTCAAGGGTACGGAAGTCAAATCCCTGCGGGATGGCCGCGCCAACCTGAAGGACGCCTATGCCCGGATCAAAAACGGCGAGGTGTTTATTTACCAGCTGCACATCAGCCCCTACCCGTTTGCCTATTATGACAACCACGAGCCGGAGCGCCCCCGGAAGCTCCTGCTGCACAAGCAGGAAATCAAGCGTCTGTACGGCAAAATCAATGAAAAAGGGTTTTCCCTCATTCCCCTGAAAATCTATTTCAAAGGCGGCAAGGCCAAACTGGTCATCGCCCTGGCCCGGGGCAAGAAAAAATACGACAAACGGGAAACCATCAAGCAGCGCGAAGCCAATCGCGACCTGGATAGGGACCGCAAGAAACACTACAATAGTTGATTTGCCGCCGGATCACGCTTGACAAAGCGGTCTGGAGCGCATAGATTGCGTTCATGAGTGCGGGGTTTTCGACAACCCGCGCGAGTTCTTTGGCAAGGTTCAACCAACACTGGGGGCGAAACGGCTTCGACGGGGATAAAGAAGCTCTGGTTGCATGCCGAGTTCCGCCATCTCGTTAAAGGGCGGGAATAAATATAATCGCAGACGATTATAACTACGCCTTGGCCGCGTAAGCTGGCCAACGTCCTCCCGGATCGCGCCTGCAGATCCGGATTGGGCGTCGACTTCGCAGGCTGGCTGGTCCTGGACGCCCGTTTCATGACCGGCGAGAACCTTACGGGATAGCCACCCAAGCATCCTGCCTGGAGGAGACTTGGGTCGGCGAAACTTAAATTTCAGGATACGCATGTAGATGCCAGTGTGGAATGTTTTCGGACGCGGGTTCAACTCCCGCCGCCTCCACCATTTGAAAAAAGACAACCCGTCTCTCCAGAGTGATTCTCTGGGTAGACGGGCTTTCTTTTTCCCCTTATTTCTAAAGGGTTTGCGCCCGTTTCACATCTTTCCAAAGCA
>JBMORA010000046.1:0-79652 GCA_049320885.1 Thermodesulfobacteriota bacterium | reverse complement strand
GGGCCGGATGGCCCGGATGATCACCGGTAGACCGTTTTTAAGGGTTTCTTGCGCCGCATAATTTTTCGTTTCGTTCATTAAAGGGAGCCTCTCATTTGATTTGGGCCTGAATGGCGGTGATGGCGACGGTATTGATGATGTCGGTCACGGTGCAGCCGCGGCTGAGATCGTTCACGGGTTTGTTGAGACCCTGGAGAACCGGGCCGATCGCCACGGCGTTGGCCGAACGCTGCACGGCCTTGTAGGTGTTGTTGCCGGTGTTCAGGTCCGGAAAGATGAAGACGGTGGCATGACCGGCGACCTCGCTGCCCGGCAGTTTGGTTTTGGCCACTCCGGCATCGACGGCGGCATCGTATTGAATGGGACCTTCGATTTTCAAATCGGGCCGCTGTCGTTTGGCGATTTTCGCGGCTTCCCGCACCTTGTCCACATCGGCCCCCTTGCCGGATTCGCCGGTGGAGTAGCTGAGCATGGCGACCCGCGGTTCGATGCCGAACATCCGGGCCGTTTCCGCGGAGCTGACGGCGATGTCGGCAAGTTGCTCGGAATTCGGATCGGGGTTGACCGCGCAATCGCCGAATACGAGCACATGGTCAGCGAGGCACATCAGAAAGACGCTGGACACGATGGAGCAGCCCGGCTTGGTCTTGACGATCTCGAAGGCGGGCCGGATGGTGTGCTGGGTGGTATGCACGGCTCCGGAAACCATTCCGTCCGCTTCTCCCATCTGGACCATCATCGTGCCGAAGTAGCTGACATCCGCCATGATATCCAGGGCCATCTGATAGGTGATGCCTTTGTGTTTCCGGAGTTCCTGGTAAGCCTCGGCATAGGCGGCGCGGCGTTCCGATGTCATGGGGTTGACGATGGTCAAACCGGCAAGGGCGATGCCGAGAGCCGCGGCCTTTTTTTTGATTTCCTCCGGATTCCCCAGCAGGGTGATGGCGGCCACCTTGCGCATGGCCAGTATTTCGGCGGCTTTCAGAATGCGCTCTTCGGCGCCTTCCGGCAGAACAACATGTTGGTTGCCGGACTTGGCCCGCTGGATGATCTCGTACTCGAACATGAGCGGCGTCACCCGGCCGGAATGGACCGATCGAATCCGGCTCATCAGCTCCGCGGAATCCACCCGCGATTCGGTAATCCCCAGGGCGGCGGCGATTTTCCGGGTATTGTCCGGACGCAGAACCCCCTCCAGGGAGCTCACTTTCATGGCGGTGGTGAAGGTGTCCGTGGGCACGCTGATCACCGGAACGGAAACATCGGCGAGGCCTTTGAGCAGGCGTTTGATCTGGGGGGCCGGCTTGAACCCGCCGGTCAAAATGATGCCGGAGATCTGGGGATAGGTGTCGGCGGCGTCGGCCAGCAGGCTGCCGAGGATGATGTCGGAACGGTCGCCGGGAACGATAATGAGGCTGCCCTCCTCGATATGTTCCAGATAGTTGGGCAGTTCCATGGCCGCGACCTTGAAAATTCGCACTTCCCGGTTCAGGCTCGCCGCGGAGCCGTTCTGATGCTCTGCGCCGATAACAGCGGCGATCTCACTCACCGTGGGTTTTTCGAGGATGTCAAGTTCGGGGAGAACATATGCCGGAATTCCCGCCGGCATGATTTTTTTAAGCTCATCGTCCGTCGGGTCCACCAGCGGGCCTTCAACCCGATTGGCGAATAGGGCCAGGACGTCGCATCGGCGCTCTTTCAGCGCGTCCAGGAGCAGTTGGGCGGCATTGACGATCGGGATGGTTTTTTTGCCGAAGCCGTTGACCACCGGGACCATGGCGCACCCGAGGTTGTTGGCCACGCGGACGTTGAATTCAAACTCAAAAGTGGCGGCGGTAGTAGTGAAATCCGAACCGACGCAGACAACGATATCGCACTCGTTTTTCAGCGCCCTGTATTTCTCCATGATCCGTTTGATCAGGTCATCTCCCTTTTCCTGCACCAGAAAATCCCTGGCCGTCCGGTATGTACAGCCATAGAGCATTTCGTTGGGAAAGCTCAGACTGTATCGTTCGACCATGAGTCGGGTGATATGGTCGGTTGAATTCTCGTCAGCCACAAACGGGCGGAAAAATCCCGGTTTCGCCCGTTGTCCGGCCAGCATTTCCATGATGCCCAAGGCGATGACCGATTTTCCGCTTCTGGGTTCGGCGCCGCTGATATAGATACCCTGACTCATATGGTTCACCCTGCAGCTTTCAAGGTCAAATGGCGTTGTCGGTTCAAAAGGGGGGCTTTTCATCGCGTTATAATATCTCGTGGCGGATTATTCAACAGAATACTGGGGCGTCAAAATGTTATTGTATTCATGATCGTCCGCTCCGGATCCGAAGCACCTTAGGGTTGGCCGTTTTGCGGATTGCGGACGCGCTCCAGGAGGCGGCGGATGTCGTCGAAGCGGAAGGGTTTGGTCAGGAAGGCGAAGGCGCCGGCCCGGAGCGCTTCCTCGCGGGTTTCATCGGAACCGTGGCCGCTGATGATGATGATCGGGGTTTGCGGCCGGATGGATCCGGCGCGGTGCAGAAAACCGATCCCGTCGATCCCGGGCATGCGCAGATCCACGAAGGCCGCGTCATATGCCTGCCTGCCGAGCGCCTCCAGTCCCGCAAGCCCGTCCTGAAATTCTTCCGCATGGTTTCCCAGGCGTTCGATGACTTTTTTCAGCGTGCTCCGGACGATTTCTTCATCGTCCACCAGCAATATGGTAAGCGGGTTCGGATGACTCATGGCTGCTCCATGACGGTTTCGGCCAGGGTCAGCAGGCGGCCCGTTTCCGTTGCGGCGGTTTGTTCCAGTTGGCGGATTTCCCGGCGGATATCGCTTGCGGCGGGGGAATCCGGCAGGGAGTTGAGATTGATCCGGACGTTGTAAAGCGCGGCCAGTATCCCGGCGCGGGCCGCCAGGACCCCGGCGGCGGCATCGCTGACCGCGTTGCGGTTGCCGTGGCGGATGACGCTTTCGAAGAGACCCAGCAGGGTGACGCCGCTTCGAGCCACCTGCAAGGGAACGTCGGCCGCTTTTTCCAGGGCTCGCTGGAGGGTCTGTCGTCGGACTTCCTGTTCGGCCGGGGTCTGCCGGGGCAGCTTCAGGGCGCTGATCACTTCCTGATAGGCGGCGGCGTCCCGATCCATGTAATCCGCCAGCCGATCCCGGAGCTGGATGGCCTCCCGAGCCAGTTCCCGCATTGCCGGGCCATGTTCTTCATAGCCTTTTTTGTTCAGGGTCAGGCGGGCCACCATGGCGGCCAGGGCCGCGGCCATGGCGCCGCACAAAGCGGCGATGCTGCCCCCGCCCGGGACCGGCGTTCCTTCAGCGGTGTTATCCAGAAATTCACGCAGGGTGAGCTGGATCAGTTGCATGTTTTCCTCCTGGTTTTTGATGGACGATGTTGCCGGCCTTGACCACGGTTTCCACGATATCCACCCCCGTGTGATAGGGCAGATACCGGTAGGAGGGAAATTCCAGGATGACCAGATCGCCCTGTTTCCCCACATCCAGGCTGCCGACGGATGTTTCCCGGGAAATTGCCGCCGCGGCGTTGATGGTCAGGGCCGTGACCGCCTCCTCGGGGCTCATGTTCATGTACAGCGTGGCCAGGGCGAAGAGCAGGGGGATGGAGCCGGAAAAACAGCTGCCCGGATTCAGATCCGTGGCCAGGGCCACGGCGCAGCCCTCATCGATCATGAAGCGTGCCCGGGCATAGGGTTCCCTGAGACAGAAAGCCGTGGCCGGCAGCAGTACGGCCACCACGCCGGCCCGGGCCATTTTTCGGATTCCTTCCGGGGAGGACCGCAGCAGATGGTCCGCCGATACGGCTCCCAGGTCGGCGGCCAGTTCCGCTCCTCCCATGGGTTCGAGCTCATCGGCGTGCAGCTTGGCTGCCAGGCCGAGGGACTGGGCCCTGCGCAGGAGTCTGCGGGACTGGGAAACGGAAAAAACGTTTTTTTCGCAGAAAACATCACAGAAGCCGGCCAGTTGTTGATCCGCGACTTGCGGCAGCAGTTCTTCGCAGAGGAAATCGATGTAGGCGTCGCTCCGGTTGCTGTATTCGTCCGGCAGGGCGTGGGCCCCCAGAAAGGTCCGGACGACATCCACGGGGTGCATAGTATCCAGCTCGGCCATCACTTCCAGTTGCTTGATCTCGGTGTCGCGATCGAGACCGTAGCCGCTTTTGCCTTCCACGGTGGTGACCCCCGAGGCCAGCATGCGGTCCAGGCGCAGGAGACCGGTCTTGATGAGCGAATCCCTGGAGGCGCGGCGGGTGGCGGCCACGGTGTGACGGATTCCGCCGCCCTGTCGCATGATTTCCATGTAGCCGGCCCCTTGCAGGCGCAGGCAGAATTCATCGGCCCGGTAACCGGCGAAAAGAAAGTGGCTGTGCGGGTCCACGAAACCCGGCAGCACCGCCTTGCCGGCGGCATCGATGACTTTCCGGTCCGGACGGCCGTGACCGGCCGCGATGAGTTCCGCCGGTCCCACGGCGGTAATGACGCCGTCCCGGATCTCCACGGCGCCGTTGGAAATGATTCCGAGATCGGACATGGCCGGCCCGCATTTGGCGGAAAAGCCGCTGCAGGTCACCAGTTCCGCGGCGTTTGTGATCAGGATGCTGCCGTTCACGGTTCTTTTTCCCGTCAGTTCATCAAATGGGTTTCGAGGATGCGGTCCATGGGAAACCCCTCGATGCCGAGATAATACATGGCGCAATCCACCAGGGCGGCCATGGGCACGAGGCCCACGATTTCACTGCCGGCAACGGGAACGCCGTATCGGCCGGCCTCCACCCGGACCAATTCCAGGGCGCGGTATATGGCTGTTTGGGTGAAGTCGGTGAGGTTCATGGACACCTGCACCATTCCGCGTTGTTTCAATTCCACTCCCATGGCCTTGCAGTACCGCAGGCCGCCGCCGGAATGGCGCACCCTGGCGGCGATCCGGCGGGCGATGTCGAGATCGTTCGTATGCAAATTCACGTTAAAGGCAATGAGCGGCGAGCGGGCGCCCACGGCGACGGCTCCGGCGGTGGGATGGGGTCGGGACGGGCCGTAGTCCGGTTGCCAGTCGGGTTGTTTCAGCTTCTGCCCCAGCCCTTCGAACTCCCCTTTGCGGATGGCTGCCAGGTCTTTTCGCTCCGGCCGTCTGGCGGAGCGTTCGTACAGGAAAACCGGCACCTGAAACCGGGCGGCGATTTCCTCCGCCAGCTCTTCCGAAAGCGTCACGACTTCCTCCATGGTCACCCGGGCCACGGGAACAAGGGGCGCAACATCCATTGCCCCCATGCGCGGGTGCTGCCCTCGGTGAAGGTTCATATCGATGAGGGCCACGGCCTGTTCCATGGCGTCCAGCACGGCCGACTTCAGGAAGCGCGGTTCACCGATGGCCGTGACCACCATGCGGTTGTGGTCCTCATCCTTTTGGTAATCCAGAAGCCGCACGGTCCGGGTGCGACGGAACGGCTCGACGATCTTTTCCATCACGGCGGAATCGCGTCCCTCGCTGAAATTGGGCACGCATTCCACAATGGGATTGCCGTTGATAGACGCCATGGTCCTCCTCTTGTTGGATTTACTTTTTTTTCGTTTTCCGCTTCGGGTTCCGGCCGTCAAGGGCCGCCGCCAGGCTGTCCTTCACCAGGGTTTCATCGGCAAGATAGGGCAGGGTGATATGCTCCCGGCCCTGCGACTGCTGATTGAACCGGATGGCGGTCTCAAGGGCGTTCGCATTCCGGGCCCAGCTGCGTCTCGCCACTCCGCCCATCACATCCCAGGAAATCGCGTTGCGGATGATTTCGTCCACGCGCCGGCTGCCGTCCAGGACCAGGCCGAAACCGCCGTTGACGGCCTTGCCGATGCCGACGCCGCCCCCGTTGTGCAGGGCCACCAGGCTCATGCCCCGGGCCGCGTTGCCGGCGAAACAATGCACCGCCATATCCGCCATGATGTTGCTGCCGTCCCGGATATCGGCGGTTTCCCGGAAGGGGGAGTCGGTGCCGCCGGTGTCGTGATGATCCCGTCCCAGCATGACGGGGCCGATTTCCTTATCCCGGACCATGCGGTTGAATTCCAGGGCGATTTTCGTCCTGCCTTCCGCATCCTGGTAGAGAATGCGGGCCTGGGTTCCCACCACCAGCCGGTTTTGATGGGCCCTCCGGATCCACTCGTGGTTGTCCCGGTCCTGAAACCGGCGGCGGGGGTCGATGCAGCTCATGGCCGCCCGGTCGGTTTTTCGCAGATCGGCTACCCTGCCGCTGAGACAGACCCAACGGAAGGGGCCGTAGCCGTAGTCGAACAGGAGAGGACCCATGATGTCCTCTACGTAGGAGGGCAACACGAATCCGTCGGAAGCGTCCCGGCCGTTGCGGCAGACGTCTAACGCCCCGGCATCCATGGCCGCCTTGAGAAAGCTGTTGCCGTAATCGAAAAAATATGCGCCCCGGTTTACCAGGCGTCGGATCAGCTCAAGATGATGTCGCAGGGAGACATCCACCTTTTCCCTGAACCCGAGCGGATCTTCCCGCAGCATGCGGGTGCGTTCCGCGAAACTCATTCCCTGGGGACAATACCCGCCGTCATAGGCCGCATGACAGGAAGTCTGATCGGACAAGAGGTCGATGGGTTCCTTTTTCCGGACCGCCCATTCCAGCAGGTCCACCACATTGCCGTGAAAAGCGATGGCCGCGGCTTGCCCGGCCCTCTGGTGGCTTCTGGCCAGGGCAAAGGCGGTTGCGGGCGTTTCGGCCACCACCTGAATCCAGCCCTGGTCTTTCCGGGTCTGAATTCGGGAGGCATCCACCTCGGCGATCAGGCCCACGCCTCCGGCGATGACCGTGGCTTTGCCCTGGGCCCCGCTCATTCCTCCCAGGCCGGAGCTGACAAACAGGACGCCGGACAGGTCGCGATGGGCCGGGATACCCAGTCTGGTTCTGCCGGCATTGAGCAGGGTGCTGTAGGTGCCATGGACGATTCCCTGGGGGCCGATGTACATCCAGCCTCCCGCCGTCATCTGCCCGTAATTGGCCACTCCGATGGCGGCGGCCCGCTGCCAGTCGTCGTGGGTGTCAAAGGCGCCCACCATCAAGGCGTTGGTGATGATCACCCGGGGGGACAGGGGGGAAGACCGGAACAGGCCCAGGGGATGACCCGAAGCCACCACCAGGGTCTGTTTCCGGGTGAGCAGCTCCAGGTATCGTTGGATCAAGCGGTATTGCATCCAGTTCTGGCAGACCTGGCCGGTTTCGCCGTAGGTGACCAGTTCATACGGATACAGGGCCACGTCCGCATCGAGATTGTTGTCGATCATCAACTGGAAAGCCTTGCCCTCCAGGCACCTGCCCTTGTACTCGGCGACCGGTTTGGCGGAGATCCGACCCCGGGGACGGAAGCGGTAGCCGTAAATCCGGCCGGTGGCAAGCAGTTCCCGCGCGAATTCAGGGGCCAGCAGGGCATGCCATTTTTCCGGCACATACCGCAGTGCATTGCGCACCGCCAGGCAGGAATCCGTCATGCTCAATTCCACCGGGCGTCTGGGGGCCCTTCGGATTCCGGGCATGAAATCCGGCATGGGGGGCGGAGACGGCAGGATGTCGTCCAGGCGGACGGACATGGCTTCTTGAATGCGGGTATTGTTTTGCATCGCCTGTTGTCCATGGAAAGTAATAGGAATGAAGCCAGTGTAGTGATCGGCGAAAAGACTGTCAAGGAATAAGAGGAAGAGGCGGCAACCGGAAATCTTCTTCGGTTCCGCCTCTTTTGGGTATCCGGCAGGGGAAAATCAGTAGTACAGGAAGTTTTTGCCGTTCAGGCGCGCGGGCTAGAACAGGGGAACGAAGCCGGCTTCCTTGACCAGTTTCTGGCCGGTAACGGGATTCATGACATAATTGATGAACTTGGCGACATCGCCCGTGGGCCAGCCCTTGGTGAACATGAACAGGGGCCGGCTGATGGGATAGGTGCCGTTCAGGGTGGTGGCCTCGGTTCCCTGGATTCCATGGACGGTCAGCCCCTTTACGCTGGCATCCAGGTAGCCGATTCCAATGTAGCCGATGGCGTTCTTGTTGTTGGATATGGCCTGGACGATGGCGCCGCTGGAGGCCTGCAACAGGGCGCCCGGATGGATCCGTTCCTTTTTCATGACTTTTTCTTCCCAGACCTCATAGGTTCCGGAGGAGGTGTCCCGGGAGATGATGGCGATTTTCCGGTCCGGTCCGCCGACTTCCTTCCAGTTTTTCACTTCCCCTTTGTAGATCGCCTTCAATTGGTCCAGGGTCAGGTTTTTGACGGTATTATCGGGATGCACCACCGGCACGATGCAGTCATAGGCGATGCCGAAAGGCACCGGATAAATGCCTTTTTCCACGGCCAGTTCCACTTCCTTTTGAGCGATGAAGCGCGAGCTGTCGGCGATATCGGTGGTGTTGTCGATGATGGCTTTGATGCCTTCTCCGGAGCCGCCCCCGGAAATGGATACCTTGATATCGGGATTGTCTTTCATGAACGCCTCGGCGACTTTCTGGGCGATGGGCAGTACCGTCGTGGAGCCTTTGATGACGACGTTGCCGGCAAGGGCCTGTCCGGCGGCCATCAGCAGGGTTGTCGTCAAAACGATTGCGGTGCGGAACAGTTTCATTGTTGCCTCCTTGAATTGCATGGTTGTCTTGGGAAAGCATTGCATCGGTAACATCAACCTTTTTATCGGTAATGAATCGAAAACCATCGGAATCATTTTGCAAGGAAATATAAAACGAGAGTGTTAGGAATGTGTTAGCGAACCGTTAGAAAAGGGTTATCCGTAGTTGAAACAACGGAAATAAACGATAAACGGAGTATTTTGCCGTTTATCGGAGCATCCGCGTTTGTCAAGAACTTGTTAAAAACCTGTTAATAACTCGATAACGAAATGAAATGAAAATGAATACAGGCGCAATGGAGATATCCAGGGGCAACGGTAACTTGCAGGATATTCCAAAATTTTCCATTGATTAAAACCGGATACCGGTTGTTGAAAACCTTGCCGGGAATGGATGGGCATCACTTGAAAATCCGGTTTGACCCGGAGATTGCCGATGGTTTACATGCTCTGCGAAACTGTTTACAGGCCTTTCACGTCATGAGCGGCAGGGACACCGGATTCGGCGGAAGACCGAGGGGTGTCAGGAAACAAGGAGGGTGCATGATATCGCCGACGTATGATTTTGAATGTTTTGCCAAAGAAGTGGAAAATAAGGAATTGTTCGAAATCATATCCCTTGCGGAACAGGAAGCGACCATCGCCTGGGGCCGGACCTATCGTCGCGAGGCAGCCCAGGACGGGACCGCCATCCGGAGCATGGAATACCAGAGCAAACTGCTCGGGTTGATCGATTATCTGCGGCATAGTGTCAAACCAAGAACAGTGAATCACCAGGACTTGAAATTGTTTCATCTGCTCAGGGAAAAGGTGAAACCCAAGGATATTTGACCGAACATATTGGATGATCCCGGGACCGCGTCCACGTTGCAGCTGTTGTTCTCTTGATACTGCATCGGAACGGAAAACGTACAGGGTTGGCTTTTTTCGCCTGCTGTCTTCATGCGGATGCCCGAAAACCGCCTCGATTGACATTACGGCAATGCGGGGCGCGCTACCCGGGGTTTTTTTTCATAAGGAACAGGGATATGAAACGGATGAGCCGACAAAGCGCCGAAATCGGCGCAAGGCATACAAATGGTCTGAACATCGCCCTGGCGATCATCTGGCTGTCGATCTGGATGATGCTGGCAGGCGGTTGCGGTGGTCGGACGTATGAAAAACCGGATTATTATAAAGGCTTTGATCCAAACGCCTCCTCGCTGAGCCCGAAAATGGGACGTCAGACCAATTATATCCTTCAGCAGATCGAGGCCACCGACGAACAGCGCGCGAAGATCAATTCCCATCTGAATGATCTTGCCAGCGAGAGCGCGAAGGTGACCAAGGAATACAAAATGCTGATGGACCGGCTCATTACGGCCTTCGAGGATGAAAACATGAACCGCCAGGGATTCGAAGTCATCCGGGATGAACGCCTGGAACGGTTCAAGTCCTCTTCCGACCGAATGGTGGACGCCATCGCCTCCATTCATGAACAGCTGACTCCGGAACAACGGCGCAAGGTGGCCGAGCTTTGGCGGAAAAAGGGGGAGCGGTAGAACGACTGGAGGCACTGCCGTCATTCCCGCGATACCGCCTAAAACAACTGCAACCGTTCCCGGTAAGCGTCGATCACTTCACCCGGATCATCGGTGATGATCAGGTTGTTCAGGATCCATGCCGGGGCCCGCTGGGCCTTAACCATGGTATGAATCTGGTCATGGACGCCCTTCCAGAAGGGATCGCCGCCATGGGTGTTGAACAGCACAATGGGAACCCGTTCCATAATGGACAGCTTCATGTTGCACAGGGTGATTCCCAACTCCTCCAATGAACCCAGTCCGCCGATGTTGAATATGGGAAAGGAGGCCACTTCAAACCATTTCTGGCGGCTGTGGCGGCAGGTGGCCTGAAACACCTGGCAGAAATCCACATCCGTGGTCATGGGCTGATCGGTAATCTCCAGAAAATTGGCCCCGGAAAGAATGCCGCGTTTCCGGGCCTGGGCATTGGCTTCCCCCATGACGCCGCTGCCGCCGCCGGTTACAATGCCGATGTGTTTTCCCCAGAAAGCCACCAGGGCGTCCATCAGGGCGCCCAGCCTGCGAACACCCTCCCTGGAAAGCTCGGAAGTGGAACCGTAGAAAGCGAAGAGCATGGATTTATGAAAATCCGCCAACCGTTCCGGCGTGACGAAATATCCTTTTCCGTCCCGGATGGTATGGACCATCAGCCGCCGGTTCAAGCCGCAGACCCAGAACACGTCGATGCCGAACGCATGGTATTCCTGCAGGCGGTGGTGGTCCTGCTGGGACAAAAACGGTCCGTGTTCGGAGGAAGGTTCGAAAAAATACAAGGCCCCCACCGCGCCTTCGAAGGCCCGATTGATGATATCCCGGTGCTCCATGATGTTGGGGAAATATTTGAACACCAGGGTCGCCCTCTTTTGGGGCTGGATATCGATTTTCGATGTGGCGTAAATATGGTTGCAACGGCTTTTCGGAGAAAAATCGCGACGGGCGGCGGTGCATTCGGCCTTGGACAGGGGGCAGGCCTTTTCCGGTCCGTTGGAAAAAATGCGCGCTGCGGACATTTTTTGCCCGGGTTTTGTCAGAACGGCCACGGGTTTTTCAACATAGTGACAGGAAGCATTGTCATCGCGTCGCAGCTTTTCCCCCAGCTCCTTCAACGCCTGATAGGAATAGGGCTGGCCGAGGGTGCCGGCGCTTTTGCGACGCTCCCGCTTGGCGTTTTTGGGTTTACCGTATATTTTGGCGGATATCAACGGGTTGACGATGGGATGAGTGCTGCCGTTGACAATTTCAAGGTAAATGCGGATGCCCCGGGTTTTGATGGGATCCAGAACCGTCGCCGGCAGATTGCGTCCCAGGGCGTAACCGCTTTGCAGCACCACATAGTGATCGTTCAGATACATGGAACAGGTGGTGATCACACCTTCGTTGGGTGGGATCGTGACCGCGGTCACGGGTTTTAGCACCTGGTAGCGGTTCAGGATTTCCCGGCCGTCCTCGCGAAGCAGGATTCTTCCAAAGGTTCCCCGGTCGATTCCTGCCCGCAATTCGTAAATCACCTTATGCGGAGCGATGACAATACTGCCGTCGCTGGAAATCGCCGTGGAAGCGGGTAGTTTTAATTCCGCCCGCTCGATGGCGGACAGGACCTCGTCCGAGGTTAACAGGCTTTCCGGATCGCAGAAGACCAGGCGTCCCACCGGAAGTCCGGCGGTGAAAAATTCCCGCAGCTGGTCGATGACCGGGTAGCCGGGGATCATGGCGCTGGCCTGCTGGGTCAGGGTCAGGGTGTCGCCCTCCAATTGATCCGCCGACGGGGCATCGCAGGTGATCTGGACGCCCAGGCGGGCGATTCTGGAACGCTCGCTGAAAAAAACGTGTTCCGGTTGTTGCCGGAGTCTGGAAATCAGGTTCGGGGAGAGCCCGAACCGGGTTTCGAAAAAAATGTTCTGCCCGTCGAAATCGACCACCCGGCAGATATAGCCGTCATTGGACTGCAGCAGGCCCCGATAGGACCGGTTGTCGCGTGCCATTCCGTTCATTTCCGATGCGCCTTCCGTTCATTGAGGGTTGAAAAAACTGGTATCAGTATACATGCCAATCGCCTTTCTGGCAACCGTCCGGGTCCACCACGATCCAGAAAGGAAACGCGGCAGCCGTCCGGAAGAAAATCGCCGTTTTTTTCGTGGCGATGGCGTTTTTAGGCTTTACATTTTTATCGCTGCATCGTATGAGATGTCCGCGCAATCAACCGCGTCCGGTCGGCGCATGCTTGCCGAAAAGGCCCTGCCACTGCAAACAAGGATAGAAACGCTTCAGAAACAGGATGATGAATCAACTGGAAGGATTCCAGATTTTCCCCGGCGTTCGTCTGGCCGAACGGTACGAAATCGTCTGCATTTTGGGGCGCGGACCCGCGTCCGTCGTTTACCTGGCCCGGGATGTGACATCCGGCCGGGCAACGGCCCTGAAAGTCGTCGCCCGCGATGTATTGCAGAAAACAGGCGCCCTGAACATCATCCTGCTGGGGGCCTGTACCGCCAAGGGTTTGCAGCACAGGAATATCGTTCGATTTTATGAAATGGAAACCTGGAACGATATCGCATTTGTAACCATGGAGTATGTTCCCTGCGGAAATCTTTCCCATCTCATGGCGACCAGCAGTGGCCATCTGACGGGAAAGACCGATCTAATGATGTTGCGGCAAACGGCGGCGGCCCTCGATTATGCCCACCGGGCAGCCAACTCCGGGTTTCATGGGGCGCTTTCACCGGCCAATATCCTCTTCGGCAACAACCAGCAGGTGAAAATCGCCGATTTCGGCATTGCGCGGAGATTGCAGGACCTGACCGGACGCAGGCCGAATCAGGAGGGGTATTCCCGTCTCGCTTATCGCGCGCCGGAACAGATCCGGGATCAGGAGCCGGGGGCCTGGACCGATGTTTACGCCCTGGCGGCCATTACCTATGAATTGCTTTCCGGTAAACCGCCTTTTCACGGCCCGGATGCTCGTGAACAAATCCTGTGCGGCCTAGTGACGCCCATCCGGAAAATGCCGGCGTTTGTGAACCATGCCTTGTCCGTGGGACTTGCCCAGGATCCGTCCCGGCGTCCGGTTTCGGCCGGAGAATTCGTGTCCCTGCTTACCGGCGAAAAAACATTGCCGCAACGGAGGCTGGCCGTGCCGGTCTCTCCTGTAACCGCCGCGGTAGCCAGCGATCGGGTTCCTGCACAGGGGCTTTTGCCGCAAAAGACCGCCATCGGGGCAGCATCCGGTAAGAAAAAAATTCGTGGAATCCGCAAGACATCTTGGCCCGGGAAGGCCGCCATGCTCCTCGGTGCCCTGATGTTCCTCTGCTGGCTGACGGCGGTGAAACCCATGGCGGAAAAGCAGGACGAAGGAGCATTGCCGCTGCAGGCAATGGCTGCCGGTGAAAGCCCCCAACAGTGGAAAAGCCAGGAATGGGAACAATCGCCGGAAGGGGCGATGGAGCGGCTTTCCGGGAACGGCACCGAACTGCCGCCCGTACCGGGAGACAAAGATCATCCGGTACAAACCCGAAAAAGCCATGCTTCCCGAACCGGGGCGGAAATTCGGATATCCTCGATACCCTCGGGAGCGGAAGTATTTCTGGACGGCAAATGTCAGGGCTCGACGCCCCTGCGGCTCGAAAAACTCGCTTTGGGTTCGTATGAAATCGCGGTGCGCAAACCTTGTTTCGTCCCGGCGCGTAAACGGTTCCACCTGGCCGGGACGGTTTTTGTCGAGGCGTTTTTCCCCTTGCGGGCCGCTTGCGGAAAACTGACAGTCGAGTCCTATCCGGCGGGCGCTTCCTGGTACCTGAACGAACTGGAAATGGGAACGACACCCGGGGAAAGCAGCCAGCTTGCGGAAGGCACCTATTCCATCCGGTTACGGAAAGACAAATACCGCGAGCTTACCGTTCCGGTGTTTGTGAGCGCCGGCAAGGAGCGGATCGTCGCCGCGAAGCTGGCGCTGGATGTACCGGAAGAATAATGGCCATGGTCTGATAGGCTCAGAGCCGCAACCGGAATTGAAATACCGTTCCCTCCGGGGAGGAGGAGAAATCGACTTTTCCCCCCAATGCGCCTTCACCGAAGAGTTTCATGGAATAGGTGCCGAATCCCCTGCCCGTTGGTGCCTTGGTGCTGAAATTGCGCTGAAATATCCGGTGGGCGATGTCGGCGGGTATCGGTTTCCGGTTCCAGACATAAAAAATGATCGAGCTGTCCTGGATATGGCTCCAGATGCGGACCTCATCGCCCTCCGGGGTTTCCTCCAATGCATTGGTGATCATGTTGCCGAGCACCCGGAGAAGCAGCGAGACATCGGTTTTCATAATCGCCGCCAAATCGGGAGTTTCCAACACCAGCGACCGGTTCCTGGCAGCCGGGTGATTGGAAAAGAGGACCTTGATTTCATTGAACACCGCCGTGACGGAAATGGTGTCGAACACCGGCTGGTAGCCGGACACCTTGGATTGCCGGATACAGCGCTGGGTCGATATTTCACTGGTAAGACGTTTGGAGAGTCTTTCCAGCACCCGGGACAACCGGTTGATCTCTTCATCCCCGTTGTCGGTGAGCGTGGCCATCAGCTCGCTGGCGTTGAGGATGCCGGCGACGATGTTGTTGATGTCGTGGAAAAATATTCGTTCCAGGGCCAACAGGCGCTGATGCTGGCTGATATCCTGCAGGAACAGGAATAAAAAGCGGTTCGAGCCGGACCGGAAAGGGCTGCAACGCACGCGGAAAACATGGTCGTTTTCCTCTCCCCGGTCAGAGGACTTGATAACGCAGACACTTTCCTCGACCTTATCGGCCGTAAGGCAGGCGAGAATACTGATAACCGCCCCGCATGTCCTGCATTCCTCGCTTGTTCCGCACCCCCCGGGCATTTTATGGGCGTTGACGCAGTGAACCGCTTCGCCTGGCCGAAGTCCCAGAAGGGTTTTGCCGTCGGCTATGCTCAGCATTTCCATCATCAGATCGTTCACCGCCAGAATCTGACGATGCTCGTTCAGCACCGCCAAGACCCCGCTCACGGAATGCAGCAATTCGTCCACCACAGGGTTGTTGCTGATCAGTTCGATTTCCTGTTGCAGCGCGTCCTTTGTCAGGCGTTCGGCGGGTGCGAAATGCGTTTCCATGCATCAACTCCTTTCCATCGGTTCCTACTGTGGTACCGGGGAGTGGGAATGACTACTGCGTGCAGCCGTTCGTGTACTCTGGATCGACGATGGGATCTTCCGGGATGTTTGCAATGAATTGTAAAGGATGCGGGACCGGTTTGTCAATTGGAATGACAGGAACAGGAATGACAGGAACGGTGTCTGAGCTGCCGCCGGGCAGAAAGGATCAACATCATGGATGCAAGGAATGAAGAAATGGCGGATATTCCGTGCATTCCGCTTTGAGGCGGAATGCACGGATTCGCAAACAAAACAAAGGGAGGTCAGATCCGTTGCCTGGACTTGGCTTTTTCCCAGGACTCGACTTCCACGCCTTCCTCAATGGACTCCCAGCCGGTGATCATGGCCTTGAGATGGGCGGTCACGGTATGGCCGGTGGTGGTCATATAGACATGGATGATCAGGAATTGTAAAATGGCGATGGCCAGAATGGTGTGAACCGCCGCGATCCAATCCAGGGACAGAAATCCAAGACCCCAGGCTCCCCAGGAATTGTACTGCCAGTAGAGGAATCCGCTGGCCATCTGCAGGGGGAGCAAGACAGCCGCCAGGGACAGATAGGTCAGTCTCTGGAGAGGATTGTGCTTGGCGTCCTTGCGTTTGGGAACCGGATGGGCCTCGCCCCGGAAAATGCCATAGGCATAGTAGCGGATCACATCCAGCATCCGGCGCGTGGTGGGGATGTATTGCTTCCATTCACCGGTGGTGAAAATCCAGAAAACGAAAAAGGCAAAGGCCACCAGCCAGGTGATGCCGGCGATGTTATGAATGCTCACGGCCGACTGGAAACCCAAAAACGAATAGAGACCGTGGATTTCCAGTCCGGTGATGAGCAGCAGGACGATGAGCACCATCTGCAGCCAATGCCAGAAACGCTCATAGCGGGTGTAGAGATAGGTCGGGATCATCTTCACATGGGACATGCTTCAACCCTCCTTTCGTTTGCCGCCGGCGAAAACCCGCCCGAGTCCGTGAAGGGCGACGCCTGCAATGGAAGCTGCGATGACGAACCAGCCGATGAGATCCACTGCTTTATACCGGTCGCGGCCCGGCATGTAAAATCCGGCCAGGTTGACCAGCCGGCTGTCGGTCCTCCGGTGGCATTCCTTGCAGCTGACGACATTGGATTTGGGCGCCACCATGTGGGTGGTGGGGAAGACGTAGGTGGTTTTGACGAAATCGAACTGACCGGAATAAGGCAGGCCGAGGGCTTCCATTCCGAGGGTGAACGCCTTTTCCCAGTCCATCAGGGTGAAATAGCCGTTGGGACCCGTAACAATCGGCGCCAGCAGGGTTTTGTTCACTTGGTCGTAGGGTTGGTTGCCGCGGTGCACCTTGAAGGGATAGATCCGCGAATGGACGTCGCCGCGTCCGCCTTCCGGTTGACTTACGGCGATGGTGGCGATCGGATCGATGACATCCTTGGCCGTCACCGAGCGGATGGAACCATTGTACCAGAAATATTCCGGTTTGACGTTCTTTTCCCAGACCATTTCACCCTTGATGGACAGATAGGTCTCTTTCCCCAGGGGACCTTTTACGGTGTAGGGTTTGCCGTCCTTCCGGTCGCCGGCCTTGGACCAGTCCCAGGACATTTTCGTGGGATTCACCCGGGCGAAATAGGGGATATGGCAGCTCTGGCAGGCCACGCGGTCGGTGTGATCGTTGGCTTTTGAATTGGTCTTGTGGGGAGTCGCCGTGTGACAGGATTCGCAGGTGATTTTGGTGGCCAGGTCGTCTTCGATGAGGCTTTTGCGGTCCTTGGACGCCGGGGCCGTGTACACCCGTCCGGCGATATTGTGGTGCCGGGTGGTGTGGCAGCGCACGCAGTCGAAATTCTGACCGTCGGTTCCCATGTGGACATCCAGGGTTTTAAGGGGTTTGGTCAAGGAGGAATCCAGATCCCCGTGCTTCACCCCATCGCCGCCGCCGCCGTAAAAATGACAGGACCCGCAGTTTTCCCTCTCCGGAATGCCGATGGTAACCACGGCTGCGTGGATATCCTGCTGGATATCCGCAGCCATTTGTCGGGATTCCTCGTCGCCGGCCTCGATGAAATACTTGTAATCCTCGAAGGCTTCATTGAAGTTCAGCTTTTCCCGGCCGTGGCAGACCAGGCAGTTGATTTCATCCTCCACTCCCTTCCCGTTCCAGCCGGGGTGGCATTGGAGGCAGCCCTTGTCTTTCATGCGATTGGCGGAAATGCAGTAGTTGTTGATGGACAGACCGGCCTTGCCGTGTTCAGCGCCTTCCGGCGATGGATCCGCTTTCCAGGTCCAGTGAATCGACTGGTGGATTTGATCGTCCGCTTCATTGTGGCAGGAAAGACAGGCGGCGGTTATCTCCTCCCCGGAGGTGAAGTCCCGGCCAAGGGCCGCATGCTGGGTATGGTCGGTGGTATTCCAGTGCCGCTTTTCACCAACCGCCTGTCGCGCCATGGTGCGGCCGGGGGCCTCGTCGTTGTCCGCCGTTTCGGCCGGGAGCGCCGGGGAAGACAGGCAAAGGATCAGGAGTCCCAGGGGCGGCAGGGTTTTCAGCCAGCCGCGAATCAACCGTCTTGACTTCATGGAAAGTCTCCGAATTGGGCAATGGGTTTTGGATTATTTGCACTTTGCCGGTGAAGGAGAGTCGGCTGCATGGGCATGCAGATAAGCCTGGATGTCCTGCAATTCCGCCTCGGAAAGTTTGTTCCATTCATCCGCGCAGCCGAATTCCTCGAAATTTTTCTTCTTGAAAACGCGATCCCACTGGGCCTGGGTTTTGGCGTCCGGGCTGATGGGCGGTTTTTCCGATTCCACGGCGCCTCTTTCAAAACAGGCTTTATAAACCTTGCGATAGGTGTATTTGCCTTTGCGTTCGTTGCCGCCCTCGGCGGCGATCGCCGTACCGATGAAGGCCACCGCCAGCCAACCGCTCAGAATCGTAACCAGGATTTTTTTCGTCATGTTGTTACCTTTTCCTTTCATATCATTTTGTTATGATTAAATCAACGGGCATTGTCATTATCGCGCCCCGTTCCCGCCGTCCCGGCCGGCGCCGCAGGGCTTTGAAAATTTGCTAGGCCGGTATATCCTGCGGGACCCTTTTGGATGAAAAAGCGGGTGTATCCTTCGGGATCCGTCACGCAGCCCAGGTAGGCGCCGCCGCATTCGCCATGCAGGCTCGGGATTTCCTGTTGCGCCTCCGGATCCGTGCACCAGATTTCAAGGATTTTCCCGGTTTTCATCCGGCTCAGCGCCTTCCTGCTTTTTACCAGCGGCATGGGGGGCGAAAGTCCCCGCGTGTCCATCACCTTGTCGGCTTTGAGTTGCTCCAGATCCATGGATTCCTCCACTACAGCCGGATGGTGGCGGACAGATAGACATTCCATACCGTGTCGACCACCGGGAAGAAAGCATCCGTGGCCTTCAGCTCGCTGATTTTGACGGGCTCGCCCAGGGGATTGCCGCTGCCGGTATATTCGTAATCATAGTAACGGCCGCCGAGTTTCAGGAAGAAATTGTCCTTGAAAACCGGTTGAATATAATAGGCCTCGTACACCTGCCCGCGAGCGGACAGTTTGCTGCCCACCAGGGAGTCTTCCGCGCCGGTCATGTTGAACCAGTATTGCGATCCCCAGTTGTATTCCAGTCCGAGCCGGGCATCCATGGGCATGGGCAGAAGGACGCCGGTATATACGCTGTAACCGTTTTCAGAGCTCAGCGCGCCGGTTGCATCGGCCGTGCTGACCAGGCCTTGGCCCATCATTTCGTAATAGGCATTGCGGGAGATTTCCGAAGGCCGGGTATGGCTCCAGGAAGGCGCCAGGAAGAAATCAATGTCCGCGAACCGTTCCGCGAAGTTGGTGCGGAACAGCAGGGAGGCCAGGTCAAAATCGCCGATATTGGTGGCGGCTTCCATGCGGCTGATATAGCCGCCCGTATTGGGGGCGAAGGTGTAGGTTCCATCCGGATTCTTCGTCGGAATAAACGGCATGACCACGGTGCCGGTGAAGCCGTCGGTGATGTCCCAGGCATGGGCGTAATTCAGCACCATGCTGGTGACCTCGTCGTCGTAAAACGTGGCGATGAATCCACCGAAGGTGGCATCATCCACATAAGAGCTGCCGTTGAGGGAATAACTGTTGCCCCAATCGCTTTCAAACCCGACGCCATAACAGAGCTTGAAGGCGGCGCCGGATATGCCGGAGGCGTCTTCCAGCCCGAAATTGAAGGAGGCGCCGTCAAACTGCCAGTTGATGATGGTTCCCAGGGGGGAGCCGCCTTCCGGACTGTAATTGCCGTATTCCAGGGGCGGCCCGTCGGTGGCCGGCCGTCTTCCCAGGGAGAGATTGATGGGTACGGAGCCCAGGTCGTTCTTGTAGTTGAAGTAGGCGCGCTCCACATGCAGGGCATCCCCCTGGGGCAGGCTTGCCGTGTTGCCGTCCAGGGCCACGTCGTTCAAGTTGCCGGACATGAATTTGACGCCGCTGCTGTCGCCGTAGACTTTGTACATGGCCAGGCGGCCGCTGAAAGAGAGGCTGGAATTCAGCTTGGCATCCATATTGAGACGCAACCGGTTGGTGAAAATGGCGTCGTTTTCGGCCGTATATTCATCCGGCTTCATTCCGCCGGCCATGGCCATGCCCTGCCGGATCTGGGCCAGGGTCGCGCCGTTCATTCCCCCCAGGGCCACGGGGGTGAAAAAACCCTGTCGCAGCATCATCGGCGCGGTATAGACATCATTGTAGCGAATGTAGTCATAACGGCTTCTCAGTTCCAGACCCAAGGAAATTTTGTCCGTGGCTGTGTGGAGCTCCGTCTGGTTCAGACGGTCATCCATGTCCGCCAGTTCCTCCTTCAATGCCTCTATTTCCTTTTTGAGGGTTTCCGTTTCTTCCCCGGCCGATCCTGCGGAAGGGATCAGCATGGGCAGCAGCAGCATGCCGAGGACCGTCAGCAACATGGTGGGCCGCGCGATGGTGCGCTTCATAAAAGCCTCCTTGAATCGATTAGTTATATGGTTGATGAATCCGACTTCGTTGTTTCGGTCGTTCTTGCGGGGCAAATTAGCAAACCGGGTGCCAGACAGGAAAAATTTTATTAAGCATTTGGAATATTATGAATAATTATCTTCCGTCTTGATTTCATGTGTTGCCTGTGTTACTGGTATGTTAACAATAATGTTAACATTTGTTGCCATGGGTTTACATGGTTTGGGAATTGAATCCGCGGTTCAAGGGAAGACGTGCATGGAACTGGAAAACCATTGGAAAACCATTCTGGATACCCTGCAGGACGGCATGATGGTGGTGGATCCGGAAGGGAAAATCGTGGCGGTCAATCCGGCGACGGAAACCCTTACGGGGTACAAGAGCAGCGAGCTGGTGGGCAATACCTGCCGGATGCTGAACTGCACGGGCTGCAATATACGCAAGGAGCGGACCGAAAAATGGTGCGGACTTTTTTCAAAAGGGGAAGTGAAGTCCAAACGTTGTACCATCCTCTCGAAAAGCGGCCGGGCCATTTATGTTCTGAAGAGCGCCACGGTAATCCGCGACAAAACCGGTGAGACCGTCGGCGCCGTGGAAATATTGACCGATATTTCCGACACCGTCCGGCAGGAAGAAAAGCTCGCGGCCCTCCGGCAAACCCTGAATCTGGAGAATGGATATCATGACCTGATCGGCGGCTCGGCGGTCATGCAGGAACTTTTCGAGTTGATCGAGAATGTGGCCCAGTCCGATGCGCCGGTGATGATCCTGGGGGAAAGCGGAACCGGCAAGGAACTGACGGCGCTGGCGATCCATGAAGCCAGTCCCCGTCGCGACGGCTCGTTCATCAAGGTCAATTGCGCGGCCCTGAATGAAAACCTGCTCGAAAGCGAGCTGTTCGGCCATGTGAAAGGCGCTTTCACCGGCGCGGAGCGCACGCGCATCGGTCGGTTCGAGGCGGCCCACGGCGGCAGCCTTTTCCTGGACGAAGTCGGGGACATACCCCTCTCGATCCAGGTGAAATTGCTGCGGGTGATCGAGGGGGGCGTCATCGAGCGGGTGGGGGACCACCAGCCCATTCCCGTGGATGTCCGGATCATATCCGCCACCAACCGGAATCTGGAAACCATGATCGCCGCAGGGCGATTCCGGGAGGATTTGTTTTTCCGCATCAATGTTTTCCCCCTGCAATGCCCCTCGTTGTCGCAGCGCCGGGAGGACATCCCCGTTCTGGTTCAGAATTTCATCAAATACGGCACCCGCAAGAGCGGCAAGCGCATCATCGGGCTGACACCGGAAGCCATGGAGGTGCTGACGGAATACCCCTGGCCCGGGAATGTCCGGGAACTGAGAAACGCCATTGACTACGCCCTGGTGCTGTGCCGCGGCGGACTCATCGACACCGCGCATTTGCCGCCGAAGATCTCGCGGCACCTGCAAGCCGCTCCCCCGCGACCGCTCTCTGAAGCGCCCCATGAAAGCGAGCGCCGGAAACTGATTCAGCTTCTGACGGAAACGGGCGGGAACCGCAATGAGGCGGCCCGAAAACTCGGGATCAGCCGGGTGACCTTATGGAAACGGATGAAAAGATACCGGCTGGAGTGGCCCAGGACCGTCTGATCCGGGTAGCGGAGCCTCCCCGGCCGCCGTTATTCGCCTGAAGGCGGGGCCGGTGGCATGCATCAACCGCCGCCCACCGGTGGAAAAACCCCGACCCGGTCCCCGTTTTTCAGTACCGCGTCGGGTTGCGCGTGGACCCCGTTGACAAAGATGAGCTTGACCTGGTCCATGGGCAGCCCCAGGCCCACCAGCAGTTCCCTGATTGTCAGGCCTTCTTCGCAGGCGATGGTCATGGCCTCGGCAGCGCCTCCTTCCGGCTTGTAGCGGGAGAGGGTGGCGAACAGATTGAGCTGGATTTTCATGTCGTCCGCTCCGTTTTCCGGTTTTCCCGGCGGCTTGCGGCCGCTGGCCGCAGGCGGATTTGTTTTCCGTTCTGGGAGAGGCCGGCGGCATCCTTCACCTGGTTGTGGCCGTGGCGGAGAAGGCTCTCCATGAGGTGGGCCGCATACGCATCGTCATGGGCCTCGATGGCGGCGGCCAGCTTCTCGTAATAGCCGATGATTTCCTCCGAAGCCTCCGGCAGGTGGTGAAACACCTCCATATAATATTCATAGACGGGTTTGAACGAATTGAACAGCAGCTGGATCACCAGGTTTCCCGACAAGCGGATCAGGCAGGCATGCAGGTCCACATTCAGGCCGCAGATGACGGCTTTTTGCAACCGGTTGCGCTTCATGTCCGCGACCAGCTGTTTCAAGGCGGCAATATCGTTCCGCGACGCTTTTTGGGCGGCCCGGGCGGCGGCATACACTTCGATGATCTGGCGGAAATCCAGCAGGGCGATCAGCAGCCCGGCATCGACGGATTCGCTGTTGTTCATGATTTCCGTCAGCAGGGAAATGGATGCATGGTTCGGCAAATCGCGGATATAGGAGCCGCTGTTGGGTCTTTTTTCCACCATGCCCAGCCGTTCCAGTTTTTCAATGGCCTCCCGGATGGTCACCCGGCTGACGCCGTATTGACCGGCGAGGTCGCGCTCGGAGGGAAGGCGGCTGTCCGTCGGATATAAACCGTTTAAAATGTCCAGCTGCATCGCCTTGGAAATGCGATGGGATCGTTTTTCCCTGTGATGGTCATGGGCGCCGGCTGAATTCATTGAAGGGGATTCCTTTCCTGATTTGGTCATACCAAAAACCATTCCGGCCCATGGTAGGGAAAATTGAAATAACTGTCAATAATAACGTTAAAAATACCTTGACATGGGGTAATAAAACCGGTTACTGAATTCATAATTGGTAATACCACTTTGCGTCACCAGGACTGGATTGCGCCATGTCGTCTGCTCCCTCTTTTCCGGCCGGGGACAACCCATCGGCCGTGGTGTTTGATGTCCAGCGGTTCTCCCTCCACGACGGGCCGGGGATCCGCACGACGGTTTTTCTGAAGGGCTGCCCGTTGCGCTGCGCCTGGTGTCAGAATCCGGAGTCCCATAAGGCGGAACCGGAAATCGCTTTTTACGCGGAACGATGTGTCCGCTGCTTTGACTGTCTGTCGGTCTGTCCCCGGGGGGCGATATCGGCCGGCCCGCGGCGGGTGGCGGACGAACATTGCAATGCCTGCGGTGCCTGCTCCAAGGTCTGCCGGCAGCAGGCCCTGGTCCTGGTGGGAAGAAGCCGGGATGCCGATTCGTTGGCCGAAGAAGTGAAAAGGGATCTGGATTTTTATCAAGACTCCGGCGGCGGGGTGACGTTTTCCGGCGGCGAACCCATGCTGCATTCCGCTTTTCTGCTCCAGGTGATTCCCAGGCTCCGGCAGGTGGGGATGCATGTCAATCTGGAGACCAGCGGTGCCTTTCCCTGGAACGCCATGGAGCCCCTGCTGGCCATGCTGGACCTGATCTATTTTGATCTGAAGATCATGGATCCGGCGCTGCATGCCGTCCACACCCGCGCCGACAACCGGGGCATCCTGCGAAATTTCACGATGCTTTCCGAACGGTTTCCGCCGCTCCAGGCCAGGATGCCATTGATTCCCGGAATCACCGACACGGAAAGCAATCTCGTCGAAACCGCCCGTTTTTTGAAAGCCAGCGGACATCACTGCATTCATTGCCTGCCGTATCATCCATTGGGAGAGGCCAAGCTGGCGCGGATTGCATCGGAGCTGGAGCCCTTCGGCAACCGGAATCCGGCTGCCGCGGATCCTCGGCGGGCCATCTCCATCTTGCAACAGGAGGGAATCGATGCCGTTATCTATGCGTGACAAAATGGAGAGCAAGGAAAGAGAGAACCGGCTGGAGCCAAAGGAACGTATCCACCGGTTGAAAACAGCGGTGCAGCAAGCGCCGAACGAGGTCTGCACCGAGAGGGCCCTGCTGTGGACCGAGTATTTTCGGACAGCGTCCGGCTCGAAACCCGTCGCCGTCCGGATGGCCGAGGCCCTCCGTCATGTTCTGCTCCGGAAAAGCATCGCCATTTATCCGGACGAATGGCTCGTGGGAAATTACACCTCCAAGCGCGTCGGCGGGTCGATTTACCCGGAACTCCATGGCGTGCCGGTCATGCTGGATCTGTTCAAACTGTCGCGCAGACAGACGAACCCGCTGGGCATATCCCCGCGGGAGATGCGGCTGCTGCTGTCCATTATTCCGTTTTGGGCCTTCCGGTTCGTCGCCTTTCATGCCTACAGCGGCCCCTTGGCGAAAATCCGGTTCATCGCCAACCAGTTGCGGGCCCATTTTTATCTGATCAATGAATGCGGCGGAATTTCCCACCTGGCGCCGGATTATGAAAACCTGATCCGCATCGGCACCGACGGCATCAAGGCCAGGGCGGAAGCCTGCAAAGCGTTGGCGGCCCCGGGATCGGAATCATGGAATTTTTTGGAGGCCGTGACCATCATAGCCGAGGGCCTGGCCCGGTTCGGGGAACGGTATGGCAGGCTCGCCGCCGACATGGCGAAAACCGAAGCGGAGCCCCGGCGCCGGAGGGAGCTTGAAACCATCGCGGGTGTTTGCGCGCGCTGCCTGCGGCAAGGCGTTTCCGGTTTTCATGAAGCCCTCCAGGCCGTTTTGTTCGCCCAGATCGCCATCAATCTGGAAAGCCTGGACAATGCGGTTTCGCCCGGCCGCCTGGACCAGTATCTCTATCCCTATTATGAGCGGGATATCCGGGAAGGCCGGCTGGATCGCGGCACCGCCAGGGAGCTGACGGCCGCCTTTTGCATAAAGCTATCCGAAATCATCCCTGTTTTTTCCCAGCAGCTGATCAATTTCCATGGCGGCATGTTCAACGGCCAGGTGGTCACCGTGGGCGGAACGGATCGTGCCGGCAGGGACAGCGTCAACGAACTCAGCTATCTTTTCCTGGAGGTGATGGACGAACTGCGCATGCGCCAGCCGAATTTCCACGCTCGGGTGCACAGCGGGGCGCCGGAGGAGTATCACCTGCGGCTTCATTCCCTGCTGGCCGGCGGCTGCAATTCACCGGCCCTGTACAATGACGACGTTATCGTCCCCTGCATGCAGCGGCAAGGGTATGCGGTCGAGGATGCCCGGGATTACACGGCGGTGGGTTGCGTGGAACCGGTGAGCCAGGGCCGCAGCTTCGCCTCCACGGACGCGGCGCTCTTCAATCTGCCGGTGGTCCTGGAAATGGCCTTGAACCAGGGCCGCCGTTTCGGGTCCCCGGTGCGCACAGGCCGTAAAACCGTTTCGGCGTCGGCCATGACGTCCATGGATCATGTTTGCAAGGCCTTCGAGGCCCAGCTTACGGAAATGCTCGGCCGGCTGGTCCGGGATCTGCGGGCCGTGGAAACCGCCAACCGCCTGCATCACCCCACGCCGCTGACCAGCATGCTGCTGAAAGGCTGCATCGAGTCGGGCGTCTGCTCCACCGCCGGCGGCGCCCGCTATAATTTTTCCGGCATCCAGTGCGTGGCGCCCATCGATGTGGGCGATGCCCTGTATGCCATCGAGCGGGCTGTTTTTATCGACCGCCGCATGCGCCTGACCCAACTGGTGCGGTTGTTGAAAAACAATTTGAATGCTCCGGCGGAGCTGGCGTATTTGCGGAATCTGCCCAAATTCGGTAATGATGATCCGGCGGTGGATCGCTGGTCGGTGTACGCAGCCGAACTGTTTGCAAAGACCTTGAGCAAACTCGGCGACAACACCCGGGGGGGAGCCTACACCACCGGGCTCTACTCAGTGACGGCCCATGAATTTTTCGGCCGGATCACCGGCGCCCTGCCCCATGGCCGAAGGAAAGGGGAGCCCTTTGCCTCGGGGATCTCCCCGGTCAACGGAATGGACCGCAAGGGGCCCACGGCGCTGTTGAATTCCGTCAACCGCTTTGATTTCAAGCGGTTTGCCAACGGCGTGAATTTCAATATCAAATTCGATCCCCACACCTTGCGGGGCGGCCCCGGCGTCGCCGCCCTGGGAAGTCTGCTGAAAACCTATTTCCGGCGGGGGGGCATGCAGGCCCAGATCAATGTGGTGGATCCGGACGTCCTGATCCGGGCCCGCGACAATCCGCGGCTTTACCCCAACCTGCTGGTGCGGGTATCGGGCTATTCGGCGTATTTCAACGATCTTTCTCCGGCAATGAAAGAGGAGGTGATCCGCCGATCCTGTTTGAAGGCGGGATGAAAGGGGTTGCGACATGCATGTGCACAAGGAGTTGGAAAACCATGCCGTGGAGACGACGGACGCCGCCGGCCGGCCGGTGCGGGTGCTCAGTCTGGCGGGGGCTTCGGCCGCCGGCGCGGCCCTGGGGATGGAGCTGCCCGATGTGGTTGCGGCGGCCCTGCGGGCCGGTATTTGGCCGAAATGGTATCTGCGCAATCAGGACGCCATATCGTTAGGGGAACAAGTGCGTCTGGCCGAATCCTCGGTGGCAATCGCCGGTGCCGGCGGGCTGGGCGGCCATGTCATCCTGCAGTTGGCCCGGCTGGGGGTCGGCAGGCTGCATGTCATGGATGGGGATGTCTTCGATGAAACCAACCTCAACCGGCAATTGCTGGCGGATCGACAATCCCTCGGCAGAAACAAGGCGGAAACCGCTGCCCTGGCCGTTTCCCTGGTCAATCCGGCCGTCCGGGCGACGGCCTATCCCGGAAAAATCCGCAAGGAAAACGCCGCTGAACTGCTTTCGGGCATGGAAGTGGTGGTGGACGCCCTGGACAATATTCCCGACCGGTTTATGCTGGCGGATGCGGCCCGCAGCCTCTCTCTGCCCCTGGTTCACGGCGCCGTGGCCGGTTTCGAGGGCCGGATCATGACCATTCTGCCGGAAGATCAAGGGTTCCGGCTGTTGTACGGTGAAGACGCACCGACCGGTCAGCAACGGCAGCCGTCCGCCGAGGCGATTCTCGGCACACCGGTTTCGACCCCCGCGGTGATTGCCGGTTTTCAGGTCATGGAGGTCCTGAAAATCCTGCTCCGGAAAGGCGGTTTGTTCCGCAACCGGATGGCCCATATCCGCCTGGATACCGGCCAGATAAATGAATTCCGATGGTAATCCGCATATCCTTTATCTTGTGTTCATTCTATTATTGACACACAAGATATTTCGGATATGATACCTGCGCAACGGTGTGCGGCCTTCAATTTCATCTCATCCAGGCGGGTTGAACATGCAAAAATATTATCCGAAGAAAAAGAAGGATTCCAAAGGCTCCAAAGCGGAAACCCTGATCCAGCATCGTCTTGTCGCGAAACGGTACATGATCAAAATGGTCATCCGGGAAGACGAGATGTCCGTGGATCATCTGGCGTACGACCGTGAAATGGACCGGAACGTGGCCCTGAAGGTCATACCACCGGAGGTGGCCAAGGACCAGACCGCGCTGAGCGCCCTGAAACGCGAAACCGATGCGGCGATGTTGCTGGCGGACGAGCATATCACCCGGCTGTACAACCTGGAGACCTGGAAGGATTTGACCTTCGCCGTCTATGAATATGTTCCGGGCAGTTCCCTGTACCATATGATGGAGGAAAACGAGCGTCTGCTGAACCTGGAGGAGGCGCTCGCGCTGTTGAAGCAGGTTGCCGAGGCCATCGATTTCGCCCACCAGAACCGTCCCCGGATCATCCATGCCGACCTGAAACCGTCCAATATTCTCCTCACCGAGTCGGGTGTCGTCAAGGTCGCTGATTTCGGAGTGGCGCGGGTATTCAGCGACACCATCATCCGGGTGTCGGCGGCGGAAGATGCCGCCACTTTCGGCTATAAGGCGCCGGAACAGATTGCCGGCAGGGAGGTGAATGCCGCCACCGACATCTATGCCCTTGCTGCCATTGCCTATGAAATGCTTTCCGGCCGATCGCCTTTTTACGAAGGGGATTTACGCTACCAGATCCTGCACAGCCAGCCGGGAAAGATCGATGACGTTCCGGAACACGTCAACCAGGCCATCTTCTGCGGCCTCTCCAAAAACCAGGCCGACCGGCCCAAGACCGCCGGCGATTTCATCGCCATGCTGAGCGGTGAAAAACCGGTTCCCATGGTGAAAGAGGAACCGCGTAAACCGGTGAAGGACGAGGAGCCCCCGGCCCTCCCGCAACCGGATGCCGCCGGGAAACCGGTTGTACCGGAAAAGAAATCGAAAAAAAGCCGTCTGCCGGTCATTCTGGGGATCCTGTTGCTGGCCGTGGCCGCCGGAGCGGGCTGGTGGTTCCAGATGCAGCAAGGGGAAACGGCCAAGCCCGAGGCTGTCCAGGCGCCCCAGCAGCAAGGTCCGGTCACCCCGGAAGCAGCACCGCCCGTGGAGCCGGCCCAGGGCATCAAGATCGAACGACCGACCATCGGTGACATCGCCGTCGACAGCAAACCGCCGGGTGCCGAGGTGTATCTGGACGACAAGAAGCTGGGCATGACGCCCACGACCCTGACGGATGTAAAGGAGGGTCCTCACACCCTGATGTTGAAAAAAGATGGTTTCGACGAATGGCGCAAGGAGATCGAGATCGTCGCCTTGAAGCGATCCGAAGTGATCGCCGAGTTGGAATCGCTCTACGGCGGACTGGAGGTCACCAGCACTCCCGAAGAGGCCGAAGTCTATCTGGACGGAAAAAAATTCGGCCAGACGCCGGTTACGTTGCAGCAGGTGAAGAAGGGTGAGCGGACCATTGTCGTCAAGAAGGAAGGATATGAGGATTGGGAACAGAAAGTCAAAATCGCCTCCGGGGAATCCATCAAGCTGTTCGCCGAATTGGGAGAAGTCTACGGCAGCTTGCTGATCGAGAGCCGTCCCGCGGAAGCGGATGTATATCTTGACGGCAGGAAGCAGGGCAAGACCCCCCTGACCCTGGAACGCGTCAAGGAAGGCGGCCAGGAAATTGAAATCACCAGGGAAGGATATCTGAGCTGGAAAGAGAAAGTGACGGTCAAACCAGGGGCGACGGTGCAGATCATGGCCGACCTCAATGCCGCCTACGGCAGCTTGAACATCAGCAGCAGACCGGAAGGTGCCACCGTCCTGATCAACGGCAAGAACGAGGGCAAGACACCGCTGACCGTGAGCAATCTGAAAAGCGGGCGCCTTCAGGTGGAAGTCGGCATGGACTGTCATGAATCGATTATCCGGGACATCGTGATTCCGGCCGGCAAATCCGCCGAGTCCGCGTTCGAGTTGAAATCGATTTGCGGCGGCATGAGCGTTGTCAGCGAGCCGGCCGGAGCCAAATGGTTTCTCAATGAAAAACCCCAGGGCAATACGCCGGGGCAGCTCAAGGGGCTCGAAAAAGGGAAATATACGGTCAAGATCACCAAGACCGATCATATCGACTGGGTCGGGATTGTGGAAGTAAAACCGGACGCAACCGAAACCGTGGAAGCCAAACTGGAGCCGGTCCCGCCGAAAGTGGGGGATTATTATAAGGACCCGGTGACCGGAATGATGTTCACGTGGGTGGAGGGTGGTTGTTATTCCATGGGGAGTCCGGCTACGGAATCGGCCAGGGACACGGACGAAGGACCTGTGCATGAAGTCTGCGTCAACGGGTTCTGGATGGGGATTTTTGAAGTCACCCAGGCGGAGTGGAAACAGATCATGGGGGGCAACCCGTCCTTTTTCAACAAGGGCGGTAATTATCCGGTGGAGAATGTTTCCTGGATTTCCGTGCAGTCGTTCATCGGGAGGCTGAATCAGCGCCTGAAGGACAAGTTGGGCAAAGCGGCCCGGAGTTCGGATTATTATCGCTTGCCCACCGAAGCCGAATGGGAATTCGCGGCCCGGGAACGGGGCGGTTCCCTTCCGTATTCCGGTGGGAACCAGGTGAATGCGGTGGGCTGGAACAAGGGTAACAGCAAAAGGACAAGCCATCCGGTGGGGAAAAAAGTGCCCAATAATCTGGGAATCTTCGACATGAGCGGAAATGTATACGAATGGGTGGAGGATTTGTATGTCGAGGATGCGTATGCCGCCCATGCCAGAAGCAACCCGGTGGTGAAATCCGGGGGCTCGGAACGGGTGGCCAGGGGCGGGAGCTGGTACCATTCGGAAAAGGATGCCCGCTCGGCGAAGCGGAACAAGTTTGCCGCCGAGACCCCCAATACCTATGTCGGTTTTCGGTTGGTGAGACCCAAATAACGAGGGGACGTCACTTTTTATCCAGACTACCCTTCAGCTGCTGGTTCAGCTTGGCGAAAAGCTCCTTGCGTTTCTGGGTCTGTTCGGCCTGGATGGATTCGACTTTTTTGGACAGGTGCTTCTGGGCGTCCTGGAATTTTTTGAGTTCTTCCTCCAGTCGGGTGTCCTTGCCGTCCCTGGGAAGATTTTCAATACGCAGGTGGTCCCGTACATACAATTTGGTGCCGAACGCCCCCTCGACAATGTCAATGATCTCAAGCTCTTTCAATTTCCGGCAGATGCGGTTGGCCTCTTCCAGGGAAAGGGAGAGGGCCGCGCCGACATCTTCCACGGCGGGAGGAACGTGCCGGGTATATGCCAGCACCCGCACGGCGGCGACGATCAAATGGGCTTCTTCGTAAATATTTTTAGGGGCTTTCATTCCGGTCTCTCCGCTGGTTGCAATTCGATCCGGCATTTTATCCGGACATATTCTGGCCATATTCTTGACAGATATGTGCGAGGATAGTAACAGTTCGATCGGTTTTGTCAAGCGCGGCAAGGGCTTGTTCGGCAACGGAACGGCCGTATCCCATACAACATCATATCGGAGGACGTTATGACTGAAATTATTGACGTAAGGGCGAGGGAAATACTGGATTCGCGCGGGAATCCGACCATCGAAGTGGATGTTTTCACCGCCTCCGGCGGTTTCGGCCGGGCCGCTGTTCCGTCCGGCGCCTCGACGGGAACCCGGGAAGCCCTGGAGTTGCGCGACCAGGAGCCGTCCCGCTATCTGGGGAAGGGGGTCCGGCAGGCGGTGGATAACGTCAATTCCGTCATCGCCCCGGAAATCGTCGGACTGGATGCGGCCGAACAGGAAAGCCTCGATCGGTTCATGATCGATCTGGACAAAACCACCAACAAGTCGAAGCTGGGTGCCAACGCCATACTGGGGGTTTCCATGGCGGCCGCCAGAGCCGCGGCGGACGTGATCGGTCTGCCCCTGTACCAGTATATCGGCGGCGTCAATGCCCGGTATCTGCCCATGCCCATGATGAATATCGTCAATGGTGGCGCCCATGCCGCCAACAGTCTGGATATCCAGGAATTCATGATTATTCCCATGGGCGCGGAAACCATCGCCGAGGCGGTGCGGATGGGGGCGGAAACCTTTCATTCCCTGAAAAAGCTGCTGAAGGAAAAGGGCCTGAACACGGCCGTGGGCGATGAAGGCGGTTTCGCGCCGAATCTGGAGTCCAACGAGGCGGCCATTCAGTTCATCATGAAGGCCATTGAAGCCGCGGGATATTCGCCGGGCAAGGATATCGCCCTGGCCCTGGATGCCGCCGCCAGCGAATTTTATAAAGACGGGAAATATCACCTGGCTTCGGAAAACAAGGCCCTGAGCTCCAAGGAGATGATCGACTATTATGCCGCCCTGGTGGGGCGATATCCGATTCTTTCCATCGAAGACGGTCTGGCGGAGCAGGACTGGGATCATTGGGCGGTCATGACGGACCGGCTGGGCGGGTCCGTGCAACTGGTGGGCGACGATATCTTCGTGACCAATCCGGGAATTTTGGCCCAGGGGATTGAAAAAGGCGTCGCCAATTCCATCCTGGTCAAGCTGAACCAGATTGGCACGTTGACCGAAACCCTGGATGCCATCGAAATGGCCAAACAGGCCGGTTACACCACGGTCATTTCCCATCGCTCCGGTGAAACCGAGGACAGTTTCATCGCCGATCTGGCGGTGGCCGTGGGCAGCGGACAGATCAAAACCGGGTCATTGTCCAGATCCGACCGGATCGCCAAATACAACCAGCTGATCCGCATCGAAGAGGAACTTGGCGAGGCGGCCCGATTCGCCCGGCATGTCTTTCTGGCCAAATAGCGGGGCCGCGGGGAACCGGATGACTAGACCCCTGCGATGGACCGGAGTGGCGGCATTGGTATTGTGTTGTCATGTTTCCGCCCGGGCGTATCTGCCGGAAGGCAGGGATATTCTGAATCGAATGGTTGAACATCTCGGCCTGCGGCAAAACCTGCTGGTTCAACAACAGTTGTTGCTGTACAATCGAGGGCCGGAACAGGCTCCCGTTGTGCTGAAGGAGACGCTGCGGTACCGGTTCCCCCATGGGTTCCGGAGCGAAACCCTGTCCGATCCGATCCAAAAGATTCACCTGTTTTCCCACGGGCGCGCCGTTACCGTCATTGATCAAACCGTAACGTCCACCAGCGAGGGCGAGGTCGATCATTTCAAGGATGTCCTGTTGTTCAATGAACCGGATCTGATATGGCAACGTCTGTCGGACCTGGGGGTGGATGCGGATGTTTCCAGTCTTGGACGCTTCGACGGCCGCATCGGCCATGTCATCGGCGCCAAATACCCGGAATCGTCCGCTCCCCAACTGTGGGTGGACAAGAAAACCTACCGGCCGTGGCGTTTCATGATCCGGTCCATGCAGGCCGAATCGGGGGATTTGCTTTGGGAATTCCGTTATCTGGATTGGCGGCAAGCCAAGAAGGGTATCCGGTATCCGTATCGCATCGAGGTCTACCGGGGCGGCCGTCTGCAGCAGGTTTTTCAGGTTCTGGCGGTGCAGGCGGACAATGCTTTGCCCGGGGACCTGTTTGACATTCAGAAGCTTCGATCCCGGTATCGGGAAATGCCCTCCGAGGCAATGGAACCCGACGGGACCGATGAATTGATGGAATTGAGGAAATCCGTGGAGGATTTCAGGAGAATGATGGAGTGAAACCATACCGGCTGTTCTAGCGGGTGAGCGATTATCCGACGAAGGTTGTCGTATCGGAAGGGGGCGGATCAATGGCGTTCAATACCAAATTCATTTTTGTCACCGGCGGCGTATTATCATCCTTGGGCAAGGGACTGGCATCAGCCTCCATCGGCGCGCTGCTGGAAAGCCGCGGCTTGCGGGTTACCTTGCAAAAACTGGATCCCTACATCAACGTCGACCCCGGAACCATGAACCCTTTCCAGCATGGCGAAGTCTTCGTGACCGACGACGGCGCGGAGACGGATTTGGATATGGGGCATTACGAACGTTTCACCAACGCCCAGCTCAGCAGCAACAACAATTTCACCACCGGAAAGATTTATGACGCCGTCATCACCAAGGAGCGCCGGGGCGATTACCTGGGCGGCACCGTCCAGGTAATCCCCCATATCACCGATGAAATCAAGCGCGCCATCATGCTCGTGGCGCGGGACGTGGATGTGGTGATCGTGGAAATCGGCGGGACCATCGGCGACATCGAGAGCCTGCCGTTCCTGGAGGCCATCCGGCAATTCCGGGTGGATAAAGGCCGGGAGGATGTCCTGTTCATCCATTTGACCCTGGTGCCGTACATCGCCACCGCCGGCGAGGTGAAAACGAAGCCGACCCAGCACAGCGTCAAGGAACTGCGCAGCATCGGCATCCAGCCGGACGTGCTCCTCTGCCGCACCGACCGTTTCCTCACCAAGGATATCAAATCGAAGATCGCGCTTTTCTGCAACGTGGGCGTGGACGCGGTGATCACGGCCAAGGATGTGGAATGCATCTATGAAGTGCCGCTGGTTTTCCATCAGGAAGGGCTGGACGATAAAATCGTCGAACTGCTGCATATCTGGACCAGGGCCCCGCGGCTGGAACAATGGGAGGAGTTGGTCCGGCGTCTGAAATCGCCCACCCATGAAGTGTCCATCGGTATTGTCGGCAAGTACACGAATCTGACGGAATCCTACAAAAGCCTGAACGAAGCGCTCTATCACGGCGGCATCCCGAACGATTGCCGCGTGAAGCTGCATTTCATCGACGCGGATACCATCGGGGAGAGCAACGCCGCCAAAATTCTGGGGGATTTCGACGGCATTCTGGTTCCCGGCGGATTCGGCACGCGCGGCACGGAAGGCAAGATCCTGGCGGCCCGGTACGCCAGGGAAAGCCGGACGCCCTATTTCGGCATCTGCCTCGGAATGCAGATCGCCGTGATCGAGTTTTCCCGGAATGTCGCCGGACTGCAGGGCGCCCACAGCACCGAATTCGACAAGGCCACCCCCCATCCGGTGATCTATCTGCTGAAGGAATGGTATGACCCCAAGACCGGCACCATGCAGAAACGGGACGTCAATTCCGAAAAAGGCGGCACCATGCGTCTCGGTGCCTATCCATGCAAGCTCCATCCGGAGACCTTCGCCCATCAGGCCTACCAGGCCGCCGACATTTCCGAACGGCACCGCCATCGCTACGAGTTCAACAATGACTACAAGGAAAAACTGGAAGCCGCCGGGATGGTGTTTAGCGGCGTCTCCCCCAACGGCGAGCTGGTGGAGATCGTCGAGATCAAGGACCATCCCTGGTTTCTGGGATGCCAGTTCCATCCGGAATTCAAGTCGCGGCCCATGGCCCCCCATCCGCTGTTCCGGGAATTCATCCGGGCGGCGCTCGGAAATGCGTTTCGGAAGCAGGGCCGGACGGAATAATCGATTTTTCCGGGGAGACTTACCGATTGATGAACTCGTGGAATGCAGTGGCCCGGGCGCTGGGCTGTGCCTGTCTGGTGGCTGTATCCGCCGCGGGCGCGGCGGAACAGACCGATGCCCGCAAGCTGGCAATCGTTTACCGCATGTACACGGAATACAAGCAGGATTTTCCGGGGGTGGCGGATATTTCCCCCCGGGAGGCCATGGCGCTGGACCGGGAGAACCGCGCCCTTTTCGTGGATATACGGGATCCGGCGGAAATGGAAGTCTCCAGGCTGCCGGGGGCGGTTACCGGGGAAGCGTTTCTGAAAGACATCCGCAGGTACGACGGCCGCACCGTCATTGTGTACTGCACCATCAGTTACCGCAGCGGCAAGTTCGCCGAGGAGCTGGCCGGCAAAGGGGTGGCTGTCCGGAATCTGCGGGGCGGAATCCTGGCCTGGGTTCTGGAAGGCGGCAAGGTCTACGATGCCAAGGGAGAATCCAGGCGGATCCATGTCTACGGGGAAAAATGGAATTATCCGGCCGAAGGCTACGAAGCGGTCTGGTACGGCTTCTGGGATCGCTTTCGGAAATGACCGGGATGGTTCCGGACTTCATCCGGGAGGTTTTTTCCGGATGACCCGATAGGTCTTGGTCTGCTTGTCTCCCGTCTGTCCGCCGCCTTGCTGGTTCGGGGGCGGCGGCAATAACGTGTCCTGACGGAAGGAACAATCCGGGCGGGGGCATTTCAAGCCCGGAGCGGCCCGGCCTTGGCCGTCGGTGAATTCAATCAGGAACGGATTGGCGCATAACGGGCAGGCAAGGATATACGGTTTTTCCCGGCTGATGAAATTGCATTCCCGGTTGGAGCAGGCATAATAGGGGAGCTGGCCGCCAGCGTGCTGCTGAATGATCCTGCCCGAGCGGCACAGGGGGCAGAGGACGGCGATTTTGTCCTGAAACGCGCGGATCCGCTCCTCGATCACCTGGTCGGTAGCCGGTTGTTTCATGGGGCTGGAAGGGTGCGCGGCGGCGGGCGGCGGCGCTGTATTCGAAAGTTTTCCATCCTCAACGGAATCTTCATCCAAATCCAGTTCAAGATCGCCGGGATCCAGATCGAGTTCGAGCTCCATTTCGGATTCCAATGATGGGGGCTCTTTCCGGGAAAGAGAAGACGCGGGAATGTCCCGCGGCGAAGCCAACCGTGACCCGTCTTGTTCCGCCTGCTGTTCGTCCTTGATCCGCAGGCTGTCCATCAGGATGTTCATGAGCGGCGTGTTGATTTCATCGACGGTTTTCGACATTTCCTTCCGGATTTCGATCACCGGCTCCTCCCAGCGGATGATCTCACAGGCGGCGGCCAGATTTTTCAGGCCGGCGGTTTCCGCGGCGATCAGCCTGCCTTTCAGCAGATAGAGACAGCCGGTTTCATTGCGGCCGGATGTCACCTGCAGGGTGCAGGAGGTCTCCTCCATTTCGGACATCTGTAAAAAGGCCGGCAGACTCAGGCCTTTGATGCGTCCTTCCAGAAAACCGCTCATGACATGATTTCCCCCCCCCTGGCGCTAATCGGCGGTCACCGCAGTTCGCCGACGATGTTTTCGACTGCTTCCGCAATCCCGTTCCCGCGGATCAAGACCATCAGCCTTTCAATATCCTCGGCAATCACGCGATCCCTGTCGAGGTGATCCACCGCTTTTCGGACGGCGTGGTAGGCGGCCAGGGTCCCTTCCCCCGGCTTCAGGTTGGTGAACAGATCCAGGGCCTGGGCCCCGCACAACAATTCGATGGCCGCCACATACTCCGCGTTGCGGACAATTTCGCGCAGCTTGCGGGCGGAAATGGCGCCCATGGAAACATGGTCTTCCTTGTTGGCCGAGGTGGGGATGGAATCCACGCAGGCCGGGTGCGCCAGCACCTTGTTTTCGGAAACCAGGGCC
Organism: Thermodesulfobacteriota bacterium; assembly: GCA_049320885.1. Lineage (GTDB taxonomy): Bacteria > Desulfobacterota > Desulfobacteria > Desulfobacterales > SURF-7 > DYJD01. The sequence continues at coordinate 42,780 of JBMORA010000046.1, read as the reverse complement.
GCGGCGGTGTATTGGGCGATCATGAAGCCCGAATTGAGGCCGCCGTCGGCCACCAGGAAGGCCGGCAGGCCGCTCAGCATCGGGTTGACCAGGCGTTCGATGCGCCTTTCGGAGATATTGGCGAATTCGGCAACCGCCATGGAAAGGGCGTCCATGGCCATGGCCAGGGGCTGACCATGAAAATTCCCGCCGGTGAGGAATTCGCCGGTATCCGCGAAGATCAGCGGATTGCCCGTGGCGGCGTTGATTTCCGTTTCAAGGGTTTGCCGGGCGTAGGCGATGACATCCCGTCCGGCGCCATGCACCTGGGGGGAGCAGCGCAGGGTGTAGGCATCCTGAATGCGACTGCAGTCCCGGTGGGAAGAGATGATCTCGCTGTTGCGGGTGATGCGCAGCAGGTTTTCGGCGGCGGCGATCTGGCCCGGGTGGGGCCGCACTAGGTGAATGCGCGGATCGAATTCCGTCCGGCTGCCCATGAGCACCTCCAGACTCATGGCGGCGGCGATATCCATCAGTTTTGCAAGCCGCATGGCGTCATGCAGGGCCAGGCCGAAAATCGCCGTCATGACCTGGGTGCCGTTCACCAGGGCCAGCCCTTCGGCGGACTGAAGTTCGATGGGCGCAAGCCCGCAGCGGCCCAGGGCTTCGGCGCCGGAGATCCGCTGCCCGTTATGAAGCGCCTCGCCCATGCCGATGAGCACCAGCCCCAGATGGGCCAGGGGCGCCAGATCACCGCTGGCGCCCACCGAGCCTTTGCAGGGGATGAGCGGCAGGATGTCCGCATTGAGCAGTCGGATCAGGTGCCGGACGGTCTGGAGGCGGATGCCGGTGTGTCCCTTGGCCATGTCCTTGATGCGCAGGGCCATGACCGCCCGGACGATTTCCGCTTCCAGGGGCGGGCCCACACCGGCGGCATGGCTCATGAGGATGTTTTTCTGGAGTCCGGCGGCTTGGGTCCGGGAAATGGCGACATCGCTCAACGCCCCGAAACCCGTGGTGATTCCATAGATGCGTCTTTCGGAAGCGACCCATGAATCCACGAGTCGCCGGGCTTTACCGATCCGTTGTTCCGCGTCCTTGCGCAACCCCACCGGGGTCTTCCGGCGGGCGATGGCAACCAGTTCCGCCAGCAGGAAACCGTCCGTTCCCAGGAGAATCCTTTTTCGATGACGTTTTTCCATCTTGTCCGCCTATCGTTTCAAATAATTGCCGGTGGCAGGAGGGGTGCGGCCGTTTCGGAAACGCCATTTTTCCGATGACCTGCGGATAGTTGTAAAACACTTTGCGCCGCATGTCAAAGCAGGGGAAAAAACGGCCAATCAATACCATGACGCCAGAGTCCCGGCTGTGGGGAATGTCCGTGCGATTCCCCTGTTGGTTCCGCCGTTCCGGCTTGACAGTAAATCCATATCCGTGATTACCTCGGATCCGGCAGCACGATTGGCGGCCCATTCCAACAGGGGAGGCATGACATGCGAATCTATACGGGCACCGGCGACCGGGGCCGGACCAGTTTGTTCAGCGGGGAACGGGTCTCGAAACGGGACCCGCGGGTATGGGCCTACGGAGAGCTGGATGAACTGAACTCGGTCCTTGGGCTCCTCGAAACCCATCTGCCGGTTTCCGAGGAGGGGCCGCACCGGGAGATTCACCGCATTCAATCGATCCTGTTTCAGGCCGGGGCCTGGATCGCCGTTACTCCCGGGGGGGAGGCGGCGGCCCTTCCTGGATCGTTTCAAGCCGCCCACGGCGTCTGGCTGGAGTCGGCCATCGATCGGATGGACGCGTTCTTACCGGAGCTGACGGCTTTTATCCTGCCCGGTGGCGGCCGCGCCGCTTCCATGGCCCATTTGGCCAGAACCGTCTGCCGGAGAGTCGAGCGCCGGCTGGTGGGAATTGTCGAGGAAACCAGCGGTGAGCCGCATGAATCGGAACTCCACCGGATTCTGGTGTTTCTGAACCGGCTGTCCGATTATTTGTTCGTTCTGGCGAGGTATTGCAACCTGGGCGAAGGTATTCCGGAAACCGTATGGCGGCCATAGATTCCGAAAGAAGATCTCCGGAAGCCGGAAAGGAGATGCACGCGACACGCCTGCTTCAACGCCGGCGCTTATCTGAAACAGCTTTCGAAATCAGTCTGACAAAACCGGACGGTTACGCCTTCACGCCGGGGCAACACCTGATACTGGCCGCCGGGAACCTGGAACGGGCCTATTCGATCCTGTCCGGGCCCGCCGATCCAAATCTCCATTTGATCATCCGGGAGGTTCCGGAGGGCGGGATGTCCCGGTTTCTGGCCCGGGAGAACATCGGCGCACCCCTGGCCCTGTCCAAGGCGGCGGGCCATTTCACTTTCCGTCCCTCGCCGCGGCCACCGGTCTTCATCGCCACCGGGACCGGCATCGCGCCGTATGTCGCCATGGCGAGGGCCGGAATCAGCCGATTTCTGCTGCTGCACGGCGTGCGGAAGGCGCAGGAATGCTATTATGCCGAGGAACTGATCGCCGCGGCCGCGACCTACATCCCCTGCCTGTCGGAAGACGCGACCGGAAGGGAGCCGGCTTTCAGCGGCCGGGTGACATCCTATATCGCGACCCGCCTGGCAGCCGGTGCATATGACTTCTATCTCTGCGGCAGTTCGGCGATGATCCGGGACGCAACCCTGTTGATCGACAAACGGTTTCCGGGGTCCCGGATCTATTCCGAACGGTTCCATTAATCCCTGACGGCGCGGATTCCCCGGCCGATTCCAGACAGGCGGCAGCGCTATAAACGGAACTGAATCGCCGCGGTCCAAGTCGCCCCCCTGGAGGTGTTCTTCCCATAGAGGGCGGGAGTGTATCCGATTTCCAGGCCCCAGGTTTTGGCGACCATATAGCCGAGGGCCATATCCAGCTTGCCGAGATCGAAGTTGTTGGTGGTGGTGGGATTGCCGACAAGGTCACGATGTTCGCCGTTGTCCAGGCTGAAAATTCCGTCCAGTTTGATCCGGCCGTAGAAACTTTCGGTAAAATCGACGCCGAACTCGATGAGGTAGCGAAGTTCATCGGACGGGTCCTCGAACCGCCAGCGGTAGCCGCACTCGACATTATAATAACCGGGAATCAGGGGATACAGGGATCGGCCGTAGAGCAGCCGCGCCTCCAGGTCATATTGTCCGTTGCCCACGGGCAAGGGGGCATCTTCATCATAGAAGTCCGGAATCTTTACCATTCCCTGGGCGGACAGAACACCGGCCCTGCCCTCCAGCGCCTTCCATTTCATTCCCAGATCGATGTCGCCGAGGCTGTGGGTTTCCTCTTTCCGCAGATCGTCCTCTTTGACGATGGCTTTATAATAAAGGGAGTTGATCAAGGTGAATCGGTCGTTGACACCGTATTCGAGATAATTCCCGAGATTCCAATCCCGGAATTTACCGTTCCGGGGATACGGGTAGCGGTCGCCGTCGTCATTGAAATATTCATCCGCATGATAGCAGTTCACGGACAGGCGGTCATATAATTCGGTTTTGGCTGCGGTCCAGGCGCCTGAAAAACAGGGGGTGGAACCAGACAAGAGCATCAGGACGGAGGCCGATACCACGGCCAGCGATTTCAAGATGGTTGCGGGAGGATGATGTTGTTGCATGCAGCTGGATTCCGGCTTATGGAAACTGAGTGGTTATCGTTCTTCCCCGGCAGGTCGGTGATCCTGGACGAACCGTTCTCGGTTTCTTACAAGGAAAGACGGAATGGATCAAATCGTTAGTTTGAATGCTCCATGACAGCCGTATTCATATTTTCTATAGACAGGGACGGGTGTGATCGGAGGTGATGTTGGCCGGTGACGGTGGTTTAATAGGAGTCACCATTACCCCGGATCATGGGGACAAAGCGGACCGGGACGATTTCCTTGCGCCGGATTTCGCCCTTTTCCTTGGTCAACAGAATCAATTCCTGATCGCCGATCTCACCCACCGGTATCACCATCCGGCCGCCTTCGGCCAGCTGGTCCTGCAGGGGCTGGGGGATATGGGAGGGGGCGCAGGTGACGATGATCGCGTCAAAAGGGGCCTGTTCCGGCCACCCCTGGTAACCGTCGCCAATTTTTACATGAATGTTCGCATACCCCATTTTTTTCATCAGGGCATCGGCTCTTTTTCCAAGGATTTCAAATATTTCAATGCTGAACACCTGGTCGCAAATCTCCGCCAGAACAGCCGCCTGGTATCCGGAGCCGGTGCCGATTTCCAGCACCCGGTCCCTGGGACCCAGGTTCAAGACCTGGGTCATCAGGGCGACGATATAGGGCTGTGAAATGGTCTGGCCTTCACCGATGGGCAGCGGATAATCTTCGTAGGCTTTGGACCGGTAGTCAGGGGGCACGAACAGATGCCGTTTTACTTTCTGCATGGCCTTCAACACCGCGGGGGAATGGATGCCCCGGGACTCAATCTGCGCACGCACCATCCGGTTTCGGAGGGTTTCGTATTCATCGGCCTCGGAACCGACGAAGGGGGCGGAGAAAACCGTCATGGACGGCAGCAGTATGCAGAGACCCATCAGGCCAAGGGTTTTGAAGGGGAATATCGTCATCATCATGTCACCTCCGGGTTGAGAGGTATTTGAATCCGGATTTTCCTGTCGGCGGAGACCTCATCCGGATTCCGATGGGACGGGAATTGTATTATTTCCCATAAGCTGGGGACAGAGATGGTGCAAAGTATATGCAAGCGGCGGCGACATGTCAAGGACCGGATCCAGGACCGGATCCAGGACCGGATCCAGGACCGGATCCAGGACCGGATCCGGGGATCGGATACCGGCCCGGATACCATCCGGAATGAAGATAACAACCTCTCCATGCGGCCATCATTCGGGAAAGCCACGGGTTCCCGGGGAGCGTATTGATTTCCGCGACAATGTTCGATAGGGATCTTCTTCAAAACGGGATATCCGGCAGGAAAACAAGGATACATCGGGAAAGAACACCATCGAGGAGGGAATATGAATACGGCGGAAACGAGGCAGCCTGATCCACTCGCTACTCCGGTGGAATTGCCGTGCGGAGCGGTGATCAAAAATCGATTCATGAAATCCGCCATGAGCGAAATCATGGGGACAGCGGACAACCGTCCCACTGCCCGGCTTGAACGGTTATATAATGCCTGGGCATGGGGGGGAGCAGGGGTTGCGGTTACCGGTAATGTCATGGTGGATGCCGCTGCCCTGGGAGAGCCCCGCAATGTGGTCATCGAGGATGGCCGTCATCTGGAATGGCTGCGTTCCTGGGCTAAGGCGGGCCGGGAAAACCACACCCATATCTGGGTCCAGCTGAATCATCCGGGCAAGCAGAGTCCCAAGACATTGTCTCCGGAGCCGGTGGCGCCATCGGCGGTTCCGTTTTCTTCTCCGACCCTGAAGAGATTCTTCAACCCGCCCCGGGAGCTTCTTCCGGTTGAGATCGAGGGTATCATCGAACGTTTCGCCAATGCCGCCGACATTGCGCGGCAGGCCGGTTTCACCGGTGTTCAGATTCACGCCGCTCACGGATACCTGATCAGTCAGTTTTTGTCTCCCCAGCACAACCTCCGGACCGACGAATGGGGCGGCTGCCTTGAAAACCGCATGCGGTTCCTGTTGGAAATTTATCGCGCCATCCGCGGCCGGGTAGGGGACCAGTTCCCGGTGGCCGTGAAGATCAATTCCGCTGATTTCATGCGGGGCGGTTTCACGGAGGAGGAGGCCTTGCAGGTTGTCGGCGCCCTGGCCGGGGCCGGAATCGATCTGGTGGAGATTTCCGGTGGAACCTATGAAAGTCCGGCCATGGCCGGAAGGAGAGCGGAATCCGCCACGGGTTCCAAACGGGAGGCCTATTTTTTGTCCTTTGCGGCCAAACTCCGGGAGAGCATCGCAATCCCGCTGGCGGTTACCGGTGGATTCCGGACCGCCGACGGAATGAGGGCCGCCGTTGACGAGGGGGCTCTGGACATGGTGGGGTTGGCCCGACCCATGGCCATTGATCCGGAATTGCCCAACCGGATATTGCAGGGAGAGCCCTATGTGAGTGCGGTGAGACCCCTGAAAACCGGTGTGGAATGGCTGGATAAATCCGCCATGCTGGAAGTTACCTGGTATGAGCAGCAGCTTGCCCGAATCGCCGCCGGCAAGCCGACGTTGCCCGGCCTCTCCGTTTGGAAATCCTTGTTCCAGACCATGATTTCAAGCGGATTCCAGGTGTTCCAGAGGCGGCGGGGGTAAACCTCCCGCCGCCGTGTCGGCGGCCGGGAAGGCTTTATTTCAAGATCCGGCGGTCCAGGCCGCTTCGGCGATCTTCCGGGGCCGATCGCCTTTCAGGACCGGTGTAACGGGGCTTCCGATATTGGCTGATGAAATGATCGAGCCATGAGGATTGCATCGAGGACAGGTCGGCAAACTGCAACGACTGTTTTCGCAGGTTGCTTTTCCCGGAAGCCATTGTCCGGATGATTTCCATATCCACGATTCGTTTTACCGGCAGTCCCTGGAGGTAAAACTCTTCGTCCGGGATGATCAGATCGATGCGAATGGCATTGTCGCGCCATTTCAATTTGTCCGTATATTGGAATGCCAGCCCTCCCAGGCTGATATCCAGCACCGGAACGAGCAGCCGGTTGGTGCCGGGTTTGATGACGGCAAAAGCGTCCTTGTGAAGGAAAATCCGTTCGTGTTTCCGGCGCTCCACGCCTGGTTCTCGCTGTTTTGTCATACGGCCTCGCTTTGCGGCTGTTTCGAGTTGGACGTGAGTTTCCTGTTTTTCAATTCCCAGCTGGTTTTTTTTACCTCATGGAATTGGACCTGTCAAAATTTTTTATCGCGACAACTAGGGAGGTATTTTCACAATGGACAAGAAAAAAACTTCCCAGAACGCCGAATAAAAAGAATAACATACCGAAAAAAATACTAATAACCTAAATTTTAACCTGGCATTAAATTTGCTTGATGAGATAACAGGACAAAGGCCGAAAGGCCATTTTTTTGGGTCGCTAAGTAAACAATGTTTGCAAATAAAAAATATGTTTGAATTCGGGATTGATGTTTTTATTCGTCTCAACACAACAGACAAGGGGGAAAATATGTGGTGGATGCTTCAGGATACCATGAAATTCTGGTCAGAGGTGCTGCATCACGAAAATCCGGATTGGTCCAGTCCCAATGAAACGGAATGGGAAACCGATGCCTTCGTCCTCCGCCGGTTTTCCCGCAGCGGCAAAACACGGAAGGCCCTGCCGCCGATTCTGGTATCGCCTCCCCAGGCCGGGCATCATTCCTGCATTGCCGACTATGAAGCTCCCCATCAGAGTTTGATTCGAACCTGTTTGGATTATACGGAAAATGAAGTGTATGCCATAGAATGGAAAAGTGCGACCCATGCCCGGCGAAATGACGATATCGCCCGATTGATTGACTATCTCAATGCCTGCGTGGAACGGATCGGCTCGAGCGTGCATCTGATCGGGCTGTGCCAGGGCGGGTGGTTGTCGGCCATGTATACCGCACTGTTCCCCAACCAGGTGGAATCCCTGCTGCTGGGCGCCGCACCGGTGGATTTCACGGCCGGGGGCGGCAAACTCCAGGAAATGGTGCAGTCAACCCCCATGAGTTTTTATGCGGGGCTGGTGGCGGCCGGCGGGGGGGTCCTCTGGGGCGGGCACATGCTCCTGGGCTGGAAAATGATGAATTTTTATGACCGTTTTTGCGGTGATTACCTGAATATATGGCGTAATCTGAAGAATGATGAATTCCTGCGCCGCAACCGGAAATTCAAGGCCTGGTATGATACCACCCAGGATATTTCCGGTGCCTGGTATCTTCAGGCGGTCAAGGAGTTGTTCAAGGACAATAAGCTGGTGAAAAAACAGTTTGCCATCCGCGACCGGATCGTCGATTTGGGCCATATTCGGTGTCCGGTAGCCTTGTTGGTGGGAGAAACCGATGATATCACCTTGCCGCCTCAATTGTTCAACATGGCCCAACACATCGCCACGCCTTCCGGCGAGGTCTACAAAGCGGTGATTCCGGGCTGCGGCCATATCGGCACCTTCATGGGAAAAACCGCCCAGGGCTACTGGGTGGAAGCGTTTCGCTTCATTTCCGCGGCGCTGGAGAATAAGTCGGACTCCAAGGCCGTATCCCTGTCGGCATAAAGGTGGGCCGGGTGGCGGCTCTGGGGAGGAGGGGTCACAGGGGGCTTGCATCCAGGTCGCGCACTGCCCGGACGTGAAAAAATCCGGAAATGTCGAAGGCGGCCACGAAACCCATTTCCATGTTCACATACCACGCCGCCCGCCGGGATCTCCGGTCCGCGCTCCAGATCCATTTCTGCAACGGATTGAAAACGGGGGCGGCGCAGAAATCATTCCCGGTATCGTCCGGTCGGAGAATGGAAAGCAATTCGTCGACGGTGGGCATTCGCCAATCCGAACGGCCGTCGAATGTTTCCTGATTGAGGCGGTCGACATACCGGTCGGCGTCTTCCCGGTTCAGGGGATAGGGCGAGCCGGATTGCTGCCAGACAAGCCGGGTGCGGGTGTCCATGATGGTCAGCCGTCCAGTCGTTGCTTCCGCTGAAACCGATCCTTCCGGTAGGCGGGAAATGGGCTTTCCGGGGCGCCATAACTCATCCAATTGAAAAAAATCCCTGGCCTGTTGATGCGTGATGGTCGCCGGTTTTGATCGCAATGGCTTTGGAAATTCGCTCCCTTCCCGCTGTTCCGTCAAAGAGGTGGGCGCAGAAAAAGGTCCCCCGCCCGGCGATGGAGGGCTGTTTTTCATCGGATCGTCCCGTAACAGCCGGCAGTGGTGCGCCCTGGTTTCCCTGAATTCCGAATCAAGTTCCTGAAGCCGGTGCGCCATGTCAGTTGCGCTGGGAAACCTGTCCGTGGGAAACAACGAAACGGCCTTGAGCAGAAAATCATCCCAGTCCGAATTCAGAATCGGATTCCATTTGCTGGCTGGAATGACGGGGTGGACCGGCAGCCTGCCGGTCAACAATCGATAACACATGACCCCCACGGAATAGAGATCCGTTGCCGCATCCACCGCTTCCGGATCCGTTTCCTGTTCCGGAGCGGCATACAGTTTCGTCCCGATGAAGATCTCCGGGGGGATCGGCGCGGGCAGTCCGGGAGACGATGGTTCCGCTTTCCCTCCGCCGGTTGGGGACGAAAGGGTTCCGGTCATGGACCCGGATGGTCGCGACAGTTCACCCCGGCGTTTGGAGAGGCCGAAATCGGCGATTTTGACCGTATCCTGGTCCGTGATCATGATGTTGAACGGCTTGATGTCCCGATGAACAATGCCGGCATGATGGAGACGCGCGACCCCGGCAAGGGTTTCGCCGATATACTGGACGGTTTTTTCAACCGGAATAATCCGTGACGGTGCATCGACCCAATAGGTTTCCCCGATGATCGTGCCGAGATTATGGCAATAAAATTCCATCAGGTAGAAAAGCGCTTGACCTTCCTCCTCCAGGCTCCAGACATCGAGAATATGGGGATGGCGCAGGTTGGCGATGATGGCCGCCTCGGTGATGAATTGCCTGCGCAGCAGCTCCAGACCCATGGCCCGCACGAGATGGGGGCCGGGTTCAAACACTTTCAGGGCGGCAATTTTATTCAAAATCGGAACCCTGACCTGGTAGACCTTGCTCATGCCGCCTTTTCCAAGGAGCCGCAGGACTTCATATCTTCCGATTTTTTTGGGGGCCTCTTTCGGGGAGCTGTTTTCCATGAGCATTCATCCAATGGCGGTATTTCCGGCCTGCCAGCCTTCAGCGGGCCGGTTCGTCCAGTCTGACCATGAATACCGGTTTCTTGGATCGCTTCAGAACCACCAGGGAGACGCTTCCAAGCCAGGCATCCATGATTCCGCCGTGTCCATGGGATCCCATGACAATGATATCACAATTCCTTTCCACGGACTGCCGGACGATTTCTTCCGCCGGGTCGCCGGTGACGACGACGATTTCATCCGCCGTGAAGGTCATGGTGTCGATCTTTTCCTTGGCTTCTTCACAAATCCGCGTCATGGCTTTCCGCTGGGGAGCGAATTCCCGGCTTTTGCCGATCATGGCCTGCCTGGCTTCCTGAAGGTGCTCGTCCCGGATTTTTTCCAGATTTTCCCTGCCGACATAGCTGCGCGCCATGGGAAAATCGTCCAGGCCGTCCATGACCACATGCAGCATGGTGATGCCCGCGCCGAAGTGGTCAGCCAGATTGACGGCGTAGGCAAAGGCTTTGCGCGCGTATTCGGATAGATCGGTGGCGAACAGGATTTTTTTGATGTGAACGTCCGGGAACATGGGTCGGTCCTTTCTGTTGTCGACGATGCGGTTCCAACGACGGCCGGGATTTTTCAGGGCCGGACATCGGAGTGTCCTATCCTAAGGGTTGCAGCGATCTTCCGTGTGACCGGATGATGGCTCGTTTCGGTTCAACTGCGTTTGGATCATCTCCAGGAGTTGCTTCGGCTGTATCGGCTTGGAAATATAAGCGTTCATCCCCGCCGCCAGGCACCGTTCGCGATCTCCGCTCATGGCGTGGGCTGTCATGGCAATGATCCGCACATCATGATCGCGGACGGTTGAAGCCGGATCCCGAATGATCCGGGTGGCCTCGAAACCATCCATTTCCGGCATCTGCACATCCATCAGCACCAGATCGTAGGAGCGCTGTTCCAGGGCTTCCAGCGCCGTCTTGCCGTTGACCACGGCATCGGCGGTGAATCCGAATTTGTCCAGCATGTGCAGGGCCAATTTTTGATTGATGATATTATCCTCGACCAGCAGAATTTTCAACTGGCTCCTGTCGGAGGCTTGCGGGGTATCGGATCGGTTTCCAGCCTCCTGTTTGTCGACGGGCAGCTGGTCGTCCGACTTCCCCCCCAGGATGTCCGTCAAACAGGTCAAGAGCTGGGATTGTTTGATCGGTTTGTGCAGAAATCCGGAAAAACCGGCATGCGCAACACGATCCCGACGGCCGCTGGCACCCTGGTAGGCGCTCAGCACCATGGGGACATGCCGGGTCAGGGGATCGCTTTGGATCTGTCTGGCAAGTTCCAGGCCGTCCAGTTCCGGCGGGTGGTGATCGATGATGACGAGGTGGTACGGATCGTTTTTCTCCCGGGCGTTTTTCAAGGATTCCATGCAACCGGATACACGGCTCAATACATGATTCCGCCAACCCGCGAGGTCGAAAAAATCCTTCAGATATTGCCGGACCATGGCATGGTGTTCCACGGCCAGAACCTTCCGATTTTGAAGGCCGGCGGGAAGAACCGGAAGGGCGTCACGGCCTTCCCCCTGCTTTTCCATCCGTACCGTGAACCAGAAAACGGATCCCTGGCCCGGAGTGCTGGCCATTCCCACGGTTCCTCCCATCATTTCGGAGAGCTGTTTGGAAATCGCCAGGCCCAGGCCTGTCCCGCCGAATTTCCTCGTGGTGCTGGCGTCCACCTGCGAGAAGGACTGGAAAAGCCTGTCCTGGCGATCCCCGGGAATGCCGATTCCCGTGTCGCGCACCGCAAAATGGAGCTCCACATGGTTTTCCAGCTCTGTTTCCCGTCTGACGTGCAGAACGACCTCGCCTTGATCGGTGAATTTGATGGCGTTGCTGAGAAAGTTCAACAGAATCTGCCGCAGCCGGCCCTGGTCGCCCCGTAACAGCAACGGTACGTCCCGATGGATGGAATAACAGAGTTCCAGGCCTTTTTCCCGGACTTTTGCCGTCAGCATTTCGAATACATCTTCAATGGTCGTGCGAAGATGGAAGCCCGCATGTTCCAGTTCGACTCTGCCGGCTTCAATTTTGGAAAAATCCAGAATATCATTGATGATGGACAATAGCGCCTCGGCGCTGATACGGATGGTGTCCACATATTCTCTCTGCTCCTTTTTCAGCTCCGTATCCAGCAACAGGCCGCTCATGCCGATGATGCCGTTCATGGGCGTCCGGATTTCATGGCTCATGTTCGCCAGAAAGACGCTTTTGGTCTGATTCGCCATCTCCGCTGCTTTTTTGGCGTCCGCCACTTCCTCAATGACTTCGTTCAGTTTTTTCTGTTGCCGGTCGTTCATTTTGATCAAGCGGCGGAATTGCTTGTACAGCTTCTTATACTGATCCAGCAAGTCGGCATACTTCTCCGCCAGCGGAGTCTTATTATCCGCCTGGGCGGACAGGACGCTTTCCGCTCCGGAGATGATGGCCTCTTCCACCGCGAACAAATGATCCACTTTCATGGGCTGTCTTTTTCCGTTTTGGTTGATGGCGCCGGCGGAGAATGCAGGAGATGCAATGCAAGAAGAATTCCCTTTTATAATCGTACTATATGCAAGGGAACTCCGTATGTCAATGAATAGTTGGGTGATGGACCGGCTGAAGGGCCGCCATATCTCGGCCCGGTCCCTGACCCGGCGGTCCCTGGGGCCGGTTTCCGAAAAGACCGTTGGGTTGACGCGGGAACGGTCTTTCGGAAATGGTACGGGATGGCTTATTTCAGGTCCTTGCCTTTGGCTCCGGCTTTACCGTCCCTTCTGACCGCCCGGATGATCGGCGTGTTGACCACCAGGGCGGAGAGATTCTGCTCCCGCTGAATATCCAGGGTCAGCGATTTTGTGTCGATGATGAAGTAGCGCGACACCACTTCGATGATATCCTTCTGGAGGTTGGAGAGGATATCTTCGGAAATATCCAGTTTGTCGTAGATCAGGGCGAACTGGAGTCTTTTTTTCGCAATATCCTTGCTTTTATGTTTTCCTATGAAGCGATCGAAAAATCCATTCAGCATCGGGTCTCCTTATTTTTTCCCACCGAAATTAAAAGAGATCTTGGTTTTCCAGAAACTTTTTTTCACCGTGGGAATTTGAATGGGAAGATCCGGTTGTCCGTTCAGGCGGAGCGCGATCCGTCTCAGGGCATCACCGGCCTTCGAATCTTTTTGGGTCACCAGCGGCACTCCGGTGTTGGTGGAGATAACCACCTTTTCATCCAATGGAACCAGGCCGATGAGATCGATGGAGAGAATGTCCACGACGTCTTCATGGCTCAGCATATCTCCTTTTTCAACCATTTCCGGTACGATACGGTTGACAACCAGCTTCGGGTTGATGGAGCGCGAGTAGAGCAGGCCGATGACGCGGTCCGCGTCCCGGACCGACGATACCTCGGGGGTGCAGATCACCACCGCTTCATCCGCCGCCGCCACGGAATTCTCAAACCCGCGTTCGATTCCGGCCGGACAATCCAACAGGATGAAATCGAATTCCTTCCGGAGTTTATCGCAGAGGGCGGTGATTTCCGCCGTGGACAGCACATCCTTGTTGTCGCTCTGGGAGGCGGGGATCAGAAACAGGTTTTCGATTTTTTTGTCCTTGATGGCGGCCTGTTTGATCTTGCATCGTCCCTTGGCGGCGTCCACCACCGTGTACACGATCCGATTCTCAAGACCCAGCAGCACATCCAGATTTCGCAGGCCGATATCCATATCGATCACTGCAACGCGTTTGCCTTCCATGGCCAATGCGGCGCCGATGTTCGCAGTCGCCGTGGATTTACCAACGCCTCCCTTTCCCGATGTGATCACGATGGTTTTTCCGTTCACGGTTCACCTCATCTTCATTCGATTTATGGAAACAATCATTCCAGACAGAGTATATTGCTCCGGAGTCCTTATCTTCTTTCCGGCCATGGCAGTTTGCTGAACGGGGTGGCTTCCAGATAATCATCCACGACAATGGCGCTGTTTTCCACATGGGCGAATTCCGGTTTTTGTTTGGCGGTGGTGGGCATGCCGGCCGCCACCCGCAGCCCGATCTGGATCTGGGTCGGACGAAAATCCAATGCGAAAATAATGGCCTGGTCCTGGTCCGGTTGGCCGGCCGCGGCAATCCCGCGCAGACTTCCCAGAACAATGATATCCCCTCCGGCCACCATCTCCCCCCCGGGGTTGACATCACCCATCAGCACCAGATGGCTTTTGGCGGTGATTTTTTGTCCGGAGCGGACACGACCCGTCATCATGAGAACATCGCTGCGATTGTTGTTCCAGCAGGTTTCCATTTCTTTTTGCCGTATTCTTGCCTTTCTCGCGGATGGTTTCGGCGGCAACCCGGAAACGGAGCCGACCTTAAAGTTTTCCTTTAAGTATGTTCCCAGGGTCTTTACCAAATCTTCATTGACAGCACCGTCATCCGAATCGATAATGACGCTGGCGTTTATGGAAAGATGGTGAAGGGGCTTGAAAATATGATTCAATTCCTGTTGCAGCGATTCAACTGTCTGGGAAGGGTCGATCACCACCCGGAGCCCGTCGCCCACCCCCTTCAACTTCGCTATCTTTTTATTTGCAATTATTTCAGTCATTTAAATTTAATACATTCCCTGGTGAATTGCCATCTCAGCCATGGGCTGATTGCACTGTCGCACAGCGGGGAGCCGAATTGCGATGAATATAAGGAAAGACATCTTGTGTGTCAAGCGTGAAAACATGTCTATATATTGTGTATGAGGAATATCGAGTGAGATCATGCGACTGATGACATTCAACCTGCGGTTTGAAAACGACCGGGACGGGGACAATTCCTGGACCCGCCGAAAGGAAATGGTTGTTGATGTTATTCAACGTTATCAGCCGGATATCCTGGGAACCCAGGAAGGCAAGTGGTCCCAGATCCGGTATTTGTGTGACCATCTGGTGACCTATGACGCTTTTCTTCCAGGCCGTGAGCCGGACGATTTCATCCAATGTCCGACGCTGTTTTTTCAAAAAGCAGCGATCATCCCGGAAGGCGGGAAGGATTTCTGGTTATCGAAAACACCGGATGTGCATCTGAGCAAGGACTGGGACAGCGCCTTCCCCCGCATGCTCAGCCATGCGGACATCCTTATGCCGGCCACGGGCCGCCGCATGACCGCGGCGGTCACGCATCTGGATCATATGGGGGTTGAGGCGAGATACCAACAGGCGCGGATCATAGCGGACTGGGTGGAACAACAGCCGCGGCCCGTCATCCTGCTGGGAGATTTCAACGATGATCCCAAATCCAGGGTGCATGCGGTGCTCACTGTGCCGCGGACACGTCTGCTGGATACCTGGCAGGCGGCGGCGGGCTGTGACGACGGCGAGAGTTTTACGCACCACGGTTTTACCGGAAAGCCCGGGATTGCCAGAATGGACTGGATTTTGGTCGATTCCTCGTTTGCGGTCAGGAATGCCCGCATCATCCGGGATTCGCGTCATGGCCGGTATCCGTCGGATCATTTTCCCTGCCTGGCGGATATCGATGGCCCGCCGCAAGTTGAGGAATGAAATATGAAAACCTACCGCGAATACGGCGCAAGAAACCGCCTGAGAATCCAAAAACTGCTCGAACTGGAGGGTCTGGAAAGGCTGCCGACGGCATTCAGGGAATTCCAGAAACTGGACCAGTGGCTGAAAAAGCTTGTGGGCGGCATGATGCCCCTGGTGCTGAGCGACAATTATGAGCATTTCATGGCCAGGTTGCCCTGCAAGCGGTATGCCGCTCAGCATGTCGTCGTCCGGAAGCAGATCGGCGGCTTTACCGTGGGGGCCGGTTATTGGAAATGGCTGGAGTTTCTGAGCCATCGGATCACCCGGGAAGAAGTGGATCTGGTGGCGGATTACCTTGCCGGTCATCACAACCAGTTTCCCCGGCAGTTCAACAAGGAGTACTGGTATCATGTGGTGGAGGATTTCGACGGATATCTGCCGCTGCGGATCGAATATCCGGGTGAAGGCGTCACCTTCACGGGGGTCCCGTTTCCCATGGCCCAGATTTCCGGCGAAACCCCGGCGGTCTGGCTGAACGAGCCCTTGTACATCCAGATCGGTCATCTGTCCCATATCGCCACCATCGCCGCGCAGTTCGCAACGATCCTGGGAGATCCGTGGCGGTTCATCGATGTCATGTTCCGGGCCCTGCACAACAAGGAAGAGGCGGATGACGTCCTGCTGGCCATCCTCATCGGCGGAGGGATCATCTCAACCTCCAACGATCTGGGCGCCTTTGTCAACGGCGCTCCTTTCAAACCGTCCGGCACCACCGGGCATTGCTATTATCAGCAATTCGACACCCTCAAGGAAGCCCTGCGGGTGCTGCTGGGTTCCCCGCTGGGGCCTTACAGCACCGTGCTCCTGGATGTCTACCGGCATGAGCTCGGCTTCCAGGAGCTGCAGGAGGTCATCGAGGAAGGCTATCCACAACCCTTTGCCGAACGTCCGGACAGCGGCGACACCTTGAAACTGGGCATGCATGATCTGACCGTGCTTCAGGACCAGGGCCGGGAGATCAAAATCGTGCTGGAGGACAACTACCGGCCGGAGGATGTGTTGAAGGCGGAACGTCTGCGAAAACAGTACGGGCTTGCGGAAGACCGGACGCTGTATGGCGCCGGCAGCGCCTTCATCGGCCACCGTCGGGCCCTGGAGACGGCCTACAAAGCCTGTTATTTCCATGACGCCTCTCCGGAGGCCCCGGAAAATGTCGTCGAGACCATGAAGATCTGTCTGGATGACAAAATGAAACAATCCCTGCCGGGGCTGATCGACTGGTTCGTGAATGCCGAAACCGGGGTTTTCATGATCGGTTGCGCGGACGAGCCGCCGCCCGCCGGATACCGGTCCGTGGGCAAGACCTTGTATGACGGGCTTTCCCGTCCCGGCGACCCCTATTTCGATCCGGCCTATGACCCGGGCGACCTGACCCATTCCAGGGCCGTGCAGGAAGGGATCAGCCGGAGTAGGGATACCCGTAGGAAACTCGGTCCGGATTTCACCCGGGAAATCCATGAAAACCAGAATGCCATCGGCATGACCAGGCAGCTGCGGGAAAAACGGGACCGCATTCACCGGCGGGCCCTGCAGATCGCCGGGAATGGGGCGGTTTGAATGCCTGGGTTGACACTGCTGCCATATTTCCATATAAGTTGGATTCGAAAGTAACCAGCAAAGAGAGGGAGAATGGCCGAACTGCCCCATACATTTCAATACGAGTTCCGTTTTGATGACGGAAGCACCAAGAATTTCGAATTGTCCCTGGATGCGCAAACCATTACGGTACGATTGCCGGATACAGGCCCGAAACCGGCCTGGACCAGACTCGAACATCACCAGTGTTCCTGCTGCCCGCTTTCGCCCTCCACCCACCCGGACTGTCCCATTGCCGTCAATATCGCGGGCCTGGTGAATGAATTCAAGGATGCCATTTCCTCGGACAGCTGCCTGGTGAAAGTGGTCACCCCGGAGAGAACCTATTTGAAGCAAACGGCGATTCAGGAAGGCCTGTTTTCCATTTTCGGCATCATCATGGCCACCAGCAACTGCCCGGTGATGAATTTTTTTAAGCCCATGGCCCGTTTCCATCTGCCGTTTTCCACCATCGACGAAACCGTCTTCCGTTCCACCTCCATTTACCTGCTGCGCCAGTATTTTGAGCATAAAAAGGGGCATACCCCCGACCTGGAACTCACCAAGCTGGATGATCATTATGCCAGGGTCCAGGAGGTCAACCACGGCATTCTGAAGCGCACCGAGGATGTGGCCGGAAAGGATGCGGACAAAAACGCCATCATCATCCTCAACGCCCTGGCCCAGATGCTGACGGTTGAAATCGGCGACGGCCTGAATTCCTTGGAATATTTGTTTGATTCCTGAAACCGATGGCATCCGGGAGCGCACCGCAATGAAGCCCAGCCCGATTCTCATCGCCCACCGGGGTGCCATGGATGAAGCTCCGGAAAACACCCGTGCCGCTTTTGAGGCCGCTTGCCGGTATCCGGTGCATGGATTTGAATTCGACGTGCAGTTGTCCCGGGACGGGGTGCCGGTGATTTTCCATGACGCGACCATGCGCCGCATCAACGGTGAATCCAGACCGCTGGGTGATTATGATATGGAGGACCTGGGCCGCATGGATTGGGGCGGCTGGTTCGGACCGGGGTTCAGGGGGGAGCCGCTTCTGACCCTGGAGGATATGCTGAGGGACCATGGGACCCGACAACAATTGATGATCGAAATCAAATCCTATCCCGGGGACCGCGAAAACGACCGTTTTCGGCGCTTGGCCGATCATGTATTGCGGCTGATGGAAGCATGTGTCCCCGCCGTTCATCTGGAACGGCACGCCATTCTTTCCTTTGACCGCGAATTGCTGGATTATTGCGCCAGGCGGGCGCCGCGCCACCGATATGTGCTCAACCTGGAAGATCCCCCGGAAGGCGGGAGCCTGTCCACGGAATTCCCCGAATATCTATACGGTGTTTGCGCTTTCGTCGGGGTGTTGACCCCCGGATTCAGCGCGTTCGCCCATGATCGCGGCTGCCGGGTGATGACCTATTCCTGCAACAACCCCTCCCAAACGGAGCATGCCCTGGGCTGCGGCGCCGATGTGCTGATGACCGATTCCCCCAAATGGCTGACGGGCTATTGGGCCGATAGATCCAAGGAGTAGCGGCGCCTTCAAATTGTCCGTATGCATTCGTCCGTGACGGTCACCATGATGCGATACTGCCGGCTCATGTGGTACCCGATCTCCGCCCCGGTCCGGTCATAATACTGGTGAAACAGACCCATGCCCATTTTTTCATAATCTTCATAGCGCATGGCCCGCAGTTCGCTCCGTTCCCGGAAAACCGAGCAGATCAGAAAACAGACATTGGCGCCTTCCTTTATCCGCAGCGGATCGCCGCTTTCAACGCTTTCCAGGATGAAATCGATGACGAACCAGCTTCTGGGGATGTCGTGGACGATATCGCTGAGCAGGGTGGATATGTAATTGCCGCACAGGAAAAAATCCGAGCCCACATACCGGCGGCGGATCAGGATGTCGGCGATCCCGGCCTCGAACAAGGATTTCAGTTTGTGGAAACCGGTGATCTGGATTCCGTGGCGGTTCTCATCCCGGTTTTTCCGGAGCATCACCGCCTGCCGCAGCAGGGTGGCCAAATCCGGGGTGCCGTTCTTGGATCTTCTTTCCTCCCGATAGTCCGAAAACTGAAGCAATTGGCCCATATGCCTCCTTACTCCCAAGAGGTTGTACCAGAGCCTTCCAGTTCCCCCTCCTAAATCGGGACGGGTTTAGGCTGCGTCCATCCATTTCATCGGCAGTTGTCCGTGACTTCTGAATCCGGTGCCCCCGTTCCCTGGTGCTCCGGAATTCTAAAAGCATAAAACATGCCATGGACCGCCATGGACAATACGGGTTTTTCCCCCGTATTTTACCCTGGAAAAACCTGTATTGTCTTCCGAACAAAGTTTTTTTAAAAAAACAAGTGTGACCATCTCGAAAAAATAGGAATTTTCCGGGTTCGGTCATTCCGGCGACCGCCGGAATCGGGTTTTTCATCCATCAACCAATGGCATGCAAACGAAAGGGGAGGGCAGCAAATGAGAGGCGTATCGGGTAAATCTTTATGTATCGGCGTGCTGGTGTTAAGTGTATTGATCTCCGCCTGCGGATTCATGGCGAGCGTGCCCTGGATCCGGAACGCGACCCGCAACGATGTGGTGAATTTAGGGGATTCCATATTCGCCTTGTCCGGCGAGGAAAGCAATTATCTGCACAGCTGGGCTGGCCAGACCTTCCGGCGATATGCCACTTCCGGGGCTGAAATCGAAGGCGGCATTCTGGCGCCCGATGTGGGCAGTCAATATGCCACCGCCAAGAGCGACAATCCCACTATCAGGACCATTTTCATGGACGGCGGCGGCAATGACATTCTGATTCCGGCCACGGCATTCGATCCCTATAACTGCAAGGTGGATTGGTGGGAAAGCGGTCTCTCGTCTTCCTGCAAATCGTTGATCAATGACGTTTATGTCGATACCGTGGATCTCCTGAACCAGATGGGACGCGAAGGCGTGCAGAATATTATTTTCCAGGGATACTATCGCGTGAAAAACGGCCTCATCGGCAGCACCTCGCTGAACCAGGCGGTGGACTACGGCGACACCAAGCTGGCCCAGGCTGTCGCCAACGCCACGGCAGCGCCCAATTATCGCGTGTTCATCGATCCGCGGCCTGTTTTCACGAATTCCGACATTATCATTGACGGGATTCACCCCACCAATTCAGGCTCGTATAAGCTGGCCAGCCTGGTCTGGGCCAAGCTCCAGCCGAAACTGTAAGGGCGGTAATGATGGTTTTACCGGCGGTCGGGACACCGCCGGCCGGTTTTGAGAAAAAGAACCGGAGGTATCGTCGAACCGATTGAAACAAAAGAGGGTCACGGGGCGGTGTGAAAAAATTCCCCGATGACCCTTTTTTATGCTTTCATTTCGGGTGGAGCGCGATACAATATGGGAAGCAGCGAATGCTCCATAATGAAGTGCGGCCTTGGGAATGGATAACAACATGAAACCTGTCTTGATCTCCATCGGCATTATCGCTCTGGTGCTGTTCATCGGTATAGGCGGTATATTCATGATCAGGGACCCTGAAAAAACGTGGACTCCCGGCGTCACTTCCCCTGCCGGGGAACCGGTCGCCAAGACTCCGGAGGTGGCTCAGGATTCCGTTACGGATACGGTCGATCCGGCGGCAACGCCCATCGAAGATCAGTTTGTCAGGGAACTGAGGAAATATTACGGCGGTTCGATAGCGAAAAAAAGCACCCAGGCGAGCCTATACGATATCCGCAATTCCATCATGGGTTCACGGCCGGACGGAAAGGCGTTTTTCAACAATCTGCTGAAGCGGGCCTTTCCGAACCAGGCCGATGACATCATCGCCACCCTGGACAAACTCGACGGGTATAACCGCTGGCTTGCCGCGAACCAGGCCCGGCTTGACCAAATGACCGAGGCGGAAAAAATGGCCGTCTTATGGGAAAAGAGACGGGAACTGTTCGGCGACGATGCGGAGGAAATATGGTCGGACGAAATGCTGGCCACGGAAACGAGAAAGGAAAAAGTGCAGGACGCCCTTGCTTTTCTGAATGAATCCCGGGATACCTCCATGGAAGAAAAACTCCAAGTCTACCAGGATACCCTGAAAGAAACCTACGAAAACTCGCCGGAGGAATATCTTCTTTCCCAGAAACCGATCCTGGCCAAGGTGTTCTTCAGCATCGATTCCGTCCAGGATGAACTCAAGCAGATGGATCCGGATCAGCGCCAGATGGCCATCAACAGAATCCGCCGGGAGATGGGATTTACGGAAAATCAAATCGAGGAAATGGAAAAACGGGACGCGGACCGCAACCAGCGATGGGATGTGGGATTGAAATACATGGAGGAGCGCCGGCAGATCGTCGCGGAATACCAGGGGCCGGACCAGGAAGAGCAGTTGAAGGCGCTGCGGGAGAAGTATTTCCAGGACGAGGCGGGAACCATCGCCCTCGAGGAAAAAGATGCATTTTTCCGGTTTGAAAGACCGCGGTTCTACGGCAGGAACTGACGTCTCCCGGCCCCATGGGCAGGAGCGGGTCTGCTGGGCAGCCTTTCCAACGCGGCCCCACGGTTTTCACGGCTGATGTCAAGCCGCCAAAAATCGGCTGCAAATCGTTCGATTTTCTTCTATTTGTCGGATTTCCTCGCCCATGCGGAAATAGTCCCCGGTATCGAAGCGGCACAGCTGGGATTCGGCAAAACGCCGGGTCTCCCGGTCGCAGGTTTGACGGCGTTCCACCAGGGTTTCGAAGCGGGAAACCCCCCAGGCTCCCAGAAAGGAGATGGTGGCGGCGATTTTTTGCATCCGGGCATAGCCGCTGTCCAGATATTCCGTTCGGATTTTTCCGGATTCTGAAATTTTTCCATGGAGGAACGGCAATAGGGGCGGGTGGGTTTCCCGCAGGATGGCATGTTGCCTGAACCAGGCGATGAAGTCGCTACGGGGCGCGCCGGAAGAATTGAACTGCGCGGAAATCGCGCCACGGCGGTTTTTTGCCACCGGTTGGGGACTGTTTTTGAAATACGCCATGATCCGGCGCGGATTGAACAGCAGATCCCCGGCGGCGGGAAATTCACCGTTGTCCGCGTAATTACCGGCGGTCAACAAGGCCGCCTCGTGGAGTCTGGCGAGCATCAGCCAGTAGGCGGGGGTGGCGGGATCGATCCAGGCATCGATCCGATCCAGCCAGTCCTCGACCATGGCTTCGTTCAAGGCGAAGGGGCTGACGGCCCGGTCAAGCTCCCGGTTGATCCCGGAGAGGGTGCTTTCCGGCTGGCCGGGGAACCCGTCTCCGGTTGCTTTTCCCCGGCCCTTTGTATTCCCGATACCGGCGGTAATCCAAGTGGACATGGAGCCGATTCCCCCTAGCGCAGAAAGAGACCGTAGATCAGCCGGTGAATGAGTTTCCCGTAAGGCGGATAGATCAGTTTGCCGCTGTTGAACCGGGGTTTGAACAGCACCCCCTTGGCATTGGAGAGCGCCAGAAAGCCTTCCCGGCTGTGGTACTGCCCCATGCCGGACTCGCCGACGCCGCCGAAGGGCAGATCGTCCTGGGCCACGTGAACCAGGGTGTCGTTGATCAAGGCACCGCCGGAATGGGTATTATAGAGCACGTAGTCGATGTTTTCCTGCTGATAGTCGAAGAAATAGAGGGCCAGCGGCCTGGGACGCAGGTTCACGTACATCACGGCATCCTTCAGGGTGTCATAGGGGATCACCGGCAGAACCGGCCCGAAGATTTCGTCCTTCATCACCTGCATGTCCTCGGTTACATCCAGGAGAAGATGGATGGGCATTTTGCGGCCCCTGGAAAAAGACTCGCCGGCCGGATTAACGGGAATCACCCGGGCGCCCTTGGCGCGGGCGTCATCCACCAGCGATTGAAGACGTTCCCGTTCCTGTTCGTTGATGATGCTGGTGTACTGGGGGTTGCCGTCCATGGTCGGGTACATCCGGGAGACACTGTCCTTGAAGGTCGCCACGAATTCATCCACCCGGCTTTTCGGGCAGAGGACGTAATCCGGCGCCACGCAGGTCTGCCCCACATTGAACTGTTTGCCGAAGGCGATGCGTTCCGCGGCATCCTGCATGGGAACGTCATTGCTGATGATGGCCGGAGATTTGCCGCCCAGTTCCAGCAACACCGGCGTCAGGTTGTCGGCCGCCGCTTTCATGACGTGCCGTCCCACCGCCGTTGAGCCGGTGAAAACCAGATGATCCCAGGGCTTGCGGGAAAAAGCCGACCCCAGTCCGTCCTCGCCGGTGATGACGGCCACATGATCTTCCTCAAAGGTTTCATGAATAATGGTTTTCAGGGCCTGGCCCGTCTGTGGAGTATTGCGGCTCATCTTGATGATGACCCGGTTGCCGGCGGCAAGCGCGCCGGTCAACGGACCGATGGCGAGATACAGGGGATAGTTCCAGGGCGTGATGATTCCCACCACGCCCAGGGGTTGGTAGATGATTCTGGCCTTGGCCGGCAGAAACAGCATGCCGGGCATGCGGCGGGCCGGTTTCATCCATTTCTTCACCCGTTTGGCGGCGTAGCGGATGCCTTCCACGCTGGGGAAGATTTCCGCGAGGAGAGTTTCGTCCCGGGAGCGGCAGCTGAAATCATCGTTGACGGCGGCGATGAGTTTTTCCTGGTTTTTGATCAGCGCCTGTTTCAATGCCTGCAAATGGCGGATGCGTTCGGCGGCGCCGGGCATGGGATTGCGGCGGAAGGCGGCCCGCTGGGTTTCGAATATGCGATCCAGATTGCCTTCGCGGGAATGGGGCGCTTCACTTGGGAAAATGGATGTCACGGTCGCGCTGTTTTGCATGATGCATTTCTCCTTGTTATGCATTGCCAAATGAACACTTGGGGTATCGGCAGGTTTTGCATTCCCAGCAGAAAGCGCCATGGCCCAATCGGGCCAGGTCTCTGCGGGTTATCCGGATGCCGGCCAGGAGTCTGGGCAGCAACAGGTCGAAACTGGTTGTCGGATGATACAGACCGCAAGCCGGCACGCCGATCACCGGCACCCGGCCGATCCGGGTGATCAGGGTCATGGCGCCGGGCAGAATCGGGGCGCCGTACAGCATCTCCTCGGCGCCCGCGTCCTGAAGCCCCTGACGGGTGACATCGTCCGGATCCACCGACAGTCCGGCCGTGGTGACGATCAATTCCGCGCCGCTGGCCAGCAGACCGCGGAGCCCGCGGGAAATGGCGTCGCGTTCGTCCGGAACGATGATCGACCTGATGACATGGCATCCCATCCGGGTGACTTTGGACGTAATGACGGGAATGAAAGCGTCCGGCACCAGGCCCTGGAATATCTCCGTTCCGGTCACCAGGATGCCGACGGCCATTTTCCTCAGCGGCAGGACCTCCAGCAGGGGGCCGGCACTCAGGAGGTCCATGGCCCGGGAAAACATTTCCATGGGCAGATACAGGGGAATGGCGCGGGTGCCGCCCAATTTACGGCCGCTGCCGACCAGCGAGTATCCCTTGCGGGTGGCGCACATCACTTCTCCAAGTAGGTTGAAGGCCTCCAGACGCTCGGTTGCAACCATCAGCAGGCCGTCTCTTGCCGCGATGAAGTCGATTTTCCCTTCCCGGGGAGGAAAGTTACAGGAGACGCCTTCTCCGGCAATGGCCCTGGCGAAATTTTCCGCGGCGGTATCTTCATGCACCCAGCGGCTTTCATCCGGTGGATCATCCAGGGTATAAATCCGCTCCCTTCCCATTTGTTGCAGCCGGCAAATATCTCCGGCGGTCAGTTGTTGCCCTTTCACAAAAGCCGGTCCTTTGCTTTCCCCGGGAACAACCCGGGTCATGTCATGCAGGGCCGGCTTGCCCTCGCAGGTATTCACCGGGATTGTTAGGAGAACGGGGCCCGGTTCGCTGTTTGCAGCGGTTTCCGCGTGAACATAAGGAGAATTACCCTGACAGGCCCGGCAAACCGGCCCGTTTTTGGCAGGGTAGGCTTCCCGGCAGACCGGACAAATGCTCCGTTTCCCCAGATGCGGTTTTTCCAGGTACCGGCCGGACATTCGCACGCTCCGGACGGTCAGGACTTCCGCGCCGGCCGTCCGGATCTGTTCCATCAGCCGTCCGGTGTCCTGATCCTTTTTGGGTTTGAGATGAAAAAACCAGCTGTTGATTTCATCCCAAGCGCGCACTTTTTGGGCATCCACGGCGACCCGTATTCCTTCGCCCGTGGACTTATCGTAAATGGTGAGGGCGAAGCGGAACAGGTTCGTGATTTTCAGCCAGCCGTTGCCGATGGTGCAGGGGGTCAGCAATTGTACCGCGTCCGGAAGACAGTTGCCGGTTTCGCAAAGGGCGTCCAGCAGGATATCGTCTCCTTGGGGGAGCCTTCGGAGAGCTTCATGAACCATCTTCCCGCCAATGACAAGTCCGGGGGCTGCGTGCCCATGAAACTCCCGCACCCGTTCCATATAGGAGTCGAAGGAATATGCTTCCCCCTTGTGGCTGATGCACCAGATAGTGTCCGGCGCGGTGTTAGAATGACGTGAAATCCCGTTAGGCTGCATACGTTCCGTCCATCCGTTCCAATTCATAGCGACTGGTCGGCCATGTAACATGGCGATTTCGATATGTCAATAATGACATAACGAAAAAATTCCATGTCGGAAGAGTGCCTTGGCACGTGGTTTGGGGTTGACAAATACAGTCGGCTTCACTAAACGTATTTCCCGATATGCCATTTTTGATATAACGTTAACCGGAGTGAGTACCTATGGAAATGATTCGACTGACGATTGACGGAATGGAGGTCAGCGCCCGGAAGGGCAGCACGATTCTGGAGGCGGCGAAACTGGCGGGAATAAAAATTCCGACCCTTTGCTATCATGAAAAACTCAAGCCCATCGGGTCCTGCGGTTTGTGTGTTGTCGAGGTGGCGGGCTACCCCGATCCCGTGACCGCCTGCACGACCCCCGTGGCGGACGATATCCAGGTGATCACTTCGTCGGAACGCTTGTCGCGCATGCGCAAGGCCTCGCTGCAGTTGATTCTGGCTAACCATCCGCTGGATTGCCCCGTTTGCGACAAGGCCGGTGTTTGCACGCTGCAGGATCTGACGGTGGAATTCGGTATCACCCGTGTCGACTATCCGTTGCCCAAGCGGCAATTCACCTCGGCCTACCGGACGACTTTTCTCGAACACTTTCCCGAACGCTGCGTGCTCTGTCTGCGTTGCATCAGCGCCTGCCGGGAGATCCAGGGTGTTGGCGCCCTTGATCTCACAAAGGGCCCGGATGGCGGCCCCCAGATCGCCTATGATCCGGATAAATGCGTTTCCTGCGGTGAATGCGTGCAGATATGCCCCGTCGGCGGCATGCTCGAAAAAAAATCCGGTTTGCGCTGGCGGGCCTGGGAAACCACCAGGACGCGCACGACCTGCCCGTATTGCGGAGTCGGATGCCAGCTTCATCTGCATGTCAAGAACGGTAAAATCGTCCAGGTCACCGGCGTGGAGGATGCCCAGCCGAACCAGGGCCGGTTGTGTGTCAAGGGGAGATACGGATTCGATTTCATTTATTCCGGGGAACGATTGAAGACCCCCCTGATCCGGGAAAAGAACGGCTTCCGGGAGGCTTCCTGGGATGAAGCCCTCGATTTGGTCGCTGGCACCTTCCGGCGTATCATGGAGCAGCATGGCCCGGACGCCATTGCCGGCGTCAGCTGCGCCCGCAGCATCAATGAAGACTCCTATCAAATGCAGAAACTGTTTCGCGCGGTGATCGGCACCAACAATATCGATCACTGCGCGCGCACCTGACATGCCCCGACGGTCGCCGGGCTGGCGGCCTCGTTCGGTTCAGGTGCGATGACCAATTCATTCGCCGAATTCAGCAGCGCCAAGATGTTCATGGTGATCGGCTCCAATATGACCGAAGCCCATCCGGTGGCCGCGACTTTCCTGAAGAATGCGGTGGCAGCCGGCGCCAAATTGATCCTGGTGGATCCGCGGCGTCACAAACTCGCGGAGTTCGCGGACATTCATGCCCAGATCGCCGTGGGCAGCGATATCGCTTTCCTGAACGCTGTGATGCACGTCCTGATCGAGGAAAATCTGGTTGACAAGCAATTCGTAAAATCCTTCACCGAGGATGTTGAAAAACTGCAGGAAAAAGTCCGGGAATATCCGCCGGAACGAGCGGCGGAGATCTGTAAGGTGCCGGCGGATTTGATCCGCCGGGTGGCCAGGATGGCGGCCTCCGTCAAGCCCATGATGCTCTGCTATACGTTGGGCATAACGGAGCATACCTGCGGCCGCAACAATGTCGTTTCCACCGCCAACCTGCAGATGCTGCTGGGCAACATGGGCGTCCCCTGCGGCGGCGTCAATCCCCTGCGCGGTCAGAACAATGTCCAGGGCGCCTGCGACATGGGGGCCTTGCCCAATGTGTTCCCCGGTTATCAGAAAGTGACGGATGAAAACATGCGGCACAAGTTCGCCAAGGCCTGGGGGGTGTCGCAACTGCCGGACAAGGTCGGCCTGATGATTCCCCAGATGATGGAGGGCCTGGTTGGCGGACAAGTCAAAGCCCTGTATATTTTCGGCGAGAACTTGGCCAATACCGAGCCCGACATCCGCAAGGTCGAGCACGAACTCGGTTCCGCCGAGTTCCTCGTCTGCCAGGATATTTTCCAGACCGAAACCACCCGCTTCGCCCATGTGGTACTTCCCGCCGCCGCCTGGAGTGAAAACGATGGAACCTTCAGCAACAGCGAGCGCCGGATCAGCCGGGTGCGGGCCGTCAGCGAACCGCCGGGAATGGCAAAACCCAACTGGTGGATCTTCAGAGAGATCGCCAGGAGGATGGGACATCATTGGGCCGCGGACAGCGCCCGGGAACTGTGGGACAACGAAATCTCGGTTCTGGCCCCCAACCTGGGGGGCGTCAAGTATTCCCGCATCGAGGGGGACGGTCTGCAATGGCCCTGCCCCACGGTTTCCCATCCCGGAACACCCATCCTACATCTCGAAGGCCGCTTCACCAGGGGATACGGCCAATTCCTGCCCGTGGACTGGACGCCCCCGGCCGAAGTACCGGATGAGCAATATCCCTTGATGTTGAGCACCGGCAGACGCCTCTACCATTACCATACCAGGACGCAGACGGGCCGCTGTGAAGGCCTGAACGATCTGCTGGGCGAGGAAACCGCGGATATTTCCCTGGAAGATGCCGGCCGCCTGCGCATCTCCCAGGGAGAAACCGTCAAAGTGATTTCCCGGCGGGGTGCGGTGGAGGTAAAAGCCCGGATCACCCCGGAAATTCCGGCCGGCATGGTCTGGATGGCGTTTCATTTCCGGGAGGCCTGCGCCAACTGGCTGACCAACCCGGCTTTCGATCCCTTCACCCTGACGGCGGAATACAAAGCCTGCGCGGTGCGGATCGAAAAAATGGCGGTGGACGGACGGTGATGACCGCGGCCTTTTGCGATTCCCGGCCTTCCGCCTTGAAATCGGACATCCGGCCATGGTATGGATGCGCCATGAAAACCAATGCCGATCCGCTATCCATTCGTTCGAAAATCTGGATCGCCGGTCCGGAAGGCGAGGTTGTTTTCGGATTGGGACGCCTCCGGATGCTGGAAGCCATCCGGAGCAGCGGTTCCATCCAGGCCGCCGCCAAGGAACTGGGGATGAGTTACCGGGCCGTATGGGGCCGGATCAAGGCCACGGAAATGCGCCTGGGTAAGGAATTGCTCGTGCGCAGCATCGGCGGTTCCTCCAAGGGGGGATCGCAGCTGACGCCTTTCGCCATCGAGCTGATGGATCGCTTCCGGAAGCTGCATCAGCTCGTGGCCAAGGAATCGGACAAGCTGTTTGAGAAAGTCGTCATATCCGGCAACCTGGAAATCGATTCCTGACCATCAGCGCAATTTATTCAGCGCATCGGCGAATGGATTGTTGAAGGGTTGACGTTCATTCCGTTTTTTCGATGCCGGGACGGGCTGCGCGGCCGGTTGCCGCGCTTTCCGGGGTTGCCCGGCCCCGGTTTCCCGCCCGGCCCCCACATCCGGGTTGGATTTCATGGACAGGGCGATCCGTCTGCGCCCCGGGTCCACTTCCAGGACCGTCACCGTCACTTTCTGATGCACCTTGACAACCCCGGCGGGATCCTTCACGAAATGGTCGGCCAGCTGGCTGACATGGACCAGGCCGTCCTGGTGCACGCCGATATCCACGAAGGCGCCGAAGGCGGTGATATTGGTGACGATGCCGGGGAGCCTCATTCCGGGCACCAGATCCTCCATGGTGGTGACGTTGCTGGCAAAGCCGAACTCCTCGAATTCCTCCCGGGGATCCCGTCCGGGTTTTTCCAGTTCGGCCAGAATATCCTTCAGGGTAGGCATGCCGATGGTCTCGCTTGCGTAGCGGGACAGATCGATACGCCGCCGCAGTTCCGGACTGTTCATCAGTTCCGCGAGACTGCACCCGAGATCCGCGGCCATGGCGTCCACGATATGATAGCTTTCCGGATGCACGGCGCTGGCGTCCAGGGGGTTTTCACCGTCGCGGATGCGCAGAAATCCGGCTGACTGTTCAAAGGCCTTGGGACCCAGCCGGCTGATATTTTTCAATTGCCGCCGGGACGTGAACGGTCCGTTGGCATCCCGGTGGGCCACGATGTTTCTGGCCAGCTGGGGTCCCAGTCCCGAGACATAGGTCAACAGCTGGGTGCTGGCGCGGTTGATGTCCACCCCCACTCCGTTCACGCAGCTCATGACCACATCATCCAGGGACTGCTTGAGGGCGGTCTGGTCGACATCGTGTTGATATTGACCCACGCCGATGGATTTCGGATCGATTTTCACCAGCTCGGAGAGGGGATCCATCAGGCGGCGGGCGATGGACACCGATCCCCGGACCGTGAGATCGAGATCCGGGAACTCCTCCCGGGCCGCTTCCGAGGCGGAATAAATGGACGCGCCGCTTTCATTGACCATGACCACTTGAATTTTATGGGGGAAGGGCAGGGATCTGACAAACGCCTCGGTTTCCCTGCCGGCGGTGCCGTTGCCGATGGCGATGGCTTCGATTTCAAACTGCCGGCACAGGGTCAGGAGGGTTTCGGCCGCTTTTCCCGCCTGGGATTCCGATAAATGGAGATAGACGGTTTCATGGTGCAGCAGCTTCCCCTGGCGGTCCAGGCAGACGGTCTTGCAACCTGTCCGGAAACCCGGATCGATGCCCATGACCCGCCGGGCGCCCAGGGGCGGGGCCAGCAGCAGCTGGCGCAGGTTGTCGGCGAAAATATGAATGGCTTCCCTGTCGGCCTTGTCCTTCAGGACAACCCGGATTTCGGTTTCCATGGACCGTGACAGCAGCCGCTTGTAAGCGTCATGGGCCGCGGCCTTCACCTGCTGGGAGTCCCGCCCTTCGCCCCTGACGAACAGGGTTTCCAGAATACAGAGGGCCTCTTCGACGGGGGGCTGGACCGACATGTTCAGGATGTCCTCCCGCTCTCCCCTGCGGATGGCCAGGATGCGGTGGGAGGGCGCTTCCGCCGCTGGTTCTTCCCATTCGAAATAATCCCGGTATTTGGCCCCGGCCTCTTCCTTGCCCGCCACCACCGTGCTTTTGATGATGCTGCGGGTGGCAAACAGATTCCGCAAACGGGTGCGGGCCTGTTCATCCTCGTTGATGATTTCCGCGATGATGTCCCTGGCCCCGGAAAGGGCCGCCTCGATGTCGGCGACCCCCAGTTCGGGATTGACGAAAGGCGGGGCTTCCTTTTCCGGATCGATACCGGTCTGGCTGAAAATGGCTTCCGCCAGGGGCGCCAGGCCTTTTTCCCGGGCGATCATGCCCCGGGTGCGCCGTTTGGGCTTGAAAGGCAGGTAGATGTCTTCCAGAACGGCCATGGTCTCGGCCTGCCGGACCTTTTCCTCCAGTTCCGGGGTCAGGTGGCCGTGCTGTTCCAGGGATTTCAATACGGTCTGGCGGCGTTCATCGAGTTCGGCGAGCTGGGCGAGACGGTCCCGGATGGACGTGATGGCCACTTCATCCAGGCTGCCGGTGGCTTCCTTGCGATACCGCGCGATAAACGGGATGGTGGCCCCTTCTTCCAGGAGGGACCCCACGGCGTTGATCTGGGATATGGAAATGGTCAGTTCCCGGGCGATTTTTTCAATATGGATGAGATTCATATGATTCGTGTCCTGTCCGGTCATGCCGACGCGGATGATGATGATTGAAAAAGGCCTGCTTGAAAAAAACAGGATGATCCTATACCGTAGATCGACGCTTTTGAAAATCGTTTTTTACGGGAAACCGAATACGCTTGTTCTCGCGGATGGAGCAAGGCATGAAGATATGGATTGCGGCCGGATTTTTTCTGTTGTTTTCAGCTGCCCTGGCGGTTGGGGCCGACGTGGTTTATTTTCATGACGGCATGCGCCTGGACGTGGATGCTTCCTGGGAGGAAAACGGCGAGGTCTGCGTCCGGATGTTCGGCACGGTTTACCGGTATCCGCGGGCGGAAATCGCCCGGATCGAAAAAAAAGCGAAGCGGCCGGATGCGGGCCCGCAAGCGAAGGCGGCGTCCGATTCGCAGGGCCTGGCGGCTTCCCGACAAGAAAAGCGGATACAGCCCCCTGATGTCCCCGCGGCCGGCGCCACGGATGATCAGGCGACCGCCCTCCAACTGGTCCGCGAGGGCCGTTATCGCCAGGCCCTCGAGACCGGGGAAAGGGCCTATGCCGCCTCGTCGGATCCGAAAGCGGCGTCCCGTAACATGGCGGAACTCCACACCCGCTACGCGGTCCACCTGCGGAAAACCGGTATGCTGGACAAAGCCCGGGAGCAAGTGGAAGCCGCCCTCCAATACCAGCCGGAAGATCCCGCCCTTTTGAAAATGTCCGCCGGAATCGACCTCGATCTTGCCGCAACCAGGTTCGCGGCCCGGGATTATGACGCCGCCGCCGGTTGCCTCCAACGGGCGGCGCGCATGGATCCCGACAATCACCGGATCTATCTGTTACACGGCCAGATCGCCTATGCCCAAAATGAGTTCACGGATGCCCACTATTACTGGCGCAAGACCCTGAATCTCGATCCCGGAAACACCCTTGCCGCTCACTATCTCCAACGTCTGGATCAAGACCATCAAGCGGAAAAAAGTCTCGCTGTCGCCGAGAGCGGCGTTTTCATCGTCAAATTCCAGGGAAGCAAGCGACAAAGCGTGGCCGATGAGGCCGTCAAGATTCTGGAGCAGGCCCGGTCGACGGTGGGGGCGGCCCTGGATCTCTATCCGGATGAAAAAATGGTCGTGATTGTATACCCCCCAAGCGATTTGCGGAAACTGGGCTACCTTCCGGACTGGGCCGCCGGCTTGTATGACGGGAAAATCCGGTTTCCGGAAGATCTCTTCGAGGGGGATTACGTAACGGCGATTCTGTATCACGAATACACCCATGCGGTGGTCCATGGCCTTGGCGGACCGAACGTGCCGTTGTGGCTGAACGAGGGGCTGGCCGAGTACATGGCAAGACCGATGAAACCGGAGTCGCTTCTCGCGGAAAGAAGCCAATTGCTGAAATCGGCGGCGGATTCCGGGCGGCTGTTTCCCCTGCGGCACCTGACGCATCTCAACCTCAGCGGCTTGTCGGCCATGAACCGAAAATCCATTCACCTGGTGTACGCCCAGTCCGAGTCGTTTGTTACCTACCTGATCCAGCAGTATTCCATGGTTTCCGTGCGCAACCTGGTAATTGCCGCGGGAAAGGACATGGACCTGCACCAGGCCGTCAGCAGGGCCCTCGGCGGCGATCTGGACGACCTGGAACAGCGCTGGCAACAAACCATCCGGGAATGAAGTAGAAAATTCAGTCCACCACCGTCAGTTCCAACGGGGTTTTGCAGAGCATTTCCCCGCCCTGGGCCGTGACCCGCACCGGACATTCCAGCCGCATGCCGCCGACCCCGGGGACGTTGATGACCAGGGCGGCCACTTCCACGACATTTTCCTCCAGCACCACATTGCGGAATTCGTCGCTGTTGACGATGGCCGGATACCATTCGTGGCCGATCACCCCCAGACCGTGGCCGAATCCCGGGAGCGTATAGGGGCCGTATCCGGAGGCGCTGACGTTCTCGTTGACCGCATTCCAGACCTGACCCACGGTGTTGCCGGTTTTCAACGACCCGATGAGGATTTCGGCGGCGGCGACGTAGGCATCGGCCAGCTTGCGCTGTTCCGGCGAGGGCCGGCCGATGATATAATTATGGGACAGATCCGAATAGTACTGCCGGTAGGTGGGGTGCATGTCGATGAGGATGCTTTCCCCCCGCTGAACGATCTTGTCCGTCGGCGGCGTGCAGCCGCCCATGTTATACCAGGTGCGGTGACCGGAGGCGATTTCGTTGGAGCCGGTGACCGGCCAGTGGAATTCGCTGCCCAGACGGCGCATTTCCATCTCACCGATGCCCGCGATTTCCATCTCACTGATTCCCACGTACAGCGCTTCCTTGGTGCGCTCCTGGGCCGCGTCGGCGATGGCTCCGGCGTGCCGCATCAGCTTGATCTCCGCCGGTTCCTTGACAAAGGTCACCTGGTCCATCAGATCCAGGGCGTCCACGAACCTGGCGTTGGGCAGGTGCTCCTTCAGATATAGGTATTCGGTGGCGAACAAATGCCCGGCGATCATCCGCGGGGAATGCCCCAATTCGATGCCGATGACGGACTTTTCAAAGCCCAGGGATTTGATCTGCTGGACCGTCACCTCCCACAATTCCATACCCGGCAAGGGCGCACAGGGGACGATGATGTCCAGCCAGGAATCGTCCTTCAGGCGCTCGGCGTCCATCAGCAGGGTGTTGAGGCCCACATAACCGTCCCTTGAAACCGGCGCCACGCTGCGCCAGGGAACGAATGCGCCGGCGATATAATTCGTGCTGACGCCGCGTGTCCCCAGAAACAGATCGATTCCCCGTTTGGCCATGCCTTCCCGGATTTTTCGGATCCGTCCCGGATAGTCGATGAAAATGTCCATGGTTACCTCCTGTTGTGAAATTGGGTTGGTGGCGCGAGGCGATTATACCCCTCGGCGTTCATGGTTCGGTCTCCGATGGAGAAGCGGACCGCCCTTGCGGGGGACGCCGGTTGCTTTGCCGGTCGGAAGGGGGCCGGCTCCCGCCTTTCGGGGCGGAGGCGAGCAGTCCCCGCACAATCAGGTCAAGCCCTTCCTCAAACATTCTGCGGTCGGAATCCTCCTCGGATTTGATATAGGCCTTGATAATGAACATGACATAGACGGAATAGAGCAGATCCGAAACCAGAGCGACATCCACGGGCCGGAACACCCCGGTGTCGATGCCGTGTTGCAGGATCTGCCGGATCAGGGCGATGGACGCCTTGTCGATATCCGGGAAGCGGACCTTGCGGGGAGATAACGGGAAAATCGCCGGATCGTTGATCAGGATCCGGCGCAGGTCCTCATCCCCGGCCAGATATTCATACCCTTTGCGGGCCATGGTCACGAATTGCCGGGTGACGTCCGTCTCAGCGGAGACGGCCTCGAAGACCTTCGCCTGCCATCTTCGGATGCCGAAGGCAACCGTTTTTTCGTACAGATCGAGCTTGTCTTTCACATAACGATAGAGGGTGGCGGTGGCCAGGTCCAGTTCCCGGGCGATGTCCTCCATGCGGGTGCGACGAAGACCGTAACGGGCGAAAACCGCCAGCGCGGCGGTAAATATCTGGTCGGGCGTTGATTTTTTGGCCATAAAATGAAAATATGAAAATATGATTAAAAAATTCATTTTTTCATTTATCAGGAGACAGGGGCATTGTCAACCGGTTTGTGCCGATCCGGACCCCATGAAAAGGAACCAGCAAGGGCTGGATGCCAAAGGAGCGGCGCCATGGTTGTCAATAAGGAAACAGCTTGATTTCATGAATATGTTCCGGGTATAAACTGGACATCCTCTTTTCCGATAACCCCATGGACATCGTCGGTTCCCAGAGTCGGTTATGAAATATCGCTGGAAGCTTCTGATTCTATTTGTCGTCATTTCGTTTCTGCCCATTCTGATCATGCGCATGGTGGGGGTCACGGTCCTGCGCAGTCTGGGCCGGACGTTCGTGGAACAGGCGCACGATTATGTCACCCGCGATGTCGAATCCCGTTTGAAAATGCTGCTGGACAACTATGCCCGGGTGTTGTGGATGGGTCGTGAAAAGGTGGAAACCGCCCTGGAATTGCAGGCCGAGGAATCCTTGCGGCTTTTACCAACCTCCCAGACACCGGGACATCGTTTGCATGCGGCTTATTTCCGGATCCATCGCCTGCTGGGCAAAAACCGTATTCTCTGGCAACACACGGCCCTGGAAAACGGTTTGTATCTAACCTATCCGGACAATTTCCCCATGCCGAAAGATTTCCATCCCGCCCAAATGGAATGGTATCAAAAAGCCAAAGCCCTCGGCCGGCTCGTCTGGACATTGCCCCATCCGGATCCTGTGACCGGCGAAATGGCCCTGACGGTTTCCATGCCGCTGAAGGACAGGAACCAGGCATGGGCCGGTGTTACCGCCATTATGCTCTCGGCGGACGGATTTTTCCGCAAGGCTTCGTTATCCGGTCCGTTGCCGCCGTCCACCCGGGCTCTGCTGGCGGCTGTCATCGAGGACCCGGAAAAAAAGAATGACAATCGCGTCGCCGTCATTGCCGCCAACGCGGCGGAGAGGGGCGGCGGCTGGCTGTATCCTGAAAAAACGGAGTGGCTCGATTCCGGGGATAAAATACAATGGGCGGCCGCCCGGCGCGATTTCCAGCAGGGAAGGGACAACATGCGCCGCATGCCCTATGGGGGAAAGGACTGCCTGTGGTTTTATGCCCCGATTCACCCGGCTTGTTACCTGGTTTTCATTCTGCCGTACCAGGAGATCCTGAAACCCGCCCGGGCCGCGGAAGCCTATGTTACGAATCTCATCGATGATGTCCTGAGGGCTTCCCGTATCGGGCTGGGGATTCTGGTATGCCTGCTGACGATCCTGGCGCTGATGTTTTCCCGGACGGTGACGCGTCCCGTGAGAATTCTGGAATACGCGGCCCAGCGGTTGGCCCACGGCGATTTCAATGCCCGGGTGGATTTTCGTTCAAAGGACGAATTCGGCCGCATGGGACAGGTCTTCAACAAAGTCGGCCCCATGTTGCAGGAGCACTATCATATGCAGCGCTCCCTGAACCTGGCCATGGAGGTGCAGCAGAACCTGCTGCCGAAAATGCCGCCGCGGATTCCCGGTCTGGATATCGCCGGGATCAGCCGCTATTGCGATGAAACCGGAGGCGATTACTATGATTTCCTGGAAGCGGATGACCGCAACAACGGAAAAATCGCCGCTGTGGTGGGGGATGTCACCGGGCACGGAATAGCGTCGGCCCTGCTGATGACCACCGCCCGGGCATTGATCCGGCAGCGGTATTCCATGCCCGGTACTCTCGGTCGGATCGTGACGGACGTGAACCGTCAATTGGCCGCGGATGTGGGCGACTCGGGGAGGTTCATGACCCTTTTCCTGCTGGAATTGGACCGCAAGCGTGAACGCCTGGAGTGGGTGAAGGCCGGTCACGATGCGGGATTCCTGTACGATGCGGTCCGGGATGATTTTACCATGCTGGATGGCCGGGGACTTCCGCTGGGTGTGGACGGAGCGGCCGGATACGACGCATCCGGCTGTTCCATTGTTCCCGGTCAGATGATCGTCATCGGTACGGATGGCGTCTGGGAGACCCGCAACCCCTCCGGCCAGATGTTCGGGAAAAAGGCCTTGATGGACGTCATCCGGCAACATGCCCGGAATACGGCCGACGGCATCGCCTCCGCCGTGATCGGGGCCGTGGAACAATTCCGGGCCGAACACCCCCGGGAGGATGATATCACCCTGCTGGTGATCAAGGTCGAAACCGGTCCGGGGCCGGAAAAAAAGCAAGGCGGGAATGGAGGGGAAGGCCATGAGGTCACTGCTGAAAAATAGCAGCATCGGAACCAACATCTTTCTCTGTCACATGGCGATACTGATTCCGATTTTTGTGATCGCTGGCGTCGTTATCCATTCTCTTTTCTTTCATGCGCTGGAAGTCGCTTATGAAAGAGAATTGGGTAATGCAACCATTTCGATCCTGAACAGCGTCCGGACATCCGGGCGATTGTCGATTAAATATTATTTGAAGGCCGCTGCCGAAAAAAGCAGAACCGCCGCCGAGCATTACTGGGGTCGGTATCAGTCCGGCGAAATGAGCGCGGCGGAGGCTGTCAGCCATATCCGCGATCTGTTGCTGCGCCAGAAAATCGGGGAAACCGGCTATCTGTATTGTGTCGACAGTCATGGCCGGGCCGTCGTCCACCCCTATTCGGCAGTGGAAGGCTCCTCGTATCGGAACCATCCGTTTGTACTACAGCAAATCCAGATGAAAGAAGGGTATCTGGAATACGAATGGCAAAATCCGGGTGAGAGCCGGCCACGATCCAAGGCCCTTTACATGACCTATTTCGAGCCGCTGGATTGGATCATTTCCGTGACCGCCTATGTCAGCGAATTCTCGGATTTGATCCAGATGGATGACTTCCGGGAAAGCATTTCGCAAATCCGGCTGGGAATTCATGGGTATGTATTCATCGTCGATCGCCTGGGGAATCTCATCATGCCTCCAGACGTCCCGGGTCAGGAGCAGTTCCGGAAGGAACTGAAAAACCGCTTCCTGGAGGAAATGATCGCCAGGAAAGAGGGGAAAATCCAATACGAAGAACAGGATCCGCGACACGAGAAGATCGTCGAAAATGTGATCTGCTACCAGCTGATGCCGGAATTCGGTTGGATCGTTGGATCCACCTACCATTTGGAAGAGATGCTTTCCCCGTTGAAAAGTTTCCGGCGGATTTTTATCATTTCCTTTATTCTCATCATCCTGGCTTCGGGACTGATCAGCTATCTGCTGAGCGTCTCCCTGTTGGACCCGGTCAACCAGCTGGTCGGCAAGCTGGAATCGAGAATCAAGCAGAAACCTTCCGATCGGGCCGCGAAGACAGCCGGCAATGAAATCGAGCGGCTGAACGGATTTTTCGATCAGTTTACCGCCGAGTTGGACGCTTACCACAGAGAGCTGCAACAGGAGATCAGTGAACGTAAAAAAACCGAGCATAACCTGACCCTGAAGGAAGACCATCTGCTCAAAGCCAACAAGATGCTGCAAACCATTCTGGACACTATACCGGTGAGGGTTTTCTGGAAAGACCGGACGCTTACCTACATGGGGTGCAACCGCCTCTTTGCCAACGATGCCGGAATCGCATCGCCCGAGCAAATCGTCGGGAAGACCGATTTTCAAATGCCCTGGAAACAAGAGGCGGAGCTGTATCGCCGGGACGACACCCAGGTATTGAAAACCCTGGAGCCGAGACTGTTTTTCGAGGAAAGTCAGACCACACCGGATGGCAACAAGATTTTCCTGCGCACCAGCAAGGTGCCCCTATGCGACGCAACCGGAGCCGTCATGGGCATTATGGGCGTATATGAGGACATCACCTCGGAAAAACAATCCTCCATGGAGCGGAAAAAACTGGACATGGCCATTGAGCAGGTGGCCGAAATCATTGTCATCACGGACACGGCCGGCAATATCGAATATGTCAATCCGGCGTTTGAAAAACTGACGGGATATCCGGCCGCCGAAACCCTGGGCCGGAAACCCAGCTTGTTGAAAAGCGGGAAGCACGACAACGCGTTCTACCGGCAATTATGGGAAACCATTAAAAACGGAAACACCTGGTCCGGAAGGATAACCAATAGAAAGAAAGACGGCAGCTTGTTTGAAGAACATGCCATCATCTCCCCCTTGCGGGACGGAAGCGGAAACATCATCAACTATGTGGCCGTCAAACGCGATATCACCCGTGAAGTGCGGCTGGAAAGCGAACTCCAGCAAGCCCGGAAAATGGAGGCCATCGGCACCCTGGCGGGAGGCATCGCCCATGACTTCAACAATATCCTGGCGGCTATTCTGGGCTACACCGAAATCGCCATGCTGCTGCTGCCCGATGGCAACGACGCCGCGGACAAGCTGGCCCATGTCATCCAGGCCAGCCAGCGGGCCAAGGATTTGGTGAATCAGATATTGACCTTCAGCAGGCAGGATGAACTGATCCAGCAGCCGGTGGAGATGCGGCTCGTCGTGAAAGAAGTTTTGAGGCTGCTGCGCGCCTCCATTCCGGCCACCATCGAGTTCCGTGAAACCATTGCCAGGGACACCGGCATGATCATGGGGGACCCGATCCAGATCCACCAGATCGTGATGAACCTGTGCACCAACGCCTACCATGCCATGACGGCCGAAGGCGGAACCCTGTCCATTGAACTGGGACCGATAACCGTCGAGCGAGATTCAGTCCCGGAAAATCTTCCGCTTGAGCCTGGTGATTATATCCGCTTGGCCGTGGCCGATACCGGCACGGGGATTCCCGATGAGATCATCGATAAGATTTTCGAGCCGTATTTCACGACCAAGGAACGCGGGCAGGGGACCGGCATGGGACTTTCCGTCGTGCACGGCATTGTGAAAAAATTGGGGGGTGATATCCGGGTCACCAGTGAATTTGGCAAAGGATCGGTTTTTACCGTGTGGATACCCAAAATCAAGGAGCAGGCGGAAACGGAAAACCGCATGGAGGCCGACGTGCCCAGGGGCACCGAGTCGGTGCTGGTGGTGGACGATGAGGCGGTCCTGGCCCGAATGCTGGGGGATATGCTCACGCTCCTCGGCTACCAGGTCACCGTTCTTACGAGCAGTCACGAGGCTCACGAGGTGTTTCGGAAGCATCCGGAACACTTTGACCTGGTGATCACCGACTCTGCCATGCCGAAGATGTCCGGGGAGAGATTGTCGCGACTGCTGAAAAAAATCCGCGGCGATATCCCCGTCATTCTGTGTTCGGGCTTCAGCAATTCCCTGTCGGAGGAGCAGACGAGAGAGACCGGCATCTGCAAGAACATTAAAAAGCCCATCGTCATGCGGGAAATCGCCCTGGCGATACGGGAGGTTCTGGAGAAAACAGCTCGTGAGCGGAAAGAGAGTATCCCATGAAAACGGTCTGGATGGTCCTCATGGTCTTATCATCGGTTGGTTCAGCGGGAGAATGCGCTGATGGGGTGTACGGCCTACCGGTCGCCTATTCGCGGGATCGGACGATTCGGTATCCCGATTTCGCCCTGCGCTTCGAGGGAATACGGCATGTGGTTTCGCCGGCCTACCCCAGGGGCTTTCGCTGTTACGATTTCGAGATCCGTTCCAGCAGCCGCGCGGAAGTCCACGTGACCTGGAGTGCGGGGACCGGCGAATTGGGGCCGGTTGCGTTTTCCATCGACGCCCAAGCCTATTTTCTGGAATTGAAAGCCAATTCCCTGGCAACGGATCCGGGTAAACAATGGCTGAAAGACAATGAACTCATCATCTGGAAACAGGAAACGTATCTCGAGAAGCAGGAGGAGTTCCTGCGAAAGCGGAATAATCCAACGGAAAAATAGCGCTGTCGAAATAGTTGCAGTGGGCCTGCTCCTCGTCGATGATGGCCTCGAAGAGTTTCATGCTGATGCTGTCGCCGTTTTCCCGGCAGACCTGGACGACATGATTGTACACCTGTGGATGGAATGTGTCGACTAAACACCATTTTCTTGCTCAAGTCGCTCAGAACATACGGCATGATATAGCGCATATGGCTATTTTGTAGTACGGTACCTTTCAGCCATGCCTGCGCTCAATTCCGCAGACTGGTCACCGGCGCCGGCAGCCGTCCGCCCCTTTTCAGAAACTGGCTGGCGGAAAACGGATTGACCTTCATGACCGGGACCTCGCCCAGGAGTCCGCCGAAGTCGACCGAATCGCCCGCGGTTTTACCGGGAATGGGCAGGATGCGGACGGCGGTGGTTTTGTTGTTGATGATGCCGATGGCCAGTTCGTCGGCGATGATGGCGTTGATGATCTCCTCCGGCGTGTCCCCGGGGACGGCGAACATGTCCAGCCCCACGGAACATACGGATGTCAGGGCTTCCAGTTTGTTCAAATCCAGGGCGCCGTTTTTCACGGCCGCGATCATGCCCGAGTCCTCGCTGACGGGGATGAACGTGCCGCTGAGACCGCCGACATTGCCGCTGGCCATGGCCCCGCCTTTTTTGACGGCGTCCATCAG
The DNA here is from genome assembly GCA_049320885.1 of Thermodesulfobacteriota bacterium. GTDB lineage: Bacteria > Desulfobacterota > Desulfobacteria > Desulfobacterales > SURF-7 > DYJD01. The sequence goes on along the minus strand of JBMORA010000046.1, from coordinate 1,648 downwards.
CAGGGCAATGGCCAGGGTGGTGCCATGGGCGCCCACGGCTTCGATGCCGAAGGCTTCCACGATATCGGCCACCGAGTCGCCCTTGGCGGTGGTGGGCGCCAGGGAGATGTCGACGATGCCGAAGGGAATGCCCAGATTCCGGGCAAGTTCCCGGCCGACAAGTTCACCGCTGCGGGTGATTTTAAAAACCGTGCGTTTGATGATCTCCGAAAGCTGGGTCAGATCCCCGTCCTTGTTCTGTTTTACGACCCGGTACACCACGCCGGGACCGCTGATGCCCACGTTGAGGGACATGTCCGGCTCGCCCACGCCGTGAAAGGCGCCGGCCATGAACGGATTGTCCTCGGGGGCGTTGGCAAAGACCACGAATTTGGCGCAGCCCACGGCGTTGACCGTTTGTTGCGCCGTCTTTTTCAGCATGGGGCCCAGGAGGTTCACGGCATCCAGATTCATCCCGGCCACATGGGTGCCCACATTCAGAAAAGCGCAGACACGTTCCGTGGCGGCGAAGACGTCCGGAAGGGCTGCGATCAGAACCTTGTCGGACAGGGTCAGGCCTTTCTGCACCAGGGCGCCGAATCCGCCGATGAAATCGATGCCGGCGTCCGCCGCCGCCTTGTCCAGGGTTTTGGCCATGTCCACGTAGCGTTCCGGGGTGCAATGGGTTTCCATGATCAGGCTGACGGGGGTGACGGCGATCCGCTTGTTGACGATGGGGATGCCGTATTTGGATTCGAGTTTCCCGGCTTCCGTCACCAGCTTTTCGGCGTTGACGCTGATTTTTTGATGGACATTGTCCTTAAAACGATTAAAATCACTGTGAATACAATCCTTCAGATTGATCCCCAGGGTGGTGGTGCGAATGTCCAGGTTCTGATGGAGAATCATACTCGCGGTTTCAAACACTTCTTCGACGGATATGGTCATGGCTACACCCGGTGCATCATCTTGAAAATGTTTTCGTGCTGGATCTGGATGTTCAGTCCCAGTTCCGCGCCGATCTGTTCCAGCCCCTTGCGGACGTCTTCCAGGCTTTGACGGGAAGATTTCATATCCACCAGCATGATCATGACGAAATAGGTGCCCATGATTTTCTGGTTGATGTCCTCGATGTTGATGTCGCTTTGATAGAGCAGGGTTGAAATCTTGGCCACGATGCCTTTCCGGTCATGGCCGATGACGGTGATGAACAGAAGTTCCTTTTCCATTTTCTTCCTTCCTTGCTTGCTTGAGTTAGGCTATATGCTGTATTACAATTCGGGGAAGAAAATCAACACTTGCCGGAGATTGCGGATGGCACATGCAGAGCGATTGAAAAAAGCGTTCAAATCCAAGGTGGTCAACGCCGAAGCCGCCATGGCGAAATTCAGGGGCGGCAGCCGCGTCTTTATCGGCACCGGATGCGGGGAGCCCCAGCACCTGATCCGGGCCATGGTGGCGGACGAAAGCAAGCAGGATATCACGATTTATCAGATGCTTTCCAATACCATGGCCCAGTTTGTGGACACCCCGGCCTTTGCCAAGCGGTTCGCCCTCAAGCTGTTTTTCATCAGCCAGCCCCTGCGCAAGGCGGCCTTCGAGGGCAAGATCGACTATATCCCGGCCTATCTGTCCCAGATCCCCGGACTTTTTTCCTCCCACCGCATCG
>JBMORA010000045.1:0-82510 GCA_049320885.1 Thermodesulfobacteriota bacterium | reverse complement strand
TGGTTCCAAAAGCCGAAAAACTGATAAATTTTTAAAATCTTTAATCGGAAAAAATATTTTCGTTAATATAGATAAATATATTTATATGTTACACGGTTTTTAAAAAAGTTAACCGGACAGCAATGTTGTCATATATATCTTTTTGATGCCATGGCAGCATCATTATCTATTTCAAGTCGCTGCTTGAGCCTCAAGCCCGGAGAGCCGGGCGATCTCCGTCATCATGTCATCGAGAAAAGCCCGGGCCTCCCTGGTGGGCCGGGTCGCCACTGGCCTGCCGATGCGGATATCGACGTCGGTCCGCAGACCGTTGCGCCGGTAATGAATGCCGACGGGCACAAACGTGTTGCCGGAACGGGACAGGATGAAGCGTACCATGCCTTCCCGGCCGGGGCCCATGCGGTTTATGAAATAGGTCCCTTCCGGAAAGATGACCAGCGGTTCGCCTCTTTTCAGCACCGCCAGTGCCGTTTTCAAGGAATTCCGGCTGCGCATGGGATTTTCCCGGTCCAAGGGGATACCGCCCAGGAAGGTCATCAGCCGGGCCGGCCAGGGGAACCGGAACAGTTCCATTTTGGCGATGAAGTACAAGGGGCGGGTTGCCGTCAGGGCCATCATGGGGATATCCTCCCAACGCTGATGCTTGGGAAGCAGGATGTACCCACCCCTTGGGGGCAGATACTCACGACCGCTGATCCGAACCGTGAAGAACGGCAGGAATCCGATGCGCAGGAGGATGGCGGCGATGCGGTGGAGCCGTAATTTGATGTCGATGGTTGGCATGGCTTTTTTTACTTCAAAAAATGCGGCGGATCAACTTTATAACATAAAGACGGACCGATCGAAGGGAGGGGACACAATGAAAAAGGTTATGGCGCTGTGCATGGGGATGATTGTTTTGACGGGCTGTGCCACCAGTGGCCCGCGCCAATCGAGCTTTTTGGGAGAATACGGGGGGAAGCTGTCCCCGGCTCCCGAGGGAGGCGTGGCCAAAATGCGCTGGATCAAGCCGGGAGTGGATTTTACCAAGTATAAAAAGGTTATGGTGGACTATGTGGTTTTTGCCCTGGCTCCGGATTCCGAATACAACGCGATTTCCGGTTACGAAATGAAAGAGCTGGGCGACGCGGCTTCCACGGCCCTGGTTACGGCGGTCAATCAACGGCGCCCGGTCGTGGCGGAGCCCGGTCCCGACGTTTGTCGACTCCGCATGGCCATTGTCGGTCTCAAACAGAGCAGACCCATTCTCAGCGGGGTTACAACGGTGATTCCCGCAGGCATGGGCATCAGTATCATACGGAAAGGCGTAACAGGTGCGTGGAGCGGTTCCGGCGCGACCCAGGCCGAAGCCATGGTCCTCGATTCGGTATCCAACGAAGTGATCGCCGTCGGCTACCTTGAGTACACGGCCGGATTCACGGAAAGGTTCACGAAGTGGGGTTCTGTTCAAGATGCGTTTGATTACTGGGGGAAACATGGCGCCGACGGGATAGAGGCCCTGGTTAAACTGCGATAAGGTTGTCCGTCTCCTTGGCAGGGCGGGGCGGACATTGTCGAGGGCGCCTGGTGGTATTTAACACTATTCATTTTTACCAGATTGTGATATGGTTTTGCCTCACAATATCGGTCGGATGGCTTTTTGAAGGTGCTGTGCGCTGTATCCGGGAGAATCCGCGCCGCCCTGGCGCGGTTGGCTCCCGGTGGTGCTCCTGAATAAACTTGATGATGTCGTGAACCCTACCAGGAAAGATGCCCCCTATGAGACCCATGAAAGGCGACAAACCAATCTGTTATCCATTGTTATGGTCCGCCATGTTGATCGTTGCGTTATCCTGTTGCCCTGGCTGCCGTGACAAAAAAGAGGAAGTGGCGGCCGTGCCTCCTCCCGAAGTCACCGCTTTACAGGTGAAGCCGCAGGATGTGCCGGTATCCTTTGAATTCGTGGCCCAGACCCAGAGTTCCCATCTGGTCAGCATTCAGGCCCGGGTCAGCGGATTTCTCGAAAAACGGTTGTATGCGGAAGGGGCCATGGTAAAGGCGGGCCAGGTTCTTTTCCAGATGGATGAAAAACCCTTCAAGGCCCAGCTGGCGCAGGCGAAGGCCGCTCTGGCGAAGCAGGAAGCGGCCCTTGCAACGGCGCGTTCGAATCTGAACCGGATCAAGCCCCTGGCCGAACTCAATGCGGCATCCCTGAAAGATCTGGATGATGCCAAGGGGCAATATCAATCGACCGCCGCCGCGGTGGAGCAGGCCAAGGCGCAGGTGCAGGCCGAGGAACTGAATCTGTCATACACCACGATCGCTTCACCTGTCTCCGGAATCGCCGGGTCGGCTTCGCAGACGGAGGGTACCTACATAAGCCCTCAGAACAGCCAGCTCACAACCGTCGAAGTGCTTTCCCCGATATGGGTGAATTTCAGTATTTCGGAAAACGAAATGCAGCGGTATCGTAGTCAGATGGCCAAAGGACTGCTGCTGCCGCCAAAGGATTCTTCCTATGAGGTGGAAGTCATACTGGTGGATAATACCGTTTTCCCCTATAAAGGACGCATCACCTTTGCCGAACCTTCGTACGATGCCCAGACCGGGACGTTCCTGGTCAGGACCAGTGTGGATAATCCCGAAGGCCTGTTACGCCCCAACCAATATGTCAGGGCGCGGCTCCTTGGGGCCATGCGCCCCCAGTCGATCCTGTTGCCCCAGCGCGCGGTGCAGCAGGACTCAAAAAGCCAGTTCGTCTGGGTGCTCGACCCCGGAAATACGGTTGAGAAACGACCGGTCGAAGTCGGCGAATGGTATGGGGATCAATGGATCATTCAGGAAGGGCTGCAGGCCGGCGAACGCGTGGTGGTCGACGGCCTGCTGATGCTGCGTCCGGGGATGAAAGTGGCGGTGAAAAATCTTGGGGCGACGCCGGCCGATGCCGGTGCCGTGTCCAAAACAACGGCGGAAGAGACCGCGACTGCCGCAGACAGCAGATAGAGGAGGCGTTGACCCCATGTTCTCGAAATTTTTCATTGAACGGCCGATTTTTGCGACGGTCATCGCGATCATCATCTGTCTCGCCGGTCTCGTGGCGCTGACGGCCCTGCCGGTGGAACAATATCCCACCATCACGCCGGTGCAGGTGACGGTTTCGGCGACCTACCCCGGAGCGGACTCAAAGACCCTCGCCGAATCGGTCGCGGCCCCCATCGAGGCGCAGATCAACGGCGTGGACAACATGATTTACATGTCGTCGGCGTCCTCCGCGAACGGTCAGTTGACCCTGACCGTCTACTTTTCCCTGGATACCGATCCCGACATCGCCCAGGTGCAGGTCCAGAACCGGGTCAACCTGGCCCTGCCCCAATTGCCGGACGCCGTCACCCAGATGGGGGTGTCGGTTCAGAAAAAAGCCTCGTCCATCATGATGATGATCGGTATTTTTGCCAAAGAGGGGCGCTACAGCAGCGAATATATCGCCAACTATGCCAATGTCTACATTCTTGACGCCCTGAAGCGGGTCCCCGGCGCGGGACAGGCCCAGATCATGGGCGTTCCGGACCAGGCCATGCGGATCTGGATGAATCCGGACCGCATGGCTTCCCTGGGCATCACCACCAGCGATATCCAGCAGGCGGTCGCAAAACAGAATGCCCTGTACGGGGCCGGACAGATCGGTCAGCAGCCCACATCGCGATCGGTTCAATTGACGTTCCCCGTAGTCACCAAGGGGCCATTCCAGGACCCGTCGGAGTACGAAAACATCATTTTACGGGCCAGCCAGGACGGCAGCGCCATTGTGCGTCTGAAAGACGTGGCCCGGGCCGAGGTGGGGCTCCGGCAATACATCATTGACGGCGAGCTGAACGGGACCCCCGCCACGTTCATCGCCATTTACCAGCAACCGGGGGCCAACGGTCTGGAAGTATCGGCGGCTGTCCAGAAAACCCTCCAGCAGATGAAACGGCGCTTCCCGGCCGGGATCGACTATGTCATCTCCCTCGACACCAATGATTTCGTGCGGCTGTCCATTGCCGAAGTCAAGGATACCCTGATCGAGGCGATCTTCCTGGTGGTCCTGGTGGTGTTTCTTTTTCTGCAGAGCATCCGCACCACCATCATCTGCATCGCGGCCATCATCGTCTCGTTGATCAGCACGTTCACCGGCATGCTTGCCATGGGCTTCTCCATCAACCTGTTGACGCTCTTCGGTCTGGTGCTGGCCATCGGGATGGTGGTGGACGACGCCATCGTCGTCGTGGAAAACGTCGAACGGAACATGGTCCGCCATCATCTCGCGCCCAAGGAGGCGACGGTCAAGGCCATGGAGGAGATATCGACTTCCCTCGTTGCGGTCGTGCTGGTCATGGCCTCGGTTTTCCTGCCCGCGGCGTTTTTACCCGGAACAACCGGTCAGCTTTACAAACAGTTCGCCATCACCATCGTGATTTCGGTTGCGGTTTCCGGCTTCGTGGCGCTCACCCTGACACCGGCCATGTGCGGCATCATGCTCCGGCACACCGCACCGCCCACCAGGGGGTTTTTCGCCTGGTTCAACCGTCAGGTGGACGCCGTCACCCGTGGATTCGGGCATGCCGTTACGTTCGTCATCAGGCGGATGGCCGTGGCCTTCGCCATTCTTGCCGTCTTGATCTGGACGATAATCCGACTGTTTGAAGTGCTGCCCACCAGTTTCGTGCCGAACGAAGATCAGGGCTATGTGATGGCGGCCGTCATCATGCCGGATGCGGCAAGCCTCGAGCGCACGAAAGCCGTCTGCGAAAAGGTGGACAACATTTTCGCGAACCTTCCCGGCACGGCCAACCGGACCCAACTCTCTGGATACAGCCTTCTGGACAACGGTTTCAAGACCAACGCGGGGACGTTTTTCGTGACCCTGAAGCCCTTTGAGGAACGGTATGCCTCTGTCAAACAGGCCAAGAAGGAAAACGCCAGGGCGGTCCTTTTGGGACTGAGGAGTCAGGCCGCCGCGATCCAGGAGGGGCTGGTGATCCCCGTGCCGCCGCCTGCCATACCCGGTATCGGCAGTACCGGCGGATTCGAATTCTGGATCCAGGATACGACCGCCGGAGATCCAAGCGAACTGGAGGCGTTGACCCGGCAGTTCCTGGCCAAGGCCGCGGAGCGTCCGGAACTGAGCGGGTTGAACAGCACCTTCCGGGCGACGGCGCGCCAGTTGTACCTGGATGTCGACAGGGAAAAATCCAACCTGCTGGGTGTTCCGGTCCAGGATGTCTATGCCGCCATTCAAGCCCAGTTCGGTTCCCTTACGGTGAGCCAGTACAACGAATTTTCGCGGGTATGGCGGGTGATACTCCAGTCCGCTCCGGAATACCGGGAAAACCCCGGCGACTTGACACGTCTCTATACACGTTCCAGCCAGGGGAAAATGGTGCCGCTGTCGGCGGTTGTGACCACCCGATGGATGGCCGGGCCGGATATGTTGACGCATTTCAACGGGTTCCCCGCCGCCAAAGTCAACGGCAACGCCTCGCCGGGCTACAGTTCCGGCCAGGCGATAGCGGCCATGGAGGAAGTCGCCCGCGAAGTGCTCCCCCAGGGATACAGCTATGCCTGGTCGGGGCTGGCGTTTGAAGAAAAGGAAGCCGGCGGCACATCGGCGATCGCCTTTGTGTTCGGGCTGATCATCGTGTTCCTGGTGCTGGCCGCCCAATATGAATCCTGGACCCTGCCGGGTACCGTCATGATGGCCGTGCCCTTCGGCGTTCTCGGCGCCCTGCTGGCCAACTGGCTGCGCGGCCTGGAAAACGATGTGTATTTCCAGATCGGTCTCCTGGTGCTCATCGGTCTCGGGGCAAAAAACGCCATCCTGAGGGTTTCCTTTGCCGTCGAGCTGCGCAAGCAGGGAAAAACCATCATGGAAGCCACCATTGAGGCGGGTGAACAGCGCCTCCGGCCGATCATCATGACATCGCTGGCGTTCGCCTTCGGTGTCCTGCCGCTGGCCGTCGCCATGGGCGCCGGCGCCAACGCCAGACATTCCATAGGCACCGGCATCATCGGCGGCATGATCGGCGAAACCACCCTGGCCATGCTCTATGTCCCATTGCTTTTCTATCTGTTCGACCAGGTCACCGAATGGCTGGAGGCCCGCAGAGGCAAGTCCGAACCCGCTGGGAAAACCCCCTCCGGTCATGCCCTGCCGGAGGCCCATTCCGCGATGAAACAGGAGGGCCGGTAACATGCGCCGATACACTCTTTCCGTCCTTCTGTCGTTTGTCGCCCTGGCTGCCGGCTGTACGGTGGGGCCGGATTACAAAAAACCGGAAGTGCCCATGCCGGATGCCTTCCTGTATCAGGGGAATGAGGCCCTTGAAACCGTGAATATCCGCTGGTGGCAGCAGTTCGGGGACTCCGTCCTGGATGGTCTTATCGCTGAAGCCCTGGCCAACAACAAAAGCATCATGGTGGCCGTCGCCAATCTGGAAAAGGCCGAAGCACGGCTGTGGCAGGTCCGGTCGCCACTGTTCCCCCAGATCGGCTACAGCGGAGATGCCGCAAGGCAGCGCGTCAGCGAATCCACCATGGGGATTTTGCCGGAAAACCCCCACAATTCCTTTCAGGCGCTGTTGAGCGCCAGCTGGGAGATGGATCTGTGGGGGCGTATCCGGCGTTTGACCGAAGCCGCCCGGGCGGACATGCTGGCCACGGACGAGGCCAAACGCGGCGTCATTCTCTCCCTGGTCGCCTCCACGGCGACCACCTATCTTCAACTGCTGGGACTGGATGAACAATTGTTCATTTCAAAGCGGTCCCTGGCCGCCTACGATGAATCGGTCCAGCTTTTTGAGAAACAGTTCGCCTATGGCCAGGTATCCCAGATGACCGTGGAACAGGCCCGGACGCAATATGAGACCGCCGCCGCCGCCATCCCCCAGATCGAGTTGCAGATCGCCCAGGCGGAGCATGCGCTTTCCATCCTCCTCGGCCGTAATCCCGGTCCTGTTTCACGGGGCAAGACCATCAGTGAGATCACGATGCCGGAGATTCCCGGCGGCATTCCTTCGGACGTGCTGGTCAATCGTCCGGATATCCGCCAGGCGGAACAGAATCTCATCTCCTTGAATGCCCAGATCGGTGCGGCCAAAGCGCTTTATTTTCCCACCATTTCATTGACCGGCGCCTTGGGCTATGCCAGCCGGGATCTGTCGGACCTGATGGACGGAAATTCCCAGCTCTGGAATGTTTCCGGATCATTGACAGGGCCCATTTTCACCGGAGGGGCGATTGAAGGTCAGGTCAGACAGGCGGAGGCGGCCCGGAAAGCGGCGCTTTCCAATTATGAGCTGTCGATTCAGAATGCATTCGCCGATGTGGAAAACGCCTTGATTTCCAGGCGGAAATTTGCCGAAAAAGTCCAGGCCGAGGGGCGCCTCGTGAGGGCCGGCCAGGAATATGTCCGGCTGGCCCAGCTTCAATATCATGGCGGTTATGTGCCTTACGGGACGGTGCTTCAGGCACAGCAGCAGCTGTTTCCGGCCGAACTGTCCTATGCCCAGTCGCGGGCCTCTCTTGTCATCGCCGTGGTGAATATCTATAAAGCCATGGGCGGCGGCTGGATCACGGAAGCGGCTGCGTTGACGGGTCCGTCGAGATGAGGGCGGGCTTTGCAGATGCCTGTTTCCAGTCGGGTCGGTGGACGGCGACCCTGTTCAAGGGATTGTCAAGGCCGGATCTGCGTCCGGCACCTGGCGATTGAAGGCAATGCGATGGGTCTTTCCGAACACGGCGATCTCTTCGGGTTTGAAGCCGCCGGCGCAATAGACGGCGGCGAACCGGGGGGCTTGCAGCATGCATAAAATGTAGGAAATGTGACCGGAATACCCGTTGTCGTCCAGCCGCTGCAAGGCGGCGATGGTTTGTCCGGCCAGGTCCATGACTCGTCGGCTGACGACCGGCGGGGTTTCCTTGCTGCAGGTTCGCAGGGAATACATCCGGCGGCAGGCGAAGGGCCGGACGTCATAGATCAGGCAGGCCTTGTTTTTCATCAGGAAAGGGCAGGCCGATGCCCGGCCCTGTTCCCGTTTTTTCATGTCCTGTTGCAGGGCCTTGGTTATCAGGCCGGCCCGGGGTTTGGGCAGCGCGGTCATTCTGTCCAGAATCACCAGCCCCTCCATGGTGGTGATATCGATGACGCCCGCATCCGTGCAGCAGAAGGCGCACCCCTTATTACAGGCGGCGCCTGCCTTGCCTTCCGCCGCCGCCTGTTCGAAATCCGCATAGAGTTTTTGAAGTTGCTGATGTTTGTTTTTCATTCCGCAAGCCTTCCGGTGCTGGAACGTTCGAGCCACGGGCGTTTGCCGGAAAGGTCCGGCCCCTTGTAAAACCTGCTGGCGGTGAGCGCCCCGTTTTCAGGAAACGATGCGCAATCCGGTGGGCGCCGGTGGCGCCGACCGAATCCCGGGGCGGCGATCCAGCGCATAAACCGTGCCCAGAAGATATTGGGTGGCACGGGTATGATAGGTGAAATACCACCAGTCCCTGTACCTGGCCCATCCGGTCTGTCCCGTCGTATCCTGCCATACGTCATAATGGCGCAAATCCGGCGAGGGGTCATCGGAATCCGTGACATAAATTCCGGTATAGTGCCCCTGGTCGTCCCGGGCGCACCCCCAGCAGGTGATCATATGGCCGCCGCCCTGGCCTACCAGCTCCAGCACCAGTCCGTAACCCCGACGGAGGAACTCGTCGATGGCCGGCAGGGCTTCCCTCCGGTCATACTGTGCATGGAAATACTGCTCAAAGGCGAATCCGGCTGATTTCCAGAACCCGCCGCCGCCCGGGACGTTCACCCTGTCCGGTTTGTCCTCATCCCCGTTGAACCACCATTTCCAGGCTTCGTCCGGATGACCGGCGGTATCCAGCCAGTGGTTCTGGAAATGCTTGAATATGGAAGTTTCGTCGGTATACGCCTGCCCTTCCGGAAAGCCCCAGCCGGTCCAGGCGAGGACATTGGAAGCGGCGGCGGCCCAGCACATCAGATCATCATCGCTGTCGGCGAGGGATTTTTTCGCATCATACGTTCTTCCGCCCCAGTTCTCGCACAACAAATATTTCATGGTAAGTCCTCCCTTGCGCCATTACGATATGAGTCAGCGGAATGATGGATTCAGGCTGGTCGAACAGGGTCGCTCCATTGGAGCCTGGATGAAAACCGGCTTATCAAGTTATGGGGAAATTGTAAAGAGGCCGCCCCGGCATTTGAACCAAGAGGGGTGACGAGCCGGACTGTTGCCGGTTTTCGCTGGAGGTGATACGGTTGAAGATACAGAGAAAAAACAGATCAACGATACTGCCCGGCCCGGAATCGAAAGGGACTGCACTGGAAAGGAGGATGGAACCATGCATGCACCGGAACAATCGTTATATTCAGTAATCGCACGATTCATCGCCCTATGGTTTCTGATCAGTATCGCCGCCTGCAGCGGCGGGAGCGACGATGATTCATCCGCTCAGAATGCCGATCCGGACAGTCCGCCGTCCGCGGCGTCCGCGACGATCCTGGCCGACCAGGGGGGCACGATCACCCTGGAAAACGGCGCTTCGGTGACGATCCCGCCGGATGCCCTTCCCGGGGACACCACCATTACGGTTACCCCTGTCCAAGTCACAAGCCTCGGCGACGAATTTGTCATCGGCCTGCGCTTTGAGCCGGATGGCTTGGACCTGAAATTGCCGGCCGTCTGTCGATTCCCGTTGCCTTCGACATGGGATGGCGACGAAGCTCCCCAGGTGTACGAATTCAGCGGCAATGATCCCGGAAATTATTGTTACACGGGAAAGTACGCGGCGGTTTCCGGCCAGAAAGGGTCTCATGTGGCCGAAACGACGGTCTCGCATTTCAGTGGAGCCGTACTGGCAAAGAATTGTCATACCGGAACCTGGCAGTACATGCTGGAGAGTTTCCGGGCCCGCGGGTGCACCAACGAAAACGTGATCGATTCCATCCGGAATCATGAGGACGAGGCGGGAAAAAAACCGTTTGAAAATCTGGCCTTGCCGGATGAGTCGACCAATTATTCCCTCACCGAAATCGACGGAAGTGAAAAGGTCATCCAGGCGTTTGCCGGCACCTTTTTCCAGGAAATTTGCAGCTATAATGAGGGGGAGGACATCGCCGACATCAACAAGCTGCTGGAGTATGCCAGGGACCTGGAGAACGGCCGGAAAGTTCTCCTGGCGTTTACCGACGGCGACTGGGAGCAGCGCTCCGATGGTTTTTTCAATCATTACAAACATACGGCGTCTCTGGAGCTGCACAACGGTCAGGTCAAGATCCGCAACAGCGTCAGCGCTTCCGACGATATCATTCAGGCCCTGAAAACCAAAAACGGCGGGAATGTATTCTGGTATCCCAAGGAGGGGGAACTGACCGCGGAAGCCCTCCGGCAATTCCGGGACGCGAAACCCTTTGAGGCCCTTGAGGATGAGCTCTGCGGCGCTCCGGGATGCTTGAACGACCCGGCCCAGAATCCATACGGCATTCAATTGAGCGCGACGCTGGAGCAGCGAACGAAGATGAAGCCGCCGTGGACGGCCGTGAAAATCTACGTAGAAAAAACACGGATCAGCGACAGTCCTTGCGGGAGCGCTGCGGAAGAGGGAGTGGTGGACGCCACTATCGATATTCCGGGTTACTATGAGACCAGGCTCATCGCCGAGGGCGAAAAAACCAGCGCCGTGCTGTCCCAGATCACGGATGGGGACGGGCATGTGGCCCTGGACAACATCCCCGCCATTGAAGGCTATTCCGGTAGCGATCCGCTCCATTTTGAAGACCGCATCATCATTTCCCTGAACCCGGCGTTGGGCGGCCCGGGAACCTATACTTCCGTGGGGAATATATTCGACTTGATGGATGGCGTTCAGGTCGGCGTCGATTTCACGACGGCTGAGATCCGCGACCAGGATGCCATTGCCGGCCAAGTGATTTTTTCGGCAACATCGGGAACGGTGGTGGTCGAACATTTCGGTCTGAACATCGGCGACCGGATTTCGGGGACATTCGACGTCGACATGCAGGGCGAGCAGAATCTTTGCAGCGGTGATGACTGTGACGATACCCGGGTGATCACCGGAACCATCGCGGGCAGCTTCGACGGCGTGTTGGTTTCCGGGCAAAACGCACCCTGAAGCCGTTTCGTGGTTCCATCTCTGAAAATCCCGGCGATATCGTACTTGACACGGCGGCGCCAAACGGATACGGAAGAAACGAATATGCGACAAAAGTGCCGGATGTTGTCACGGGCGATCGAAACGGAAGGCGGATTTGCTGGCGGAGGGGGACCATGTTGGTGCGGATCGACGGGGTACAGGTTTACCTGGATGACAGCGGGGCAGGGGAGCCGGTTCTGCTGCTGCATGCAGCGGCCAGTTCCGGCGTTCAATGGCAGAAAATCAAGATGGCGTTGAATCCTGGCCATCGAGTCCTGATTCCGGACCTCCTCGGCGAGGGCCGGACGCCCGGGCGCAAGGACTGGTCCGGACTTCTGGAGGCGGAAGGCCGCCTTATCAGGGCCCTGATCGAGTCCACCGGCGGCCCGGTGCATGTGGTCGGCCACTCCTATGGCGGCGTCGTCGCCATGCGCCTTGCCCTTCAATTCCCGCATCTGTTCAGCAGTCTGATATTGATCGAGCCCGTGGCCTTCCATCTGCTGACCGCCTATCCCCGGAATCAGGACTATACGGAGCTTATGATGGTGAAGGAGGCCTGCCGGTCAGCGCTGGAGGGTGGGGATGCCTTGTCCGCAGCCCGCTGTTTCGTCGCTTATTGGAGCGGCGAGCAGGCCTGGAACAGCCTTCCGGAACCGGTGCGGCATTTGTTGGCCTCGGGAATGGAAAAGGTCGTTTGGGGGTGGGAGGCGATCACGGCGGATTCCAGGCGGCTGAACGATTTTCGTTGCATCACGGCGCCGACAATAATGGTTTCCGGGGATCGCAGTCCGTTGCCGATCCAATGGGTGGCCCGGCAGCTGGCGGCCACCATACCGGCAGCGAAGTTCGTCCAGGTCGGGAATGCCGGGCACATGTCGCCGATCACCCACGGCCCGGAAATCATCCGGATCGTCCAGTCCCATGTGGAGTCTGCCGCGAAAACGGTCCGTCTGTGGCAGTCCCGGGAGGAATCGTTGTGGCGGACGGAAGCCGTACCGGACGCCAGCCCTGAAACCCGCCCGCCGGTGGCTTCATGGTCGCATCTGCAGTCGCCCGGCGTTAAAAGATAAAGCGTACAATGGGTCTGTACCTAAGATCCCGCGATCATCGCGAACCCCGTCACCGGATCTCCTGCCCCTGCCGTTCGCGGGGGCGTCTTATCACCGCCTCATGAATGTATTGTCATGCACCCAAGATCTGGCTATAATGAATCCTTTGCAATACAAGGCCGGAAATTGATTTTGGCTGATGAGCCGTCATGCGGTAACGCGGGTGTGACAAAAGCGGATATTGTGGGGGAGGGTGATGGCAATGAAAAGCACGCTGTCGCGTTCATGATGAAGACCCGTCGCGCGAAATTTTTCCCGGCGCTGATGACCGCTTTTTTCATCGTGATGGGGGTGGTGCCGGCGGCAGCGCCGGTCGCCGCGGAACCGGCGGCGGTGATCGGGACCAACCTGGATCGATTGGTCAACGGCGTGCTGACCCTGATGGGATACAGCCTCACCCCGGATGTCACCACGGGTTCCCTGTCCTTTTCCAATGCCGAAACCGGCAATCCGGGTTTTGCCATGACCTCCCTGGGCGCCGGTTTTACCGTCAGCAAGAGCCTGCCGGTTTATCTTGAGGGAACCGCGGCGTTCAGCCGCTACGATCCCACTTTCGTGCTTACCGACGGAGTCGAGTCGCGATCGATTCCTTTCAAGTGGAACAGTTTATCCGTCACCGTGGGGGTCGGATGGGATTTTCCCATGGTCCAGGACCTCGTTCTCCGGCCGATCGTGAACTGCTCCCTGGGGCATGTGGAGAGCGATGCCTCGATCTCCCGGCGGCTCATCGAGCATTATAACGGGCAGGACATGAGATTCCTGAACAGCGGTCATTGCGAGTCGCTGGGGCTTGGCGGTTCGCTGATGCTGGACTATGAGCGCTACCGACCGGAGAACGAGATCGATGTCGAATTGCGCTATACCAATATTTATCTGCAAAGCATCAGCAGCTCGTCGGAACTGATCGAGGGGGATGCGGATACCCAGAGCCTGAGTCTCTGGTCCCGATGGCGCGCGCCCACGGGCCTGACGGCCCTCAAGCGGCCGGTGCGGTATGTGCTGGAGTTCTCCCACACGCAATTCCTGGGAGATCTTCGCGGCGCCCTGGGATTTGACTGGCTGTCATCCATGGGAGCTGGTTTTGAACTGGATTCCAGCGCCTACCGGGTCATTGTTACCCGCACGCGCATCCTGGGGCGATACAAGTTCGGCGACAACGTGCAAGGGTGGTCCATCGGGATCGCGTGCAGTTTCTGATAATACGCGCCATCAGTCCATCGACGGAAAGTTTTCAATATTGATTAAAAAGATGTTATCTCGGCGCGCCCCTTCGACAATATTCTTGACACAAAAAGGCCTTTTTCTATAGATGAAGAAATAGGAATAGGAATCTCCGCGTTTTTGGGATTGGGAAAGAAGATGGCAAATCAGTATCTTTTGGAAATTCATCGCCATATCAGCGAGACATTGGAGCAGATCAAATCCCGGAGAGCGGACATTTCGCAGCAGGACGATGTGTTGGAAGTGGCCTTCCAGGAAGGACAGCTGCAGGAACTCATGGAGTTCAAGGCCTATCTCGCGGAGCACTATAATCTGGCCACTCAGTCCTATCCTTGAGACTGGCCCGACAGGGAAATAGCAAAGGAACACCATTGTCTCACAACTATCTGTTAGAGATATACCAGCGCGTGGATCAACGCATCCTGACGGTGACAGCCGCCCTGGCCGAGTATGAGGTCGGGCATCCCAACCGGCGTTTTCTCGAAGGAAGGCTGCATGCCTTGAACGGTTTTAACGAATACCTCAGCCGGAATTTCGATGGAAAGCTACCCCGCAGAATCTATCAACAGCTTTGTCGCCAGCGCAAGGGCAAAGGACATGACAATGCCTGCCGTTGAAGGCCCGGCGCCAATTCCGCAGCGCACGGCACTGCGGAACCAGCGCTCAGCGGCTGTATGGTTATCTCCCGCAACAGCGCCGGGCCGGAAAAAAACGGCTTGGGCGGCCTTGTTACAGTTCGGTATGATCCGGCGTTCGGCGCTCCACCCGTTTGCCCCGGATGATGACTTCATGGATATCCCGGGTCCGGGTGATGTCCTTTCGGAAATCGCCGTTGAGGATTACAAGGTCCGCCGGGGCGCCTTCCTCGAGGCAGCCGAGTCCGGGTATGCCGAGAATCCCGGCGTAGTAATGGCCGGGGATGGAGGTGGCGGCGGCCACGGCCTCCTCGGGGGTGAAGCCACAGCGGGTTGCGAGCAGTTCCATTTCCCGGTGCAGGGTGGCGCCGGGGGAAGAGGCCACGTTGATGCTGTCGCTGCCGGCCAGGAGCACCATGCCGGCAACTTTCATCCTGGCCGTGATGTCGAACTTCTCCGTCTCATGCCGGATGGCTTCCTTGAGCCATTCCGTCATCCGGGGATCGGTGGTTTCCTCGGAAACCGGCTCCCGGTAGGCCGCCAGGATAACCGGATCGGTGATTTCCGCGTCCAGGGAGCTGAAATACGGCCGGTTTTGAGCCCAGATTTCCAGGTTGTCGAAAACGGCGACGGTGGGAATCACGATGCAATTTCCCCGCTTCATCCGCTGAATGGTCTCTTCTGATAGACGGGACCGATAGGGGCCGTGGATGAATACGTGGATCCCTCCTTCTAGACAGGTCAGGATGTCCTCCTCGGAACCGATATGGGCTACGGTTTCCATGCCTTCCTCCCGAGCGGCCGAAACAATCCGGGCAACCTGCTGCGCATTCAGGGATGGTACTTTCAGCGGAATCTGATCCACCACCAGCTTGGTGAAACGGGCTCCCTCAGCCTTGTTTTCGCGTACCATGACTGGAATATCCGCGTCGTCTTCCAGTTCGAACATGATGTCCGCGATGATCAGGGAATTGAGGGGCCAGGGCGCCAGGTTGCGAATCATGGCCGCCGGGTGCCCGCCGGACCGGGCCAGGATTTTACCGGCATAGATAAGGCGCGGTCCGGCCAGTTCCAGGCATTCGACCCGATCCGCCAGTGCCTTCAGGGTTTCCGGCGGACCGCCGGTGTCCACCACTGTGGTGATGCCAGCATACAGGAAGGCGGTGAGGTTACGTTCCGGATTCGGCAGGGCCTTGAGCTGGGGCGGTGCGCCGGAACCTACGACATGCACATGGGAATCGATAAGGCCCGGCATGATCATTTTACCGTCGGCCGGAATTACCCGGGCTTTCGGGGCGGCGATGGGTTCGTCGCTGATCCGGGCAATGCGGCCGTCTTCGATCAGGATATGGACATTCTCGCGTACCGCTTCATCGGCCTTGCCAGTGAAGAGGTCGACGCCGGTGATGAGGATCGGGCGTTCATCGCCGGAATAAGCGGTGAGCAGCGGCAGGTTGGTTTGATGAAGGCATCCGCCGATAATCAGTACAACAGATACCAGGAGCAGGGGCGCGTTTTTTTCCCATTGATGGGTGTTCATGAAATCCTCCATTCGCATCGACACCTTCAGGCGCCTTCATTCCTTCAGAGCGGTTTTTCCTTTGGGCTGAAAGGGATTTTTCTCCATATAGCCTACTTCCTTTGGAATCACGGGTTTTCCGCAGGCCGCGCAGCTCATGACCGGCGTCAGGCGGTTGCCGCAATTTTTGTGGAACAATTCCAGCGGCGGGCCGTCCGCATCCGCCAGCCAGCGGTCCCCCCACTGCATGAAGGCCAGGACGATGGTATACAGGTCCAGTCCTTTTTCCGTCAGGCGGTAGCGGTTGCGGCGGGCGTCGACCCGGTCTTTCCGCTTCTCCAGGATGCCATGGGAAACCAGGATTTTGAGCCGGTCCGAAAGAATGTTGGTGGCGATTCCCAGGTTGGAGAGAAACTGGTCGTAGTTCCGGACCCCGAAAAAGGCTTCCCGCAGGATCAGGAAAATCCAGCGATCGCCGAGAATCTCGAGGGTTCTGGCCACCGAACATACCCGGTGGCTGACCGGGGTTGGCTTCATGCGCATTTCACCTCCTTTATGGACGATGCCGGCAGTATAAAAAATCTACTTGCAAATCGCAAGCTGATTGGTTAGGAATTATTAGCTTGCAAATTAAAAGCTAATAATTGTCCGTTCCCCTGAAACCTTGGAAGAACTGGACAAGATGACCATCAGCGCGGTGGACGGCTACGCCGTGGGCGGCGGGCTGGAGATCACCATGGCCAGCGATTTCGTCATCGCCACGGAAAGGGCCCAGTGGGGCATGCCCGAGGTGGACAGCGGCATCACGCCGGGCTGGGGCGGCACCACCCGCATGGCCCGGTATATCGGCAAGCGGCGCACAAAAGAGATCAACATCATCGGCGCCCTGCATCCGGCCAGCAAGGCGGTGGAATGGGGACTCTGGAACCGCGTCGTGGCCGACGACAGCCTGGACCGGGAAGTGGAGGCCCTGCTGGAGGTGCTGCGGGTCAAGAACCAGCAGGCCTGCCGCCAGCTCAAGGTGATCATCAACCGGGGTTGTGAAACCGATCTCTACACAGCCCAGGGATTTGAACTGCTCTCCGGCGGATTGAGCGGGGCGGTGAACGGCTTCTGGCAGGTGGCCGACGCTGACCAGGGGCAGGGTATCGCCGGGTTCACCGACAAGTCGAACCTGTGGAACAAGCGGCGAACCCTGGCCAAACACT
Organism: Thermodesulfobacteriota bacterium; assembly: GCA_049320885.1. Lineage (GTDB taxonomy): Bacteria > Desulfobacterota > Desulfobacteria > Desulfobacterales > SURF-7 > DYJD01. The sequence goes on along the minus strand of JBMORA010000045.1, from coordinate 65,637 downwards.
TCTGGGTGGACTGATATCGCACCAAAAGGCCCGACACCCGTTCGGCATTCCGGAGACTACGGAAATGTTCCTTGCGGGACACGGAAAGGGTTGCGGTCGGGAAGCGGTACGCGGGAGCCCGAAGGATGCCTGATTCGCGCTGGGAACTACTGCGCTGACCCCCGCATGTGTTTGTACTGATTGAAGAGAAGATAGGCGCCCCACAACATCGCTGAAAGAATACAGAGGGAGCCGAAGCCGTGGGCCAGAAAGGCCAGGGTTCGGTCCCATTGCAGCAGGCCGAGTTGTTTCAGGAGGAATTCCCAGTCATGGTAGTCCACGGCGTCCCGGCCGGTGATGCCGCCCAGAAGGATGAGCCGCAGGGCCCGGGCGTCGCCTATATATGGAGCCAGATCCAGGAAACTCTGTCCCAGCCACCAGAAGGCCACGGAGGCGCCGAAGGGATCCCGGGATTTGATCAAGAAGACAGCCATGCAGATCAGGGGCATCAGCAGCTGCCCCAGGCTGCCGCCCAGGACCGTCATGAAGCGGCCGAAGGGGCGGAACAGGAGATGGCCGGCTTCGTGAAAGGCCAGATTGACGCCGTGGAGAAAGGTCCCCGCAGGGTAGTTGCTCTGCCAGCCGGCCAGGATGTATTGGATGCCCAGGATCACGAGGCCGATGAAAACAAGAACCCTGCCGGCGAAATAAAACGGATTCACTTCCTGATGGGACCCGAACAGCAATTCCCGGATCACATGGCCGGCACCGGGCTCCTCCTCCCCGGCGGCCGCATGGTGCCCGCTGGATGAAACCGGCGGAAGGTTCCCTGGACGCGCTTTCCGGAAGATAACCCCGCAGCGGGCGCATTCGGGGCTTCCTTCCGGTTGTTCAAAATCGCATTTGGGGCACCGCATGGCTTTACCGCGCCGGTTCAGCGGTTGCTTCGAGGAAGCTGATCTTGTGAGCGCCCTCCCGGTTTTGCCCCGCATAGCCGTCCAGGGGGCGCACGTTGCTTTCAATGACTTCCCCTTTTGGGAGGATGGCGGCCCGTTCCACGTAATAACGCGACAGCAGGGGGCGGCTGCCCGGCTCCAATGCCCGGAAGGTGTCCGCCATGGGGTGGTCGCCGAAATCCACATGGGTGTCCGGGGGGGTGATGGCCTGCCTATAGGCGCCGGTCTGGGGAATCACGGTCCGGATGAGATCGCCGTTCCGGACCGAGTAGGTGATCAGGGGTTTTTTGTCCCGCAGGATGATGCCCTTGCGGCGCACATGCATGGTCAGAATATGGTGATTGCCGTCCATCATGCAGCATTCCATGAATTCCGGCGTGATGGTGAAATGCATGTCGGCGATGAATTTGGTGTAGCCCCATTCCCCGCGGCCCGCATCCCGGGCCAGGGTTTTGGTTACCGGCAGGTGCAGGACCAGGGCGCCGAATCCGGGAAAGCGGCTTTCCAGGACAACCGGCAGCAGGACCGGCGGCGGCTTGGGGCCGTAAACCACCGGAACGATCATCCCGATTTCGCCGTACGATCCGATGGTTGTTTCCGTGTAGTTGAAGGCGGCCAGGCCCACCAGGGACCTTCTTCCGGGCAGCAGGACCGGATGCAGGTTGTCCGAAGGCAGGATGTCCCGGATCTTGCCGGGATCGGCGGTATAGAAAACGACGAAAGCGTCGTCACGGAAGTACAATACCGGCAGTTCAAACGTCGCCTGACCGTGGGTGACGGCGGTTACCTGTCTATCGGGCGGGAAAAACGGTTTCATGGTCTGCCTCCTTCCGCGAAGATGGTTGTGAAGACCCGGCAGCGTCGATACCCGGATTGGGGTCACGGGTCTGGATCACCAGTTTGACTCACCAGTTTGAATCAATCGATAAATTCGGAGATGGCGCTGTGCTCCTTCTTGATTTTTTGAATCAGAGCGTCGTGCCGCCGCATACGCGCTATGGCGCGTAAAATCAGATAGATGCCGAAAATAACCAGAAACAGATTGATCACCATCAGGGGCACCATCAGATGTATAACGCGAACGAAATCGTAATATTTCGAGGTGGCGATCAGGACGCTCAGCACGGACAGGGGCAGAGCCAGCACGGCGATACCGGTGCGCATCACCGCCAGGGATGTCCGCTTCTCCGCCAGAACGAGCTGGACTTCATTGATGATGATGGCATCAAATCCGGATGATTGTTCCGTCAACCCCGACCTCCCAATATAAGTTTCGCCGCCTTTCTCTGAGGATGTCATATCGTGAAAAACCGAACAGTGTCAATACGCTTGCTTGGCATGAATGATGTTCGATGATCCGTGCGATAACCTCACGGGGATGGGTCTGCGCAGGGCGATGCGGTGCAGATCGACGGCGACATCCCAGGCCAGGATTTCCACGCCGCCGTCCACGGCCCGGCGCAGGGCCTTGCCGTAGGCCGGGTCGATATGATCGGCGGGTTCGAAGCGGCGGGCATCGGTGCGCTGGATCAGGTAGAACATGACGCAGCGGGATCCGCCGGCCGCCAGCCGGGTCATTTCCTCCAGATGCTTCAAGCCTCTTTTGGTAACGGCGTCCGGAAACATGGCCCTCCCGCCGGTCACCAGGGTGCAGTTCTTGATCTCCACATAACAGGGCGGCCTGTCCGGGTCGGTCAATCGCAGGTCGAGACGGGTATGGGGGCTCACAACGACTTCCCGGACCATGTCCCTGTAGCCGTCTAGTTCCCGGATGCGGCGGGCGGCGATGGAGCGCTGGACCAGGCGGTTGGGAACCAGGGCGTTGACCCCCACCATGGCGCCGGGCATGTGAATCAATTCCCAGGTGTATTTCAGTCTGCGATGGGGCTGGTTGTGGACGGAAAGATACACCGGTCGTCCCGGTTCGCAGCAGGAGGCCATGGCCCCCGAGTTGGGGCAGTGGGCGGTGGCGGTTGCGCCGTCTTCAAGGAGGATGTCGGCCAGAAAACGCTTGTAGCGCCGGATCAGGACCCCGGGCACCAGCTCCGGCCATTCAATACCGCCGTCATCCATGGATTTGCGACCTGCACCAAAATGGAATCAATCTACAATCTTCTCCAGTGGAACTTGCAAAACATGGTCCGCGGGGGATTTCCCATGCCGGGGCCGCAGGCAACCATTCGTTCCAATCAGATTTCCTGGGGGCTGTCAATACCGGAGTACAAATCCCTTGACAAGCCCATGGGCTTCGGTTAGGTCGGGGCTTGTAACGGATGTCCGCCCCGACAGAACTGGTCCGGCGCTGCATGCCCACGTAGCGGAGGCCGTCCCGGTGTCCGCTTCCGATGAATCCGACCGCAACCATAAGGAGAATGCCTATGTTTAATCCGGAAAAACTGCTGAAAGGGTTGATTTCATCCGGAATCGGCCGCCGCGGTGATTCGCTGGTTCCTGGCGGCGCAGCCCTGGGCCTTCTAGGCGTGGCCATGGAAGCAGTGTCGCATTACATGGACCGTGCCCAAAACCAGCCGTCGGCGCCTCCGCCGACTTATGGCATCCCCACCGGTGATTTCCGGCGGCCGGGGCAGACTCCGGTGGCGCCGCCTCCGCCGCCCGGTCCTTCCCGGCAGCCCCCGCCGCCGCCCGGTGTTTCCATGTTTTCCGGCGGGGCGCCGGAGCCGAAAAACGAGGCCGTCCTCCTGATTCGCGCCATGATCGCCGCGGCCAACGCCGATGGCCTCATCGATGACCGGGAACAGGCAGCTATTTTCGCGCGTTTGAAAACCGCGGACCTGTCGGATGAAGAACAAGCGTTCATCCGGCAGGAAATGGCCGTTCCCATGGACCCGAAGCGGATCGCCGCAGGGGTGACCTCGCTGGAAACCGCCCGCATGGTGTACACGGTTTCGCTGGTGGCCGTGGAGGTGGACACGGACGCCGAGCGGAATTACCTGCGAACCCTTGCCGGACTTCTTTCGCTGGATCCGGCGGCCGTCAACGAAATCCACCGCCAGTTGGGCCTCGGGCCCTTGTGACAAGCCGAAAAGGAGGGATTCATGACACAATGGTACCTGAGTTATGACGGAAATCAGATGGGGCCGCTCGATCCCGCCCAGGCGGCCGCCCAGGTGGCCCGGAATCCCAACGGACACGCCTGGCGGGAGGGATATGCCGAGTGGCTGCCCATTTCCCGGGTGGCTGAATTGACCAGGCCTGCGCCGTTCATGCCGGCGCCGCCTCCGGTGGGGACCGGCCGCACGGCCGATGAGATCGATTTCAAGATCGTCGGTTCCGAGATGCAGTTCGTGGAGATCGAACTGGATCCGGGGGAAAGCGCCGTGGCCGAAGCAGGCGCCATGATGTACAAGGACAGCGCCGTAGTCATGGAAACCGTGTTCGGCGATGGTTCCGGAAGCGGGGGAGGCACTTTCATGGATAAACTGCTGGGCGCGGGCAAGCGCCTGCTAACCGGCGAAAGTCTTTTCATGACGGTTTTCACCCACCGGGGCCAGGGGAAGGCCCATGTGGCGTTCGGCGCACCTTTCCCCGGCAATATCATCCCCGTGCATTTGCGCAAAGTGGGCGGCGTCATGATTTGCCAGAAGGACAGCTTCCTGTGCGCGGCCAAGGGGGTTTCGGTGGGGATTTATTTTCAACGCAAGATCCTCACCGGTTTGTTCGGCGGGGAAGGCTTCATCATGCAGAAACTGGAAGGCGACGGCATGGTGTTCCTCCACGCCGGAGGGACGGTGGTGGAGCGGAGCCTGGACGGCGCCGAAACCCTGCATGTGGACACCGGTTGCATCGTGGCCTTCGAGCCCGGGGTCCAATTCGACATTCAACAGGCCGGCGGCATTAAAACCGCTCTGTTCGGGGGGGAAGGCCTGTTTTTCGCCACCCTCCGGGGCCCCGGAAAAGTCTGGCTCCAGTCCCTGCCTTTTTCCAGGCTGGCCGGCCGAATGCTCCAGGCCGCTCCCCAGCGGGGCGGCAGCCAGGGAGAAGGTTCCATTTTAGGCCCCCTGGGAGGTTTGCTGGGCGGAGATCAATAACAAGAAAAGAATCTCCATGGCGATTCCAGATTGGATTGAAAACTGTTTTGTGAAGGCGGCGGATGCGGTTTTTGCGCGTGTCCCCGCTCCCAGGCCCGACCGCGGGGCCTTGAAGGCCTGCCGCCTGATATCCCACCGAGGGGAATATGATAACCGCACCGTCTTGGAGAACACCCTCGGGGCCTTTGACGCCGTTGCTTGCGCCGATGTATGGGGCCTGGAATGCGATCTGCGCTGGACCCGGGATCTGGTTCCGGTGATCAGCCATGATCCGGATCTGTTGCGCCTGCACGGCAAGCCGGAGGTCATCGCCCGTATGACCTGGGCGGAACTGCGGGCCGCCTGTCCGCTGGTCCCTTCCCTCCGGGAGGTCGTCGAACGGTATGGCGGGAAAACGCACCTCATGCTGGAAATCAAGCAGGAACCTTATCCAGATCCCATCCGTCAGAACCGCGCGCTGGGGGAGATTTTCGCCGGGCTTTCCCCCGGCCGGGATTACCACCTGATCACGCTATCACCGGACATGTTCCGGAAGATTGATTTCATCCCGCGGCGCCATTTCATGCCCATCGCCCAGATCAATATCCGCGGTTTGAGCCGGCTGGCGCTGGAGGAGGGTTACGGCGGGGTCAACGGCCATTATTTGTTCATGTCGGATGGACGCATCCGGATGCATCACGCAAGGGGGCAGCAGGTGGGCACGGGTTTCATCTCCTCCCGCAACTGCCTGTACCGGGAAATCGCACGCGGCGTGGATTTTATTTATTCCAACCATGCGGCCCGGCTTCAGGCCGCGATCCATAGGGAGTTACTCTAAGGATAGCACGCGCTTTACTTTTTTTCCGGGGGCGGATTGTCCGCCAGACCCGCGTCGGTCACCCGTTTGTTGTAATCGGCGACTTCCGAATCAAACTGCTTGCGGCCTTCCTCGAACTGCTGGATTTTTTGATTCAGTTCAGCCACTTCCTTGTTCAATTCCTCTATTTCCCGGACGGTCATCCGGGGTTTGCGCCGGGTTTCCACCGCTTCCTTTTCCTTGGACAGTTTGGTAAAGTCCTCATCAATGGCTGCTTTGCGTTTTTCCAGGATCTTCTGTTCCGCCTGGAGGGCCTTGGCTGACTGGGCCGGAGTGATTTTCGTTCCACCGCCTGCGCTTACCGCCTGGATTTCCTCCGGCCTGGTTGCTGCCGCCGCGGTTTCCTCATCGCCGGCCTGCCGGTCGGCTTCGGCGGCTTCCGGGTTTTCTTCTCCGGGCGGTGTTTCCGCGGTTGTCTCCTCCGCAGGCGCCTCTTCCGTGGTTTGAAGCTCGCCCAACCCCACCGGGTACCCTTCGTGATCGCTCAAGGCGCCGTCGATGATCGCCTGCTTCTCGGCTTCGGCCTCCATGATGGCCCTGACCCGCTCATCATAGCTGCGGCGTTTTTCGTCATAGGCGGCCACCCGATTGTCATAGACCGCCAGTTTTTTTTTATAGTCCGCCAGATCCTTGTCGGTTTTGACTCTCTGGCGGTGGGTTTCCAATTCGGACTTTAGCTGATAAAGCTCCTGGTATTCCCGGTCCAGATCGGCCTTGACGGCGGTGAGTTCCTCCTCGAACCGATATTCCTCGGCGGCCGGCAGCGTGGAAGGGATGAACGCGAAAAGGCAGATGATCAGGCAACAAGCGGTTGTCATGGCGGATTTCATAAGAGCCCCCTTTGAGCTGTGCGCAATGAACCGGTTGGGCCGGAGACCGGCCGCCGGTGAAGGTCAATTCTATATTTGCATAAGTAAAACAGAACCCTAAAGAAAAAACAATGGAAAATTTCCAGGACCGAACCCGCAGACCCCGTTGTCCGGTCCGCGGGCCGGATGAATCTCCGGAAACGCCGGATGACGGGGGGTATCATCGGTCCAGCCGGTGGGCCTGACTTCTGCCGGTTTTCTCATCCACGAAATAGAACAGGACGGCGCCGATCACAAAAAGCAGCAGCACCGAGGCGATGCTCCAACGGGTTGCCAGGAGTCCAGCCGCCGCTATCTGCTCAGGGGTGGCGGCGGCCGGCATCAACAGGTGTCTGGCCAGGAGCCCGGAAAGACCCACCAGGCTCGGTCCGATGATGGCGGCGAATTTCCCCAGCATGTTGTAAAAACCGTAATATTCGGCCGACTGGTCCGGGGGGATCAGTCGGGAGTAATACGAGCGGCTCAGGGCCTGGATTCCTCCCTGGACCAGCCCGATGGCCCCCGCCAGTATATAGAATTCCTCCTTGCGGGACATCATGGCCCCCCAGAAGGTGATGAGCATGTATATGAAAATCCCCAGATAGATGGATTTTTTGACTCCCCAGCGCTCTCCCAGCCGTCCGAAAACCAGCGCGGCGGGGAAACCGACAAACTGGACGATCAGCAGGGCGACGATCAGATCGTTGCTTGCGAAACCCAGGGAAATTCCGTAATCCACCGCCATCAGGATGATCGTATCCACGCCGTCGATATAAAACCAGTAGGCCAGCAGAAATATTCCCACGGTTTTCAGGTTCCGTATTTTGGTGAAGGTGTCCGTGAATTGCCGGAAACCGGCGGTGACGGGATTGCCGGGCAGGCGGCGGGAGGCGTCGGTTCCCTCGGGCACCCAGAAGATGGCGAACAGGGTGAAGCCGCCCCACCAGACCGCCACGGTAAGAAAGGAAAAACGGACCGCCGCGGCGGCGTCCGGAAGACCGAAAACGGCCGGCATCAGGGTCATCAGGACATTGATCAGGAACAGCAGGCCGCCTCCCAGATATCCCAGGGAATATCCGAGACTGGAAACATGGTCCACCCGGTTTTCGTCGGCGACCATCGGCAGCAGCGAGTCGTAAAAGACATTGGCGCCAGCAAAGCCGATGAAACCGCCGGCGTAAATGAGAATGGCCCAGCCCCATTGCCCCTTGCCGACGAAAAACAGCGCCGCAGTCATGAGGACGCCCAGGTAGGCGAAAAAGATCATGAACTTCTTGCGGCTGGAGCTTTGATCGGCAATGGCCCCCAGGACCGGAGCCAGCAGGGCCACCAGCAGGCCGGCCATGGAGTTGCCGAAACCGAGTTGGGCCGTACTCATGTTCACATCAACGCCGATACTCCAGTACTGCTTGAAGAAAATGGGGAAGAATCCGGCCATCACCGTGGTGGCGAAGGCGGAATTAGCCCAGTCGTAGAGGGCCCAGCCCCATACCGCCCGTTTGTTTGTATCGTTCAATGAAATCGATTCCTTTCCCGCAGCATGCCGCCACTCAGTTTTGATGGGTTTTCATCAGGTGATGCAAGCGTTCGGCCCTCAGACAGAAGGCTTCCAGCTTGGCATTGATCAGCTGCGGAAAAGGTGATCCGTCGCTTTCGATGGCCAGAAACGGCAGTTCTTCCACGCTGTCCAGGATTCGACGGAGGGCGCTGTTGCGGGGTTCGATGGCCAGTTTGGTGTCGCTGTTCATGGCATCATTCAGGATGGATTCGGAAATCCGGTTCGGCATGCAGCCAAAGGGCCCGATGGCGATCACCCCGCAGGCCTGGGTGGCAATTTCGGCCAGGGAGGTGCCCACTGTCAGCACCGCCTCGCCGGTGAGGTTTTCCGAAATAAAGGGGGCGGCGTTCCGGATAACCCGCCGGATATCGATGGCATGCATCTGGACGAGTCCGGAGCCGCCCAGGATTTTCTTGATGCGTTTTTCATAATGCCCCATCAACCGTTTGCGGATGGCGAAGGCCATCCGTTCCTTGAAATTCATGGACTTGACGGTCAGGTTCCGGTCCACCAGATAATCGGAATAGAGCAGCCATTCCCCGATGGGTGCGCAGACGGTGGCAAAGCCTTTTTCCGCCAGTTTCTCCGTGAGATATTGCCGCGAGATGGCATCCCGGCGCACAAAGATTTCCCCGGCCATGAAGATGGTGGGGACGGTTTCCGGTGGTTGTTTCATGGGGATCTCCCGGAAACGGGCGGCGGTTAATTTCAGGCGGTCTTCCAGGAACCGGAAATCGCCTTTTTCCAGGCAGTCCAGGACGGACCGCCATTCGGTTTCGAAGCATATCTCCGCTTCCCGCGGGTTGACGGCGTCGGCCAGGAGCATGGAACGGATGTCTTCCATCACATCCGAAACGATGACACCCCACCAGGCCCGGAGCTGGACCTGGTTGCCCATGCCGGCATAGCCGTTTTCCGAGGTGAGGGAGAAAAGGGTCACGTCCGGCAATCCCAGCCGGCGGATCAGGTCTTCCATGTAAACGTAATATTGGCCGAATCGGCAGGGTCCTGATCCGGTGGGCATGAAATAGACCAGCACTTCATCTTGTTGCTTCCATTTTTCCGCATAGTTCAACAAGGTGCCGGTGGTCAGGATGAGCGGCAAGCATTCCTTGCAGGACGTATTGGCCCGGCCGAGTTTCAGCACGGCTTCGTCAGCCGGCGGGTGAACCACGGCGTTGAACCCCCTGGAGCGGAACACGGCCGCGATGGCCTCGGAAGCCAGGCGTCCCATGGAGGGGAACAGGACCGTCACCTTCGGATCATTCAGGGAAAGCCGTCTGCCCGATGATGTTTGCACCTGGAAGGAGCCGTCTTCCATCAAGGTGCGGGCCGGTGAAAACGGTTGTTGCAAGGTCTGGATTTCCCGTCGGGCAACCAGTTTCCGGTAGGCGGAAACGATGTCCAGGAAGGCCTCGATTCTGGTTTCCAGGCCGGCGTCGGCGGTGTGGCTGTCCAACTCCAGGGTCAACGAGGGCTTTCTTTCCATCAGATCCCGGAAATACGTGATGATGAAGGAGTCCGGTCCGCAGGAAAAATTGGTGATATAGACGCCGAACAGTTGGGGATGCTGCTTGACCACGGCCGCCGCTTTCAGGAGGCGTTGCCCCGTGCCCCAGTACATGTGTCGGCGGGTTTCCGTGTCTTCGAAGGAAAGAAAGTCCGCGGGGATCACCGTTACACCCCGGGAAGCGATTTTATGCGGGATGCCCATGTTGGCCTCATCCACCAGGCCGTTGTAGGAGCGGCTGAAGATCACCGCTGCCATCCGGTCCGGCTGTTTTTCAATCTCCTCCAGGGCCTTGCGACCCATGGCCCGCATCTCCGCCTCGCATGCCCGCTGGGCCTGGAGGGCTTTGGCAAAGGCTTTTTCCGCGTCTTTTTTCCGCACGCCCAGGTTGCCGGCCATGTCGATCAGCGCCGGCCCCGCCGCCTCCAACCCGGCGCTCAGATCGAGGAGGGGCGAAAGGACTTTCTTCCCCCGGGCCGCTAATTCCGCGAGGAACTTCCGGAAGGTGGATTGCAGGAAAAACGTTTCGCCCTGTACAAAGGGGCAGGTCAGCGACACCTCCTTCCCGTTCTGGCTGGGGATGGCTTTCAGATGCGGCAGAAAGATATAGTCGGGCGGATCATCCCCGGAGATCAGGGAGTGAAAAAAACCATGGGACAATTCCGCGGGATAACAGAAAGCCGACTCGCGCATGTCGATTCCGGCCTGGGAAGGGGTTTCCGGCATCACCGGCTCGAAGCCGATTTCGGCGAAAAAAGTGGAATACAGCGGGAAAAACGTGCTTACCAGGAAACTCCGGTTGATGCCGACCCTGGGGCGAGGTCCTCCGCGAAGCGTCGGTTCCGGTTTTCCAGCGTATTTGGAAAAGACCAGGTGGTTTCGGAGCTTCACCAGATCGAATTGCTGCACGTCATGTTGAATGTGGAGCCTCAGATTGTAATACCGGTTGCAGGCGCCGCCGAACGGATAGCGCTTGCCTTCCAGGTGAATCATGGCGATTTTGCAGCCGCGATCGCAGTTGTCGCCGCCGCCGCGACAGGTGAAGGACTTGCCGTATTCCACTTCCCGGTTGATCAGGGTATGGAGATCGAAGCGCTGCTCGGCCATGAGGCCGCTCCGGATACGCTTTTCCACCTCCAGGGCCACACCGAAAGCGCCCATGAGTCCGGGCTCCGGGGGAACCACGATGGGTTTACCCACCAGCGCGGCCATGGCCATGGGAACCGCCTGGTTGTAACAAACCCCGCCCTGCATGAACACTTTTTCCCCCACGGGCCGATTTCCCTTCACCCGATTGCTGTAATTCATGCAGATGGAATAGACCAGTCCGGCGATGATATCCTCGTGGGCGATCCCCTCATGAATGGCGTTCTTGATGTCCGAGGCGATGAAGGCCGCGCACTGGTCGTTGAAATTGGGCGGCCGGGTGGCCTGCATGGCGATTCCGGCGATATCTTCCATGGCCACGTTCAGCGATTCCAGGGCGGATTCCTCCAGAAACGAACCGGTACCCGCCGAACAGGCTTCATTCATGGCGTAATCCGCAGGTACGCTGTTGACGATGTACGTGTATTTGGCGTCCTGGCCGCCGATTTCGAAAATCGTATCGACCTTGGGGTCGAAATAAACCGCCGCGGTGGCGTGGGCGATGATTTCATTGATCACGCCGTCGGTGAGGGCGTGCAGGCCGGCGATCTGCCTTCCGGAGCCGCAGACGCCCAATCCGATGATATCCACCAGGCCGGGATCGAACCGCTCGGCGATCTGATCGCGAATGGAACGGTAGCAGAGCCGGGCGGCGCCCACCGGATCCCCGTTGGTGCGCAGATATACGGAGGCCAGCAGGGCATGGTCCGATTCGCGCAGCAGGACTGCCTTGGTGGTGGTGGAGCCCACATCGAGTCCCAGAAGACAACGGTCCTTGGGAAAAACCGTACCGCGGGTCAGGGTCTTGAAGGTCACGAGATTTTGACAGTCCTGGAGGGCCGGCAGGGCGGCAAACGGCTGCATTTCCGTCCGGAACAGGGATGCAATGCCCGGAAAGGGGCGGGTGGGATTTTCCAGGGCCCAGAGGGCCGCTCCCAGGGCTTCGAAATAGGGCGCTTCCTCCGGAACGATGAGATCCGGTATTTCCCTGCGCAGATTTTCGATCATCATCTGGTTCATGGCCGTGCCGCCGGTGATCATGATCTGCCGGCGCTGGACTTTTTTCAGCAGTTCGAGCACCTTGTTGGCCATCATGACGCAAAGTCCCGCCGTGACTTTGGATTTGGGGATGCCTTTGTTGGTGGCATGGGTGCAATCCGATTTGCAGAAAACCGAACAGCGTCCGGAAACATGGTAGGGGGTCTCCCAGTCCGCCCAGTCGCCGATTTCGCTGAGGGCGACGTCCATCCGCCGCAATTGCTGGAGAAAAAACTCGCCGGTGCCCGACGCGCATTTGTTGCCGGTCAGTACATTGGCGATCTTGCCTTCCGAATTGAGAACGTACACCATAAAAGTTTCGCCGCCGGCTGAAACCACCGCCGGACATTCCACGCCGGGCGGTTTGGTGAAATGGTAGGCGTACTCCACGGCTTCGGGCTCGGAAACGGTGGAAAGATTGATGAATTTCTGAAATTTACGGCCGGTGACCGCTATGGTGTCAAAATCGTCCATACCCATGCTGTCGACTACGGTTTGCAGCACTTTTTTGGGATTTCCCCCATGGACATGGAGTTCATGATGGACCACGCGGATGGTCCGGTTCGGATGATCCGTCGCTGCCTCGCTTTGACAGTCGTCCCGCTGCAGCTGAACCAGGGAAATGGTGGAGGCGCCCAGACAGATGCCCAGCGCCCTGCTGATTTTTTTCGGATTTATCATGGTCGAAATGTCACCTGTTGCCATATCGTACCCCATATAGTTGAATTCGTATCCCGGTAATCATAATGATCCTGCATGCAGCCATTTCATTTTTTTGTTTAGATAGGTTCGATGAAAAAGAGGGGAACGCCGTCATGCAGGTCCGCAGGGGAAGGCGGATCACCTTCCCCGGACCGCTGAAACAATGTCCGATGATGTTTGCCATATACCGGAACCCGGCAAAAATCAATCCTTTCATGACCGGGTCGGAATATACCTCCCATGTCATTGGTGCCGGTTCGGGTGCTGTGGATCGTTGATTCCTGTTGATCCCCCCGGCGGTATGAGGTATCATCAGCCCCATGTATTCCGACCCGGAACTTCATCAAGCCTTCCGTCTGCTCGGACTGAACCAGAATGCTTCAGAGGAAGACGTCAAGCGGGCTTACCGGAAATGTGCCAAGCGATTTCATCCCGACCGCTATGCGGCCGATCCGGATTTGCAGCAAGTCATGGCGGAACGCCTGAAGCGGATCAACAGCGCCTATCAACGGATCAAAACCTGTTTTTCGTCCGGCCCGGCTCCCCGGACAAGGTGGCCGGCCGCCGGCCCCTCCGTCCGGGAACCACGGGCGGATGGGGAAGGGCTTGCCGTTCCCCCTCGTTCCCGGCCGGCAGTGAAACCGGAAGTACAAAAAGCAACCGGCACTTTCCGGGCCTTTTTCGCCAGGGCAGTTCGCGGAGCTGCCGACGCTTTGCCGCCTGCGGAAAACCCCCGGCCGTCTGGGCGACGGCCGGTTAAACCGGATGCTTCCAACCGCATGCCGAAGAATCCGCCGGGGGATTCCCCGATTACCCGCAGATCCCTCCTGCGCAAGCAAGCCCGGCGGGCCGAGGGAAGCGAGGTGGTGGCGCCCATCACGCCCATCGCCCCCGTCAGGCGGATCTAGTGAACAATCACAAATAATTTGTATATATTGCTTTTATTGCCCTGGGCATCCTCGATCAGGAGATCGTAGCGGCATTCACCGGTGGGTCCCGTCACCTCAAAGGGTTCGTTCAGCAGAAAGCTTTCCCTGCGCTCTTTCTGCTGATGCAGCTCAAACGGCTTGAACCGGTGGATGGGTTCGGTGGCGTCTTTTGGGAAATAACGCCGGATGGAAAGAGACTGGATGTCAAGGTCATCATCGATGACCGTGATTTTAAAATTGGCCGTGTCGCCGATGCGAAAGGAACTGGTGGCCAGATAGTTCCCGTACAGGATTTTGCCGGTCTGGACATAAACGATAAATGGCGGGGACCCCTCGGGTTCGACGGTCTGCGGGTACCCGCCCCGGCATCCGGTAAGGATGATCAAGCCGAGCAAGCCGATGGAGATCAGTTGGAGTGTCCGCTGTGGGTTTCCGCGCATGATGGACTCAATCGTTTAAAAACACCTCTTGTATTGCATTCCACGGCAACAGATGGCGCATATGTTAAATAACGCTTGTTTCATAACACGGAGCGGCGGGCAGCGCAAGCAGGATTTTCAGTCGATTCCCGAAACTTGCGGCGCCTCATCGCAAATATTGCTTGAAAAAAAAAGGTTTCTCCCCTATAGAAATAAAATACATGCTGGGGGAGCCGCAAGGCTGAGAGGAAACTCGGTTTCGACCCCTCGAACCTGATGCAGCTGATACTGCCGGAGGGAAGCAACATACGGATTGGTCAAATCATTCGGCTTGCCTTCGGGCGAGCTTTTTTTTTTGGGGTGACGTCATTCCCCGGCAACCGGTCCGGGGTCAAGGAGGGAGAGGATGCCCATTGCGATCGTCGTCAACGGAAAGCCGACCTGGTTGGAGGATAAGGTCTGTCTGTCCGATTTTCTGGCCGAGCGGGGGATCGATCCGAATTCCGTGGTGGTGGAACACAACCTCGCGATCATTCCCACGGAAGAATTGTCAAACAAAATAATAAATGAAAACGATAAGTTGGAAATTTTGCGGTTTGTCGGGGGAGGGTGAGCGGATGAACGACGAGTGGATCATCGGGGGGCGTCGGTTTCACAGCCGGCTGTTGCTGGGAACGGGGAAAATGTCTGCGGACGTCTTGATTCCCGAAATCGTGGCCCGCTCCGGCGCGGAAATCATCACCGTGGCCTTGAGGCGGATGGATTTCGATTCCGAAAGCGAGAATATCCTCCGGCATGTTCCCGCCCATGTTCAATTGATGCCGAATACATCCGGGGCGCGCAACGCGGAGGAGGCCGTCCGCATTGCCCGCATCGCCAGGGCCGCCGGCTGCGGCAACTGGGTCAAAATCGAGGTTATCACGGATAACAAATATCTGTTGCCGGACGGGTACGAGACCGTGCGCGCGACGGAAATTCTTGCCGGCGAGGGATTTGTCGTCCTGCCGTATATCAGCCCGGATCTGATGGTGGCCAAACGCTTGGCAGCCGCCGGTGCGGCCGCCGTCATGCCCCTGGGGGCGCCCATCGGCAGCAACCGCGGCCTGAAAACCAAAGAGCTGATCCGGATTCTCATCGATGAAATCGACCTGCCCATCATTGTGGACGCCGGGCTGGGAAAACCGAGTCATGCCTGCGAGGCCATGGAAATGGGTGCCGGTGCCTGTTTGGTCAACACCGCCATCGCCAGCGCCCGCGATCCCCTGGCCATGGCGGATGCGTTCGGCAAGGCTGTCAGGGCCGGCCGGGAAGCGTATCTGGCCGGTCCGGGCGCGGAAGGCGAGGTGGCGGCGGCATCTTCCCCCCTGACGGGTTTTTTACGGGAAGACACCGATGGGAAAATGGAATAACCGGACGTTGGAGGAAAGAATACAGCCATGAGTTTTTACCCGTTGGTAGAGACGGTTGAGAGCTGCCCCGCAGAGGAGCCGTCCCTGGAGAACGGAGTGGACCGGCTGCGCCGGATTCTGGGACAGGGCCGGGTTCCGCCGGCGGATTTCCGGTTCCTGCTGTCTCCGGCCGCGGTTCCGTTCCTGGAAGACATGGCCCGGGCGGCCCACCGGCTGACGGTCCAGTATTTCGGCCGGACGATTCTGCTCTACACCCCCCTGTATTTGTCGAATCACTGCATCAACCAGTGCCGGTATTGCGGTTTCAACGCCGGCAACGCCATTCCCCGCATGCAGTTGACCCTCGATGAAGTGGAGCGGGAGGCCGCGGCCATCGCCGCCACGGGGTTGAAGCATATCCTGATTCTCACCGGGGACGCCCGCCATATGGCCGGCCTGTCGTATCTGAAGAACTGCCTGGAGATCCTGCGGCGCTATTTCACCTCCATCGGCATCGAAATATACGCCCTTGAAACAGAGGAGTACCGCGAGCTGATCGACGCCGGCGTGGATTCGCTGACCATTTATCAGGAAACCTACAACCGGAACCTTTACGAAGACCTTCATCCGAAAGGCCCCAAAAGGGATTATCGTTTTCGCCTGGAGGCTCCGGAAAGGGCCTGCCGGGCCGGTATCCGTTCGGTGAACATCGCCGCCCTGCTGGGGTTGGACGACTGGCGGAGGGACGCCTATCTTACCGGACTGCATGCCGATTATCTGCAGCGCCGTTTCCCGGAGGTGGAGATCGGCCTGTCCCTGCCGCGCATTCGGTCCCATGCCGGCGAATATCAGCCCCGGCATCCGGTGAGTGATGAAAATCTCGTTCAGATCATGCTGGCCTGGCGGATTTTTCTGCCCCGGGCGGGTATGGCCCTTTCCACCCGGGAGAGCGCGTATCTGCGGGATCGCCTCATCCGGCTGGGGGTTACCAGAATGTCCGCCGGCTCCTCCACCAAAGTGGGGGGGCGGACCCAGGAGCGGGATTCCGTGGGTCAGTTCGAGATCGCCGATCATCGCTCGGTGGCGGATATGCGTGATCAGATTCAACGCCTCGGTTATCAGCCGGTGTTCAAGGACTGGCAGCCCATATGAACCGGTTCGAGGTGGGAATCCGCCGGTATCTCGGCGCGGAGGAGCTGGTGAAGCTGCGGCAGGTATGCATCGGCATTGCCGGCGCGGGCGGCCTCGGTTCCAATTGCGCCCTGATGCTGGTGCGTTGCGGTTTCAACCGCCTGACCCTGGCGGATATGGACCGGGTGGAGCCTTCCAACCTCAACCGGCAGTTTTTTTTTCTGGACCAGGTGGGGGGATGGAAAGTCGACATGCTGCGGGACAACCTGCTGGCCGTCAACCCGGATCTGACCCTGACCCTGTATCGGGAGCGGCTGCATCCGGGCAATGTCCGAAGGCTGTTGGCCGATTGTCAGGTGATCGTGGAGGCCCTGGATACGGCCGGGGATAAAAAAATGATGCTGGAAGCCTTCGTGAACACGGAAAAATTGTTGGTCTGCGCCTCCGGCATCTCCGGCTGGGGGAACAGCGACGCCCTGACCGTTCATCGGATCGGGACCAATGTCCATGTGGTGGGCGATCTTGTGAGCGAAGCCGGTGATGACTTTCCGCCGGTAGCCCCCCGGGTGACCCTGGCGGCGGCCAAACAGGCCGATATCATCCTGACCCATGTGTTGGGGAAACGATTCAAGCCGGTAAAGGAGTAGCGCCTTGACACCATCCCGTAAAACCGCAAGGGAGATTCTGAACACCGACCTGTATTGCATTACCTCGGAAGAGCACTCCTCCGGCCGGGACAATATCCAGGTGACGGAAAGTCTGCTGTCGGCCGGAATCCGGCTGATCCAATACCGGGAAAAAGAAAAAACCATGGGGGAAAAATACCGGCAGTGCCAGCGCATCCGGGAATTGACCCGCCGGGTCGGCGCTTTTCTGATCGTCAACGATCACGCGGATCTGGCCCTTGCCGTGGCGGCCGATGGCGTGCATATCGGGCAGGAAGATCTGCCCATCGAGGCGGTGCGGCAAGTCGTCGGGGACAGAATGATCATCGGCGTTTCCACCCATTCCCCGGACCAGGCCCGGGATGCGGTGGAAAGAGGCGCGGATTATATCGGCGTGGGGCCGATCTACCGGACCTTCACCAAAAAAGATGTCTGCGAGCCGGTGGGGCTGGGGTATCTGGACCATGTCGTTTCCGGTTTCGACATTCCCTTTGTCGCCATCGGCGGGATCAAGACCCATAATCTTGCCGAGGTGGTCCGGCACGGCGCCGGCTGTATTTCCCTGGTAACGGAAATCGTCTCGGCCGGCGACATCGGCGCCCGGATCCGGGAATTGAGAGCGATCATGAGACAAACAACCCCATCACCTGCGAGGATCGAATCATGAAATATACAACCCAGATGGACGCGGCCCGCAACGGCATCATCACCCGGGAAATGACCATTGTCGCCGGCAAGGAAAACATGGAGGCCGGAGAGTTGATCAAACGAATCGCCGCCGGCCGGGTGGTCATACCGGCCAACAAGCGGCACGCACGATTGGAACCGGAAGGCATCGGCGAGGGTCTGAGGACCAAAATCAATGTCAATCTGGGAATTTCCAAGGATTGCTGTGATCTGGATGCGGAACTGCGGAAGGTCGAACACGCCCTGAAATGGAAAGCCGAGGCGATCATGGACCTCAGCTGCTATGGGAAAACAGCCGAATTCAGGAAAAAACTGGTGGACATGTCCACGGTCCCGGTGGGTACCGTTCCCATCTATGACGCCGTGGGATACTACGACAAGGAACTGCAGGATATCACGGTGGATGAATTTTTCCAGGTGGTTTTGCAGCATGCCGAGGACGGGGTCGATTTCATGACCATTCATGCCGGGTTGAACCGGGAAACCGCCCGGAGACTGGAGCAATCCAGACGGTTGACCAATATCGTATCCAGGGGCGGGGCCCTGCTGTTTTCCTGGATGGCCATGACGGGACGTGAAAACCCGTTCTATGAACACTATGACCGGCTCCTCGATATCTGCGCGGCCCATGACGTCACCCTGAGTCTGGGCGACGGTTGCCGGCCCGGGAGCATCCATGATTCCACCGACGCCTGCCAGGTGCAGGAAATGATCGTTCTGGGGGAATTGACCCTGCGTTCCTGGGAGCGCAACGTCCAGGTCATGATCGAAGGCCCGGGGCACATGGCCCTCAATGAAATCGCCGGCAACATGATGCTGGAGAAGCGCCTCTGCCATGGGGCGCCCTTTTACGTTCTGGGGCCGCTGGTGACGGATGTCGCTCCGGGTTACGACCACATCACCAGCGCCATCGGCGGCGCCGTCGCGGCGGCCAGCGGGGCCGATTTCCTGTGTTATGTGACGCCCGCCGAGCACCTGCGCCTGCCGACCCTGGAGGACATGAAGGAGGGGATCATCGCCGCCCGGATCGCCGCCCATGCCGCCGATATCGCCAAGGGGCTGCCCGGAGCCCGGAAATGGGACGACGCCATGAGCAAGGCCCGGCGCGATCTTGACTGGCAGCGGATGTTCACCCTGGCCATGGATACGGAAAAGGCCGTCCGGTACCGGGAATCGTCGCAACCCGAGGAGCCGGAAACCTGCACCATGTGCGGGAAAATGTGCGCGGTGAGAAACATGAATCTGGCGCTTTCCGGGAAAAAACTCACCTTGAGGGAATGAAGGCCGGCTGTTCTTCCTCTGTTGATCTTCCTCTTGATCAAACGGTGGAATTCGTATACCCTATATAGTATTATACAACACCAACAATTGAAGCCGGCGGCGCGGATCGGGCGCCGGTGGCTTCAAGCCGCCATATCCGATGCGCCGTACTGCCGGAAAGCCCCTGATGGCCCGACGGTTTTGACTCCCCCGTATCGGAAAACCCCTAACCGACCCTTGCGTTTCACCGGAGGACAATTCATGCCCAAGCGTTCACCATCCGATAACCCCATGGAGCCGGGCGGGAAGACGGAGCCAGGCGGACCGAAAGAAGACATCCGGCATCTGAATGAGGACATCCGGCGTCATATTTTGTCCACCCTCGGCGGCGATCCGGATATGCCCAACCGATACAGCTGTTTCACCGGCCTGGCTTTCAGCCTGCGGGAACGCCTGATTCAGAAATGGATCAAGACCCAGCGGGCCTGTTATGACAGCCTCGCCAAACGGGTCTATTATCTCTCCCTGGAATTTCTTCCCGGGCGTTTTCTCAAGAACTACCTGATCAGTCTCGGCATGGAAAAGGCGGCCGCGGATACGACCCGCGACATCGGATTCGACCTGGACGACATCGAGGAGGAAGAGTGGGATTCCGGGTTGGGCAACGGCGGATTGGGACGGCTGGCCTCCTGCTATATGGATTCCATGGCGCGCTTGCGTCTGCCGGGCTACGGCTACGGCATCCGTTACGATTACGGCATCTTCCATCAGGTACTGGTGAACGGCTACCAGCAGGAACAGAGCGACAACTGGATGAGGCGCGGCAATCCCTGGGAAATCAAGCGGCGCGAACAGCTGTATACCGTGCGTTTTTACGGCCGTTCGGAGATATACACCGATGTGGAAGGCAGGAGGCGCTGCCGCTGGGTGGATACGGAAGGGGTCATGGCCATGCCCTGTGACATCCTGATTCCCGGGTACGGCGACGATTTTGTCACCAACATGCGGCTCTGGACCGCCAAATCGAGCCGGGAATTCAACCTGGATTATTTCAACCAGGGCAACTATATCGGCGCCGTGGAAAACAAGGTGCTGAGCGAGACCATTTCCAAGGTGCTGTATCCCAGTGACGAGCAGGAGCAGGGCCGGACCCTGAGGCTGCGGCAGCAATATTTTTTCGTTTCCGCCACCATGCAGGACATTTTTCGGAGATACCGGAAACAGCAACAGTCCTTCGTGTATTTTCCGGATTACGTGGCCATCCAGCTGAACGACACCCACCCGGCCATCGCGATTCCGGAATGCATGCGCCTGCTCATCGACGAGGAGGGGCTGGAATGGGAGGATGCCTGGGGGATCTGCACCAGAACCTTTGCCTACACGAATCATACGGTCATGCCCGAGGCCCTGGAGACCTGGCCGGTGTCCCTGATCGGCCGTCTGTTGCCCCGGCATCTGGAAATCATCTACGAGATCAACCACCGGTTCCTGGAGGACATCAAACAGCGGTACCCGGATCAGCCCGAGTTGCTGTCCCGGCTGTCCATCATTCAGGAGGGCGATGTCAAGAAAGTGCGCATGGCCTATCTGGCCATCATCGGCAGCCACTCGGTGAACGGGGTGGCGGAGCTGCACAGCCGCATCTTGAAAGAGGGCATGTTCAGCGGATTCGACCGGGTGTTTCCCGGCAAGCTGAAAAACGTCACCAACGGCATCACCCCCCGGCGCTGGCTCCGTCAGGCCAATCCGGAACTGTCGGAACTGATCACCGGGACCATCGGCCCGGGATGGGTCACGGAGCTGGATCAGTTGAAGCGGCTGATCCCGTATGCCGGGGACGCCGCGTTCCGCTCCGCCTGGCTGGCGGTGAAGCGCAACAACAAGAAACGCCTGGCGCGCTATATTTTGCGTAAAACCGGGATGGGGGTCAATCCGGATACCCTGTTCGATGTGCATGTCAAACGGATCCACGAATACAAGCGGCAGCTCCTGAACGCCCTGCATGTGATCACTCTCTACTGCCGGATCATCGAGGGTTCGACGGCCCCCATTGCCCCCCGCACGGTGATTTTCGCAGGCAAGGCGGCGCCCGCTTATTATCGCGCCAAGCTGATCATCAAACTGATCAATTCCATTGCCGAAAAAATCAACGGTGATCCGGAAGTGCGTGGCAAACTGAAGGTTATTTTCCTGCCGAACTATTGCATTTCCCAGGCGGAAAAGATTATTCCGGCCGCGGAGCTGTCAGAGCAGATTTCCACCGCCGGCATGGAAGCGTCGGGCACGGGCAACATGAAATTCGCCCTCAACGGCGCCTTGACCATCGGCACCATGGATGGGGCCAATGTCGAAATTCTCGAGGAGGTGGGGCCGGACAATATCTTCATTTTCGGGATGAAATCCCATGAAGTGGACCAGATGCGCGGCGGCGGATACAACCCGCGGGATATCTATCGCCAGGATGCGGAACTGAGAAAGGTGCTGGAAATGATCAACAACGGGTATTTCTCCCCCGCCGAACCCTGGCTGTTTTCACCGATCATCCAGTCGTTGATGGATCACGGGGACTATTACATGGTGCTGGCGGATTACCGTTCCTACATCGAGGCCCAGGAACAGGTCAGCCTGGCCTATCAGAACCAGGAGGACTGGGCGCGACGGTCCATCCTGAACACCGCCAACATGGGGAAATTCTCCAGTGACCGGGCGGTGATGGAGTACGCCAGAAATATCTGGGGGATGAAACCCCTGCCGCTGTAAAACGGGACGGTCCGGGCGGCGGATCAACACTTGATGACAAAGGAGACGCCATGACAACTGGGAAAGAGGTCGCAGCATTATCCCTGGCGCGACAGCCGATTTTCGACGCCGAACAGCATCTGTGGGGATATGAACTCTTCGCGGTTTCCGGAGCCGGACAGCTCGCGGCCGTCGAGTTCGATACGGACACGGTGGCCGGCACCCTGGCTTCCGGCACTTACATGGGCCTGCAGCAGATGCTGGACCACGGACGGAAAATCATGGTCCGGTTCTCGGCCAAAAATGTATTGGACAAACTGCCGTATGCGCTGCCACCGAAGCGGACGGCGGTGAAAATTCTCGGCCGCCCCGCCGGCGAACCGGGATTCGAGGACACCCTCGCCCAATTGAAAGCCGACGGATATATGCTGGTGGTGGAGGCGGCGGGTGGAGCCACGCCTGAATCCCTGTTGAAAATCGCGGACATCGTCCATGTGGAAGTCGCCGGACAAAACCGGGATGAATTGAACGGATTCCAGAAAAAGATCGAGCCCTTCGGTTGTCTGTCCCTGGCCGGACAGGTCCAGAGCCAGCCCCTGATGACGGTCTGCAAGGATGTGGGTTTTCAGTTGTTTCAGGGCGGATATTTCAAGCAGCCGGAACAGATCAGCGTGAAAAAACTATCGTCCAATCAGGTGAGCCGCCTGCAGTTGATGCGTCTGATCGAACAGGAAGACCCTGATCTGGAACGACTGAGCGAGGCCATCCGCACGGATGTTTCCATCAGTTTCCGGTTGCTGTCCTATATCAATTCCGCTGCCTATGGCTTTCGTCAGAAGATCCAGTCCATCCGGGACGCCATCAACATGCTGGGCTGGAAAAAAATGCGGAACTGGGTCCGGGTCGTGGTGCTGAACGACATGGCCCAGAGCCAGAAAGGCTCGGAATTGGTGGTGCTGTCAGCCCAGCGGGGCAAATTCCTGGAACAGATCGCAAGAGACCACGATTTCTGGGGCTTCAATCCGGAAAGCCTGTTTCTGCTGGGAATGTTCTCCCTGCTGGACGCCATGATCAACCGTCCCATGCCGGAAATCGTCCAATACCTGCCCCTGGAGGACAAACTGAAATCCGCCCTGTGCCGGGATGCGAACAATGAATACGCTCCGCTCCTGCGACTGTCGGAAATCATCGAGGAAGGCCAGTGGGACGCGGCGGAAAAAGCCATTCAAAATCTGGGACTCGACGGTGGGAAGGTCAGAAAGGCTTTCCGGGATGCGCTGGCCTGGGGGGATGAAATGACGCGGCTGACCCTTGCGGCCGGTTCTAAAAATTCATGACGGGCGGCGGGTCTTCGGTGCCGATACAGACGATCTCTTCCGTGGTCTTTTGATGGCCGGGCTTGCCGTTTCTGCTGCTTTTGATCAACTCGATCCGCTTGATACCGTAACCGGATTCCAGATACCGGCAAACCAACCGCCACATCTTTTCCCGGGCGTCGGGCAGGAGCGGGAAGGTGATGTTCTTCCGGACACTCACCTGTTCCTCCACCTCGCACAGATCGGCCGCCAGTCCGTCACCATGGGGATCAGGGGGCGCGGATTCCTTCTCCCCGTCCGGCGGAGGGGCGGACCCGGATTCATCGACGGGATCCGCGAACATGGCACCATCAAGAGCGGATGGCCGTTCTTTCCCGGTGGATAAAAACAGGTCGGAAATCTGTTCCAGCCCTCTGCCGAGGCGTTTGTTTTCCATGGCCTTCCTTTTCAGCGGATGGTGATACAGGAATTTTTTCCCCCGAAGGCGTTGTCCACGGCATGGGGATTGGCGTGGTCTTCCGTCCAGACATCGTCCACCAGAAACCGGTATTGATAATCGCCCGGCGTCAATGAGAGTTCTTTTGTCCAGACGCCGTCAGACCGTTGTTCCATGGCGGACTTCTCGGAAGGAGTCCAGTCGTTGAACGTGCCGACGATTTTCACCGAGGCCGCCCGGGGGGCATCCAACGTGAACTGTCTGGTAATGATGGTGCTTTTTTCCCGTAACCGGGAGGATGCCGGCCGGCTATCTTGTGCGATCACTTCTTCCGTCAGGGCCAGGTAGTCTCTCCGGCCCCGGCTGTCCCTGCCGTAATCGACGATGGATTTGCCGAAACTGGCGGCTTCCTTCAATTTGACGGTAAAATGAATGCGGGTGGCGAAGAGGGCCTCCTTAAAATGGCTTCCGATATCCGCCAGGACTTCCCGCGATATTCTGGTTCTATCGTCAACCATGGTGGCCAGGATCCGGATCCGCGGCTCATGACCGGTCTTTTCCCGGACCAGTCCGATGATTTCCAGCAACCGGCTGACGCCATGCAGGGAAAACAAGCTCATTTCCAGGGGCACGATGATTTCCGTGGCGGCGATCAGGGCGTTGAAGGTCAACAGGCCCAGGCTGGGCGGGCAATCCACGATGACATATTCATATTCCCGATCCATGCCGGCGATGGCTTCCTTGAGCCGGTTTTCCCGTCCCGGCACCATGGCCAGCTGTTGTTCCAGGGCGCTCAGGGTGATATCGGCCGGAGCGATATGGAGATGCTCGCTGACGGCAACGACGATTTCGTCCATCCGGGTCCGGCCGGTTTCGGGTCCCCCCAGGGCATCGCGGACGGATGTTTCAAGTTGCTTTACATCCAGGTTCAGGGCGATGGAGGAATGGGCCTGGGGATCCATATCGATCAACAGCACGCTTTTCCCCTTCCGGGCCAGACAGGCCGACAGATTCACCGCCGTGGTGGTTTTCCCGCATCCGCCTTTTTGATTCGATATCGCTATGATTCGCATGGCGCCTCCGGTTGGTGGAGTCCTTCCGGCTGAAACCGGTCTGCATCGGCCCGGGGAATGGCCGATGATGATGCCGCGGCTGTTGAATACATCACCCGATGGGATACCGTAATATGGTCTCCATTGTGTGTCAATAGTAAAGATATACCATATGTTGTATCGACCTCGTTTCTTATCTTGAATTCCGTTTTTGCCTCCGTACGCTGCGGTATGGTCGCTCAGCAATCGTCCATGGGATATCTGCAGGTACAGCCCCATGCGGCGGATGGCGGCCTCCAGGGCTTCGTTGATGGGCAGCAACCGGTCACCGGAATTCGGATCCAGGGAGTACAGGCGGAGCCCCATGTCCGACAAGCAAGGGGCTTCGGATTGAAATGAACGGGCGGCTTCGAAAAGAGCGGAGCTGGTCCGGCGGATGATTCGGCAGGCGGCAAGGTTGTCCCGGCCCATTCGATCCCGGGTCACGGAAAAACCGAAAAGACGGCAGGTGATGGGTCGAAAAACATACATCGCGCAGTGTCCCGGAGCGTTCTCCGGCCTGGATTTTTGATAGAGGAGGCACCTTCCCGTGTAAAACAGGTGTATTAAATCGATACCGTGTGGTATTTATAAAACAAAGCCGCCGCCGGCGACCTTCCGCCGGATGGAACCACAATGATCAAATCGAAAAAGTAAAGCTCCGCGCGGCATTTTTTTTGAAAAAACCGCCGGGATGGCGCGTACGGTTTTTCAGCCCCTTCGGGAGCGTCCGGGTTTACAAATGCCGTTGTCTTGGATACATAAGAGTCTGGCGGTGAGCCGACAACCAGCATGAAATGAAATCATAGCGGTAAAGGAGTTGACAGCACATGAGCACCAAATTTCTCCGTACGGTCTTGTTGTTTCCGGGGCTGTTCCTCGCGGCAGCCTGCAGCACCGTTCCGTTGACCGGAAGGACGCAGCTCGATCTGGTGCCTGCCTCGACCATGATGTCCATGAGCTACCAGCAATACGGCGAGTTCCTGAAGTCCAATGCGGTCAGCAAGGACGAAAAGCAGGTGAAGATGGTCCGGAATGTGGGGAAAAAAATTCAGAGCGCGGTGGAGCGCTACATGGCGCAAGAAAAATTGTCCCATTTGTTGAAGGGATATGCCTGGGAATTCAACCTGGTGGAAAGCAAGGAAGTGAACGCCTGGTGCATGCCCGGCGGGAAAGTGGTGGTATATTCCGGAATCCTGCCCATTGCAAAGGACGAAACCGGTCTGGCCGTGGTGATGGGACATGAAATCGCCCATGCGGTGGCCCGGCACGGCGATGAGCGCATGAGCCAGGGAGTTCTGGTGCAGCTGGGCGGCGTGGCCCTTTCCACGGCCATGGCCAACAAGCCGGAAGAAACCCGCCAGCTATGGATGACCGCCTACGGCGCGGGCTCCCAGGTGGGGGTGATTCTGCCCTATAGCCGGCTGCACGAAGGCGAGGCCGACCGCCTGGGATTGATCTTCATGGCCATGGCCGGATACGACCCCCAGGCAGCCGTGGATTTCTGGACCAGAATGTCCGGCGGTTCGGGCGGCGGCAAGCCGCCGGAATTTTTGAGCACCCATCCGTCGGACGAGACCCGGATCCGGAAAATCAAGGAGCATCTTCCGGAGGCCGTGGGGTACTATAAAAAGGCGAAAAACTGAAAGCCGGTGGGTACCATCTCCAACCGATAGCTGAAGATGTTACAAATTGATACAAAGCGTTACAGACCGGAAAAGCAATCGCCTCCCGACTGTTCTATCCTGGAAACCAAGAGCGCCGATGGACAGGCGCTGAACAGCAACAGATGGAACATGAAAGGAGGCTTTATGGCAAACAAGAAATGGATCATGACGGGGATCGCGGTATTGGCGATCCTGGCCGCCGCGGCGGCCGGATGCCGGCATCATGCCACGCCGGAGCAGAAGATGGACCGGGTTATGGAGTTCCTCTTCGATGACCTGAACCTGACGCCGGAGCAGCAGGAAATCCTGGACGA
Source organism: Thermodesulfobacteriota bacterium (assembly GCA_049320885.1). Lineage (GTDB taxonomy): Bacteria > Desulfobacterota > Desulfobacteria > Desulfobacterales > SURF-7 > DYJD01. The sequence goes on along the minus strand of JBMORA010000045.1, from coordinate 38,953 downwards.
CTCCAAGGCCGACATCCTGGTCGATCTGAAGAGCATGCGCTCGGCCCACCGGCGGGCCCGGGAGGAAATCATGGCCCAGATCGGCGCCGAGGTCATGGATCAGGAACGGGTTCTGGAGGCCATCGCGGGCGTCCGGACGGAAATCGACGGGCTGATATCCCTTGCGGTGTCCCGATTGGCGGATTTCCATAAAACCCTGACGGTGGAACAGAAACAACAACTGGTCGAGAAACTGGAATCACTGCGGAAGCTGCACTGCGGCGCCGAGTGATCGGGATTCGGGGCGCCGGTGTGATCCGGCGCCCCGATGGCCGGAGCAAGATATGCAACCGAAGCTGCTGATCATCGACGATGACCCGAAATTGAACCGGCTGCTGGAGGAATATCTATCGAATTTCGGATTTCGCGTCATGACGGCGATCCATCCCGTGGAAGGGCTCCGGAAGATCGAGAAGGACCCGCCGGATCTGATCATCCTGGATGTCATGCTGCCGGATATGAACGGTTTTGAAGTCTGCAAACGGATTCGCGGCCGGAGCAAGGTGCCCATCATCATGCTCACGGCCCGGGGGGATTGGACGGACCGCGTGGTGGGCCTGGAACTCGGCGCCGATGATTATCTGCCGAAGCCTTTCGAACCGCGCGAGCTGGCGGCCAGGATTCACAGTGTCCTGCGGCGCTACGGAAAACAGGAGCCGGAACCTGTCCGCCGGTTCGGCCCCCTGTCCGTGGATCCGGCAAGGCGGGAAGCACGGCTGAACGGGAATCTGCTCCCGCTGACGACCAACGAATTCACCGCGCTTGTCCTGCTGACGGCCCGGCCCGGCAAGGTCATGGATCGGGACAGTATCCTCCAGGCCCTGCGGGGCATGGATTGCGACGCCTTCAACCGCTCGGTGGATATCACCATGAGCCGGTTGCGGCAAAAACTGGGGGATGACCCCAAGGCGCCGGTCTTCATCAAAACCGTTTGGGGTGCCGGCTATGTGTTCATCGATCCCGGGGAGGCCGCCGACCATCATGGGGAACCGAAAACTGCTTAGCTCCGTTTTCAGCCGCTTGATGGTGGTGCTGGTGGTAACGGGCATCGGCGTCAACCTGCTGGCGGGCGGTTTTTTTCTGCACCATATCTTCCGCGCCGGCCGGGAACCCTACCTGCGCAATTCCGCCAATTACGTCCGCTACCTGGTTCAGGAACTCGGCCCGCGGCCCAGCCTGGAGAAAGCCCGGGAGATGTCCCGCCGTTACCTGCTGCAGATTTCCTACAGCGGTCCCGGTTACGCCTGGTCCACTTCCGATTCGATGGAAACAGCTCCCTTTCATCGCTGGCGGACCGTTTATAGGGACCGGGATGTCAGCATCCGGGCGCATCATGGCCGCAGGATGATCCGCGTTCGCCGCGACGGCGCCGAATTCACGTTCATGCTGGGGAAGGATTCCGGATTCGACTGGATGGGCTATGTCCACCTTGGTTTGCTGATTCTGCTGTTGTCGGCGCTGATCGCCGCGGCCTATGCCGTGATCCGCTGGATTCTCCGGCCGGTCACCTGGCTGCACGAAGGGGTCGGACAGGTGAGCGCCGGCAATCTGGACCACCGCATCGACGGCCGGCGCTCCGATGAGCTGGGAGAACTGATCCATGCCTTCAACGACATGGTCGGCCGGATCAGGGGGATGATTCAGGCAAGAAACCGGCTGCTCCTGGATGTGAGCCATGAATTGCGGACCCCCCTGACCCGGATGAAGGTGGCCCTCGCCCTGATGCCGGAGGACCCCGCCAGGGAGAGTCTCCGGGAAGATGTCCAGGAAATGGAATTGATGACCGCCACGATCCTGGAGGAAGCCCGCATCCGTCATGCCCAGGGCCGGATCCGGCGCAGACCGACGGATCTCGGTGACTTGGTGGCCGCCGTGGTCCGGGAATACCGGAACGCCCGCCCGTCTGTTGAGGCTGAGCCTTTGACCGCCCGGTTGGTTCTCGACATCGACGCGGACCTGGTCGCCATCGTGCTGCGCAATATCCTGAACAACGCCGTCAAGCATTCAGCCCCGGACGGTCCGGCCGTCAGTGTCACGGTGGAGCCGGATCCGGCGGAAGCCGCCGTGGCCGTCCGGGATTACGGTTGCGGCATCCCGGAAGCGGACCTGCCCTTCATTTTCGAGCCGTTTTACCGGGGCGATCCCTCCCGGTCCCGGGCCACCGGGGGCTACGGATTCGGTCTGAGTCTGTGCAAGACCATCATGGACGCCCATCAGGGACGGATCGAAGTGCACAGCAAGCCCGGCGAGGGGACTCTGATGAAAGTGTTGTTTCAAAAGAACATGGTCAATATACAAAGGTCATGATGCCGATCTGGGCGCCGGCCGCCGGACAGACGAACATCACCCGGTGGCCCCGCTGGAGACTGCCGTTTTCCCGGGCCAGGTGCAGGCTTAAGGGGAAACTGGCCGAGGCGACGTTGCCGTAACCGGCGAAATAGGACAGATAGCGGTGGGGGGCTTCCGGAAAGAGGGGCCGGAAGGTGGGGAAAATGAACTCCGCGATATAATTGCCGATGTCGTGAAAGAACACCTGGTCCAGGCGCTGCCGGACCCAGTTTTCATCCGCCTGCATCCGGCCCGTGACCAATTCCCAGCCCGCCTCGGTCACGGTTTTGAAAAGCGCGCCGGAGTGGGAGTGCAGTTTATAGCGGGTTCCCAGCCGGTGATTGAGGCCGATGTGACAGTAGGCATAGGTGCCGCTTTTGATGACATGGGAATAGTCGAAATGATATCCGTCCCGGGTGTACAGCGGTTCGTCGGTGGCTTCCAGGACCACCGCTCCCGCGGCGTCGCCGATGGTCAGGCTGCCGAATTTCCAGCTCAGTTCGTCGATGGTTTTGCAGCAGAAATCCGCCCAGTCGAAGGTCCGCTCGCCGCAGACGATCAGGATCCGCCGGCAGATCCCGTTGCGGATGAGGCTGTCGCCGATCTGGACGGATTTGACGAAGCTGGCGCAGGCGTCCTGGGTGTCGATGACATTGGCGCGGACGGCCCCGAGTTCGTGCCGCAATACATGGGCCGTGGCCGGCTCCACAAAGGCTTTGGACATCCCCGTATACAGAATGTAGTCGATGTCCGGGGCTTCCAGTCCGGCATCGGACAGGGCAAGGCGCGCGGCCTTCAGGGCGATATCGGTGCCGTATTCGTCCGGTTCGCACCAGTAGCGCACGCTGCAGCCGGCCTTGGCCATTTTGCCTTCGGCTTTTTCAATGATTCTGGCGAGATCCTCCCGGTTGAGATAACCGCTGCTTTCCGCAACGAGCCTGTTCAGGACATATTCGTTGGTTATCTTCCGCAAAGGCACATATACGCCGACACCGGCGATTTTCGTTGAGCCGGGCATGGAGGATTATCCTGTGCTACGGATTCATCGGGAAATATGGCGAATATGGACGCACTAATACGCTGAATTCAATAGAAGTCTATATTCTTTGGACTCTTATTAGATTCATATGGTGAGTTTGTCAATGGAATTTCGCTTTAAACCGTAAGAAAAAATGGAGACTTGAAAAAAAATGAAAAACTTGTCACAAGTAAATCAAGGGGAAGCGCCCCCGGTTTTCCAACGGTTTCGCGACCGAACCGGAAAAGGCGTTACCCGTTCCCCATCACCGACGGAAAACGGGAGGTTCTCAGATACATCGGCCGCCACATTCACTTCTAAGGTTTTTTCCCTGCATCCCAACAGCAAGAGGAGGAAAAAATGGTTGACATCATCAAAGGGTTCCCATCCACATCGCAGAATCAGTATCAGCTCAATGTCATCAATCTGCTGCGTCATGCCGCGCGCAGTTTTGGCAAACAGGAGATCGTGGCCAAAAAACTGAAAGGGGAGTTCCGGTATACCTATGTCGAGGCCTATGATCGGGTGAAACAACTGGGTTGCGCCCTGAAAACCATCGGCGCCCAGGTGGGGGACCGGATCGGCGTCATGGACTGGAATTCCCACCGGCATTTCGAGGCTTATTTCGGAATCCCGGGGACCGGGGCCGTGATGCTGCTGTTGAATATCCGCTTGTCGCCGGTGGATTTGACCTTTGTCATCAACCACGCCGAAACCAAATTCATCTTTGTGGACGAAACCCTCCTGCCCCTGGTGGAGGCCGTGGCGCCATCGCTCACCACGGTCAAGGGATTTATCGTCATGACGGACAAGCCCCTGGCCGACATCAAGACGAAACTGGCGCCGCTTTACAGCTACGAGGAACTGCTGGCGGCCGAGAAACCGGAAATAAGGTGGCCGGTGCTGGATGAAACCTCCGCTTACGGCGCCTGTTACACCACCGGCACCACCGGCAAACCCAAGGGGGTGTATTACTCCCATCGGGATGTGTATCTCCACGCCATGACCATCGCCTGCAACACGGAAATCTCCAACCGGGACTGTTTTTATCAGCTGGTGCCCATGTTTCACGCCCTGGGATGGGGAATGCCCCATGCGACCGTTCTGGTGGGCGCCAAATATGTGCTTCCTGGCATGTATAACATCGCCGATCTCGGTTCGCTGGCCAAACCGCTGGTGGACGAGAAAGTGACCGTCAGCGCCGGCGCCCCGGCCTTGTTCATGCCCATGCTGGAATACATCAAGGGCCTCACGGAAAAACCGGACCTTACGGGGGCGCGCTTTCTGTCCGGAGCATCGGAACCGTCCCTCAGCCTGATGAAGGGGTATAAATCCCTGACGGGAGCGGAGATCATTCACGCATACGGCGCCACGGAAACCACACCCCTGGTGACCATCAACCGTCTCAAGCCCTGGATGGAGAAAGAGATGACCGATGAACAGAAATGGGACATCAAGCGCAAACAGGGATATGCGGTGGTCGGCCTTGATGTGAAGATCGTCGATTCATTCGGCAAGGAGGTCCCCCATGACGGCAAGTCGCCGGGGGAAATCCTGATCCGCGGGCCCTGGATCACGGCCTCCTATTACAATGCACCTGGTTCCGAGGCCCAATTCACGGAGGACGGTTACTGGAAAAGCGGCGACGCCGGCACCATCGACGCGGAGGGGTACATCAAGATCACCGACCGGGTCAAGGATTTGATCAAGAGCGGCGGGGAGTGGATCTCCTCGGTGGACATGGAAAATGAAATCATGGCCCATCCGGCCGTCCTGGAAGCGGCCGTTACCGGTCTGGTTCATCCGAAATGGGAGGAAAGGCCCGTGGCCCTGGTGGTGCCGCGCGCCGAGTTCAAGGACAAGGTCACCCGCGAGGACATCATCACCCATCTGGCGGCCAAATTCGCCAAATGGCAGCTTCCCGAGGCCGTGCTGTTCGTGGATGCCATCCCCAAAACCAGCGTCGGCAAATTCAATAAAAAGGAAATTCGGGCGATCCACAAGGATCTCTACCAGGGCAAGGCATAAGGGGAGAATCGAAGCCCATAGGTCGTATAAGACCGAATAAAAAAAGGGGCTGCGGTGCAAAAGGAACCGCAGCCCCGGGGGAGAGTTACGCCGCTTCGATGGCGCGGCGGTCGGCCATGTCCACCAGGGTTCTTTCCCTGGTCTTGTCGATGCCCAGTTGTTTCCGCTTCTTGTCGATATGGGCGATCATCATCCTCGCCATTTCATAGGGATCGGGCGAGAACCCCCATTTGCCGAGGCCCTGTTCCTCCAGGCCTGCGAACAGGAGCTTATGGAACTTGGTGTTCTCGGTGATGGGAAAGGTGACCCCGAACACCGTGAACACCCCCGACGCCACGAAATACTGGCCGATGGCGATGGCTTTCTCGCTCATCCATTCGGGGGCCGCCCCGGCCACCGGCAGGTCGGCCAGACTATCACCGAGCCCTCCGGTCCGAACCATCTCCGAGGCCGCGATCAGAATGCGGCTGTTGTCCACGCAAGAGCCCAGGCCCAGTACCGGGGGCATGCCCACGGCCTCGCACACTTCCTTGAGACCCGGGCCGGCGAAAACCGCCGCTTCCGGGGTCGTCAGGCCGGCCTTGGCCAGAGCGATCTGGGAGCATCCGGTCTGGAGCACCAGCACATCGTTCTTGATCAATTCCTTGACCAGTTCCACGTGAACGTAATCCTGCTTCACCCGCGGGTTGGTGCAGCCCACCACGCCGGCCACACCCCGGATCCGACCATTGATGATGTTGTCGTTCAAGGGGGTGTAGCTGCCCCGGAAGCTTCCGCCGAGCATGTAATTGATGTACTCGTAGGAGAATCCGTGAACTCCGGGGTTGACCTGCTTGGGTATTTCCACCGGATGCGTGCGGTTTTTAAACCGGGAGATGGCCTTGATCACGACCTCGTCGGTGCAGGCCTTGGGATCGTGTTCATGCAGCTCGATATGCTCGGCCCCCTCGATCCGGCAACGCCGGTTGGTGGTGATCAGGGGGGTTCCGTAGCATTCGGCCACTTTGGCTAGTCCCTGCTTGATGCACTGGATGTCCACGGTCATGGCGTCCACTGCGCCGGTCACCAGCACCGCCTCGGTGGACGAGAAATTCCCGGCATGGGGTATTCCATGCCGGACCATGACTTCCGCTCCGGAACAGCACATGCCCACCAGGTTGATGCCTTTGGCGCCGGCCTTGCGGGCGGCCTCGAGCAGCGTCGGTTCGTTCACCGATTCGAGCATGGATTCGAACAGGTTGGGTTCGTGGCCATGCACGATGATGTTGACCTGATCTTCCTTCAATACGCCCATGTTGACTTCCACCGCCACCGGCGAAGGCGTGCCGTAAAGAATATCGGAAATTTCCGTGGAGACCATGGAACCGCCCCAGCCGTCCGAAAGGGCCGTGCGGCTGGCCTGGCGGGTGATATTCTCGTAATGCTGGTCCACGCCGATGGCCGTGCGGTGAATCATTTCCATGACCTCCCGCATGGCGCCCCGGGGAACGATCCCGAGTTTCCTCCAGGTTTCCAGGGTTTTCGGAGGAACCCGCTTCATGAAGGGGATTTCTCCTTCCACCTGGGTGTAGGTCCGTTCCAGCTCGCTGTACAGATCCTTGGCGACGGCCTCCAATTCCCGATCCTCGGTTTCGATGCCGATGGATTTGGCCACCTCCATGAGCTTGTTGGGATCCTTGATCTTGTAATCCAGAATGTGGCCGTTGACCACTTCCCGGAACAGATCCAGCATTCCCATGCCGTGGTCCGTGTGGGCCGCGGAACCCGCTGCAACCATGCGGCCGAAATTTCGGGCCATGATGGTGTCAATGGTGGCGCCGCAGACACCGACCTTGGAGTAGGGATCCTTGGCGTTCAGTCGGCAAGGCCCCATGGAACAGTGCTTGCAACAGGCCGAGTCCGCTCCAATGGGACAGGCCTTCATATTGGCGGCGCGGTCGAAATGCAATTCCACGCCGTCCCTTCTGGCCTTGGCCACCATCTGCGCCGTGGCGTCACAGGTGGTCAGGTCTTTGATGGCGGGCTCCTTCGTGGAGTCCTTTTCTTTTTTTTCCATTCAGTCCCTCCATTATGGTTATATGTAGTGAATAGATCGCCTTACTAGCAAAGATAATGGGCGAAGCCCTGAAGTCAAGGATTTAACTATTTAAAATAAATTAATAAATTATCTAAAATGTGTACGATGATACAGGACTGTCTCTAGTAATGACATGACACGGAACAGCCCTGGCCAAATGGTTCCCGGGGATGAAATCGGCCTGATCCGGGCTGACCGCTCCACGGTCGCCGGCCCGGCGCCTGGTTTCCAATGAAAGGGCTTGGCGGGGCCCGTTACGGGCTGCTATTTTATAAATAGACATAAAAACAAATGGTTATGGATGGAGAAAGACGCCTTGAGCCGCCGCCTGCCCGTTGGATGGCATGGAAATTGTTTGCCCCTGGATTGAATCGGTTGGAGCGGTGAAACCCGTTGCGGAATCGGAAGGAAATCAACAGGGGAGGTGAAACAATGAGCATGCAATCGAGGAACCCCAATCATTTGATCCATGAGACCAGTCCCTATCTGCTGCAGCATGCCCACAATCCGGTGGATTGGTATCCCTGGGGGGATGCGGCGGTGGAAAAAGCCCGCCGGGAGGATAAGCCCATTATACTCTCCATCGGATATTCCACCTGCCACTGGTGCCATGTGATGGAAAAAGAATCCTTTTCAAATGCCGCCATCGCGGCTATCATGAACCGGTATTTTGTGAACATCAAGGTGGATCGGGAAGAACGCCCGGATCTGGATGAGATTTATATCACGGCCGTGTCCGCCGTCACCGGATCGGCCGGCTGGCCCCTGAACGTGTTTCTGACACCGGAGCTGCGGCCTTTTCATGGCGGCACCTATTTTCCGTCCACCGCGAGGTTCGGGGTGATCTCCTGGCCGGATTTGCTGCAGGTGGTCCACGACGCCTGGGATCATCCGGAAAAACGCCGGCGCCTGCTTCATTCCGCAGCCGAATTGACCCGTCTGGTGGATACGGCCCTGTCCTTGAAACCCGGCGGCGGGATGCCGGACAAGGTCATTCTGGAGCAGGCCTGCAAGGCCCTGGGCGAAGCGTATGATGACCAAAGAGGCGGTTTCGGTCGGGCGCCCAAATTTCCTTCGGCCGGCGTCCTGGATTTTCTGATGTTTTATCACCAGCTGGGAGAGCCAGCGGGAGTCGCCGATCATGGGCGGCCGCCGGTCCTGGAAATGGCCGTCAAAACCCTGAGGGCCATGGCGGCCGGCGGCATTTACGACCATCTGGGCGGCGGATTCCACCGGTACGCCACCGATGCCGATTGGCGGGTGCCGCATTTTGAAAAAATGCTGTATGATAACGCCCAGCTGATTGAAACCTATCTCGAGGCCTACCGGATCACCGGTGAGCGCTTGTTTCGGAAAACGGCCGAGGATACGATCGGTTATGTGCTGCGGGATATGACCCATCCCGGCGGAGGTTTCCACAGCGCCGAGGATGCGGACAGTCCGAATGGCCATTCGGCGCCGCCGGGGGGCGGCGGTGAAAAACGGGAAGGGGCTTTTTATCTCTGGACTTGGGAGGAGATCCGTTCCCTGCTGGGTGCTTCCATGGCGGAAATGCTGGGTTTCCGATACGGGCTGGCCCCGGGGGGCAATGTGACGGCTGACCCCCATGGTGAATTCAAAGGCGGCAATATTGTATTCGCCGCCCGGAGCCTGGAGGAAACGGCCGGAAGATTCGGCCTTGATCCGGAGGAAACCGCCGGACGTCTTGCGGCCGCCGGACAGCGCCTGTTTCTGGAACGCGGAAAACGGGTCCGGCCCGACCGGGATGACAAGATCATCACCTCCTGGAACGGCCTGATGATCTCGGCGCTTGTCAAAGCGCAGGCCTTGACGGGAAGCGAATCGTATCTCCAGGCGGCCCGGAAAGCCGCCGGTTTCATTATACGGACGCTTTTCGACGCGGACACCGGAACCCTGTACCGGACTTGGTGCGCCGGGATCAGGGGAAGGCAGGGCTTGGCCAGCGACTATGCGTTTTTCATCCGGTCCCTGCTGGATTTGCATGGAGCGGATGGGGATCCGGAATGGCTGAAAGCAGCCCTGGGGCTGAACGAGGAACTGATCCGCCGTTTCTGGGATGCCGAAACCGGCGCGGGCTTTTTCCTGACGGGGCGGGGCCAAGATCCGTATCTGATCGTCCGCGTCAAGGAAGTCCATGACACGGTGGTGCCGTCATCCAACTCCATCGCGGCGATGAACCTGATCCGCATGGCGGAAAACACCGGGGAGGAGCGATACCGGTCCCTGGCGGAGGCAACCATTCAAGCGGTGATGTCCCGGATAGCGTCCAATCCCGCGTCCGCGCCTAGAATGCTCATGGCCTTTGAACGGTTCCGGATGAACGGGCCTCACCGGAAGTGAAACCATCCTCCCGGTGGAAAACCGGAGAACGTGAATGTCGGCAACAACAGAGCGAAAGAGCCGGGATTGTCTCCTGCTGTTTTTGAAAGCGCCGGAAGCCGGAAAAGTAAAAACCAGACTGGCTCGGGAAATGACCCCGGAGCTGGCGGCGGAGCTGTACCGGTGTTTTGTGGAGGATATTGCGGCCTCCGTGGTTGCCTGCGAAGAAACCATCCGGATATTTTTCCATCCGCCGGAGAGCGGGGATTTCATCCGGGAATGGTTGGGACATGTCGGTGAGTGCAGGGCCCAGGGCCCGGGCTCCCTGGGAATGAAAATGGCCCGGGCGTTCACGGACACTTTCGGGGAAGGATACACGCGGGTACTGCTGATGGGCACGGATATTCCGGATCTGCCCATTTACATCATCCGGGAAGGATTCGCGGCGCTGGCAACGCAGGACGCGGTGATCGGCCCCACATTTGACGGTGGGTATTACCTGATCGGTCTGAAGCCGGAAACCTATGATCCGGATCTGTTCGCCGGAATTCCCTGGAGTACCGACACGGTATTGACCGAAACCCTTTCGCGATTTCGCCGGAAGGGACGTTCGGTGCATCAGCTGCCCCGCTGGCGCGATATCGACACCCGGGACGATCTGAAACAGCTCATCGCCGGGCTGGAAAAAACCAGTGAACCTGCCGTGACAACAGCGCGGTTTTTGCGAATTTTACAGCCATGGATGCAGGGCAACCGGAAAGACCGGAACATCGATCCTTGACAGGTGATTGCCTTCGGGATGGACATGGGGATGTTCCCGGGAAAGGAGGTGGTGATGGACTGGACGGAATATAACGATTCCCTCGGAAGGGTGCTCATACCCAGGCAAAGTTATTATGGCCCCCAGACCCAGAGGGCGCGGGAGAATTTTCCCATCAGCGGCATGGGCTTGCCCCGGGAATTGATTTCAGCCGTGGCGCTGATCAAACAATGCGCCGCCCAAACGAACAGGGAGTTCGGGCTGCTCCCACCCGACAAGGCCGAAGCCGTGATCCAGGCCGCGGCAGAGATCCTGTCCGGCGGTTTTGCGGATCAGTTTGTGGTGGATGTTTTCCAGACCGGATCCGGGACCTCCACCAACATGAACGTCAATGAGGTCATCGCTGTGCGCGCCAACGAAATCCTGACCGGAACCAAGCAGTTCAAAACGCCGGTGCATCCCAACGATCATGTCAATCTTTGCCAGTCCAGCAATGACGTGATTCCCAGCGCCATCCATATCGCCGCCCTGTCGGCCATGCGCAAGCGGCTGATGCCCTGCCTGCTTCGCCTGTGGGGTTCTCTTGTGGATAAATCAAAAGAATTCAATGAAATATGGAAAATCGGACGGACCCATCTCCAGGATGCCGTGCCCATAACCCTCGGCCAGGAATTTTCGGGCTATGCCCGGCAGATGGAGTTGGGGCTCGAACGGCTGGAAGGCCCGGCGGACAGGCTCCGGTTCCTGGCTCTCGGTGGCACGGCTGTGGGAACCGGGCTCAATGCCCATCCCGGTTTCGCGGCCAGGACCATTGCACGGATTGCAGCGGCCACGGGCATTGATTTCCGCGAAACTGCCAATCATTTCGAGGCCCAGGCCGCCTGCGACACGGCGGTGGAGACCAGCGGGCAGCTGAAAACCCTGGCCATGGGTCTCATGAAGATTGCCAATGACATCCGCTGGCTCTCGTCCGGCCCGCGGTGCGGGCTGGGTGAGATCATCCTGCCGTCGCTCCAGCCCGGTTCCTCCATCATGCCGGGCAAGGTGAACCCCGTGATCCCGGAGGCGGTCATGCAGGTTTGCGCCCAGGTTGCGGGAAACGACACCACCATCGCGCTGGCCGGCGGTGGCGGAACTTTCGAACTCAACACCATGCTGCCGGTGATCGCCCATAACCTGATGCAATCCATAACGATTCTGGCGAATGCCGCCGAAGTGTTCGCCGCGAAATGCATTGAAGGGATTGCCGCCGATCGGGAACGATGCGAACAAAACATCGAGAAAAGCCTTGCCCTGGTCACCCATCTGGTGCCCTATATCGGCTATGATAAGGCGGCGGAAATCGCCCGGAAGGCCTTTGAAACCGGGAAAACCGTCAAAACGGTTGCACTGGAGGAGGGAATTATGGCAAAAGATGAGATCAATCGGTTGTTTTCGGTACAATAAGGAAAGGAACAAAAATGGCTTCGAATTCAGTCAAAATATTTTCCCTCAGCACCTGCAGTCACTGCAAGGCCTGCAAAAAATTGCTGAACGAACTCGCTATTGAATATGATGCTGTCGATGTCGACCTGCTCCAGGGCGATGAACGCAAGGCGGTTATCGAAGAGGTGAAACGATACAACCAGCGATGCTCCTTCCCCACCATTGTCATCAAGGATACGGTGATCGTGGGTTACAAGGAAAAGGAGATCAAGGAGGCGCTCAAGGAATGACCGAAATCGAGAGACTCTACGAAACGCTCAGAAAAATCCAGGAGCCCAAGGGCTATTATTTCAACAGCGACAAGGAACGCGTTTTCGAGCTGCTGGAAGCGTTATTGACAAACAAGGCCAGGTACGGGTACATGGCTTGTCCATGCCGGCTGGCCAGCGGCGACCGCGAGCAGGACAAGGATATTTTCTGCCCCTGCGTCTACCGGGCGCCGGATGTGGAGGAATACGGAAGCTGTTATTGCAATCTTTACGTGTCAGCGGCCTGGAACGCAGGAAGCATCCCGCATCCGTTCGTGCCGGAACGACGGCCGCCGGAGAAACAGGTATTTTAGCCGGCCGCAACCCCCGCCGGTTCCAAAATAATTCACCAAATATCATCAATGGCAGCAGGAGGAATATGGATGGAAACAACCCAAAAGCAAGTCTGTGAATGCAAACACTGCGGCAATGAGGCGGAGATGGTGATCACCTGCACCCTCCCGGATGAAACGGAGGCGCAGGAGGTCAAGACCGGGAAGGCGGCAAGCGGATCAACAAAACCGAAAGGGCGAAAGAAACAATCCATTACCTGCAAACACTGCGGCAACGAAGCGGAGATGTGGCTGGACGAGTGACAGGATCGACCGCTTGACAAGAAAACCTTCCTGGAGAAAGGGATACATGAACGAATCGAAAAACATCCTCAATACCGGTCTGCGCGGGGTGACCATCGCGACGACGCGCATCAGTGATGTGGACGGCAAGGCCGGCAAGCTTCTGTATCGTGGATATCTGGCCAAGGAACTGGCGGGGAAAACGACTTTTGAGGAGGTCATACATCTGCTGCTGTTTGAAAAGCTCCCCAATCATCGGGAACTGGCGGTGATCCAGTCGCGTCTGGCGAACGAGCGGGCTGTTTCAGCGGAGGTTATCGCCGCCCTGAAAACGCTTCCCGGGCAAGCGTTACCGATGGATGTGCTCCAGGCGGCCGTGGCGGTACTGGCAGCCCATGATCCCGATATCCGACGAAAATCCCAGGATGCGACGATGGATATGGGAATCCGGCTGATCGCGAAAATTCCGACCATCGTCGCCGCCTGGGACAGGATCAGAAACAACCAGGAACCACTGACACCCATGCCGGAGCTGGGCCACGCAGCCAATTTTCTCTATATGCTTACAGGGACCGTTCCGGACAAGGAACTGACCGGTTTCTTCGATGCCGCCCTGGTGTTACACGCGGAGCATTCCTTCAATGCGTCGACGTTCGCCGCAAGGGAGGTGGCCTCGACACGGGCGCACTTGTATGCGGCGGTTGGGGCTGCCGTGGGCTCCCTGTCCGGCGAACTCCATGGTGGGGCCAATACCCGGGTCATGGAGATGCTGCTGGAGATCGGCGCCGAGGAAAGGATCGATTCCTATATCTACGAGCTGCTGGAGACCGGCGGAAAAATCATGGGGCTGGGCCACGCGGTATACGAAGTGGATGATCCCAGGGCCCATATCCTCGCACCCATGTCCAGGATCATGGGGGAAAGAACCGGTGAACCCAAATGGTACGAAATTTCAGCCAGACTGGAAGTTGCCGGCAAGAAAGCCTTCAAGGAAAAAAAAGGAAGCGATATTTTCGTCAACGTCGATTTCTACAGCGCATCCCTTTATTACTACATGGGCATTCCGGTCGACCTGTTCACGCCGGTTTTCGCCATGGCCAGAACCGCCGGCTGGGTCGCCCACGTGCTCGAGGAGCAGTTTGCCGGCGCCGCCCCGAAGCCCATGTTGTATCGGCCGGAATCGGAGTATATCGGCGATTACTGCGGTCCGGATGAATGCGCTTTTGTGCCCATTGACAACCGATGATCCGCAGCCGACAGCCGAAAACCGTAACGCGGTAACGAAGAGGCCAACGCCGTGAACCTGGAAAGGAAATGGAACCATGGAGAAGATCAGCTATGACATGATCCGGCTGCTGATTCTATGTGGCGGACTGATGGTGTTCCTTTTGCTGGAAACGATCCTGCCCTACCGGGAAAGCTCGGTTTCCAAACTGAAAAGGTGGCTGAACAATATCGGTCTCGGTGTCGTCAATACGGTCATCCTGCAACTGTTGTTCACGACGATGATGGTCGGTGTGGCGGCTCATTCCTCCACCCAGCAATCGGGTCTGCTCCATTTTTTCAATGTGCCGCGGTGGCTGAAAGTGCTCGATACCATAGTTACCATGGACCTGTTGCTTTTTTTGGGGCATGTCCTGCTGCATCGTCTGCCGCTTCTGTGGCGTATTCACCGGGTCCATCATACGGATCTGAACGTGGATGTATCCACATCCCTGCGCCGGCACCTTTTCGAGGTGGTTCTGTCGGCCATGGCGAGAACGGCGGGCTATTACTTTTTGGGCGCGGATCCCGTGGGGGTTTTGATCTTTGAACTGTTCTATCTGCTGAGCGACCAGATCCGCCATACGAGTCTGCGGTTACCCTGGGGATTGGAGCGGTTGTTGTGGCTGCTGTTCGTGCCACCCGGCATGCATCGCGTTCATCATTCCGTGGATACGGAGGAGCGCCACACCAATTTCGGCAGGTGTTTTTCCGTCTGGGACAGGTTGTTCGGCACTATGCGAACCGGTGTCTATCAGGAACGTATCTGGTACGGTGTGGACGGGCATATCCAGGAGAAGAAACTGGATATCCAGCACCTGCTGGCGATGCCTTTTCTGCCGCCGGTAAAATGATGATCCAAGGGAGATACTCATGAAGAAAGAGGAGTTTGTACGGGCCATCCGGGTTTCCGGAAAAGAAATCCATGGCTATGATATCACGCGTCTGGAAAAAACCGGCGCGGGCCGGATTTCAAAATTGCCTTTTTCCATCCGCGTTCTTGTGGAAAACCTGCTGCGCCATCTGGATGACGAGATCGTCACGGAAGCGGATTTGAAACAAATCGCCGGCTGGCGGAAGTCCTATGAACAGCCGGTTGAAATACCATACCATCCGGCGCGGGTGTTGATGCAGGATTTCACCGGAGTGCCCGCGGTGGTGGACCTTGCGGCCATGCGGGACGCGGTCGCGGCCATGGGCGGAGACCCCCGCAGGATCAATCCGGTGGTTCCGGTGGACCTGGTGGTGGATCATTCCGTTCAGGTGGACTGCTTCGGAACCACTGATTCCCTGGGTAAAAACGTGGCGCTGGAATATCAGCGGAATTCCGAGCGCTACACGTTGCTGAAATGGGCGCAGCGGAGTTTTTCCAATTTTCGGGTGGTGCCGCCCAATTCCGGCATTTGCCATCAGGTGAACCTGGAGCATCTGGGGCAGGTGGTGTTTTCGGAGAATAAGGCCGGCCGGGAATTTGCTTATCCGGACACCTTGGTGGGCACGGATTCTCATACGACCATGATCAACGGCATCGGTGTGGTGGGTTGGGGTGTCGGCGGTATCGAGGCGGAAGCGGTCATGCTGGGGCAACCGTATTATATGGCCATTCCGGAGGTCATCGGCGTCCATATGACGGGAGCGTTGCGGGAAGGAGTCACCGCCACCGATCTGGTTTTGACCGTTACCCAAATGCTGCGTCAACAGAAGGTGGTGGAGAAATTCGTGGAATTTTTCGGCGAAGGGATGCGACGGCTCACCATCACTGATCGCGCCACCATCGCCAATATGGCCCCTGAATACGGCGCCACCATCGGCTTTTTCCCCATCGATGAAAAAACTATCGACTATCTGAGAATGACGGGACGCAAGGATCGGGCGGACATCGCGGAAGCATATGCGCGGGAAACCGGTTTGTTCTATGAGCCGGGCGCGGAACCGGAATACACCAAGGTTCTGGAGCTTTGTCTCGATGACATCGAGGCATCGGTGGCCGGTCCGGCTCGTCCCCAGGACCGTATCCGGCTTGCCGATCTGAAGGCGAGCGTCGATTCCTTCATGGGCTGCAACTACAAGCGGGACGCGGCCATGGAGCATGTGTCCACCTTTCATGACGAATCCGGCAGTCGGACGAGCAGAAGCGATGTCTGTATTCCGGGGAAGGCGCACCAGGTGGCCATTGAACTGGATGGACGGGTTGTGCATCTCGGAGACGGCAGCATCGTCATTGCCGCCATCACTTCCTGCACCAATACATCCAATCCGTTTGTCTTGATCGGCGCCGGGCTCATGGCCAGAAAGGCGGTGGAAAAAGGGTTGCGGGTCCCCGCCCATGTCAAGACCTCTTTCGCCCCCGGATCGAAAGTCGTCATCGACTACCTGACCGAAAGCGGACTGATGCCATATCTGATGGCCCTCGGTTTTCATCCGGTGGGATTCGGTTGCACCACCTGCATCGGCAACAGCGGTCCCTTGCGACCCGAAATCGAAACCGCCATTTCCGAAAAAGATTTGAGCGTCGCGGCGGTGCTCTCCGGCAACCGCAATTTCGAAGCCCGCATCCACCAGTTCGTCAAGGGAAATTATCTCATGTCTCCCATGCTGGTGGTGGCCTTTGCGCTGGCCGGCGAGATCGGTATCAATCCGCACACCGACCCCCTCGGCATGGATCCCAACGGTGAGCCGGTTTATTTGAGGGATATCTGGCCCTCTTCGACGGAAATCAACCGGTTGACGGAGAAGTATGTCTCCGGCGCCTTGTTTGAGGAAGAATACGGACGGATTTTCGAAGGCGACCGGTTCTGGAAGGAATTGCCCGATATCCGCAGCCTTACCTTCGAATGGGACCCAGCTTCCACGTATATCCGCCATCCGCCTTATTTTGAACGAATGTCCGCCGAACCCGTTCCTCCGGGTGACTTTTCCGGCGGGCGGGCGCTTCTGCTGCTGGGCGACTCCGTCACCACCGATCACATTTCACCTGCCGGAGCCATCCCCGAAGCCTACCCGGCGGGCAGGTATCTGGCCGACAAACAGGTGGCGCCGGCGGACTTCAATTCCTACGGTTCCCGCCGGGGCAACCATGAAGTCATGATGCGCGGGACCTTCGGCAACATCCGCATCAAGAACCAACTGGTCGTCCCCAAGCAGGGCAGTCTGACCCTCAAGCAGCCGCAGCGGGAGGAAATGTTCATCTACGATGCTTCCATGGCCTACGCAAGGGAAGGGACGCCCCTTTTGGTGCTGGGCGGGAAGGAATACGGCACCGGCTCTTCCCGGGACTGGGCCGCCAAGGGAACCCTGCTGCTGGGAGTGCGGGCCGTTATCGCCGAATCCTTCGAACGCATTCATCGGAGCAACCTGGTGGGTATGGGCGTGCTGCCCCTGGTGTTCATGGAAGGCGACAGCTGGAGGAAGCTGGGCCTGAACGGCGGTGAAATCTTCTCCATCAGCGGGATTAAGGAAATGAAGCCACGCAAAACCGTTGTGGTCACTGCTGAAAAACCGGACGGCGGGCGGATTCGCTTCGAAGCGGTGGCGCGTCTGGATACGATGGTGGAAGTCACCTATTTTGAAAACGGCGGCATTCTGCCGTATGTATTACGAAAAATGATGAAGAACGGTATGGGTGAATAAGGGGGCACCCTGCCCTGAGGACAGTATTTCCATGTCACAGGAGAAAATTCAAATGAAGGTGCGACGGTTTGCTGCGATTCAGCTGATGCTCTTGGTTGCCGTGTATGCTTTTCATCTTCCGGAAGCATCGGCCATAGGGCTGGGTTTTTATGGGGATGTGAATATTCAGGACGGGTCGGGGGACCACTCGGCGGAGCCGGATGATTACTATAATGGCCGCGACGAATACCGTTTTGAAACCGATGACGACAATCGCAGCATCGGTTTTGTCCTGGATACCGCCCTGGCGAGGAATGTGCCGTTCAATTACCGCCTGAATCTCGGCTACGGAGAATGGAAATGGAAAAACGAATCCGGCGGAAAGCTTGAACTGGATACCTATACCATGGATCATACCTTCGGGTTCCGCCTTTACCAGGACCGGCTCATCCGCCTGTGGATCGGCCCGCAACTGCGCCTTTCCGTTTCGGAAGGGGATTTCATTGATTCCAGCGGCGTCAAGGACCGGGACTATGAATATTCCTATGTGGGGATCGGCGTCGCCCCGGTAATCGGCGTGAATTTCAATCCGGGTGATCATATTACGGCCTCCCTGACCATCGGTTACCGCTTCATGCGATATTACGGCGATGATGATTACAAGGGCGGACCCGATGCCGATTATGATTACTATGAAAGCAAGTACGAGAATGACGAAAAACAGGTTTTCATGAACCTGGCCTTCTTTTTCCGATTGAATGACTCGTTTTAAACGGGCCGGTATGGCTCCGAAGAGTGCGGGTGAACCGGGAACCGCCCGGGGGGACCGCCGATCGATGACGCCGCAATCCATACCATTCGTTTATCATCCGGAATTGCACTCATGAAGACTCATGCCCATATAAGCACCGGCTGGGACAGCCTGGACATGATCATCGATCATCTGCGCGGGGGCGATAACGTCGTTTGGCAGGTGGACAGTATTGATGACTACCAGCGGCTTGTCGCTTTTTTTGTTAACAGCTCCGTTTCCAGCAATAAGCGGATTGTGTACATGCGATTCGCCCGCCATGGCCCCCTCCTGAAGGCCGGCAGCCGGGTGGTTCTCTACAATCTGAATGTGGACCAGGGATTTGAATCCTTTTCCTCGCAGGTGCACAACATCATCACCCAAGAAGGCCGGGACGTCCATTATGTGTTTGATTCCCTCTCCGACCTGCTGCATGTCTGGGCCACCGACTTGATGATCGGCGATTTTTTTTATATCACCTGCCCGTACCTTTTTGAACTCAACACCATCGCCTATTTCGCCATCCAGCGCAACCGGCATTCCTATAAGGCGATCGCGCGCATTCGGGAAACAACCCAGGTGCTGATCGATGTCTATAGCTATAGAAAGCAAATTTGTATCCATCCGCTGAAAGTGCAGCACCGGTATTCCCCCACCATGTTTTTTCCCCACCTGCGGAAAAAGAACGACCTTATTCCGGTTATCAACAGCGCGGAAGCCACCCAATTGTTTTCCCATCTTTCACGACATTACACCGCCGATGCCCAGAGACACCTCGATTACTGGGACCGCCTTTTCCTCCAAACCAGGAAATTACTCGAATCGGAAGCGGCCCTGGATGAGAAACGGGACATGGTGGAGCAGTTGGGACGGCTTCTGTTGAGTCGCAGCAAGCGTATCCTCGCCTTGATCCGGGAGTATTTTTCGCTTGAGGATCTTCTCCAGATAAAAGAACGCTTGATCGGCACCGGTTTTATCGGCGGGAAAGCCCTCGGCATGCTGCTGGCCCGCAAAATCCTGATGCAGGATGCCGCTTTTCAATGGAATACGATCCTGGAACCGCATGATTCGTTTTATATCGGTTCGGATGTTTATTATTCTTACATCGTTCAGAACGGCTGGTGGAAGCTGTTGATGGCCCATAAGACCAGGGACGGCTATTTTCAAAAGGCTTCCGAGCTGAAAAACAAGATGCTGAAAGGACGTTTCCCGGAGGAAATCAAGGAACAATTCCAGCGCATGCTGGAATATTTCGGCCAATCCCCCATCATCGTCCGATCCAGCAGCCTGCTGGAGGACGCTTTCGGCAGCGCTTTTTCGGGAAAATACGAAAGTTTCTTTTGCGTCAACCAGGGTTCTCCGGAAAAACGCTATGAACATTTCGAGGAGGCGGTAAAACGGATATTCGCCAGCACCATGAATGAAGATGCCCTTGCCTACCGGATGCAACGGGGGCTTGATCAAATGAATGAGCAAATGGCTTTGCTGGTGCAACGAGTATCCGGTGCCTACCGGGAGCAGTATTTTTTTCCGGAAATCGCCGGTGTCGGTTTGTCCCGAAATCCATTCGTCTGGAAAAAGGGTATGAACCCGAAGGCGGGCATGCTGCGGCTGGTTTTCGGTTTAGGGACCCGCGCGGTGAATCGTGTGGATTCGGATTATCCAAGGATTGTGGCCATCGACGAGCCACTGGTGCGTCCCTTGTCGGAAATGAAGGACATTCGGAGATTTTCACAGCATTTCGCGGATATTTTAAACCTGGAGGAGAATTTGCTGCAGACGGTGCCCCTGCGGGAATTGATGGGGAAAAGGCTGGAATCCAAACTGGAGCTGCTGTCGATCCGTGATACGGAAGCCATTGAGAGTTTGCGGAACATGGGAAAGACGGAATCGGAAATCCGGATCCTGACCTTTGATCCGTTTCTGACGGAAACCGCTTTCATCCGGATGATGGCCGGAATGCTCGGGACGCTGGAAAACAGCTATCACCATCCGGTGGACATCGAATTCACGGTTAATTTCAACCCGGCGGATGAAATCCAGATCAATCTGTTGCAGTGCCGTCCGTTTCAAACTTTTGGAGAAGGGTCGCGGGTCGAAATGCCTGAACAGATCGATCCGCGGAAGGTGATCATCCGGACCGAGGGGGATTTCATGGGCGGAAATGTGTCCCAGCCGATCGCCCGCATTATTTTTGTCGACCCCGCGACCTACGCCCCTCTCACCCTTTCGGAAAAATACAGCGTGGCCCGGCTGATCGGCAAGCTGAACAAGCAAGTGGCGGATCGCGTTACGTCGCCCACATTTCTCTTGGGTCCGGGCAGGTGGGGTACGCATTCGCCCGCCATGGGCGTCCCTGTGACCTTTTCGGAAATCAACCATATCGCCGCAATAGCGGAGATCAGTTATCAGGATGGAAGCCTGATACCGGATTTGTCATTCGGGACGCATTTTTTTCAGGACCTGGTGGAGACGCGGATTTTTTATCTGGCGGTTTATCCGGAAAAACCGGGGGTAATTTTCAACCGGGAATGGTTTCAATGCCTTCCGAACCTGCTGGAGACCATCAGCCCGGGTGATACGCGTTTCAGCCCGGTGGTGAAAGTCAGTGACATTCGGGAGGATGGCCTCACAATCCGTTCTGACATCACAACCCAGAAAATGCTGTGTTGCCTGTCATGAGTCGCCAGGCAACACAGCCCGTTATTATGCTGGGGCTTGTTACACGACGCCATAGGCCAGCATGGCCTTGGCGACCTTGATAAAACCGGCGATATTGGCGCCGGCCACGTAATCGCCTTTTTTACCGTAGGCTTCCGCAGCGTTGAGGCAGGCATTGTGGATGCTCTTCATGATGATCAGGAGACGATTGTCCACTTCCTCCCGGGTCCAGGACAATTTCAGACTGTTCTGGCTCATTTCCAGGCCTGATGTGGCCACGCCGCCTGCATTGGCCGCCTTGCCGGGACCATACAGGATATTATTGGCCTGAAAAATTTTGACCGCCTCGGGGGTGGAAGGCATATTGGCGCCCTCGGCCACACAGATGCAACCGTTTTTGACCAGGGCCGCCGCATGTTCGCCGTTCAGTTCATTCTGGGTGGCGCAGGGCAGGGCGATGTCCACCTTGATGCCCTGCTGTTGGATGACGTCCCAGACATTCAGACCGTCAAAACATACCGTCTTGTATTTATCGGCATATTCCTTTATCCGACCCCGGTATGTGTTTTTCAATTCCATGATATAGCAGCATTTTTCCGGATCTATGCCTTTCTCGTCCACGACGGTGGCCGTCGAGTCGCATACCGTGATCACCCGTCCACCCATTTGGTTTACCTTTTCGATGGCGAACTGAGCCACATTTCCCGATCCGCTCACGGCAACGATTTTATTCTTGAAATCCATCCCCTTGGTCGCCAGCATTTCGGCCGCGAAATATACGGTGCCGTATCCCGTGGCTTCCGGCCGGATCAGACTGCCGCCGTATTCGAGCCCTTTTCCAGTCAGGACACCGGTATGTTCGTTCCGGATTTTTTTGTAATAACCGTACATATATCCGATTTCGCGCGCGCCGACACCGATATCCCCCGCAGGTACGTCGATTTCCGGACCGATGTGCCGGTATAATTCCCGCATAAAGGCCTGACAGAACCTCATCATTTCGGCATCGGATTTTCCTTTGGGGTCAAAATCGGAACCTCCCTTTCCGCCGCCCATGGGTAAGGTCGTCAACGCATTTTTAAAGATCTGCTCGAACCCCAGGAATTTGATGATGTTCAGGTTTACGGAAGGATGCAAGCGGATGCCGCCCTTAAAGGGGCCGATGGCGTTGTTGAACTGGACCCGAAACCCCCTGTTGACCTTCACGGCGCCCTTATCATCCACCCACGGCACCCGGAAGATGACGGCGCGCTCGGGCTCAACGATGCGCTCATATATGCCCGCCTTGACGAATTCGGGATGTTTTTCAGCCGTGGGTTCCAGGGTTTCCATCACCTCCACGACAGCCTGATGAAATTCTTTTTGATCCGGATCCATGTGTTTTACTTTGTCGATTACATGCTGAACAATTGACATTGGAATTTACTCCTCCAGATTGATGGTATTTAACTCGCTTCTCGAACCAGATGGCCGTTGATTTCCCTGTAAGCCGAATAACCGCCGCTTTTGCGGGCGACATAGATTTTCCCGGTTTCCAGGGGGGCATTGCGTTGCGCGGTTTTTCTTTTAAAAAAGTGAATATCGTTTTCGTCAAGACCGTCCCTGCCGAGGAACTCCCGTTGTAGCTCCTCCAGACTGTCGAATCCGCTGCCGAAATAATGCAATTTGGAAAAGAACGGCTTGGCGCTTCTCGTATCCGTAAAAACGGCGAAGTGCACCGGGCGGGAGGGGTCGCCGATCACGAGAAGATATTGATCCTTCGAACCGGTGACCCGGTAGTCGGACGGTAAGCTTTTGCGGTCAATTTCCATGAAATTGTCCCGCAGATAGGCGCCGGCTTCCTGGCTGTCGATATCCTCAAACGACATCAAATCCGGGCAGCTGAAAAATCCAAGCACATACAAGGCGATGCTGAAGCTGCTGATTTGTTCATAAATGGGATTTTCCCGGTCGCACATAAGGGCGACTTCCTTCATTCGTTCCGATATGAAAAAGCCTTCATGATACATAGCTGCTGTCCTTTCCTTTGCGGTTAGGCCGGATTCCGGCAACCGGCATTGCCCTCCATGACGGCGATCCGGTCCGTGGTTTGCCTGTCCGTCTGGAGCAGTCCACTACCCTGGGTTTAGCAAAGCCCATGCCGGGATCGCGAATATAATAAAAGCTAAAAATATCGATATATTATTTAATATGCGGGCTGGGGTGGGCCGGGCGGAAGCAACCGGCTGTTGAAAAACCGGCAGCGGGTTTTCAGCCGG
Organism: Thermodesulfobacteriota bacterium; assembly: GCA_049320885.1. Classification (GTDB taxonomy): domain Bacteria; phylum Desulfobacterota; class Desulfobacteria; order Desulfobacterales; family SURF-7; genus DYJD01. The sequence continues at coordinate 15,474 of JBMORA010000045.1, read as the reverse complement.
GGGCGGAAGACAGGCGGTGGGAGTGATCCGGCCGGGAAAAAAGTCAACCGGCAAAGCTGTTCAAAAGTTGAACAGGTATGGTGAAATGGAAGCAGTGCGGATCCCGGTGCTATGAAAACGATTCGTCGTCCTGGATTTTTTTTAAGCGGTGTCGCAACGTGTTGCGGCTGATGCCCAGAAGCCTTGCGGCTTGAACCTGATTGTTATCGCATTCCTGCAAGGCTTTCCGGACAAGGGTTTCCTCCACCATCTCCATGATGTTGGCATGGATATCGTCCCTGGAAAGCCGCAGAATTTCAGGAATGATGATTTCCAGTTTGTTCCGCAGGCGTTTCAGCAACTGTTCCCGGCTGAGAGATGCCAGCACCGGCCCTTCCTCCGGAGAAGTCAGGGTGAAATGCTCTTCCGAAATGATATCCCCCGTTGAGAGGAGGATCGCCCGTCGGATGCAGTTCTCCAGTTCTCGCACGTTTCCCGGCCATGTATATAAGCTCAGGTTTTTTTGTGCCGCTGCTGTCAGATAAAGGGTGGGTTTGCCATATTCGCGGGTGAAGCGCGCGAGAAAATAATCCGCCAGCAATTGGATGTCGGCGCCTCTTTCCCGTAAGGGCGGTAGATGAATGGTGATGATTTTCAACCGCCAGAACAGATCCGCCCGGAAACGCCCCTGCTTGACCTCCATTTCCATGTCCTTGTTGGATGCGGCGATAATGCGCACATCGATGGTAATGAGCTGCGATCCTCCTAGTCGTTCGAATTCCCCCTCCTGCAACACCCGCAACAATTTTGCCTGGGTATTCAAGGGCAGGTCGCCGATTTCATCCAAAAAGCACGTGCCGCCGTTGCATCTTTCGATTTTACCGATATGGGTGCGCTCCGCTCCGGTGAAGGCGCCGCGTTCATAGCCGAATAATTCGCTTTCAAACAGGTTTTCCGGTATGGCCGCGCAATTGATGGCAATAAATGGTTTTTGCTTCCGCGTGCTGTGATGATAGATGGCCCGCGCCACCAATTCCTTGCCGGTCCCGCTTTCCCCTGTGATCAGAACGGAAACGTCCGACTCAGCGATTTGACCGATTACCTTGTATACCTCCTGCATTTTCCGGCTGCTGCCGATGATCTGTATCCCCTCCCCGGCGGGGTGGGCATCATCTTGTTTGCATGCATCCGGAAAACAGACGATTTCCTTCATCTGCCGGTTTACCTGGAGGGCTTCGGCGACGATGCGGCTTAACTCCTTCCTTTCAAAGGGCTTGACGAGATAATCGTACGCTCCGCGTTTCATGGCTTCAATGGCGATATCGGTGCTGCCATAGGCCGTCATCAGGATCACCGGTGTCTTAACCTGGGAGGCCTTTATGCTTGTTAAAACATCTATTCCGTTTAATTCCGGCATTTTATAATCTAAAAGAATCAGGTCGAAGGATTCCTGCTGCAAGATGCCGATTACCTCCCGGCCGTGCAGACAGGTTCTGACCTCATAGCCTTTTCGTTGAAAAAAACGGCTCAGAAAATGGATGAGCCCCTCGTCGTCATCAATCAGAAATATTTTTTCCATTGGTTTCACGGATGGGTTGATGAATTTTTGTTGGAAGAAACAGCGAAAAAATTGTTCCCTTATCCGGATGGCTTTTGACCTGGATATCTCCGCCATGATGTCGGACGGCGTTCAGGACCAAGGGCAGCCCCAAGCCGGTGCCGGAGGATTTGGTCGTATAAAATGGATCGAAAATATTGACAATCCGTTCTTCGGGAATACCCGAGCCGGTGTCTCGGACATCGATCCGGATACAAGGACGGGACTCGCCGTTTGCCGGCAGTACATCCCGCACCGCCTCCACGAACAGACTGCCCTGGTGAGGCATTACTTCCAATGAATTCACAAACAGATTAATCAGGGCTTCTTCCAATAAAATCTTATCGCCCCAAATCGCCGGCAATGAATTCTCAATTCTCACCTTCAAAGAACATTCCTGCTTGCTGATCATCGGTTTGACGATATGCAGGACGTTCTCGATCAACGGGCCCAGATCAATGTCCGCGAAAACCGGTTCCTTGGGTTTCGAGAAATCCAGGAAACGGTTGATGGTGGCCTCAATACGGTTGACCTGATGCATGGCGATATCGTAGTCCTCCTCATATTCGGGAGAAATCTCGATTTCGGCCTGGATCGACTCTAAAAACAATTTCAGGGAAGTGAGGGGTGTCCGAATTTCGTGGGCCACGGCGGCGCTCAGGCGTCCAATGGCGGCGAATTTTTCAGAGCGTTCGGCGATGCGCTTGATGCGGTTCAAGATGATGTCATTTTCTTTTAAAGCGGCATCCTTTAAATCCACTTTTTTTTCCAGATGGGTATGGCGTTCCTGGAGTTTGCGCGCCATGTTTTCGAACGCCCGATACAACATCCCGATTTCATCACGCCGCTCGAGCCGAATGATGCCTTTTTCAAATTCCGCGTTGGCCAGAAGATCCACAGAGCGGTTCAGGGTCCGGATGGGGCGGATAATATGGTAGGAAATGACCCAGGTCAGCATCAGGGCGCTGCCGATGCACAATAGAATGGTGGCATACAAATGGCGTTTTAATTTATCCACGCTTTCGAAGACTTCGTCGCGATCCTGTTCAACCACCACATGCCAGTCCGTCCCGCTGACCTGCCGGGAGGTCCCGAACACTTCAATACCGCGATAGTCCAGGTAGCTCACCCGGGGGTTGCGGCTGCCGATGATGTTCTGGAAAATTTCCGATCGGGAGATGGTTTCTTTCAGGATACGACGGGGTTCCTTGTGCGCCAGAAAGGTGCCTTGCTTGTCGACGAGGTAACATTCGCCGGTTTTACCCAGCGCCACATTCAGTATGAAAAAGATGATCTGCCGCGTGCCCACCGTTCCATAAACCGCTCCTGCAAGGTCACCGTTGTCCCGGATGATCGGCGCGGCGATGTCAAAAGTGGATTCCTTTTCTTTCGAAGAAAGGGTGATATCGGATAGAAACAGTCTGTTTTTCAATTCATGGCGATTCGGCTCGTTTTTGTCATTTTGTACCATCCCGTTCCGGAAGGTCAGGACAAGATCGCCTGATGATGAAATCACTGTGTGTTTTTTATACACCCCGTATTGTTTCTGGATCAGTTCGAGAAATGGGCCGATGCGGGCGGGGTCCATGGACCGGAGAATCTGGGTGCCGGAAATCACCAGCATGTCGGCCTTGCGTTCGCTCAGCCATCTTTCCAGAATAGAGGCCTTGTCGGCAGCGACATTTTCGAGCTGCTGCATTACCATTTCGACAATCAGATTTTCGGTGGTGGTAATGGAGAAGACACCGACGATGGACAGGGGCAGCAAGGAGATGATCAAAAAAAGTAGCATCACCTTGACCTGCAGGTTCACTGTTTTTCGGCTGCCTTTGGGAACGGGATCAGTCATTCTTTGTTTCCGGTGATGTCAGATGGAAGGCTGCGGCCAATTGATCGTTTCCCACCAGGATTCCATTTCTTTCATGTTTCGCAGAATCTGGACCGCGCCGTTGATCACCGTGCGCATGGGATCCGGCGGGACCCATATGTCATGACCGGTTTCCAGGGCCAGCAATCGGTCCAGGCCGTTGATGCAGCTGCCGCCACCCGTTAAACAAATGCCTGCCAGGGAAATCTCCCGGTCAATGTCCTCGGGCATTCTTTTCAGACCGAGCGTGATCAGGTTGAGGATTCGGGCAATCACGGGTCCCATGGCCTGGATGATTTCGTCATTGGATACCTCGATATCGACTTCAACGCCTTTGACGATATCCATGCCCCGGACCGAGAGGCTGTTTTCTGTGGATGCCTGCGTGGACCTGCCCGAAGAACCCATGGCATGGGTCATCCGTTCCACTTCCGCGGGATACGGAAGAACCCGGTGCCGTGCCACGGTTGCGGTGCGGAGGGCTTTGTGGATATCCGAACAGGCGGTTCTCAGGGCCGCGGAAAAAATGATCCGACCTTCGCGGAAGACGGCCATATCCGTTACCCCTTCCCCGATATCCACCAGCATTTGCGCAGAGGGTTTTGCCGGATCCATGCCGGCGCCGACGGCGGCGGCCAGCGGTTCCGGAATGACGGCGCCTTTGGCGGCGCCCGCTTTACAGATCGCCTCCATGAGCCGTTGCCGTTCCCTGTCCGAGGAATCGGTGGGGGCGCAAGCCAGAAATACCGGTTTGCGGACACCCTTATGGATCCGGCTGAACAAGGGTTTGAGCAGGGAGACAGCGGCGTTGACATCGACGACGACTCCTCCGCGCAGGGGAGTCTGGACGAACTTGTCGTTCAAATAGGCGATGTAGGGATCCGGATGCCGGGCCCGACCGCTCCGGCGGATGTTTCGGACAACGGATGGTTTTTCGGTGATAATCCCCGGTTCACAGGCGGACAGGCGGGTCCTGGCGGTGCCGAGATCGATGGCAACGGCCGGTTGTCTGAAGAATTGCTTGAATCTGGAAAGCATCCTCTACCTTTCTCCATGCCGCCGGGCGATTTTTCCGAACATCATGACAATCCCCTCGCACAGGGTGTACAGCGAATCGATGGCGAGATTGTCCTGGACCGCCTCGTCAAACAGGATATGCAGGCTCGATTCCAGCTCCTCCTCCGGATACCAGTAGCCGATGAGCATGGGGACCAGCGGAAGGGGTTGCAGCACAATGCAGATATCCATTCTCATGGGGCTGTCCGTACGTTTCCCGTCGAAGATTTCCAGCAGGTCCGTAAACAATTCCGGATACATGTCGGCGATCTGTTTCAGGGGTTGTTCACAGCGCTGCCGAAAATGGGCGGAACGGACCAGACCGCCTTTCAGTTCCCGGAAATTCATCCATTTCCCGGTGGGTTTGCCGCCCCGGCCTTCCAGGATATAATCGAGCAGGGGAGCTGCAATCCAGGGGTTGACGTGAATATCGGTGATCAGGTTTCCGTTCGGATCGACGCTGACATCCCGGCCGAATACACGCAGTGTCAGCAAGGTGTTGTCGAAATCCGCCTCCAGCCTTCGGGCCGCCTCGCTGAGATCCAGCCTTTTGATCCGGTTTTTACGGTTTTCCACCGCCGCGGCCATGTCTTCGTCGATGGTGTTGGGCCTCCGGGTTTCGTCGCCGTAGCGGTGGAGGATCTCCGGTGAAAGGTGGGGGCATTCCTGAAGCCGCCGCTTGTTTTTAAACACGGCCACGGCAAATGCCATGCAGGTTTTTTCATGACAATCCATGCAATTGGACCGGTTGAGCAAGTGGTAGATTTCCAGCGGGTTGTTAAGCATTTCCACGAGCAGTGGTTCCTTTGATATTCGTTTTTCCGCCATGCCATCCCTACGAGATAAACAGACGTCTGTCCCGGTCGCCTGCCCTGATCAGATCGCCCTTGACCACGGCATATTCCGGAATGATCCGCCTGTGGCCGGGCAGCGTTTTTCCGGCGGTGTCATAATAAGTGAAATCGCCATCGGCCAGGGCGAAAACCGTCAGGTCGACGGCTTTATTCACCCCGATACCCGATTCGATTTTCAGCAGGTTTCTTGGTTTGACGGAGATTTTTTCCGTCACGTCCTCCAGGGAAAGCCCCAGGGCGAGAAATTTCGAGGCGACATTGGCAAAGGTCCGGCATTTGAACAGTGATGGTAAGAACCAGAGGTCCGAGCTGATGGTAAAATCCGAAAAGCCCTGATCCAGGGCTTTCTTCGCCGTATCGAATTCAAAACTGCCGACCCCGTGGCCGATATCATACAACACGCCTTTGGCTTTCGCCGCCGTCGCTTCGGGTCTCAGGGTCCCCGAGTCATTGAAGATGCAATTGGTTCGGTTGCGCAGAAAATGGGTGATGATATCCCCTGGTCTGGAATGTTTCAGAAAATCGGTGATGACGGGCGACGGCTTGCCGAGATGATACATCACCGGCAGTTCACTCTCGCCGGATAGTCTGGCCGTCATGGCAGACAGATGGGTCTGGAAATCATCGGCAGCGGACAACGAATCCAGACGGACTTTAAACCCTTTGATGATATCCGGATTGTCCCGTGCCAGGCGCATCGCTTCCGGGAGGTCTTCCAGAGCCGGCAGGCTGTTGAACAGAATATGCGAGAATCGAATGCCGTTGTTTCGGACATTCAGAAAACTGTAAACAGGGATCGGCGAAGGAACCGCATAGCGGTCCCGGAAGGCCTGGAAGTTCGCCGCTCCATAAGTGCCGGCGTCGACCAGCGCGGTGACGCCCATTTCGGGACCCAGCAGACCGGGATCGACCCCGATGCCGCCGATGTGACAATGAACATCGACCCAGCCTGGAGAAATAAACAGACCGGAACAGTCCACCACTTTGGATTCCGCCCTGCCGTCCGGATCGATACCCGGTCCGAGTCCGGTGATCACGCCGCCCTCGATCGCGACATCAACGGGTCGATAGCCGCCGTCCTGATAAACGGCGCCGTTTTTCAGAAGCAGCTTTTCATACCGGTGGCGTTTCCGGAGCCGGGATGAGCCGTCCGCGCATCCGGCCGGAAAGCCTGCCCCCGCGAGGAGCGGCAGGGTCAGTGCGGTTTTGCCGCAGATTCCGACAAAATGCCTTCTGGTGATGCCGTCCGTTGTTTCCATTGCATTCCGCATATCCTTTCCATTATCCGACCGGAGTTGGATTGTCCAGGCCCTTCCGCACACTGGAGGCCAGGCTGTTGATGGAAAACGGCTTTTGCAGAAAATGGATGCCGGACTCCAGAACTCCATGATGGGCAATGATATCGGCCGTGTATCCCGACATGAACAGAACCTTGATTCCCGGCCGCATGGCGGAAATGCGATCCTTCAGATCCCGGCCGTTCATTTCGGGCATCACCACATCGGTGATGAGCAGGTGGATCGGCCCTTCCTGTTTCCGGACAATGTTCAACGCCTCACCGGGAGTCCGGGCAATGAGCAGGGTGTATCCGAACCGTTTCAAAATGGCAGCTCCCAATTGGAGAATGGATTCGTCGTCTTCCACCAGCAGGATGATTTCATCACCCCGCTCCGGTTTGTCTTCATTCCCGGGAATGGCGGCAGCTTCTCCATACGGCTCACGGGGCAGGTAGATATGGAAGCTCGCGCCTTTACCCGGCTCACTGACAGCGCTGATCCAGCCGTTGTTCTGCTTGACGATGCCGTAAACCGTTGCCAGGCCCAAACCGGTTCCCTTGCCGATCTCCTTGGTGGTGAAAAACGGATCGAAAATATTCCGCAGCACGTCCTTATCCATGCCGCAGCCATCGTCCGTCACCGAAAGCCGGATATAGTCACCGGGCGCATAGCCGGTGAGGCCCTCGGAATGGAATTCATTCAAACAGACATTGCCGGTTTCGATGGTCAGGGTGCCGACACCGGTGATGGCGTCCCGGGCGTTGACGCTGAGATTGGCAAGAATCTGGTCCACCTGGGTGGGGTCCATTTTGACCGGCCAGAGGTTGGCGCCCGGTTTCCAGATCAATTCGATATCTTCACCGATGAGCCGCCGCAGCATTTTCAGCATGCCGGCCACGGTGTCGTTCAGGTCCAGGATTTTGGGGTTTACGGTCTGTTTGCGGGCAAACGCGAGCAGTTGGCGGGTCAGTTCCGCGGACCGGCCGGCGGATTTCCGGATTTCCAGCAGGTTGTCGCGCAAGGGATCATCCACACCGATGTCGCTCAGCGCCAGATCGGTATGCCCGATTATCGACTGAAGCATGTTGTTGAAATCATGGGCCACGCCTCCGGCCAGTCGTCCCACCGACTCCATTTTCTGGGCCTGGAGAAGTTGGGCCTCCAAGGTCCTCTGCTCGGTGATGTCCCGGGCCGAGGAAAGCGCACCGATGACCTTGCCGTTCTCGTCCTTGAGCACGCGGCACCACCAGGCCAGCAGCCGTTTCTGGCCATCTTTTCTCCGCTGGAGGCTTTCCACGTAAATCACGTTTTCCTGGCCGTTGAAAAGCGGTTTCACCGTGCTGTAGGTTTTCTGCTCGCCTGCGAAATAATAGGCCGCCTCCCTGCCGATGACGTCCTCGCCGAAAAAAGATAGACCGGCCTGGTTGGCCCAGGTATACACCTTGTCAGCGTTGACTTCCATGATGATGTCCGGAATGGCGGACAGCAGGGCCTCTTGCCGGCAGGAAACCTGTCGCAAGGTCTCCTCGGTCTTTTTCCGGTCGGTGATATCGATTTCGAATCCATCCCAGCAGGTGGAGCCGTCTTCCAGCCGGCGGGGGCTTGAGGCGAAATAGGACCAGCGGATGTCTCCCGAGGGGTTGATCATGCGCACTTCCGTGGAAAAGGCGCTGAACCGTTTAAAAGCGTTCTCTTCCTCCTTCCAGACCCGCGCGCGGTCCTCCTCGGCCACTCGGCCATAAATGAGGCTGGCGTCGGCCATGGCCTCCCGGGGGGAACATCCGTAAAAACGCTTGACGGCATCGCTTACATAGGCAAATCGGCGGCTGCCGTCGGGATAGCGGATCACCTGGTACAGCATGCCGTTGGGAAGGTTGTTGCCGATGGAGCGGATCAGGGCTTCGTTGGCCCGGAACCGGCTTTCCCGTTCCTTCTGGCGCTCCCCGTCGCCGTATTCGCCGGTCCGGTCCCGCAACACCAGGACGGCTCCGCCCACTTCGGCTGGCTCGTTGCGGATGGGGGCACAGGTCCCGGCAATGGGGATTTTTTTTCCGTCACCGGTTATCAGAACCGTGTCCGGCGCCAGATCCACCGCGGCGTTTTCCCGTAAGGCGCTCATCACCGGATGTGGCACGACAGTTCCGGTCTTCGCATGGATGAGGCGAAAGACATCCGGCAGTTTTTTTCCTGCGGCGGCAGACTGGCTCCAGCCGATGAGCTTTTCCGCGGCCGGATTGATCCATCGTATGGTTCCCTCCGCATCGGTAACGATGAGCGCCTCGGCGATGCTGAGGAAAACGGATTGAAAATTTTCCAGTATCTGGTGTGTCATGACACGGCTCTCCTGCGTTGAAAGGCACTGGGGCTGATGCCATGGGAAAGAAGTGCAGATGGGACCTAAATATAGAAAATCGGTTTTAAAGTCAATATGTTTCACCGCCGAAGGTTTTTGCCCAGTTGGGAGGATGCGGGCCTCCAATTCCGAAGCGTTTCATTTTTCGCCAGAGGGTATTCCGTGAGATGCCGAGTTCCAGCGCGGTTTTAATGCGGTTGCCTTGGTTGCGATTCAAAACCGCCTGAATGACGTTTGCTTCGGCCGTATTCAATAAACCGCCGTCGATTTCTTTTAGAATGGGCGCTTCGTAGGTGCTGTATTGGGGTGGAAGGTGTTGGATATCAATGGTGACATCCCGGCACATGACAAAGGCATATTCAATGGCGTTTTTCAATTCCCGGACGTTGCCCTGGAGCGGAGCGCCCATCAACGCGCATAAGGCCCGGTTGCTGATACGATCGATCTTGCGATTCAGCAGGTGATTGAAACTTTCAATAAAATGCGCGACCAGGATCGGAATATCCTCGCGTCTTTGGGAAAGCGGCGGGAGCCGGATTCGGATCACATGGAGACGATAAAAGAGGTCTTCCCGAAACAATCCCTGTTTGACTTTTTCTTCCAGGTTCGAGTTGGTGGCGGCGATCACCCGGAGGTCCACCTTGACGTTCTTTATACTTCCGAGGGGTTCGAATTCGCGTTCCTGAAGCACCCGGAGCAATTTGGTTTGCATGGGAAGGGAGATGTCGCCGATTTCATCCAAAAAAATACTTCCGGTATGGGCGAGTTGAAACCGGCCCGGCTTGTCTTTGCGGGCGTCGGTGAAGGCTCCTTTGACATAACCGAAAAGCTCCGACTCCAGCAGGTTGTCCGGCAGGGCGGCGCAATTGACGGCAATGAATGGTTTGTTTGTCCTGGGACTGAGATTGTGGAGTGCCCGGGCCACCAGCTCCTTTCCGGTTCCACTGGGGCCTTCGATGAGGACGGTACTGGTGCTGTCGGCATACAAAGGAAGTCTGTCCAGTATTTCGACCATGGTAGAATTCTTGGTGACGATGTCTCCCAGGCCATAGGAATGTTGCAATTGCTTGCGAAGTTCTTCCAGCTGGGAAATATCGCGAAACATTTCAACCCCGCCTATAATGGCACCGCTTGCATTCGTGATGGCGGCGGTGCAGATGGAGATTATCCTCTTCTCACCGCTTCGGGTGCGAATGATCGCTTGGCGATCATCGATTTTCTCCATTGTGTGAACCGAATGTTGCAGAGGACAATCCCGTTCACATATATCCGCCTGGAAAATATCCTTACATCTCTTTCCGATGGCCTCTGAAGCCCCATATCCGGTAATGTCTTCAGCGGCCTTATTGAAAGCGCTGATGAGACCGTTCCCATCAACGGTGAAGATGCCATGGGGAATGGATTGAAAAATCAAAGGGAGATAGCGGGGGTCAGTTTTGGGATTCACGTCTGTTTCTCCGGGTGTTAGTTTCATTTTTGGAGCGCACTCGATTTTTATGTATCAAAAATGAGACAATTAGCGAATGATATACCTTGAGTGGATGCCCGTTTGCAAGCGTGTTTCAAAATAATGTTTCATCTGTTTCAGATGTTTCATGCCGGATGGTTCGGGATTCCGCCTTTCCGTATCGGGTGCTTGCTTTCCGGACTTTCATGGCTGGCCCATGTTTTGCAGGCTGATTGTGTTCGCATCAAGCCGAGGATCAGCTGGAAATGATGAGGCTTGAACCCATTGACATGCGGGGATACATCGATTGAAGACATTGGAGAATAAACAGAATCAGGAAAATCACAGGCTACCGACCTTTCAATGTTCGACTGCGGCCGGAAACGGCGTGCTGGTGCTTTCAAGACAATTGCAGCTCATGAACTGCAATCCCGGGATACAGCGATTGCTGAACCGTGCGCTGGTTCCCAACACTCCTTGTCCCTTGAACCAACTATTCGATGAGGCGGATAGCCCTTACGCATGCCAAGTGTTGGAGGAGGTGTTGCGCGATGGCAAAGCGGTGAAGGGGATCAGGGGAAGTCTGACCGGTGAGGGCGGGCGCCGAATTCGGTGTGAATATTCTGTCGAACCGCTGTACAATGAACACCAGGATGTCATGGGTGCGATTTTCAGTTTTTCACCCGAGGCGTTTTTCCCGCTACGTTCCGGGATGTCCAAACATCAGCTTGCCATTGATTATCAGACCCTGTTTGAAACCCTTCCGGAGGGCGTTTTCACGATCAACACCGGCTGGCGGATCACTTCTTTCAACCGGACCGCCGAAAGAATCACCGGTTATACGAAAACCGACGCCATTGGTCGCCACTGCTGGGATGTATTTCGTTCGGATTCATGCCGCCGGAATTGCCCGCTGTCCACTTCCTTGAAAACCGGCCGGACCTGCATGGATCAAGAAATGGACATCCTGAGCAACACGGGTGTCCGTCAGTCCCTGCGGGTGAATTCCAGCGCTCTTTTCGATCGTGACGGCTCCATTCTGGGAGCGGTGGAAACGTTCCGTCCTTCGGACAGGCCTGGGATGATCCCCATTCAGAAGCCGGAAGATTACAGTTGCAGCGGAATCATCGGGAAGAGTTCGGCCATGCAGGCCGTATTTTCCATGTTGCCGGATATCGCCGCCAGCGAAGCCAATGTCCTCATTTGCGGAGAAAGCGGAACGGGCAAGGATCTTCTGGCCCGTGCCATCCATGTGCGTTCTAAAAATGCAAAAGGCCCGTTTGTATCCGTCAACTGCATGGCGCTGGCGGAGTCTCTGCTGGAATCCGAATTGTTCGGCCATGAGAAAGGCGCCTTCACCGGCGCGGTCCGAACGCGCCCCGGGCGGTTTGAGCTGGCCGGCAACGGGACCTTGTTTCTGGATGAAATCGGCGAGATGAAGCCCGAGCTGCAAGTCAAGTTGCTAGGTGTCTTGGAACAACGGGTATTCGAGCGAGTCGGCGGTACGATCGGCATTCCATTCAAGGCCCGCTTGATCAGCGCCACAAACCGACATTTGGAGGAGGGTCTGAAAACCGGCAGGTTCCGTGAGGATCTCTATTATCGCCTGAAAACCGTCCCCCTGACACTGCCTCCTCTGCGGGAACGGGCCGATGATATTCCGCTGCTGGTGGATCATTTCATCACCAAGTTCAACGTCAAATACGACAAGAATGTCCGTTCCGTTGACCCCAAAGCGATCCGATTTTTTCTCGCCTACCACTGGCCGGGAAATATCCGGGAACTGGAACGCTGCATCGAACATGCCTTCGTGTTTGTCAAGGGGCCGGTGATCTTCGCCCGTCACCTTCCGGATATCCAGGAATTCCGATCCGGTAGTACTCTTAAGGAAGGCTGGCTGCCGGAAAAGAAAGAATCCCATGACAGGGAAACGCTCCTTCGCGCACTTTCGGAAAGCGGCGGCCGGAAAGGACCGGCGGCCGCATTGCTAGGCATCAGCCGCACATCTCTGTGGCGCAGAATGAAATCGCTGGGTTTGACCTGACAGTTTTTCCGGTTTTGTTTCAGCCGCCTTTTCCGTGAAACATCTTTTTGTTTCAAATGGCTTCCGAATGAGCCCCGGTAATGTCCACACACGGGTGAAAACGTCGATATTAACAAAAAAAGGATTAAAAAAACAATATGTTATAAAGTTGGCATCTTCTTTGCTCTATGTGGCGGGCGATGGAAGCCAACATTTATCACCCGATGCAAGGAGGATTGCAATGAAACAAGTCGCCGCCGAACTGGATGACATCATGGAGCGTTATCCCAGCCAACCGGAATATCTTATTTTTTATCTTCAGGATATTCAGTCCGAGTATGGCTATATTTCCCGGGAGTCGATGCAGGAAGTCTGTGATCGAATCGGAGTCCCGCTGACCCAGGCTTATGCGGTCGCCACTTTTTATCAGTCTTTTCGACTCGATCCCAGGGGCGAACACGAGATCCGGGTTTGTCTGGGAACCGCCTGTCATTTGAAAGGCGGCCAACGGATCGTGGCGGAACTGGAACGCCGGATTGGTGTCGGTCCCGGGGAAACCACGCCGGATCTTCGGTACACCTTGAACACCGTCAATTGCGTGGGGGCCTGCGCCCTGGCACCCGTAGTGGTCGTGGATGAAGAGTATCAACCCAACATGACGGCCAAAAAATTGGAAAAATTTTTAGAGGCCCTGGAAATGGGCGGATTGGAAAAAACGGAGGGCATCAGTTATGTATAAAGCCGGCACAGCCTTGAAAACAGATACTCGGCGGTTGAACTCCCATTCGGAGCTGGAGGAATTGCGCAAACAAATCCTGGCGGACCGGGATCCGTCCAGGCCGGAGATTGTCGTCTGCCATGGTACCGGTTGTATGGCCAACGGCAGTCCGAAAGTGACCCAGGCAATCCGGCTGGAACTGAAAGCGGCCGGTATCGACGCCAAGGTGATTCCCGGAATTAAAACCACCGGATGTCAGGGCTTTTGCTCCCGCGGTCCCCTGGTACTGATCCGGCCCCAAGGGATTTTCTATCAACAGGTCAAGCCAAAGGATGTCGCCGAGATCATCCAAAGCACCTTGATCGACGGCAAACCCGTGGAACGTCTTCTGTACAAGGATCCAACGTCCGGCAAACGCATTCTCACGGAAGCGGAAATTCCGTTTTATAAGTTGCAGCAACGGGTGGTGCTGCACAATATCGGCAAAATCGATCCCAGCGACATTTACGACACCATTGCCGCCGGCGGATATCAGGCCCTGGCCAAGGCCTTGACCGTCATGACGCCGGAGAAGGTGGTGGCGGAGGTGGAAAGGTCGGGTTTGCGGGGGCGCGGCGGCGCGGGGTTCCCCACCGGCAGAAAATGGCACAGCGCTTTGAAGGCCATAGAAAAGAAAGGACGTCCGGTTTACGTCGTGGTCAACGGCGACGAAGGCGACCCCGGCGCTTTCATGGATCGGACGATTATGGAAGGTGACCCTCACGCGGTTTTAGAGGGCCTTATCATTGGCGCATATGCGTTGGGAGCTGAAAAAGGGTATCTCTATGTGCGGGCGGAATATCCGCTGGCCATCCGCCATCTCGAAATCGCCATGGCCCAGGCCAGGGAATTGGGGCTCCTGGGAGACAATATTTTGAATTCCGGTTTTTCCTTTGATGCCCAAATCAATCGAGGCGCTGGCGCCTTCGTTTGCGGCGAGTCAACGGCATTGTTTACCTCCATTGAAGGCAAGCCGGGAAATCCCAGGCCGAAATATGTGCGCTCGGTGGAAGAAGGCCTATGGGGCCGGCCGACCGTGCTCAACAATGTGGAAACCTGGGCGAACGTGCCCCTGATCATCGACAAGGGCGCCGAATGGTATGCCGCTTTAGGAGTGCCTAACAGCACCGGTACCAAGGTTTTTTCCCTGGTTGGCAAGGTCAACAACGTAGGGCTGGTGGAAGTCCCCATGGGGGTGCCCATGAGGCAGATCGTGGAGGAGATCGGCGGAGGCGTTCCCGGCGGCAAGCCTTTCAAGGCGGTTCAGACCGGTGGCCCGTCCGGCGGATGCATACCCTATTCTCTGAGAGACGTACCGGTGGATTTCGATGCTCTCACCAGAGCCGGTTCCATGATGGGTTCCGGCGCCATGATCGTCATGGATGATGAAGATTGTGTCGTTGACGTGGGGCTTTATTTCCTCCGTTTTCTGGAAGAAGAGTCCTGCGGGAAATGCATACCCTGCCGGCTGGGGTTGAGCCGCATGCGGGAAATTCTGGAAAATTTCGCCAAAGGACGGGGTACGGAACAGGATATTGACGATTTGATCAGCCTGGCAAAAGCAATCCAGGACGGGGCCTTGTGCGCTCTGGGATCGAGCGCTCCGAATCCGGTGCTGACCACCATCCGCTATTTCCGGGATGAATATCTGGCTCATATACGCAATAAGAAATGTCCGGCAGGAGTCTGCAAGGACCTGATCACCTATGCAATTGATCCGGAGCTTTGCACCGGCTGCATGAACTGCGCCCGGCAGTGCCCGCAGAAATGCATCACCGGGGAAAAAAAGAAAGTCCACGTCATCGATTCGTCCCAGTGCATTCGTTGCGGTATTTGCAGGGAAAGCTGCAAATTCAACGCGGTTGTGGTGAAATAATACGGATGGTTTCAACATTCCCGGAACCTTTTTCCGTTCAAGAAATTTTCAGTGGAGGTCAACCCGATGATTACGTTCAACATTAACGACAAGGAAGTAAAAGCCCGCCCAGGATGGACAGTGCTGGAAACGGCAAGGGAATACGGGATCGACATTCCTACCCTGTGTTTTCACGAAGCCGTTGCGCCCAGTGGCTCTTGCCGGCTGTGCATGGTGGAGATGAAGGAAGGCAACTGGTCGAAACTGGTGGCTGCATGCATTTACCCGGTGGCCGATGGCATCAATATCTACACGGAAACGGAACGTGTCAGCAATGTCCGGCGATGGATATTTGAAATGCTGCTGGCGGCATGTCCGGCCAGCGCTGAAATCAAGGCGCTGGCTGCCC
>JBMORA010000044.1:0-85976 GCA_049320885.1 Thermodesulfobacteriota bacterium | reverse complement strand
TGGTTCCAAAAGCCGAAAAACTGATAAATTTTTAAAATCTTTAATCGGAAAAAATATTTTCGTTAATATAGATAAATATATTTATATGTTACACGGTTTTTAAAAAAGTTAACCGGACAGCAATGATCGGACATCTGAAAAATCTGAACGAAACCCTGTCCATTGAAACCAAGATATTTACTAACCTGATGGAACGTTGGCAACAAATGGCCAATCCCTTGTTATCCCCTGGCCTGAATACAATTGATGAATCCTATTCCAGCCGAGAAAATAATTTCGGCGCGGAACTGATGCTGCGAGAAACGCTTTTCGCTCGCCATCGCCTGCTGGCCGGCTGCCAGTTCGTTCAAACGGAAATCGATCCGGTGATTTACAGTGCAAAACATCCCGCCCCTGGTGCTTCCGGTTCTTCGGAATACCGCCTTTTGGCCGCGCCGGATGAAAAAGACCAGACGATTGCGTTATATATTGAAGATGATTGGAGATTGTTGAACCAATTGCATCTTATTTTCGGTCTTCGTATGGACCATAATGAGTTGAGGGAGGACGGCACCAAATTGTTGCCGCGTTTTTCAGCGATTCTTGGCATGACCCCCCGATGGACAGCCAAATATATGTTTAATACAGGTTATGTTCGCCCACCGGTGGGAAAAAGCTTTTTAGGTCAGCAGCCGCTGGTTGACACTTTTTTTTATGGCCCATTGCCGAGCCAGGGGGTTGAAGAATCGGAAGAGGTTTTCTCGCATGACCTGCAGCTTATCTACAATCAAAAAAAACTCGAGAGCACCCTTACCGCTTATCACACCACCTTCGATAACGCCTTCAATTTTTATGGACGGGAAACCAACACCGAAAGCGGCCTGATCGTCCCCCTCTATGTCAATTCAAGCGAAATCACCAGCTATGGCATTGAATTCGATTTTCGTCACAATCTCGGCAGCTTGTTTGACTGGTATGGGAACTATTCCTGGATCATTTTTGCTGAAATGGATACGCTGAGCGGAACCACCGCCACCGGCATACCCTATAGCTGGTTGAATTCCTATCTCGTAACAGACGGCAAGGCACTTACCCAGTTCCCGCACCATTCCTGGAATATCGGGGTCAATTTTTTATTGCATGAAGCCATCCGGAAGCTGCCCCATTCATCACTGAATATTCATTATCGCGGCTGGACGGACATGTGGGCGGAAAACCCCGACGCTCCAGGCACCCATTTGATGCTGGGACCGGAGCATTTTGTAGACCTGAACCTGCTATTTAAAAATATTGCAGCGGTGAAACTGGATCTGGCCCTGTATGCCAAAAACGTTCTGGATAACGATGACAGCCGCTATCAACTGCCAATGGCCGGCTTCTGGTCGGTCAGGGGACGATCCATCGGCCTCCGGGCCAGCTATACATTTTGAGAGCTTTGAATTCTAGATTTGATGACAGCCACCTTAATTGAGGGAATACAACAATGGAACTACGGTCGAATGTAAGGGACGGATCACCCCAGCGGAAACATCGTCTTGGAGAAATGCTGGTCAAGGGAGGATTGATCTCCAGTGAACAACTTCAGCAGGCTCTGAAGCGCCAGGTCCAGGAGGAACGCCCATTGGGTTCCCTCCTGATAGAACTCGGGTATATTTCCGTCAATGATCTGCTCACCTTTTTAAGCCAGCAATCCGGAATTCCCAGTGCGAATTTATTTAATATCAACGTTCCCCAGGAAGTTATCCAGCTCATTCCCCTGGATCGAATCAAAGCACTCAAAATCCTTCCCATATCCGCAACAAAATCCACATTGACGCTGGCCATGGTGAACCCCCATGATCTGATGACCATCAGCGATCTCGAATTTCGTCTCGGCCGAAAAATCAAACCGGTAGTAGTCCCGTCCTTTATGATTGAAACCGCTGTAAAAATGCTGACCTCCAGCTACGAAGACGGGTTAAGCGGCGATGTCCTGGAAAAAATGGTTTTGGAAGTGAAGGGAGAAGTCGGAAAAGCCCCAAAATTAAAAACACTTCTCACCTATCTGGTGAAATCGGAAGCAAGCGATATGCTGTTGACGGCTGGTGTTCCGCCGTCATTAAAACTGTTCAACGATGTTAAACGGCTGGCGGCAGTGTCATTACGCCCGGAAGACTGCGAGGCATATGCCAGACAACTGTTGACCGAAAACGAATGGAAGGTGTTCATGGAGCAAAATGAGAAGGATTGTGCCATCACCTTTCCCGATATCGGCAGATTCCGGATCAATGTATATCGCCAGCGCAATTCTGTTTCCATTTCAATCCGAAATCTTACGGAAAAAATACCCAGCCTGGATAAACTGAATGTTCCAAATTGGATCAAGGAATACGTCCTGAAACCCCAGGGGATGATTCTTGTCTGTGGTCCTGCCGGCCATGGGAAGTCCACCACCCTTTGCGCCATGGTCAACCTGATCAACGAAAACCGCCGCTGCAACATCATCACCCTCGAGGATCCCGTTGAATACCTTTATAAACACAAGAAAAGCAATATCAACCAAAGAGAAGTCGGCCGGGATACGGAAACCTTTGCGAGTGGATTGCGCCATATCTTCAGACAAGCGCCGGATGTGATTGTCGTGGGAGAGCTGCGTGATTGGGAAACTTTTGAAATCGCATTGTTTGCAGCCAATACGGGGCATCTGGTATTAAGCACGGTGCATGCCGACACCGCCACCTCGATCATTGAAAGAGTGGTCAACATGTTCCCTTCCCACCAGCAGACATTGACGAGAAACATGTTGGCGGATTCCCTGCTGCTCAGCATCTCCCAACGCTTGTTGCCCAACAAAAAAAAGACCGGCAGGGTTCTTGCTTTGGAAAGCCTGGTCAATTCATACCGGATAAAAAATATGATCCGCGAATCCAAAACCCATCAAATCCGCGCTCAAATGCAGATCGGCTCAGAGGATTTTACCCCCTTGGACGCTTCCCTGGCCGAATTGTATAAAACCGGTCAAATCGATTATGAAGATGGCCTGATATATGCCGTTGATACACAGGTGTACCGCGAATTATGCGGCTCCATAAAAAAATAGCGCCGGATATGGTTTTTCGGAAAGCACCAGATCAAATCCATACACATCCGCTCACGCAATTTTATGACGGTGCATTTTACGGCGCAAGGTGTTTTTATCGATATTCAATTCCCGGGCTGTGGCCATGCGTTTCCCCTGGTTGCGCTTCAGGGCCTGTAAAATGGCCATTCGCTCGATATCGTCAAGGGTCATGCCGGTGGGCATGAATATGGCCCCGTGTTGAGGTTGAAACCGATCCGGCAGAACCTCAAGCCCGATCAGGTCGCATCGGCACAAGACAAAGGCGTGCTCGATGGCATTCTCCATCTCACGGACATTTCCAGGCCAGTCATGCATCATGAATGCGCTCATGGCTTCCTGACTCAGTCCGATAATCTGCTTTCCGGTTGTCCGGTTGAAATGTTCGATGAAATGATCCACCAGCAAGGGAATATCTTCTTTTCTTTCCGCCAGTGGTGGAAGTGAGATCTTGATGACATTGATGCGATAAAACAAATCTTCCCTGAATTTGTTCTCTTTGACCAACGCTTCCAGATCATGATGGGTAGCCACAATGATCCTCGCATTGGATTTCATTGTACTGGTGGCCCCCAGAGGCTCATAGGTTTTTTCCTGCAGCACGCGCAGAAGCCGCACTTGTAAGGCGGGAGAAATATCGCCGATTTCATCCAGAAAAATCGTTCCGTTTTGAGCCAGGGCGAATCGGCCGGCCTTATCGGTTTTCGCGTCGGTAAAGGCGCCGGCTTTATATCCAAAAAGCTCCGACTCTATCAATGTATCCGGCATGGCTCCGCAATTGACAGCTACAAAAGGCCCGTTTTTTTTCAAACTGTTGTTGTGAATCGCCCGGGCAAACAATTCCTTTCCGGTTCCCGTAGCTCCGGTGATCAGCACCGTGCTGTCACTTTCGGCGATTTGCGGAAGAATGGAAAAATACCTCAACATCCGCTCGTTTTTACTCACAATATCTTCAAACGAATGTTGCTTCAGATAGGCTTTCTGGAGCTCATTCAACGCAGTCAGATCCCGGAAAATTTCCACGCCGCCCATTACTTTTCCGCTGGACACCTTTAGCACCGCGGTATTGGCGCTGATGTAAATTTTTTTATTGTCAGCCCGGGTGATGGTGACCGGAATGTTGATCTGTGGACGGCCGGTGACAATGGTTTTTTTCAATACGCAGTCATCTCTGCAGACATTGGTTCTGAACACTTCGGCACAGGGCCTGCCCATGGCATTCTGTTTGGAAATCCCGGTTATTTTCTCCGCGGCACGGTTGAAAGACATGATCCGCCAGTCCAGATTGACCGTGAAAACCCCTTCTTCAATGCTTTCCAGAATGATGTGATAATTATTGATAATCGACTGCATGGCGATTCTCTTCTGTGGGATTCAGGCACCCACAATTTGTTGGAAACCATTTCAACCCAGCAATCGGGTTCATATTGTTCCCATTATTTATAACACACGGGTTTATATTGTTCCACAAAATAGTCACATCGGTCCCACCGCAAACCCAGGTGAAGTTTATTATTTGTTTTTATTTTAAAATATTACCATGTTTCACCAATATAAAAACCCTGGCAGGCATTCAACTTGCAAAACTCATCGGCAGAACTTTTTGTGAGTACCCATCAATCACCACCAGGTTTTATAAGGAGGCGACCATATGTTTCATAAAATCCTGTTTGCCACAACCGCATCCCCCACCTGCGACGATGCCGCGAAAGTCGCTTTCGATTTGGCCAAGAAATACGATTCCAAACTGTTCACCTTTCATGTGTTCGGTATCCCCACCCATGGCGCCAGTCCGTTTGTCGTGGACATCCGGACCGGGGAAGAAGAATCTCTTGGCCAGGACTATGTTGAGTGGGTCAAGGAGGAAATGAAAAACACCTACGCAAATCAACTGTTCGACTCACCAAAATGTGAAATCGAATGTTCCGTCGGAGTGCCCCATACGGAAATTTTAAGAAAAGCACGGAAAGAAGATGTGGATTTGATTGTCATGGGAGCCCATACCCGCAAGGAAGATGTCGGCGCCGCACGCTATCGCAATATTGTCGGCAGCACCATGCGCAAAGTCGCCAAGGGAGCACGCTGTCCGGTGTTGATCATCAGCCGGCCATGCGCCACCTGTTTCTGGTATTTCAATAACATTCTTTTCGGTACGGATTTCTCAAAAGCATCCCACTCGGCTTTTCTGTTCGCTTTACGGACGGCCAAGGAAATCGGCTGCAAACTGTATCTGTTCCATGCTGTGGACCTGAGCAACACCCAATTCGGCAGGGAAGAAGGCCAGGAAACCATCGAGCAGCGGGTTGAAGATGCCCATAAAAAAATGGAGAAATTATATGTCTCCAAAATGGATGGTTTCGACAATTATGAAATCGAAATCTGGGAGGGCATACCGCATGTGGAAATCCTGAAATTCGCCAGGGAAAAAAGTGCCGATCTCATTGTGATGTCGCATCACACCCGCGATGTCGACCCGGAACAGGCAGAGCTCGGCACCACCATCGAACAGGTCGTCCTGCGATCCGCTTGTCCTGTTGCCAGTGTGAACCGTCCGGATAAAGTTGAAGATACCCTGTCGGCTTAACAGATAACCGCTAAGACATGGAGCAATGTGAATGGTATCCACAAAAGATTGGGATTGGAAAACCAGCGAAAAACGCCTGCCCCTCGGCGTGTGGCAAGATCATTTCGATTGGACGGAAGAACCGTACGTCAGCCCGGATGGCGAAACCATCGCGGCCATAGTTCATCTTGAAGAGGGAGAATTCAATGTCTGCGTGAACGGTGAAACATGGGAGTCTCCTTTCGAAAAACTCTGGCACCTGCGCTTTACTCCCGATGGTCGTCTCTGTGCCCTGGCTTCCGTGGATGGCGAATGGACTGTCACGATTGACGGCCAGCCATGGGAAAATCGCTTCGATTATGTATGGAATCCGATTTTCAGCAAGGACGGCAACAGCATTGCCGTCGCTTTTCAGCAGGACGGTGAATACGGAATGGCTATTAACGACACTCCCTGGGAAAACCGGTTTGGCAACATCACCAACCCGGTAATGAGTCCATCGGGCGACCAAACCGCCGCAACGGTTCAAATCAATCGGTTGAATGAAGGCGAAATCTTCAAATTCGAAGAAGGCGCGTTTACCTCCTCGCCGAACGGCATCCCCTGGCCGAGAAATTTCATGAACGTGTGGAAAAGCGTGTTCAGCCCGGATGGCAACAATCTTGCCGCGGAGGTCCGCCTGAATCGATATGATTACACCATTGCGGTAAATGGTGAGCCCTGGCCCCAGACCTTCAAATCCGTATGGGAGCCTGTTTTTCATCCAACGCGAAAAACAGTTGTGGCTCCGGTCCGGCAGAAATCCGGATGGACTTTGTTTGAAAACGGCTCCCCGCTCTGGAAGCATCATTTTCTCCAGCTCTGGCATCAGCAATACAGCCCGGATGGAAATACGGTAGCCGCCATTGTCGCGCCCAAGTTCGGTCAGTGGACCGTGGCTGTAAACGACCAGCCTTGGCCGATTACGTTTGGAGAGATGGTCACGGATATGGTCTTCAGTCCCGATGGTCGACGCGTTGCCGCCATTGCCAAGGACAACGGAAAATGGACGATCGTGGTCGACGGCAAGGCCTGGAACCGGACATTCGATCGTGCCTGGCCGCCGGTTTTCAGTCCGGATGGCCGCCATGTGGCCGCCAAAGTCGAAAAAAAAGGCCGGTATGCCTTCGCCATGGACGGACACGTGTGGAATCACAACTGCGAAGCCGCCTGGTCACCAATTTTTCAACCCAACGGTACCAGTCTCTTGCTGCGCACAGTTGAAAACCGCCAGTATTTCAGACGGATTGTCACCATCGACACATTTTTGGGTTAGACGGGGAGGACATCATGCACAGTATCTATGACTTCATTACCGGACCATTGCTGTGGATCAGCTTTGGTTTGTTTGTCGGCGGAAGCCTTTATAAACTGGTACGGATGATCTGGCTCGCCTATCGGAAAGAGGCATATATTTTCTCAATCTTAAGTTTGAAATATAGTCTGCGCTCCATTCTTCATTGGATAACGCCCTTTGCCACCGTCAATATGCGCAAACAACGGGTTCTGACGGTTGTCACCTTTCTTTTCCATATCTGCCTGTTCATCACGCCGAGCTTTCTGTTAGCTCATATCGTTCTGCTGGACGAGTCCTGGAATATTTCCTGGTGGGCCTTGCCGGATCTAATCGCCGACATCATGACCATCCTTACAATAGCCGCCTGTTTGTTTTTTCTGGTTCGCCGAATCCAAAAACCGGAAGTCCGATATGTTACCTCGTCGTCTGATTTCGGCATCCTGGCCATTGTGGCCGCGCCGTTTCTTACCGGGTTCTGGTCCTATCATCAGCTGCCCGGTTACACGACGGCTTTTCTGCTGCACATCATTTCCGGAGAACTCATGTTGGTCGCCATCCCCTTCACCCGTTTAAGCCATATGCTCTTCTCCCCATTCACACGGGCATACATGGGTTCGGAGTTTGGTGCGTATCGTCACGCAAAGGATTGGTAATGATTTATTTTTTGTTAGAATTTTTCTTTCACCAGGGCGAAGGAGGTTTTTATGGCTGAAACGGCAACCCCTGCTGCGACTCAACAACATCCCGTTGATACACCGATACAGGATGATGGCCTAGAAAAAGGCTCTGCGCGGCTGACCGAGGATCGAATTGCAACCGTCATCCGGCAGGTTCTTGACGAAGAAACCGGCGTGCGTCTTGAAACCTATATTAACACTTGTATTCATTGCGGTCTTTGTTCGGAGGCTTGTCATTTTTACCTCTCCAACGACAAAGACCCGCGGTTCTCGCCGGTTGGGAAGGTGAAACAGACCATCTGGGAGATGGTTCGAAAAAAAGGTCGCGTATCGCCGGCCTTCATTCGACGCGCGGCGGAGATTGCCCATACGGAATGCAATGTCTGCAAACGTTGCGCCATGTACTGTCCATTCGGTATCGATATTGCCTATCTGATGCTGTTGGTCCGTCGGATCTGTCACAAGCTGGGCGTTACCCCGTTGTATATCCAGGACACGGTCAACAGTCATTCCGTTACCATGAATCAGATGTGGGTGAAAGAGGACGAATGGGTCGACACCCTCCAGTGGCAGGAAGAAGACGCCCGGGATGAAATCCCCGGTCTCAGGATCCCCCTTGAAAAAGAAGGGGCGGATATCATGTACTCGGTCATTGCGCCGGAGCCCAAATTTCAGGCCGAACTGATTTATCAGGCGGCCGTCATTATGAATGTGGCGGGAATGGATTGGACCATGCCCGCCACCCCCGGCTGGGACAACAGCGACATGGCCATGTACACGGGTGACAATGAAATCATGGGCCGCCTGAAAAGGGCTCATTTTGAGACGGCCGCCAGATTGAAAGTCAACCGGATCGTCATGGGGGAATGCGGTCATGCCTTCCGGTCCGTGTATGATATGGGCAACCGCTGGCTGGGATGGAGAATGCCGCCGATCCCGGTAATTCATGCCATCGAGTTTTATTATGAATTGATCAAAACCGGACGGATCAAAATAGCCAAAAAATTTCCAGAACCGGTGACCCTCCACGATCCATGCAATGTTGTTCGTGGTCGCGGCCTGCATGAAAAAGCCCGTTACGTTATCAACGCCCTCTGTGACAATCTGGTGGAAATGCATCCCAACCGGGAGCACAATTATTGCTGCTGCGCCGGAGGGGGCGTGATCAACTGCGGTCCTCCTTTTAAGCAAAAACGCATGACCGGAAATCGGGTCAAAGCCGAACAGCTGGCGAACACAGGCGTAAGCATTCTCATCGCTCCCTGCCATAATTGCCACAGTGGTCTGGAAGACATCGTGCATCATTATCATCTCGACATGGAAGTGAAGTTCATCAGCGATATCCTTTACCAAGTCATGGAAAAACCCGGTTCTGTCGAAGGAGGCCACAATGGGTAAATGCGTTTTTTCCACATCGACAGCTCTATGCATATGGCTTTCGTCCATAATAATTGCATTTCCCCAGGAAGATATGAAATATATCGATAATACAGTATTTGAACATGCCCGACGTCCTATGGTTCAATTTGAGCATGACGCCCACAACGAAAAGGCCGCTATCGAGGATTGCAATCAGTGCCATCATGTCTATCGGGATGGCGTCCTGGTGGAAGACGAATCTTCGGAAGACCAGCGTTGCTCGGACTGCCATTTGGAAAAACAAGCCAATCCATTGCCGTTGATGAAAGCCTTCCATTTGAACTGCAAGGGCTGTCATGAGGAGCAACAGGCAGGACCGGTCATGTGCGGCGAATGCCACCAGAAAAATTGATACTTTCGGCATGAATACCAAGAATTGCCGTCTGTGCCGGTTCATTAGATCGTCCATAGAAAAGGAGAGATGTCTCATGGCCAAAAAAATCCTGATCATTGATGATGACCCCGTGATCGTAACCTATCTGGAAACCATTCTGAAAGATAATGGATATGAAACCCTGGGAGCATCCAGCAGTTCGGAAGGCCTGGAAACCATTCAGCATGAGAAACCGGACATGATCACCCTGGACCTGCAGATGCCCGAAGAGTGGGGGCCCCGCTTTTATCGCAAGCTGACAAAAAATAAAAACTTCAAGGATATTCCCGTTCTGGTGATCAGCGGTTTATCCAGTATCACCTATTCCATTCCCAAAGCAGTGGGTTTTCTGAACAAACCCTTCAATCCGGAGGAGTTGCTGCGAATTGTTCAGAACACCATCGGAAACCCCGATACCGAAGAATCCAGGTGATTGAAATTGAGGCAACCCTCTCTCCGATATCCGCTTTTGTGCGATACATGGAAGATCGTACAAAAGCGGATCCTTAACATCCGCCGCAGTTTGGTTTTTAAAATCATCCTTTCGGTCGGCTTCGTACTTCTGTTTTCCATCTTTATCTGGGCATTTTTCAATATCCGTCATTATCAAAAAAAAGAACTAGCGGATATTGTTGCGGACTGCAACCGACTCAGTGAGGCCATTCGATTGGGAACCCATTACGCTATGATGTTCAATGCCCGGGAGGATATCAATCAAATCATCCAAAATATTGGGAAGCTCCAGGGAATAGAACATATCCGTCTTTACAATAAGAAAGGACAAATCCGATACTCCAATCTTCCCAAGGAAATCGGCCGGCAAACCGATATCAGGAAAGAGGCCTGTATTATTTGTCACCGGAAAACATCTACCCTTGAAATCATTTCTCTGGATGAACGGAAACGTTTTTTTTTCGCTGCCCGGGGATACCGGTTGCTGGGGCTGATCAGTCCGATTTATAACGAACCAGGATGCGCCACTGCCGCATGTCATGCTCATCCAGAAGGAAAAAAAGTATTGGGCGCACTGGATGTCGTGATATCCCTTGAAAAAGCGGACTTGTCTTTGGGTACATATAAGAAATGGCTTTTTATATTGGCCGGTTTTTTATTTTTAGCTACCTCCTGTCTTCTTTTACTGATCCTGACCCGCTTTTTTATTTCGCCTATTCAAAAACTCATTCATGAAACACGCCGAATCGCGGGCGGAGAATATACCCCTCTTGGGCAGTACCGGCAACGGGACGAAATCGGCCGCCTTGCCGAAGCGATTCACCGCATGGGTCTAGACATCGGTCGAAAACAGCGGGAGCTCAATCGACAAAAAAACGAGTATGAACGCCTTTTCGAGCTCGTTCCCTGCATCATTACGGTTCAGGACCGCGACTACAAACTGATCGGTTACAATCAAGAGTTTTCCAAGCGATTCGGTCCCCGGCCGGGAGATTATTGTTATTCGGCCTACAAAGGGCGAACGGAAAAATGCGATTTCTGCCCGGTTGAAAAAACATTTCAGGACGGCAACCCTCACTTCAGCGAAGAGACCGGTCTCAACAAAGACGGCTCTCTCACCCATTGGATTGTGAAAACAGCTCCGATGAAGAACAACCGTGGTGAAATCATCGGCGCCATGGAAATCAGCCTCGACATCACCCACAAAAAACAACTGGAAAACAAACTGCAGCAATCCGAACAGCAGTACTATGCCATTTTTAACAATATCCCCAATTCGATATTTGTACTCGATGCGGATTCGCTGGAAATCATAGACTGTAATGACAGCATCACATCGGTGTACGGATATCAAAAAATGGAAATTCTTGGCCAATCGTTTCTCCGGTTTTTTCTGGAAGAAGAAAGAGAGCGCTATGCAAGCTCCATCAAGGACACCAAAGAGATCAACCAGGTCCGACAATTGGACCGTAAAGGCAATGTCCGCTTCGTCAACATGCATATATCGCCTTCGGAATACCCGGGAAGAAAAGCGCTGCTGGTCACCACCACGGATATCACCGAGCGTTTGGAAGTGGAAATGCAGCTGATTCAGGCCGGTAAAATGGCTACCCTGGGTGAAATGGCGACGGGCGTTGCCCATGAACTCAATCAACCTTTGTCGGTCATTAAAACCGCCAGCAGTTATTTCATCAAAAAAATCCGAAAAAAAGAGCCTATCCAGGAGGATATCCTTTTCACCATGGCATCGGAAATCGACAGCCATGTGGATCGGGCGTCCAATATCATTAACCATCTCAGACAATTCGGACGAAAGCCCGATCTTCATCTGGAAACGGTTCACGTAAACGACGTTCTGAAAAATGCGTTCGAAATTTTTCGGCAACAGTTCAAATTGCGGGAAATCAGTGTGCTTTGGTTGTTGGCGGAGGACCTGCCGCCGGTTCAATCAGAGGCTGTCCGACTGGAACAGGTATTCATCAATCTGCTGATCAACGCCCGTGACGCCATTGACGAAAAATGGAAGACCCAAGCCGGTTTGGAAACGGAAGAAAAACAGATTACACTGCAAACCCTTGCGGATGAATTGGTTGTGTTGATCAAGGTCAGCGATACGGGGATCGGCATTCCGCGGCAGATTATCGGAAAAATCTTCGAACCCTTTTTCACGACCAAAAAAGTTGGAGAAGGCACGGGGATCGGTCTGTCCATCAGCTATGGAATCATTCAGGACTTCAAGGGGTCCATCCAGGTTTCTTCCAGTCAGAGCGGAACCTGTTTCACCATTCGATTGCCCAGATCGGACAAACCATAATGTCGAAAAACCAGCCCATAAGCGTTCTCCTGGTCGATGATGAAGAAGGTGTCCGCCGCGTCCTCGGTATTGCCTTGACAGACCAGGGATATATCGTCAGCACGGCCTCCAACAGTACCGAAGCCATTCAGTTTTTCAAGCAGGTTCACCACCAGATCGTAATCACCGACATCAAAATGCCGGGAAAAGACGGGATTGCGCTGCTTCGAGAAATCAAAGACGAAAAACCGGATACGGAAGTCATTATGATAACCGGCCATGGCGATCTGGACCTGGCTGTTAAGAGTCTCAAATTCGAGGCCACGGATTATATCACCAAACCGATTCATGAAGATGCGCTTGAAATCGCATTGAAGCGCGCCCTGGAACGCATCACCATACGACGTCAGCTGCAGGATTATACGGAAAAACTGGAACAACTGGTCGAAGAAAAATCCAAACAGCTGATCGAAGCGGAAAGGCTGGCCGCCATTGGTCAGACAGTAGCCGGGTTATCACATGCCATCAAGAATATCGCCGGCGGACTTCGGGGCGGCGCATTTTTACTGGAAAAAGCCATGGAACAAGCCCCCAACCCCTATCTGCTCCAGGGATGGAGGATGGTGAGCGGCAATGTGGAGAAAATTGTTAAATTATCCATGGATTTGTTGAATTATGCCAAGACCGGGAATATTCATTACGAACAGTGCAACCCCAATCAACCGGTTAAGGAAGTGGTCGAATTGGTATCCCCGCGGGCCCAATCCGCCGGTATTATGCTGCGGATGGAATTGAATGATGAAATTGAGCCGGTCGATCTGGATCCGGAAGGCATTCATCAGGCCCTGCTGAATCTGGTCAACAACGCCCTGGATGCATGTGAAGCACTGGAAGCAGCAACCGAAAAAAAGGTAACCATCCGATGCCGGACTGTTGCCGGATGGGCAGTGGAATATCAGGTGGAAGACAATGGAGTGGGTATGACCCCGGAGACACGTCAACAAATTTTTCAATACTTTTTCTCCACGAAGGGGGCCAAGGGAAACGGCATCGGATTGATGATGACCAAAAATATTATCGACAAACACTTGGGCCAAATCTCCGTCACATCGGAGCCCGGTAAGGGATCTCTGTTTGCCATACGGCTTCCCGGGCCGCCCCGAACCCCCGGATGTCCTTGACAGCTGTTTTTTTCTTGACTAAATAGGTCAACTAAAAGCCGCTATGAACCAAATTCTTCTTAAAACGACCGGCGAGATGCTGTATGGTCAGAACCTGATCACCCGAAAGCCACAGCTGTTTCTCGGTTACCCTGTTTTTCTCGACAAGGATTACACGTTCAGACATTTTTTTCAGCTTCTGGAGACTTACCCGATCCTTGCTGATTTGAACCCATTTTTTTCCTCCTATCTGGAAATGGTTCGGGCCTGCCCGGCAAGCGGCTGCCACTGTGATTTCATCGATTGGATCGAACTCAACCGTACGGTTGAAATGATCGGTTTTCCCGGCCAACCCCGAATGACGATCTATTCATCGCTTGTGGGCATTCAAAAGAACCGTCCCCTGGAGATCAAACCGTATGGTCTTAACAACCTGCTTGATCTTCCGTTGAAACTCGGAAAATTAAAACATGTGGTTTTTGGCGACACCGTGGATGAATTCGAATTTGAAACCGTATTCAATTTATTTGATATCATTGACGGTATTGCCTGGGAGCTCAGTTTTCATAATATGCCGAAGGAATGCCGGATCAGTCTATAAAGCACCTTCGCAATCAGCGCTCGGTATTCGTGGAAAATAATGATGGGATCAGTGCTTCCAAAAACGAAAAAAAAACTCCTGCTGGTGGAAGATGAAATGGACATGCGCTTCTTCCTTACCACCCTGCTGAAAAATGGAGGCTATCAAATCGTTACGGCGCGCAATGGGAAGGAAGGCCTTCAGAAAGCCAACACATTGCAACCGGATGTCATTCTTTTGGATGTGATGATGCCGGAGGAAGGGGGCGCCTTGATGTACCAGCATTTGAAATCCGATCCGGTTTTGGCTCCAATACCGGTTGTCATCTTGTCCGGTGTTTCCAAAAGATCCTTCCTGCACTACCTGAAAATGCTCAGCGCCCAGACCGGAGTGAAGATCCCTCCGCCGCAGGCATATGTGGAAAAACCGCCGGAACCGACTATTTTATTAACCATTCTGAATGGCATGTTTGAAACCGGTTATCAATGATGGACCATGCGGCTCGGTCTCGACAACCGATCCCTGTTGTGGATGGCGATGAAAAACAAACCTGTTGAAAAAATCCTGCTGGTTGACGATGAAGATAGCATCCGCAAGGTGTTGTCCATTTCTCTCCAGGACAGCGGTTATCACGTACTGACCGCCGCCAATGGCCCGGAAGCCCTGCGGCTGTTTCATTCCGAGCAGCCATCGATCGTGTTGACCGACATCAAAATGCCTGGGATGACCGGCATCGAATTGCTGGAGAGCATTAAAAAAGCCAACAAAAACACGGAAGTCATCATGATTTCCGGTCATGGGGATATGGAACTGGCGATTGAAAGCCTGAAGAGAGATGCCGTTGATTTTATAACAAAACCAATTAACGACGATGTATTGGAAATCGCCCTGAAAAGAGCGCTGGAACGCATCCGGATGCGCCGGACACTGAAAGCCTATACCGAAAACCTTGAAAAACGCGTTCAGGAACAGGCCGCCCGGCTATTCGAAACGGAAAAAGCCCTCGCCGTCAGTAAGACATTCGAGGGATTCTCCTCCGCCATCTGGAATATGGCGGGTGATCTGGAGGGTGGGATCCGATTTTTTAATCAAATGCCTTGTCTGGTTTCCATCCACAACGCCGACCTTCAGGTAATCGCCGCCAATCAATTGTATACGGACCGGTTTGGCGATCGTATCGGAAAAAACAGTTGGCAGATTTATAAAGGAGCCTCCAAAGAAAAGGCCAGTTGCCCCGTGGCGCGTACCCTTGCAACCGGAATTGGACAACGAAGCCGTGAAATTGTAACCACCATTGACGGAAGCGAAGCGCCGGTTATCGTCCACACCGCACCGGTTACCATTAAAGGAGACACCGTCGAGTTTGTACTCGAAATTTCAGCCGATGTCGCCGAAGTGAAACAGCTCCAGGATCATCTTTCCGCCCTGGGATTGAAAATTAGCATGATTTCTCATAGTATCAAGGGATTGTTGACCGGATTGGATGGCGGAATGTATATGGTCGAGTCTGGATTCACCAAGGAGAATCAGGACAGAATCAAGGAAGGGTGGGGCGTCGTAAAACTCATGATCAGCCGGATTCGCAACCTGGTATTGGACATCTTGTATTTCGCAAAGGAAAGGGATCTCCAATGGGAACTAGTGGATGTTCTTACGTTTGTAACGGAGGTCTCCGCGGCTGTATCCGACAAAATGAAAGCCCGGCAAATCGGCTTTACGGTTGATTTGGATGAATCCATCGGACGCCTTAAAATAGATCCGGGAGTGGTTAGGTCGGCATTGATCAACATCCTTGAGAACGCCATTGATGCGTGTGTGGAAGAAAAAACCAAAAATGAAAAACACATCCATTTTACGGTGGGACAGGATCTTCATGGCATTTACTTCGATATTTCCGACAATGGAATCGGTATGGATCCGGAAACCAAGGCCAAACTCTTCACCCTTTTCTTTTCATCAAAAGGAGGTCACGGTACCGGGCTGGGTCTGTATATTTCACAACGAATGATCGAACAACACGGTGGGACCATCGAAGTGGAATCCGCTTTAGGCCAAGGCTCCCGTTTCCGGATTTCCCTTCCAAAGACCCTACTGGCAAAGGATTTTTAATAAATTCTAAATCATTGCGGTTTGTCAGGCAATATTTGACATTTATCGGCAGATCCATTAATAATACGATTTTTCGCTTCTCCTTAGAGAGTGATTCGCATGTACGGATTCGAAAAAATAATCGAGGAACGAATTCAGCAGGCAATCCGTCAAGGCTCTTTTAATAACCTGCCGGGAGCGGGAAAACCGCTGGAATTTAACAACAACAATGTTCCCGAAGAATTGCGTTTGGCCTACAAGATTCTGAAAAATGCCGATTTTATTCCTCCGGAGCTGGAACTTCGCAAGGAGATTCGACAAACCGAAGATCTGCTGGGCGCCATGAAGGACGAGTCGGAAAAATACGGTGTTCTGAAAAAATTGAACTTCCTGATCATGAAATTGAACAGCATGCGCAGAGGCCCGGCGGAATTCGATGTGCCGCAGCAATACCAGGCAAAACTGGTGGACAGTATTCAGATCCATAACAAAAAGGATGTAAAATAAGAAACCCATAGCGGGTATCGCCCGCAAGCATAAGCAGCGACGGATAAAAATGAAAACCACCAAAACCAGAGATTTACCGGGCCTTTTTAAAAGCATTTTTATGGCCCATTTCATATTGTTCTTACATGTTTTCCTCATTGCCGGCCTCGGATTTCTGGTATTGTTTTTCAGAGGCATCGTTTTTTATCTGCCATGGATATTCTTCGGCGGCGCCGTCATCCTCGGCGGCGCAGGATATCTGATTTATCGCCGGTTGAAAAACGAAGGCAAAACGGTAAAAGAAATCATTTCGCTGCCTGTTTTCCGTGGTCGCAGTGTGGAAGTCAGCCTTTTCGGCGGTCTTGCATCGCTGAAAGTGAGCGCTCCTCAAAACCTTCCGATCCTGGATTCGGACATCATCGATGCAAAAGGCCAGCTGGAGGATCCGACATCGATACCCGTCCGGGAGCTGACGGAGCTGCTGACGCTGCTGGATAAGAAGCTGATTACCATCGAGGAATACAACAAGGCCAAACAAAAACTCTTGGGATTATGAAAAAGCTTACGATTGCCGTGCTTTCAGGTGGAAAATCTTCGGAACGGGACGTCTCCTTGAAAGGAGGCACCCAGGTATTTGAAGCTCTGGACAAACAACGCTACACGGTGTTGCGTTACGATCCCCGGGATGATCTTTCCCGATTGATCGCCGACGCTCCGCGAATTGATGCCGCCCTGATCATCATGCACGGACCCTATGGAGAAGATGGCACCATCCAGGGTCTGCTCGACCTTCTGAATATTCCCTATCAGGGATCAGGGGTACTGGGAAGCGCCCTGGCCATGAACAAACTCTCTTCCAAACTTCTTTTCGAAAAAGCCGGAATTCCCATTCCACCGTATACGGTTGTTCATAAAAGCGAGGCTGTCGTTCCAGCCGATATTTCGGCGCAACTTGGCCTTCCACTTGTAGTGAAGCCGGTTGCCGGCGGATCCAGTATCGGTATGTCCATTGTTCAGGAGGAGCGTTTCCTTCCCGACGCCCTGAAGCACGCTTTCGAATGGGATCAGGCCGCAATAGTCGAGACCTTTATCGATGGATTGGAATTGACCGCCAGTGTGATCGGAGCGCAACACCTTACCGCCCTGCCGATCGTGGAAATCATTCCGGGCAAAGGATATGATTTTTTTAATTACGAAGCCAAATACACTCCCGGCGCAACCCAGGAAATATGCCCGGCAAGGATTGATCCGGTCCTTGCCGATAAGGCCGGACAAATCGGCATCAATGCCCATCGCGCTCTCTTCTGCCGGGATTACAGCCGTACGGATATGATTTTAAAAGGCAGGGATATTTATGTGCTTGAAACCAACACCATACCCGGCATGACACCAACCAGTTTATTGCCCCTCGCCGCTCAAACAGCTGGAATCTCTTTCAGTCAACTGTTGGACAGGCTGATTGAACTTTGCCTAAACCGGAGACTCGCATGAAAATTCTCGTTATTGGATCCGGCGGCCGCGAACACGCCCTGGTCTGGAAAATAGCCCAAAGCCCGAAGGTTACCTCCTTGTTCTGCGCTCCTGGGAATCCTGGTATCGCTCAATTGGCAACCTGTATTCCCGTTGCGGTGGATGACATATCAGCGCTGCTCTCCTTCGCCCGAAACGAAAAAATCGACCTTACCGTGGTAGGGCCCGAAGCGCCCCTTGTAAAGGGCATCGTGGATCTGTTTGAAAAAAACGGCTTGCGGATTTTCGGCGCCTCCCGAAAGGCTGCTGAAATAGAAGCCAGCAAGTCATTTGCCAAAAAATTGATGGCCGCTTATGGCATTCCCACAGCCACCGGAAAAAGCTTTGGCAGCCTGGCTCCGGCTCAAAAATATATTCGTCAAATCGGTGCTCCGCTTGTAGTAAAAGCCGACGGATTGGCGGCCGGAAAAGGCGTGTATGTCTGCATGTCGGAAGAAGAAGCGCTTTCCGCGCTTCAACGGATCATGAAGGACCGTCTTTTCGGCCAAGCGGGAGACAAAGTCCTGATAGAAGAATATATTGAGGGGGAAGAAGCCTCATTTCTGGCCTTGACGGATGGGAAAACGGTTCTGCCCCTGCCCACCTGCCAGGATCACAAAGCGATTTATGATGGTGACAAAGGGCCTAATACGGGCGGTATGGGAGCCTATTCACCGGCGCCCATCGTAACCGCAACCCTGCACGAAAAAATCATGCGGGACATCATGCTGCCGGCGGTGAAGGGAATGGCTGCCGAAGGGCGCCCTTATAAAGGGGTTTTGTATGCCGGCCTCATGATAGCCAAGGATCGCATCAAAGTCCTCGAGTTCAACGCCCGCTTCGGCGATCCGGAGGCACAACCCTTGCTGATGCGCATTCAAAACGATCTGGTGCCCCTGATGGAAGCGGTGGTCGAGGAGCGTTTGGGGGAATACACCATAGATGTTGACCCGCGCGCGGCGGTTTGTGTCGTGATGGCTTCCGGTGGCTATCCGGAAAAATATCAAAAAAACCTTCCGATTCACGGATTGGCCGGTGCCGCCCGGATGCGGGATGTCATGGTATTCCATGCCGGGACTTCGGAAAAAAACAACCAGGTGGTGGCAACCGGGGGACGGGTCCTCGGCGTGACAGCCATGGGTGAGACGGTGGCGGCTGCCATCGATACCGCCTACCAGGCGGTTGCCAAAATCTCCTGGGAAACGGTTCATTTTCGAAAAGACATTGGTCAGAAGGCGCTGAAGCGGCTGAGCCGGAAGCCCTTGGTCGGTATTGTCATGGGGAGTGATTCGGATGCGCCCATAATGGAGGAGGCCGCCGCCATTCTGAAAAAATTCGACATTCCCTATCAAATGACCGTGGCTTCGGCCCACCGCAGTCCCTTGAGAGCCTCTGAATTCGCATCCACCGCCAGGGATCGCGGAATCCGGGTGATTATAGCCGGAGCCGGTCTGGCCGCTCACTTGGCCGGCAGTCTCGCCGCCCATACCACCCTGCCGGTAATCGGCGTTCCCATTGATGCCGGTCCCCTGCAAGGCCTGGATTCCCTATTGTCAACCGTTCAGATGCCTCCCGGTATTCCGGTGGCCACGGTGGCCATCGGCAAGGTCGGCGCACGCAATGCCGGATTGCTGGCTGTTCAGATGTTGGCGCTTTGCGATCCGGACCTGAGCGATATGCTGACGACCTTTAAACAGGAGATGGCGGTGGAGGTGGAAAAAAAGGCCGCCCGGTTTGAGCGCCAGGGGTATTGACATTGGTCCGCAACAAAATCGTCCCCGTGGACCCGCAAAACCCCGATCCGATTCTCATCAAAGACGCAGCAGACCTTCTTCGATCCGGCGGTGTTGTTGTCTTTCCCACCCGTTGTCTATACGGTCTGGCGGTGGATGCCCTGTTGCCTGCCGCGGTCGATACGATTTTTCGCATTAAAAAAAGACCGGCCAGCAATCCGGTTTTGATCCTGATACCCCATTCCGATTTTTTGAAAGATCTGGTTCTGGATATACCGGAAACGGCAAGCCGCATCATGGAACGATTCTGGCCCGGACAAGTTACCATCGTATTCCAAGCAACGAAAGCCGTCTCCCCTCTTCTGACGGCAGGTACCGGTAAAATCGGTATCCGGATGCCGGACCATCCCGTCGCCGCCGCCCTCGTGAAAACCATGAACAGCCCCATCACCGGCACCAGCGCCAATCTTTCATCCAGAGAAAGCTGCGCCGCTGTGAAAGAACTGGACCCTTCCCTTGCAGCCGAAGTGGATTTGATATTGGATGCCGGACAACTTATGGGAGGAGCCGGTTCCACTGTGGTGGATGTAACCGTGAACCCTCCCGTGATACTTCGGCAAGGAATGCTTACAAACCAGTCCTTCGTTTTATAAAAAGTGCGATTTAATAAAATTATTAAATGTTCTGCTCGGCGCTGAATTCAAACACGACGTTACCCAAACCGCCGCACTTAACACCAACATCGATACAGCAAACCTTATTTAACCGCATTGCATTCGGATTCACATCTGCATAAACAAGTTCCTGGGCGGTCCAAATTAATAGAGATATACTGCTTACCGCAAAAGCGCATATTCTTTTCGGACCTTTTTCGGGGAGCAGACAGCCGAATCCATCGAAAATCAATTTGTCGCCAACCTTATGTTGGGCGCCGCATCCATGGGACTGCGCGACCTCGAAAACAAAGTTCATATTCATCAGTCTTGGTATCTTAGAAACGATCCCTTCCATTTTCGGATTGTTACGAAACAATGTCATTTCCTCGGCATTGTATCCCAACTGCGCTTGTACGATTTCCCAAAGTTGTTCGTTCATCTTGGATTCTCCTTCGCTATGGTTTCTTCCTCCTGATGTTGTCGCATGGTTACCACCATATCCCTTGCCTTGGGAAAAGGTAAGCGGCATAATCGACAAAAAAGAGGTGACAAACGACAATTTTCCGAGGCTGGCATGAAAAAAATTACCATTCTCGCCTTGAGCGGCGCTCAGGCCTCCAGCATAACCGGTCCCATGGATGTGTTTATTTCTGCAGGGGTGCTTTGGGAAGCAATCTGCGGCAAGCCGCCTTCGCCCTGTTTTGAGGTCACGGTCGCCTCATCGGACGGCAAGACGGTCAAATGTTTCAATCGGCTTCTTGTCACGCCCCATTGCAGCATAAATGATGTCCGGAATGCGGATTTGATCATGATCAGCGCCATTACCGGCGACGTGTTAAGGCAGATTGAGAGGAACAGAAATGTCATTGACTGGCTGAAACAGCAGTATCAGTCCGGGACGCAGATCGCCGCAGTCTGTACGGGCGCCTTTATCCTCGCAGAAACTGGTCTCCTGAACGGAAAGACCGCAACAACCCACTGGGGTTGTGTCGATCAATTCAGGCAGAGATATCCTCTTGTCCGGTTGCTCCCGGATACCCTGATAACCGATGAGGGCGATCTCTACTGTTCCGGCGGCTCAAACGCCTTCAATGATTTGTCCTTTTACCTCGTGGAAAAATTGAGCAGCCGGGAGATCGCGGTTCAATGTGCAAAGACCATGGTTCAGGACCTCGGTCGCGTCACCCAGGCCCCCTATGCGTCATTACATTTGCGGAAAAACCATGGCGAGCAGGATATATTGGCCGTTCAACGATGGATCGAGGAGAATTACATGGAAGCAATCACCATATCCATGCTGGCCGAACGATTCGGCATGGGTCAGCGGACATTTGAACGGCGCTTCAAGCAGACAACGGGTGATTCTCCTCTCACCTATCTGCAGAAGGTGAGGATCAACGCGGCAAAAGCCTGGTTGGAAAAACCACATTCAACATTCGAAGAAGTCACCCATCACGTGGGATATGAAGACATCAGCTCCTTCCGCAAGATCTTCCAGCGGTATACCGGCTTGCGCCCGAAGGAATACCAGCGTCTCTTTCATCAGACAGTTACCCCTTCTTAAATTCAATACTACCAATGACTCATTTGCCCTTGAAATGTGGTTTCCGCTTTTCGAGAAAGGCCCGTTGCCCCTCCTGTAAATCCTCGCTGGCAAACCCCTCAGCCTGGAGACGCTCAGCCTCGGCTTGGTCTTCCGCGGTCAAGGATATGGCTTTTTCCAGCATGTTTAAAATTTTTTTATTGTTTTTCAAAGATATTGGTGCATTGTCGGCGATGTCTGCCGCCATTTTCCGGGTAAAGGCAAAGACTTCGTCCTTCGCCACCACATGGTTCAAAAGGCCCATGTCAAGGGCCGCTTCCGCCGTATATGTCCGGCCTGTAAAAAAAAGCTCCCGGGTGGCGCTCATGCCGGCGGCCAGGATGAAGTCCACCAGTCCCGCCGGATGATACACCAGCCCCAGTTTTGCCGGGGGCATGCCGATTTTCACATCGGCGGCGGCGATCCGGAGGTCGCAACACATGGCAAGGTTGAGCCCAGCGCCGAAGCAGTGGCCGTTCAGGAGCGCCACGGTGGGATAGGGAAAATGCTTCACCGAAGAAAAAGCCAGTTCCAAAGGGTTATGTTTTTTGATTAACTCCGCCATCTCGGGAGCCGCCCGGGTGGGGATGGCGGCTATATCGTAGCCTGAGGAAAAGGCCTTGCCCTCACCGCCGGTAATGACCACACACCGCACAGCCTCCTCCCCGGCCCATTTTTCTAGCAGACGGTGCAAGGTAAAAAGTATTTCCGGCGAAAGGGCGTTGCCGCGCTCGGGCCGGTTGAAGGTGATGGTTCCAACGTAATCTGATACGGTTTCCAGAACCGCTTTTTTCGGCATAATTTCTCCTCCTCTTGGTGCGCGCTGCATAATCGCGTTGCCGGGTATTCCAAGAACCTTCCCCGGCCGTTTGAGAGCATCTTTTTAGGAAACGGCCCATCAAGATCTCCAGGCCGAATACTTTACATTGCGTTGTTGCCGCAACAGTAAGGCAGGAGCGGTAAACAGTTTTCGCAAGCTATCACATTCAATATGGCATTGCCAATATCCTATCGATCCCCATATTCCCGGCAAAACCGGAGATATGGGGACGTATTTTAAAAACATGCTGTTGACTTTCCAGTCCATTTTTTATATAAAGTTCCCGTTTTATGCCGGAGTGGTGAAACTGGTAGACGCAGAGGACTCAAAATCCCTCCTTTTTCTGCAACCCCACCAGCTCAACTGCAAACATAATCATTACAAAACCAATGACTTTGCTTAACAAGACGCTCCCATTTTTACGGATTCAATTTCATCGTTGTGCCCAAAATTGTGCCCGCATTTTTTTCCAGGTAGTCTGAATGTCGGTCTGCCGCCGCTTTTAAATCCGCGTCATTGACGATATTGTACCGATCAAAAACAGATCGCGTTCTATGCCCGGATATCATCATGGCAACTCTTTCCGGAACACCTGATCTCACCATATTCCGGATAGCCGTCCGCCTGAAATCGTGAAACAGTCTGCGCCCAATACCTGCTTTTTTGCAGGCCTTGAACCATGAACCTCTCAAGTCCTTTACAGGTCCCCTGCCAAACTGATTCGGAAAGACATAGGGACAAAGAACGCCCATTTCCTTGCGCAGAGCCCACTGTTGATGAATGATACTCCTGAGCTCCTCATCGAGATAAATGGTGCGCCCGCTGCCATTCTTCGTTTCACCGACCTCAAGCCTTACAATGCCAAGTTTTCTATCCACTTGGGTCCAAGTGAGATTGGCGATCTCCGAAATTCGCCAGCCGGTCTTGTAACCAAACGTCACAAACCCTTTCAAATAATCCGGCAAAGCCTCCCGCAACGCCAAAAATTCATCGTGTTCGAAAAAGCCCTTTCGCGTATTGTTCTCTTTCAGCATCGGGATGTGGGGAACCCTGTCAACGAGAGGGGGGGTCTGTCTGGCACCAAGAGTCAGCATCCGCTTCAATGCCGACAACTCACGATTGATGGTGGCATTGGCAGCACCCTCTTCCATCCGTATCTCAATGTACGCATGTACGCGAGGGGTATTGATGTCCGAAATCCGGTCTCCCTCGAAACACGCCTTCAAATGGTTCACACTCCTTTCTGCTCTTCTGAGCGATTTTTTCTGGTTGATGCGATAATCTCGCAGGAAATCCAACGCCAATTGGTCGAAGGTGACCTTTTCAAAATGAATCCCCGGCAACTTGCCTTGGGCGATCTCCCCCTCCCGGCGCTCCAGCAGCTTTTTGGCCACCATCTTCTTGGTGCTGTTGGAACTTTCCCGATAGGATCTCCCATTGCGGTAATACTTGATCCACCAGACCTCTCCTCTTTGATACAAACTGCCCATGTCTCACCTCCATCTCGCCTTGACGGGCACAAGATGGCGCGGGAAAAGCCCGCAAGCCTTTCCAATGCGGGTATACCCCAAGGTGGCCCGATGGTTCAAGGCGAAATCCATGCGTCAGCGATCCTTCGAATCTTCATTTCGCAGCTTGTGTTTCTGAATAAATGCATCGATATCCTGGCGGTCGATGAACATTTTTCTTCCGACCTGAATGACGGGCAAATGCCCGGCCCAAATCTGGCTTCGCCAAAACCATTTGGTCGCCCCGATTTCGGCGACCAACTCCTTGATGGAATACAGACGCTTTGTGGGCACAGGCGGAGCGCTGTTTCTCATTTTCATTGCTGGGTCCCCCTTTCACATGAATCGTCACATGAAACCGTTTCGGGATTCTTTTCGGAACTGTACTGAGACTGTTCTGGCAAATTGGTTGCACCTGGGTCCGTTGCTGTGGCACCGAAGGCCCCTGCTGGTTGTTCTGTATCTCGGATTTGTTCTTTCGCTGCCGCCAGAGAGAAACACCGGATCATGCTCCAGAGAAATTTTTCGCTTTTTTTCAGGTAATAGCGCTTGAAGGTATAAATTCTGATCGCCTTGATCACAGGTTCGGGAGCCACCGCGCTCCATCTTTTCAGCTCCGTGAGAATGAAATCCTCCGTTATTTGACCGCTGCCGGGGGCTCTTTTCATACAATCGATCCATTGTTCAATTGTATGCTGCTGGGTGGGAGTATAGCGCGCCAGCAAAGCGGCTTTTTCTTTTTCAAAAGCCGTTTCCGGCCGGGATGGTCCGGTCTCTGGGGGAGGGATGGGGAATCCAGGAGAATTCCCCATCCCTCTCTGGGTGTCATGAGGATGAGGCTTCTGTTTCTTATGATCTATTTTAATATTTTCTATTTTATATGATCTATTTCGGATGCCATCGGTGACGAATGCTTCCCTGTCACCGGTGTCTAATGCCGATTCGTCACCGGTGCGGCAAGGGCTGCCGGTATGGATGACATCGCGAAAATGACCGTAGCTGTCATCCCTCATTTCTACTGCCATTGTTTCAGCCATGTTTTCCGGGGGCAAGGTCAGCCGTTGGGGCGGATGATTGACCACTGCATTGTCGTAGATGGGATGCCATGCAGGATAATACCGGGTGGATTGATGCCGGCCTTTTTGGCGGTTCGTGGGCGCCCTTTTGATGAGAAACCCTTTTTCCACGAGCGCATTGATCACCCGGTTCACCTGGCGCATGGAAATATTGATGGATTTGGCCAGGGTGCGGAGGGAGGGATAGCAATGGCCGTTTTGGCCGCTGAATTGATTGAGCTTGGTCATGCAAACCTTTTCCGTGTTGGTGAGAAGATCGGTTTCCAGTAACGGTTCCGGAAGATAGCCACAATTGAAGACCTGGTAGAACAAAAACGCCTCTCCGGGCTTCATATGAAAATCCCGGCCGTAGGTTTTTGTTTTTGAAGATACTTCTGACCGCTGCTTTCGATGGATGATTCCCTGATTCCGTTTCACCAAATCCTCCATTTTTTCGTTTGCTTGTTTTTATTCCATAGGTTCCAATAAAAGCCTCTCTGATTTGGAATAATAGGAACACGGTAAAGTGGAGCGGGAACGGAAGAAGCGTTTGGTTGGATTACATCCGGAACGGGAAAAATGAATCAATAAACAATAACCTTTCGATAAAAGAGGTTATTTTAATATTGTCGGCGGGAAAGATGAAGGATTGAAAACAACAAAAGTGTCCCGAGACGAAACTGTTTCGCCTCCCGGGACAAAAATTAAAATGGCATCGAATTTCTCGTTGAAAAAGGATGAATTTGCAAATACGATCCCGGAACATTAACCGGAACAGATGAAAAGGACATTTCAATGGCGGAAAACGCAGTCCCCGATCAATGCAAGAGTGATACACAAGAATTCGTTATCCATATCCCCT
Source organism: Thermodesulfobacteriota bacterium (assembly GCA_049320885.1). GTDB lineage: Bacteria > Desulfobacterota > Desulfobacteria > Desulfobacterales > SURF-7 > DYJD01. Next base: position 59,747 of record JBMORA010000044.1, on the reverse strand, counting down.
GCCGCCTGGCGGAACGGGTGGAGAAATATGCCAAAGACAATGGTAACACTGTAACCGGCGTCATAATCGAAGCGCTGGATGCTTTGTTGAGAGGAAGGAAGGGGAACTGAGGGCCGATAGCAAAACCATCTTCGTTCACCAAGCCCAAAAGATCGTAATCATGGCTGTAAATATAGTGGCTTCAAAAAGCCACGCTCCGGTATTACAAACACCTCTTCCGCCATTTTTGCATCATTGACAGTATTGACTTTGTATGCGATTCCCCTGATTTTTCCGGAAACGATGGAGGCCCTCTTCGAACAGGAACTGGAAGTCCTGGGCATCCGGTTGCCCGGGTCCGGCGGAAACTGCACAGGATACCCATTCGAAATAATGAAATCCAAATTCCGGCCCAATCAAATTATAATCAAATGGTTATAGGATGGCATACAAAACCGGGAGGGAACTCGCTTTCGTTTCCCTTTCACCGGACCTATCCCATTTACCCGACGAGGTGCTCCATGAATGTCGTTGACAGTCCAGATCGCATGCCGAACCACACCAGCCTGTTGAACCGATTGATAGGCGCCGAAAGGCGGCTGACAGATGAAATCGTCACGCTTTCCAACTTGATCCAAACCCATCTTGCGAGCTTTTCCCCGGATTTTGATAAATTGTCGGTGGATGCGGGGAACCGCCGGAAATTCCACGCCTGGAGGCGGATCAGTTTTGAGCTGCACCACCGGCGGAGTGACCTCAAACAGCAACGGGAAATTGTCCGGAACCAAATGATGGAGCTGATTCAAACCCATTCCAACGGCGACCGTGCATGGGCGGTTTTCGCGGAACTATCCGGGGCGAACAGGGACGCAACCATCGAAACGGAAGGATGTCCGGCTGCCGGCTCCGCCGGCAAAACCGCTCTACTCTCATCCGTGTAATTCGCGAAATCCGTGGTAAGAAAATGGTTGTATCCTGTGTTTCAAAACCCTCAATCGATTTTTTCCTTGTCGATTTTCACGGTGTATTCCTGGACCAGACGGTCTACTTCCACCTGCCGCATCTGGGTGAAGGGTTCGTTTACCATGATGGAGCCCACCACCCCCTTGTTCTTGTATTTGTCCACCAGTTCCTCGGTGATCAGGCAAAGGCGCTCGTTGTGCTCCCGGCAGTTGTCATACTGCTGCCGGACCCGTTTGAGATCGGATTCGGCCCTGCGCCTGTGATCGTCCGCGGCGGTTTTCAGACGCTTCTGCTCCTTGAATTCGGCGTCCTTCTGCTTGAAGCGCTCCACGACTTCATCCCGGGACGCCCGAAGCTTGTCGGCCTTGGCTTTCAGTTTTTCAAGACCTTGCTCCAGCTCCTTGGCTTTCCGGTCGCAGGCCCCCGTCAGAGCCGCTTTTTCATTGTCAAAGGCGGCTTTCAGATGTTTGAGTTCCTCCTCGTGTCCGCCTACGGCAGAGCGCTGCCTCACCTCGGCCGCCTGCTTGGCCCGCATCAGGTTGTCGGCCCGAGCTTTTTCCTCGGTATATCTGCGCTGCAGCAGTTTACCGCGTTTTTCGGACTTATCCAGCTCTGCGCCCAGGCGCGCGGCCTCGGCTTCCATTTTCCGGTAGGAAAGCGCGCCCGCCGCGAAAAGACCAATCACCAGCACCGCGGCGATCACCAGCAGAATAATGATTTTCCCCTTGCTCATGGTTTGTTCCTTCACCCGTCATCCGGCGGTTCCCCGTCCGGCATGCATCCTCATTTGATCAGGGGGTATTCCTTCAATCCCTTCAGGAAATCATTCCCCCAGCCGATCAGGACCCCGTTGCGCAGCACCACCGGCGTGCATTCTTCCCTGGCGGCCGCGCCCTCGTTCACCCTGGTGCCGGTGTAATAGTAAAAGACCGCCACGTAATCCCGGTTCACGTTCTCATACATGCCGTAGATATCGGGCATACCCATGACCTCGTAGACCTCGTCCCGGGACATGCCGGTGACCAGCCGCTGGAGATGGTATTGGTTGGTGAGATCCTCCATTTCATAGGTCAGCGGCTCGTACTGCGGTTCCCATTTCAGAGTCTTGGTGTCCTCGTTCCAGTAGAACATGCAGCCGGTTAATAGCATGGCCGACGCCAGGGCCTTCAGAATCAGTCGTATCGTCTTCATGGAACAACTCCTCTAGAATGATGCATTCAGATCGATCTGGAGCACATCGATGGCCAGGGGATCGCCGATTATTTCATCCGCCGTGCTGTATCCGATGGTCAACCAGAGGTTTTTGGTCAGCCCCCAATCGGTCTTCAGAAGCCAGCCCTTGGCGTTGGTGCCGCCGAGATGGAAATCCGAATCCGTGAAGGCGTCCAGCACAGCATCTGCTTCCACGTAGCGATAGGCAAAGGAGACATTCCATTCGCTGAAATTGCGCACCCGCGGATGCCCCACCCACAGCGCCACCTGATAGGCCGTGGTTTCGTCCGGCCATTCCTCCTCGCCCAGACGCCGGGCGACTTCATCCGCGTCGAAACCGACGTTTTCCGCGTAATTGCCGGTGAGGTTCACATGAACCGGCTGAAAGACGGCGGCATGGAGAATGGCGACAGCATCGATGATCCGGTAGTCGCCGGCCAGGGCGGTGGTGATGCCGCCGGGTTCGGGATCGATGTCCATCAGGCTGTTGCCCTTCTGCATGTATTGAGGCGCGGTCCAGTCGAGTTCCCCGGGCCGCAGGATGTCATTGGCTTCCCCGCGGACATTGCGATAGTCGTAGCAGGCAGCGCCCAGGGTGATGGCCAGATCGGTCTTGGGTTTGAATTCCACCGCCGCCTGGGCCCCGGCGAGGTATTTGTCCGAATACCATTCTTCCTCCTGCAGGGGAAACCAGCCCACGGTCAGTATGGGCCGCAGCCAGTCGAGGACATAGTCGTCATAGCGGACCGCGAGGCCCTCGAAGACCACGTCACCGTCCCAGACCATCTCGGTTGCGAGCCAGGGATTGGGGAATTTCCCTCCCCATAAAGCGGTCTGGGGCGCCCGGGGGATGGGCCTGATTTTCAGATAGGCCTGGTCCAGCAGGAAATAATCCTTGTTGAAGAAATCGCCGGCGGTTTCATTGGTGGAAACCGGATTGTCGGAGGTCCCGGTGGCCAGGCGCAGGCCCGCCTCCACCTGGGTGTTGATTTCAGCGGTCAGGCCCAGGCGGGCACGGTACCGGAAGCGGTTCCGGTCGTTTTTCGTGTTGGCCAGTTCGGTGGGATCATCCGGCTTGAGAAAATCCGCGTTGTTTTGATCGAAAAAATTCCCCTCGTAGCGCAGGCGGGCATCCCCGTTCAGACGGATCCGGCGGGTCCATTCCGGCACCGAGGCATGCACCCGTTCCAGCCAAGTCTGGTCCGAAACCGCCGATTCATCCTTGATTTCGCGTTTGATTTCTTCCTTCATGTCCTGCTTGACGCGCTCGGTGACTTCCCGGGTCAGCTTGTCCATTTCCCCTTGGCTCAAGGTTTCCCGCACGGCAATACTCGGTTTGGCGCCGGCGGTTTCCGGACGATCCCCTTTCCGCGAGCGCCGCCGCAACTCGTCGGCTTCGGCGCCGGAAATGACGCCCTGCTGTTCCAATTGGTCGATCACGGCCGCCGAACCCGCGCCGCGGGCTGCTGTTTCCGGTTCCGCGCACAGCACCGGCGGGACTGTTACCGGTTGCAGCCAGATATAGATGACGGCCGATATCACCGCCCAGAATTGTTTTTGTTTCACCCTGCACCCCCAAAAAATCAATTAAAAATTACGAATTAGGAATTATGAATTGTGGTATGTTTGCCATTTTATCCCTGGGAGGAAATCCGGAATTTCAGGACCAGCGGCATGTCCGGGGGCGGCATTTCGCTGATGTCCGCGGATTTCAGGGCCAGCTGCACGGCCTCATCCATGCGCTTGTTGCCCGAGGACCGGACGATCTTGATTTTCCGGATGCGTCCTTCCGGGTCCAATCGAATTTTCACCATGGCTTTCAAATTGCCTTTGGGAATGCCGCCGTACCGGTCCATGTATTCCCGGACGAGCTCATTGAGCTCCTTCTGCACCATAGAAGTATACCAGCCGTATTGATTGGACAGATTGCCGCCGATGATGGAGCGGCCGCCCTTCTTGGCTTTCAAACCGAATCCGTCCGCGCCGGCGCCGCCGTCGGCATCCAGTCCCAGCAGGTCGTCGATGGGCTTGGCGTCATCCTGTTCGGCCGGATTGGTATCCTCGGGAGGAACTTCTTCGATTTCCTGCTCGATGATCTCCTCCTTTTTCACGATTTCCGGTTCCGGCGGTTTTTCCTTGATCTTGGGAGGTGGCGGTTTCACCAGGGTGACCGTCTGGATCTGGCGTTTCCGGTTCGGCGAGTCATCGCTGAACAGCATGTGGATGATCAAACCGGCCAGAATCACGAACACCGCTACCAGGGAGAACGACAGCGCCCATATCCCCCATTTGGTTTTTCGCTTTTTCTTGGTTTCCCCTGCCATGGTCTTTCCTGAAATCATCAAATCCTGGTCTACTGAGTTTCCGGGTACCCCTATTTCACCAGTTTCTGGGTCACCAGGCCCAACTGGGTGATCTCCAGCTTCTGCATCAGATCCAGCACCTCCATGACCTTCTTGTAATAAATGGTTTCATCCCCTTTGATGACCACGGGAAAATCGCTTTCCACCGCCAGAAACTGGCGCAGGCGCGTCTCCAGGTCTTCCATGGTCACCGGGTAGGCGTCCAGATAGACCGTGCCGCCTGCGTCGATGGTGATGGCCTTGGTCTTGGGTTTCACCAGACTGACGGAACTGCTGGCCTTGGGCAGGTTGACCTTGACCCCCTGGATGGCGGCGGTGATGGTGATAATGAACACCACCAGCAGGGTCCAGGCCAGATCCAGGAGCGGCGTCACGTTGATTTCATCGTAGGGTTTCTGCTCGAAGAAATTACGCCGCATGCTCTCCTCCATAGTTCAGGTCAATTTTCAATCCGAAATCATCCACGAACAGGCTTAAATCAATGGTGGCCTGCTTCACGCGCGTGGCCAGGTAGTTATAACCGAACAGGGCCGGAATGGCCACGATCAGGCCGAAAACCGTGGTGGCGAGAGCCGAGGCCACGCCGGGAGCGATAGCCGTCAGATTCGCTTCGCCGGTTTCGGCCAGGGAAGCGAAGGTGGTCATAACCCCCCAGACGGTTCCCAACAGTCCGAGAAAAGGTCCGCCCGATATGGACAGGGTGAGCACCATCAGCCAGGCGTTCAAGCCGGTGGTTTCCTCCATCAGGCTTTTTTCCAGGGCCGCTCGCACGCCTTCCATCTTTTTCGGCGTCAATACCGGCCGGTCCGCCGCGGACCCGCCGAACCACTGTTGGATGGTGTGGCGCCCGGCAAGGTAAATACGGAAAACAGGCGCGTTTTCATAGGCCTCCTGATCCGTATTCAGCGCCAGCGGATCCTGGTGCTCCTTGAAAACACTGATGAATGATTTATTTTCCTTGTTTGCCAGATAGAGCGTAAAACTCTTGGAAAGGATGACGATCGCGCTGGCAAAGCCCATGATGCAGATGAAACCAATGATGATCCAGCCGTCCAGGGTGATGTTTTTGACAATGGTGCCTAGGTGCATGTCTTCTAAAAAACCGCTCTTTTCCGTCATCATCTCCACATCGAAGGCCATCAGGCGGCCGTCCGGCCCCTGATTGGCGTACAGGGCCCTGATCCAGCCGTCGGTGAGGGCCTGGGCGTACAACTGGATTTCATCCATTTCGCCGGTGAAGATGTCGGCCTTGTCCGGACCGGACCCCACCAGCAGATCGCCGGATAAGGCCGGCAAGCCGCCGGGCAGCTGCATGTAGTAGGTTTTGGCGCCGTCCAGGTAAACGGAAATCACGCCCTTGCCCGTTCCGGATATCGCCAGGTGATTCCAGTTGTCCAGGGTCAGCTCGGCGGACTCCTCGGTAATATATTGTTTGCCGTCCTCTTTCATGACGCGGCAGTAGATCCGGGTCTGGTCGATGCCGATATCCAGGCGGCTTGTTTCCGAGGACCGGCTGAACAGCTGGCTTTTCTGCGGGGCGGCGATCTTGACCCAGCAGGAGATGGTGAACCCCTTGGAAAAATCCAGGGAGGGAGCGCCTTGGATGCTGAAGGCGTCCCCCGGGCTGCTCAGACTCGCGCCGTCGCCGATATTGGCCGGGATCACCGCTCCGGCGGGAATCTTGGCCAGCTGGTTCTTGTTGGCGGTGACATCCTGAAACGGCTCGGGCTGCCCGAAGTGGAACACCGCCGCCTGCATGGGGCCGTACGTTCCTGCGAGATCCTGCCCGCCCACGGCTTCGGCATTGCCGTAATACAGGTAGATGAAATCCTGGTCACTGCCGCCGGCCAGTTTGGGCAACCGCACCCACACAAGCGCCAACTCTTCCAGATTGTCATATTTTTCCAGATGGTGTTTCAGCAGGGTCTGATCGTCGCCGGCCACGAACCGCAAATCCTCGCCCGTCTCCCTGGCGTTGCCGAAATTGAAATTGCCCGTATGCAGCCGGATCAACAGGGGAACGTCGGTCAGGTTCTCCCCCACATCGGCGCCGGCGGGTTTGGTGTTGAAGGTGATCTTCTTGCGGTATTGCCATTCTTCGTTCCACCAGGCCGCGGCCGGCAAGGCCCAAACGGTCAGGCCGATTACTGTCAGCATCAAGGTCGAAAGGGTTCTCATGCCGGTGTTATGGTTTTTTATCGTTTTCATCTTCTTCGGTCCATCCTCCGTCTTCCACGTCAAATCCCATGAATTCCACCCGCAGCCAGGAAGGCATGAATGTCTCCTCCATGGCCTTGGCGTCTTCCTCGAACCGCTTGTTGGCCTCTTCCATGGCCGATCCGGCGGTTTCGGACATTTTCGCGGCCTCGCTCACGGCCCCTCCTCCGGTCAGGGAACCCAGGCCGGCGGCGGTTTCCGATGCGCTGGGCACGCCGATGGCGCCCTGGGAAAAACTGATATTCTGCACATTCACCACGGATTTGGCCCCCAGGAATATGTTCCGGCCGGCGATGCCGGCTTCGCCGGCGTCGATCTCCCCGTAGGGGGCGACGAGGTAGATGTCGCCGTATTCCGGTTGGATTTCAGGCCCCGCGCCGTCCGGATCGAAGGTCAGGGTGCGCATGCCGCTGCCCACGGCCGGGGGCTGGAATTGTACGGAATAGGCGCCGGTCTCCTTGTCCTTGGTCAGCTTGGCGCTCTGGAGATTGATGGCAGTCCGGGAACCACGGCCGGCGTTGATATTGCCGTCGCTCCAGGTCAGGATGTCGCCGCCGAAAAAGGTCATCACCCGGGATTCGTTCACATTGACGTCCTCCGCGGAGTAGATGCCGATCTCCCCGCCGCCGGCGGTGAAAATGCCCGTCTGTCTGCTGCTGTCCTTATTGTCCAGGGTGCTGCGGCCCACGTTCATGGTGCCGGCGGCGGCGATATAGACATCATGCCTGGAACCCAGGGAATCGATGCGGGACAATACCATGTCGATGTCACCCTTGTTGGCGCCGGTTTCCACGGCGGCGGATTGTATGGTGCTTCCGGCTTCACCGGCTCCGGCCGACAGAAAGGGATCAATCTGTTCCTCCTTTATTTCCCTGGCCCGGGCCTGCCCTTCCTCGATTTCCCCCCGGGCCAGTTTTTCCGCCACTTCCTTGCCGGGCGCTTTCAAGTCGGAAAAAAACCTGCGGAACTCCGCCTCGGTGCGGTCCAGGTCGTATCCGGACGCCACGGCCAGGACGCCGCTCGTATCCGGCAAGGCGGGATTCCACAAGGTGCCGGTGGCTTCGATACCGTCGGAAGCGCCCAGATCGATGCGGTTGCCGGCCGACACCAGCAGGAGGCCCGGGCCGCCCTGCCAGATGTATTTGAGTGAATCCGTACTGGCCGCTTCGGCGCTGAAGCGGATGTCGTGGCCGGCCCGGACGCGGCTCTCGTCCCCTTCCCGGACGTTCTGTCCCATGTAACCGATATCCACTAGGTCATGACCCGCCGTGATTTCCGCCTGTTTGGGCAGAACCATTTTCAGCTTGATGATGTCATTGCCGGCCTGGATGCGCACCGGCTCGTCATCGTCCGCATGGACCGGCCGGGCGCTGTGGGATTCGACGGCGCGGCCGCGCGTGGTAATCAGTTTGGCGACGATGCTCCTGCTCACGTCGGCATTTGTTGACACATTCCAGTCCGCCGCCGTTTGCCTTCCGTAAAGAGTGGCCGGATCCAGGTCCGACATGACCAGGTTGGCCGGCTGCTTGCCGGTTTCCGCATGGATGTCCCGGCCGGCGGACAGGGTCAAATTCCCCTTCGGGGAAGGCGCCAGGAAGAAATCATTTTCGAGATAGATATCCCGGAAAGCGCTGACCGAAACCACTGGCGGCAGAAGGCGCTGGATTCCCTCCAAATAGGATTCCGTGAACGAACCGGGCGGTTTTTCGCCGCTCAACAGCACATCGCCAGCACGGGCTGTCAGGGAAATGCCGCTGTTAAAACCGGCGGCGCCGGGATTCTCCGGATCATCCCATCCGTCACAGGCATAGGTCATGTTCCATTCCGGATTCTTGCCGCCGAAGGAGGCCCAGAACACATCCCCGGCGATGGTGGGGTTGAACACCGTGCCCAGATAAACGCTGCCTCCGGCCCTCACCTCCGCCGTTGCGGCCATTAGTTCGATGCTTTGATCCGGATATTTGGCATTCAGGCCGTAATTGCCGCGGGCGGTGAACAGGCCGCGGCCCTGGTTGACCAGAAAATACCCGTCCAGATCGTTGCCCGAATCAATGATGACATCGCCGGGTCCGAAGGCGCCGCCCTGGCCGATAAAATCTCCGCCAGCCTGGATCGAGAGATTTCCTCCGCCCAGGGTGGCGAACCCTTGGGTGCCAGATACCCCCTTGAAACTGGGGGACCACATGTAGGTCACGGTCTGGGTCTCCAGATCGATTTTCTGCTCCCGGGAATCCCAGGCATTGCGGTTTACGGCGGCGAGCACGTCCCCGCCCACGTTCACTTCAATGTCCCCGCCGTTGCGGTAATCCCAGTAGTCTTTGGCAGTTGCTCCGTCTCCCGGCGCCTCGCCGGTGGTGCGGATGGAGCCCACATGCCTGGTGGCGCCGGAACCGCTTTGTCCGGCAATCAGATTACCGCCAACGTCGATCCCAATGTCGCCGGTGCCGCTCTGAATGTCGCTGCCGCTGAGTTCCAGATTACGCCCCACCCGGCCGCGGATGTCGCCGGCATGGGTGGCGAGACAATAGGGAAAGACGGTGGTGGAGACGCTGCCGGTCGCGCCCAGAATGGCGTCGCCGGCCGATGAAAACATGATCCGGCCGCTTTCGGTGTAGATCTGACGATTGTTCTGGATCTTCAGATCCCCGGAACCGGTGATTGCGGCCCCGGGATCGGCGCCGGCCAGATCCGCTCCGGCCGTGAAGCGGATATCCCAGGAATCCAGTCCGGCCGGAAGACTGAGGCCGGCGGATGCAGACGGGTTGTCGATAATGGAGCCGTTGACGGTCAGATCACCCGCCGACCGCAAGGTCAATGCCCCAGCTTCTCCGCCGAAGCGCCAGCCTGTGTCTGCAGCCGATGCGGGGTGTAAGGTCCAATCCGTATCCAGGCTCAGGCCTCCGGTTTCCGTGCTGCGCACTTCCAGCCCCGGCTTGAGATGCAGCCGGGCAGTTTCCTCGTCGCCGGACAGGGACGCGCCGGAGCGGTCCCGCATATTCAGGCCGGCCGTCATCCGGTTTTTAACGCCACCAGCGGTCATGGCGTTCATGTCGGCGCGCAGTTTTTCCTTCCAGGCGGCCAGCCGGGCGCTGTCGATGGATGTCTGATCCTTATAAACCGTCACGCTTTCGACATTCACGGCGGCTGCGCCGGTGATGTTCCCGTTCAGGGTCATGGCCGGTCCGGCGGTCCCGTTCTGTCCAGCCCGCAGCAGAACTTCGCCGTCCTGGCCGGTCCCGGCGCCGGACACCAGTATCTCGCTGTCACCCTGGAGATCGATGGCGCCCGTCGAGGAATGGAGTTGCACAAACCCGCCGTCCTGGCCGGTCTCCCGGGCACCAGCGTCGATCCGCGCTCCGGAAGACAGGACAATATCGCCGACTGCATTCAGTTCCACCCGCCCGCCTTCCATGCCGCCGGCCTGAACAGCATGGGTCAGGCTGATGCCGCCGCCGTCGACGGTGAGTGCAAACTCATGGGCCGCGATATCCGCGGACAGATTCACATCACCGGTGCGGGATCGCAGGGAAACGGCTTCATCGAAACCGCCGTCGGCCAGCAGGGATGACAGAGAGGCGAAATCATCGATGGCGCCGGTGTCCAGGCTGAATTCGCCGCCCCTTTCGGCTGCGCCGTGTTCCGCCCGGAGTTCCCCGTCCACGGTCGCGCCGCCCCGGGGAGCGGTCAGGTGGATGCTGCCGGCGTCACCCCCGCCGGAGACATCCAGGCGGGAACCTTCCATGATCGTTACCGAGCCGCCGTTGTCCGCCGCCAGTTCGATTCGTCCGCCGGATGCGGCGCCCTCTTCCACAGCAGCAATGCGGCCGCCTGTCTCCAGGACGACCCCCTCCCCGTGGCTGACCGCCTTGAAGCTCCCGCCGGCCACATCCACCAGGCTGCCGATGAAAACGCCGTCCCCCTCCAGGGACAGGCTGCCGGCCACCGCTGTTGCACCGGTTGAACCGCCGGCCGCTTGCGGCGCCATGATCCGCAGATCGCCGGACCCGGTCTGGATTCGGAAATCGGCCGGCCGGCTTGCCAGCAATAGTTCCCCGGTGGCGGCAAGAACCTTCTCCTGGAAAGCCGATGTACGGACAACCCCGGATTCCAGAAGCAGATGGGCATTGCCGGTTACCAGGCTGCCCGCGCCCTGGAAAACCAGTTCTTCGCCGCCGGCCAGCAGGATGGTTTCAAAGCCGCGGACCCGCATCTCGCCGGGTCCCACGGTAAACCTGTCACCGGCCTTCAGTTCCAGTCGGCCCTGGCTTTCACCGCCGTCATCGCTGAAACCGGCTCCGGTGTTGGTCAGCCGGATGGCGCCGGCGGTCAGTGTGCTGATCGCGGTGGTCTCCCGGCCCCGGATGCCGGCCGTGTCGATGCTCAATGCGCCGGCGCCACCGCTTACGTCCAGGTCCACTTCCCCGATCAACGTCAAGACGGACCGGCTTTGCAGCTTGATGGCGCCGGTATTGAACTTCGCCCAATCGCCTTCCCGGAGCACCAGGCCCTCCAAATCCGCGACGCTCCCCCCATATCCGTCGTCCACAAGATAGATGGAGTCGCCGGCCAGGGTCAGGGATTCTCCGGGATTCACGTCCCCTTCCAGAACCAGCTCATGGGTGTCCAGACTTATTTCAGCGGCGCTCACTTCCGCACCGGAATCGATGCGGATTTCCTTTCCGCTGCTGAAGTCGACCTTCCCGGCGCCTTCCCGGACGACGATTTCGGCCCCGCCGGCCACTTGGATGTCCTTGGCGGCCGTGAGGTCGATCTCGCTGGCGGCAAGCTTGCCGCCCTGGCCGATCACAATGGTTTGGGTCACCTCTGGATCTCCCAGAACGATTTTGCTCAAGTCGCCGCCTGCCAGGGCTTCAGGGCCCACGATCAACTGGTCAAGCATGTCCGCCGACAGCTCGTCCTCAAAATCGATGGCAGTCGTCCCGCCGACAGCTCCCACGGTGATGTTGACGCCGCTCAGGGACAGCAGCCCGCCTTTTCCCCCCGCATCCGTGCCGGCTTCCTCGGCCGTCAACGGATCGGCGCTGATATCACCGTCGAAAACCGTGCTGGCGCCGGTGATGACGATATCGCCGGCATCAGCGGCCGGCAGGGAGTCCTGGGCAAAATAGCCTTCCTTGCGCACATCCTCCGCTTTGCGCACGGAATACTCGTGCACCACGGGTGACTGTCCGCCACTTTCACTGAACACGCTTTGCCCGGTTACAATGGGATAGCCTTCTTCCGTGAGCGCGGCCTTCACCGGGTTGAGATTGACTCCCAGGTCGGTAATGACGATGGCGTCCTCAAGAAAGGCGAATTCCTCGGGCAGCAAGTAATAATTCCCTTCTTTCAGACCGTCGACGCCGGACAGGTGAATCATCCGTCCAGGAACGGCGAAACGGTTGTCGGGCAGAATCACGTACCGGCCGCCCACGCCCAGGGGGTCCAGGCTGCCCTCGATGCCTTTCAGAAACCGGTATCCGAACAGGCTGCCGCCGCCGGAAACATCGATTTCGGCGTCGTTTCGCACGATCACCTCCCGGCCTTCGATGGTGATGGATCTTTCCGGCGCCGCCTGGATTTCGGAGGTGGGCACCTGTTCATGTTTGGCTTTATCGATATAGCGCCAGGCAATGGCCTGTTCATCGAAACCGCCGTAGTTCACCCGGGCATCCCCCTTGACGGACAGGAGGCTGCCGGGGGCCAGAAACACCCGCTCCATGGGCAGATAATCGATGATGGAAACCCCGTTCACGATCCGGGTTTCCATATCTTCGGCCAGCACGATCCGGCCCATGGGCGAAAGCAGTGCCCCCTGGTGATGGAGGCTGCCGGCCAGAATCGTCAGGCTGCTGGCTGCGGAATACACCGGCCCGCCAATGGGTTCAAAGGAATAGGCGGTGGTCAGGGTGCCGCCGGTGGATATGGTGAAATCGGTCTGGGTGGTGGGGTAGATCCGGGCGGCGGTCATGGTGATATCGCCGGGAACCGACAGCAATCCCTGATAGTACATCGCCGGCTGAATCTTTACATAATACTCGTCATCCAGGCGGATATCCCGTTCCGCAACCAGCCGGACACCCGGCGTGTCAGCGGCCACGCCGGTGATGCGGATATCGCCCTTGAGATCGATCCAGTCCGCCAGCACCTGAAAAACACCGTTTCCGGCTTCCACACCGGCGTTGCGGTCCGCTCCATACGAATTGGTGGTGTTGCCGAGGGTCACCCAGGGAGCCTCGACGGTCACGCCGGTCATTCCCCGGGTGCGCAGCAGGGGCGCGTCCAGGGTGATGCTCCGGGCCGTGCGAAGGTTCAGGCTTTCCATAAACGTGATCTCATGGCCGCTTCTGATGGTCAGGGCGTCGAACCCGCAGGCCCGGTCCGCCCAGGGTTGAATGCTCACGACGCCATCGGCGGAGGTCTGCAAGCCTGCCGCCGACAGGGACAGGCCTGCGGAAGGATTGGTGCGCTCGATGGTCAGTGCCCCTCCCGGAAGACCGGCAAGGGCGGCATTGCCCAGCAGTTCGGCATGGCTGGAAATGTCCAGGCTGTCATAAAAAGCAAGCTCGATGGAACCGGGTTCGCTGGCCGCAATGGTTTTTTGGATGGCGCCGTCACCGCTGGCCTGAACCTGCTCCACGGTCGCGGATCCGGAAACATCCAGGACCGCGTTTTCCCCCACCACCAGGCTGCCCGGCCCGGCGTTCAGGCGGATGTTGCCGCCGTCAAGTGGTGTATAGTGCACCGGCATACCGGAAGAAAGCGGGCTTTCCGCTTCCGGACGGTTGTATCCGGCAGCGGAGATAACGGCATCCGGGCCGATGGTCAGGTCTGAACCGGTGTAGGTCGTGGCCAGATCGATGGCGCCGGCCGGCGCCATAAGTTCGCCGGCCATTTCCATTGCGCCGGCCGATTTCAGGAAAATACTCCCTTCCGGCGGCAGGGCAATGACCGCCCCGGCGGCGATGGTCATTTCCGCCGGGGTGTTCAGCTCTCCGGCATCATAAAAAATGCCTTCAAAACTTTTATCGGTCTGGAGACTGATACTCGTGGCGCCGATGTCATCAACGGAAACTTCCAGGGTTTGCCGGACATTCGCCGAATCCGCCGCTCCGGAATCCCGGACGGTCCGGCTGTCGGCCCCCGGAAGGACAGCAGACGATGGTACGGGATCAGCGAGTTTCGTCAGTGACGGCGTCAGGCGGACGCCTTCCAGCAGGCGGACATCGTCCACGGCCCATAATTTGTACTTACCGAACCCGCTGTCCGCAAAACGATCATCCGCCAACACCATGCCGGAAGCATCGATTCGCGCCGGATCGGCTCCGGCCGACGCAATGGTCAGATAACGGGTCTGGATTTCCAGTTTCCCGCCGGAAGAACCCGAAAGGGACAGGCCCTGGAGGCTGCCGTCCAGAGCCATCATGGCAGACTGGAGCCGCAAGGTGCCGGCGTCGCCGCCCGTGACCCCACCTTCCCGGTCGATGCGCCAGCCGGCGCTGACATCCACGCGGGCGCCGCCGTCGACAAGGACCCCCGCCTGGTTGCCGGTCATGTTGGTGTCGATCCGGTCGTCCAGGTAGACATTGCCGCCGTCCAGCCTACCGACTTCAGCAACGGCGGCTTCACCGGAACGGATCCGGGTGTTGTCGACGCGCTCCCCGGCGGTGGAAACCACCGCATGCTCCCCCAGGTGGATCTGTTCCGGCATGGCCACATAGGTGTCGCCCGCGAACCCGGTATGGGAATCCTGGGCTGTCAAATTCACGGTGCCGGATGGAATGTGGATGCTGCTGTTGATGTCGATACCCCGGGCCGTGCAGGTGAGGCTAGCGCCGGGCGCCAGCTCCAGGTCGGCACCGGTTTCCAGGCGGATTTCCGTGTTGGCGTTGAGGCTGATGCTGCCGAGGCCGGCCGCGTTCAGCTTTTCCGTGGCAAGATAACTGGTCTGGACCGCATCGCCGGATTCGCTATAGACCAGCCCCTGCTTGCCGGGATAGCGTTCATAATAGGGGGTCTCGGCGGTCATTTCGGTGGCCGGGGCCACAGCCTGCTTCAGCACGATTCGTTCGGTCTGGCGGTCCGTCGCCGCACTGTCATTGTCTTTGTTATCGTATCCCACGGTCAAGGATCCGCCCTGCGGCTCGGCCAGTCCCCGGGCCGCGTCATCGCCGTACTCGTCCGTGGGGTTGTCGGCCAGGGTCTGGTAGGCGCCGGCAAAGGCCCGGCCGTCCAGTTCGCCGTCCAGGACTAGGCGGCTGGCATAGAGGTTCAAAATGCCGGCGTCCGAGCCCTCGAAATGCATGGCGCCGTATTCCTTCAGGCCGGCAGGACCGCCGTAGGACACTCCCTTGACATTGTCCCCCAGGATTGTATCATAGGCGATCCACTGGGGGGCCGCGCTGATATCGTACACCCGGCGGCCGGAGACCAGTTTGGTGGTGGCCACATTGCCGGAGTTGTACCAGACGCCGCCGCCGGCGAAATCGAGCCGGGCGTTTTCCCTGATGATCAGGTCCCCGGATTTGGCCGCCAGCTGGATGGTGCCGCTCGTTTCCGCGCTGCGCTCCAGGGCGGTTTTTTCCTCGGAGGCCAGATGCTGGGACATATTGCCCACCGCCGATCCGGCATGGGCGTCGAAATAAATCGTCTCGCCTTGCAGAATGCCGCCCTTCTGGCCGTAATCGTCGCGCATTTCCACGCTGTTCAATTGGGCTTTGAGAATGTTGGCCCCGGCGTCGAGGGCCACCACGCTGGCGCCCACATCGATGGTGCTGCGGTCGTCCATGTACAGGCGCTCCCGGGCGTTGGCGTAGACCTTGCCCGAAGGCGCCGTGATATCGCCGTACAGTTCGATGCGCCGGCAGAAATTGTTGTCGTTGGCCGTGGCGTCAAATTGCCAGGCTTGGTCCGGGTCGTGGCCCTGCAGATAGATTTCCCCGCCTTGAAACGTGAAGGACTCGTGCACCGCTTCCGTGGAGGTGCTGACGGGGCTGAGGGTGCAGCTCTCCTCCCCCAGGCGGATCTTGTCCGCGGCAATCAGTTCGATACGACCGGCTTTCTTGACCGCCGTCACGGAACGGATCAAACCCTCCTGGTTCACCACACCGCCGTACATCCCGGCCACACCCTGGTCCGCGGTGAGTTCGGCGCCGGCGAAATTGTCCGCCGTGCCACCGCCCCCGGTAACATTGACCAGCCGCGCCACCCGTGTGCTGTTTTCCTGGCCTTGATAATCCTGGGCGTTCTCCAGCCGGATGGCGGTTCCGGCCCCCAGGGCCGCCTGGCCGTAAGGGGCGTCGATGGCGCCGCTGTTTTCCACATGGGGTCCCAGCAGGAACACCGACCCGTTCACCCGGGCCTGGATATCGCCGTGGTTGGACACCCGCCGGTCCGCCAGGGGGATATCGTCCTCGCCGTATTCCCGGCCCGTGTAATTCTCCAGGTTGAAGTGCAGAATGTTGTCCAGAAAATCGCCATCGCTGATGTTCAGGGCTGAGGCGGTAAGGGTGTGCACGTTCACCTGGGAGCCGGGGCCGAAGAGGATGCCGTTCTGGTTGATCAGGTAGACCCGACCGTCGGCGGTGAGACGGCCGAAGATCTGGCTGGGGTTGTGGTCGTAAATGCGGTTCAGGGCGGTCCAGTCCGTGTTGCCCTGCTGATCGAAATGGGTCCAGGCCTTGGCGCCGATATTAAATGATTTCCAGTTGATAACGGCTTTGGAGTCGGTCTGGTGCACCACCAGATTTGTGTCGGTCTTTTTCTCGAGTGTGGCGTTCTGGACAACCTCCTTGACCACCGGCAGTGCCCCGGCAGCCGGAGGATTGGGCGCCGGCGTGCTGCTCGAACCATAGAATCCGGGGATGGTGGGACCCGCAAGGGCCATCAGGGGCATCAGCACGGCGCCGCAGATGATTGCGGTCCAAAAACGGTTGGCTCTGGCAAAGTTGGGTTTTCCGGCGGCCGTCATGGCATGGCTCCTGTCAAAATTCGAATTTTCCTTGAAAATACGCCCTGGAATCGCCGGCCGCTACTTTGTCCGTGTCGGCCAGGGCCAGGGCCCAGTCCACTTCATAGGCGAAATGATTGGTGATATAGCCCCGCACGCCGCAGCCCGCGCCCTGCAGGGCCTCCGGCTGGTTCTCCAGTGGAAGGGGATCCTGGATGCGCAGGGCGGCGTAATCGTAAAAACAAAAGGGTCTGATCTTGAAGCGTTTGTCACCCTTCACCAGCCGCATCAAGTCCGGCCCCCGCAGTTCCAGCATGGTATGAAACGCGTCATCCCCCACGGCTTCGCTTTCCTTGTAACCGCGAACGCTGGTCATGCCGCCGGCGATATACTGCTCATTGTTCACCAGGGGTTGATTGGCAAGCTGTCCGTCCATGCGAAGCCAGCCTTTGAGTCCGGCAAACAGTTGCTGGGTTCGTTCCATACCCAGCCGGAACGCGAGGTAATTGCCCTTGGCCTTGTACCGTTTGTCCTCGAATTCCCGCTGGTCGGTCACCGCGCCCCGGAAACAGAGATTCAGCCCGGCCTCGAATTTCGTGAGACCGCCGGCGTCCGGCAATTGGGCCCCGTAGGCGACGGATAAGGGCATATAGGTGATGGGGACCGTATCTCCGGAGTCCTCCGGAGCGCCGCTCAGTCCGGTTTTTTCCTCGAAATCCTTGTAGTCCAACCCCAGAGTGACATGGTGGGAAAACCGATCCGCCTCCGGCAGGGGCACCACATAGCGCGCTCCCATCAGAAACCCCTTGCCGATGACTTCGAAGCCGTCGCCGAAGGCCGTATCGCTGTCCGACCAGACGCCGAACAATGCCAGCATGTTGTTGTCGTTCCAGGGCGCTCGCAGCAGGTAGGAGCCGGACAGGGCCTGGACCTCCGCAGGCTCAAGGGGAGAGGTCTGGTATTGAAAGGAAATGGAATGCTCCTTCTGCCAGAGGTTGTCATAGTGCAGGCCGGCGTTCAGGCGCAGATCGCTGGTGTCGTGGGTGGCCCGGTTGTTCACCTCCAAATTGCCGTGCAGGGGCAGACGGTCCTTGACCTTCATTTCCACGTCCACGGTTCCGGGATATTTGCCGGGGCTCATCACCGGCGCGACCTTGAAGTCCGGATTGCGGTTGATCCGGGCGAGTTCTTTTCTGGCCCTGGGCAGGTAAACGATCTCGCCTGGAGCAAAGGACGGCAGATCCCGGGTGATTTTCTCCATGGTGAAGTACCGGTTGCCGGTGATGATCAGATTCCGGACACGGCCCTCCACCACTTCCAGGCGAATGGTACCGCTCTCGACATCCTGTTCCGGGATGTTCACCATCACCGTGGGATATCCCTGGTCGCGGTAGAATTTTTCCAGGACGGTCCTGGCCGTTTCCACATCCTCAGCGGATTTGCGTGGACCGGCCAAGGGTTCCAGAACAACGGCGATTTCCGCTTCCGGCAGCAGGGTATTGCCGGCAACGGCGAATCCGTCAATGGCGAAAATGACTTTCTCTTCCTCCGCCATGACCGGAGACAGCAGCCGGCAGAAGATGAGGCAGGCCAGCAACAATGCCCGGAAAAAAATCCTGCTGTTTCCATAGACCGGCTTTCGGGTTCTGCCGAAATCAGACAAACGGTTTTCCACAACACTCATAAGAACGTCTTTTGATCAGGGTTTATTATAGGGATGTAAAAATAAATGTTCGTTTTTAGTGTTACCGCTTTCGAATTCCATCCGTTCCATGGCGCCCACCAATGTGGCCCGCAACGCCGTTGCATCCCTGAATCCTTCGAAGGAGGTCATGATCGCCTCCCCGGGATCGAGCACCAGCAGCTTGGGAAAGGAGGTCTGTTCAAAGGACTCCTTGTACTCCCGGTGGATGTCCGAATTCAGCTTGACCCAAACAAAATGGTCCTTCAGGCTGGTGATCCGCGGATCGGTGAACACCTCTTCCTTGAATTTCCGGCACCACTCGCACCAGTCGGCAAACAGGAACAAGACCATGGGTTTTTGCTCGGCCTTACCGCGTTTCACGCCCGCATCATAATCTTCGAGCCAGTCCAGCGAAACGGACCAGGCTGCGGAGGCCTTGACGATTTCCTTCACCTCGATTTCCAGATTCAGGGTTTTATCTGCCAGGGGGTGATTGAAATCCACGCTGAATTGTTCCCCATCCGCAGCCACGATCCGGCCCTTGCGCTCCTGCATTTCAAACACCGCGCCCGGTTGCGGCGTCAGGGTCACCACATAGGCGTTTTCTTCCTCCTGGATGCGGATGGTTCCAAAGGGTTCCTGAAACACCTGCCCCTCTGTCCCAATGGGCGTCAGGACCAATTCCGCCCGGTTTTCGTCCACCGCCGCCACCCGGCCGGAAAGGTAGGGGTTGTACATCACGGTCTTGTCCTGCACCGGAAACCGCTGAAAGCGCCCGATATATTCCCGGGGCTCCAGCACCACTGTCTTGGGAGTGCGCCGGATCAACGGGAACTGTTTGATGTCTTCGGATTTGCTGACCCCGAAGGCCTCTGGCGGTGGAACCGCCACTGTCTTGCGTTCACCGGTTTTCATGTCCAGTACGGCCTGAGCCATCCCTGGCAGGTCGGCGCCTTCGCCGGCCAGAACCGCCGCCGGCCGGAATATCCGGGACGGATCAGACGGATTGTCCGGACCACTTTTTTCAACGGCCGCAACGGCTTCCACGGTGGTGGCCAGGAACTCTCCGTTGTCCAGGCGGGCCGTGAAATCCACCATCACCAGGTCGCCCTGCTGGCAGACCCCCGGAATTTCATCCGCATGGATGGTGATCCTGGTTTTACCCGAGTCCATGGCTTCTTTGAGTTGTTGGAAAATTTTCTGCTGTTGGGCTTCATCGGAAACCGTTTCACCGACAGGATTCTCTTCCGGACGAACCGGGCTCTTCCCGGTGCAACCCGCGACCAGAACAGCTGCCCAGAGCAATATCACGATGCCTCTCTTTTTCAGCCATCGGCGGCCCCAACCGCTATCGCCAGTTTTCATTTTACCTGACCCTTTTCGCCGGTATGGATTTCCCGAACACGGATTTCACAAACAAGGACCGCTGAGCCGAAGGGATGGCCGAAGTCCATGATGTAGCTGTCCGCCTCGATGCGATCGACCCTGCCGACATACGGACCGGTGCGGACCAGACGACCGGCTTCCGGAAGTATGCTGAGTTCAAATTTATCCTCTTTCTCGGAGACCTCGGCCGGCCCCCAAGGGGTTTGGACCATGCCGGTATCCGTCAGATCGGGCTTGATCCACAGCTGATCCCCGTGGATGCGGGCAATCCGACCGGTAACCCCGATACCCACTTCCACTTCGGCCCCCACTTCCGGCTCCTTTGCGTAAATGCGCTGATATTCGGCTTTGGGGGCCTTGATTTCCTTGGGATAGGTTCGCAGTCTGGCCAGTTGAATATAGCGGTCCTCGGGTTTGATGGCCGGATCCGTCACGGCTTCAAGGGTGATGGTTCTGGTTTCGCCGGCCTGCATGCCCACCAGGGCGTTGCTGACGCCCGCCAGGATTTCTCCTGTAAAGGACCTCAAGGGCTCATTGCCCGAATAGAATTGACCGTCACCGGCCTTGACGCTGACAGGAGCGTAGGTTTTCAAGAACTGGAAAATGGTTGCCTTCGGTTTGTCCGGACTTTCAGCGACTTCCTTCAAAGTCGTCATGACTAGCTCCCCGGTTTTCAACCGGCAGGTCATGTCCACTTTCACGTCGTCGCCTTTGGCGATGAGTCGAAGAGCCGGTTCTTCCATGGGCTTTCCGGCCGCATAAACCGTCATGGCCGGCGCGAATAATATCCATATCCATGTCAACGTTTTCATCATCCGTATCATTTCTATCCATACTCCCGATGCTTGTTATCCTTTACCCGCCTCCGGACCGGACTTGCTCCTCCTAATCGAACCCTGCAACGGACTTCTTCTACTTGGGTCTTGTTAGGATTGAATGAGTTTCCATTCAAAAAACCTCAAAGCCGCTTTTTTGCCATCGCTTTGTTAGAATCGTATAAAAATTTCCTGCCATGACCTGATTTGTTTTTTGGGCAGGATAGAGGGAACAGGATTATCTCCACATGATGACGAAAGCATTGGCCTGTTGGGATTGGGAAAGAATCGGGTTCGCATTCTTTTTTTTCGGGCGCGGGCGAAAAAAATGGGCCCCCGGGCAAGGGACCCATTTTTTTCGAAATTACGACTGGAAGAACAGCACCAACCGAAGGCTTACGGCTCCACCGTACGAGTCGGGAAGGCAAAGCTGTTGGCTTTGGTGACCTTCATTTCGCTCTGGGTGGCCCAGAAGGCCTGGGTCGAGGCCGGCAGGTTGGCCGGGTTGGAGGCAAAGGTGTTCAGAGCGGTAACCCAGGAATGGGTCGTGCCGTAGTTGGCGTCGGTGGGGGACTCGAACAGCCACTGGGCTGACCAGAAATCATACATGCCCTGGACCACATTGGCTTTGACCGCAGAGACTCCCATGTAGGTGACGGCAGACGTGTTGGGGTACGTGGCCGGGTTTTTCAGGGCGTCGGAATCCGCATACCCGATGGCGCCGGCGTTCTGGTCGATGCATTTCATCATGTCGGAGGAGCCGTCGTTGAACCATTTGACGGAGCCGAGGAAGGGCACCTGGTTTTCCTCGATGACCAGCGGCAGATCGCCTCGCATGACAGCGGCGTCCAGGGTGGCATGGGTGCCGGAACCGGCGTGACGCAGACAAACCACGACATCCTGGTTGTCCTGGGCCATGTCAAAAGACTGCCAGTTGTTGACCTGACCGGAGAAAAGGTGCACGGCCATCAGACGGGTCAGGTTGGTGTAGGGTACGCTGTTGTTCTTGAAGAAACCGAAGGGTACCACCAGGGGGCGGTAGGAGTTCAGGCCGCTGTCGTCCACGCCGTTGATGAAACGATCCGTCCAGACGCCGCCGAGATGGCCTTTGAGCGCACCATGGCTTTCCTGGTTGAAGGCGTCGGCTTCCACATCGGAAGCGCCGATGGTGACATCCTCGCAGGACAGGGCGCTGACGACTTTGGTGGTGAAGTTGGTGGCGGTTTCATCCGCCATCCTGCGGTAGCAGGCGCTGGGGCAGCCGGCGGATAGCCCTTCCGGATCCTGGCATTTCACGGCACGGATGCCGTCATAGGAAGCCTTGGAGGTATAACGGATATACACGGTGTTGGCGCCGCAGGTGCCCCTGGTGATGCCGTGTTTCTTGTCGCTGTACTCGGCCTGGGCCACGCCGGTGCAGCCCTGGGCGATGAGGAAGTTATCGGCGGCGTCATTCCAGAACAGATACTGGGCGGAAGCGCCGTAGATGTTGATATCGATCTGGGCGGCCTGGGCCGAACCCACCACGGACATCATGGCCATGCCGACAACTGCGGATTTGATCATTTTACGTATCATTTTCAGTCTCCTTGCATTTGTTTTGCGTTTCACGTCATTTGTGTGGTTTGGAAATCCTTTCATGTCATCCCATGCGGGATGACATGGAAATGGAGAGCTATGCGTTTCTTCTTCTGATACCCACGAGGGCCACCAGACCGGAGCCGAGCAGGATCAAAGCGCCGGGAATGGGTACCGGATTGAAAACCGCGGAGCCGTCGGCGGAAATCCGGACGATGCCCTGGTATTCCGTGCCGATGCCGGGCACGAAAGCATTGCCCTGGGCATTCTTCTGCCATTGAAACAGATACATATCGATATAGCCAACCGTCGCCAAGGCATCCAGGGTCGGTTCCGCCACCGGGTTGCTCAGGCCTTCGTTGTGGAAACCGGCCATGCCGCCCGGATTGTTGCTGTTCTGGTTCATCTTGACATCGTAGCCGTTCCATTCGGTGGCGGAGCCGACATATTTGCCGTCGGTGTTGTCGCCGCGGTACAGGGTATGGACCGAGCCGGAACCGGACTGCATGGTGGTCGCGGACAGGAAGTTGACCACCGGCGCGGTGGGCAGCACGGTGGCGAAGTACATATTCTGTGCGCTGGTTTGGCCGCTGCCGGACAGGTAGCAGGTGAAAACGCCGGCCGCGACATCGGACCAGGAGTCAACCGCGGCGCCGAAATCGTTGAGGGAAAAGGAACCGGCGGCGGCCAGGGTCTGATTGGATCCCGGCGTGCGGATCAGGCTGCCGACTGCTCCCAGATCGATACCCACCTGGTTGTCTTCCTGATTGTAAATGGCAAGGACAAGATGGTCGTTTTCAAAATAGGCGGATGCCTGACCGGCCATACCGATAAGCATGAAACACGCCACAAATACGGATAACAGTTTTTTCATGGAACTTTCTCCTCTTTGGTTACCAGTTTTTTATCCTTCCGGCGGCCCAGCCGCCCCGTTCATTGCCAGCCGGGGCCTGTGGCTTTCCGTCACCCGCTCTCACAGGTGTTGGCTTTTCAAAAGGCGTTTGTTGATTGCGAATGAACGATTTTCAATACAATTAGGAACATGGACAGACATGGACGAACATGCAACTCGATTCCCGATTTCTTCGACAACGCGCCGCGCCATGCGCCGCGGGTCTTGCTCCCCACCTCCTTTCCGGGATGCCTGGTCCCCTTGCTGGCGGGCTTCCTGGTGCCGAGAAATATTCGAGTCAGCGAAGTACCCTTGGAAACTGTTGGATTGGAATACGGATTCGGTCTCAACCGGTCTGCCGGTTATCGGCTATTCCGCCGGTTCACCTGCTCCGTTTATTTCGATTCTGGATTTACCCTTCCCATATTAGGTTTTTATTACGGTCGGATTAATGATTGATGAAATGGTAAAAAGTCCCTATTCCGTCGCTACCGCGAAAGCGGTAGCCCAGAATATATTGTATTTACTGGATGCCGGATCAAGTCCGGCATGACGATGACCGAGCTACCAGACTTTTTACGATTCCATCAATGATTGGTTATGTGATCTCCGTTCCCCTGAAGACAGGAAAGTCTGGCGTTACAACAGAGAGGTGAAGGCCGGGGCCTTCACCTTTCCATTTGAATTGCTTTCTCTTTTTTCTTATTCTTCCCCGCGCTGCATCATTTCGCTTTACCGGCGCTTTTTTCGAAAACAGAGTCCGGCCGCAAGCATGGTCAAGCCCGCGAGCACATCCATCCATTCCGCAAGCCGCCCGCCGAAATTCATCCCACCATCAGTGGTCGAAATGAAACACATCCCGCCATCGTCATTCGAGGATTCCGCGGTAACATCATGGGGTGTATCATCCCCGTCCTGATCGTGGGCCGCGGCGTACATGGAGAAATGCCGCACCTTGAAGGTGATGAAACGGCCGTAGGTGTCGACTTCGATATTGTCCACGGCCTCCCATTCGTCCGTCAGCTGGTTGTAGTGGTAGATTTTGAGTTTTGTCGGGTCGCTCACGCCGGCCGCCTTCAAATCCGCCTGGGAGTACGGCAGCCGGATGCTCACATCCCGGTTGAAGGTATAACCGGATGGCCCGAATACGAAAACCTTGTTGAGAAGCCTGATTCCGCCCCTGAATCCAGGCGGATTGTTGACATACCCGATGGTGAGAAGGATGTCGCCGGATACCGCGCCGGGTGGAATGCTCACCTTCACCCCCCAGGCCGGGCTGGTGGGGTCGTTGACCACCAGCTCCTGCACATCCATGGCCGCGGCCAGGATTTTTTTCGAGGCCGCTATGACGATTTCCTGATTGACAAAGGCAGTATCCACCCGGAACGAGGCGGTGGCGGTCCAGGTGCTCTGCAGGGCGCTGTCCAGGGCCCTGGAACGCCAGTAGTAGCGCATGCCGTCCGTCAGGGTCACCGGCACCTTCCAGTTGGTGATTTCCTGCCCTTCGGATACGACGCCGCTGGCCACAAACGCATAGGCGGCAAAGGACAGGTCATTGTAGATCTCGAATTCGTATTGCAGATCGTCACCGTCCGGATCCACGCTGTTGATCACCGACAGTTCCGGTTTCAGGGAGGAGATGACACTGCCGATGAGCGGACTGTTGACGGTCGGGACCGACGGCGCGCCATTGATGGACACATGGAATTCGGCCAGGCCCGACCACGGGCTGGCGCAATTCGGGTCGAATGCTCCGCCGTCAAAGGCATGCTCGTCATAGGCCCGCACCTGCCACTGATAGGTTGCGTGGTTGTCCAACAGGATGGGGATTTTCCATTCGGCAACATCCTCCACTGCCTCGGTGGCGACTTCCCCGCCGTTTTTCAGCAGTCGGAACTCGTAAACGATTCGATCCTCGTCCCGATCCACGGAGGGCCGGGCCCTGAGGGTCAGATTTTCCAATTGTCCGGCGTCGCTGATCACCGCGCCGCCGGTTGGCTCCAGGATGACGGGAGCGGTGGGCGGATCATTCTTCAGGTTGACGAAGAAGGTGCCGGTGGCGGACCACTTAACGGCGTTTTCCGTATCCGCGGCATCCACGAGCCGCACCCGCCAGCAGTAATGGGTTTCGTCCTTAAGGGCCGGCGTCTTCCAGTAGGTGAAGTCCGGATCCTGGGGCAGCACGATTCCGCCTTCGCCCGTCTCCCAGTCGGAACCGCCGGGCAGGGGCGGATCCACCTGGCCCTGGGGAATGCCCGGCGACTGGACAAGATAGGTACCCTGGAAGGCCCCGCAGACCTCCTCCGCTCCCCGCTCGATGATTTCAAAATAATAATACGGTTTCTGGCAGGCGGAACCGGAATTGGTGATCTTGAGTTTGGGCCGGTTGACGGCGATCTCCTGGTTGACGGGATAGACCAGGGTGGGTATCAGGGAGGTGTCGCTGTCCGTGTCCACGGAAAAGGCATAGGCCTCGGACCAGTCGCCGCTGAGCCCGTTGACCAGGGTTTCAACAGCCCGCACTCTCCAGTAATAAGCGGTTTTATCCCCGAGGGCCGCGTCTTCGGGCACGGTCCAGGCGATTTCCGGATGTTCCGGATCATATACCCCATCCACCTCTCCGGTGACCAGCGGCTCGGCGCCGTCAAGCAGATAGATCGCGAATTCGTATTTGAGGATATCATCGTCCGGATCAACGGCAATCCCGCATTTCAGGGTGGGGGTGCGCGTGTCCTTGACGGCGTTGTCCTTGGGTTCCATACCCGCGGGAACGCCAGGCTGTTCATTCTCCAGGTTCACCTGGAAGCTTGCGGTGACCCAGGAGCTGTGATTCTCGCCGTCATTGGAGCGGGCCCGCCAGTAATACCAGGTATTGTCCTCCAAATCCTCCGCGAGGGTCTTGGACAATTCCCAGGTGATGAACTGACCTGTTGTTTCCGGAACGTTCTCCCCATGGGCGAGGAGGTCGTCATCGGTCATGGCCTTGTTTTTGGAAATCTGGAAATCATAGGTATAGACCGTGCTGCCGTGATTCGGTTTGGCTATCACCAGATCCGGCGCTGCCAGGGAGGCGAATTCGGTCTTGTCGACGGGGGCGTGCACCGAAGGAGCCTTGAGGTCGCTGGCAATGACGATCTCCACGGTTTCCGTCGCATCGGCGGTTCCGGTGTCCGTGTCGCTCACGGTGAACGTGATGGTGTGGGTTCCCAGCTGGGTCGACAGGGGTGTCCAGGTGAAGGTCCATTGATACTGGTTTCCCGTAACCACGGGTGCATCCGTCACTTCAACGCCGGCCGGCAGGGTGGTATGGCTAAGGGTCAGGCCCTCCTCCTCGTCGCTGTCCGAGGCGTTGATGGTGAAGGTCAGGGCTTCGCCGGCCTTGCCGGTCTGGTCGGGAATGGCCGTAATGACCGGCGCGGCGCTGCCGGCGAGCACGGTGATGGTGAACGCCCGCGCCCCTTCACCGCCCTTGTTGTCCGTCACCTTGACGGTGAAGGAGTCGGTGGAAGGCGTGATGGTTTCGGCCGGTATGGTCCACCTCGCTGTCCAGGAATAGCTGCCGGAACCGCCGGAGGGGGCTGACACAGTCCAGCGCGGATCGACCGCCTGTTGATTGTAAACAGCGGCTGACAGGGAATCGCCGTCGGCGTCCGTTGCGGTGATCGCCACGGTGACAGTGCTTCCCGTGACTGCTTCCTGGTCGCCGATTGCCGCCACCACGGGAGGCTGATTCAGCCCGGCGGGATTGAAAAGCACACTGCCGTCGTTTTTGATCCGGACAATGCCTTGGTAATCAGCGCCGACGCCGGGGATGAAATGGTTGCCGCTGACGTTTTTGGCCCATTGGTACAGATACAGATCGATGTATCCGGTCGTAGCCAAGTCCTCCAGGGTCGGTTCCGCCATCGGATTGTTCAGGCCTTCGTTGTGAAAACCGGCAAATCCGCCGGGATTATTGCTGTTCTGGTTCATCTTGACATCGTAGCCGTTCCATTCAGCGGCGGAGCCGACATAGGTTGATTTTCCCGTGGGAGCATCACCGCCGCCCATTCTGTACAGGGTGTGGACACTGCCGGAGCCGGATTGCATGGTGGTCGCCGACAGGAAATTAACGGCAGGAGCGGTAGTCAGCGTGGTGGCGAAATACATGTTCTGCTGGCTGGCGGAGCCGCTGCCGGTCAGAAAGCAGGTAAAAACGCCGGCCGCCAGATCGGACCAGGAATCCACCGCAGCGCCGAAATCATCCAGGGAAAACGAACCGGCTGCCACCAGGACCTGGTTGGATCCGGCTGTGCGAATCAGAGCGTCGACTGAACCCAGGTCCACGCCCACCTGGTTGTCCTCCTCATTGTAGATTGACAAGAGCAGATGGTCATTTTCAAAATACGCCCGGGCCGGTATGGCCCAGCCCAGCAGACAGACAAACAGTATCATATGAAGACAGATGATCTTTTTCATGGTCGTTTTCTTTCTTATGGTTGTTCTTCGATCAGCTCTTTAAAATCTCTTCAAATTTTTCCACCCGGCCGATCTGGCCCTGGGAAAAATTGATCTTGATGTAACCGGTAAACTTTTCTTCCTGTATTCCCTGTAAATATTGAAGAAATTTAGCATATTTACTGGATTTGTCTTTTTTGGGCGCCTGCTTGTCCGTTGTTTCCATTATGGTCACCGCCTTGCGCGTATTCTTTCCGCCCTTCCACCGAAACCGGCTGGCGGGTATGTCTACCGGTTTCGTTTTTCCTTTTTTTTCCCCCGGGTCCTCAGCACATGGAAAGACACGATCCCGCTGCCCAGCAGCCAGACCGCCGCCGGCGCCGGAACCGGAGCCGCCTGGGCCACATACTGGAAAACCGGGGAAAATGACCAGCCTTCTTGATATACCCCTTCCTGGTACAACCCCTGGCCGGCATACAGGGAAAAAAATGCGCTGCCGCCAGCCTCGATATCGCCAAGCCAGAACACCGGAACCTCATCCGTTTCCGCCAGCCGGCATACCTCCCTGGCGCTCAGTTCATATTCCAGGGCCGCATCCGACTGGTCCCGGCCCATGGAAAAGTAGGTGCTCTCCCCATCGGGGTTCTTCAGGGGGTCGTAGGTCAGGCCTTCCAGCCACAAGGTCTGTTCAACGCCGTTGAGAGTGATGGACCGCTCCCAGCGATGCTCCAGATTGTCATATAGAAACGCCCCTGGACCGGCATACAGGAACTGCCAGACCACCCCCACCTCTTTCAACGGCTTCTCGCCTGTGTTGGTCAGGCGAAAATCCTGCTTGATATAGCGGCTTCCCTCCTGGGTGCTGGAAAACCGGGTGGCGCCTTCCACCTCCAGCCGGGCGGTTTCCGTCACCATATAATAGGCCTCCGCCGGTTTCATCCACAAACCCGTGAAGACACAGCCCATAATCATGCATCGCAAAAAAAATGTTTTCATTTTCACCGCCCGCGCTTGCCACATGGCAAACGCTGATCCAGTTCATGATTCGTTTCAAATTGCCGGCAACGTCTGCGCGCCACCGGGTGCTTTTACCGTTTCCCATGTTTGAATCTCAATATGGCAATTAAATTCATATTGTTATAAATTTTGCTTCCGACTGATGTTTATCCTCGATTCTTTACAAAAGCTGTGTTAGCGGCCCGTAAAATGTCGATTAGATTTCGGTTAAACCTCCGGACGCAAGGGTCGGCAAAACGCCATCCACCTGAAAACAATAGGTAATCAATCCGACCGGCGATCCCATGGCGGCCCGGCTTTTGTGCGTGGGGAAAAGACAGATCTTTTTTTTTCCCGCTTTCATCCAGCCATGCTTTGCTCCACACGCTCGCGGCGTTCGATCTCCATCTTGCATCCGACGCAGTAAGCCGTATCCGGCAGGGCCTTAAGTCTGTCCACAGGAATTTCCTCCCCGCATTCATCACAGATGCCGAAGCTGCCGTTTTCAATGCGCGACAGGGCCTGCTCGATGCGATGAATGAAGATGACGGATCGCTGTCGGATGAGATTTTTATAGGTGCTTTCCATGTGGGCCGAAGCGCGGTCCAAAAAATCCCCTTGGCGATCCTCCCATTCCGCATTGATCGGAATGATGTTGCCTTCCCTGACCCTCGTCAATTGCAGCAGATCGGAGAGAACTCTTTTAAAATAAAGCCGGTTATTGGGTTTCATGAGCCCATCCTTCCTGTTTCCGAATTTCGTTTTCCCTCCTTATGGTTGTTCCCGTTCCGTTGCTTATCCGGCCCGTGTTAGCCGGAAATCACAAACAAATTAAAAAAAGATTTGTCCGCGCCGAAAAAACGGCGGCAAACAAAAACCGGTACAGCCGCACCGATGCCGACACTGGTCATAAAACCATTTGATTTTATTTCGATTAATGATATTTTAACCACCTATTAACCAAACCCCAACAACAATAGGTTTAGATGTCGGTGTGTTCGGAATGCGCCAGTACCTCATGGGGATGGGAATTGCTTGATGAAACACCGCCGCTCACGTCAGGACGGATAGCCTCCAGGGGATGGATCATGAGCGTTTTGTCTTTGGCTGCATCAACACCAATCACGCTACATAGAAGCCAAGGCCTGGCTTATATGGAGTCATGCGCCGCCACTTGAAAGCCATATCCAAACCAACTTGAATCCACCAATTGGTCGTTTCGGACGGGTTCATCATGCATCGGTCCGGGCTTGCCATCCTGTTCGTAGAGAACTCGTTTGTCCAACGAAAAAGAGCTGACTGTCCAAATGAATATTCGATCGGTGTCCAATCCGGGGAATCGGCCTGTCCAACGGAAAAAGGGGTGTCCAATCAAAAATACAAATTATATCTAATTATATAAAATAGTTGTGTGAAACGTTCGGAATTCCTGTTTTTTTACAGCCCCGATTTTCCAATGCCCTTATCTATTATATTAGAACCGTTGGACACGTTCGATGTCTTCGCTTCTTTTGTTCCTCCTTTTCGACCATCATCAAGCTGGAACGGAACTTTTTGTTTTACAAACCCTTATTGATTCGTCATGTTCTTGCGAATTCCAGGGCAGCCTGGGCACCCAAGTGGTTAAGGTCTTCGACCGGGTAGCTACGCGTACGGGTCTGCGTGACAAGGAAGCGGCCGCAGCCGGGTTTGATCCGCTGAGTGTGTCCCTGACCTCCTGGGACCATAGCGTGTATTATCCGGGCGCAAAAGAACTGCAAGTTATACTGACCGGGGATCGATCCACCGGCCGCTTGCTTGGAGCCCAACTGATCGGCCATCGGGAGTCCGAGGTTTCCAAGCGCGTCGACATCGTTGCCACCGCCCTTTATAACACTATGGTCGTAAAAGAGCTTTGCGACCTGGATCTTTCCTGCACGCCGCCCTTGTCGTCGCCGTGGGACCCGTTTCAAATGGCGGCCCTGGAGTGGTGCTCGAAGCGATAAGGACATTTTGCATATAATTTAAGATGGAAACGATTTAAAAGGAATCATTCCCAGTCACACAAACGGCATTCCCCGCTTCTCAGGTCGGTACGATACGGGCCGAGCTCCCTGAACTTGCCCATATTTCATTCCTTCGATAACCACAGGGATGGGTATCGTCATTTTCAGCATTCATAAAGAAAAAATCGCGGCCGCCATGGCGGCTGCAGATATGATTGCCACAAAAGTAATGCAGAAACCTTCAACGGGTTGCCCCGAGGGATCTTGGCTTGCTATATTTTGTCGTAGTTCACATGAAAATGCAGGGTTGCTCCGGTGGTGTGGCTGCGGCCGTTGTACCAAAACATGGCCAGCCAGAGGCCTTGCAAGAAAACCAACATCAATGGTTTCCAAAGAATACTGATTCCTTGCAACAGATCCAGGTTGCCAATGGGAGCGCCGGGGAAAACCGCCGTGATGAACCAGCCATATGGTACGGTGATTAGGGCCATGATTTGATAGGCGGAGATGAGGGTATCACCGCGATAATCAGCCCGCAAAAATTCGGAAAGAAACCGCCATATCTGGGTGACGATCAGGAGCAGCATGAAAGCGGCAGTGAAGTGCTCTCCCACAAACAGGTGGATACCCAGTACCCCTATGCCGCAATACAAAACAGCGGTGATCGCCTGGATCGGAAAAGTTTCTTCGCCATCCAGATGGTCGGCGTAAGAAATTTTTTTGGTAGCGCCGCTATAGACAACTGGCCGAATTCCCGGGATCCGCCGCAGGATCGCCGGAATGTGCTTCATAGGCTTGCCATAACAGCAGCCGAAGCTGATGCAGGCCAGGCGGCCGAGGCCTTCACCGAACGTATAGGCAATGATCAGGGCCGACAAGGTGGGTAGAACGGCGATGGCGGAGTCGCTAAATAGACCGGCAAGGCCCTTCACTAAAAGAACAGCCCATGGCGCCAGGATGATGCCGACAAAGGACGCAGCCCCGATACTGGCGGTGTGGGGTTTCTTTTCGACAATCCGGGCAATGACCCGGGAGGAGGGCACCGCGGGCAGGCAAATGAATAGAAACAACAGGGTCGTCACCCCTGCCGAAATAGAAAGGGCGCCCAGCAGAACAAACACAAAACTGGTGGCGACCAGGTAGGCCGTGGCGATAAAAAAACCATAATATGTCAGGTTGATGCCTATCCAGCGCCCATCCGGATCTTTTTGGGTCGGCAACACGCCGATGATCTGCCAGTGCTCCATGGGCAATGCGCGAAATGCCCAGCGAAACAAAAAAAACAGGAAAAAGAGAATAGCGAGGATGAAAACAGAATGGGTCATGAGAGTTTTCCTTTGAACAATCCATTTTTTAGGCGGCTATCGTCGTTGGTTGTCGCGATGCGCGAGCGTACGGAAACTTCCGTTTCCACCAATGGTTTTGCGAATTTACTGGAAAAACGGGTCTGAATATCCCTGCGGTTCAGATTATCGAGGATATCAGGGGCGAACTGGATCCGGTTGGGCTCGAAAATCAATACATCCACCGAGCTGCCCGGACGGTAGAGGCTTTTTGGCTGACCTTTTTCAAGCATCAGACCCTTGTTAACCTCCTGGGGCCTATCATATCCGGTCTTGCTGTAGCATTGGATAATGTCACCGATCATCAATGCCGCGATTTCGATCATCGCCACCTTGCCGATAAAGGCGCCGCCCGGGACGTCCGTATCGATAACCGTCACCACCCGCTTGTTCTTGGAAAACGGCGTCGCCAGACACACAACGGCTCCCGGATTGCAGGAATGGTAACAGCCGCCGATTTCATAAATATCCACGACCATGCCGGTCACGGGTGCGTGGTTGTAGTGATATTTTTCCGGTGTCAAGCGGAACACGGCAAAGTCGCCGTTTTGAAAGGTTGCGCGCCACTCCGGCCGGTCCGGCCCGATGAGTTCGGCAAAATCGAAAAATTTTTCCTTTAGAAAAAGAAGCGAGTCATCAGAAAACGAACCAGCGATCATTCTGGCGTCCGCCGGGGAAGCAATCACCTCTCTTGCCGTATCCATTGGCCGGCACTCCCAGTACTTTATTTTACGTTCAAACACCTTGCGGGCCGTATTCAACTGATCCGCGGATTCCAGGCATTCCGACAGATCTACTCCCAGCTTGCGCAGCAGTTTCCGCCCCCCCGTGAACATGTCGCCCAGAGGGATGTCATAATTGAAATACGCCAGCAGTTTGGATACATACGCCGATGTCAAGGCGCGAAAGAGCACCGAAGCGTCCTCGCGGTTGTTAGCATATATATAGTTGACAATCCGGTCACCAAACAGATTTTCATCCACGATTTCGGATGTTTTTCGGTTTATGTATTGATGCCGGGCAAGTGGTCGCATGTCTTCAGACCTCCTGTGATGCCAAGCGTGAACAGATCCCGCCAGCATGGTTGTTATTTTTCGTGGTCCATTTCCCGATGAATGCTGAGCATCATCAATTGGATCATCTTTCTCAAATCCGCCTCACCGATGGATTCATGCAGCAGATCATGCTCCTGGCGCTTCAGAAATCCACCGCCGCTCTCACCCCCCAGCATTCCCAGCAGGGCCTGGTTATAATATCCTTCCCGCCAGGTTTGCCAGGAATCCAGCTTGTCGATGTCATCCTTGAAGGCACCCAAGGCTTCACGGAATGTTTTTTGATGGAGCGTGGTTCGGTAATAGTTTTCCGCCGCCTGGTTGAACTCCTTGCCCGATAGTCTCATGGCTGGACCACCTGAGCCGGCTTGATGGAGAATGCCACGGATGAGTCTGCCGGAAGCAGAGTAGGTTTCCGGTTCGTCGATGCGCATTTCGAGGTCCGTTATGGTCTCCCACAGCCCCAGATGCTCCATCAGATCCGCCCCGTCTTCACGGATTACTGCCACCAAGGCGCGGCGATATTCCTTGTTCAGCACCCGGATATAACCGTTGTAACGGCGGCTCAGACGGGTATTGCGGGTGCGCTGCAGTATTCTCATCATCATTCGATTCCGGGTGCCCTGGTGTACATAGAATGTCGGAACTCCGATGGCGGTCCCGAAAAAGATCTGCCGGCGTTCGCTTTCCAGGGTGGGATGATCGGGGATGTCCCCGTGGGTGATGGTTTTACCGAATATGTATTTTTGGGCCAGCAGGGTCAGCAGCAGCTGGAGATTGACGGCATTGCCCATATCGTGGCGGATGTCTTCGAACACACTGTAATACCGTCCTTCAAAACCGGAAAAACCCATCTGGCTCCGTCGCCTTAGACGATACAGCATATACAGCGGCATGGATTCATCAAAAACACCCAGATCGGCCAGATCCTTTTTCAGATTCAGATCGCTTTCCGGCATACCGTTCAATGCCGGACTTTCATTAGTACTGAGCAAGGCCACCAGGTAATCCATCAGACGTACGTCGAACAAAAAATCACCCTTCAGCTGGAAGACCTTGCTGATCAAGCGATCCATCTTTTCCGGTCCGAAGGGTGTCATGGAACGGCCCAAGAAACGAATAGCGGCCTTTTTGCGCCATCTGCGCCACATCATCCGCAGATGCGTGAAATCCAGTTCGTGGGGCAAAAAACCGAGCATCTTCTCGGGATGAAAGTCCCAATAGTCGAAACGGTAGGGAGCGGCGGAATACGTACCCACAAAAAGCGGCAGAAAGTGCTCCATGATCTTGATAACCAGATCTCCAACGTACTTCTCATCCGCACTGCTGACGCCGGATCCCGGAGCATCCACGATTCGGCTCAGTTTTTTGCTGCCAAGACTGATATGGGTACCGTTGTTGGCAAGACTGGTGTTGGACGTATTGGGCAGCACCACCAGATTGCGGGTAATGATGCCGGCTTCCTTGAGCTTCACCACCGCGTTCAGTTGACTGAGGGACAGCACCCGATGGCAAAGTCGCATATACTGGTATTTATCCTCCCCCCGATCCCAGCCGGAAAGGCAGGGACTCATAAACAATTCCCGATAGAAGGAGTCGGATACGAGATTGTTCAGTTTTTTCTGGCGTAACAACGGATGCGGAGCGAAATACACACAAGCCCGTTGACCGTTTTCCACGAGGCGGAAACGCGTGTTGGCGTATTGGGTAAGAAGCTGGGTTAGTAAATACCGTTTCAAAGACTCGTCAGCTACCGCGCGACCATTGCCGTTGTGTTGTTTTAAGGTAACAGGATGGAAAGAATAGGTTTCCGGAGAAGTGTTGTCATTCAGAAAATGCCCCATCATCTCCTCGGCTGTTTTCCGGACGATGGGATGGGTCTTGGGCTCTCCAACGGCATCGGCCAAGGCCAGTTTCAATAAATAACTGACCGGTATCCGGATAAATTGCTCACCGCCCTGGATCATGAAAAACCGTCCGGCGTCGTTTCGCCGGGCGCTTCCAGGATGGCGCTTATTAGCCCGCAAATCGTCTGAAAAGATCCGATCCGCATAGGAACAAAGGACTTGCCGGGGGATTCGAACCCAGCTGTTTTCCCAGATATTGTCCCGGTTTTCGTTCAGGTGGGTATCCAAGGCGTTTAGGAATCGACGGGGGGCGTCTCCGCTGGCGGCATATTTGACGGTATTTTTGTAAAAATTGGATGACCGTATGAATTGCGGTAGATCCACCTTGTTAGGGCCGCCGATTACCACAGTCTGCAACTCGTTCTCTGTCCCTGCAGTGGTATCGTCCCGGCTAAAAGGCAGGGATGCGATAAACTGTTCCGGAGAGCTTTGCCGGATGCCCAGGGCGTTTATCAGGTTTTCAAGATTCGTCGGAAAGGAATTTTTGGTTGCGTCGGGTTTGACAATACGCAGGTGGGCTGCCGCATTGTGGGGTTTTGACATCCATGTGCTCCTGTTTGGGTTTTTCACAAAGAACCGCCCTGGTTAGAGAAGATCCCAGAACGTCAAAACCACACTGGAAACGATACAGGATGCAGACAATACGGTTACCAACCAAGTGTTGAAAATTGTTTTCATTATAGATACCTCCTTATTTTGCGTCTTATTACGGCAATATAAGTACATGGAATTTATTAGGATCGCGTTAACTTTTCGATAAAAAAAGATTAAATCAAACCAGGGATTAAAACCCCCAGGCTTTCTGTGTGCCTAAATTGTGCCCGTCAAGGTCAAATTCTTTTCGATTTATCCAAATAAAGCCAAAATCCCCATGATACGATCACGTGTCTGTCAATAGATCTATATATCTGACAATATTATGTATTTATTACAAAAACATGCTATTGACTTTTAAAACCAATTTTACTATAAAATCAAAGCTCAACGCCGGAGTGGTGAAACTGGTAGACGCAGAGGACTCAAAATCCTCCGGGCGCAAGTCCATGCGAGTTCGATTCTCGCCTCCGGCACCAAATTTTTACATTCCTGGTAAAATTTGAATTTCATTAATAAAAGAAACCCGCTGACCTGCAATGGACTGCGGGTTTTTTTTCAGCTTTTTTAACTCATTATCGTATAGTTTTCAGACAAACTCAGTCTATAATGAAAACCAGCTCATTGATTGGGAATAAATGGGAGGATTGCATGAACCGGCCTTGCATGGATCACTTCTTTCTTCTGAAAGTCTTTTTTGGGGTGTTATTGATCCTTTGGATAGCGAATACGGGTATGGCGACCACACCGTTATCGCGGGAAACCTTGTTCGCCAGTGTGGAAGAGAAAATGAAGTCCGCCTTAAAAGCAAAAGCGGATATCTATTCCCCTGCTTCTTTTGCAGCCGGTATGGAATGCTACAATGATGCAAAAGCGAGTTACGATAACGGCGATGATATTTCCGAAATCAGACAACAGGTGAATGATTCCATTTCCAATTTTGAAAAAGCCCTCCAGCACGTTTCATTGGCTGCTGATTTTTTTTCCGCCATCATCAAGGCCAGAGAGGATTGTCTGAAGGTTAATGGCCCGACTTATGAAATTGAAAAATGGAAGGAAGCGGAAGATCTTTTCCATGAAGCAGCCGCCGAGCTGGAAGATGATAATATGGAAAAAGCCAAAGAAACAGCGGCGGAATCGGAAAAAATATATCGTGAAATAGAATTATTTTCCATACAAAGTCAATACCTTCAAAATGTGTGGTTATTACTGGATAAAGCGGATGATATGGGCGTAAAAAGTTATGCTCCCCTGACCTACGAAAAAGCCCGTAAACTTGCAATGAAATCAGAATCTCTCTTTCGCGCAAACCGTTACGATCAAACCGAAGCGCCTCAAATCGCCGACCAGGCAGCCTATGAAACCAACCACGCAATTTATCTTTATCAAGCGATAAAACAAATGGATGATACGGATCAATCCATCGAATCGATTATGTTGAATTTGGAGGACTCGCTTCGGAAAATTGGCCTCGAACTGGATATCGATCCCAAATTCGATCAGGGAATGGAAATTTCTGTAAATAATATTATTAATAACATAAAAAAATTAAAAAATAACCAACTTATGATGTCACAACAGCTGAAAGAATATCGAAATGAATATTTCAATAAACTGGCGCAAAAAGATACGGAAATATACAATGCCCAGAATCAACTGATGAAAATAAATGAGGAATTGAATCAATTATCCAATACAAAAAATAAATTACAGTCAAAAGTGGAGCAAGAAAAAATCAGGAAAAACAAAATAAACCGGATCGGATTGTTGTATTCGCCTGCCGAAGCCAAGGTCTTACTGGATGGAGAGAATATTATTATCCGGCTTCACGGTCTTTCGTTCCCAATCGGGAAAGCCACCATCGAACCCAAATATGTCAATTTGCTGAATCGCACCATCAGCGCTATCAATGAGTTCCCCGGTTGTCGCATTGTTTTTGAAGGTCATACAGACAGCAGGGGCAGCGATAAAACCAATCAAACATTATCGGAGGAACGGGCCAAAGCCGTTTCCGAATATATTATATCCAATTCCACCATTTCACCAACCCGGATTGAGGTGATCGGCTATGGCGAGGCTAGACCCATTGCCAGTAATGAAAATGAAGAAGGGCAGGCTATAAACCGACGAATTGATGTTGTTATTCAACCTTGAAAGATGAAATTTTGTTTTGTCAACAATATGAAATATGGCTTGTTCATAAACAGGAGGTTGTGAACAGGCTGAAAAACCCTGTTGATAAATCATCGGTGATTGACAATTTTTCATATGGACTAAAATTTAATAATTTGTATAAATTAAATATAGTTATAAAAAATTCAGTGTTTATTGACAGCTCTTATTATCCTTTCTTTACAAAAATAGAAAAATAAATATAATTTTTGGTAGTTATCGACTCGTTTTTTGGTATTGATCTTTTGCCGGTAAGTTATTATTCAGTAACTCTCATATATCCGATCCGTATTTGTTCAAACACACCCTTAACCGTTGGGATATTGTATGAAATTTACAATCAAAAAAAGCGATATAATTGATGTTCTGGCCAGAATTCAAGGCATTACCAGCCGGAAAAGCAATCTCAACATGACGGAAAACGTCTTGGTTAAATCGGCTGATTCAAGAATTTCAGTGGCGGCCACGGATCTGGAAACCGGTTTTGAAGGATTTTATCCTGCTGAAATCGAAATTGATGGTGTTATCGCCATCAACGCCAAAAAATTGTTTGAGATTGTAAAAAATTTTCCAAAAGACGAGATCATCCTGACGGAAGTGGAAAACCGATGGTTAAAAATCGGGAATGATACCGTTGAATACAATATTGTCGGTTCCAATCCGGATGATTTTCCCGAAATACCATTGGTGGACGATGTGGTTTTATTTGAAATCAACTCGATTGACCTTAAAAAAATGATCGAAAAAGCCGTCATGATCGGCGCTGCTTCGGATGAAAAACGGGCACATATCCTCGGCATTCATTTTCAATGGATCAAGCTGGATAATCAGCGCATGATACGAATGGTATCTACGGATGGAAAAAGATTATCGAAAGTCGATTGTCTGTTTTCCGGGGGTGAGCCCGCCGATGGTTTCAGCGATAGCGTGATCATACCGAAAAAAGGACTTAATGAAGTCAGTAAATTCCTCGATGTGGAAGGCAATGTCCAAATCGGTATCAAAAGCCATCATTTCATCATCAAAAAGCAAAATGAAACCATTATTCTCGGTCTGCTGGAAGGAGATTTCCCTCAATATGAAACACTGTTGGATATAAGCGGTAAAAATACGGTGGAACTCAACAAACAGGACTTTAAGATGATGCTGAAACGCATGTCGATCCTGACTTCCGACGAATATAAAGGAGTCATTTTCAAATTCGGCGACGACAAATTGACCATCACCACCGCAAACCCGGAATTAGGTGAATCGAAAGAGGATATGACCATCACTTATCCGTTTAATGAAGAAGAAATTGCCTTCAATCCGTATTTTTTCATTGATGCACTGTCTCATATCAATAGCGATACCGTGACACTGTATATAAAAAATAAAGAAAATCCATGTATTATTGCCGGAAAAGATGACCAAACCTTTTTAAGTGTTATCATGCCGATGAAAATATGATGAACGAAAACGAATATAATGAAAATAGTATTGATGTGCTGGAAGGGCTGGAACCAGTACGCCTGAGACCTTCCATGTATATCGGCAATGTCGATATCGAAGGGCTCCATCATCTGGTTTACGAAGTCATTGACAACAGCATTGATGAGGCCATGGCCGGATTTTGTGATACCATCCGGGTAACCATCCATACGGACAACAGCATCACCGTCGAAGACAATGGTCGGGGAATTCCTGTGGGGATCCATGAAAAAGAGCATGTACCCGCCCTGGAAGTGGTCATGACCAAATTACATGCAGGCGGGAAATTCGATAATGATTCTTATAAAGTATCCGGTGGATTGCATGGGGTTGGTATTTCGGTGGTAAACGCCCTATCCGAATTTTTGGAAGTTGAGGTGTATTCAAAAGGGAAAATCCATTATCAGACCTATTCAAAAGGCGCCAAAACATCGGAATTAAAGGTAATCGGTGAAACCCAGAAAAGGGGAACCAAAATTCATTTTCGCCCCGACATGGGGATCATGAATCAGAATGATTACAGTTTTGAAATTTTGAACCGGAGATGTCGGGAACTCGCTTTTCTGAACAAGGGTGTCAGAATCATCATAGAAGATGAAAGGACCGATGAAAAAAATGATTTTATGTATGAAGGCGGACTGTTGTCCTATGTGGAATTCATCAATAAATCCCATACCAGCCTTCATGAACCGATTTTTATCGCCGGTGAAAAAAATGATGTACAAATCGAAGTGGCGGTCCAATATAATGATACCTATAATGAGAGATTGTTTTCTTTTGCTAATAATATCAATACAGTTGAGGGTGGATTTCATCTGATTGGATTTAAGGCGGCGTTAACCCGGACGATCAATCAATACGCCAATAACGGTAATATCCCCAAAAATATGAAAGTAAAAATTGGGGGAGAGGATATTCGGGAAGGATTAACAGCCGTCATCAGCATTAAAATTAAAAACCCTCAATTTGAAGGTCAAACCAAAACAAAACTCGGCAACAGCGAAGTAAAAGGGCTGGTTGAATCATTGGTAAATGACCATTTGAGCCGTTATCTTGAAGAAAATCCAGTTGTAGCAAAGAAAATCATCGCCAAGGCGGCGGAAGCGGCGAGGGCAAGGGATGCTGCTAAAAGGGCAAGGGATTTGGCCAGAAGCCAAGGTTCTCTGATTGATGCTAGTTTGCCGGGTAAACTGGCGGAATGTCAATATTCCGATCCGGCTGAAAGAGAACTCTTTCTGGTGGAGGGAGATTCCGCCGGCGGATCCGCCAAACAAGGGCGAGACAGAAGATTTCAAGCTATCTTACCCCTGAAAGGAAAAATTTTAAACGTAGAAAAAGCCCGATTTGATAAGATTTTGCGAAGCGATGAAATTAAAAATATCATTACGGCCCTGGGAATGGGAATTGGTACCGAGGAATATGATGTTGATAAAATCCGATATCATAAAACCATTATCATGACCGATGCGGATGTGGATGGATCCCATATCAGAACCTTGTTGCTGACATTTTTTTATCGGCAGATGCCGGAAATGATAGAAAGAGGGTATTTATACATAGCCCAACCTCCGTTATACCGGGTAGGTAAAGGGAAAGGAGGCATTTATCTGAAAGATGAAAAAGAATATAGCGATTATATTTTTAAGCGGATTTGCGAAAAAAAGAAAGTTTCCATCGGAGAAGAGCAGAAAGAACTTACGGATTTTGAATTATATCTTTTTTTAGCCGATCTTTCCGAATATGTCGGCGTAATGGCGGCTCAAAAAAGAAGGGGTTTTGATGAAAAACTGATTGAAATGTTGATTGACGAAGGGGTGAATGACAAGACCTTCCTTCAGGATCAGAACCGTATGGTGATGTTGAAAAATAAAATGTTAGAGTCCGGTTATCAGGTGGATGAGCTGAATTGGAATGAGGACCGCGGTGTTTTTGAATTGAATGTTGTACCTCCATCACGGCAGAAATTATTAGAGGATATGGTCGACCTGAAAGCGAAAAGTCAATCCGGGCCCATTAAAATAGGGCGGGGAATGATTCATTCCAATTTGTATCAAAATGCACTGATGTTGAACGGAAAAATCAAAAAATATAATCATCCTCCCTTTACCGTATCAGATTTCGAAGGGGAGAAGGAAAAAATAACGGTGAACGATACCCTCTCCTTTTTTAATCTGATGGTGGATGAAGGTAAAAAAGGATTGAATATTCAACGCTATAAAGGTTTAGGGGAAATGAATCCAGATCAATTGTGGGAAACCACCATGGATCCGGCC
Source organism: Thermodesulfobacteriota bacterium (assembly GCA_049320885.1). GTDB lineage: Bacteria > Desulfobacterota > Desulfobacteria > Desulfobacterales > SURF-7 > DYJD01. The sequence continues at coordinate 18,480 of JBMORA010000044.1, read as the reverse complement.
AAGCGTCACCTGTTACAAGTAAAAATCGAAGATGCAGCTGAAACCGATGCGATTTTCACCCTTCTAATGGGTGATGAAGTCGAGCCAAGACGAAATTTCATTCATAATAATGCACTGGAAGTAAGTTCACTAGATATATGATCAACTGCGCAAGATTATGCTGAAGAAGGCTGATGACGATTCTGCTGGCATCACCCGGAAGGATTTTTTCGATCTAAAACGCGACGAACCACTGTCATCAACTCCTGTTTATTTACCGGTTTATAAAAAAAATCTTTAAAACCAATAGAATAAGCTTCATTTGGAGATATCAGATCACTGTATCCAGTGCAAAGAATGACAGGAATATCGTTTCGAATGGCGGTTAATTTCGCAAAAACATCCACTCCATTTAAATCCGGCATGGTCATGTCCGTGATAACCAAATCGAATCGGCCGGGTTTTTCTTGAAACAACTGCACGGCATTCTCGCTATTGGTAAATGCTTCCACCTCATAACCGAGCCGCTCCAGAATCCGTTCACAGGCATCGACAATTGCCGGTTCATCGTCAATAAATAAGATGCATTCTTTTCCTTTCAGGATCGTTTCATCCGCTAATTCATCCGAAGTAACCGATTCTTCCTCCAGGCAGGGTAAAAATACATGAATGCTTTTTCCTTTATTTCTTAAATCTTGAATATTGATCAACCCATTATGATGTTTAACAATTCCAAAAACCACCGAAAGGGCTTTCCGGTTTTCGTGGGTACTGGATTCATTTGAAGAACCGGTATTCGTCACACTGAGAACAAGATATCGGCCCGGTTTTTGATGTTCATATGGTGTTACATCCTTATCGGTAAGTTCGATATTCACCAGACTGACCTGTAATTGACCGCCGGTTTTCCGCATGGAAAATGCCGCATTGGAACAGAGATTCATCAGAAGTTGGTGAATTTGAGATAAATCAGCAAGCACTGTATCGTGTTTTGCAGAAAGATGTTGCTGAATCTGGATGCTGGAAGGAATTGAACTGCGCAACAGTTTTAGGAATTCACTGACGATGATACCGATTTTGAGCGGCTCTGGGTGTTGCTCGGTCTGACTTGTAAATCCAATTAGCTGTGTTACCAAATCCTTTGCACGGTTACAGGCGTCCTCGATTTGTTCCAAATGATAGCGGGCGGCATTTCCAGGGGTGATCGCTTGTAGGGCCAGATCGACATTGCCGTTGATGATCCATAATATATTATTGAATTCATGAGCAATACCAGAAGCAAGCGTACCGACGGCCTCCAATTTTTGCTGTTGGCGGTGGATAGGGGCCTTTTTATTTTGTCTGGTTATCGTTTCGCTGCATTGGGTACGAGATTCATTCATTAGTTTTTCAGTATGATCGGCGGCTGTTCCATTTTGTTATTATGTGTCCAGTGCCATTTGATGACCCCGTCGGCTGTTTTGGATGTTAAATATCCGCTGCGAATGATCTGGCGAATAATCGGTTCGACGATCTGGATTTCCTTGTTCAATTGGGTTGCAATCATATCCGTCAGTTGATGAAGGGATTGGCCGTTATCGTCCGAAAAAGGGAAAATCGCATGGGATTCGATCAGATCGCGACTGAAAAGTTGATGCACAATTTCGTTCTTCTGTTTTCCGATATACAGCAGCAACTCCATTTCCGTGCCCTGCCCTTGCTGGCATCTTTTCAACGCCTCCTCTTCCTCTGCCTGAACATGTGAAAAATAGTAATCATGAACAAATCGTTCTATATCCTCTGCCGATAGCTGAGATGTTTTTACAATGGCCCTGTTGGCGTCAAAACAGGACCAATCTTCCGTCAGCAATTGAAGGTCATAATCCTGGATGTTTTCTTTTACGGTCGTGCCAGGAAACGGTGCTAAGAAATGATAGCCGTATTCAATACCCAATTCCTGGGCAAACCGGTGGCTGTCCATCAGGGTTTCTTGGGTTTCACCGGGAAGACCCACAATAAAGGTCCCTAGTACGCGCATTCCCACTGCTCGGCAATCCGCGACAGCTTCCCGGATCCGGTTCAGTTTAACCCGTTTGCGAATCCGGTCGAGCATTTCCTGATTTCCGGACTCGATCCCGAAGAGTACCGAATCACAACCGGCATCCAGCATGGTTTTCAGGATTTCCTGGTTGACGGAATCTGCTCTTGCAAAGGCGCTCCAGCCGAAATGGAGGTTACGTTTATGGATTTCCTCACAAAACGCCATTACCCTGTCTCGATTGGAAGTAAAAAAATCGTCGGCGATGTTCAACCGGTTGAATCCATAATCCAGAATGGATTCAATTTCATCGAACATTTTCGAAATGCTTCGATACCGAACTTTTGCTCCCACCATCCGTCTGCCCTGACAAAAAATGCATTGATTGGGGCACCCCCGGCTGGTGATGATACTGACTGGAAAACCAAGCGCCTGGTATCTGGATAGCGGGATCAAATGACGAGCCGGCAGGGGCAGCGAGTCTAAATCCTGGATGAAATCCCGCTTTCCGGTGAACCAGGGCTCACTTTCTTGTAGATATGCGATTCCCTTAATAGCGGCCCATTGCCGTCGGTCACAGTTGCTTTGGACCACCTCGCGAATCGTCTCCTCGCCCTCTCCGACGACAATAAGATCGATTTCCGGGTACTGCTTCAGGGTATTTTGATAATCGAAGGATACATGCGGCCCACCCATTACCGTGATGACATCGGGAAACAGTTGCTTGACGGTTTTCAGAATGGCCGCCGCTTGATAAAAATTTAGGGTAACCGAATTGGTGCCCACGATATCCGGTTGAAAACGGGAAAGCTCGGCAAACAGTTTTTCAGGGGTGTATTGCCGAACCAGATAATCCAATATACACACCTCGGCTCCGGCAGCTTCAAATGCCGCCGCTGCATAGCATAAACCCAAAGGGGGCGCCGGGGATTCTTCCAGGGGATACGGAGAAACAATCAATGCGACTTTCATAGGACCTTTATTATCATTCTTCTGTCAGACCAGCCCCTCAATACCGTATGCCTTTCATGCGGTATTCGGTAGCGAATTACCGTTTATAAATTCAGCCTGACAGACTGTCAAACAATATTTGTAACATCATCAGATAACTATCATATGGGAAGGCCATCGGAACCGAAAATCGGATCACCGATTCCAGGGAATGGAATTCACAAAGCATGGTCCCCCATCCCTGTCATCCCCGGCGGGCGGGGCTATGCGCCTTGGCGAAAAGCCGCCGGTATGGGTAATGGAGCCATTGGCGGTGCCATCGTCATCTCCCTCCCCACCGTCTTGTATTTGTAAGGAGAAGGTCGCTGCCGGATCATCGAAAGATGCTGCTTCGCTGTGTCGCCAGCCGCTGTCCGGGTCACGGTGGTACCAGATGGGTTCCGCCATATCGATTTTGGATATGACAATATCGACCGCAACCATCGACCCGGGAGGATCGATGAGGCTTTTAAAGACAATTCCAGAAAGGAACCGGTTGGGGACGACGCCTGCCAGATCTGTCGGCAGCGGCAGGTCAATGGTTTTAAGGAAGCGGAAATCAAGTTTCAGCTGCTCGGGAAAATTTTTTATTGTTAATCCGATATATCCGGCGGGGTTGGTTGCTCGAACAACCCATATGTCGTTTTGTTTGATGTCCCCAATCCCGTTCTGGTCCAGATCGATGGTATCGTCCAATCCATAAAGGAGTTCCTGATGGTCCGGGATACCATTGCCATTATCATCCTTTTCGTCTGAATACGCGGTTGTGGTGAAGGAGAAAGGCAAAGACCATGGTGAAACCGAACGATAATGGTCTACATGCCGCACCCGCCAGTAATAGACTTTTTCGGGGTCGAGAATGAGATCAGGTAGGGAAACATTATATAAATAAAGACCTGTCCGGGACTCAAATACGATGGATTCCGGTGTGAAATCGAAAGCGGTGCTGATCTGCCATACTGTCGCGGCATGGAAGGCCGGATAACGTTCATCGGAATGATGGAGCGTTTCCATCTCCGGTGACAGGACAATGTCTGTCATGGTGTTTGCGGGATAGGATAACACCGGACGATAATTGCAAACTTCGTTGGAATCAATGGATTCATTGGCATGTTCATCCACGGTGCGGACTACAAAAAAGCTGGTCCGATCATCTTCCAGGTTCGTCAGGACGCAAGTGGTTTCCATCCCTTTCCAGACGGGTGATTCATAATCATACGGCTCCTTTTCCATCCGCATGAATACCCGGTATTCCACCACCCGTGGATCATCGGCCGGATCCCAGGTAAGGGTTGCCTGTCCGGCATATGAATGAACCCCCGGCACCAGGAACAATAGAAAAGTGATCAGGTTTCGCTTGTTCCTACAGCGGTTTATTCTGGTGAATTGATTTTTCACGGTGTCACAGATTCATGGTTGATCCTTTGTCGAAAAGGTTCGGGTCATCGGCAGTTAATCTGTCTTTCGTCCTCTCAGCAACGCATCCAGCGCCTCGATGATAACGCCGGTTATGGTATTGCCGCTGTCTTTCGCATATCTTTCCACCCGTTCCGCCAGCCGGCACGGGATATTGATTATAAATTCCTGGGTATCATTCGAACATTGATCGGAGACCGATTTTTCCACCATCCGGATTTCCTTTCCAAGAAGTCTGTGAGAATTGCTGGAATCGTATTTGTAAATTCATCCTTTTTCAATGAAAATTTCCATATCCAATTATACGAATTTCCGAAAGAACAAGAACGATGATGTCTTCCATGTCGGTGCTCAGGATATGGTCGTTGCTTCCGCGATGCAGAAAGGCCTCCATTTTTGTTGCCAGAAAGTAAGGTGCCGGCAGCAATTTGATTTCTTGTCCCGAGGGCAGACGATCGGGTATCGCCGAAGCAAATGCCTCTGCAAACCAGCAGTTTCCAAATCCCAGAATACTCGGATCCGTCGGTATAACGTCCAGAATGATGGGTTGTTTTTGCCATCTGCAAATGGGCGCCGCCGGGTCCGTCAGCAGCAAACCAGTGGCCGCGCCGCCCAAAAATAAGGTTTCCGGAAGAAGCGGCCCCAAGTCCCGGGCGGCTGTTTCAAGCATTTCAATGTTCGGGTTCACCGGTATCATGATAGGCGTGCAATCTTTTTTGGATTTCAGTTGATGCTATTTTTCGCTCTCTGGTATTGCCACCGCGAATCGCATCGACCAAAACAAGCAGTTTAAACAGCTTTTCATCTTTTCGAGCTGCTTTGGGTGCGGATTTGTATAAGGGCGAGAAAGATTGGCCGCGCGTTTCACCATCCGGATCAGGCCAGACCAGTGGTGGATCCCCGGAGGTAACCATTTCGTTTGCTAAAGGCGCGGCCGCCGAAATCGTCGCCAACCCTCGCGTTATTTCACCGCGCTCCGGAAGGAATACATACCGGATTCCATATGAGATATATTGTCACTGGTTTTTAGTCGAGAAGGAATCGCCAGGCCGGAACCACCTGGATCGTCCCGCCATCGGTCTCGATGGATTCTTCTTCGTTCCGGGTAACGATGGTTCCGGTTTTCACGCCCAGCTCCGTCATGGCTTCGCTTAATGCGGCTGTTTCCCGTTTCCGCGTTTGGGGTTCGGCCAGGGTGGCGCACACCTGGACCAGCAGGGGCGGCTCCCCTTGAATGGGGACGATGAAGTCGACTTCCCTGCCGGTTTTTGTCTTGTAGTAATAGATCTCTGGATAACTGCGCCGCAGGGACGTGAACACAAGATTCTCCAGGAGGTGCCCGGCGTTGACCAGAATTCCAGATGACACCGATGTCACCAGGGCATGATCGATGCAATAGATCTTTTTGGGATTGGTATTGCTGCGGGCCAGGGATGGATCGAAGATGCGCACGGTGAACAGGAAGTAGGCATCCTCGAACCAGTCCAGGTATTCCGACACTGCGGGCTTCGGCGCCTTGTGCCCCAAAGACTTCAGATACCCCGTGAGACTGTTGACGGAGTACAGCGAGGCGATATTGTCCACCAACCGATGGGCCAGATCGGTCAGGGCCTTTGGGTGGGAGATGTCGTGGCGCTCGATCAAATCCCGAAACAGGAGGGTATGAAAATATTCCTGGTGAATTTTGATCCGCAGGTTTCGGCTACGACCAACGGTCTCCGGGAAGCCGCCGGTTTCCCAGTATTCCCCAAAAGCCTTTTGAACGGTCAGCCGCTGCTTCGTGGATAATGCGCCCGCGGACTCGATTTCCTTGCAGTCCAGGAATTCTCGGAAGGAAAATGGGAACATCTCCCAGGCGAGCGCCCTCCCCCGCATCTGGGTGGCAATCTCCTTTGACAGCATCTTGGCTGATGAGCCCGTCAGATAGATTTCGCATTTTTCCGTGCACATCAACCGATCGATGAAGGGTTCCCAGCCGGAAACAGCCTGAACCTCGTCAAAAAAACAATAAACCGTCTCGGTACCTTTCTTTTCCGGGTAGAGGGAATAATAAGCTTCGGTGATCAGACCGAGATTGTCCGGACGCAGGTGGTAAATGCGGTCATCGAAAAAGTTTAAATACAGGATGTTCTGCCGGGGCACCCCGCGGTCCAACAGCCCCTGGATCACCTGGAACAGATACGTCGACTTGCCGCTCCGTCGCACCCCGATACATACGGTGGCCTTGCCGGAAACGGTTTCGATCCGCAACCGCCGGGGTACTCCGGTTTGCAGCTTGGTTTCTTGAAAATCCAATAGGATGGATTTAATTGTTTCAATCATTACCCGTGACCCGGTAGTAAAAAATTCCGATTTTTATTTAAACTGGAAATATTTATAGCCGGTTTTATATAAGGGTGTCAATAACAGTCTCTGGATTCGGTTTTTTGAAAAACGGCAGACACTGTCTGCCGTTTTGGGACAAGAAGGATATTTTGTTAATAATGTGGGTTTTTGAGTTTAACCACCATCCGATTTTTTGGGCCAGCGGGCTTTTGCCCGTTCCAGAAAGGGTGGCTCGGCATATCTGGGTGTACCGGAAACGATATCCTCAAACCCGGCCATGAATCCTTTTTTGCGAAAGTGTCTCTCGCGCACGTCGGCAACCACGGCCTGCCAGTCGGCAAGGAGCCCGGCTTTGGCATAGCATTTCTTGGTATGCTCCAGGTTGTCGAGGGCCGTGTCGTAATACTTGCTCTTGCCGGCATGGATGATTCGCATACAGAGAGCACGGTACACCCTGGCGGAAATATCCGGATGAGAACGTTCCAGCTTGCGTGCCAACGGTTCGGTCCGGTAGTGGCTGAGATTTTCCAGTTCCGTATCCGTAGGAATCGTCTTCCATCCAGGAAAGCAACAGCGCTGCGGTTTCGTCCGGATTCAGTTTCGCTGCCTGGCGGGCTTTGATCCAATCACGAAACAGGTCTTCAACCAGCATGCCGAAATCACCGCCGGAGTCGTCGATCTCATCGGCTTTTTCATGGCAAGCGGCGATAAAGGTCTCGAATAGCCGGGCTGCTCGTTCCGGCTCCTTATTGATTGTCTTTTCAAGGTTATTCGCGACCGCTTGAACATTGTCGACGAATGACCCGGCGGCTTGATAGGAGATGAAGCTTCCTGGCAACAAAGCCTTTTCAATGGCTTGCTCGAGGGGATCGATTTGTTTTCGCTTTTTGTGGCATTGTTTGGAAAAACTCAAAAAAAGTTGACCTTGACGGGCACAATTTGGGCACAGTGGGCACAGGCATTTTGGCTGTGCCCACTCTCGTTCCCAAGCCCCAGCTTGGGAACCAGGGGAGGTCGAAATGATTGCCCCACAATTGTAATTGCACCCATCGATAGCATCAGGCTTGACTTTTATTATGTTTTCCTTCAAAGTTACAAAAAAGATATTTGAAGGAAAACCTAATAATATTTAATAATTTTCATTTTTCGAAAAGCGGTTGTTTTCCTTCATGTTTCTCAATGGTTATTATTGATGGAAAACTATATGCAATTATTCGAAATGTCGAATGAGCAGCGCCGCATCTTCATCAACACGGCCCAATTGCATGAAGCCTATACGGATGCCTATGATAAAAGTCGCGGTTATCGCGGCGGCATGCATTGGAAAAAAGCCAAAGGCCGGGAATATCTGTTTCGATCCCGGGATCGCTATGGCTATGGCCAAAGCCTGGGACCGCGATCTCCGGAAACCGAGGCGATTTGCGGGAAGTTTCATGAAAACAAGAAAATGCTCGATGACAAGCTGAGCGAACTCCGCCAAAAATTGCGAGAGCAGGCGCGGTTGTGCAAGGCTGTCAAAATCGTCCGGGCGCCCAGACTGGTTACCGCCATCCTGCGGCTGCTGGCGCAACACAACCTCATGGGCCGCAACCTGACGGTCATCGGAACCAACGCCTTGTATGCCTATGAGGCTTCCGCCGGCGTGTTTTTCGAAAGCGGCCTCACGTCCACCGAGGATATGGATATTCTGTGGGATGTACGATCCCGCTTGCGGCTGTTGTCCCTGGGCCGGGTGGACACATCCGGGCTGATCGGCATTTTGCGAAAAGCCGACAAAACCTTCGATCCCGTCAGCCGGAAAAGCTTTCGGGCCGTCAATCAGGCCGGATATATGGTGGACCTTGTTAAACCCGAACCCCGGGACCTCCGGGCAAAGGAAGTCAGGCGGATGGGCGACAAGGAGGACCTGGAAGCAGCGGAAATCAGAAATCTGGATTGGCTGGTTTCCTCCCCCAAATTCACGAGCACCGTGATTGGCGAGGACGGTTTTCCGGCCAGCATGACGACGCCAGACCCCCGCGCCTTTGCACTGCATAAGCTATGGCTGGGTCGGCAGCGCGACCGGAATCCGATCAAAAAGAAGCGCGACCAGGCCCAGGCCCGGGCCGTGTGTCAACTGATCCTCCAGTATTTACCGGCCTATCCCTTCGATCCCCAGGAATTGAAAATGTTTCCAAAAGAAATCGTTGCGGAGGCAACCGCGCAATTGGACGCTTCCGACCTTCCGCCGGGTTATGATGACTGAGTGGTTATTCCTACAGATACAGGATCGGTTCGGCCATTGCGTCCATTCGAAAACTTGTTGTTCGGCTAAATGAAGGTTTTATATCGGCCAAATGAAAGGTTGTAATTATCAACTGATGATTTCATCGCCCGGAATGCGGACTCATCCCCCTGGTGAAAAAAGATCCGGCCGTGCAGTTCGTCCTTTTCGATCAGCGCCCATCCCCGACCGGATGAAGGGTCCAGTTCCTCCACTTGGCGCGTTGTTCTCTGAAAAAAGAAATGGCGGAAAAACTTGGAATGAGTAAGCCAAGCCGCTATCAGAATGAGTTGGTTCGCAAGATGCTCGCCAATGGGCATATTGAATATACCATTCCAGATCGACCGAACAGCAGGATGCAAAAATATCGGCTTACGGAACAAGGTCGCGCTTGGTTATCTGTGATCCAAAAAAATTACTTGGGAAATGACGATATCGTCTCTATTGGATCAATCATCTGTATGAATTAATGGCGGGAAGGCTTCAGCGTAAGACTAAAATCCCATATTAAAGTTCCCATTTTGGGAACTTTAATATTGACATGTTTTTGGGAACTGATTAAAGTATGCATGTAATCAGCCGAAAGAAATTGGTGGAATTCTATTCACAAGCGGGGCGCCATGATGCCAAGGGACAGCTGGAAGCCTGGTATCATGAGGCAAAGCATGCACAATGGGCATCGTCGGCAGATGTGAAGGCTCAATATCGCTCCGCCAGCATTCTGGGGGACAACCGGGTTGTTTTCAATATCGCAGGCAACAAATACCGGCTGGTGGTAAAAATAAACTATTCTTCGAAAACCGTTTTTGTGCGTTTTATTGATACGCATAAGGAGTACGATAAGGTCGATGCGGAGGCCATCTGATGATAACCCGTCTGATAAAAACCGAAGAAGACTATGAAAAGGCCCTGTCCCGCATTGAACGGCTCATGGATGCAACGCCGGGCTCGGATGACCTGGATGAGTTGGAACTACTGACGACCCTCGTCAAGATCTATGAGGACGACCAATACCCCATCGAGCTGCCCGATCCTGTGGAGGCCATCAAATTCCGTATGGAACAACTGGGACTGGCCCCAAAAGACATGGTCCCTTATTTCGGTGCCAAGAGCAAGGTTTCCGAGGTGCTGAATGGGAAACGCCCGCTCACCCTGGCCATGATGCGGTCACTCCATCAAAACCTGAGGTTGCCGGCCGAGGTTCTGCTGAAAGTGCCGGGCGCGAATTTGCCGGAAGATATGAATGGGTTGGAATGGAATAGATTTCCGGTGATGGAGATGGCAAAACGGCGCTGGCTTCCGGAATGGAAGCACGTAAGGGGAAAAGTGGAGGAGCGCCTGCGCGAATTTATCGCCCAGGCAGGTGGCATGGATTCCCTCGCGGATGCTTGCTTCCGAACAACCAAAAGCGCTCGGCACAATTCCAAAATGGACCCCTATGCATTGATGGCGTGGTGCCTTCGTGTGCTGGCCCTTGCTCGGCAGAATCCATTACCGGCAGTCTATGTCAAGAGTTCCATCCGGCAGAGCACGCTACAGGAAATCGCCCGGCTGAGTTATTTTGAAAACGGGCCATTGCTGGCAAAAGAATATCTGGAAAAACAAGGGATTCATCTGGTGGTGGTTCCCCACCTGCCCAAGACCTATCTGGACGGTGCGGCAATGCTGGGGCCGGATGGCAATCCGATTGTCGGTTTGACCCTTCGTTATGATCGAATCGACAGCTTCTGGTTTTGTCTGCTACACGAACTGGCACATATCGCAAAACATTTGTCATTGTCCAAACGCTTCATTATCGATGATTTGGATTTACGGGATCAAGACAACGCCTCCGAGGATCAAATAGAAAAAGAGGCGGATGCCATGGCGCAGGAAGGGCTGATCCCCCATAAAGTATGGGTGAAGCATCCCATGAATGGCAACGTGACCGCCGAAATGATTCATTCCATCGCCGATTCGTTAAAAATTCACCCTGCAATCGTTGCCGGCAGAGTTCGGCACGAGAAAAAGAATTTCAGACTGTTCTCCAGGTATATCGGCAGCAAGCTGGTGCGCAAACACTTTATCGAACCATAGTGTGCATGAGCTATAACGAACTCCTTGAAAAATATACTTTTTTATTGGAAGAGATCGCGCGCCTAACCGAAGAAAACCAGCGCTTGAAGGACCGGCTCGGAATAACACCAGCGGTTTCTTTTCCAGAGAGCAGCTCATCTTTTATACCGGCTGGTGATGTTCCTCACGTTGAAACTCAGGACCCGTGCCCACTGCCGGATATTCATAATGCCTCGGATTCGATCTCCAAAATCAGATTGTTCAGGTCGCTCTTCAAGGGCCGGGAGGATGTGTATGCCAAACGGTGGGAGAATAAAACCAAAGGCACTTCCGGGTATACGCCGGTTTGTTTGAACCAGTGGCGGGGCGGGGTCTGCGCCAAGCCCAAGATTCCCTGCGCGAAATGCAGCCATAAAGCCTATGCCGTGTTGGATGAAAACGTCATCGAACATCATCTGCGCGGCACCCTCATCGCCGGCATATATCCCATGCTGGCGGATGAAACCTGCTGGTTTCTGGCCATGGATTTTGACGAAGGGGATTGGCGCGGGGATATCGCCACGGTGCGCAGTGTCTGCGATGAATTTGCCATTCCACTGGCAGTGGAGCGGTCGCGGTCCGGCAAAGGCGGGCATGTGTGGTTTTTCTTCGAGGAACAAATACCGGCTGCGCTGGCGCGAAAATTCGGCACCGCCCTGCTGACCTGTTCCATGAATAGGCGGCATGAAATCCAGTTCAAATCCTATGACCGGCTGTTTCCCAGTCAGGACAATCTGCCCACAGGCGGACTGGGGAATTTGATCGCTCTGCCGCTGCAGAAAGCCGCCAGGGAAAACGGCAACAGCGAATTCATCGATGAAAATTTTGATTCCTATTCTGATCAATGGGCGTTTTTATCCGGTCTGAAGAAGCTTTCCGAAGATCGCGTGCACGATCTCATTTCAGCGCTGGCCCCCGGACACGAGCTGGGAGTTCTGGCCATTGCGGAAGATGACGTGGAAGGCCCGAAACCCTGGGAACCCCCGCCCCCCAAAATCGGTTTGCAGAAAAGCGACTTTCCCGATCAAATAGAGATCGTGCGGGCCAATATGCTGTTCATCCCCAAGGCCGACATCTCCCAACGGGCGCTGAACCGGCTGAAGCGATTGGCGTCTTTCAAGAACCCGATGTTTTACAAGCAGCAAGCCATGCGCTTATCCACCTATGGATTTGACCGCGTGATTTCTTGTGCGGATGAAACTAATGAATTCTTGTGTCTGCCGCGGGGATGTGAGCCGGAACTGTCCGATGAACTTTCGCAAATCGGCATTGCCGTGCGGTTGATCGATAAAACCAATTCCGGCAAACATATCGAAGTGGCGTTCAACGGGGAGTTGCGCGAGGAGCAGGCTCTGGCCCTCGAACACCTGCTGCCCCATGATACCGGGATCCTGTCCGGGACTACTGCTTTTGGCAAGACTGTCGTGGCCATCCGTCTGATTGCAGAAAGAAAGGTGAACACCCTCATTCTGGTGGATAAAATCGGTTTATTGTCCCAATGGAAGAAAAAACTGACGCAGTTTCTGACCATCCATGAACGCCTGCCGGAACCGGATCCTGCAGCCCCCAAAAAGCGCGGAAGAAAGAAACAGATCAGCCCAGTGGGTCAAATCGGGGCGGGGAAAAACGCGCCGAGCGGAATTGTGGATATCGCGGTGATGCAATCCCTCAGCCGGCAAGGCGAAGTCAAGGACTGTGTCCGGAATTACGGGATGATCATTGCCGATGAATGTCACCATGCATCGGCTTTCAGCTATGAAAACATTTTAAAGACCGCCACGGCCAAATACATTTACGGTCTCACGGCCACACCGACACGGAAAGACGGCCACCATCCCATTCTGTTCATGCATTGCGGCCCGATCCGGTATCGCGATGATGCCAAAAAGCAGGCGGAAAAAAGGCCGTTTGACCACTACATCCTGCCGCGTTTCACTGCCCTGCGAATTCCCCTGGATCGGGATGAAAAAGAGGTCTCCATCCAGGAGCTCTATGGGGAGATCGTGGATAACGAGATGCGGAATCAGCAGATTGTCGACGACGTCGTGGACAATTATCGGCGGGGCCGGAACTGTATTGTCTTGTCCCTGCGGACCGCCCATGTGGCGGCGCTGGCCGGGAAAATCAAACAGGAGATTCCGGATGTCGTGGTGCTGACCGGCGGCCTGGGTGTGAAAGCAACCCGGGAACTGTTTCAACGCATAGCCGAAACGCCGGAAGACAAGCACCTCATCTTGGTGGCCACGGGTCATTTCATCGGCGAAGGATTCGACGAGCCCCGCCTGGACACCCTGTTTCTCACCATGCCCATATCCTGGAAAGGCACCTTGCAACAGTATGCCGGCCGGCTCCACCGGTTGTTCCAGAATAAAAAGGAAGTACGGATCTATGATTACGTGGATATCCAGGTGAAGATGCTGGAGCGAATGTACCAGAAACGGCTGAACGGGTATGCTTCCATGGGCTATAAAGCCAAGGGTGAGGACATCCTGTCGGCACCGGTGGATATCATTTTTGACAAGAACAATTTTTTACCGGTGTTCCAGCAAGATCTCGTCGGGGCGAAAAAGGAGATCCTCATTGTCAGTCCCTTTATCCGGAAACGGCGGGCCGCCCAGATGATCCAGCACCTGCAGCCGGCTTTAGAGCAGCAGGTCCGTGTGATCGTCGTGACCCGCCCGCTTGCGGATTTCAAACCAGAAGACCAACCGGCCTTGGAAAACGCCCTGGACCTGTTGAAAGCCCATGGGATCCATGTGGTATTCAAATCCAATATCCATCAGAAATTCGCCCTGCTGGATCAGAAGATCGTCTGGTACGGCAGCATCAATCTATTTAGCTACGGCAACGCCCAGGAAAGCATGATGCGCATCGAAAGTGCCAATATTGCCCATGAACTCACTAAAAGCATCGCGTCAAAAGCGGCTGACCTTCCCTGAAAAAATTAGGACGTGTCCAACGTTCCTAATATAATATATAGGGCCATGGGAAAATCGGGGCTGTAAAAAAATCAAAATTCTGATCATCACTCCCAACTGTTTTTTATGATACGATTTTGTTTGTGATTTTCATTGGACACTCCTTTTTTCCGTTGGACAGGTCGATTCCCCGGATTGGACATGGATCATATTTTCATTGGACAGCCCCGGTATTCATCAGGTTTGACAATGGTTCGATGGTCTGATTAATAATTTGTTTGAAAACAAATGGTTTTGCTGCTTTTAGAAGGCCTATAGGGAGATATTTGCAGGCGTTTCGTCGGACATCCGTCCGATTTCCGTGGGACAGTCCGCTCCTTTTCATTGGACAAACGGGTTTCATCACGAACCGGATGGCAACCCCGAAGCGATGATCCCGTCCGAAGCTCAATTGGTGGATTCAAGTTGGCTTGGAGATGGCTTGTAAGTGGCGGCGTGTGGCTTTTCGAGGAAGGTTATGACTTTTTTACTTGATAGTAAGGCGATATTGCCTTACTGTTGTCAATAATTGAAAGGAGACTATGCCAATGACCACACTAACTATTACCGCAAAGGGTCAGGTCACTTTACGACAAGATGTATTGAATCATCTGGGTGTCGGCCCAGGCCAGAAAATCGAGGTTGATAAAATACCCAATGGCAGGATCGTGGTCAGGGCAGCCGCTGCAAATGGTTCGATTTCGGATTTTATCGGCTGCCTTGCGCAAGAAAGTCGGCCCACGTTGACGATTGATGAAATGAAGGCGATTACGGACCAGGGGTGGGCGGGGGAAAAATGAAAATTACAGTCGATACCAATGTGCTGGTGCGGGCAGCCGTTCAAGACGACAAGCATCAGGCCCGTCTGGCGGCAAAAGCCTTGCAGGAAGCTGCGCTTGTTGCCATACCATTACCGGTACTATGTGAGTTCGTTTGGGTACTACGGCGAGGCTATAAAATCTCCCCTACCGATATCGCAGAGGCGATTCATCGCTTGATGAAATGTACCAATGTCATTATGAACCGGCCGGCAGTAGAAGCCGGACTATCCATCCTTTTGGCGGGCGGTGATTTCGCAGATGGGGTCATCGCTTATGAAGGCGAATGGTTAGGCGCCGAGGAATTCGTCTCTTTTGATAAAGAAGCTGTCTCCATCCTGCAATCTCAAGGCAAATCAACTCGTCTGCTCCATTAGGTGTGCTCCATTAGGTAGTCGGATAATCAAT
The DNA here is from genome assembly GCA_049320885.1 of Thermodesulfobacteriota bacterium. Classification (GTDB taxonomy): domain Bacteria; phylum Desulfobacterota; class Desulfobacteria; order Desulfobacterales; family SURF-7; genus DYJD01. The sequence continues at coordinate 3,213 of JBMORA010000044.1, read as the reverse complement.
TCAGGCGTATCGTCTTTGCATTTTTCAACGAGAAATTCGATGCCATTTTGATTTTTGTCCCAGAAGGCGAAACAGTTTCGTTTTGGGACAGGCTTTTTGTTTTCAATTTTTCATCTTTCCTGCTGACAATATTAAAATTACCTGTATTATCAATATATAAAAATTTATTGACTCCTTTTTCCCGTTCCGAATGTAATCCAACCAAACGCTCCTTCCGTTTCCGCGTCACTTTACCATGTTCCTATTATTGAAATTAGAAAGGCTTCTTTTTGGAACCTGTGGAATCAAAACACGCAAAACCAACAAATGGAGGACCTCATGAAACGGAATCAGGAAAGCATGCATCGGAAGCAGCGGTCCGCAGTAACGTCAAAAACAAGAACCTACGGCCGGGATTTCCATATAAAGCCCGGAGAAGCGTTTTTGTTATATCAAGTCTTCAATAGTGGCTATCTTCCGGAACCGCTGCTGGAAACCGATCTTCTTACCAACACGGAAAAGATTTGCATGACCAAGCTCAATCAATTCAGCGGTCAAAACGGTCAATGCTACCCCTCCCTTCGCACCCTGGCCAAATCCATCAAAATTTCCATGCGCCAGGTGAACCGGGTGATCAATGCGCTCGTGGAAAAGGGGTTTCTCATCAAAAGGGCGCCCAGCAACCGCCAGAAAGGTCAGCATCGATCCACCCGGTATTATCACGCTTGGCATCCCATCTACGACGATGCGGTGGTCAATAACCCGCCCCAGCGGCTGATCTTGCCTCCGGAAAACGAGGAGGAAAAAATGTCAGTAGAGGACAGGGATGACAGCCCCGGACATTTTTGCCATGTCATCCATACCGGCAGCCCATGCCGCACCGGTGACGAATCGGCATTAGACAACGGTGACGGGGAAGCATTCGTCACCGGTGGCACCCGAACTAGATCATATGAAATAAAAAATTTTAAAGTAGATCATAAGAAAGAGAACCCACCCCCTCATGACACAAAGAGCGGGATGGGGAAATCTCCTGGATTCCCCATCCCTCCCCTGGAATCCGGACCACCCCTGACGGAAACGGCTTTTGAAAAAGAAAAAGCCGCTTTGCTGGCGCGCTATACCCCCGCCCAGCAGCACACAATTAGGGGGAATCAGCAATGAAAACGAGAAACTGTGCCCAGACTGTGCCCACGAAGCGCTTGTATTCCATTAAGGAGTTGGTCGCTGAAATCGGGGCGACCAAGTGGTTTTGGCGAAGCCAGATCTGGGCCGGGCATCTGCCCGTCATTCAGGTCGGAAGGAAAATGTTCATCGACCGCCAGGATATCGATGCGTTTCTTCAGAAATACAAGCTGCGGAATGAAGATTCGAAGGGGCGCTGACAAATGGATTGTGTCTTGAACCACCGGGCCACCTTGGGGTATACCCGCATTGGAAAGGCTTGCGGGCTTTTCCCGCGCCATCTTGTGCCCGTCAAGGCGAGATGGAGGTGAGACATGGGCAGTTTGTATCGAAGAGGAGAGGTCTGGTGGATCAAGTATTACCGCAATGGGAAACCCTACCGGGAAAGTGCCAACAGCACCAAGAAGATGGTGGCCAAAAAGCTGCTGGAACGCCGGGAGGGAGAGATCGCCCAGGGCAAGTTGCCGGGGGTGGTTTTTGAAAAAGTCACCTTCGACCAATTGGCGTTGGATTTCTTGCGGGATTATCGCATCAACCAGAAAAAATCGCTCGCCAGAGCGGAAAGGAGTGTTGAAAAACTGACCGAGGCTTTCGAGGGCGCAGCCATTGTGGCCATTACCACGATCAAGATAAACGAATACATCGAAAATCGTTTGCAGGAGGGCGCGGCCAACGCCACCATCAATCGCGAACTGGCGGCGCTGAAACGCATCCTGAATCTTGGAAAAGCCCAGACGCCACCGCTGGTGGACCGGCTGCCGTACATTCCCATGTTGAAGGAAAACAATGCCAGGAAGGGCTTTTTCGAACATGGCGAATACCTTGCCGTTCGCACGGCCATGCCGGATTTTCTTCAGGACATCATCACGTTTGCGTATAAGACGGGCTGGCGCATTTCCGAAATTGTCGGGCTTACCTGGAATCAAGTGGATCGCAAGCAAGGGATTGTGCGGCTGGAAGTGGGGGAAACCAAAAACAACGAGGCCCGCACTATTTACCTCGATTCCGAGCTCAAGGCCCTATTCCAGAATCGCTGGGCGAAACGGTCCAATCTGATGCCGTATGTTTTCCTGAATCGAACCGGCACGGATCGGGTTAAACGGTTTGATAAAGCCTGGAAAAACGCTTGCAAAGATGCGAAGATTGGCCTAAGACATTTTCACGATTTTAGACGGACCGCCGTGCGGAACATGGTGCGGTCCGGAATACCCGAAAGGGTGGCGATGATGATTTCAGGACATAAAACCCGATCCGTGTTCGACCGGTACAATATCGTCAACGACACGGATTTGAAACTCGCCTGCCGGCAGCAGGAGACCTACCTGAAATCCCTCGTGGGCACAATTTCGGGCACAATTCGCCGGATCGAAGGCCAAATGCGGTGAATTGTTGATCGTAACCGCCTGTTTTTACTTTATGAGCCCCCGTAGCTCAGTGGATAGAGCAATGGATTCCTAATCCATGTGCCGCGTGTTCGATTCACGCCGGGGGCACTCATGATAACAATTGGTTACATAAATCAAACATTCTCTTCAGCTGGTCTTGTGTGAGAAACCGTGTGAGACTTTTCTCGCGCTTTTTCAAAAATGTCCATGGCCAGTCTCTCCGAATCATTAATGCTGTGCAGGTAGATTTCAGTTGTCGTTCGATTTTCGTGTCCCAATATTCTTTGAATTGATCCTATGGGCACTTTACTGTTTTCAAGAATCGAAGCTCCTCGATGTCTAAGGGCATGAAATCTGAAGTATTTTACGCCTGCCTTGGCGCATAAGGATTTCATAATCCGCTTGCGATCCAGAAACGGCCCTTTCTTTTTAGTACCGTTTTTACTGCTCCAGTAGGTATGCCAGAATACCCATGGCTGAGACAGCTCTCTATTTTTATGCCGAAATTTTAGGATTCCAAACAGACGGGCTGTCATCGCATTGCCTGCATCGTCAAGCCGGAAACCATCCTGAAATGGTTCCGGGAACTGGTGGCCAGAAAGTTCGACGGTTCCAAACACAGAAAGTATCCCGGAAGGCCGAAAGTCGCTCCGGAAGTGGAGGA
>JBMORA010000043.1:9353-89565 GCA_049320885.1 Thermodesulfobacteriota bacterium | reverse complement strand
TTCTCATATATAAACATTGGGCAAACCCCACGTAATACATCTCAGTGGTTCGGAACTATCGATGATATCCGCATATACAACCGTGTCCTTTCTGAGGAAGAAATAAAAGAACTCTATGAAGAAGGATAGAAAACCTGACAAAGACGAATTACGGGCGGAGTATAAGCGTTCCGATTTTCCCGGTGGCCTTGTGCGGGGCAAGTATGCAAAGCGCATGAAAGAATCCTCTAATATCATTGTCCTGAGACCGGAAGTTGCTGAGGCATTTCCTAACGAGGAGGCGGTTAATAATGCTCTTCTCTCGCTTATTGATATCGCTCGTAAAACAACACGCCCAACAAAACGTTCCACCGGATCGCCCAAAAAAGGAGCTTCCCGGTGAACTTGTCGTTCGATGATATCGAAATTTCATTGACAGACCCCATTTTTGGTATTACTATTACCGGTAATACTTGGTGGAGGCTGTATCATGAGAGTTACCACAAAAGGTCAAGTCACAATCCCTCAAAACATTCGCGATAAACTAGGGATAGCCCCCGCAACAGAGGTCGATTTCATCGAGGAAAAGGGGCGCGTCTTTTTAGTGAAACGAAAAGAGGAAAAGGCAGCCACATGTAAGTTTTCAAAACTTCGTGGTTTGGCAACTGTCAAAATGACTACAGATGAAATCATGGCGCTGACAAGGTCTGAAGAATGACCGGCGTTCTCGTGGATTCGAATATCATTTTAGACATCCTTCTGGATGACCCGAATTGGGCTGACTGGTCAGAAACTGTATTGGCTGATGCCAGCCAAAGTTCAACCCTTTACATCAATCAGATTGTCTATACGGAAGTATCGATAGCTTTTCAAAAAATTGAGGAACTGGAATCAGCACTACATAATGGTGGATTTCAGTTGTTAGAAATCCCTAAAGAGGCATTATTTTTAGCCGGGAAAGCTTATCTTCGTTACAGAAAGGGTAAGGGTGCGAAGCAATCACCCTTGCCAGATTTCTATATCGGAGCACAAGCCGCCGTGCTTGGCATGGATTTGATCACCAGGGATGAGGGTAGATATAGGACTTACTTCCCGACAGTAAGAATAATTTGTCCAGAGAAATGACGAAGGGCCGACATCGAACAATTTTCTGCACCTGACCGATGTTCGGCTGTCGCTGCACACCGTCAGGTGAGAAAGTCGTTGGCAGCAACGCAGAAATAATAAAAATGGAACTCTTTTTGGAATATTGATAAAAAGAAAACGACCCAATATTTTTTCCCCGTCCGGACAGGTGAAAGAGGTCTGGTAGTGTGATTTTGTTCACAGCGTAGGGAAAGTGTCTTTCAAGCCCTCTTTTTTTCTCCAGCGCGTGCATGATGGCGTTGAAATCATCGAAATAGCGGTCCCGAAGCAGACTTTCCAGTTGCGAAAGCAGGTCCCAGGCAACAAAGGTTACCTGGCAACGGGTTGTTATTGGCTATTGTTTTTTTTACAAAGGACGTGTAGAGACCAAAATTTATGGTAGCCCGAAAACAAACCGTCAAGGAGCGCAAGGGGTGGAATTATGAAATACTGGCGGGTCCCGCTTGATTCCGGCGATATCCAGATCACCAGGGGGGTGGTGCACATCATTGAGGAGAGATGCAAGGGCTGCGGCTATTGCATCGAATATTGCCCCCGGGAAGTGCTGGAGTTTTCGAAAAAATTCAACGCCAAGGGATATCATCCGCCCCGGGTGAAATCCGATGAGTGCCTGAACTGCCATTACTGCGAACTGCTGTGCCCGGAATTCGCCATTTTTTCCATGGCGGCGGCCGATGGATCGGGAAACGATCCGTGTTGAGAAAACCATGGTCCAACCCTGAATAATCGAGGCGGTGATCCAGACAATGAAACCAAAAGTCCTTACCGGTGAACATTTCATGAACGGCGACGAGGCCTGCGCCGAGGGCGCCATTGCGGCCGGATGCCTGTTTTTCGGCGGCTACCCCATCACTCCGGCCACGGAAGTGGCCGAACAGATGTCCATCCGTCTGCCCCAGGTGGGCGGCACTTTCATCCAGATGGAAGACGAAATCGCCGCCATGACCTCCATTCTCGGCGCTGCCTGGACCGGTGTGAAAACCATGACCGCAACCTCGGGACCCGGTTTCAGCCTGATGATGGAGACCGTGGGACTGGCGGTGGTGACCGAGACACCCTGCGTGGTGGTGAATGTGCAGCGGGCGGGCCCGTCCACCGGTCTGCCCACCCAGGGGGCCCAGGGGGATATGATGCAGGCGCGCTGGGGCTCCCATGGAGATTACGAAATCATCGCCATCGCTCCGTCCTCGCCCCAGGAAATGTTCGACCTGACCATCACGGCCTTCAATCTGAGCGAAAAATACCGGACGCCGGTGTTCATCATGTCCGACGAGATCGTGGGACACATGAGCGAGAAGGTGATTATTCCGGACGCCCGCAGCATCAAGACCGTTTCCCGGACCAGGCCCACAGGCCGCAAGGACCGGTTCAAACCCTTTCAGCCGGGGCCCGACGGCGTGGCGCCCATGCCGGCCATCGGCGACGGCTACAATGTCCATGTCACCGGTCTGACCCACAATGAAAAAGGCTATCCGGTCATGTCCGTGGACACCCAGAAGGAGATGATGGACCGGCTTCTGGGGAAGATCCGCAACCATACGGACGAGATCATCCTCACCGAGGAATACCTGCTGGAAGACGCCGAGATCGCCGTGGTGTCCTACGGGGTGTCGGCGCGGACTTCCTATACGGCCGTGGAGGAAGCCCGGAAGACGGGTATCCGGATGGGACTGTTGCGCCTGGTGACGGTCTGGCCCTTCCCCGAGGAGAAAATCCGGACGCTTGCCAGGCAAGTGAAGGGGTTCATCACCGTGGAAATCAACATGGGGCAGATCAGCCGGGAGGTCCAGCGCTGCGCGGGAACCGTTCCCAGCCGTCTGGCCGGTCACACGGGCGGCGCCATCATACCCCCCGACGATGTTCTTGCAATCGCAAAGGAGATACTGGGATGAAACCTTCCGCCAACCCGTCGTCGCCCCATCCCCTCGAGGAACTGGTGCGCATGGACCGCATCCCCCATATCTGGTGCCCCGGATGCGGGATCGGCTCCGTATTCACTTCCTGTCTGTCGGCCATCAAGAACAGCGGCGTGCCCTACAACCAGTTCGCCATGGTGTCCGGAATCGGCTGTTCCGGGAGAGGGGCCGGATACATCAATATCGACTCCTTCCACACCACCCACGGCCGGGCCATTCCCTTTGCCACCGGCATCAAGATGGCCAGGCCGGATATCAACGTGGTCGTGTTTTCCGGGGACGGCGATCTGTTCGCCATCGGCGGCAATCACTTCATCCACGCGGCCCGGCGAAACATGGACCTCACCGTGGTCTGTGTCAACAACCTGACCTACGGCATGACCGGCGGACAGGTGGCGGCCACCACGCCGTTCCGGGCCAAGTCCGCGACCACCGGCGCCGGCAACCCGGAGACCCCTTTCAACCTGCCCCTGCTGGCCTATGCGGCGGGCGCCACCTACGTGGCCCGCTGGACCATGCTGCACGCCCGGGATCTGGCCGACGCCGTTCAGGAAGCCATTCTGCGCAAGGGCTTTTCCTTCATCGAGGTGCTGTCGCCCTGTCCGGTCAACTACGGCAGGCGCAACAAGGAAAAATCCCTGGATACACTCCGGCAGTATCACGAGAACACCATCATCAAGAACGGCGCGAATCCGGCCGAACTGGACGTGGACTTCAGCAAGGGGGTGATTCTCGGCAAATTTGTCGATATCGAGCGCCCCACCTGCGACGAGATGTATCGCAAAATGTACTGGCCGAAGCCGGAAACCGAAGAAAAACGCAAGACCGGGTGAGGGATATGAATACGGAAATCAATAAAAAGGAAGTGATCGTCACCGGGTTCGGGGGCCAGGGCATCGTGCTCGCCGGCAAGATCCTGGGCATGGCCGCGGCCCTCGGGGATCACAGGGAAAGCACCCTGGTGCAGTCCTACGGACCGGAATCCAGGGGCGGGGCCTGCTGCGCCCAGGTGATCATCTCGGATCGGACCATTCAATACCCCTATGTCAAGACTGCCGACGTGCTGGTCTGCATGTCCCAGTCGGCCTATGAAAAATACAAGGATCAGGTCAGGCCCGACGGATTTCTCATTACGGACCGGGACCTGGTGACCCCCGACGGCCGCCGGGACGTCCTGGACATACCAGCCACCCGGATGGCAGAGGAACTAGGGCGTAAAATGATGGCCAACATCATCATGCTGGGATTCGTCACGGCCGTGACGGCCCTGGTTTCCGAGAAGGCGGCCCGGGAAGCGGTGACATCCTCCGTTCCCAAGGGGACCGAGGAAATGAACCTGAAAGCCTTTACCAAGGGATACGATTACGGGCTTTCCAAATTGAAGGGCCGGGAGAAGAAAGCTGCGGGACAGACAGGAGCCATTGCATGACACGCCCCAAGGATCGTTTACACAAAGTCATGGTTTTCGGCGCCACGCCGTCGGGAATCGCCGCTGTCAACAAACTCGGTGAACTGGGCATTCCGGTCACCCTGGTGGATGGGGCGGCGGATCTGGATCAAAAACTCGCCGGCGAGGAATGGCGGCTCGCCTCGGGTATTCCGTTCAATTACGCCCACCGTCCGGGCTTGATCCGGATTCTGCGGAATTCCCGGATCAATTGTGTGCTGCCGGCCCGGGTGGACGCCATCCGGCATGATCCCCAGGGTTTCAGCGTCACCCTGACGCGCCAACCGACCTTCGTGGATCCGGAGCGGTGCATCCTGTGCGGGGCCTGCGCCGCGGTCTGTCCCGTGGATGCGGGTCCGGGGGAGAAAGCCGTCAAGTTCACCGGGCGTTTCAGTCTGCCGGGAAGACCTGCGATCGACAAGCGCCGCCAGCCCCTCTGCCGGGAAAACTGCCCGCTGGGGGTGAACGCCCAGGGGTATATCGCCTTGACCCGGGCGGGGAAATACGAAGAGGCCCTGGCCCTGATCCGGGAGGAAAACATCCTGCCCGGCATCTGCGGGCGGATCTGCACCCATCCCTGCGAGGACGCCTGCCGCAGGGAGCAGGTGGACGAACCGGTTTCCATCCGGGCCGTCAAGCGCTTTCTGGCCGATTACGAGGCCCGGCATCCGGAGCGCATCCAGCCGCCGAAAACCGCCGAAAAACGGCAGGAAACCTTTGTGGTGATCGGATCCGGGCCGGCGGGACTGGCTGCCGCGGCCCGGTTGGCGAAGTCCGGCTGCCGGGTCCGGGTTTATGAAAAGGAAGAGGAGGCGGGAGGATTGCTGCGCTACGGCATCGGTCCCCACCGTCTTCCCCGGGCGATTCTGGATGCCGAGCTCCACTATATTCAGCAGCTGGGTGTGGAATTCATCACCGGTCGTCCCGTGGATCTGGCCTCCGGGCTGGATTCCATGCGGAAGGAGGCGGACGGCGTTCTCATTGCCACCGGATCATGGAAGGACCGGAAGCTCGGCATGGAAGGCGAGGATTTGACGGGGGTGGAGGGGTGTCTGTCGGTTCTGAACCGCATCTATCGGAGGGAGATCACCTCCCTGCCGGAAAAAGTGGCGGTCATCGGCGACGGCAACGCGGCCTTTGATCTGGCCCGCACTTTGGCGCGTCTGGGCGCCCGGGTCACCCTGATCTCCTGGTTCGAGCACGACCGGATTCCCGCGGAACCGGAAGAGATCAGGGGCGCCCGGGAGGAAGGCATCGAGATCATCGACCGGACCCGGGTCATCGCCTTCGAAGGCGACAACGGCCGTTTCCGGCGCCTGCGCTGCCAGCTCACCCGGCCGGGAGAGCCGGATGAAAACGGGATCGCCTGGCCGGTGCTGGTGAAGGACAGCCAGCCTTTCCGGCTGGATTTCGACCGGGCCTTCGTGGCCATCGGGCAGACGGCTCCGGATTTGCCGGCAGGCGTCCTCACAACGGGCGGGAACGGATACATCGCGGTGGCCGACGGTTTCCGGACGAATCTGGAAGGGGTCTATGCCGCCGGTGACGGCGTGGGCGGCCCTTCTTCGGTGGTGAAGGCCATGGCCCAGGGCAAGCGGGCCGCGGACCAGATGCTCTTCGATGCCTGCCGGATCCGGCTGGACGGGGACCGTCCCAGGCGTCCCGCGGACAAGGATTTTCCGGAGATCGGCGCCGATATTCCCCTGCGGAAACGCACGCCCATGCCGGAAAAACGCGCCGCCGTGCGCCGGGACAATTTCGATGAAGTGGCTCTGGGGCTGGCCGAAAGCGATGTGATCTATGAATCCCAGCGCTGCCTCCAATGCGGGGTCTGTTCCGAATGCCTGGAATGCCATGCCGTCTGCGGAAATATCCGGGCGATCCGTCACGACGAGGAGGAACGGACCGTCATCGAACACGCCGGCGTCATTATCGTCGCGGATCCGGCCATGACGCCGACGGTGCGGGGCGACGACGTCATCCGGGCGTACGGAGGCAAAACCTCCCAGGCCGACGTGTATACCCTGATCATGCGCGGATTCGCCGCCGCGGCCCAGGCCATGCTTCTTCTGGGCGGGGCCCTGACCATTCAGAAGGGTCACGGGATCTCCTATCTTCCGCCGGATCCCACCATTGCCGAGCCGAAACGCATCGGCGTGTTCGTCTGCAACTGCAACCGCTCCCTGGGCTGGTCGGAAGACCTGGATCAACTGGTCCGGGATCTGTATGGGCACAAAAACGTGGTCCATGCCGAAGTGCTGACCTCGGCCTGTGTGCCGGAAGGCGCCGCCGCCATCATCCGGACGGTCCGCGACAAGGGCATTACCCGCATGGTGCTGGGTTCCTGCCTCTGCTGTTCCCTGGATTTCGCCTGCAGCGCCTGCACGGATCAGCGCAGCCGCCTGAAGCATGCGCTTTTCACCGCCACCGGCGTCAGCCGCGCCATGGTGGTGACCCGCAATATCCGGGGGGAGGCCTTGACCGTGCTGCGGAAAGACCCGGAACAGGCGGCCCTGAAGTTGAAAGGCCTGCTGGTCCGGTCCATCCACAGCGCCCGGACCCTGAAACCGTTTCCCTCACCGGTCCGGAACCACCATTTTGCCGCTGCGGTGGTGGGGGAATCGGAGGCCGCGGTCCGGAGCGCCGTCACCCTGGCCCGGACCGGCATGGACGTCTTCATGTTCATCGGCGGCGAAACCCCGCCGGAGGAGACGCGGGACTATCCGAACATCCATTGCTTCCAGAAAGCCGTTGTGGAGGGCATCAGCGGGACCCTGGGGGATTTCAAACTGGATGTCCGCACCGCGGAACTGCGGCAGAGCATTCATGTGGGCGCCGTCATCATGGGGGAAAAGGCCCGGAACCGGATCGGATACGCGCGCCAGGAGGGCATGCCCAGACGGGAGGTCATCTGGGCCATGCAGCAGCGGGGAGCGGACGGCATTCCCCAGTTCTACCCTGGAATGACTTCCATCGCCGGTCTGTTCCTGGCCAATCCCCCCGGCATCCGGATTTCCGGCAAACTGAAAGGGGATGCCGCGGCGGTTCTGGCGGCGGCCGTCATGCCGCGCGGCCCGCGAAAAAGCAAGGGATATACGGTCACCGTGCGTCCGGATCTGTGCCGCGGTTGCGGCCGGTGCGCGGACGTCTGCCCCTACCAGGCGGTTGTCCTGCGGCCAAACGAAATCGGCGGATACCAGGCATGGGTCGACGAGGCCTTTTGCAAGGGATGCGGCAACTGCGCTTCGGTCTGCCCCACCGGGGCTGCCGACAGCCCCTACCGCAGCCAGGTCTTTTTTGAACGGACCCTCGAGGAAATTTTGACATGAAAGCGACGGAGAAGCACAAGATCATTCTGTTTTTATGCAACTGGGGACCCCACGCCGCCTATCAGCAGCTCCAGGACAACGGGTACCAGATACCGGCGGAAGTGAAGATGGTGCTGATTCCCTGCACCGGGCGCATCACCAAGGCGCTCCTGTTCAAGGCGTTTGAAATGGGCGCCGACGGCGTCGCCGTGGTGGGCTGCAGCTCCGGTTCCTGCCGGTACGGCAGCGGCGCCATGGCTGCCCGGGACAATACCGGGGACACCCGCAACATCCTGCGTCTGTTGGGGATCGGACAGGAACGCCTGCGGCTGGCGACGTTTCTGCCCGATGAAAGCGCGGCCCTGAAGGAATTCCTGGGCGATTTCAGCGCACAAATCCAAAAGATGGGAAAAAGTCCGGTACTGCCGGCCGGAACCGGGGACGACGACCTTCCCCGGGGGGAATCGGTCCGCGATATCCTTTCCCGTCACAATGCCTACAGCTGTCAGGACTGCGGCAAATGCACGGCCTCCTGTCCATTGGCTCTCAGCGGCAAGGCTTACTCGCCCCGCAATCTGGTGAGCGATATCATCCGGGGGAACGGCGCCGCCGAAAAAGTGCGGGCCGATATATATGCCTGCCTGACCTGCGGGGTCTGTTATGAAAGGTGCCCGTCGGATGTGAATTTCCCGGAATTCATCCGGGATATGCGCTGCCTGCTCCGGCAGAACGAAATCGATCAGGATCGCTGCCAGCCCCATGGGGGTTTTTTCCAGTCCCTGATGCGGACCATGACTTCCCCGGGCCTTGCGCCGGACCGCTGGAACGGGCTGCCGGAGGATATCCGGACGGATTCCGGGAGCAAGACCCTCTTTTTCGCCGGCTGCGCGCCGTATTTCGACGCTTTTTTCCGGAAACACCAGGATGTCAAGACCATGGACATCGTCGCCGATGCCCTGCGGCTGCTCAATTTTTTCGACGTCCGGCCGCGGCTGCTGGAGTGGGAACGCTGTTGCGGGCATGATCTGCTGTGGTCGGGGGATAGACGGAATTTTCTGCGGCTGGCGAGGCTGAATGTGGAGATGATCCAGGATCTGGGCATCGAGACCGTGATCACCGCCTGCCCCGAATGCTATCAGACCATCGGGTTCGAATACGCGAAACAGGGGGTCACGCCCGGTTTTGCCGTCACCCACCTGTATGCCTTCCTGGAACGGGAAATCGACAAGGGGGCGGTGAAGTTCAACCCCCTGCCGCACCGCATCACCTATCAGGACTCCTGCCGGTTGAACCGGATGGAAACCGCGCGGGATTTGCCCCGCAAGCTGATCCGGCGGCTCGCAGTGGATCGCTTCGCGGAAATGCAGGACACCGGCCGTTCGGCCCTCTGCTGCGGCAACTGCGCCTGGACCGGCTGCGACGCCTACAGCAAAGCTCTGCAGGTCAAACGCATCCGCCAGGCCCGGGACACCGGCAGCGAACTGGTGGTGACCTCCTGTCCCAAATGCCAGATCCATCTGCGCTGCGCCATGGAGGATCCGTTTGCAGGAGAGGAGTTGAAGATGGAAATGACCGATCTGACCAGCCTGATCGCCAGGACCATCTGCTGGGAGTAATCATGATGAAACCATATTTGTTCAAAGGAATTGGAAGATGAGGACCAACAAGCCTGAAACAACTCCGGATGCGGACCGGCCGCGGATCGGCGTCTATGTCTGCCGCTGCGGGTTGAATATCGCCCAGACCGTGGACTGTGAACAGGTCGCCCGGAACGTCAAATCCATCGACGGGGTGATCGTTGCCAAGGAAATCACCTACGCCTGTTCGGAACCAGGTCAGATGGAGATCAAGGAAGACATCCGGGAGCAAGGGCTGGACCGCGTGGTGGTGGCCTCCTGTTCTCCGCGGCTTCATGAGCCCACGTTCCGCCGCATGATGCTCCAGGCGGACCTCAACCCGTATCTGCTGGAAATGGCCAATCTGCGGGAACAGTGCAGCTGGGTCCACATGCAGGCGCCCGCCGAGGCCACGGCCAAGGCGGAGGACCTGGTGCGCATGTCCGTTGCCCGGGTGGGATTGCTGAAGCCCCTGGTGGAGGAGACCATCCCCCTGACCAAACGGACCCTGGTGATCGGCGGCGGAGTCGCGGGCATCCAGGCGGCCCTGGATCTGGCCGACAACGGCTACGAAGTGGTGCTGGTGGAAAGGAATCCCTCCATCGGCGGGATCATGGCCCAGTTGGACAAGACCTTCCCGACCATGGACTGTTCCATCTGAATTCTCGGGCCGAAGATGGCGGATGTCGGTCGACATCCCAATATCACCCTGCATACCATGAGCGAAGTGGCCGGCGTCAGCGGTTATGTCGGCAACTTCAACGTGAAAATCGTCAAACGGGCCCGGTATGTGGACGAGAAGGCCTGCACGTCCTGCGGCGAATGCGCCAAGGCCTGTCCGGTAGTGTTCCCGGATGAATTCAATATGGGCCTTTCCTCCCGCAAGGCCGTGCATATCCCGTTTCCCCAGGCGGTGCCCTCCGCCTATGTCATCAACATGGATGAATGCATGGGACGCGGCTGTTCCAAATGCCTGGACGCCTGCGACAAGAAATGCATCCAGTTTCACATGTCCGACCAGGAATTCCAGGTGACGGTGGGCTCCATTGTGGTGGCCGCGGGGCTGGAGCCCTACGATCCCCGGGAGATGGACGAATACGGCTACACCCGTTTTGAAAACGTGGTCACCAGCCTGGAGCTGGAACGCCTGATGAACGCCGGCGGTCCCACCCAGGGCTCCCTGATCCGGCCCGGGGACCGGAAGCATCCCCAATCCGTGGGGTTCATCCAGTGCGTGGGCTCCCGCTCCAGGCGCAAGGGCGGCCAATACTGCTCCAACATCTGCTGCATGAACACCATCAAAGCCAGCCTGGTGCTGAAGGAACATGATCCGGATATGGCCGTCAAGATTTTCTATACCGATATCCGCGCCTTCGGCAAGGGTTTCGAGGAACTCTACAACCGCAGCCGGAGTCTGGGGGTGGAATACCTGCGGGGTCTGCCGGGAACTGTGGAAGAACTTCCGGACGGCGGCATGCGGGTGGCGGTGGAAAATACGGCCACCGGCCGGATCGAATATCACGATCTGGATCTCCTGGTGCTGGCCATCGGCATGCAGCCTGCCGCCGGAGCCCGGAAATTGCAGGAAATGCTGGGACTGCAATTGACGCCGGACGGCTTCTTCCTGGAAGCCCATCCCAAACTCCAGCCAGTGGACGCGGCCACCCGCGGGATTTTCTACGCCGGCTGCGCCGAGGGGCCCAAGGATATCAAGGAAAGCGTCACCCAGGGTTCCGCGGCCGCGGCCCGGGCCATTCGCCTGATGCACAAGGGGACGATTTCTTCCGAACCCATCACCTCCGAGGTCATCGAGTCCCAGTGCCGGGCCTGCGGCAAATGCGCCGAGGTCTGCCCCTACAACGCCATCACTGTGGATCCGAAGAAGAAGATCCCGGCCGTGGTCAACAGCGCCGCCTGCGCCGGATGCGGCACCTGCGCGGCGGAATGCGCCTTCGGCGCCATCGTCATGAAGCATTACACCGACGAGCAGATTATCCGGCAGATCGACGCCATGCTGGCGGAAAATCCCGGCGGGAAGATCCTGACCTTCGCCTGCAACTGGTGTTCCTATGCGGGCGCGGATTTCGCAGGCGTGTCGCGGCTGCAGTATCCGGCCAACGCCCGGCTGATCCGGACCATGTGCTCGGGCCGGGTGGACGAAAAATTCATCTGGCATGCGCTGGCGAAGGGCGCGCCCGTGATCCTGGTGAGCGGCTGTCATATCGGTGATTGCCATTACATCAACGCCAACCACTGGACGGAAAAACGGATCGAGAAAGTCCGCCGGAAAATGGAAAAGAAGGGGATTCGTCCGGAACGGCTACAGTTGGCCTGGATCAGCGCCGCGGAGGGTATTCGGTTCGCCAGGGTGATGAACGAAATGGAAAACTTGCGGACAAACGTGACCGACGAGGAAATCCGCGGGACCATCGCCCTGCTGACGGAAAGAGAGCCGGCTCCCGCTCACCGGGCAGCGGATTGACCGGAAAAGCGGTCCGGGTCGGCCGCCTTGGCAGGGAAAAATCGGGTCCGCTTACGCCGGTCGCGGCTTACTTCTGAACGACGATCTCGGATTCGTCTTCAATGACATCCTCGCCGTCCGGCATCACGGCGACAATATGGGATTTGTTCAGAATGACCACCTTGTTGCTGCCCTGGGCCGTTACCCCGTAGAGGGTGACAAAGGGATTCTTGCCCTTCACGAACAGATCGCTGAGCCGGTCGATGGGCTCGATTTCCGCCTTGAGATTGAGCTTGCCTCTATATCGGACGCCGTTGGTGGCCTCGATGATGACATTGACGTTTTTTTTGTATTGTTTCATCGGTCTCCCTTTTCTGTGGCTCCCTCTTCTGTGGTTGCTTTCACTATATGAAAGCGACGTAACCGTGTCAATATGCGCTTTACAATTTCAGCGCATATTGATAAGCATGGCGCCAGGTCCCGGGTTGGTTTCCGGGTTCACGCCTTTTCCCCCTTCCGGAAGATAACATAAACGGATGACGCTTGGGTCTGGTCATCCAGGCGAGAAAAATCCATGAACGATTCCGTCGAGAACCCCCAGCTCCGGCTGGCCTTTGATTTTGTGGAACATACCGGCAAAAACATTTTTCTCACCGGCAAGGCCGGCACCGGGAAAACCACGTTTCTGCACGCCCTGAAAGCGCGTTCCCCCAAGCGCATGATCGTTGTCGCGCCCACGGGGGTGGCCGCCGTCAATGCCGGCGGCGTCACCATCCATTCGTTTTTCCAGATGCCCTTCGGCCCCGTGCTGCCGGATGCGGATACTTCGGGCAGGGACGGAGACGCCGCGCGGCCCCGGAGCCAGTACCGCTTCAGCAGGGAAAAAATCCACATCGTCCGCAGCCTGGATCTGCTGGTCATCGACGAGATCAGCATGGTCCGGGCCGACCTCCTGGACGGCGTCGATGCCGTGCTGCGCAGACTCCGGGCCAGGGAGCTGCCCTTCGGCGGCGTGCAGTTGCTGATGATCGGCGACTTGTTGCAACTGGCGCCGGTGGTCAAGGCCGATGAATGGGAAATTCTGCGCGACCGCTATGACACCCCGTTTTTTTTCGGCAGCAAGGCCCTGAAGGCCGCCGGATTCGAATGCATCGAACTGAAGCATATCTACCGGCAGAGCGACGCCCATTTCATCGACCTCCTGGGCAGGGTCCGGGACAACCGCATGGACGCCGGGACCCTTTCGGCCCTGAACCGGCGTCATGATCCGGATTTCGCCGGAAAATCCCCGGCGGGTTATATCACCCTCACCACCCACAACCAGCAGGCCCGGGAGATCAACGCGGCCCGGCTGGCCGCCCTGCCGGGCCGGGAGCGGCGGTTCGAGGCCACGGTGGAGGGGGAGTTCCCCGAATATGCGTTTCCGGCGCCCTCGGGGCTGGCCCTCAAACCCGGGGCTCAGGTGATGTTCGTGAAAAACGACGGGGCGCCGGAGAAACGGTATTTCAACGGCAAAATCGGCCGGCTGAAACGGATCGGCGAGGAAGAGCTGACGGTGGAGTGTCCGGATGACGACGAGCCCATCACCGTCGCCAAGGCCGAATGGCGCAATGTCAAATACAGCATCAATGAAGAAACCAAGGAAATCGAGGAAACCGAAACCGGCAAGTTCGTCCAGTTCCCGCTGAAACTGGCCTGGGCCATCACCATTCACAAGAGCCAGGGGCTGACTTTCGACCGGGCCATCATCGATTCCCAGGCCGCCTTCGCCGACGGCCAGGTCTATGTGGCCCTGAGCCGCTGCCGCACCCTGGAAGGTCTGGTGCTCAGCAGTCCCATCCGACCCGGCAGCATCAAGACCAGCGAGACGGTGCGGGCGTTCACGGCCGCCGTGGAACGGAATCCACCCGGAAGGGATCAGCTCCGGGAAGCCGCGCGGGAATACCGGCTGGCGCTTCTGGATGAACTCTTCGATTTCACGGCCCTGTGGCGGAAGCTGCTCACCTGCATCAAGATCGCCAACGAACATAAATCCATTCTGGTCGCTCCGCCGCCGGCCTTGTTCAGCCACATGGCGGATTCGGTGAAAGCGGAGATCACCGGGGTGGCGGAGAAATTCGCCCTGCAGCGGGCCCATATCGTCCGGGAAGTGGCGGATCCGGAAGCCGACCCCCATCTCCAGGAACGGGTGTCCAAGGCCGCCGACTACTTCTCCGGCAAGCTCGAATCCCTGGTGGCCGCCAATCTGCGGGGGCTTGCGGTGGAGACCGACAACCGGGAGGCGCGCAAGGCCCTGACCAAGGCGATGAACGCGTTCCTGGAGGAGACCTCCGCCAAACTGTTCTGTCTCAACGCCTGCCGTTCCGGGATCGTGTTCGCCGATTACCTCAAGGCCCGGGCCAGAGCCCTGTTCCAGAACGGACCGGCCAAAAAAGAGCCCGCCCCGGAGGCGCAACCGTCGCCGGACACCATGGACCATCCGGAATTGTACCGCCGGCTGAAACAATGGCGGACCGAAAAAGCGGAGCAGGAGGACAAGCCGGCCTTCTGGGTGCTGCACAACAGCGCCCTTGCGGCCATCGCCACTCAACTGCCGTCCACTCTAGCGCAACTGACCGCCGCCAAGGGACTGAAGGGTAAAAAAGGCAAGCGGTTCGGCGGCGAACTCCTGGAAATCGTCGCCCGCTATTGCCGGGAAAATGACTTGTCCCGGGGCGCGGAAACGAGCACCGCGGACATCAAGGGTGCGTCTATCCTTCCTGGAAAGAAAAAATCCGGGACAAAGGAGGAGTCCCTGCGGCTGTTTCTGGAGGGCCGGAACCCGGCGGAAATTGCCGCGGCCCGGGGGCTGGCCCGGTCCACCGTGGAAGACCACCTGGCTCATTTCGTGGGCACAGGCGCGTTGGAACTCCACCAGCTGGTGACAGCCGCCAAGGCCGACCGCATCGCCGCCTATTTTTTGCAAAGCCGGAATCCCCAGTTGAACCCGGCCAAGGCGGCCCTGGGCGACGATGTTTCCTACACCGAATTGCGCCTGGTTCTCAGGGACCTGGAACGCACCGGAAAAATCAAGCCTTCGGCTCGCCGGACCGACTAGAATAGTATCGAATATTCATTCTTTCCTGGAGAGAAACAGGTTCGTTCGTTGACTTTTACTGCTTGTCGAGGATCTCTTCCGCTATTCGCATGCTGGTGGTTGTATAGGCCGAATAGCCGACCTTCAGGACACTGATGGCTTCAAACTGCATCTCGACGTCCGCCGCTTCCGGGTCCACCACCCGGACGACCTTGCTCATACCCGCTTTCGCCAGCATGGTCTGGACATCATAAATGATCCGGTCGATCTTGCCCAACTGCCTTCTGAGCCTGCGAAGATCCGTGATGCAGGTGAATCCCGGTTTCAGCTTTTGGCATTCCTCTTTTATCAACTCGGCGAATTTCCGCGCTTCCCTGCGGTATATTTCGGTCGCTGAAATATAGATCCGGTTTTTGTCTTTATCGATGCGGACTTGATACATGCGCCCGATTCCCGTCCTACGCATCCAGTTATGAAAACGTTTTCGAGCATGATATCGGCAAATTAAAAAAATGGCAACTCCCAAAAGGGGCCCAAAATCCGCGATCGTTTTTGGTGAAGGTGGCGCACTTGGCCACATTGGCTCAAAAAAAATGAGCCCGACACAAATCACCCGGCTTGGCGGCCTAATCAGGTACTAAAGCCGCCCATAAAGGGTTCGATTCGCAATTTACGCCGCCAGCGCCGATTTCGCGGCCACTAAAGAGCCCAGGTGCTCTTGCCCGTTCGAAATTCATTCACCAGACGGGGAAGTTGTTCCACGAGATACAGAGGAAGGGACAAAAGCGTATAGGATACCGGCACACTGCCATCGCGGGCCCGGGCCGCATGCGTAATTCGGCCGATGTCCGGTGGATTGAGATCAAACCGAATACAAAGATCGGACTTTTTGTTTAGCACAAATTGCTGCAGGGATTTCAGTGTACCGCTGGTGCCGGCCTTTACCTCGATGGGAATCACCTGACTGCCGCTGCTGATCACGAAGTCGACCTCCGCATTCGCCGACCTGCTCTCCCTCAGCCAGTAAGTCAACTTGGGCCCCTCCAACGGATCGAAGAGGTGTTGCCCCACAAATTGTTCGGCCAGTTTGCCTTCGTTCACAATGGTTTGACCATCCAGGGCTTGCAAAGCGATCCAGTCCAATCCGGACAGATAGGCCGCCATCCCCACATCCATGAACAGAAGCTTATATACATTTTCATTGATGTCTGCCATCAAGGGCACCCCCGAACAATGGCTATGGAACACCGGATGGCAGATGCGGGCTTTGATCAGTCGGTCGATAACGGCTTTTACCTCTCTGGATTTGTTTTCTTTTGAAATATTGCTGTATTTGACCTTTTGCCCGATCATTCTCGGGATTTGCCGGAACACCCGTTGCATCAACGCTAGATCTTTTTTGCCGGCATACTTTGAAAAGTCGTCTTGATAGGTCTCTGTAATGGAACGGTGAACAGCCGTCACTTCACCCAAAGCATTGGCTTCCGCATAAACCTGGACGGCTTCCGGCATGCCGCCCACAAACAAATACTCCCGCTGACGTTTGATCAACTGGCGATGAGCCGCCAAGGGTATGGATTGACCGATATGAAAGCCTGTGCAGTAGGTCACAAGGCCGGGATCGACTGCCTGCAGGAATTCATTAAAAGTAATCGGCCCCAAATGATAATATTCAATCCTCCCCACCGGCATGGAAAAAGTAAGCTCAGACAAGGCGAACTCCATCAGAGAGCCAGCGGAAATGACCGGCAATTCCGGCCTTTTTTCATAAAAATACCGCAGCGCTTGTATCGCATGGGGGGTCGCCTGAATTTCGTCCAGAAACAAAACTGCATCTTGCGATAGAATATTTCCACCGGTCAGGGCACTCAGCTCACGGATAATGACATCGATATCCAAGGTTGCAAAGACATCGTTAAGGAACAGGTGCTGTTCCAAGTTGATTTCATGGAGCTTCAACCCCTGGTTGTGGACAAAACGACGCACCAGCGTTGATTTGCCGACCTGACGGGCTCCTCTGATCACCAGCGGTTTCCGGCGGTTTTTATGGTACCAGTCTCGTAGAAATATATCGGAAAATCTCTCAATCATGGTTAAAAGAAACCCCTATTTTGGCCAAAAAAATAACATAAGAAATGTATGTTGTCAATTGGTTGTGTGGTCTATCCGGCTTTTACAGAAGAACCCATCGCCGGCAGCCAGAAAGAGAACCTCATCAGACTATGCATTTGACCTAAAATGCAATTGACAGTGCATGCAGAGTGCAGTACATTCCTCATGGAGGTGAATTATGACAGAAACAGCGACGACGACCCTGCAGGTCCGGTTAGACTCCAGAAGCAAACATATCGTAACACAAGCGGCGAAGTTACGGCATGTAGGCTTGTCCGATTATGTCCGTCTGGTGTTGGTCCCCACAGCAAACCGGGAGGTTGAGCAGGCCAAAAATCAGGTTCTCCAGATGACCGCCGATGAACAGGAAAGATTCTGGTTGGCGCTTCAGGCCACGGGAAAACCAACAAAAGCCCAGCAAAGGCTCGGGGAAATCATGCGCGGGGATCGGTGATGCCGGTTCAGTGGCCCCATGGTTATTCCATCCAACAGCTAGAAAAATCACACAAACGCGCTGCGTTTTGCAGCGGCGCTGATGGGGTCGATGATTGGCTAAAAAAACATGCGCGGCAGGCCCAGGAAAAACGATTGTCCGTTACCAGGATGTTAATCAAAGAACCTGATATTATTGTCGGCTATTATACACTGGCAATGGGGCAAGTGAATTTTGATGAACTCCCTCCGGATATGGCCCGCAAACTACCCGACACAATGATGCCCATCGTCACTTTGGCCTGGTTGGGGGTGGACCGGCGCTTTCAGGGGAAAGGTTTTGGCGAGCGCTTGCTGGCGCAGGCGCTTGCTGACTGCCACCACACCGGGCATATCATGCCTTTCGTGGCGGTATTGTTGGATTGTGCGACCTCGACTGCAAAAGGATTCTACCAACATTATGATTTTAAAGAACTTCCTGGCCACCCGATGAAATTGATGTTGCCATGGAACCTATTGGACGAAATGATGGGATAAAGACAACTCCAAGACGACTTCATTGAATCCCGCAATATTATGGGAAAGGGGCTAGGTTACGTGGATGTCCATCTTCTGTCCTCCGCACTCTTGACGGAAGTTACCCTTTGGACATTTGACAAGAGATTGGAAAAGGCCGCGGGAGAGTTCGGCTGCAACTACCGGCGAAAGACCAGATAACCATACGGATCAAGATCAAATGAAAGAGTCGGCCGTTCACAAATCGTTGCCGGAAGACATCCGGGGCCGGATGGTTGCGGCCAACCAGGCGGAATACGAGGGCCGCTGGATGGAGCTGAACTGGATCACCGAAGCACGGGCCATGGAGGCGGAAAGCGAGCGGGCGAGCTGCCTGGCGGAAATAAACCGGTCCGTCGCAACCCTGCATCAGGGGACCAAGCTGGCCCTGGGCCTCCTTTCGCCCGGCTGCGCCGCCTGCGGCCAAGGCGGCTGGTCCTGCCTGTTCATCAACGGCAAATGCAACTGCCGCTGCTTCTATTGCCCCACGGCCCAGGACGATCTCAGTGTCCCCACCACCAACCGCATTGCCTTCCGCCAGCCGCAAGAATATGCCGAATACATCCGGCATTTCGGTTTTGCCGGCGTCAGCATCAGCGGCGGGGAGCCCCTGCTGACCCTCGAGCGGACGGTGAGCTACATGAATGCGGTGCGCCGGACAGCGGGAGACCGCTTGCATCTCTGGCTGTACACCAACGGGGCCCTGCTTACCCCGGAGATCGTCGCGCAATTACAGGACGCGGGCCTGAACGAAATGCGCTTCGATATCAGCGCCAGGGAGTATGATCTGGGGAAATTGGAGCTGGCCGCAGGAAGGATTCCCTGCGTGACCGTGGAAATCCCCGCCATTCCCGAGGATCGGGAAAGAGTCGCGGAACTGCTGCCCGTCCTTTTCGACGCGGGCGTGAACCACCTCAACCTGCACCAGTTGCGTCTGACCCCCCACAATTTCGAGCAATTGAAGGGCCGCCCTTACACGTTTCTGCACGGGGAAAAGGTGACGGTGCTGGAATCGGAACTGATGGTCCTGGGCCTGATGCGGTCGGCCCTCGAAAAAAACGTGGGGTTGCCCATCAACTACTGCTCCTATGTGTACAAGCATTATTACCAGGGGGCCGCGGCCCGGAAACGCGGCGCGCGGCATGTCATGAAGGACCACGAAGCGCTCACGGAAAGCGGTTACATCCGCGCCATGGCGGCAGTCGGAGAACCGGCGGTCCTGGAGCGGCAGGCGGCGGAATTGGATGCCCGGGGGGTGGAGAGCCGCCTGTGGAATCTGTCCGGCAACAAGACCTGCCTGTATTTCCATCCGGAGTTATGGCCCCTTTTGGATTTCACCGCCTGCGAGCTGCAGCTGGGTTATTCCGAGGCGGTGCTGAGCCCGCATGTCAGCTACCGGCACGCCTTCAAGGAAATCCGGCTCCATCCCGACAAAACCGCCGTGGTGGAGCGGCAGCTGCGCTGCCCCAGTCTGCGACTGGACCCGGAAGGGCGGTTTCTGTTCGAGGATGCGGTGATCCGCGGTTCCGCCGAGGCCCGCACCGGCGCGGAAAAACGGAACAGCGGGTTCGGCCGCTTCGAATTCATCCCCGCAGGCTTGCCGGCGTATTTCTGACAACCGCTCCGGGAATCTATCCCCGCCATTCGGTATCGTCCACCGTGGTCTTGAAATCCGGCTCGACAACTTCCAGGGCCGGTTCGTCCTTGACAGCCTCCAGGTCCCCCTTTGACGGAATGCCGACGAAGACCAGCCGTTTTCGGGGGCATTTTTCACAGGCCTCCATGACCTCCAGGCTGCACTCCGGCGTGTAGGCCTCGTAGTTGATGGTCGACAAATTGTTCTCGATGGTGAACAGGCTCGAGATGCGGGCGCAGGAGCCGCAGCCCACGCAGCCGACGTTGCAGACCTTCATGACGTCCTTGCCGGCGTCCTTGTTGGAGCAGGTGACCGCCAGCATGCGTTGGGCCTTGAAAGGCGTGATGGTGATGATGTTGCGGGGGCAGGCCTTGGCGCAGGCCCCGCAGCCGACGCATTTTTCATAGTCCACGGTCGCAAGGCCGTCGATGACGTGGATGGCGTCGTAGTTGCAGGCTTTTTGGCAGTCGCCGAATCCCAGGCAACCGAAGGTGCAGCCCTGGACATCGGCGACGATATTGGCCGCAGCGCAGCGCTGCTCGCCGAAATAGGGATTGCGGCCCAGCCGGTCCGACAGCCTCGCCCCGCAATGCACAATGGGCCGGTAGGGCAGGGAGGCGTCCGCTTTCAGCCCCATGATGTCGGCCAGGGCCGCGGCGCAGCCGGCCCCGCCCACCACGCATTTGTTGACGAGTTCGCCGGCGATCACGGCTTCCGCGTATTCATTGCAGCCGACATACCCGCAGCCGCCGCAGTTGGCGCCCGGCAGGGCCGCTCCCACCAGCTCGAACCGCGGATCGGTTTCCACGCGAAAGGCCTTGTCGGCCCAGCCCAGGATGAAGGAAAAGACCACCGCCATGACGGTCATCAGCGACAGGGCCAAAAGGATGGTGATCCAGGTCATGGCAAACTCCTTTGCATACGGGTATGGGACGCATGGTCTTGCTGCATGGTCCGGTCCGGATGGCTATTCACGGGCCGGATAAGGGCCGCGGCGGCTTTCCCCGGTTCTTCCCGCTTGGGTTGCAGGGCGTTTTTCAAGCCCGAATCCACGCCGGTGAACCCCATGAAGGCCATGGCCAGGATGCCGGACACCACCAGGGTGACGGCGGCCCCGCGAAACGGCGCCGGAATATCGCAGAATTCCAGTTCCTCCCGGATTCCGGCCATGATGACGATGGCGATGGTGTAGCCGATCCCGCCGAACGCGGCCAGGGTCAGGGACTCCACCAAGCCCCAGCGGTCCGCCGGATCATCCACGCCGACCACATGACTCATGATGGTCAGGCAAGCGAACAGGATGGCGCAGTTGGTGGTGATGAGGGGCAGAAAAACGCCGAAAGCCTTATAGAGCGGCGGAAAGAACTTGCGCACATACATTTCGACAAACTGCACCGACGCGGCGATGGCCAGGATATAGACAAGATAACTCAGGATCGTGAGATCGATCCGCCCGGCCGCCGAAGGTTCCAGGAAAAATCCGGCGATCCAGCGGGTCACCGGGGCTCCGGGAACCAGGATCATGGCGGTGATGGTCCAGCTCAGAAAAGCGGCGATGGTGATCACGAAGGTCACGGCAAAGCCCATCCCGAGCGCGGTATCTGTTTTTTTGGAAACGCCGATGAAGGAACAGATGCCGACAAAATAATACAGCACGAAATTGTTGATCAAGGCGGCGCCGATGGCGATCAGGGCGATGTTCAGGAAATAGTCCATGGATGCTTCCTTCAGGGTTTGGCGGTTTTGGGCCGCAGCGACACGATCCAGTTGACGGCGCCCAGCAGCAGGCCGAGGGTCAGAAAGGCCCCCGGCGGCAACACCATGATGACCCAGTCCGGCCAGCTCGCGGGAAGCACCCGGATGCCGAACAGGCTGCCGGCGCCCAGCAATTCCCGCGGCGCGGCGATGCTGAAAAGGGCGATGGCGAATCCCAGGGATTGCCCGACGGCATCGGCCGCGGCTTTCGGCACCGACTGCTTCGAGGCGCAGACTTCGCAGCGGCAGATGATGATGCAATTGACGATGATCAGCGGAATATAGGGCCCCAGCTGCTTGCTCATGGCGTACAGATAGGCCGACAGCAGCCGATCCACCAGGGTGACGAAGGTGGCGATGGTGAGGGTGAAGACGATGATGCGCAGGTGCGGCTTGAGCAGCCCCCGGATCAGACTGATGATCACGTTGGAGCACAGCAGGACGAACAGCACCGCGCCGGCCATGGTGGCCGCGCCTTTCAGGTTGTTGGTGACCGCCAGGGTCGGGCACAGGCCCAGCAGCTGCCGGTAGACCGGGTTTTCCGGAAGAATTCCCGACAGAAATCGTTCCATGGCGGTGGGTTGCTGGTTCATTTTTCCGCTCCCTTTGTCGTGGTCAGGGGTTGTTGGGGAAGGTCCATCGTGCGCAAGGGCTCCCGCAGATCCGCAACGGCTTCATTGACGATGGCGCAGACGCTGCGGGAGGAGATGGTGGCGCCGGTCACCGCATCGATGGCGTTTCCGGCTGTTTTGCCTTTGGCAACAGCCGTAAGTTCGCCGGTGGCCGGTTTCCCGATGAATTGACCCCGAAACGCCTCCTCCGCGATCTTGCTGCCGAGTCCGGGGGTTTCCTGCTGCATCAGCACATAGAGGCCGGTGACGGTATCGAGGCGGGGACTCAACCCGATGAGCAATTCGATGGGTCCGGCATACCCCTGTCCGGAAGCGGCCACCACCCAGCCGCCGATATTGCCGTTCAGCCTGGCTTCATAGACCGCATGGGTTTTCCCGCTTCCTGCCACGGCCAGTTTGCGGATTTCGAAAGCCGGCGGCTCCGGAACCTGGTCGCCGTAGACGAGGGAAGGCACGTGGGTCAGGGTTTCCTTCAGTTTGTTCGCTTCGATCACCGGAGAAAGCCGGATCTGGGCCAGGGCGAGCAGGGTTCCGGAACAGGCCGCCAGGGCGATGACGAGCCAAGCCTGGAGCAGATAGGACGTTCGGTTTCCATTTGTCATGTTCATGATTCCCCCATGGTTTTGGGGCGGGTAACGCGGTTGATCAGCGGGGTCAAGGCGTTCATGATCAGCACCGCGAACATGACTCCCTCCGGGTAGCCGCTGAAGAGGCGTAATACCATGACCAGCAGGCCAACGCCGACGCCGAAAACCAATTTTCCCCTGGGCGAAAGGGGACTGGTCACCGGGTCGGTGGCGATGAAGAAGGCGCCGAACATCAGGGCGCCGCTGCCCAGATGGTGCAGGACCGTCCAGCCCGCCCCGTCCATGCGCCATCCGAATTGCAGCAGGTCTGAAAGACCGCCGACAAGAAAGGCGGCGATGATGACGCCGGCGGGGATTTCCCAGGAGGCGGTGCGGCGCAGGCAGAGATACAGACCGCCGAGCAGGCAGGCAAAGGCGCTGATCTCACCCGGACATCCATTGGTGAATCCGAGGAACAGATCCACAAGGGGCGTGGCGACGCCCGATTGCTTGAAGGCCGTGAGAGGGGTGGCCCGGGTCATGGCGTCGATGGAGCTTGCCGGATCCTCGAACCCGCCGGCGGCCATCAAACCGGCGAAGGCGATCATCACAAAAGCCCGTCCCACCATGGCCGGATTGAAGAGGTTCATACCGAGCCCGCCGAAAATGGTTTTGCCCACGCCGATGGCCGTGACGGAGGCGATCAGGCCCACGTACCAGGGAGCCGTGGCCGGCAGCGAGAGCCCCAGGATCAATCCCGTGACGCCGGCCGACAGATCCGTGAGTGGCGGCCGACGCCGTCGCATGACGGTGAATAGCGCCTCGGCCGCCAGGCAACCGGCCAGGCAGATCAGCATTTGTTTGACGGCGTACCAGCGGAACATGAATACCGCCATGCCCGTCACCGGCGCCAGCGCGAGGATTACATCGAACATCATGCGCCGGGTGGTTACGCCTTCGGTATGGATATGCGGCGAATGCGCGACATGCAGGACGGGTGTTGCCGCAGCTTCCGCGGTTGATGGAACGGGTTGGTTCATTCAGCGCTTTCCTTCGTTGAAGGGTTATTTTCGTTTTTCCGCCATCACCATGGCCTTGCCCATGCGGATGAACTGGACCAGGGGGATGTTGGCCGGACAGACATACCCGCAGCAGCCGGACTCCATGCAGCCCATGATGTTGTATTGTTCCGCGAGCCCGATATCCTTGTTTTTCGCGGCCTGGGCCAGCTTCGCGGGCACGAGATGCATGGGGCAGACATCCACGCAGCGACCGCAGCGGATACAGGCGGTTTCTTCCCGGCGCTTGATGTCCTCCCGGGTCAGAACGGTCAGGCCCCCGGTGCCTTTGGTGATCGGCATGTCCTGGTCGGTGAAGGCAAACCCCATCATCGGCCCTCCGGAAACGAGCCGGGCCGCATCCTTGGTCAATCCGCCGCAGTACTCGATCAAATCCCGATACCGCGCGCCCACGGGAACCAGGAGATTTTTGGGATGCCGGATTCCCCGGCCCGTGACGCAGACGATCCGATGGGTGAGGGGCCGGCCTTTCACCACTGCCCTGGCCACCGCCGCCATGGTTCCCACATTGCTCACCGCCACGCCCACATCGGCCGGCAGGCCGCCCAGGGGGATCACCCGGTCGGTAACCGCCTTGATCAGGTGCCGTTCGCTGCCCTGGGGGTATTTGGTCTTCAGCACGGCGACGATGATGCCGGTCCCCGCCGCCGCCCGCCGGAGGGCCTCCACGGCCGCGGGTTTATTGGATTCGATGCAGACATAAATCCGTTCCGCGCCGATGGAGCGGGCTGCATACAGGGCCCCGGTGACGATCGGCGCCGGGAACTCCTGCATCAGCCGGTCGTCGGCGGTGAGATACGGTTCGCACTCGCAGCCGTTGACCAGCAGGGCATTGACTGGTTTGCGTTCGTTGGGCGCGATCTTGACGTGGGTCGGAAAGGCCGCGCCGCCCAGTCCGACGATACCCGCTTCCCGGATCATCCGGCTGATGGCGTCCGGCGGCGGATCAGCACCGATGGTTGTGGGCCAGTCGGCGGAAAACATATCTTCCAGGAGTTCCCGGCCGCCGGGCTGTTCCCCTTCCGGTTGGATGACGACGGCCATCATGTGCCGGCCGTTGGGCAGGGTGACGGCCACGGGTTTCGCGATTTTACCGGAAACCGGCGCGTGCAGGGAAGCGGAAATCAGCGCGTCGCTGCGGGCCACCATCTGGCCGTAGGTCACCGTTTGCCGGGCTTTCACGATCATTTCGCAAGGGGCACCGATATGTTGCTGGAGCGGCAGCACGATGGTGTCCGGCGTCGGCAGCACCTCGACGGCGGTGCCGCAGGTCAAGGTCTTCCGCGTGGGGGGATGGACGCCGCGGGGGAAGGTGCCCGGACCCGGAATGGGATTTTGAAACAGGAATGCCAGCATGGCTCTCGATCTCCGCATTGAGATATGGGTTGTTATCTTTCCGGCATATTGGTACAACGGAAACGGTGGAATGTTTTTGACGTAAGTCAAATGAAAGAAATATTTTTTATTTTTGACCTGGGTCAAGGATTCGCGCCGTCTTTATATCATACTATTCAAGTATGAAAACTACAAAGCACATAAATCCGAAAAATGCAATCATTCAGCCGGGCAATTCGTTTTGCCGCCGGATGATCGCAAAGAGCGGTGAGAATTTCGGGCGTTGCCTGCAATGCCTGACCTGCGCCGGCGGCTGTCCGGTCGCCGAGGCCATGCGCTATCGTCCCAACGGGATTATCCGGCTGGTGCAATACGGTCTTGCACAAGAGGTTCTGGAAGCACCGGACATCTGGTTGTGCATGGGGTGCAACACGTGCTCCATCGCCTGCCCCCAGGGCATCGATATTCCGGCCCTGATGGACGCCTTGCGCGAGACGGCCATCGAGGAAAAAGCCCGCATCGCCGAACCGGCGATTCTCGGTTTTCATCGGGCGGTGCTGCATTCCATTCAAAAATACGGCCGCACTCATAAACTCGAGATCATGATGCGGCACAAGCTCAGCCAGCGGGATTTGTTCTCGGACATGGATATCGGGCTGAAGATGCTGGCCAAACGGAAGCTCGATCTGTTGCCTTCGAAGATCACGCGGCCGGAAACCATTCAGAACCTGTTCAGGGAATTCGGGGAAAGGGATTGAGATGAAACCGAAAACGGATCTCACGCCCATTTCCTATTTTCCCGGCTGCTCCATGGCCACCACGGCCAGGGAGAACAACCAGACCCTGATCGCCGTCTGCGACCGGATGGGCATGGACCTGCTGGAACTGCCGGACTGGAATTGCTGCGGCAGTTCCTCGACCCACAGCATCAACACCGGCCTCGCCTTCCAGCTGGCCTGCCGGAATCTGTCCCTGGCCCCGGCTGGCCGCCCCCTGCTGGCTGCCTGTCCCAGCTGCTATCTGCGGTTGAAAACCGCCCATGAACAGTTGAAAGCCGATGCGGCCGCCCGGGAGGATTATGAGCGGCGCTGGAAGCGTCCGGTGGATGACGGACTCGACATTGTGAGCTTTTTCGAAATCCTTGCGGACAAGCGGCGGTTTCAGCCGGAGATCCGGCAATCCTTGAACGGGCTCCGGTTCGCGCCCTATTACGGCTGCATGTTGTCCCGGCCGCCGATCCTGCGCACGACGCCGGCGCTGAAAAACGCCCATTTCGGCTTGATGGAAAAAGTGTTGACACGGTTCGGCGCGGAACCGACCTCCTGGAACCATGCCACCAAATGTTGCGGCACGTTTTTATCCGCGGCCCGGCCGGAAGTGGCAGCCTCCCTGGTGGACCGGATCATGCAGGACGCCGTGGCAGCGGATGCCGAATGCCTGGTGACCGCCTGCGCCATGTGCCATCTGAACCTGGAGATCCGTTGCCGCATCCCGGACAAACGGCCGGTGTTTCATTTTTCGGAACTGCTGGCTGTGGCTTACGGCATTCCCGTCCGCGGCCAATGGTTCAAGCGGCATCTGATCGATCCCATGCCGCTGCTCCGGTCGCGGGGAATCGCCTGATCGGCGAATCAAGCCGCTACGTTCACTCCGGCAGGTTCAGTTTCTTGGCCAGGCCTGGATAAAGGGTTCTGATGCAGTCCGGGCAGACGCCGTGGCTGAACATGGCTTCGGAGTTCTGATGGATGTAGCTTTCCAGGGCATGCCAATTTCCCTGATCGTCGCGGATCTTCTTGCAGGAGGCGCATATGGGCAGCATGCCCTTGAGAATTTTGATTTCGTTCAGGGCTTTTTCCCGTTCGGCGACGGCGCGTTCCTTGGCCTTTTCTTCGGTTTTCTTTTGCAGGCTCAACACGGCCGTGGTCCAGACAGCGAATACTGCCAGGCTTCTGTTGGCGTATACTTTCCAGGCTTCGCCGCCCGGGGGTGACCAGAAATAGCCCAGGATCGTCAGCAGGCTGGTCAGACTCGCCATGGATATCACAAACCGGTTATCCGGATACCGGGCGGCGATGAGGATCACGACGATGTAGGGGACACCGCCGGCAACGCCCAGCGGGATCATCAGGTCGATCAGGAAGATCACCAATGCCGCGGACAGGCAGAACAGGACTTGTCGGTTTCTTATATGGACCATCGGCGCTCCTTTCAACAGGATTATCGTGTTGCTTTGGAATGGATACTTAGGAAAGTAACCATGCTGAAATGGAAAACAAGCCGGCTCTTCTCCTCCGGCCGATCGCCTTCCGGCGGTTGAACCCATTGGTATATATCCATTGAGGAGTGTATATGAACGTCACCCGGCTGCTGAAACAGGAACACCGGTTGATTCTCCAGATGACGGATGTCTTGATCGACGCCCGGGAGAAAATGGAAGCAGGCGCTTCTCCGGAAGCGG
The DNA here is from genome assembly GCA_049320885.1 of Thermodesulfobacteriota bacterium. Classification (GTDB taxonomy): domain Bacteria; phylum Desulfobacterota; class Desulfobacteria; order Desulfobacterales; family SURF-7; genus DYJD01. The sequence continues at coordinate 62,056 of JBMORA010000043.1, read as the reverse complement.
TATTTTTTCAGAAAGCCCTGGAAGGCATGCGCCGGTTTGCGGACAAGCATCATCATTACAAGGAAGAATTCCTGTTGTTCGGGTTGCTGGCCCGGAAACACCGGGGGGAGTTTCAGGCCGAAATCAGCGCCCTGAGGTATCAGCATGAGCGGTGTCGGCGGTGCGCCGCCGAAATCGAGAACGCCCTGCCGCTGTATTCCCGGGGTGAGGGGCTGGCGGCCACCACCATCCTGGAAGCTCTTGCCACCTATATCTCTTTGTTGAAACGCCATATTCATACGGAGGATCATCTGTTTTTTCCGGCAGCTGAAAAGGTCCTGACCCCCGGGGAAAATGAGCACCTGCTTTCCCTGTTCCAGGCAGAGACCGAAGGAACCGGACAAGATATTATTGACGAACAATTTCGTACTCTTATCCATGACATGCGGCAATCCGTCTGACGCGGAACCCTAGCCGGGCTTCCGGTCACCGCCCAACCGTCATATCCGCAGTATCACCGCGCTGATGTCATCGGTTGCTCCGGCGGCGCGGGCCCGGCGGGTCAAGGCCGCGGGGATATCTTGCCAGGCGGCCGTGGACAACAGGATGGAGCGGATTTGTCGCTCGGAAAGGGTGTCGTGCAGGCCGTCCGTGGACAGCAACAGATAATCCCCGGCCGCCGTCTTGAATTCGCCGCCATCCGGCCGGCAATCCCCCTGACCCAGACACTGCTCCAGCAAATGTGCGGCCGGGTGGCGCCCCGCTTCCCGGGATGCAATCCGGCCTTCTTCCACCAGGAATTGAGCCATGTTTTGATCCCGGGTGATCTGGATGAGTTGTCCGTTCCGGAAGAGACACAGGCGGCTGTCACCCGCATGGGCCCAGAATGCCGTTCCCGTTGCCGCAACCACCACCGTGGCCGTGGTGCCCATATCCTGGTATTCGGGATTGGCGCGGGCGAACCGGGCAATCTCCTTGTCCGCCTTCGTCAGCAGTGCGCCAAGGAGGCTCCCGTTGATATCCGGGGGAAGCAGCGGCGCCTCGCGCAACCGGCGGCAAACCATTCCGGCGGCGAGGAAGCCGCCGTTTTCTCCGCCCATGCCGTCGGCGACGGCCAGGAGAACGCTGTCGCCCGGAAGGGGACGGATGATGTGGCAATCGTCGTTGCGGCGGCGGCCTTTGCCCTGCAACGATTCCCCATGGGCCCTGGCGGTTTTCCGACAAACGTCCATCCGGGACGGTTTTCCTGCGGTTGTTCGGCGGTTCCATGTCTTCTTTTCGGATCGTTGCATCTGTTTCCTGTTACCGGTCCTCAGAGCTGCCAGGAGATCTCCGGCGAAGGCATACCGTTCCCGGGGTTCCCGCCGGCAGGCCTTGAGGATCGCTGCGCGCAGGTGCTCCGGTATGTCGGGGCGGACCAGGGCCGGATCCGGAATCTCCTCCCGTAACCGGCGTTTGACCTGCTCGGTGATCTCCATTTCCGCAAACGGCGGCCGGCCGGTGACCATCTCATAGGCGGTCAACCCGAGGGCGTACAGGTCCGTCCGTTCATCGGCGATATCCCCGTCGATTTGTTCCGGGGCCGAATACTGCAGGGTGCCCAGGGTGTCGGTGTTTTCCGTACCGATGGGGCAGGCCAGACCGAAATCGAGAATTTTGACGACGTTTCCGGGAAGAATATGGATGTTGGCTGGATTGATATCCCGGTGAATGATCCCGGTTTCATGGGCGTACCGCAATCCTTCGGCGATCTGGATGAGAATCTCCTCGACCTCGACATAAGAAAGCCCGCCCGGACGGCTGCATGTTTGCTTCAACGACTCGCCTGCCAGGAATTCCATGACGATGAAAACCGTCTGAAACCGCTCCTCGATATCATACACCTGGACGATATGGGGGTGATTCAACCCGGCGATGATTTCGGCTTCCCTCCGGAAGGCCGTCAGAAATTCAGGCTCCATGGCCAGATGATGCCGCAGCATTTTGATGACCACCGGAGCCCGGGTGACGGTGTTTTGGCCTTTGTAGACGATGCTGTATCCCCCCCGGCCGATGATTTCCGTGGCGATGTGGTTGCCGATGGCGCGCTGGGCCATGGGCCGTCCGGAATCGAAGCGCTCGGCCACGATCTCCGTCAGGTGGGTCATCAGATCCGGGTCCTCCTTGGCGAGCATGCCCAGATGATCCCGCGTGACGATCATCAACTCCATGTCGGATTCGGCTTCGGCCGTCACGCCGTGGGGCTCCCCGGTGAGCAGCGCCATCATGTCCACGAAGTCGCCTTCGCTGCGATGGGACACCGGAATCCACTCCTTGTTTTTCTCGATGACCAGGATGCAGCTGCCCCGGCGGATCAGAAAGGCGCAGTCGGCTTTCGCGCCCTGCTCGATGAACCGCTGCCCCTGGTTCACCCGGATGATGTCCATCTGGACGGCGGGCGGCCCGTTCCCGTTCAGGGGCACGAAACGCATGAACTTGGTCACCAGATTCCGCGCCGCTTCTTCCGCCTGCACCCGTTGAAAAAAGGTGCAGTTCCCGCAGGCTTCCCGCTTTTGCCGGAAATCGCCGTCGGTTCGTTGATCGCAGACGGTTCCGCTCACCGCCCAGCATATCCGGCCCGCGTTTTTACCCCGATTGAGCCCGTCGAAGGAACCATCGGCGGCGGCCGGGCAGACGCCTGCCGTTGCGGCCAGGTCGCCTCCGGGCTCCCTCCGGCAGCGCTTGTATTCCCAACAATTGAGCGGGGACGGCGCCATGACAGCCTCCGTGTACATGGGTTATTTGAAATCGACGCTTGGATGCGTGTTTTCGGGCGCATCGATGGTCACGAGGCGCATGCGGAACTCGTGTTCGGAAATACCGCCGCGCCAATGGCCGGCAATAGTGGCGAGATACACCAGCGTAATGAAAGCGACCGCCATCACGGCGCCGAGCTGCCGGTGGTTCCAGGGGCGTTTTTCAAACCCGGCGCTCTTCAGCTCCAGTGCCCCGGTTACCGGGCAGGCCGCCGTGCAATCCATGCAACCGGTGCATTCCGGACTCGTGATCCGTTCCTTTGCGGCGACGGGCAAGGCCGCCGGACAAGCTTTCTCACAACGTCCGCAGCCGGTGCAATGGTTTTCATCCCGGGTGATCCGGGTGGGGCTTTGCCAGGAAAAGAGCCCGAGCAGGGCGCCGTAGGGACACAGATAGCGGCACCAGACATTTTTATACCGCAGGGACACCAGGGTCAGAACCGCCAGCACTGCGGCGGTGAACAGCGTCATGCGGGTGAAGAAAAAGAGCATCTTGACGTCGGAGAGCTTGTAATACGGGCTTTCCATGAATCCGGCGATTTGGCCGGCGTCCATGCGGGAGACGGCCCAGACGAAAAACAGCAGCAGCAGATATTTCAGGAGTTGCAGGGCGCCGTCCACCAGTTTCGGCGGGGTGCGCGGCCTGAGCCCCAACCTGTCGCCCAGGCCCCACAACCACTCGGAAAAGGCGCCCACCGGACAGATCCAGCTGCAAAAGGCTTTTCTCAGCAAAACCGAGGAAAGGACCGCGTATCCGAAAATCACCATGGCGGCGGGATGCACCGGGTCCCATTGACCGGTGAGCAAAAAGCGTTTCCAGCCCATCAGGGCGCCGATGGGCAGAAAGCCCTCCACCCCCGGCGGTCGGGGCACTGTTATGGGGCCTGATTGTTGGGCCTGGATTACATGAATCCAGAATTGTAGGCCGATCCCGACGGTCAGCAGAAAAAATGCGGCTTGAACAAATTTTCGCACCGAAACTTCCCCTGTTTTCATCCGTTTCGACTTTCCTTGATTTGATTGCATCTTCGCACACCGATCCGTTGTCTCCCTGGAAACGAACCAAATCCAAAGGAGTTTTCGTAAGCATCGACTATTGATAAATTTAATGCTATAGTAAGTCGGACTTGGAAAAAATGATCTAAGTCAATTCTGGCCAAAGCGGCATCAGAGGAGAATATGGCGGTAACGAATTTCAATACCTCGAACCAGACTTTTCGAAAACTGATGGGGAATGGCCTGGTCTACCGTGTACCGATGTTCCAGAGGGATTATTCCTGGACCGAACAGGAATGGGACGATCTCTGGCAAGACATCGTCGCCATGCTGGAACCCGGCGGAGAGCAGGGGCACTATATGGGGTATCTCGTTCTGCAGTCGGGTGATGAACGCAATTTCGATATCATCGATGGGCAGCAACGCATGACGACTTTAAGCCTGATTGTTCTGGCCGTTCTTCGGAATCTGGCCGGCGATCATTTCGAATGGACACCGGAACGTATAGCCTCCCGCCAACAATGGTTGGCCAACCAGGCAACCGCTATCTGGCAACTGCCGGAGCTTTCATGACCAAATGCCATCTGTTTACGGCATGAAAACAACAGCCGAGGAATATTCATAATGAAAAAGAATCTTCGAATCCGCCCGTTTTGGCTGCTTCTCCTGTCTATAGGGTTGATTCTGCCGGGTGTATGCCCCGCCGCCGATGATATCCGCTGGCAATCGTTTTCTTCCGGAATGAAAACCGCGGAAACGGAGGGCCGACCGGTTTTGCTGCATTTTTATGCCGACTGGTGCCGATTCTGCGTGAAAATGGGCAATGAGACATTCCGGGATCAGGCGGTGGTTGGATACCTGAGCAGAAATTTCATCGCCATTAAAGTGAACACCGACCGGGAAAAGGAGTTGGCCAGGCAATACCTGGTCCGCGGCCTGCCCACCACCATCATTATCAAATCGGACGGCAGCCGTTCGGGGGCGATACCGGGGTATCTGTCCGGGCCCCAGATGCTGGCCCTCCTCAACCAGATGCATCCCGAATCCGGAGGCCCTCCGGCCGAATAACCGCCAAAGCTCCTTCCACATTGCCTTTGTCCGTCAAAATTTCATTTTCTTGACATAGGTCAAGGATTTTTCGTACAGGAATTCGTAACAATCCTTTCCAGGCATAACGCCGGTTTCGAAAACCGTCCGGATCGACGGACGGGTGTTTCCTTGCCTTCCGGAAACGCAGGCATACCGACCATCTTTTACAGCGAGGCGGCAGTGAGCAAAAATCAACCTCTGGATGAGTGTCCGGTCCCGCTGACGGATGAGGACGTGGTGACCGCCATGAAGGCCATTCCGGGATATATCGACATCACCCCAGCCGATTTCCGGGAAGTGTACCGGCTGGCCTATGAACGCGCCATCATCCGGCTCCGGGAGTCCGTCATCGCCCGGGAGGTGATGGTCATACCGGTGACGACGGCGACCCCGGAAATGAGTCTGGCCCATGCCGCCGAGCTGCTGGCCGTCAAGGGAATTTCGGGAGCGCCGGTGACGGATGCGGCCGGAATCGTTGTCGGCGTCATTTCGGAAAAGGATTTCCTGCTGCAGATGGGTGCGGGGCAAAGCCGCTCGTTCCTGGCGGTCATCGCCCAGTGTCTGAACAACAAGGGCTGTCTGGCCCTGCCCATCCGGAAGCAGACCGTGAAGGAAATCATGTCCGCTCCGGCGGTGACCGCGAACGAAACCACCACCGTCGCGGAAATCGCCTCGATGTTAACGACGAGGAACATCAACCGGCTGCCCATCCTGGGGCCGGACGGCAGACTGTCCGGGATCGTGACCCGCCGGGATATCGTCAACGCCTATTGCCGGATTTCATAGGAACACGGAATCGTTTTCAACAACCGAAGAAGAAGCGAAGGAGCGGCATGTATTTTTTCGCAAAAATGAAAGGCGGAGCCCAGAGTCCGCCCCGGGTGAGCAACTCCGAGATCCTCTGGTCCTGGATCGGCTCCTTCTGCGGCATTTCCAGCGTCGCCTGGCTGCATTATCATTTTTTGGGGCCCATGGATCTGGTCATGGTGATCGGCTCCTTCGGCGCCTCGGCGGTCCTGATTTACGGCGCCATCCGCAGCCCCCTGGCCCAGCCGCGGAATCTCCTGGGCGGGCATATTCTGTCCGCCCTGATCGGCGTCACTGCTTATCAGTACCTGAACCAGTATCTGTGGCTGGCCGCAGCCCTTTCGGTATCCACGGCCATCGCCGTGATGCACCTGACCGGCACCCTGCATCCGCCCGGCGGCGCCACGGCCCTGATCGCCGTCATCGGCGGGCCGGACATCCATGCCCTGGGATATTGGTACGTCCTCGTTCCCACCGGTCTGGGCGCCCTGCTGATGCTTGGAGTGGCCCTGATCGTCAACAATATCCCCAAGAACCGGAAATATCCCGAATGCTGGCGCTGAAAGGAGACAGATCATGAACGCATCCTATCGCTTTGAAACCCTTTGCCTGCACGCCGGACAAGCCCCCGACCCGACGACTCTGTCGCGGGCCGCGCCCGTCTATCGCACGAGTTCCTATGTGTTCCGGGACACCGGGCATGCCGCGGACCTGTTTTCCCTGAAGCAGATGGGCAACATCTACACCCGCCTGATGAATCCCACCCAGGATATGCTCGAACGGCGGCTGGCGGCCCTGGAGGGCGGCGCGGCGGCCCTGGCCCTGGCCTCGGGAACGGCGGCGATCCACTATGCGGTCATCTCCATCTGTTCGGCCGGCGACGAAATCGTTTCCGCCAACAATCTCTACGGCGGCACGTATACCATGTTTCACAACATCCTGCCCCAGTTCGGCATCACCACGAAATTCGTGGATCCGCGCAAGGCCGAAAATTTCGCCGCCGCCGTCACGGATCAAACCCGCCTGATCTTCGTGGAGACCATCGGCAACCCCGCCCTGGAGGTCGTCGACCTGGAAAGCGTGTCCGCCGTGGCCCGGAAACATCATCTGCCGCTGGTCGTGGACGGCACCTTCACCACGCCGTATCTGCTCCGCAGCATCGAATACGGCGCCGACATCGTGGTGAACTCCCTGACCAAATGGATCGGCGGTCACGGCACGGGCATCGGCGGCGCGGTGATCGACGCGGGCCGCTTCGACTGGACCGATCCGAAATTCCGCCTGTTCAACGAGCCGGATTCCAGTTACGGCGGGATGCGGTTCGCCCATGACCTGGGGGAGATGAATCCCCTGGCCTTCATCCTGCGCATGCGGCTGGTGCCCCTGCGCAACCTGGGGGCCTGCATTGCGCCGGACAATGCCTGGCTGTTTCTCCAGGGCCTGGAAACCCTGCATGTCCGCATGCCCCTGCATTGCGAAAATGCTGCCAGGACGGCCGAATATCTGTTGCACCATCCGAAGGTTTCCTGGGTGCGGTATCCAGGCCTTGCCGGTGATCCCTCCCATGCCGCGGCCCGCAAGTATCTTCCCAGAGGCTGCGGCGCCATGGTGGTTTTCGGTATCCGGGGCGGGAAAGAGGCGGGAAGAAAATTCATCGACGGTTTGCGGCTTTTCTCCCATCTGGCCAATGTGGGGGACGCCAAGAGCCTGGCCCTTCATCCGGCCAGCACTTCCCATTCCCAGTTATCCGCTGAGGAACAGGCGAAGGGCGGCCTGACGCCGGATCTGGTCCGTCTTTCCATCGGCATGGAACATATCGACGATATTCTGGAAGATTTGGCGCAGGCTTTTGAGAAAGTCTGAGGGATGTTTTTTCCCCAGCGCAAAGGATGACGTCGAATACCGGGGAATTGAAAAAACGCCATTCCCTGGTCAACAACCTGCCGTTGATCAGTAAAAAAGAATTGTGATAAGGATCCCGCATGAAAATTCATTATCTGCAGCATGTGCCTTTCGAAGGAGTCGCCCGTATCGCCCATTGGGCCGCCGCGAACGATTGCCCGCTTGCCGGAACCGCCCTGTACCGGAACGAACCATTGCCGGATTTATCCGCGTTTGATTGTCTGGTGGTCATGGGCGGTCCCATGGGGGTCGCCGATGAAGAGGTTTACTCCTGGCTGAAACCCGAAAAACGGTTTATCGAGCGGGTTATCGCCGAGGGCAAGAAGGTGGTGGGCATCTGCCTTGGGGCCCAACTGATCGCCGAGGTTATGGGGGCGCGTGTTTCCCGGAACAAAACCAAGGAAATCGGCTGGTACCCGGTGACGTTGACGGAAACCGGCCGGCAATCGGCAATGGGCGATATCCTGCCGGCAACCTTTCAGGCCTTTCACTGGCACGGGGATACCTTCGAGATTCCCCGGGGGGCGATTCACCTGGCCCGCAGCCGGGCCTGCGACCACCAGGGCTTTCTCTATCAGGAGCAGGTCCTGGGGCTTCAATTCCATCTGGAATCCACACCAGAGAGCATCGAGCAACTGCTGGAAAACTGCAACGAAGAGATCGCCCCGGCGCCGTATATCCAGGATGCCGAAACCATCCGCGGCGGTTACCACCTCATCGGACAAACCAACGCCTGCATGGAAAACATTCTATCTTTTTTCAATCGCCGGTAGGGACATATCCGTCTCCCCTCCGCTCGGGTCTGTTGCGGCGACTTCCAACGTTTTTCCCGGCATCCGGGAAAAACGTTTTTTTATTGGCGTTCTCACTAAAATTACGATAGATTTACAACATATATAGGGGGGCGCATGAAACAACCAGCAGGGTTTCCTCTTTTGGCGGTCTTGATCTGCCTGTTTTCCGCTTCATATGGATATGGCACCGAACGCAACCACTTGACGATCAATTGCACCCTTCATTCCCCGTATGAAGCGTTTTTCTTCCGGCTGGTGGAGGAGGTTTGTTCGCGGAACCGGATCTCTGTAAGCCGCAACACGCCGCCGGTTGAGCGATCCTTGATGCATGTCAATCAGGGAATCGAAGACGGCGACGGGCCCCGCATTGCCGGACTGGCGTCGACCTATCCGAATATCGTTTGTGTTCCGGAACCTTTCGGGGTTTTCCGTTTCGGCGCCTTCACCCGGAATCAACAGATGATCATCGATGGCTGGAAAGGCCTTGCGAATTGGAATGTCGCCTATATCCGGGGATGGAAGATTTTCGACAACCAGGTAAGTGCGGCAAAATCCATTACCAAGGTGAACAACGCCGAACAGCTGTTCCGGCTGCTGGATGCCGACCGGGTGGATCTTGTTTTGATTACACAACTGGCGGGTTATGGCATGATTCAAAAGCTCGACCTGAAGGGGATGGGGTTTGTCGAACCGCCCTTGGCGGTGGAACCCAATTTTCTCTACCTGCATAAACGTCACGCGGATCTGGCTCCTGTAATGGCCCGGACGTTACAACAAATAAAACAGGACGGCGTCTATGATCGGCTGTACCAGGAAATGATCTCACCGTATCTGCGGAATCCATCGACAGTAAACAAATGACGGAGCAGAGGATGAAGGTGCACACCAGTGCCATTGCAAAACGCCTGATCTGGAAGGTAATGATGGCCGCACTGGTCTTGATCGTTATGCTCACCTCCATCATCGGGATTATAACCTACTATAATGAAAAACAAAAATTGGAATTGCGATTCGATGAGATTCGGCGGAACTATCTGGATATCATCCGGACGGCCCTGTGGGTGGGTGATAAGGAAACCATCGAGGTTGTCCTGCTCGGTATCTGCCGCCTTCCCGGCATCGACTACGCGGATATCCATTCAAAGGATGACGTGATCTGCAAGGCGGGTAATAAAACCTCTGATGGAAAGATGGAACGACGTTTTGCCATCGTCCATACGTATAATGGCAAACCGTTCCGGCTGGGTGAACTGCATGTGGCCGGCAGTCAGGATTATGTGCGCCGGAAAATAATTGCCGCCGTTCTGGCGGTGGGTTCGACCCAGGCCGCGACCATCTTGATGGTCTGTGTGCTGATTTTATTGTTGATGTACCGGATTGTGATCCGGCGGTTACTGAAGGTGACGACTTTCGCCGCCGCGTTGTCGTTTGATTCCCTGGCCACACCGTTCCCGGAAGATAAGAATAACCGGTATCCGGACGAACTGGATGGCCTTGTCAATGCCGTCAACCGAATGCGGGAAAACCTCTTCCAGGCGTTTGCGCGTCAAAAAGAGGTGGAGGAACAACTGCTCCGGCATCGCCAGGATTTGGAGACGATTGTGGAGCAGAGAACGTCTTCCCTCAAGGAGGCCAACGAGCAACTGACAACGGAAATGAACGGGCGGAAGAAGATGGAACAGGAACGCGAAAACCTCATCGGTGAGTTACAGCGCGCCCTCGGCGAAGTGAAAAAACTGTCCGGCATGCTTCCGATTTGCTCCCACTGCAAAAAAATCCGGGATGACAAGGGATACTGGAGCCAGGTGGAATCCTATATCCAGAAACATTCGGAAGCGGAGTTCAGTCACAGCATATGCCCGGATTGCGCCCGACAGTTCTATCCCGATCTCAAGATTTATGATGAGTGAGACGGCAACCGGATGAATAACCTGATGCATCGATTTCAGCGCCTGGAAGCGTTCTGCCTGAACCGGATGGTGTCGCCCCAAGCCATCCGGAACGCCGACCTCGCCTATTGGCGCGCCCGGATCCTGTTCTTGCTGGTATTCTCTGGAATGTTCATCGGTCTTTTCGTGTTCATCCCCGTTTCCATACTGGCGGTAAAGGAAAAAATGTGGGGGCTGCTGGTTTTTGATGCCTTGGTCTGGATGTCGGGAATTTTCCTGCTGGTTTCACGGCGGCTGACTTATTTTCTGCGGGCCGGAATCGTGGTGCTGCTGGTATACGCGCTGGGAGTGGTGGTCACGGTTTCCGTGGGTCCGTTAAGCGGCGGACCTGCCTGGCTCTTTACTTTTGCCGTCCTGGTCGCTGTTTTGATGGGAGCCAAGGCGGCCGTCGCGGCATTGGGGCTCAATGCCCTCACCCTCGCCCTCATCGGCTGGTTAATCGGATCGGGAACGGCGGAACGTTCCTTCCCGTTTTTCAGCACCAATGAAGCCATGATGGCCGCCGGCGCCAATTTTCTGCTGCTGAACGCCATGGTCTCCATTTCCGTGGCCGTGCTGGTCAAGGGCCTGGTATCCACCCATCAACGACAGACGGACCTCACCGCCGCGCTGGAGGAAGAGCGTGAGAACCTTTTGACCTCAAAGGCCAAAATTCAATCCGAGATCGAGGAACGCCGGCAGACCGAAGAATTGCTGAAGACCAGCGAGAAAAAATATCGCTTTATAGCCGACAACGTCTCCGACAATATCTGGACCATGGATCTGGATATGAATTTCACCTATGTCAGCCCTTCGGTTCTGCGCATCCGGGGATACACCGCGGAGGAAGCCATTCATCATCAGCTGAAAGACATCATGCCGCAGGCTTCCCTGGACGTCACCGTGACAGCGCTGGCGGAGGAACTGGAATCGCACCGCAGGGGCATGAAACCACCCGACAAGCCCCGAAAGGTGGAAATCGAATTGTATCATAAGGACGGCTTCTCTGTCTGGTGCGAAGTGGAGGCGAATTTCATCTATGATTCTTCCGGCGAACCAACGGGTATCATCGGCGCCACCAGGGATATAACGGAACGGAAGCAGACGGTGGAACAGCTTCTGCGGTCGGAAAAACTGGCGACCCTGGGGGACATGGTGGCGGGTGTGGCCCATGAAATCAGCACACCGCTGGGTGTCGGTTTGATGTCCGCTTCTTTTTTGTCGGAGAAAACCCGCGAGTTCAACGAGCTGCTACACTCCATGCAACCGCGGTCCCCCGAAATCGCAAAATATTCCGGTAAAATCCGGGAAGCCGCCGACATGGTGGTCGCCAACCTGGAACGTGCGGCGATGTTGCTCAACAGCTTTAAAAATGTCGCCGTGGATCAACTCGTCGAGGAAAGGCGGCTTTTCAATATCCGGACCAACATCGAGGATACGGTGAACACCCTGCGTCCCAGATACAAAAGGACCGATCACATCATCACCATCGATTGCCCGGTGGATCTCATGATCGACAGTTATCCGGGGGCGTTTTCCCAGATCACCACCAATCTGATCATCAATTCGCTCATCCATGGATTCGAAAACCTGGAAAAAGGGAACATTTCCATCACAATCGACAGAAAAAAGGACCATTTGCTCTATACCTACCGGGACACCGGCAAGGGAATGGACGAAAAAACATTGCAACGGATGTTCGACCCTTTTTTCACCACCAAACGGAATCGCGGCGGCATCGGCCTGGGGATGCATGTGGTGCACAATCTGGTCTGCCGGACCTTGAAGGGCCGGATCGAGTCGGAAAGCGCCGTGGGAGCCGGAACCCGGTTCATCATCACCGTTCCCTTGCACTGATCCCGCTTGAGCGCTTCATGATGGACGCTTGCCGATGAACTCCGACGCCAGCCCGGCGGATAGTTCGATGGCCCGGCTGCAGACGGCGGAAGCCTGCAGGTGATTCTGAAAGGAATTCCAATCCGGGAACGACGCATCCGTTATTCGGCGGCACTCCAGCGCACCCAGATTCCTGCGGAAAGTGGTCACCAGCTGCTTGCCCATGAAGAAGGTGTCGGCCTTGTTCAATGGACGTTTTGTAAGCAGATTGATGTGTCCGACAAGGAACAGGTTGAAGACCGACAGGTATCCGGTTTGCCGCGGATTGAGTCCGTGCACCAGATTCAGGGCCAGGACGCCGCCGATGACGGCGCCGCAGAGGTTACCCGTCAGGCCGGTGCCGCCGTCGTAAACATGGGCCAGGCTTTCCAGGCGATCATTTCCCACACCGGTTTTCTCGCGGACTTTCCGAAGCACCTCGCTGGCGCAGTGACGGTCGCCGGAATTCCCGGAAGACGGCCAATGGGATTCTGCAGGGGAAGGGGACCGGTGCGTTCGGAACGTGAGGTGGTTGATGGCATGGCCGGCCTGGGAAAAGCATTTCAGGATTTTGGGTATGGACAGGAAATAGCGCAGCTGGCCGTAAACCGTGTGAAAATCCACCCCATGCCGTTCGCCGCATTGGGTGGTTCCATAGCGATTGCGGAACCAGTTTGCGTATTCACCCGCGGCATGGAGCGCCGCCATTTGATTGTATTCCGCGCCGGTCGGGGCGCATGCGTATGCCTGGGCGATTCCCAGGGCTCCTCCGGTGACGATTCCGCAGGTGGAGCCGGAGGCCACGCAGCCGCCTTCCAGACCCGTTACGGCCTTCAACAGGGTATCGTCCTTGTCCGGGAGTGCATCCTGCACTCCTTTCAGGGTCGTCAGGGCTCAGTTGAGGGTGCCCAATAGTCTGGTATAGTTGTAGGCCCTCTGCAAGATCATGTTGACACCGGGCATGTATTGGAATCCTTTCCGGCGGTGGCTTGCGATTCGTCTTCCCATGGTCTTCGTATCATCCGGTCGTTTGAATCACAACAAAATATTGATACGAACTGCTTGACACTCGGGGCTGCCCTGATTTATGTTTGAATGAAAAAAACAATATATTATCAATAATTTGTTATGGGAGTCAGCTGTATGATCAAACCCACCTACGAAGACCTGGAACGCAAAATCCAACGTCTGGAATCCGAATTTGAAAAGGGGGGGGGCAGGGAACAGGAATCGGCCGGTGGGCATCCCCGGACCACGGAGCACGACTCCATCATAGAATCCCTGAAAAAACGGGAGAACACCCTCAACAGCATCTTCAAATCAGCCCCCATCGGCATCGGGATGGTGGTTGACCGAATCATTACCCAGGCCAATGACCGGTTATGTGAAATGACTGGTTTCGCGTCGGGGGAATTGATCGGCCGGAGTGCGCGGATGCTGTATCCCTCCGACGAGGAATATGAATTCGTGGGTCGGGAAAAATACCGCCAGATCTCCGCAACGGGCACCGGAACAGTGGAAACCCGCTGGAAACACAAAAACGGTAAAACCGTGAATGTGCTGCTCAGTTCAACCCCGTTGAACCCCGACAACTGGTCCGAAGGTGTCACCTTCACGGCGCTCGATATCACCGAGCGTAAACGTGACGAGAAAAATTTGCGGGCCGCCGCTCAAGTGGTCCGGGAGATACCTTCCGGACTCTTCATTTACGACTATCATCCACCGGACCGGCTGGTGTTGTATCATGCCAATCCGGCTGCCGAGAAATTGACCGGGATCAGCGGGCAGGAGTGGATCGGAAGGGGATTCGACGAAATCTGGCCCGAAGCGCGCAAAAGCGGTATTACGGAGGCCTTTCTGTCCGTGATGACGACCGGGCGGACATTCAACACCGAAGACCTGTTTTACAAAGACGAACGTCTTCAGGGCGCCTTTAGAATTGTCGCTTTCCCCATGTCCGACAACCAGCTGTGCGTGGCGTTTGAAAATATCACCGAGCGCAAGCGTTCCGAGGAGACGCTGGCGCTTTTCAAAACCGCCGTGGAAGCCGGATCGGACGCCATCGGCATGTCTACGCCCGAGGGGAAGCACTGGTATCAGAACAAAGCCTTTGACGAACTTTTCGGAGAAATCGGCGACGATCCTCCTTCCACGCTCTATGTCGATCAACAGGTCGGGCGGGAGGTCTTTCGAACCATCATGGCCGGCGATCCCTGGGCCGGTGAAGTCGAAATGTTCGGGAAAGACGGCCAGAAGCTGCCTGTGCTGCTGCGCGCTTACGCGGTCAAAGACCAGCGCGGGGAAGTCATCAGCCTAGTGGGCGCGCATACCGATATTTCCGTCCGGAAACGGTTCGAGTCCGACCTGCGCCGCAGCGAACAACGCTTCCGTGCCCTGGCTGAATTACTTCCCCAGACGGTGTTTGAGATGGATTTGGACGGCCGGTTGAGTTTTGTTAATAACAATGCCCTGGAGGTTTTCGGATACAGCCCCCGGGATATCGGGAACGGATTGAATGCCCTCGATATGCTCGTGCCGGAAGACAGGGAAAGAGCCATGGCCGCAATGACCAGGATATTGCACGGCCATGCCAATAAAATAGGACATAAATACAACGCCATCCGTAAAGACGGCAGTACATTCCCGGTGCTGATTTATTCCAGCGCCCGAACCGATGAATCCGGTCCCGCAGGGTTCCGCGGAATCATTATCGATATATCGGAACAGGAAAAACTGGCCAGGGAGAAGGACAACCTGGAAGAACAGTATATCCAGGCCCAGAAAATGGAGGCTGTCGGCCGGTTGGCGGGGGGCGTCGCCCACGATCTGAACAACATGCTTTCCCCTGTGGTGGGGTACGGTGAATTGCTGCTCGGCAACATGCCGTCGGACAGTCCCGACAGAAAAGCCGTGGAGCAGATTCTCAACGCCGGCAATCGTGCCAAAGACATGGTGCGGCAGCTGCTGGCCTTCAGCCGCAAGCAGGCCCTGGAGATCAAATCCGTCAGCCTCAACCAGATCCTGGCGGGATTCGAGAGCCTCCTGGACCGGATTCTGCGGGACGATATCCGCTTGGAACTGAAGCTGTCCCGGGGCGTCCCCAATATTCTGGCCGACCCGGGGCAGATCGAGCAGGTGGTGATGAATCTGGCCGTCAATGCCCAGGACGCCATGCCCGATGGGGGCAAGATCACCATCGAGGTGAACACGTCCTCCCCGGAAATGAATGCCGGCCTGTCCGGTAGTGTGGGAGCGGCGGACGGTTGCGTGGAACTCACTTTCCGGGACAACGGTCACGGCATGGATGCCAAAACCAAGGAGCGGATTTTCGATCCCTTCTTCACCACCAAAGGCCAGGGTAAAGGCACCGGTCTGGGTTTGTCCACCGTCTACGGCATCGTCAAACAACATAACGGCAGTATCCAGGTGCACAGCGAGCCGGGTAAAGGAACGGTGTTTCAGATCTGGTTTCCCGCCGCCGCAGCCGTACCGGAGCAGTCGGCGGCTGCCGCGCCGAAACAGGAGGATTTTTTCGGAACGGAGCAGGTGCTCATTGTCGAGGACAATGACGCGGTGCGGGAGCTTACCGAAACCATATTAAAAAAATACGGATACGGGACCATCGCGGTCAACAGCGGCCGCAAGTGCCTGGAAGTCATATCCCAGGGCCCGCCCATCGATCTGCTGCTGACGGATGTGGTTCTCCAGGACAGCAACGGCAAGGAATTGCATACCCTTGTCAAGAACCGCTACCCGGATATCAAGGTCATTTATATGTCCGGGTACACGGATGACGTCATCGTTCACCACGGGGTGCTGGAGGAAGGCATCGCGTTCATTCAAAAGCCGTTTTCGGTCCAGGACCTCCTGCGCAAACTCCGACGGATGTTCAGGGAATCTTCCGGATGAACCGGGCGGCGTTTTACAGCGCGGCCCCGTCATCAGTCGCTGTTCTTGCGGACGACGAAAAAAAACCAATGCCGGTTATCCGTCCGTACCATGACGGAGCTTAATTCCTCAAAGGTCATGGCGACATTGCCGAGGGCCGGATCACCGATATACACCCGCTCCCGGTCATATCCCCGGAGCAATACAAAGTGCCGGAAGTCCTGGTAGTCGACACTCATGATGACCGGCGCCATGGTATCGATGCCGTCCTCCGCGAAGGTGGAAAGCGATACCGGGCCGGCTTCTTCATAACCCGTGCCTAAATATCCGATGGACTTCAGGTAGTTCTTTATATCGAACAGGGAAATGGCCAGCCTTTCCATCACCATTGCCATATCGCAGGCGGCGGCCACTCCGTTGATCACCGTGAGCTCGCCGGCCTTTTCCGCGTACTGATGGGTCAGCACGGCGGCGATGCAGGATGAAAGGCCGCTGTAATCATGCTGAATGGGTATCAGGCCATGGGAAACAAGGGTCGGGGGGGCGGCGATGTCTCCCTGGAAAGAACCGCCGGCATAAGCGATGTAGATTTCCGGTTGACGATGGCGAAGTCTTTCCCGCCCCGCCCGTAGATACCGGATGCGCCCGTCGCCGTCCGTCATCCGGATGACGAAATCCGACGGCTTCGGAACCACCGCGGCGGGTTGTGACATCACCGCCGCCACCAGCGCCGAGCCGCGGCGGTCGGATGAAAAGGGGCGGACCAGTTTGACGTCGATCACCTCATCGCCGCAGAGAAGATTGGCTTCCGGCCGGTAACTCAAAGGAGAGCCTGCTGGCAGAATTCCGTCGGTTTTGATGCGAACCAGAAAGGCGGCCGGCTCGAAGGCCTGTTGCCATTCCGCTTCGATTCGGATGCCGATCCCGTTGAGTTCGATCCCCTCCGGGGCGGCGGCAAGGTCTTCGATCAAGGATCCCGGGCCGGAAGTCTCCGCATGGCGGGCTCCCGCCTCTATCCCGATTCCGCAACCGAGCAGGAAGACGAAAACCGTCAATATAATATTTTCCGGGTAGCGGGTTCGATTCATTTGCGTTCCCTTTACAGAAGCATTGTCGTCATGGGGTCATTCACTCCCGATAACGGCCGTCCCGCAGCAGATTCCCGCGTCCCGTGGGCCAGGGAGGAGGATGGCCGTCAGTCACGGCGGAAGCGACGTCCCAGATCTGGACGCCGCCAAGGCCCGAGCCGATGGTGTCTTTCAAGGAAACGATGATTTCCCATCGATGGTCGCCGTCCACGTCGGCGATGGTGGGCGGACTCATGGAACCCCTTTTGGCAATGGCTGTCTTGAACAGTTGGGTCCCGGCGGCATCGAGGATGATCAGGTGGGAGACATTCTGGGTGATGGAGTAGGTGGTGAACACGATTTCCGGAATGCCGTCGTCATTCAAATCGCCGATGGCGGGACCCGAAGCGCCGATGAAGGGTTCCGCCGAGTCTGAATCGAACGGGTACTGCCAGAGAATGTCGCCGCCGCCGGAATAACAGTACAGGTTGCCGTCATAGGACGGGGCGACGATTGCGGGCCGGGAATCGCCGGCGAGCCGGGCAATAGCCGGGGCCGGGGCCACCTGGACGATATTGTCCTGGTAGCCGGTATACAGCGGCATCCCCGAGCAGACGGGCGTTTCAAAACCTTCCGCCCGGGTCATGTCCGCTTTCAGCACCCACAGGCAGTTGCCCCGGTTGATATATTCGCCGGCGAGTTCATGATCCGAATAAAGGATGATCTCCGGGGACCCGTCGGCGTCCATATCGGCGAATACCGGCGGGGAATCCGTGAACTCGTCCCGGTCGTTGCCGTCGGCGCCCCAGCCCTGGATGGCGAGATCGATATCGTGAAACATGGGGACAGAGCTGACATAATCGCCGGAGAACATGGGATGGGCGGGTAAAGGGCTGCCGCCGGCATTCATGATGCCGATATGGCAGATGTCATAGGTGCTGACCACTTCGGGCAGCCCGTCCCCGGTGAAATCCGCCGCGCCGATGTTCTGGTTGTACCCGCCGTAATCATTGCATGTGCTGCAATTTTGCACCTGGGGCCAGCCCGGCGCCACAGTCCCGTCGATGCGAAAGACCACGGTCACCGGGCCGTTGGAGGTCTTGACGGCCAGAATTTCCACTAAACCATCCAGGTCCAGATCACTCGCCGCGATGGAGCGGATTTCACCGCTCGATCCCGGAAACGTCCGGGGCCAGCCCGGGGCCAGCATGCCCGTATGGTCATATACCGCCACCCGGTTGCCGTAGGCGATGGCGATCTCTCCCATGCCGTCGCCGTCCAGGTCGCCCACCACCGGCGAGGCATATTGCCGCTGGGAACCGTGATCGTTGGTCGAGGTGGCGTTTTCCCCCACCGGGGCCCGCCACAGTCTGTTTCCCGAATTATCCCAGACATACAGGACGCTGTGTCGGGAGGCGATGATTTCCATATTGCCGTCATTGTCCAGATCAAAGACCGCCGGCGAGGCGAACCAGTTTTCATCCCAGCTGGCCGGGAGGGTGGACCGCAGCACCGGCTCGGTTACCGGGGCCGCCGCCGAAAATACCCGGCCGAAGTTGCCGGCAAGTTCGGCAAGGGTGGTTCCGCCGGGGTTCCCCGCGAACAAAGCCAGATCCCGGCCGTCCACGTCCCGGTCGCTATCCAGATCGCCGGCAATGCCGTCCGCCCGGGGAAGAACCGGACCGGTTTCGGCGGCATGGACCCGCTGATGCGTGACCGCGGGATTCACGACAACGGCGAAGAACAGACACACTATTCCGCTTACAAGCTCAACACGCATGGCGACTCCTGGTTATAATGGCAATTACCTGCATAGCATGGCCGTGAGGTGCTGCGCAATGCGGATATTGGGGGAAAACGTCACTTCATGCCATGCTTTTTTGCCAAGAGTTTTGGATTCAGCATGGTACGGCTTTTCAAGAGGCAAGGCTTGCGAAAATGGAACCCGTCCGGGGCAGGGAGACAGGCAGGTTTTGTAGGTGCCGACGAGCTGAGCGGTGCAGCACGGTTTATCCAGGTCCTGTTTGGATGGCGAGGATGTCAGCTTGATTTCAAACGCCAACCGGCGGCCGCCAATTTTCAGCAGTAAATTTAGCTCATCGCTGCTGCCGGCTCTCAGCCAGACACGGTTCAGGAGATCCATCAACTGGTTTGATTATCGGAAATTGACGGAAACTTTCCCGAGGCGAAAACCCTGAGAAAGCTGCTGGCCGACATGAACACGCTAGACTATGAAAAAATCAAAACATGATGAGCCGTTGGAACCATATAAAGCCAAGCATACCAAAGTCTATGCTTATTCCCTGCCGGTCACCTGGAACCATTTTAAGGATCGTTCCTATAAATGAGACACTATTGAAGTGGACCGGCGCATGTATCTTCATCATCACTGGCCCCATGCGGTCAATTTTTTTTTGCTTGACAATAAATCCGGGGATATGCTTATAAATTGGTTGGACCATCCAATCATCAACAAAATGCCGTCCAGGGGGACAGGATGAAACAAGAACCAAACCTGCTGAATCCCATCGTCAAAACCAGGCTCCATGAAGAAATCATGGAGCAATTGAAGGCCAAGATCATCCGCGGGGAGTTGTCCGCCGGCTCCCGGCTGCCGCCGGAGCGGGATCTGGCCGATCAGCTCAAGGTGAACCGGACGACGATCCGGGAGGCGTTGCACCGGCTGGAAGGCATGGGGCTTGTGGAAATCAAGCACGGCAACGGAATTTTCGTGAAGGATTTCCTGGAGAGCGGGAGCCTGAATCTGGCCGGGCACATGCTGTTTCTCGACGGCCGGCTGAACGGCAACATCCTCAAGAATCTGCTGGATCTGCGTAGATTGATCATACCGGAGATATGCTATTGCGCTGCCTTGAACAGGGGCAAAAACGATCTGAGGGATTTGGAACGGATCGTTTTTCAGAGCGATGACATGCCCATCGAGGAAAAGGATTGGCGCGTGCACAACCTCATCGCCCGGGCCAGCGGCAACCTGCTCTTTGTCATCTTGCTGAATTCCTTTACCGCACTGGCCGGGGATTTGTGGCGGCTGTACTTTGACGTCGAGGAAAACCGGTCCCGGTCCCGACAATTTCATGGGGATATCTTCGAGGCCCTCAAAAACAAGGATGCGGTAAGGGCGAAGGAAATCATGTTGGCGGTGTTGCTGTTCGCGGAAGAGCAAACTCTGAAAGCATTGGGCATGGAGAGCAGGGAAGGAAAACAGTGAAAAACGACGGGCAGCTGGATCAATCATGAAAAGGAAAATGGCAATGGCAGGAAAAAAACGCTTTGTACCGGACTGGGCGGAAACACCGCCTTTGGAAAAATCCTATCGATCGATCTTCAAACTGGGGCGACAAAACGAGTTCAAGCATCCGAGTGCTGCCTGGTACGAGATGATGAAGCGGGATTTCGGTCTTTCGGACGAGGACTTCCGGATAAAACAAAAAGAGGGCAACGAAGTCGTTAGCCTTGATAAAAAGCCGGGACTTGGCAAGGAACAGCTGGAAGCCTTTGCCGCCATCGTGGGCCGGGAAAATATGGCGACCGACGATTATGACCGGGTCAAATTCAGCCACGGCGCCATGATTTTCGAGGTGCTGGATTTACGAGAAAAATATGTCGGCGCTGTTTCGGATCTGGTGGTTCATCCCCGCGATAAAAACGAGGTGAAAAAAATCGTCGCCTATTGCAACCAACAGCGGATCCCCGTCTATGTTTATGGCGGCGGGTCCTCCGTGACCAAGGGGCTGACCCCGGCAAAGGGCGGTGTCACCCTGGTGATGAGCACCCACATGAACAAAGTGCTCAAACTCAATGAGGAAAATCATACCGCCATTGTGCAGCCCGGAATGATGGGGCCGGATTATGAAGAAGCCTTGAATCGGGCGCCCGAGAGATTTCAGGCCAAACGCCGCTATACCTGCGGGCATTTCCCCCAGTCTTTCGAGCTGTCCTCGGTGGGCGGGTGGGTGGTGACCCTCGGCTCGGGTCAGGCCTCGACTTACTATGGCGATGCCTACCACATCGTCCTCGCCCAGGAATACGTGACGCCCGCCGGAGACTTTGCGACCTACGAATTTTCAGGGACGGCCACCGGACCGAAGGTCAATGACATCATGAAGGGCAGCGAGGGCGCCTACGGCATCCTGGTCGAACTGACCATGCGCATATTCCGCTATCAGCCGGAAAACCGGCGGCGATTCGCCTTCATGTTTCCGACCTGGGAGGCCGCCGTATCCGCCAGCCGTGAAATCATGCAGGGCGAATTCGGCCTGCCGGCGGTATACCGGATTTCCGACCCGGAAGAAACGGAACGGGGGCTCAAGCTGTACGGGGCTGACAACCGCTACATCAACCAATTCTTTTTGCGCTTCGGGCTCAAGCCCATGGAGCGCTGCCTCTGCATCGGCACGGCGGAAGGTGAAAAGGGCTATGCCGGCCACGTCAAAAAAATGATCCGCAAAACGGCCAAACAGCACGGCGCGCTCTATCTCACCGGCTTTCCCGTCAAGAAATGGGAGAAAACCCGCTACAAGGAGCCCCTCATGCGGGATGACTGGATGGACTATGGCATTGTCGCCGACACCGTGGAAGCGTCGGTCACCTGGGACAAGCTGCATGCCCTGCATCAGGGTGTCCGGTCCTATATCAAAAACCGGCCGGGGACCGTGTGCATGACCCATGCCTCGCATTTCTATTCAAACGGAACAAACCTATATTTCATCTTCCTCCTGCGGCCTGCCAGCAGGGAGGAATATACCGGGTTTTACCAGGGGATCATCGACGCCATCCTCCAGCATGGCGGCTCCATCAGTCACCATCATGGCATGGGCAAGCTGTTCGGCCCCTGGATGGAGGCCCATCTGGGTAAAGAGCAGATGGGCGTTCTGAAAGCGCTGAAATTGTATTTCGATCCCCGGAATATCATGAATCCCGGCGGGACGCTGGGCCTGGACACGCCCGAAGCTGAAAAACGGCTGATCGAAATAGCTTGACAGCGCATTTTGAGCGGTGTTAAATACTTAGGTTTTTTAGCCAAGGGACTTTTTTTTATCCTTGCTCTGAAATAAATTCAGGGCTTTATATCCAGAAGGAGGCGTATGCGACGTTACGAAACCATTTTTATCACCGATCCGGATCTGGGCGAACAGGACCGGGAACAGGTTTTCAGCAAAACAAAGGACATTGTCTCGAGTTTTGATGGATTCATGGCGACTTTCGATGTATGGGGAAGCCGCAAACTGGCCTATGAGATCAAGAAGAAAAATCGCGGTCACTATGTCCGCATGGATTACTGTGGCAACGGCGCCATGGTGGACGAAGTGGAACGTTCGTTCCGGATCGATGACCGCGTGTTGAAATTTATGACCATCCTGCTGAATCCGGATGTCGATCTCGAAAAACTGAAAGTGGAACTGGCCCAGAAGGAAGAAACCGCCCGGGCCGCGGCCGCTGAAGGAAGCGTCGAGAAGAAGTCGTCGGGGGCCATGGATGCCGAAAAATCCGACGAGGAAGATGAACCCGGAACACAAACCGAAGACGAAGAATAAAGGATGGTCCCATGAAAGACGAAAAATTCGAAAAACCCCGTAAAAAGAAAAATTTCTACCACCGCCGGA
Source organism: Thermodesulfobacteriota bacterium (assembly GCA_049320885.1). GTDB lineage: Bacteria > Desulfobacterota > Desulfobacteria > Desulfobacterales > SURF-7 > DYJD01. Next base: position 39,312 of record JBMORA010000043.1, on the reverse strand, counting down.
AAGTCTGCCGTTTCTGTGCCGACAGCAGCCTGATGATTGATTATAAGGATACAAAGACCCTGCGTTATTTCATTACCGAACGCGGCAAGATCATTCCGCGGCGCATATCCGGAACCTGCGCCCGCCATCAGCGCGCATTGACGACTTCCATCAAGCGCGCGCGGACGATTGCGCTGCTGCCGTATGTCGGCGCCTTTGATTCGTGATATTCAGGCATCGTAAGCGTTAAGGAGAAGCAAGCGTGCCTCAAGCTGCCCGGGGAGAGACCTCGAGGGGAATCATCGGTGGCATCGCCGTTACCTGTCTGATCATGGGAATTGCGGTTTTTATACCGGTGGTCGGTTTCTTTTTCGCCTTGTTCCTTCCCGCGGCCCTGCTGTTTTACCGGCTCAAACTCGGCAGGGGCAATGCCGCCGTCGTGGCGGCCGTCACGGCTGTCATCATGACCGGGGGGGGCAGCGGCGGCATTGACCGCATTTTTTTTGGCGGATTGATGCTCATCGGTTTTGCACTGGCCGAATGCATGGAACGGAATCTGTCCGTCGAAAAAACCGTTCTCTACCCCACCGGCGTGGTGATCGGCGCCGGTCTTCTCGGTCTGGCCGCCTACAGCCATTCCCTGCAAACGGGTTTTTTCACCCTGGTTGCGGATTACGTGAGCCGGAACATGGAAATGACGGTGGCACTGTACGAAAACATGGGCATGCCGCAGCAGGAGATTCAACTGATCACCGGTTCCTTGAAGCGGATTGAGTATATTTTCGTGCGCATCATTCCGGCCCTGGTGATCGCGATGACCCTGGTGGTCACCTGGATGAATCTCCTGATCGCCCGGCCGATCCTGCGCCGGAAGGAAATGGTCGCAGGGGATTTCGGTCCGCTGAATCAATGGAGATCGCCTGAGATTTTGGTGTGGGGCGTGATCCTCTGCTGTCTCGGGATGCTTCTGGCCGGACAAACCCTGCGCCTGCTGGCGGCCAACGGTTTTATTGTTTTTTTGGTGGTGTATTTTTTTCAAGGAATCGCCATCGTTTCGTTTTATTTCGAGAAAAAGCAACTGCCGCGTCCGGCGAGGGTTTTTCTGTACGCCCTGATCGTCCTGCAGCAGCTTTTGGTATTGCTCATCGCCGGAATCGGTTTTTTTGATGTCTGGTTGAATTTCAGAAGACTGGGCATGGAAAAACCCGTTGGCTGAGCTGCCGGCGTCGCCAGATGACGCATGGCATATGGAAGGTATCAATTCGTTTTAGAATGCCGTTTCAGAAGGAAACGTTTTATCGGAGTGGAGGAAACCTATGAAAGTCATATTGAAGGAAACCATCGAATCCCTCGGCATCATCGGCTCCGAGGTGCAAGTATCGGCCGGATATGCGCGCAATTATCTGCTGCCCCAGGGCAAGGCGGTCCTGGATACACCCCAGAACCGCAAGGTCCTGGAACTGGAGCGCGTCAAATTGGAACTGCAGATCGCCAAGGAACGCGAAATAGCCGAACAGATGGCCAAGCGGCTGGAGGGCGTCACCTGCAAGCTGTCCGCCAAGGTCAGCGAAGAAGGCAAGCTGTATGGCTCCATCACCATCCATGATGTCATGACCGCCCTCGAAAGCCAGGGCATCAAGGTCGAAAAACGGATGGTGCTGATGCCGGAGCCGATCAAAACCATCGGCAGTTTCCAGATTCCGGTGCGGGTATATAAAGGCGTCAAGCCTGAAATTACCGTTGAAGTGGTTGCGGAATAACGTCCGATTCGTCCGGAAAGGGCCGGACCCCGTCCACGCTTTCGGATGGTGATCCCCATATGTCGTCATGCGGGCGGACAGCCGCCCGCATCGTTGAGCCGAAAAGTGCAAGCGTCGCGGCTCTTTCCGGAGAGTTCCATCGTTGCCTGCGATATTCGAACCGCAGGCCGCCGACTCCGGTCGGCAACAGCATGCCACACGCAGCCGTATGAATGACAAGGAACCGAAAAACCAGTCCGATATCGCTCTCCAGAAGCTGCCGCCCCAGAACATTGAGGCCGAAGCCGCCATCCTGAGTTCCATCCTGATCGATAACAGCACGCTGTTTGATATTATCGAAATCCTGAAGCCGGAGGATTTTTACCGGAAAGCGCACCAGAACATATTTGCCGCCATAGAGGAGTTGTTCACCCAGGGGGAACCCGTGGATTCGGTAACCCTGGCGAACCGTCTGAAGGAAAAAGGCCTGCTGGAAAAGGTCGGCGGCAGCGCCTATCTGGCAAGCCTGCTGGATACCGTCCCGCTGGCGGTCAATCCGGTTCACTATGCCGGGATCATCCGCGACAAATCGTCCCTCCGCCGTCTGATCGAAAACGCCAACCAGATCGTTCAAAGCTGTTTCGAGGACCGCGGCAATGTCGATGAAATCATCGATTCCGCTGAACAGGCGATTTTCGCCATTTCGGAAAAAAAGACCAAGAAGGATTTCCATCCCATCAGCGAACTCGTGACGGACAACATTTATGCCCTCGAGGAGCGCCAGGCGGATAAATCCATGCTGACCGGGATTCCCTCCGGTTTTGCCCGGCTGGATAACATGACATCCGGCTTCCAGAACTCCGATCTGATCATTCTGGCCGCGCGGCCCTCCATGGGGAAGACCTCCTTCGCCCTGAATATCGCCCGCAACGCCGCCGTGGACCATGGTGTGCCGGTGGCGATTTTTTCCCTGGAAATGTCCAAGGAACAGCTTTCCATGCGGCTGTTGACCGCCGAGGCCCGCATTGATTCCGCGCGGCTGCGCGGCGGGTTTTTCAGCAAGGAGGATTGGAACCGGCTGACGGACGCGGCCAGCCTGTTCGGCCATGCGCCTATTTTCATCGATGACTCGCCGGATATAACGGCCATGGATATACGGGCCAAATCCAGACGCCTGAAAATGGAAAAAGGGCTCGGGTTGATCATCATCGACTATCTTCAACTCATGCGGGTGCGCAAGTCCGGGGAACGCCGGGATCTGGAAATATCGGAAATTTCCCGGTCCCTGAAAGGCCTGGCCAAGGAATTGAGCGTTCCGGTGATCGCTCTTTCCCAGCTCAACCGGATGCTGGAACAGCGCAGCGACAAACGCCCGATGCTTTCCGATCTGCGGGAGTCCGGCGCGTTGGAACAGGACGCTGATCTCGTGGCCTTTATTTATCGGGATGAAGTGTACAACAAGGACGAAAACAACCCCAATCGCGGGAAGGCGGAAATCATTGTCGGCAAACAGCGCAATGGCCCCGTGGGAACGGCTTTTCTGGCATTCCTGAACGCCTATACGCGATTTGAAAACCTGGAATCAGGGGACTATACCGGCCGGTAGCCGTCCCGCCCGAAGGGCCGACCTTTCCCGTTATGAAGAAAGTCCACGGAAATACAGGCGGTTTAAAAGCCGAGCAGTTGCGCAAGCTTGAAAATCTATACCGCCGCAAAACCCGACCGGAATGGATCGTTTCCCAGGAACTGGCCCGGGACATCTGCCTGCTTTCCCATGAAATTCAACGGCAAATCGGCTTGCTGATCAGCCGCGGCGGCGACATCGAACATGTCATCATCGGCGATCACCAGAAAATCCTGATCCCGGATCTCAGTGATTACCGGTCCGCGCCGGGCCGCTTGAAAGGGCTGCGCTGTGTTCACACCCATCTGAATGAAGAACCCTTGACCCAGGACGATCTGACGGATCTGGCATTGCTGCGGCTTGATTTGATGGCGGCGGTGCTGATCACCAGGGACGGAGCGCCCCGCCATGTTCTGACGGCTCATATCCAGCCCGGCCTGGATGATTCCGCCATGTATCATCTCATGCCGCCGCTGCCCGTCCAGCGGTTGGACATCGGCTGTCTGGAGCTGTTCAGGGCACTTGAAACCGAGATCGCCCATCTGGGGTCCGTGCTCAACGCGGATTTTTCCTCTGAAAGGGCCCTGCTGGTGAGCGTGACGACATCCCCGAAACAGAACGCCGAGGAATCCCTGGCGGAACTGACGGAGTTGGCCCATTCGGGCGGGATCCAGATTCTTGGATGCATCTGCCAGAAACGCAAGAAAATCGATCCCCGTTTTTTGTTGGGCCGGGGGAAACTGGGGGAAATCGTCGTGACGGCGCTCCAGAAAGGCGTGACCCTTTTGGTCTTCGATCAGGAGTTGAACCCCTCCCAGATTCGTTCCATCACCGACCAGGTTGATCTGAAGGTCATCGATCGCACCCAGTTGATCCTGGATATCTTCGCCCAACGCGCCCAGTCCCGGGAAGGGAAGCTGCAGGTGGAACTGGCCCAATTGAAATACCTGCTGCCGCGACTGGTCACCAAAAATACCGCCATGTCCCGTTTAACCGGCGGCATCGGCGGGCGCGGACCCGGGGAGACAAAACTGGAAATCAACCGGCGGCGTGTCCGGGACCGAATCTCCCGGCTGGAGGATTCCCTGGAATTGCTGAAAAAGCAGCGGCTGCAACAAAAATCCCGCCGCCGTAAACGGGAGCTGCCGATTATTTCCATTGTCGGTTATACCAATGCCGGCAAGTCGACCTTGTTGAACACCCTGACCCACAGCGAGGTCCTGACGGAGAACCGCCTGTTCGCCACGCTGGATCCCTCCAGCCGGAGGTTGCGGTTTCCCCGGGATCTGGAAGTCATCATCACCGATACGGTGGGCTTCATCCGCGCCCTCCCCAAGGAACTGATCGTGGCCTTCCGGGCCACCCTGGAAGAACTGACCTACGCCGACCTCCTGCTCCACGTGATCGATATCAGCAATCCCCGCCATGCCGAACAGATCGCGGCGGTGGAGACCATTTTGTCGGACCTGGGGCTGCAATCCAAGCCGATGATCACCGTGCTCAACAAACAAGACCTGCTGGAACCGGAATATGTCGCCAACCTGGCAAAGCGCTACGATGGGATTCCGGTTTCCGCCCGGCTGCGCCACTCCCTTCTCCCGCTGATCGAACGTATGGAGGAGATGATTCTTTCGAAATCGGAAGCCGGCCGCCCGTCTTTTCCCGGCCCGGAAGGCGATTCCGGGGAGCCGGAATCCGATTGTTTTTGAAGAAGCCGGCCGACTACAACATCATGGGCTTGTATTTGAATATCCATGCCGTATATTGATGAAAATGGACGATTGGGGTTGACAGGGGGCGTAAAAGGATATTAAACATACGACGAATATGGACCTGGAACACGTAAAAAGAGTCGGCATCCGGGCTGCTTACCGGAGCGGACGGATTCTCCATGAGCGCCTGGGCCGCATCACCCGGATCCGCAAAAAAGGGGCCATCGATCTGGTCACGGAAGCGGATCTGGAGTCTGAAAAAGTGATCATCGATGTGATCAAGGCTGATTTTCCCGACCATTCCGTTCTGGCCGAGGAAACGGGTCGCGCCGATGGGCGCGAAGACTGCAGGTGGATCATCGATCCCCTGGACGGCACGACCAATTTCGCTCACCAGCTGGGTCTGTTCGCCGTGTCCATCGCTTTTGAATATCGAGGCGACCTGGTCATGGGAGTCGTGCTGAATCCGGTGAGCGGGGAACTGTTCACCGGACTGAAGGGTAAAGGCGCGGAGCTGAACGGGTGCGGGATCCATGTTTCCGATGCCCCGGCTGTTGCGGAGAGCCTGCTGGTAACCGGCTTTCCATACAGCCTGAAAACGATTCTGAAACCCTTGATGGTCCGTTTTGAAAATTGCCTGGCGGCGGCAAGGGGTGTTCGCAGACTGGGATCGGCCGCTCTCGATCTGTGCTATGTCGCCTGCGGGCGTTTTGATGGCTTCTGGGAACAGCAGCTCAAACCCTGGGACACGTCCGCCGGGGTCGTTATCGCCCGTGAGGCCGGTGCCGCGATCACCGATTTCGCGAATCAACCCTTCACAATGGAAAGCCAGGAACTTCTGGCGACCAACGGCAGAATCCATCGTGAAATGATTTCCCTGCTGGAGTTACAACAGTTGACATGATAAAAATTCTTCGTAAATCCGATAAGCTGGATGATCATATGGGGTGTTTCGGCAATTTCAATGTCGCCGATCCGGTTTGCCGGAAATACTGCGTGCTGCGCCTGCGCTGCGCGGTTGAACAAGATCAGAGCGCCCATATGGATTTGCTGGAAGACCTGCTGTTTCCGGAAGGGTATTCTGAGATAATGCAGTAAGTTTCGATTGGTTATGATACAGGAAATATTTTCCCCGGATTGAGCAGCCCCTTGGGGTCGAAAACCGTTTTGATCGCTTTCATCAGGGAAAGTTCCACCGGTCCGATTTCCTTTTCAATATACGGCGATTTGGTTATCCCGACGCCATGCTCCCCGGAAATGGTCCCTCCCAGCTCAAGAGTATAATCAAAAAGGGTATGCACGGCGGTCTCCGCTTTTTGCAGGTCCCCTCCGTTTTTTTTATCCAGGATGATGTTCACATGAATATTCCCGTCCCCCGCGTGACCGAAACTGGCCATGGTCAATCCTGTTTCGGACTGTAATTGGGCGATTTTGCGGACCATGTCCGGAATGCGGTTTTTGGGAACCACGATATCCTCGTTGATTTTGTCCGGGCCGTACTGATACAGGGCCGGCGATATCGCCTTCCGGGCTTTCCAGAGAGCGGCCCGTTCCGCTTCCGTTTCGGCGACCTGAACAGCCGTGGCCCCCTGGGACTGACACAGTTTCCGGAGTTTTTCCGCGGATCGTTCCACACTTTCTATGTCGCCGTCCACTTCCAGTATCAGAATGGCACCGGCGGATATCGGCAGCCCGCTGTTGAGATAGGTATCCACGCAACGGATGGACGCATTATCCATGTACTCGATGGCGCGGGGAATGATGCCCCGGCGCAGAATCTCCGCAACGGCGGTGGCGGCGCTTTCCATTTGCGCGAAGACGGCGATCATGGTTTTGACGGTCGCGGGCTTGGGCAGCAGCCGCAGGGTCATGCAGGTGATGACAGCCAGGGTGCCTTCCGATCCGACAATGAGTCTGGTGACATCATAACCGACGACGCCTTTGGCTGTTTGAACCCCCAGGCGGATACACGCGCCGCCGGGCAACACGGCCTCCAGGCCGAGTACATAATCCCGGGTGACACCGTATTTGACGGCCCGCGGTCCGCCGGCGCATTCCGCCAGGTTGCCGCCGAGTGTCGAAAAATCAGAACTGGCCGGATCCGGCGGATAAAAAAGGCCCAGCTGTTCAACCGCCTGATGGAAGCGGGAGGTGACCACGCCCGGTTCGACGTGGGCGATGAGATTGTCGCAATCGATTTCAAGGATGCGGTTAAGTCTGGACAGCACCATGACGACGCCGCCCTGAACCGGGAGACTGCCGCCGGTCATCCCGGAGCCCGCTCCGCGAGGGGTGATACAAAAATGATCCGCGTAGGAGAGCGCCATCAACGCCGAGATGTCATCACGGCTTCCCGGGAATACGACCGCATCCGGCAGAAAATGACGAGCTGTGGCGTCGTAGGCATAACACAATAGATCTTCTTTTTCCCGTGTGCAATGGTCCTTGCCGACGATTTGCCTTATTTTTTGGAAGGTCCGATGGCTGAGCGGCGACATCATGGCCCTCATCTTCGAATCCCGGAATCATTTTCGGGTACTGCTAAAAATTGCCGGTTTCCAATTTTTGGCAGAGATACTCCACTTGTTTTTTGACAGGGCCGTTGCCGTTTTTCAGGGCGTTTTCAACCGCGGTGATGGCATGAATGGCGGTGGCATGCTGGCGGTTGAAATATTTGCCGATGACCTGGAGGGGCTGGTCGGTATACCGCCGGGCCAAAAAAATGGCGATCTGTCTCGGCCGGACGATTTGCTGCTTGCGGGATTTGGATACGATATCCTTGATGGAGATACTGAAATTTTTGCATACCAGGGCTTTGATAATATCGACGGTGATGGTCATTTTCTGACGTACGATATTTTTCACCACGCTTTCAGCCAGCTCAAGGCTGTAGGGTGCCCCCAGCAGGGAGGATTTCGCGATCACGCCGAAAAGACCGCTTTCCAGCTGACGCACATTTTCGGACAGTTCGCCGGCCAGATACTCGATCACTTCCGACGGGATTTGATGGCCGTTTTTCTTGGCCTTGGTGCGGAGTATGCGCACGCGTGTGGAAAAGCCGGGCGGATCGATATTGGAAATGAGGCCGCAGGACAATCTGGATCGAAGTTGTTCGCTCAGCTTGGGGATCTCTCCTGGCGCGTAACAGCTTGTGAAAATGATTTTCTTGTTTGCCTCCAGAAGATAGTCAAGGGCTTGGGCCAGTTCAATCTGGGTGCGTTCCTTGCCTGTCAAAAAATGAATATCCTCCAGCAGCAGCACATCACACTGGGTTCGATATTTTTCCTTGAATTTGTCGATGGCATCATGCCGGAACGCATGGACCATCTCCATGGCGAAATCTTCCGCCGTGATGTAATACACGCGATCAAGCGGTCTGTCCGCCAGGATTTGATGGCCCACGGCCTGGGAGAGATGGCTTTTCCCCAGGCCCGTGTTGGAAAGCAGGAAGAGCGACTTCTGGGTGGAGCTCTTCTGGGTGGCAAGGGATAACGAAGCCGTATAGGCGAAATCGTTATTGCCGCCGACGACAAAATTGTCGAAGGTAAAATCTTTTCTCAGCATTCGGCCGGAGTGGGGACGAAAGGCAAATGCGGGCAGCTCCTGCTGGCTTTCGGGCCGGTACATGCCCGGAGGGTTGTCTTTCCCCTTTTCGGCCGGACGCGCGGTCTCGGTTCGGTGTTGTTTTTCCGGCACCACCACGCTCAGTTCGCAATGGTTGCCGGTGACGGTGTGGATCACATCTTCCAGGATGTCGCCGAAATTTTCCTGGACGCGTTTTTTTTGGAAAAGGTTGGGACTGAGCAGTCGAATCTGTCCGTCCTGTAACCGATCACATTCCAACGGCTCAATCCACATCCGATAACTATGATCGGGCAATCGGAGTTTCAGTGTTTCTTTGATTTGTTGCCAGGTCGCGTTCATACTCACTCAACTCGTCGTCTCAGCGTTCAGATGGTTCGGTTCAAAAACAGATCAACTTGGTTTTGTGTATAAAACGATGTTTCTGGGGACAGCAATCGGTTTGCCCTGGAATCGATCCAGTGCCAAGGTGAAAGCGCCCCTTCAAAAGCAGATGCACTTCAATAGAGTATCGGGTCTTTTCCGTCAAACCGGATAAATTCGGTTTTACAGACGCTTTCCGGGAGGGCGGATGGCGGATAAAACTACTTGAAATGAAATTAAAATAATAATTTAAAAATGCAAGTATTCAGAAACACGGTTTTTCTTCACATGAAGCATTTTGGAAGCATTCTAACTATATGCACGCGGATTCCATCATCTTGAATAAATCCTATATCTTTAAAAATCTATGAATATCTCCCAAATTCGATGAAAAATGAAATATTAACACGCCTCAGAGATAACCCAGGGATCGCTAATAAAAAGCTAACATTTTCTTTGGGTTGCCCTGTTAAAAATATAAATCATACAATTTATTAAAAAAATATATATATTTTGTTTTCACGGCGGGTTGCGAATCGGGGCGGTCGTCCGGTGTTCCGCGTCGATAATTCGTTCTGGATGGAAAATAGTATGATCGAATTTCTCGATATCGGCCGATTAGAGGCGATCAGCGCGATCGTGAGGAGGCCCGGGAAACGGTCGTCCGGTTGCTATCGACAAGTTATGAACATCCGGCGTCGGAATTTTCCCCAATGATTCACGGGGGTATGGCGAATTCCCGACAGGCATGCCGAGGTGAGAAATATCTGGTTGCAATCAGCGGCATGGACGGTACAATAGGGGCGTTTGATCGGTACGCCACCACCCAGCATCGGTTCGAAACGAAAAGAGGGATAGATGGAAACAACCCATCCCATCGTCGGGATCACCATGGGGGATCCCGTAGGCATCGGTCCGGAAATTATAGTCAAAATCCTGCAGCGGCCAGAACTCTTCCGGTTATGCAGACCGGTTGTCTTCGGCGACGCCCCCCTGTTGCGGAAAGTCGCCTCTGGGCTGAATTCCCGGGTGATCTTCCGGGAGGTCCGGGAGCTTTCCATGGCTCCGGCCGACCCGGATTCCGTCGACATCATCAGCGGTTCGCAATTGAATCCTGAGCAGATACAATGGGGCCGGCCGACTCCGGAAACCGGGCGCGCCATGACGACCTATATCACGACGGCCATCGACTGGGCCATGGATGGAAAAATCGATGCCGTGGTGACGGCGCCGATCAACAAGGCCGCCATGAAACTGGCCGGAAGCGCCTTTTTCGGTCACACGGAACTGTTTGCCTCCCGCACCCGGTCCGACCGGTTCGCGATGATGATGGCCGGGGACACCCTGCGGGTGGTTCTGGTGACGATTCATGTGCCGCTTCATGCGGTTTCGGGAATGCTTCAGGCTGAAAAGATCCTCGAAACCATCGAAATCACCCAGCGGAGTCTGACTCACCGTTTCGGCCTGGAGAAACCGAGAATCGCGGTGGCGGCCCTCAATCCCCATGCCGGGGAAGGAGGGCTTTTTGGTGAAGAAGAGGCCAACGTCATCGCTCCGGCCTGTGAAATGGCGGCGGCGAAAGGAATTGACGTGCATGGTCCGCTTCCCGCCGACACGCTGTTCCATCAGGCGCTTCAGGGGGCATATGACGCGGTGGTCTGCATGTATCATGATCAGGGTCTGATCCCTTTCAAAATGATCCATTTCACCGACGGCGTTAACACGACCCTCGGCCTGCCCATCATTCGCACATCCGTGGATCACGGCACCGCTTACGACATCGCCGGAACCTGGCGCGCCGATCCGGGAAGCCTGATGGCGGCCGTCCGCATGGCCGCCGTTCAGGCGATGAATTCCGCGCGATAGCAAAAAGGTACCAAGAGAATGACGTCCGATACCATTATCATTCGCGGCGCGCGCCAACACAACCTGAAAAATATTGACCTGGATCTTCCCAGAAATTCTCTTGTCGCCATAACCGGTCTGTCCGGGTCCGGCAAATCATCCCTGGCTTTCGACACCCTCTATGCCGAAGGCCAGCGCCGGTATGTCGAATCCCTGTCCACCTATGCCCGGCAATTTTTAGAGCGCCTGGACAAGCCGGATGTCGATTTGATCGAAGGCCTTTCTCCAGCCGTCGCCATCGAACAGAAAGTCGCCGGACACAATCCGAGATCAACGGTGGGAACCGTAACGGAAATCCACGATTATCTGAGGCTGCTGTATGCCAGGGTCGGAATCCCCGTCTGTCATCAATGCGGTATTCCGGTTACATCCCGGACCTTGGACCAGCTGACGGATGAGGTGATGGCCCTGCCGGAGAAAACCAGACTGATCATTCTGGCGCCGCTTCCTCCGGAGCAGCCGGAAGCGCTTGAAAAAAGAATCAACCGCTTGAAAAAGGACGGGTTCGCGCGTGTCCGACTGGACGGTGAGATTGTTGAAATCGAACAGCTGGGAAAGCTCTCCCGGAAAAAAAAACACACCATGGAAGTGGTCATCGACAGGCTGATCGTCAAGGACTCCATTCGCAACCGGCTGGCCGATTCCCTGGAGCTGGCCATGGCCCAGTCCGGGGGCGGGGTGGTTGTGGACATTTCCGATGGCCGCCAACTCCGCTTCCATGCCCAAAAGGGGTGTCCGCAATGCGGAATCGCCGTCCCGGAATTCACCCCCGCCAGTTTTTCCTTCAATTCGCCGCATGGGGCCTGCCCGAAATGCGATGGTTTGGGAACGGTCACCGAGTTTGATCCCCATCTGATTATCCCCAATCCGCATTTATCCCTGCGGGAAGGGGCCGTCAGCCCCTGGAGCGACCGGAATTCGGTTGCCTTTGGTGAATTCCTGGATGCCTTGACCCTGCAGTACGGGGTTGACATTTACACGCCATACAAAGACCTGCCGCAGCCATTCCAGGAGGTGATCTTGTATGGTTCCGGGGATCAGGAGATTCCGTTCTATTTCGAAAAGGGCAATCGGCGTGTGGTGTATCGGAAGAAATTTGAAGGGGTGATACCGAATCTGGATCGACGGTACAAAACCACCGACTCCCACCAGACGCGTGAGGAAATCAAGCAATACATCCGCTTTCGGCCCTGTCCCGCCTGCCATGGGGAACGTCTGAACCCGGCCAGCCGTTCCGTCCTGGTGGGCGGGGCCGGCATCGCGATGGTTTCGGCCCTGTCCATAGCCGATGCCCTGGCATTTTTTACTTCCCTCTCCTTGTCCGGCAAGCAAGCGATCATCGCCGGAAAAATACTCAAGGAAATCGTCGAGCGCCTTGGGTTTTTACATAACGTCGGTCTGGATTATCTGGCGTTGAACCGGGCCGCCGCCAGTCTTTCCGGCGGCGAGAGTCAGCGGATCCGGCTGGCCACTCAAATCGGCTCCAAATTGACCGGAATCGTTTATGTCCTGGACGAACCGAGCATCGGCCTGCACCAGCGGGACAATCAGCGGCTGATCGAAACCCTGCTCAAGATGAGAGACATGGGCAACACGGTGGTGGTGGTGGAACACGACCGGAACACGATCATGAAAGCCGACCATGTCGTGGAACTGGGGCCGGCGGCCGGAATCCACGGCGGTCAGGTGGTTTTCACCGGCACGCCCCAGGCCATGCTAGACGACGAGCATTCGCTTACCGGTCAGTATTTTTCCGGAAGGAAACAAATCGCGCCCCCTCCCAGGCGACGGCCCACGGACGGACCGAGGCTTTCCATTCATGGGGCCTCGGAAAACAACCTGAAACAGATCGATGTGGAATTTCCGCTGGGGTGCTTCATCTGCGTCACGGGGGTTTCCGGATCGGGAAAATCCTCCCTGGTGCTGAAAACCCTGTATCCGGCGCTGGCCCAGCAGTTGTATCATGCCAGAATACCGGCCGGAACGTATCAAAAGGCCGGCGGGTTCTCCCAGGTGGATAAAGTCATTCACATCGACCAGGCCCCCATCGGGCGAACCCCCCGTTCCAATCCGGGCACATATACGGGTTTGTTTGCCCATATCCGGGATCTGTTCACCCATACCCCCGAGGCGCGGGTCCGCGGTTTCAAGTCCGGAAGATTCAGCTTCAACGTCAAGGGCGGCCGTTGTGAAGCCTGTTGTGGCGACGGGATCGTAAAGATCGAAATGCATTTTCTTCCCGATATCTATGTGACTTGTGATGTTTGCAACGGTCGGCGGTACAACCGGGAAACGCTTGAAATCCGGTACCGGGGAAAAAACATTGCGGAAATTCTCGACATGACGGTGAATCAGGGCCTCTCGTTTTTTGCGCGGATCGGGGCCATCCGGGCAAAACTGGAAACCCTGGCGGATGTGGGCCTGGGATATATCCATATCGGTCAGCCGGCCACAACCCTTTCCGGCGGGGAAGCGCAGCGGGTCAAGCTGGCCAGGGAGTTGAGCAAGAAGGAAACCGGAAGAACCGTATATATCCTGGATGAACCGACCACCGGACTTCATGTGGACGATATCCAGAGGCTTTTGCATGTGCTGGAGCGGCTGGTGGAAGCTGGCAACACGGTCATTGTGATCGAACACAATCTGGATGTGATCAGATACGCGGATTACATCATTGACCTGGGTCCGGAAGGGGGGGAAGGCGGCGGATGGCTGGTGGGCGCCGGAACCCCGGAGGAAATCGCCCAAAATGAGGCCTCCCATACCGGGACATTCTTGCGGGCTGCCCTGGGAAAACGGTAACACAGCCGGGGGGCATCAAAAAGGCCGGAAAAAATCCGGCCTTTTTGATGACAGTTGACGATACCGGGGATTATTTGGATAAAATGCCGGTAACCGTTGCGGTGAAAGGAGCGGCGTAAATCAGAATCAACGCCACAACCAGCGCATAGATACAAAGTGATTCGATCATCGCCAGACCGATCAGCATGGTTACGGTTACTTTTCCGGACGCTTCGGGGTTCCTGGCAATCCCTTCGACTGCGGCTTTCAGGCCAAGTCCCTGGGCGATACCGCAGCCAAACGCTGCGATGGCAATACCAAAACCTGCCGCCGTGACACACGCGATAAAATACTTTAGGGCTTCAGCTTCCATTGACAAAACCTCCTTCATAATAAATTGATGAATGTGTGGGCTTCTTCCATAAACCCGTATGACCAAGCAGCAACGGTGCTGCCTAGACGCCTGTACTGGATTTCCGGTCCATCAGTGAGCGTGCTCCATGGCTCCGGTGAAATAAATAATGGACAACAAGAAAAATACAAATCCCTGGACAAAGGATACAAAGATACCCAGGGCCATGATCGGCAGCGGCGCAAAGAAAAGGCCGGCCAGGCTGAACAGGATGGCCAGCACGATTTCATGGCCTGCCATATTGCCGAAAAGACGGAAAGAGAGCGATAATATCCGGGCCAGATGGCCGATCACTTCAATGATGAAGATCAGGGGGCTCAGCCACCAGACCGGGCCGAGAAAATGCTTGATATATCCCGCTCCGTGGTAGCGGACGCCGATGACATGGGTGAAAATGACCACCACCAGCGCACAGGAAACCGTCGTGTTGATGCTGGCCGTCGGCGGAAAGAAGCCGGGAACCAGTCCGATCAGGTTGCCCACGAAAATGTAAATGAAAATGGTCGCCGCCAGGGGAAAGAGCCAGCGGCCTTCTTCACCGGTGGTGTCCACCATGAATTCCTCGATCCCGGAGATAACCACTTCGAAAAAATTTTGCATCTTGGTCGGAATGAGGGCGATATTTTTGGCTGCCAGGGCGCCCGCGGTTATCAGAATCGCCATGACGACCCAGGAGTAGATGATGTGCGGATAGGACTGGGCGAAATGTTCGAAGCCTAACAATTCAAACAGTTTGACGAAGAATAAGTAGGGATGTTCCACCTTAGACGGCCTCCTTGAAGATGATTTTGGTTACCTCGTTGATGGTTGCCAGCATGATGCTCGCCACAACCACCGACAGGCCGACAAACAGACCCATCGGGTTAACAATGTGCCGGGAAATCAGGAAAAACAAAATTACACCGCTGATGATGAAACGGATGTAATATTTGGCCAGTACCGATGTGTGGGATGAAAGATAGGGCGGTGTCAGGGCCTTCTGCAGGGTCCTTGCCAAGGCATGGAAATTGACCGTCACGATCAGGCCGCCGAAAACAATCCCCTTTGTAAATTCAGGCGAGGAGGCGAGTCCTGCCAAAATGCTGGCGGCAATAAACAGAATCCAGTTGGAACGGACAACAAATTTCAATAGACGCTGCTGTATAGTCATGGCATCGATGCGTTTACAGTTTTCGACTTTTCTCAAGGGCCAGGGCGATATTCCTGAACCCTGCCGCGATTCCCAGCCCCAGACCGATCAGGGTCAAAACAGGCCGGGTGTCAAACCATCCATCCAAATACACGCCCAAAAACAGACCGATAAAGATCGACAAGGCGATGGAAATTCCAAGACTGCTGTAATAGGCGAGCTCTCTCAGGGAGCGCCTGGTTTCTCTTTTCATGTCATCGGCGCCTCGTTGGGAACTTCATTCGGCCGTCACCGCCCAACAGTCTCGTTTAAATTAAATTACGGCTACTAACATAGACATCCAGCCAAGTCAATTCAAAAAAAGTCATGAGTCCATTAAAAGGGTTGCGGCTTCGAATACGGGACCGTCGATACAGACATGCCGGTATTTATCCGCCGGTCTGCGGTCCTCCACCGCGCATCCAAGACAGACCCCCATGCCGCAGGCCATCAGGGTTTCTATGGAAACCTCGCAGGGCACCTGCCGGGAGCGGGCGATTCGCGCCACGGTTTTCAGCATCGGCATGGGGCCGCAGGCAACAATCCGTTCCGGCGGGTTGTCCAGGACGGCCTGTTGCAGTAAATCCGTGACCAGGCCTTCATATCCGACGCTGCCGTCATCGGTGGAAACTTCCAGGGCCATGCCCAAGCTCCTGAATATGTCCATGCAAAGCAAATCCGTCTGGGTCCGCCCGCCCAGAAACAGGGTGTGGGGGGAGGATTCCGGAGACTTTTTATGAATGGATTCCGCAAGAAAGACCATGGGGGCCACACCGATTCCCCCGGCGGCCATATAAATGGGACCGTCCCCCGGAACACTGAATCCATTGCCCAATGGACCAAGGAGGCTGACCCGGTCACCAGCAGAAAGGCGCGATAATCGACCGGTGCAATTCCCCACCACCCGGTAGAGGATTTCAATCCCGCGGATGCTGTCGTTTTCCCGGACCAGCCGGTGAATGGAAAACGGTCTTCGCAGCAGCGGCGTTTGTTGATCGGGAATGCGCAAGGTTACAAATTGTCCGGGAACGGCATTCTCAAACCCCTCGCCGCACCGGAGGCCCATGTGAAAATAGGACGAGCCGATGGCTCGATTCCAGAGGATGCGGGTGTCTTGTTGCAGTATCACGGCAGCCACCATAACGCAAAAATTCGAAAGAGAAAAGAGACAAATTCATCCGGAACCGGCTCCGCGCAGGCCGATGACCGCTGCCAGTCGGCCGGTTACCTTGGTGTGGCGGTAGGAAAAAAACAGGTCCGGCCGGCAGCGGGTGCAGAGTTCGCTGGTTTGAATATGATCCGGAGGTACACCGGCCGCAACCAGCTGGTCACGGCTGAGCGACCAGAAATCGAAATGCCGCGAACCATTGAGGTAGCGCCAGAAGGGTTGCGGGATTTCCTTTCGGTAATGGATGAATTCGGCGCAGCAAGGCCCGAGGGAGGGACCGATTCCGGCCAGCAGATGCCGAGGACGGCAGCCGAAACGTTCCTTCATGGTCGTAACCGCCCGGCCGATAATGTTCACGATGCTGCCCCTCCAGCCGGAATGAATATTGGCAATCACGCGTCGCACGGGATCATGGATCATG
Source organism: Thermodesulfobacteriota bacterium (assembly GCA_049320885.1). Taxonomy (GTDB): domain Bacteria; phylum Desulfobacterota; class Desulfobacteria; order Desulfobacterales; family SURF-7; genus DYJD01. The sequence goes on along the minus strand of JBMORA010000043.1, from coordinate 22,458 downwards.
ACCGGCTGGCAATCGGCCACTTGGATGAGCAGCAGCTTGCCGGGAAGATTGGTGATCAGGGCGTCACCCCGGGCCATTTCCCTGTCCGCCCCGAAGCCGTCCGGCAGGTCATGCCCATCGAGGACTAGTATGCGGCTTCCGTGGACTTGTTGGATTTCGATGAGTTCCATGGCGTCAAAACAGGAAAGAACCGCTTTCCGGTTTTGCCGGACATGGGTTTCCCGGTCGCCGACATGCAGGCCCACGTTCAGGCTGTCAAACGGGGAGGAACTATACCCGTTGGTCCGGGTGAAAACGGCATGCGCCAGCAGCGGCTGCCCGCTGAGATGCGGAAATTCCAACCAGGATAGGCCGTTTTGATTGACTTGTTTCATAGGCTTCGTTGAAAAACAGGGCGGTTTCGAGTTATCGCTATCCCTATCCTGTCTGGAAATCCATTTCAAGAGTCCAGTTCGTCTTGCCCCGGCGCAACGGAAAGAGGTATTGATTCATTCGCCGCCAGATGATAGAGACATTCATGGGCTGGGCCGTATTCCGGCCCGGTCGGCTGTTTGAACCATTCTTGAATGATATCCAATTGAAACATGCCGTTTTAGCTGGCACGGCAACAATGGCGATAAACCAAATTCCAGGGTCGATTTTCTTTCGCGCCCTAGGCTCTAACGGATCGGAGTTACATCGACTAGAGCGAACATGAAAATAAAACTGCTGCTGTGGTCGCTGCTGTTGATATTCATCACCCTGTCGGTGGCGTCCGGAATCATTTTCTGGAATCACGAATGGGTCCATGAACGGGATGTGATCTACCTGGTCCGGGGGCCATCCATCATCGCGGATAAAACCTGGACCGGCGGCAAGGTGGTTTATTACAGCAAGGATGGAGCGAATTCCATGCTCCTCAGGGAAGAAGTCTCCCAGATTGTCGAGGGGGAATACATTGAACGGATCAAGGGCTCCCAGATAGTGGAGAAAACCTTTCGGGAGCTGGTTCAAACCGCCCGGCAGTGGTCGAATCGTCATCATCTGCCGTACAACAAGGCCGCGCTGGCGGCCGTCCTTCTGGGAATCATCACCCTTACCGTCCTGTTCCTTTTTCTCCGCTTGCGGTTGCGGAGAAAACGAGAGGTTCGGGACGAAATCCGTTTGTCGGAAAATGCGCCTTCGTCCGCCCAACCGACGGCGAAAAAGCCTGTCGTAGAAGATTCGGACGAAAACCAGATCGTCCTGTTTTTTTTGAATCTGTATCGCCTGCAGTTGGCGGCGCCGGAAAGTGCCGTGGTGGAGTTCGAATGCCTTCCATCGACCCTGTCGGAAAAAAACAAGGTGTATGAGCTGCGGGTGAGACAAGGCGGAGAATATGCCAGGAGACGGATGACCATCGGGCCGCTGGGCGAAGAGAGCGGCAGTAAAAGCAAATGCTACTACGTGATATTCGACGTCCATATGGTCATTAAAATACCGCCCAAACCATTGACCGATTTCAACGCCTATATTGAAAATATCCGTTTGGAAGGCGAAATCGTCGCAAAACTCCTGCCCAGGGAATGCATCATTCCGCGAGTCTCCGTCATCCTGAGGCGCATACGTCAATTCCATGACGAGGATACCCAGCCGCCGGAAAAAATTGAAGACCGCTATATCCGGTGGCTGACGAACCGGACGGAAGCCCAGCAGTATTTAAAAATCGGCAAGACTTTTGTCTTTTTCATGGATTTATCGAAGTATTTCTTTTTGACGCATATCATCGACAACCTGCACAATCTGACGGATAAAACCAACGACGAGATTCTGAGTTATCCGGATTTGATCTGGGATGCACCGGGCTTTGCAGGGAGATACGGTCAGCGCAACGGGGCGGTTTGTTTCAGAATGCAGGAACTGTACCATGTCTGCGAGGCGGATCTGCGCCGGCATATGGCGCAGTCGGATACCTCGGTGATCATCCCGTCCTATCGCATCAAGGGCTGGTTTTTGTCCTATCTGGCCGGAAAGGAATCGGGGGTGGACCAGGAGTCGGACATCGCCCCTCAGCAGAAACAACTGATCCACATGCGTCTGAAGACCATTCTCGAGGAGCATGCCGAAACAGTCAAGGAGTATCGGGATGTGATCCGCCATCAAATCCAGGATGTGATCTTCACGCGGAACAAAATGCAGATCGCCAGCATAACGGTAAATTTATTGGAATTGCTGGCCTGGCTTGCAGACCGGAAAGTGGCCATGCGCGATCTGAAACCGGACAACCTGCTGGTGGCCGGGGATCGGTCGCAATATCCGCGTTTTTTATCCTCGCCGGATCAGTTCTCCATCGGGCTGATCGATGTGGAGACTGCTGTTTACTATGGCGCGGCCGAGCATGAAATCCAACAACCCCAGCTGGGCGGGACGCCCTTTTATGCCACCCCCGCCCATTTATTGGAAAACGAATTGCTGAAATTGATTTACGGAGACGTGAAACAAGCCCTGCATCTTCAGGATTGGCAGGCGGTTGTCGGTATCATCCACAAGGTCGTCGTGGGGACGCCGTTATTTGAAAATTCCGGCAAACTGCTGCCCGCCATCCGAATTCATATTCAAAAGCGATTGGCCCAGAAGGAGGAAGTGTCGGCCATCGCCATGGACATCAACCACATGTTCTGGCACAGCGCGGAAATGGAATTCGAAACCAAAGTCAGGGAACACGCGGTCAAACTTCAGGCCGTTTTGTTGAAAATCGGCGAAAACTCATTGGGACTCCTGCGCAATGCCGTGATCGCAAATCAGTATCAAATCCATACGGCGATCGATCAGTTCATCGGTTCGCAGCGATGGTTCCCGGGAGAGACCAATCAGCGGAATCTGAAACGCGCCTCCCATGCGCACATCGTCAAATTGCGGGAGCGTTTTGAAAAACAACTGAAAACCCGGGAAACGGAAGCCGCCAACCTCCAACAAGTGGTGAATTGTCTGTCATCCCTGGGCCGGCTGAAAAGCAAACAGGAGGAATTGAACCGGATCGCCGCCATCCTGAATGAAACCGCTCCGGTCTTGACGGCCCGCGATGTCATGCTGGTTTTGTTCCACCGGGTTTTTTATTTTATGTTCAAAGCGGAATGGGACAAGTCCCTGGTACCGGAACCCTTCGAAGCGGCAGCCGAAGCCGGTGAGACCACCTACGAGGCTACGATTTAGTTCGGCACCAGCCGGATCCCGAAATTTTTCATCTGGTAGATGTACAGACCGTCCACTTTTAAAAAACCATCGGCCAGCAGCATCGGGTGAGGATCGGTGTCGACCTTGGTTATCCAGGCGTCCACTTCTACGATCCGGTTGGATTGAACCACCTGACCACGATAAATCCATTGGTGTTCGATTCCCGTGGCCATCTCGAAGGTGTGGGTTGCGGCCAGATCCTGCCAGCGATCCAGGGCAATGAATTTGACGAGTTGCAGAAACGATTCCACGCCGAGGGAGCCGGGGCAAACCGGATCCTGATGGAAGTGCGCCTTGAAAAACCATTCGTCGGGATCGACCTGTTTGATGCCGCGGATAAAACCGAGGCCTTCGGGACCGCCATCCGGCGAATAGATGGAAATTTCGTCGATCATGCGCAGGGCTTTGGAAGGCAGGGCGGCGGAACGGGAGGGTGTTATCGCCGGGTCATCGGGTGACAGCGGCGCTTCATCGGTGAAGGTGAATTCGAAGCCGCTTTTCCGGTCGTGATCGGACGGCTGGTATCCCGTCCGGGATGCATTCTGAATGCCCACCTGATTGGCCAGGGCTTCCTTTGAAAAAAAACCGAAATTGGTTTTTCCCCGATAGATCATCTCATTGTTTTGGAGTACTTCCATATCGAAGTCCTCGATGATCATTCCGCCGGCTTCGGCAACCTTGGTCATCCGGGACCGCATGGTCAGCAAACCGGAATGCGGAAACAGATTCCGGTGCAGGATCGCGGTTCCGCCCAGATTTCTGAATTTGAGGTCCTTGTCGCTCCGCAGGGCCGACCCCGCATAAGCCGCCAGCCATCCGCAGGGCTGCAGGGCGATTTCCAGCAGAATGCAGAAAGCCATGGACTGGATACGGTTGGCCCTGAAATACCATTCATCGGGAGGGATGGCATATTCCGCCTCGATCCAGCCGTCCGGTTTCAGGATCCACGGCGCGGGTTCAACGCTGGTGATGCGATCCATGAAAAAATAGGGCGGCCGGGGAAGGCGGGCGATGACCCGTTCCCGATCAAAAACCCGATAGGGGGCACCGAAGGCTTCCGAGGGATTGCCTTCACAAAAGGCGAGCAACTGCTCACGGGAATATCGCTCCGGTGGATGCTCCATCCGGGGGCCGGCCCCCTGCCGATGATGGGAGAGCCAGAATGCCTCCAGCTCCCTGCGATCCAGGCCGGTCATTTTCATGGACATGTCCCGGAACATGACGATCCGGTCCCCATCCGCGAACATCAGTGCATCCGCCAGCACGTAGGGCTCGGGGTTGAAACCGATTTCCTTGATTTCCACCTGGTAAGTCACCGTGCGGGTTTCGGGAGTGACCGGACCGCGGCATTTCAACACAGCCCCGACGTTCGGCAGCGGCTCGTAACAGACCCCTTCCTTGTCCGTGACCCAGCCCATACGCAGGAGCAATACCCGCAAGGTATGGGCGCAGCATTCATACATCAAGGTGCCGGGCATGACCCGGTCATCCACAAAATGACAGGTAAGGAACCAGTCTTCCGGCTGAATATCCGCTTCGGCGCGGATCATCCCCAGACCGAAGCGTCCACCGGCAGGATCAAGGGCAGACACGCGGTGAATCAAGCGCATGCGTCCGCCGGGAAGACGGATGGATTTCGCCAGGGTGATGCCGGAAAATGGCGGGCCGAAGCAGCGGCCGACGTCGCCTTCACGGAGCGCATCAACGGCTTCCTCACTGTAGCTTTCCACTTTCATGGGCACCGGCGGATGCCAGTCCAGCGGTTTTTTCCCGGGCACGGCCCGTGTTTCTTCCTCGGTCAGGATGATCCCGCCGGAATTTTTCACCTCCTCCGGCGTGAAAAAACCGGCGCAGCCTTTGCGCATGCTGATGATATGCCGATCCCCCACGTAACCGTTAAACTGAAAAAAGAACAAGTGGGTCGCGCCGGAACGGATGAACCGGTCGATCCGGATTTCATAGCGGATCACATCGCCCGGTTCCGGCAGACCGTGATGAAACGTGGCCACTGCATCCAGCAACCGGTAGGTCCGTTCGCCTTTCACCGCCAGATCGATTCCCAGATAGGAACAGAGAAAGAGATCCGCCTGTCCCGCTTCGATGGCGATGCAGACCGGAACGCGGCCGCCGTCCAGATACCAGGCATCCGGATGAACGTCGTGTTCGGTAACCACCCGGCCCGGTCCCAGGGAACCTTTTTCTCCTTCCACGGAAATGATGCGGTCCACCAGCATCAGGGGCTCATCCGGCAGTCGCACCCGGGCCTTGTACGTATCGACCACCTGAAACTGCGGGCCGAGCACCGTGGCGATGGAGCCGGTTGCGAATTCCATGCACATTTCCCTGGAAAAGGCCGGGGCTTTCGCCGTTGCCGTCGGAGCGGCTCCCGGTGATCCGGGGGAATTCAGCCGACCATTGGATGGCAGGCCTGGATTCGCTATTACGCCGGAAAGTGCGATCTGTTCCGAAGGCTGGGCGCTGGAGAAGCTCTCCTGACCCCGCAAGGCCGGCCCCTCCTGATTCCCAGCCGTCAGGATTTGTTCGATCAAACGGTGTTGAAAGGCGATGGCGGATGTAAACGTCCGGTTGAGACAATCGGAGAAATTCAGGAACTCATCGTGGACAAGGGCATTGGCCGTGATGGTTTCGGCAAGCGGCTGGAAGAGCTCCTCACAGGGATGATCCGGCATGCGACCCGGCGTCGGGATCCCCCTGCCCCTGGAGGCAGCCGGAACAAGCAGGGCGGAAACGACACCGGTCCGTTCCGGCGCTGCGGCGGCCGGCATCGCCGGCGGGATTTCCACCGAAGGCGCCTGCTTCGCGATCTCCGGCAATGGCGGGGAAGGCGCTTCCCCCCCCAGCAGCAGACGAATCGCCCGTCCGGCGGCGGCGGTTCGACCGGCCTCTAAGGGGCGGGAATACGCTTTTTCTCCGTACAATTTTTCCAGATTCACCGGTATGCGCTCGGCCGCCAGGGTTCCCAGAAACTTGACCACCGTGATATAGTCATCTTCGCCCTTGGCGCAGGCGGAAACCGCCAGATGCGGCTGGTCCGATAAAATACTGCCGATCATGCGCGTGCAGGAAGAGTGGGGCCCCATTTCCAGGAAGGCCCGGACCCCGTCCTTGTAGGCCTGTTGGATGGTATTGGGGAAATTGAACCCGAAAAGCGCCTGGTTCAGAATCGAGGTGGCCGCTTTTTCACTGCTGAGCCCGTAGGCCTTCTCAAACGAGCAGCTGTAGAAACGGATTCCCGGAGGCGGGGTGGTGGGGAACACATGCAGTTCCTTGTAAGCCTCTTTGGTTGGCACGGCGGCCTGGCAGTGAACCGTGACCACGCCCTCCAGATAAAAGGCGTCACATCCCAGCCGGTTGATCACGGCTTCCACCTGGCGGCGTCTTCCGCCGATCACGCATTCATCGGGGGTGTTGACGATCAGCAGTTCGGCCGCGGGAAATTTACGGATCACCTCCTTGACAATCGATGCCGGACGGTTGACCGCCGCCACCGTCCAGTCCACTTCTTCGCCCGGAGGCACCCGCCATACTTTCCGGGCCGCATTGCAAGGCCCGGCCAGTTCGGTCCGGAACAGATTCGACTGGTCCATGCGTTCAAGCATATGGCCGCGATCCGGCCATGCTTTCATGGCGAACAACCCCGCGGATTCGCCCAGGCTGTAGCCGATGACCGCCTGGGGATGGACATCGAAGGTCTGGATCAGTTCCGCCATCACCCCGCCATGGACAACCTGGCCGAAAATCATATGGAGTGGATCGGACACGATTTTTTCATGCGCCTGGGTTTCCCAGCCGGGTGGCCACGATTGGCGGAAGGGGACATAACAGCTCGGGATCAGCTGGGTTTTCAACTGCCGGGTGCCGGCATCCAACCCGCGCAGGACTTCCGGCCAGGTGGTGCCGATGCCGCGTCCCATCCCGACATAGTGATTGCCCGATCCTGGAAAAACAAAGGCGATATCCCCTGTACCGCCCATCGGGTTCGGTGTATATTTGAACCCGCCGGCGCCGGTGATCTGGCGGGGCGTATCCGCTTCCACGGCTTTTTGCGCCTCCTTGATCCATTTGCCCAGGTTGTGGCTGTTGTCCGCCAGGAGCGCGACTGCGTATTTTTTCCCGAAATCAAGTTGGTTCCGCTGGAACCAGGCTGCCGCGGTCTGCTCCAGGTTCCCGTGCTGATCGGCGAAGCGATGCACAAATTGATAGAGTTCTTCCAGGCCATGGATCAGGTCTTCCTTTTTTCCCGCTTCCACAACGAACAGACCGCTTGTTTTCCGGCCCAGGGGACGTTTGCGTTCATCCGCCACTTGAGCCTGGAGGCTTTCCTTCAGGGATTCTGTCGGATAGTCGAAACCTTCCAGGACAACCTGCTGGCAATTGCCGTCGGCAGTCATGGACCCGATGAGCGCCCGTCTGGGGCCGTTTTGCCGATCCCTCAGCCAGTAATGGGGAAATTTGGGGAAATGGAATCGGCCGGAGGCCCAGGCACCCGCTGGCGGGGTCTCGAAAAAAGGGAGGGGCGGCACGATTTCGTGGTAGAGACACAAGGCGGTTTTGACAAGGGAGGCAAGACCGGCAAGGGCGCCGGTGTGACCGATATTCGCCTTCACCGATCCCACGGCAATGCTGTTGTCGTCACAATCCGTTTCCGGACCGTCCGCATCGCCGGGATGTTGAAAGAAAGCGGACAGGCATTCCGCTTCCAGCCTGTCTTCCTCGGGGGTTCCGCCGCCGTGGGTTTCCACATACCCGATGGTAGCCGGGTCAATCCGGGCGTCCTTGAAACACCGCTCCAGGGAAAGCAGATAGGCTTCCCGCGAGGGCGTGGACGTCACGATGCCGTCGCCGCTGGCGGAGCCGATGCCTTTTACAACCGCGTAAATCCGATCCCCGTCCTTGACGGCCTGGTCCAACCGTTTGAGCACCACCGCCGCGGCCCCTTCTCCCGGCAGGCCGCCGGATGCCTGCGCATCGAAAGGCCTGACCACGTCCGCCGCGGAATAGGGCCTGATGCCGTGAGTCATGCACAGGTTTCTCGCATCGCCGGTCAACTCGACGGCTCCGACCAAAAACAGGTCCGTTTCATTCAGCTGGAGGGAACGCATGCCGATTTCAAATGCCTTCAGCCCGGATGCGGCTTCACAGGAAACGACGAAGCTGGGGCCGCCCAGGCGGAATTCCTTGGCGATCCGGCTGGCAATGATTCCGCCCAGAGCGCCGACGGTTCGCGCCGAGGTCAGGGGAGGTCCCGCGGCATCCCGAAGGGCCTCGAGCCATGCCTTCATCCGGTCATCGTTCAGGGGGAGTTCCAACTGCCGGACCCATTTGCGGACTTCATTGTGCATATTCCAGCGCAGATGGAAATCGTTGGCTCCGAAATCATATTCCATGCCGATGGTCACCCCCATCCGGGGCCGTTCCTGGCGATGGGGCAGGCCGGCGTCATGGATGGCATTGGCCGCGGCTTTCAACATCAGGAGATGCTGGGGAAGAATATCCGGGATTTCATTGGGTGGAATATGAAATTCACCGATCAGGATTGTGAGTTCCTCGAAAATATTTCCATGGAAACTGGCTTTTCCCATTTGGAGCGCGGTGATTTCCCGGGTCCCGCGCAGGCGGTCCGAAGGAAAGGGGGCCATCACCGAACGGCCGTTGAACAGAACTTCCTGAAACTCCCGCAGCGAAGGGATTCGGCCGAACAGACCGCCCATGCCGATAATGGCCACGTCCGGTTGCGGATGATCCTCGGACCGGGACGGCTCGGAAGCCCGCAGTAGAACCGAGGACGCAGCCACGCCGGTTTCCATGGGACCCGGGTCCGCGGTTGGTTTCAGCCCGGGACCGACTCCATTGCGGGCCTCCGGTTGAAAGGACTCCAGCAGGAGGTGGGCGTTGATGCCGCCGAATCCGAAAGCGCTGACGGCGGCGCGCAGGGATTTGTTTTTTCCGGGAAGCCATTCCGCCGGTTCGGTTTGAACCCGGAAGGGGCTGTCGAAAAGGGGGCTGTTCTCCGCCGGTTCGGAAAAATGCAGCGACGGCGGCAGAATGCGGTGTTTCAGCGCCAGAACCGTCTTGATCAATCCGGCGGCCCCGGCTCCGGTCAGCAGATGGCCGATCATGGATTTGATGGAGCCGATGGCGCACTGTTTTTTCCTCCAATCCACATCCCGCCAGAGTCGATGGAGGCTGGCGAGTTCGATGGCATCGCCCACCGGCGTGCCGGCCCCATGACATTCGATCAGATCGATTTCCTCGGGAGACCAGCCCGCCAGATCATAGGCCATTTGCATGGCCCGCACCTGGCCTTCACTGTCCGGGGCCAGCAGATTTCCGCCGATATCGTTGGACAAGCCGATTCCGTGGATCAGCGCCAGGACGGTGTTGCCGTCGCGGATGGCGTCTTCCAAGCGTTTCAGCACCAGGAGACCGACACCTTCCCCCACCACCAATCCGTTGGCGCTGCGGTCGAAGGGCGCGCAGCGTCCGGTGGGGGAAAGGGCCTGCAGCTGGGTGAACCCCACCTGGGTATACAGGCATTCGGGCCTTGATACGCCGCCGGCGATCATGGCATCCGCGCGGAACGCGATCAATTCATCGCAAGCCAGCTTGACGGCGTACAAGGAAGAGGCGCAGGCAGCATCCAGGGTGTAGCTCCCGCCGCCCAGATCCAGGCCTTTTGTCAGAACGGCGCCGGAAAGACCGGTCACCCGGGCGGACAGACATTGGTTGCGGGACAGCTTCGAAAAGGAGTCTTGGCGGCCGTCCTCCCGGATCGGGGGAGGCAGTTGCCGCAGCAGTCGATGCTCAAAGGCGCGGCCCATGATTGCCCGGGTTAAGAAGGAAGAGGCGTCGGTGGGCAGGGCGATGGAGGCCAGGATGACCCCGGTCCGTTTCTTCTCGATGGAGGTGAGTTTTCCATCGGCAAGCGCTTCCCGGCCGGCGGTCAGTACGATCTGGAATAACGGATCCAGTTCGTTCAGCAGGTCCGGAGGCAGGGAAAAACCGGTGGGGTCAAAAACAAACGAATCGATCAGGCCCGCCCGCATGGTGCAGGTCTTATCCGGGACATAATCCGGATGGTGGATGGCTTCCGGCGGCACAATCCAGCGATCCTTCGGGACATCCCGGATGGCATCGATCCTGTTGACGATGTTCCGCCAGTAGGCATCGACATCCGGCGCAGCCGGAAAAATACCGGAAACGCCGACAACGGCAATGGGGGCTCTTTTGTTCGTCTGCATCATTCTTCCGCGGTCGACGGTTTAAAGGCCTTCATCAGGGAAGCATCCACCACCGCCTCGTATCCCTGCAATCTGGCCACAACCTGATGGTCCTGGTCCAGGAAGGTGAAATCGCCCTCCATTTTGTGGTCGGTCCAACGGGTGACCTCCAGCACCGCAAGGATGTCTTCCCGCGGAAATCGGGGCGAATATTGGCGGTAGCAGGCGCTGTAGCTCGGCAACGATACACGGCCGATGGTTTGATGGCACCATAAAATGGCCATCTGGAAAGCAGCGTCCAGCACCAGCGGATCGGACAGCCAGGTATCCCGGAAGGGGGACAGAATCCATTCCTGGGGCAGGGGGGCCGAAGCCAGCCGGGCGATCATGCCTTTTTCGGAATAGGCCCCGATTTCCTTGATGCCATGCAACCGTTTTCCGTGGAACAGCACTTGTTCATACACTTCCCGGGTGGATTTCGGAAACGGGGAGGAACCGATTCCCGCCGGTATGGAAAAAGCGGGGGGCAAGGCCGGATGATCCGCGAGGATCGCGGTGGCGCGGGCATGAATCGTACCGGTCTCCCCCTCGTCGCTGTTCCGCAGCTCCACCGGCACTTTGATGAAGTTGTCGACCTTTTCCGGTTGACCGGTCAGGAGCACTACTTCCCTGGCAAAACCGTTCAGCTTGATACCTGACAAAAGACGCATGTCGTCGATTCCGTGAAGGAACAGCTCCGGATTGCGCCGCAGGGCGCCATGACCGATCCATTCCGCCATCAAGGCAAAAGGCACAACCGGTTTGCCACCGAGGACATGGGCTTCCAGAATGGGGTAGGTATCCAGATCCACGATCTGACGGAAGTGGCCAGACCCATTAGCCGTTTTTTGTTGCGGAGCGGGTTTTTCCATTGCGGAGCCGGCGGCACCGGCATTCGTTTCCCTGCCGACGGCGGAGCGCTCGTCCGGCAATAATCCGGCGCCGATCACCACTTCAACCGGCGCGGTGCGGTCCCCCATCATTTCATACAGCATGCACATGGCACCGGAATTCACGGGAATCAGGTCGATCCGCTGCTTCTTGAATTCGCGCCGCAGGGAAGGGGACACCATGCCGCCGTCCCAGGGACCCCAGTTGATGGACACCACCCGGCATTTTTTGCGGTGAAAAGCCTCCTGCTGGGCGATTTTATTGAGCACTTCATTGGCCATGGCGTAATCCGCCTGCCCTTTGTTGCCCATTCTGCCGGCAACGGACGAAAACAACACCAGATACCGGATGGAATCCCGGGAAAGGGCTTCCAGCATCACCTTGAGTCCGCCAGCCTTGGTACCGAAAACCTTGTCGAATTGGGCCGGTGTTTTATCGATGATCAACCGGTCTTCGAGGACGCCGGCGCCGTGAATCAATCCGCTGACCGGACCCAGTTCCCCGCGGATGTGATCCAATACCTCGCCCACGGCCGATGGATCCCGGACATCTACCGAATAATAGCGGATTCGTGCGCCCGTGGATTTCAACTTTTCCAGATTGCGGGCGATTTCGCGATTGGCCATGTGACGTTTGAAGGCTTTTTCCACCGCAAGGGGCGTGGCGGAGCCGTCGGCAAACTCATGGGCGATAATCGCTTTCTTGATGGCCGCTTCGTCGTTAAGGGAAAGCAGCCATTCCGGTTCCGGTGACGGCGGCCGGGATCTGCCGAGCAAGGCAATGGCAGGTTTGGCATGTTTCGCAAGGGCGTAAGCACAGGCGGCGGTAACGCCTCTGGCGCCTCCGGTGATGGCCACCACATCCTTTGGTCCGAGGTCGATTTTGCCTTCCGGAGGAGGTGCGGTTTGCAGCCCGAGTTCATACCGGGCCGACGGCGTGATCCCGACTTCCACCGGACCCTCATGGAAGAGTTCGTCCGCAATCCTGACGGCGATGTCGTCATGGCCTTTCCAGGCAGGATCCACATCGATGGCCCTGCATTGGACCTTGGGCCATTCAATGGCCGCCGTCTTCGCCAGCCCGGCGAGCCCGCCGTGCAACGGATGAAGTACGCCCTGACCCCGGAAACCGAAGCAGCCGTCCAGGCGCGTGATGACGGCAAACACGGCGGCGCCGTTCTCACCAATCTTCATCAACCGCGGGCCGAAGGTTTTCGCGAGCTGAAACGCCAGTTGCAGGAATTGCCGGTCGCTTTCATTCCAGGTGTTCGGACGGCTGAAGCGATCGCTGATGAGATCCACATCCGGGATGAGAATCAAACCGGCCGGACTGGGATAGCGTGTTTCCATGGCGTCGATTTCATGGAGCGCTTCCCGGGGTATGAGTTCGGTCCGGATATTGCGTCCGTGGAGGGTCGCGGCAATGGACCTGCCGAGCCCGTTGCCGTCGTCCAGGATGCAAACGGGATGATCTCCCGGAATCACCGGCGTCCGGCCGGCCGGTGCCGATCTTTCCAGCGGGCTGACGATCCTGCGGAGAACCTGGGGAACAACCGGTTCCTCCCCTGTTTCCCGTTCCGCGGGAAAGGTGTAAGTAACATCCAGGCGGCTGAAATGATCGCTGGCGGTAAGAGGTTCTTCCGGCTGCTGGTTGACGCGCGTCACATGGGCCACGATTTCCCCCAGGGTTTTGAGGCTGGCCAGGGCGTCGGGGGAGACGGAGGGCAAGTCCGGCATCCGTTC
>JBMORA010000043.1:0-9253 GCA_049320885.1 Thermodesulfobacteriota bacterium | reverse complement strand
CTCGAAGGCGGAAAGGATCTCCACGCGCTTGATGGAATCGATGCCGAGGTCAGCCTCGATATCCATGTCCGGGGAGAGCATTTCGACGGGATAACCGGTCAGCTCGCTGACCACCTGGAGCAGGGCCCTTTCGACGTCGGCCGCCTGGGGAGAGCCGGCGGCTGGAGCGGGCGGGGAAACAACAGTGCCGCCGTCCCGGGGCAGGGAAGTGGTCACATGGGCCACGATTTCCCCCAGGGTTTTGAGGCTGGCCAGGGCGTCGGGGGAGACGGAGGGCAAGTCCGGCATCCGTTCCTCGAAGGCGGAAAGGATCTCCACGCGCTTGATGGAATCGATGCCGAGGTCAGCCTCGATATCCATGTCCGGGGAGAGCATTTCGACGGGATAACCGGTCAGCTCGCTGACCACCTGGAGCAGGGCCTTTTCGATTTGTCCTTTTCCATCGCTTTTGCCGGCCGGCGACTGGATTCCACCACCCGGCGAAGCTGGCGCTTCGGTTTCGGGGGTCGAATGGACCGGGGCCTGGACCTGCCTCGCCGCCGACGGTATCGAAGAGCTGACAGACTCATGGGTTCTGGACGGAATCCGGTTGCTTTCCGTTGGCTGCATGGGTGCATGAACAGTGCCGTTCCCGACGGGTTGAAGGCCCAAGGCGTTTTCCGTCAGCTGCTGGGTGCGCTCGAGCATGGCCTGTAAACCGCGTGTGGCCTCGGTTTGGGTTTCCAGGAATTTGCGGTGGGTTTCAGCGGTCTGCGCCTGGAGAGCTTGCATATATTTCAGACTCTCCGAAACGATTTTCAGCGCGTCACTTGCCACCGTTCGTCGTCCCGATTCAGATGGCGCCGATCCGGAGCCGGCCTTGGGGTCGGGCGGCGGCGCCGGCTTGGAAGGCAGCGGCCGGTTTTGTCCGCCCGCGGCTTGTTTCCCGTCTTGCCGGTCCGTCGGAAGGTTCTCCCGGGATCGTCCGGATGGCTGGTTCGGGCTGTTACCCCCGGGCGGCATCTTGGGGGAGGGGGGGCGTTGTTTTACCGGGCGGCGATAGTTGGCTCCGCTCACGGGGATACTCATCATCTGTTTGCGCGGCTCATCCGGGGGGTCTTCCCAGTTTTCCAGGGCGACCGGATGTCCCTCCGCCGCGATGCGGCAAAGGCAACCGGCCAGATCCGCCATCCCGGACTTTCTTCCGGAGGATCGGTCCAGTGAAACAGAATGGAAAGGCCGTCCTTTCAGAATGGCGGCAACCAGGCCGCCGAGAACGGTTTTGGGACCGACTTCAACAAAAGTCCGCACTCCCGCGGCATACAGGTTTTCGATCTCCTGGATGAAATTGACCGGATTCAGCAGTTGTTCCCCCAGCAGCAACCGGCAACGATCCCCGCTGTCCGGATAGGGTTCCGCGCTACGGTTGGAAAACACCGGGATGTCCGATTTTTTGAACCGCACGGGCTTCAAGGCTTCCTGAAAGGGGGCTGCCGCTGCTTCCACCAGGGAACTGTGGAATGCGGCGGACACCGGCAGGCGGGTGGATCGGTATCCTTTTTCCTTGCAGAGTTTCTGGGCCGCGGCAATGGCCTCGATATCCCCGGAAAGCACTCCCTGCTCCGGCGCATTGCGGTTGGCCAGCACCACCTTCAGATTGTTTTCCCGGATCAGGGCGTCCAGATCCGAAAGGGGCGCTTTCACCGCCAGCATGGTGCCCTTTTCGTTACCGGCGGCTGCCATGAATTTACCCCGTTGAACGGACAGGTCGAGGATGTCCTCCAGGGACAAACGCCCGGCGGCATAGAGGGCCGGAAGTTCGCCGTAGCTGTGTCCGGCGGTGGCATGCGGTTTGACACCGAACCGCCCGAGCACCTGAAGCATGGACAGACTGATGGCGCCGATGGCCGGCTGGGCCACATCCGTGGACCGCAGGGCTTCCTCGGCGTCCACGGTTTCTTCCGCTACCGTCGGGAGTTGAAAAATCAGATCCGTGAGTCGTTTTTCCCGCTCCGGATAGGCCTTCTGAAAATGAAGATTGCCGGTATCCAGAATTTCTTGAAATTCAGGAAAACAGCAGGCCAGATCCGTTCCCATGCCGACATACTGACTGCCTTGTCCCGGGAAGAGAAAGGCCAGTTTTCCCGTTTCTCCGGATGCTCCGTAATAGACATCCGCGGTTGGAATTCCGGCGGGATTATTTGTTTCCAAGGCGGCAAGGGTTGCTTCCACCCGCTGGATCAGCGGTTCCGTTTCCGATCCGGCGGCGTCAGCCGGTCTTTCCAGCACCAGCAGGAGCCGGGCTGTTTCGGTGACGGAGAATTCTTTCCTGGTCCCGGCCGCCCACCGGGCCAGGTCCTTGAAAACCGGCCGGCTGCCGATATGGGAAAGAAATCCGCGCAGCTTGGCGGCAAGGCCTGCATTATCCGCGGCGGAAAAGGCGGCAATTTCCACCGTGCCGTCCCAGGAAGGGGCTTTTTTTCGGGAACCGTATTCTTCCAGCACAACATGAAAATTACTGCCGCCGAATCCAAAGGCGCTGACGCCGGCTCTGCGGGGATGGCGGCGGGCGGCGATCCAGGGTCGGGTTTTGGTGTTCAGGAAAAAAGGACTGTTTTCAATCCCCAGTTTCGGATCGGGTTTTTCCACTTTCAGCGTGGCCGGCAGCACCTTGTGATGCAGGGCCAGGGCGGCCTTGATGATTCCCGCGGCGCCGGCGGCCGCTTTTGTGTGACCGATGTTCGATTTCACCGATCCGATGGCGCAGCGTGGACCGGTCCTTTCCTTTCCGCCGAACACGGATTTCAGGGCCGAGAATTCCACTGCATCGCCGACGCGGGTGCCGGTTCCGTGAGCCTCTAAGAGGTCCACGGTTCCGGGATCGATACCGGTTTCCCGATAGGCGGCGCGTAGCGCCTTGGATTGACCGGCGGCATTGGGGGCGTAGATGCTCTGGGATTTGCCGTCACTGGATGTCCCGATGGCTGTGATGACGGCATAGATTTTATCCCCATCCCGCTCCGCTTCGGCAAGTCTTTTCAGCACCACGATGCCGATGCCTTCCCCGAGAACGGTGCCGTCCGCTTTCTCCGAGAATGGGCGCACGTCGCTGGTGTGGGAAAGCACCCCGGTTTGAGAAAAACACATGTGCATGAAAATATCGTTCAGGGTATCCACGCCGCCGCTCAGCGCCATATCGCAGCGTCCGGTTTGCAGTTCGAGGATGGCGAGATTGAGAGCGCTCAGGGAGCTGGCGCAGGCTGCGTCCACGGCGCAATTGGTTCCCCCGAGATCGAGCCGGTTGGTGATTCTGCCGGGAATGACGTTGCCCAGCAGTCCGGGAAAGGAGTTTTCCTGCCAGGAGACATAGGAATTCGAAATGCGCTCGATCACCTCCTGGATTTTTTCAGCGTTGATGCCGGAATCCTCCAGGGCCTTGCGCCAAATGGGATGACCCAGCCTGGCCCCCAGGGGGATAACCAGTTCCTGGGTGCCGGTGGCCCCCAAAATGACGCTGACCCCTTCCCGGTTGAATTGTCGATCAGCACCGTACCCCGCGTCTTCGAGCGCTCTCTTCGCAACCAGCAGGCCCAGCAGTTGAGAGGTGTCGGTGGCTTCCAGGATGTTGGGTGGAATCCCGAATTCAGCCGGATCATATGCCACCGGAGACAGAAACCCGCCTTTGCGGCAATAGGTATGGTCCGGCTGTTTGGGGTTCTGATGATAATAATCCTTCACCGACCAATGCGTGTCGGGTATTTCCGTAACGGCGTCCTCGCCCTTTGCCAGAAGACGCCAGAACTCTTTGATGTCGGCTCCTCTCGGGAAGAGGCACCCCATCCCGATAATGGCGATGGGAGGAGGGGTCATGGCTTTCGGATTGTCTTTTTTCAATGGTCTATCCTATTCGATGGATCGGTTGCTGCGGGACCCGCCTGTCATGCCGACGGGGGCATCCCCACATGTCGTATAATCTCCTCCAACGGCAGGGGACGATAATTCCCCGTTCCGATGGGGAACGATATTCCTTGATTGCGGAACCAGGCGACGCGCGTGGCTACGGATGCCCCCAGCAACAGGTTCAAGGCAACCGTGGCGACGTTTCTGTTCCCGGGTTTTTCCAGGAAGGTTCCCTTGACCCATTCGTTGAAGGCGCCGATGGCCGGACCGCACCATATCTGGTAATCGATCTGTCGGGCGGGGTCGCCGGTTACAGCCCAGTTGGATGAACGCCCGAGATAGGACCGGAAAACCAGCGCCATTTTATGCTTGGCGTCCGCTTCCGCCCGTTCGATTTGTTTCGGGTCTCTTTTCTGGAAAAAGGCCTTGGTCTGGCGCCATTCCTCCTCGAAACCGCAATGGAAAAAATTCTTTTCCAGATGGGTGCGATCTTTTTCGGGTATATCATAAAATGATTTGTAATGATTATAAAATTCATATAGTTTGGCAGCCCGGACCGGAAACATGGTGCCTCGTTTCAGCACCTGAACCTTGACACCCATTTCAAACATGTCGGCCGCGGGTGCCATGGTGACATCCGCCTGACCGGCCTCCGTCAACATCTGGCGAACGGTTTCCGATGTGCCGGCTTCTACGCAGGCCTGATTGACGGAGCCGGTCAGTACATAGGCGGCCCCCATGGCAAAGGCCGCCGCGGTGGATTCCGGGGTGGCGATACCCCCGCCAAGGCCCACGTGGAGAGGGACGGGATATTGGTGTTGAGCCGCCATTTCGTCCCGCAGGGCAATCATGGTGGGAAGAAGGGCCAAAGCCGGACGATTGTCGGTATGGCCACCGGAGTCGGCTTCGGCCGTGATGGCGTCCGCCATGGGAATTTTCCCGGCCAGCGAGGCTTCCGTTTCCGTGATCATTCCCTTGCCGAGCAATTGCCGGATGATTTTTTCAGGCGGCGGTGAAAAGAACTGCCTCGCCACTTCGGTTCGCGAGACTTTGGCGATGATATGATTCGGGCAGACGATCCGCCCGGCGGAATCCTGATGAATACCGGTAACGCGGTAGTATACCAGCGGCAGGGTCAGGCGCATGAACGCCGCGGCCTCCACCAGTTTGATGCCGTGGCGGAGGTACAGCCGGACGGTGGCGATTTCCAATTCCGGATCATGAAGACTATGGATGAGATTGAATCCGTACGGCAGGTCGCCCATGCTTCTGCGCAGGCGTTCTATTGCGGATTCGATCTGCTCCAACGAGAGTCCACCCGAACCGAAAAAACCCAGCATCCCGGATTTACCGGCCGCCTGCACCATTTCCACGGAAGCGATGCCGTTGGCCATGGCCCCGGTTACATAGGCATACCGCAGACCATACTGCTGTTTGAAATGGGAAGCCCCCAGCTTCATGGGATGAAGAGGCGGGACATAGGCGATCATCGGCGCATAGGCAGGCATTTCCGAAAACTCTTCCTTGCCCAGAAAGGCACTTCCATCCATGGCCACTCCCAGGCGATCCTCCAGGGCCACGACAAACAGGGGGTGATTCACCTGCAGCAAGGCTTGGTCAATCGAAGTCTCAAAGGGTTCCGGTGGGGTATCGCCCTTTATCCAATAGCCGTAACGGTTTTTGCTCATCAGCGTCAACGCGGGATCCCTTCTTTGCCGTGCAAACCTCACAAATCTTGTTTGCGGAGTGGAACAATGTTTATCAAACCATTTGAAATAACAATAATTTGTCTTTAAATAAAAAGGTTATGTCAAAATGACCATGTGGTCACACATATAAAACAGAATGAAAATGAAAAGCAAGCGATTTATTCAGAAAGGGGTTTTCCCGGCCATAATCGGGAATCCCGTGGCAAATGTCTATTGCAAAATATCCGTTTATGGTCTATGATAAATCAATTTTTTCAATACGGTTCTACGGTTGTACATACCTTAGCTTACCTGAATTCATAATTAACCTTAAATTGAAGCGTTTTCCCGTTCACTAGGGATGACGAACCGCTATAATGCCATTGAAGGTCCGCTTATGTCCAGAATACTCATCGTTGATGATGATAAAATGATGAATGACGCCCTGTCGCGAGCCATTAAACGGACGGGGCATGACGTGACCTGCCGGGACAATCTGAAGGAAGGGCTGGAAGAAGCCTATCGAAATCCCTATGACGTGGTGTATCTGGATGTGCGCATGCCCGACGGCGACGGCCTTGAAAATCTACCGAAGTTCAAAAGCGCGCCGTCGAAACCCGAAATCATCATCATTACGGGTTACGCCAATTCCAGGGGCGCCGAACTGGCCATCAAGAGCGGCGCCTGGGATTACGTGAAAAAACCTTCCTCCATCAAGGAAATGACTCTGCCGCTGTTGCGGGTATTGCAGTATCGTCAGAATAAAATTGATTCGAAACAACCCGTGGCTTTAAATATGGACGGAATTGTCTGCAGCAGTCCTTCCATGAAGGACTGTCTCGACGTGGTGGCACGTGCCGCCAGTTGCGACGCCAATGTCCTCATTACCGGCGAAACAGGGACCGGCAAGGAACTCTTCGCTTGGGCGATCCATAACAACAGCGCCCGCGCCCATCGCAATTTCGTGGTTGTCGATTGCACGGTATTGCCGGAAACCCTGGTGGAAAGCCTCCTGTTCGGTCACGAAAAAGGCGCTTTCACCGGAGCCAACCAGGCCAAGGAGGGCCTGATCAAACAGGCGGACGGCGGCACGGTCTTCCTGGACGAAGTGGGGGAATTGCCCTTGATCGTCCAGAAACGGTTTCTGCGGGTGCTCCAGGAACGGCATTTCCGCCCGGTGGGTGGGAAGCAGGAAGTTCACAGCGATTTCCGGCTGATAGCCGCCACCAACCGGGATCTGGATCGCATGGTGGCCGAGCATAATTTCCGGAAAGACCTTATTTTCAGACTCCGGTCCCTCCATATCCACCTGCCGTCGTTGGTGGAACGAAAGGAAGACATTCGGGAACTGCTGTCGTATTACATGGCCAAACTATGTGAGAACAACGGGATCGCCATCAAGGGCTTTTCCCCGGAATTCATTGACGCCCTGACGGCATACGAATGGCCCGGCAATGTCCGGGAACTGATCAATACCCTGGAAAGCGTCATTTCCGAGGCCCTGGATGCGCCGATCCTGTTTCCCTATCATCTTCCGGTGCATATTCGAATCAAGGTGAAGCAAGCCTCCCTGGGAGACAAACCGGCGTCCAGCAAAGCCCCCAAGTTGGTCAAACCGGATATGTCATCGACCATGCTGCCGTCCCTCAAGGATTACCGGGAAACCGGGATGGCGTCGCTGGAAAAGGAATATCTGGAAAAACTCATGGCGGCAACCCAGGGCCGAATCAAGGAGGCGGGCAAATTGTCGGGACTTTCCCGGTCCCGCCTTTACGGGCTGATGAAAAAATACAACATTTCCCGATTCGTCAAATCCTAGTCCCATGGGATAGTACACTTGCCCAAGCGACCCGGAGCGGTGATCCGACGGTTGTTTCCCATCCGATAAGACATAGTGTTTACCTTACATATCTTATAATTACATTTGGAAACCAGCGGTGGTGGTTCGGCTCCAGGAAGGTTTCGGACCAGATGCCGCCGGCTTGTCTCTCATCGTAGGACGATAGTCCTGCCGAATAAGACATTCGGCCTGCCAGACGATTTCTCCGCCAGGCCTCCGCTATCCCCCCGGATAGAAAACTGGTTAAGATTACAGATGATTTAATCATCAGCGAAGCGTCGAATATCTTGGCCTGGTTTTTGAAGACGCTTTTGAGCAACAAGAGCAAGCGTGGGCAGTTTTCAGGCAAACCAATTTCATCGTCAACCGGGAGGGCAGGGCATGACTTCAAAATTCAAAATCAGCAAGGTTCAAGAAGTCGACAGCATCCACTTGAGATTATTCGGCGACTTTACGGATATTTCCATTTGTGAGTTGATCAATGTGCTGAAGGATGATTGCACCGCCGCCCACAATGTGTTCATCCATACCGGGGAGCTGGGGAGAATATCGGTTTCCGGTTTTGGTCGGGATGTTTTTCGAAGAAATTTGACGAATTTTCAGGACAATGAAGTGCAGATACATTTTACCGGGCAAAACGGGGATGACATCATTCCCATGACAACGTCCTTGCGGGCATAGCACCGGATCGGGACAGACCGCCGGTTTCCTGCCGAAACCTCGATTCCGGTAGAAAGAGACATGGGGCTTCAGGCAAGAATCCGGCGGAACCCGTATAACCGCTGCGATGCCCCGGGCCGCCCGCGGCTCACGATCCCCCCATGAGGGTTCTCAGAATATCTTCCTTCCCCACGATTCCCACCAGCAAACCGTTTTCAACCACTGGCAATGTATGATAATATTTATCCACCATGAGGGCCGCCACTTCTTCGATGGCGGTTTCCGGGTGCACGGTCACCGGTTTGGGAGTCATTGCCTGGGCAACCGTGACCGCCGCGAGTTTCTGGATCTCATGCTCGATCTGTTTCACCGAGGTGAGTGAAATATACCCGTCCAGAAAGGTGAACAGATTGGGTATGGGAAAACGCTTCTGCTGAGCAATCAGATCGCTCTGACAGATGATGCCCACCAGCCGGTTCTGCTCATCCACCACCGGCATGCCATTGATGCGTTTTTCCAACAGAATTTTTGCCGCCTGGACGACCTCCGTATCCGGTGTTACGCTGATGACTTCCCTGGTCATGATGTCTTTGACTTTGAGCATGCGCATCCTTCATGAAATTGTCTGTGTTCTTGGATATGCCCCACTATATGGGATGGGTGGCGGGCTGTCAAGATCGAGGATCTGATCGAGGATCTGAAGACCATTTTCCGGATTTCTGCCGAAGGCAAACACGGCAAGACCACCTTGGGCCTAGAGACTCGCACCGTTATTGATATTCCAAAATGGTTTTGATCTGGAAACCGATTTTTCTGACTTTATCCAAAATATTCTGGATGTAGTTTTCATCCTTGCACGGCGTTGGCTGGAAATCGAGTGTTTCAATTATGTTGGCAAGTGCGCTGCGAAGTTTTTGATATTTCAGCCGGTCCTGCTTGCATTGCTGTATGCGTTTGTCAATTTGCGATTTCAGCTCCATGACGGCCCTTTTCAACGCCATGGAATGATTTGTTATGTATTCGAATGATCGGAGATCATCACTTTTTTCTCTCAATGTGGTGGACCATAATAACTCGATTTTGATGATGGCCGATTTGATGAGTTCTTGATTCATAGACAAGTACACTGATGATTTTCGGCGGGCGGAAACGGAACCGGGAATCGGTTGCCAGATTGGTCGCCATG
>JBMORA010000042.1:0-91133 GCA_049320885.1 Thermodesulfobacteriota bacterium | reverse complement strand
ACAGGGCTGTTTTCTGTTTTTCATTGCAGATCAGATTGCCGCATCCCACCACGCAGGTTTTTTCCAGGCGATGGGCCACCACGGCGGCATGGGAAGTCAGCCCGCCCCTGGCGGTCAGCAAGCCGTCACTGGCGGATATTTCAAGGATGTCGTCGGGCACTGTATCGCCGCGCACCAGGATTAATCGCCTTTCCGGTTCTTTTCTCCGCCAGTCATCGATCTCTTTCAGGGTGAAAACGATCCGGCCGCTGAGGGCGCCGCCGCTCACGCCGATGCCGTGTCCCAGGAAAATGTCCTTGCCCAGCACGTCATACAGGTCGAAAATATACTCTTTTTTGCGCTCCCGCATGGACATGTCGCGGGTTTGCAGGAGATACAGATCGTTCCGGGAAGGCCGCTCGAACGTAAATTCCATTTCCTGAGGGCTCCAGCCCTTATCGTAGATCAACTGAAAAACGTATGCTTTAAGAGTATTGTATACCTCCGGGAAATGGGTTTCAAGGGTAATGTCCGTTTCCCGTTGCTCCATTTCCTGCTGAATCCGGGAAATGGGCAGGGTCTTGACCAGTCCGGCCACCACATCCTCCCCCTGGTTCCCGATGGTGAAATCTCCCCACAACCGCAGGGAATCACGGGACAGCCGGGGGCTGTGGGTGAAGAGAACACCGGTTCCGGACTGGGCCGAGAGATTACCGAAGACCATGGACTGGACAGTCGCCGCGGTCCCCCAGTCATCGGAAATGCCCATGATTTTACGATAGGCCTTGGCTTTCGGGGATTCCCAGGAGTCAAACACGTTCTTGATGCTGAGGAGCAGTTGCTCAAATGGATCTTCAAGGATCTCGATGCGGGAGCCAAGGACTAGTTCTTTATACGCCAGGGCCACGGTTTTCATCTGTTCGCCGCTGAAATCGCTTTTATATGGAATTCCAAGCCGGGCCTTGTATTCGTTGATGACAGCGTCAAAGGCGTTGCGCTCAAGACCGTGAGCCATACCGTGACATTGAAGGAATCGGCGGTAATTGTCCCAGGCGAACCATGCATTTCCCGTCTGGGCGGCGATTCCTTCGGCGATTGTCTCCGTGATGCCGACGTTCAGCAGGGTGTCCATCATGCCGGGCTGGGAAATGGACGAGCCGCTGCGGACGGAAAAGAGCAGGGGGTTTTGGGGGGAGCCGAGCCGTTTCCCGGTCTTTTCTTCAATCAGGCGGACATGGCCCATGACCTGGTGCCGGAAATTCTCATCCGCCGCCTTGTAGGTTGCGATGATTCTGCGGCAGCGGAACACCTCGGTGGTGATGATGAAGCCGGGCGGGATGGGCCAGCCGTAGCCTTGCAGTTTCATGAGATTCAGACCTTTGTTGCCCAGCAGGATAATTCCATAATGGATATGACCCGTGTCGTCGATGGCGGTCATGGCGTGCTGGGGGTCATAGTTCAGCAATAGATGCAGGTTTTCCTTGGAAAGTTTTTCCGCCTGGGTGAACAGGATGTTCAGGACCCGGCTCAGCAGCCGATCCAGCTGGGTCAGACCCAGGGAAAGGGCGATTTTTTCACGGAAAAAAATTTCCGATACCCGGTGCCGAAGTTTTTCGGTATCCACGGATGGATCCAGCGGCAGATATTTGGGCAGGAGCTGGTCAGGGGGAATCTTGGTCAGGATATGATCGAGATTTCGTTCATGGATGTTGTTGAAATGATCCATGAAAATATTTTTTACCGCCAGGGCGAACCCCTTGAAGATATCCAGATACTGGGTATAGGAGAATCCCCGGGTCTGTAAGGCGTGGGCCAGGAAGTCCATCTGGTGACCGAACTCGTTGGAGCCGATCCCATCCAGTTCCAGGGCCTGGCCGAACAGTTCAAAGCGCGTGTAAATCTGAAAGAACGTCGCCTTGGTGATCAGGGTCAGGTCCATGGTCTCCACCAGTTCCTCAAACAGGACATTCAGCAGGGATTCGATCCGGAACGTAAGTCCCAGGGCGTCGAATTTCAATTCATGATAGCTTCCGTACATGGAGGGAATGTCCACGGTGATGTGGCGCTTCTGGTAGATATCCTCACGGATTTCATATTCCACCGGGGACAGTATCAGCTCCTTCAACCGGGCGAGGTAGGCCAACAGGGCTTTGATTTTCTGCTTCAACTCCGTTTCGGCCAGGGCCTTTTTCAGCTGCTCCAGGTCTGGAAATGCCTCGGTATTGAGCTGGGTGATGTACTGATCGATTTCGAGGAAGTTCAGGTTGTATTTCTGGTTGAGCAGTTTGTAGTAGGAACGGGCCAGGATGATTCGTTGTCGATCAATCTGCAGTGCGTCGGGAAGCCCGTCGAGGCGGGCTTCCAGTTCCTCCTGGGGAAGAGCCAGCAAATCGTTGAGGGTGGTGACCCCGGTTTCGCCCAGAAAGGAAACGATCCAATGGATGCCGTCGATATAGGGTCCTGCGGAATCGATCTGATCGTATATGCCTGCGGGTATAAAGTGGTGCAGGTGGCGCTTGTCCCTGGTTTTCCAGAAATGGAAGACCGCTTCCATGAGATTGATCACCCGGTTGCTGCTTTCCACATGGCTTTGCTTGCGCAGAAAATGAACCAGGATGTCTTTGCGGTTGTTGATCTCGTCGATCCGGGTGGAAATGTCACGCAGCTCGCCCTCGGCGCCGATGTTGTTGAAAAAGGCCGGGAACAGGCGATTCAATTGCTTGCAGAGGTTATAGACCGGCTCGATATCGCTGTTCAGAAACCGCGTGATGTCCCTCGGGAACAAATCCGTATCCTTGATGAATACGCCGCTGATGGACAGGTGGATGATCAGGGCCGACAACAGCCGGGTGGACCATTGGGGCTTGCGCTCGATGAGTCTGAGCCAGGTGCGGATGTTCTGAATATGGTCATGATTGACCCGGATCTGCCAGTCATCGCCCACACCTTGAATCATGGGCAACTGAAACCCCAGATCGATAACGAAATCCGTGAAGAAATTGACAAAATCGTTGTCATCGAGCTTGTAGACGCCTTCGCCCATATTCAAGACGCAGTTGAGGGCGGTGGCCGGGAAATCATCCGCGCGTTTTTTCAGGATGGAAAAAGTGTGTTGAATCAATTTCCGGACCCGGTTCTGGTCCTCGTGGGCGATGAGCCAGGTGAGCGTGCGGTTGATGCCCCGCAGGGCCTCTTCATGGATCAGGGCCAGGCCGGAAATGTTCATGATCCGGAAGAGGAACACCAGTTTCCAGCGGTTGCCTTCGCCGCTATCCTGGCCCAATTCAAAGAGCCGCTGGGGGATTTTCAGATAGTGGTTCACAAAATGGGAGTAGGCGGGGAAGGTGCAAAGCTCTCTGGTCGTCCGGGGTGTCCCGAAGTCTTCCCGTCCGGGGATGGATTCCAGACCGGCCCGCATTTGCCGGATGCGGTGAAGGGAGATATCGTTGAAGACCGTCCGCAGATCCAGATGCACCGGAATGTCCCCGGCCTCCCGCAAAAACCAGTCGAGCGGGTCTTCCTCGTTCAGCCAATAATCATAAATAGCCTGAAAATACCGGATCAGCAGAAGGTTGAGCCCCTGAAATCCGCCCGCCTGTTCGTCTTCGTATTTCAACAGATCGTCCCCCAGGCGTTTCAGCTGGTAGTAACTTTTGACAAACAGAGAAAATTTGTCGCCCGGAAGGTCGCGGATGCGGTCAAAGGCCCTGCCCAGCACCGGCATGAACACGCCGATTTCCGCCCCGGCTTCCTTGATGATTTTATGAAGGAATAGCAGCAGATTATCCGCCGCTTCGGTCTGAACCGGTCGGGCGCCTGCTGATATAAGGGCGTCAAAAAAAACGGCAACCAACAGATGGGCGGCTTCGGGACCCTGGGGGTGTTTCTGAAACAGGTGGAAATAATTCAGGGAGTAGGTCCGGGCTTCATCCACGATGAACTGCCAGTTTTTGTAGGGATGGGAAAGTTCCGTGAGAAAGGTATTCAACCCCTCCATCAGCCCGTAGTACCTGGACATGATATTCTGGAGCAGCGCATATCGGGGGTCGATGACCACATCGACCCGGTAGTCGGCGATATTGACCTCCAATGCCTTGGATTTGATCATCAGTGATCTTCCTTTCAGGTCCATGGGGAATTTTTTCGCCGCCGGTATGCCCTCCCCGTTTCAATCCAGCAAGGTCAGCTGCTGTTGTTTCGAGGCCGAAGATCGGACCGGCCTGCCTTTCCGCTTCAGCGGTTGCGCCGGGGAAGGGGATTCCGGCTTGGGGCCTGGATCACCGCAAAACCGCTGCTGGGGGGTTTCGTCGTAAATGACGCGGTACCGGTCGGTCTTTTCCTGCCGCACGGACTTCAAAGAATGAATCAATAGGTTTTTTTCCTGGCCGGTGATCACCGGGAAGCCGTAATGCCGGTTTTGATGCCGGAAGTCGCCGTTTTTTTCCCGGCGTTCCCGGACAAACCGGAGATGCTGTTCCAGTCTTTTTTCGATACGTTCATTGGCCAGGGCGAGGACGCCTTCAACCCGGGATTCGACGGTGCTCCGGAAGTCGGCGGCCAGTTCGTAACCGATGCTGTTGCGGGCCGCGGCCATGGCCGCCAGTATGGTGGTGCCTAACCCCATGAAGGGGTCCAGGACCGTATCGCCTTTCACGGAAAACATGCTGATCAGCCGGTAGGGCAACTCGAAGGGAAAGGCGCCGCTGCGCTTGCGGACCGTGTCATCGCCGAGCTTTTGGACCGTTCCTTTGAGATCCATCCAGACATCCGAAAACCAGTCGTTGCGTTCCTCCCAGAAAATGGCGCTGCCGCTGCGGGCGGCTTTCTGATCGTCGTCGGCAAACAGTCGTTTGCCTTTCTTGCGGGCGATGAGGACGTATTCGTGTTCCAGGGTGACATAGGCCCCGGCCGGCAGCATTCCCGATCCCATGAATTTGTTCGGGGCGTTGGTTTGCTTGCGCCACAGGATCACCGGCAGGGGGGTGAATCCCAGCCGGATCAGGCAGGTCAGGATGCGGGCATGGTTCGGGTACAGTGCGAAATGGTCGGCGATGGTGCGCGCGGCATCGCCGATATTGATGCAGACAAATCCGCCGGGTTTCAGGGTGCGCCAGGCTTCATCCCAGACCTTGTCGAGGAGCCGGTGCATGTTTTCAAAAGCAGTCCAGGGCTGGCAATCTTTCAGCTGTGTGCGGATATTCTTGTCCTGGGAAATGAACACCTCATCCCACATCTCGATCATTGGGTAGGGCGGGGAGGTGACCAGCAGATCGATGCTTTCCGGTTTCACCATCCGCATGTCGATGGAGGAAGTATAATATATCTGATGGGTTGTTTCCATGGAATCCCCTGGATGTCAGACAATGACGGTCTTTTTCAGGGTTTTGACGATTTCCTCGGGCTCATCCAGGATTTGAAATATATCCAGATCCTCTTTTGAAATCAACTGATGGCTGATCAGCTGGGCCTTGATCCAGTCCATCAAACCGGACCAGTGATCGGAACCCACCAGGATGACGGGGAAGGGTTTGATCCGGCGGGTCTGAATGAGGGTAACCGCCTCGAAAAGTTCGTCCAGGGTCCCGAGCCCCCCGGGCATGATGATATAGGCCTGGGCGTATTTGACAAACATGACCTTGCGGATGAAAAAATATTTGAATTCGAGTTGAAGATTGGCATACGGATTGGGCTTTTGCTCAAACGGCAGCACGATATTCAGTCCAATGGACTTTCCACCCGCGGCGGCAGCCCCCTTGTTGGCCGCTTCCATCACGCCTCCGCCTCCGCCGGTGATCACACAGAAACCGTTTTGGGCCAGCAGGGAGGCGAGGGCTTCGGTTTTTTTGTAAACCGGATCCTTGGGCTTGATCCTGGCGGACCCGAAAATGCTGACAGCCGGCCCGATATCGTGCAGACTTTCAATGCCTTCGACGAACTCTCCCAAGATTTTGAACAGCCGCCAGGACTCTTCGACTTTCAGTTCATCGATCAGAAACTGCTTTTCCCTCATGGTGCTTCAATTCCCCTGCGAAACAACGCAGAACTTGACGTTAAATGATTTCGATTCCCATCCACGGTATCCAACCGTGATCATCATACCCCTCAGGCTTTCCCGTGGAAACCGATGGTGACCTGGTCTCCTTCCACGATGACGGGCACTTTACGCCGTCCGTCCGAATAGCGCAGCATCAGTTGCATTTTTTCCTCGTCCTCAAGGACATTGTGATACAGCACCTGCTTGCCTTGCTTGGCGAGCGCCTCCCGGGCCGCCGTTGTGAATGGTCAGGTATTTTTACCGAAAATCTGAACCGATTGGGTCATGGCGATTACTCCTTTCACCAAATTATGGAATGGTTTCGGGCCCCGGCCGCGCCGATTTGACTGAGCATCAGGGCGGCAGAGCAACATAAACCTATCAACGATCCGGACTCCTGTCAATGCGGCGGGATCGCTGAACTGGGATAGATCGTCGCCCGGCGCCGGGGATGGGTATTGCCGGCTGTTTTCTGACGATTCTGCCGAATTTGCACTTGTCAACTTGCCCCTTGTTCCGCTATCGTGTCTTCCGATGTCCGCCGCTTCCCTTGAAAAATAACCCAATCCCCCGGTCACGGCATGCCCGGTCCGGGATACCAACAGATCGAAAGAGGACTCAAATGCACTGGCTGACGGACCCCCATGTCTGGCTGGCGCTGGTTACCTTGACGGCCCTTGAAATTGTTCTCGGAATCGATAACATCATTTTCATCGCCATCATCGCCGCCAAGCTCCCCCCGGATCAGCAGGCCCGGGGGCGCAACGTCGGACTCGCGGTGGCCATGCTCACCCGGATCATCCTGTTGCTCTCCATCACGCTGATCATGAAGCTGACGGAGCCCCTCTTTACGGTTTTCACGATGACCATATCCGGGCGGGATTTGATTCTGATTCTCGGTGGTCTCTTTCTGCTGGGGAAAAGCACCCTGGAGATCCACAACAATCTCGAGGGCGAGGAGTCCCACGGCGCGGGAAAGAGCCGGCAGACCATTCACTCCTTTGCCGGAGTGGTATTCCAGATCGGGCTGCTGGATATCGTTTTTTCCATTGATTCCGTTATAACCGCCATCGGTCTGGCGGAACAGGTCGGCGTCATGGTGGCCGCCATCGTCATCGCCGTGTTGGTGATGGTTCTGATGGCGGGCAGGATCAGCAGCTTTGTGGAAAAACATCCCACGATCAAAATTCTGGCATTGAGCTTTCTGCTGCTGATCGGATTCTCCCTGGTGGGCGAGGGATTCGATTTTCACATTCCCAAAGGCTATATTTATTTTTCCATGGCTTTCTCGGTTTTTGTGGAAGTCTTGAACCTGCGCATTCGCAAACAAACCGCTGCGCCGGTCACGTTGCGGCATCAAAGGAAAATACCATCGGACATGCGCTGAAACCGAATGACAACTATTCCATGGCCTTCCATTTTTTCATAAAACCGCGGTCGATTCGGTCTTTGATCCAGAAGGCCGTTCTACCGCTGAAAACCAGACGCTTCTTGTGCAACACTCCCAGACCTTCGCCCAGATTGAAAATCATCAGATAGGCTCCGCCCGGATCGAAAGGCCGCAGTTCCCGTCCATCCAGCTGTGCCGTCAGGTTGTGCAGCAGCACCGGGTTTTGACGCACCGCGTACACCCCCACTTTTTCGAGGGGTTGTTCCTGAAAATGAATGCAGTCCCCTCCGCCGAAAATATCCGGATGAGCGGGACATTGAAGATAGCGGTTGACTATCAGGCCGCCATCCGGTCCGGTGGGCAGACCGGATCGGGAAAAGATGGGGGACGGCTTGACCCCGGTGGCCAGGAAGACGATATCCGCCGGATATCGCCTGCCGGAATCCAGCAACACGTTACCATTCTCAATGACGGAGACATGGCCGGACTCGACAAGATCGATGCCGCGTCGGGTCAGGGCGGTTTCGACTCTTTTGCGAACCTCCGCGGGGAAACGGTCCATGAAGCGGGTTCCGGAGAATATCCGCACGGATGAAAATCGTTTTCCCTGGGATTTCCCCAATTGCAGAACATTGCCGGCGATTTCCGCTGCGGATGGCCCTCCGCCGACAATTCCAACTGCGAGTTGTTTCCGATCCAGCTGCTCGGACAACAGCTGCCTTGCCCGGATCAGGTTTTCAATCGGTTTGACGGCGATGACCGGCGTATTTTCGACGGTCAGATTTGTTGGGGGGACATGACTGCCGGTATTGAATGAAATGACATCATAGGCGCAGGTCTCTCCGGTTTCCATGAAAACCGTCCGTACCTCGGGGTCGATGCGGAGCACTTCGCCGGTCAGGAATCTGCCGCCTTGTTTTTCCACGATCCGACGGATGGCGAAGCGGATTTCTTCCGGGCGGTAAGATCCTCCCAGGGCGCCCGGGCCCATACCGGAATAATAATGATACGGCGATGGGCCGATGACTGTCACGGAATGCCCCCTGGAAAGGATTCCAGCGAGGTCGGCCAGGATTGCCAGATGGGCGTGTCCTCCGCCCGCCAGCACCAAACTTTTTCCCTGTCCCCGCCTTGCCAGGCGCATAGATACTCCTTTGCCGGAGTTGTAATCCTTATGGCAAAATGATATATATCATATTATATTCTTGTCAAAAAGTCATGTGTTCAGTTGGTTTCGATTCCTTCTCCCCGGCAGGACCTCTTCTCCCGCGGCATGAGTGGGAGCTTGAAATGCCAGCATTCCTGCCGGAGCGTGCCGATATTCCCGAATAACAAAAGGGACTCTTTTGCCTTGCATGCCGACCGTCAACTTTGGCTTGATTTTTTCCACGGCGGTTTTATAAAGCAACTGCGAATTTTCGATCAATTCCATCGATCCGCCGTTAGGACATGGACGGCGACAAGACATAGGTCAGAACGGGAAATGTAACAATGGCGACCTCCGCCGCAATGAAAAAATTGGCAGCACTCCTCCCGGAGGTGCTCTGTTCGGACTTCCCCAAAATGAAACGGGAACTGGCGTTGATCCGCAACATGATTGACCGGGGAGAACATTCGGATGCGCTGAAAGCCGTTGAAGCCGCTAAACGGCGGATGCTGGCCTCCATAAAGAGGAGGGATGAAAGGCGGCGAAACCTGCCGGAATTGAGCTATCCCCCGGATTTACCGATAATCCGGCGGATGGACGACATTGTCCAGTCCATTCAAAACCACCCGGTGGTGATCATCGCGGGGGAAACCGGTTCCGGCAAAACCACCCAGATTCCGAAATTCTGCCTGGCGGCCGGAAGAGGGGTGCAGGGGAGGATCGGATGCACCCAGCCGAGAAGAATTGCCGCTGTCACCGTGGCCAAAAGAATCGCCGAGGAGTTGAAGGAACCCGTCGGCAAGTCGGTGGGGTATAAAATCCGGTTTCATGAGACCTTGCACCGGGACACCTGCATCAAGATCATGACCGACGGCATCCTGCTGGCGGAAACCCAGCAGGATCGGTATCTCAACGAATATGACACCATCATCGTGGATGAAGCCCACGAACGCAGCCTGAATATCGATTTCTGCCTGGGCATCCTGAAAACGATTCTGGAGCGCCGGCGGAATTTCAAGCTGATCATTACTTCGGCCACCATCGATACGGAAAAGTTTTCCGCCGCCTTCGCCAACGCGCCGATCATCGAGGTGTCCGGCCGGCTCTATCCGGTGGAAGTCCGCTACCAATCTCCAACGGCGGATGATATGGACGAAGAGGTTTCATATATCGACCTCGCCGTCAAGGCGGTAAACCGGTTGCTCCAGGAGAGCCGCGTCGGCGATATCCTGGTGTTCATGCCCACTGAACGCGATATCCGGGAAACCTGCGAAATCCTGTCCGGAAATTCAGGCGCCCGGGCCACGGTTTTGCCGCTGTTCGCCCGTCTTTCGGCCGCCGAGCAGGGCCAAGTTTTCCGGTCTTCGGAAAACCGGAAGATCATCGTGGCCACCAATGTGGCGGAAACCTCCATCACCATCCCCGGCATCCGTTTCGTCGTGGATACCGGCCTGGCGCGGATATCCAGATACTCCCCGCGCTCCCGGACGACCTCCCTGCCGGTCTTGCCGATATCCAGGAGCAGCGCGGATCAACGCAAAGGCCGTTGCGGCAGGGTGGCAAACGGCACCTGCATCCGCCTGTTTACGGAGGAAGATTATGAGCAACGGGAGCTCTATACGCTTCCGGAAATCCTGCGCGCCAATCTGGCGGAGGTAATCCTGCGCATGATGGCGCTTAAAATCGGTGACATATCCGGTTTTCCGTTTATCGACGCTCCTCCCCCGCGAAGCATTCAGGACGGATATGATCTGCTCACCGAACTCGGAGCCGTTGCCTTGAAGGATAACACCGGGGGAAGGAAACAGGGAAACCGCTATCGCCTGACTCCGAAAGGCAGCATGATGGCCGATATCCCGCTGGATCCGAGGCTTTCGGCTATGCTCATCGAAGCGCGCCGGAAAGGATGCCTCCGGGAAATGATGGTCATCGCCTCGGCGCTGAGCCTTTCGGATCCCCGGGAACGGCCGGCGGATAAAGAAGAGGAAGCCGACCGGGCCCAGGCGGTATTCGCGGATCCGGCCTCTGATTTTTTTACCTTGATGAATATCTGGGATGCCTGGCGGAAAATAGCCGGAGCGGGCGCGTCCGTGAGCCAGATAAGACGGTTTTGCCGCGCTCATTTTCTTTCCTACAGGCGCATGCGGGAATGGAGCGACCTGCAGGAACAGATCGGCGCCCTGCTCCAGGAACAAGGATTTGAACTGCCTTCGGAAAACGGGCGGGAAACGGAAACCCCGCGGTCCCATTCTCCCAATGCCCGTTATACGGCCGTCCATCAGTCCATTCTGAGCGGATATCTCGCCAACATTGGTACAAAGAAGGAAAAAAACAGCTACCGGGCGGCCAAGGGGCGGGAAGTCATGATTTTCCCGGGATCGTCCCTCTACAACAAAGGGCCATCCTGGATGGTGGCGGCGGAAATCATCGAAACATCGCGCTTGTTTGCCCGGACCGTGGCGGGTATCGAACCCGAATGGCTGGAAACCCTGGGAGGCGACCAATGCCGCCGTGTCTACCAGGATCCTCACTGGGAGCGGAGTCGCGGAGAGGTCGTGGCCAGTGAGCAGGTAAGCCTTTTCGGTCTGATCATCGTCGCCAACCGGACGGTTTCCTATGGTCCGATCCAGCCGGAGGAGGCGTCCCGGATCTTTATCCGCAGCGCGCTGGTGGAAGAGGATCTGCGCTCATCTTTTCCGTTCATGGAACATAACCGGCGGCAGGTCGAAGCCGTGCGGAACATGGAGGACCGGATCAGGCGCAGGGAATTGCTGATTCATCCCGAGGATTTGTTCCAGTTTTATCAGGATCGCCTGGAAGGGGTTTGCGATATCCGCAGTTTGAAGCGGATGATCCGGGAGAAGGGGGGCGATGATTTTCTGATGCTGACCATGGATGATCTGCTTCGCAGGGCTCCGGATCCGGAAGAGCTGGCACTTTTCCCGGAGCAGGTGCGGATCGGACAATCACGGTTTGCCTGTGAATACCGTTTCCGGCCGGGAAGGCCGGATGACGGAGTCACCATGAAAATTCCGGCTCAACTCTCTTCCCGCGTGTCTCCCGATGCCATCGACTGGCTGGTTCCCGGGTTGCTGAAGGAAAAAATCACCGCCATGATCAAAGGACTCCCCAAAGAGCACCGCCGCTTGCTGGTGCCGGTGGGAGAAACCGTGAATCTGATTCTTCGGGAAATGCCCCGCGGGACCGGGGCGCTTCCGACGATGCTCAGCCGGTTCGTGCGGGAGCGTTTTCGTTTGGCAATTCCGGCTTCCGTCTGGTCGGAAGTGAAACTTCCCGAACATCTGGAAATGCGCATCGCCCTGACCGCTCCTTCCGGAAAAGAGCTGCTCAGCGGCAGGGATAAGCAGCTCCTGCGGCAGAGCCTTCCTTTGGATCTGGAATGTGATGCGCTGAGCGAGGCGAAAAGGAAATGGGAGCAAACCGGATGCATCGGCTGGGATTTTCCTGATCTGCCTGAAAGCATCCGCCTGGAGCTGGAAGACGGTATGGAGATGATCCTCTACCCGGGCCTGGAAAAAGCGGATGCATCGGTCAACCTCCGTCTGTTTGAGCATCCGGATGCCGCCATGGACTCCCACCTGCAAGGGACCCGGTTACTTTTTCAGCTTCATTTTTCAAAGGAACTGAAATTTTTGAGAAGAAATCTGGTGCTGCCGTCTATGGTGGGTGCGGCGGCAACCGCTTTCGGCGGCGTCAAGCCGCTTACCTCCCAACTGTTCGAGCGGATCTGCGACGACCTGTTCGCCCGGAATATCCGGTCCCGGGTTGCGTTCGAGACCCATGCCGAAACCGTAAAACCTTCCATACAGGAGGCCGGAAAACAGCTGCTGGATCGGGTGATACCGGTACTGCGGGAATACGGTGAAACCGCCGCCGCCCTCTCCAATGAGCAAAACCGGCCGCGATCCCCACTGATGGAGGCGTTTGTCAATACCATGCGGCGGGACCTCGACCGGCTGATGCCGGAAAATTTTGTCCATCTGTATGACGCCCAGCGGATGAACCATCTGACCAGATATATGAAGGCCCTGGCGATCCGATTCCGGCGCGGTCTCGCCAACTTTGAAAAAGAACGGAGCAAGGAGGCGGAAATCAGACCATACGAGGAGCAATTGAACACCCTGCTTCCATCGATTTCCCCAAAAACTTCCCGGGAAAAACGGCAAAAGATCGAAGATTTTTTCTGGTTGCTCCAGGAATTCAAAGTATCCGTCTTCGCCCAGGAATTAAAAACACCGGTGCCGGTTTCCGCCAAGCGTCTGGAAACCCTTTGGACGGAAATCCAACAAATGATTTGAATGCAGTCCCTGCAAGGGGTCAGACGATGACGATATCCTCCTGGAACCTGCCGAATTGCTCCAGGCCGGATTCGGTCACCAGATGGGTGTTTTCGATGCCGACCACGCCTCTTTTTTCAAAAACGGCTTTGGGCTCCAGGGCGATGATCATCCCGGCGGTCAGCGTCATTTCCTGGCCTTTGGCCAAAAAGGGAAATTCATCCAGCTCCAGACCGATTCCATGGCCCACGAAACGGATGCGTTGCTTTCCTGATCCCATGAAATGGTCGGCCAGCCCCAGGTCGGCGGCTTTTTCAAGGGCGGCCTCGTAAAGCCGGCCGCAGGAGATTCCGGGTCTGGCTGTCTGTTTGATCAGCTCCTGTATGGTGAGCATGGCCTTATGGGCCGTGACCAGATCATCCGGAAGTTCACCGATGGAAAAAATTCGGGTATGATCGGAGAGATATCCGTCCAGGGCAAATACAAAATCGACCAGCACCGGCACATGGGGTGCAATGGGTTGCAGGCTGGAACCCTGGGCTACGGCCGGGTTCACGCCGATTCCGCCGGTGGGCGAAGACAGATAGCTGGGAGCGGCCGCGGATGCTCCCGCCATGACATGGCCATAGAACAGCTCACTGCCCCACAGGCGCATGCGGATGATGCCCTGATGGCCCCATTTGCGGGCCGTGGCCTCGATAAGCCCGGCCAGTTCGATTTCGGTCATGCCTTCCCGCAGCAAGGCCGGAACCGCATCGGCCAGACGGTCCGACAAGCGCACCGCCTTCCTCAGCCGCTCGATTTCATATTCGGATTTAACCGCCCGGAGCATACGGATGTCCGTGGAGATGTCCAGCAGCTTCCCCGGAGCAAACAGGTCCTGAAATCCCAGGTATAGGTTGGCCGGCAGGACATCGCATTCCAGCCCCAGCCGGGCGGGAAGGTCGAATCCGTATCGCTTCAGAATTGCCGGTATCTGCCGGGGGCTGTTGATGGGCTCGATATGGGCCAAGGGTGATTCCACGGAGGCGCGATTCAGATCCTTGCGGACCATCAATATGGGTTCACCGTCCGCTGGAATATAAAGCTGGGCCTGTTGAGCGGTGCCGCTGAAATAGAAAAGATCGGAATTCTGCAGAATCAGGGCGCCCGTAATGTCTTGCCGCCGCAGCCGGTCTTGAAGCCGGTCCACGCGGGACCGGATTTCGGGCAGGGGTGTGTATTGCTGATCGGATTCCCTCACGGCGTCTCCTCCTCTGGGTTTACGAAGAACGGAATTCGGGGGCGCTATGGCTTTTTACGCTGTTTGTCCTTCAGCAGGTCGTTGGCAATGACGATCTTCTGGATCTGGGAGGTTCCTTCGTAAATGGTGAATACCCGGGCGTCCCGGTAGAGACGTTCCACCGCATATTCCTTGGTAACCCCATAACCGCCATGGATCTGGATCGCCTGTCCCGTGACCCGGTTGGCCATTTCGGAGGCGTACAGTTTTGCCATGGAAGCCTGAGCCGCGCAGGCTTCCCCCCTGTCCTTCATGGCGGCTGCATTCCACACCAGCAGGCGGGCGCATTCCACATCCAGGGCCATTTCCGCCAGCATCCAGCGCAATCCCTGAAAGGCGGCGATGGGTTGATCGAATTGTCGGCGTGTTTTGGCGTATTTAACGGCGGCATCCAGGGCCGCCATGCCGACGCCCAGGGATTGACTGGCGATACCGATTCTTCCGGCATCCAGTCCGGACATGGCGATCTTGAAGCCTTCGCCTTCCCGTCCCAGAAGATTTCCGGCCGGCACCCGGCAATTCGAGAAAATGAGATCGCAGGTATCGGAGGCCCGGAGTCCCATTTTATCCTCGATCCTGCCGGTTTGAAACCCTTGCATGTCGGGAGTCACCAGAAATGCGCTGATCCCTTTGTGGCCTGACGATGAAGGATCGCGCGCCAGCACGATAAACAGACCGGACGTGGCCCCGCCGGTTATAAACCGCTTGATGCCGTTCAGGCGATAGGAATTACCCTCTCGTTCCGCCGTGGTCTGGAGGGCGGAAGGATCCGAACCCGCATCCGGCTCGGTCAGGGCAAAGGAGCCGATCAGATCGGCCGAAGCCAGCGGCCGTAAATAAGCTTCTTTTTGTGTCGGAGTCCCGAAACGGGTCAGACTGCCGCATACAATGGACGCGTGTACGGACATGATCACCGCGGTTGATGCGCAGGCATAGGCGATTTCCGTCAGGGCCAGGGAATAACTCAGGGTGTCCAGATCATCGCCCCCGTATTCGCTCGGCACCAGCATCCCCATGAGGCCCAGTTCGCCCATCTTCTTCAGGTTTTCCGCCGGAAACTCCTTGGTCTTGTCGCGTTCATCCGCGGTGGCCATCAGGGTTTTCCGGGCGAATTCCCGGGTGGTTTTCTGGATCAGGCGTTGTTCTTCCGTCAACTCAAACGGCATATGGTGTTTCCTATCAATAGTCGTAAAACCCTTTTCGGGTCTTCTTTCCCAGCCAGCCGGCTTCCACGTATTTCCGGAGGAGCGGGCAGGGACGGTATTTGGAATCCTTGAATCCGTCAAAAAGGGTTTCCATGATGGCCAGACAGGTATCGAGTCCGATCAGGTCGGCAAGTGCCAGGGGGCCCATGGGATGGTTCATGCCGAGTTTCATGACCGTATCGATGTCTTCCCGCTTCCCCACCCCGTGATACAGACAGTAAATCGCTTCGTTGATCATGGGCATGAGGATGCGATTGGCGATGAACCCCGGATAATCTCCGGCTTCGGCGGGTGTTTTGCCGAGATGTCCGCTCAGCTTCCAGGTGACCCGGAAGGTGTCTTCCGAGGTGGCCAGCCCCCGGATGACTTCCACCAATTTCATCACCGGCACGGGATTCATGAAGTGCATGCCGATGATTTTATCCGGCCGCTTCGTTGCGGCGGCGATCCGGCCGATGGGAATGGACGAGGTGTTGGTCGCCAGAATGACTTCCGGGCGGCAAATGGCGTCCAGATCCCTGAAAATCTGGAGTTTAACCGGTTCATTTTCCGTTGCGGCTTCCACGACAAAATCGGCTGTGGCCATGTCTGCAAGCTGGATACTGGGCCGGATGCGGTCGATTACGGCCTGCTGTTCCTCCTTCGACAGTCTTCCTTTGTCAACCTCGCGCCGAAGATTGGCGGTGATGACCTCCATGCCCCGCGCGACAAATTCCGACCGGATATCGTTCATGATGACCGAAAGACCCTTGGCCGCCGCGACCTGGGAGATTCCACCGCCCATCTGGCCGCTGCCGATAACGCCTACTGTTTTAATATCCATTACGGTTTTCCTTTCCGTTGGGATGATTCAAACGGGTTATCGCTGAACGACCATGGCCACGGCCTCGCCGCCGCCGAGGCACAGGGAAGCCAGCCCCGTCTTTTTATCCTGTTTGATCATTTCATGCAACAGGGTGACCAGTACGCGGCATCCGCTGGCCCCGATGGGATGGCCCAGGGCGACGCTGCCACCGTTCACGTTCACCCGTGCGTGGTCCAGTTCGAGTTCCCTCAGGACCGCCACGGTGGAACCGCTGAAGGCTTCATTGATTTCATACAAATCCACCTGGTCTTTCCGGATGCCTTGTTTTTGAAGGCATTTCGGGATCGCCCAGATGGGGGCCACCAGCACATATTTCATATCGATGCCGAAGGAGGCTTGGGCACCAATGACCGCCAGAATCGTACATCCCAGCTCGGCGGCTTTTTCCCGGGACATTACCACCACCGCGGCGGCTCCGTCGCTGATGATGGAGGCGTTGCCGGCGGTGCCGACGCCGTCCTGCTGGAAGGCGCCTTTCATTTTGGCAAGGGTTTCGTAAGTGGTTTCCTGGGGGCATTCGTCCTGGAGGAAAAGGGTTGACCTGCCTTTCTGCGGCGGCAGTTCCACGGGGACGATCTCATCCACAAAGCGTCCGCTGGATATCGCCTGCATGGCGCGGTGATAGGATTCGGCGGCATAGCGATCCTGGTCTTCCCGGCTGATGTTGTATTTTTCGGAGCAGAGCTCGTTGGATATGCCCATGTGGAAATCGTTGACGATGTCCCAGAGTCCGTCATGCACCATGTGGTCCTGAATCATCCCGGGACCCATGCGGTAACCGAAGCGGGCTTTTTCAAGATAATAGGGGGCCATGCTCATGTTTTCCATGCCGCCGGCGACAACGACATCGGCATCTCCGGTCTGAACAGCCTGGGCCGCCAACATGACGGCCTTGAGAGCTGATCCGCAGACCTTGTTCACCGTGATGCATTCAGTCTCCCAGGGTAAACCGGCCTTTACGGCCGCCTGTTTGGCGGGATTCTGGCCATATCCGCAGGGGAGAACCATACCCATGATGACTTCATTCACCGATTTTTTTACGATTCCTGCCCGCTGGACGGCTGCTTCGATGACGACGGCGCCGAGCCGCGTCGCGTCAATCCTGCTCAACGAGCCATTGAATGCGCCCAGAGGTGTCCTTACCGCACTGACGATGACCGCTTGTCTCATATGCACCCCAATAATAATTACGAATTACGAATTATCCGTCAAAGATCATGTTACTGTTCACATGACGAACTCCTTACATGTTTCTGCGGTAGCGCCCGCCGACATCATACAGGGCCTGGGTGATCTGGCCCAGGGAGCACACCCGCACCGTATCCATCAACTCCGCAAAGATATTGCCGCCCGACAAGGCGATTTGCTGGAGTCTGGCCAGAGCGGCCGGTGCTTCCCGTTCGTGGCGTTGCTTGAAATCCGCCAAACGGCTCAATTGTGACTGCTTCTCCTCCT
Source organism: Thermodesulfobacteriota bacterium (assembly GCA_049320885.1). Lineage (GTDB taxonomy): Bacteria > Desulfobacterota > Desulfobacteria > Desulfobacterales > SURF-7 > DYJD01. Next base: position 73,478 of record JBMORA010000042.1, on the reverse strand, counting down.
CCGTGGCCCTGGACAGCTGCAGACAGGAGGCCACTTGGGCAAGGGAGGATTTCGGGTTCAGGAACGTGTTGACGCCGATGATGGGGAGATCGCCGGTGTGTTTTTTCTGTTCGTAAAACATGGATTCTTCCTGGATTTTACTGCGCTGATATCCGGTTTCCATGGCACCGAGGACCCCGCCGCGCGCCGTGATGCGATCAAATTCCAGAAGGACCGCCTCTTCCACCAGACGGGTCAATTCCGTGACGATATAACTCCCCTGATTGGGGTTTTCATTTTTGGCCAGTCCCCATTCACGGTTGATGATCAGCTGGATGGCCAGCGCTCTCCTGACCGATTCATCGCTCGGTGTCGTAATGGCCTCATCGTAGGCGTTGGTATGCAGGCTGTTGCAGTTGTCGTATATGGCGCACAGGGCCTGCAAGGTCGTACGGATGTCATTGAACTGGATTTCCTGGCTGTGGAGGGATCGGCCGGAAGTCTGGATATGATATTTGAGCATCTGGGAGCGTGCGGCGGCCTTATATTTATCCCGCAGCGCTACGGCCCAGATCCGCCGGGCCACCCGGCCGATCACCGTATATTCCGGATCCATGCCGTTGGAAAAGAAGAAGGACAGATTCGGCGCGAACTGGTCGACCGGCATGCCGCGGGAAAGATAATATTCAAGATAAGTGAATCCATTGGCCAGGGTCAGGGCCAGCTGGGTGATGGGATTGGCTCCTGCTTCGGCGATATGGTATCCGGATATGGATACCGAATAAAAATTGCGGACATTGTTTTTGATAAAAAAATCCTGAATGTCGCCCATCATTTTCAGGGCGAATTCGATGGAAAAGATGCAGGTGTTCTGACCCTGGTCCTCCTTGAGAATGTCCGCCTGGACCGTTCCGCGGATATTGGAAAGCACCATGGAACGGATGCGGTCGTATTCAGCGGGAGAAGGCGGAGCGCCTTTTTCGGCCTGCCATTTGGCCGCCTGCTGATCAATGGCGGCATTCATGAACATAGCCAGGATGATGGGCGCCGGTCCGTTGATGGTCATGGAAACGGAAGTGTCCGGGGCGCACAGGTCAAAACCGTCATACAATACCCGCATGTCGTCCAGGGTGCAGATGCTGACTCCGGAGGTCCCAATCTTGCCGTAAATATCCGGACGGATATCCGGATCGTAACCATAGAGGGTAACGGAATCAAAGGCCGTGGAAAGCCGGGTGGCTGCGGAATCCGCCGACAGGAGTTTGAAACGTTTGTTGGTTCTCGCCGGGCCGCCTTCACCCGCGAACATACGGGTCGGGTCTTCATCGGCCCGCTTCAGCGGAAACACCCCTGCGGTGTACGGGAAGTTGCCCGGGACATTTTCCTCCCTCATGAAACGATAGATTTCACCCGGATCGGTGAAGGAGGGGATGGCGACACGCGGTATTCGCACATGCGATAACGATTCGCTGAAAAGCGGGAGCTTGATCTGGCGATCGCGGATTTCAAAGACCAGTTGGTCCTGCCGATAGGCCTCCCGCAAAGCTTCCCATTCCCTCATGACTCGGCTGGTCTCGGGTGAAAGCGAGGTTTCCGCTCGGTCGGCTTCCTGTTTCAACAAGACTGGCACCGGGTTCTTGTCCGCTGCTGCGGAAACCCTTCCCACCATCGCGGCCGCCTCCCGGAGATGCCAGACTTTGCGAAGCGCTTCGGATTCTGTTAGGGTTTCCTGATGATACTTGCGGACGGTTTCCGCGATTTCGGATAGATACCGATTCCGTTCCGGCGGGATGATGATCGCTTTCATCGTGGAATAGCTGTGCTCGCTCGGTGGCAGCTTGGAATGGAATTCAACACCGGTTTTTTGATGAATGATTTTCAACAAAGCCTGATACAAAGCGGTCACGCCCTCGTCATTGAATTTGGCCGCAATGGTTCCGAAAACCGGCATTTTTTCAGGGGCGGAGTCCCAGGCCTTCCGATTCCGCTGGACTTGCTTGCGGACATCGCGGAGCGCGTCTTCACTGCCCTGCTTGTCGAATTTGTTTACCGCCACCAGATCGGCGAAGTCCAACATATCGATCTTCTCCAACTGTGAGGCCGCCCCGAATTCACTGGTCATCACGTAGACGGAGACATCGGTCAGATCGAAGATCCGTGAATCCCCCTGTCCGATTCCGGCGGTTTCCGCAATAATCAGGTCGAATCCCGCCGCCTTGGCTACGTCGATGGCCTCGGCCATGGCCGGAGGTATTTCCGTCTGTGAGCTCCGAGTGGCCAGACTCCGCATGTATACACGCGGACTGTCGATGGCGTTCATGCGAATGCGATCCCCTAAAAGGGCGCCGCCGGTCTTTCTGCGCGACGGATCGCCACAGATGACGGCGATGTGGATATCCTTCAGATCCATCAGCAGCCGGAGAATGAACTCATCCGTCAGGGAAGACTTGCCGGCACCGCCGGTGCCGGTTATGCCGATAACCGGCACCTTGCGGCCATCTATTTTTTGATGCAACCGGGCCTGCAGGGACGACAATCGAGGATCCTGTCCGGTTTTCAGCAGCATGGCAGCGGAAATATATCCGGCGATGGCTGCGTGGTTGGAAACGGAAAGCGACTGGATGTCCAGTTTATCCGCATCGACGGTGGCGAAATCCAACCGTTCCAGCATGTGGTTGATGATGCCCTGCAGTCCCATCTTGGCGCCGTCTTCCGGGGAATAAATTTTTATCACTCCGTACTCTTCTAGTTCCCGGATTTCGTCCGGAACAATGACGCCGCCCCCGCCGCCGAAAATCTTAATCTGCGAAGCGGATTCCATTTTCAACAGATCGACCATGTATTTGAAAAATTCCATGTGTCCGCCCTGGTAGCTCGATACAGCAATGCCGTGGGCGTCTTCGTCTACTGCCGCCCGAACGATCTCTTTGGCCGAGCGGTTGTGCCCGAGATGGATCACTTCCGTCCCGGAATCCTGAAGAATTCTGCGCATGATGTTGATGGCGGCGTCATGACCGTCGAATAGGGAAGTCGCCGTGACGACGCGGATCGCATTCCTTGGCTTGTAGGGAGCGGTGGTCATTCTGTCTCCTATGATTGGGTCCCCTGGGTCATCGCGGGAAACCGAAACTCCGGATGACCTGAACCGGATTCAATCGGCTTGGCGGTTGAATATTCCAAAAATGGTACGGGTTTGAAACTCAATATATTCCTCGATGGAATAGTTTCGGGTAAAAAACCAGCGTCGAAACGCCCAGGCCTGTCCCAGAACCGAAATATTGTGCGCCATCAATACGGTGAAATCCTCCTTTAGTTCGGGCAGATCTCTGGAGGAGGCCGCATGCCGCAGAACATCCTTGAAGATGTCGGTGATGCGGATTTCGTTTTCGAGGACCTTCTTTTTCCATTGTGGCGGAAGAAACTGGGTCACCTGGTACATGAGCAGTATATGATCGCTCATGCGGTCGCAAATCATCAGGTATTCGCGAATGACTTGCGCCAAGGCTTCGCGGCCCACCGTCACGCCGGCGAGGATTTTGGCGACGCTCTCCTCCACTTCCGCGTGAATTGCGTCGCAAACTAGGTAGAGAACATCCTCCTTCGAAGCGACATATTCATAGAGTGAACCGATGGAAAACCCTGTGGCGCGCGCTATCTGTCGGGTGGTGGTCTTGTGAAAACCGTTTTCGATGAATAATTTCACGGATGCGTCCACGATCTGTCTTCTTCGCTGCCGAACCAGGTTGGCATCCTTTATATGGGTCGGGATCTCGATGATCCGATTCGATGCCGGCTTTTCCGGCTTTTTGTTCTTGGATGAAGGCGGCACTGGTCACCTTAATGTATAAATTTAGATGTCAAAACGACGCTTCTGATCGAGCGCTCGATCAGATGAGCGTAGCACGCAGGTCTTCTTTTTGTCAAGTCATTATTGACTGCATGGACCGGTCGGCGTCATTGCGGATTGGGATTATTCCGGTAGCCTTCGGAAGCCTTATCGATATCGATGATTTTTCTTCCGCCAACGTAATCGCGCGTGCGGTAGCTGGTAATGCCCATGAGCTTTTTGGTAATGTCGCCCATGCGATCAATCTGGGCCTTCATTTTTGAGATGGTTGGAAAGAAGGGATCGTTTTCCGCAAGGTCCATCAATAAAATCTCGGCCGAACCGGAAACATATTGAAGGGGCTGGTTGAGTTCATGGCAGATGCTGCCCGACATTTCAAGGGCCCCCTGGAGTCTTTCCTTCTGGATTCTGTCCTGCTCCGCCTGCATACGCCAGGTATTGTCCGTGATGGTGAGAATGGCTTGACGGTTGTAGTCTTCGGGATCCTTGCAGCTCAGGCGGAGATTGCCCGGGAAAGTGGAACCGCCTTTGCGCTGGAGCACCGCATCAACTTCCAGGGGTTTGTTTTCGAGGATGTGATTTCGGAATATCTGGTCGACCCTGTCGAATTCAGCTTCGGTGGAGAAGAACAGCCTCGTATCGAGCTGTCGATAATCGGTATCGGCCGTAAAACCGAACAGGCTCATCATTTCATCGTTCACCCATTCGATTTTACCTTCCTTGACCAGGCAGATCCCGATGGGTGAGGCGGACAGAATATTTTTCTGGATTTCATAGGATAGATGGAGCGCTTTTTCAGCTCGTTTGCGTTCATCAATTTCAAGCTTCAATTTCCCATTGGCGGACTCCAGTGCGGCTGTACGTTCTTTTACAAGGTCCTCCAAATGGTTACGATATTGGTTTAATTGCTGATTCACCTGCTGGAGGTTTCGGGAAAGATTATATGCACGCAGTGAAGCGGTTATGGAGGTCAGTAGTTTCCGGGCGTTGAATTCGGTCTTTGATTTATAGTCGTTGATATCATATTTGGTGATGACTTCGTGTTCCGGAGCCTGTCCCGGCTGTCCGGTGTTGAGAACAATCTGGACAATGCTGTTTTTTAACTCCTCCCGGATGAAATGAATCACCTGGAGACCGGCGTCATCGGTCTCCATGACAACATCCAGCAGGATGAAAGCGACATCCGGATGCTTTAGAATCAATTGCTTTGTCTCTTCGCCGGAGTAGGCGCTCAGAAATTGGAGGGAACGCTCCTGAAACGTGAAATCGTCGAGGACTAATTTTGTAACGCTATGGATTTCTTCCTGGTCATCGGCGATGATGATTTTCCAGGGCGGACGTTTCCGGATTTCATCGGTTTTTTCGGCCAAGTCCTCGGGAAACAGCAGATCGTCTTCTTGGTTGGACCCAACGCTGCTATTATCACTCATGCTAAACTCCTGTTTCGGTCCGGTTTCAATTCCCCGCGTTGTCGGTCAGCAAAGTCAAGACATCGTTTGATGAAATCAGTGCAATGCGGACGATTGTTTGGGATGCTGGGTGTGCTATATACTTAAAATATAGAACAAATGCATTTATGTCAAGAATTCAATTGTCGGGCGCGAATGTCGTGGAAAGGTTGCCCGCCGGTGTTCTGTTTTGCTCGGCCCCCCGCATTCTGCCGCCCTCATGCGTTTGTTCTTGACAATATTTACTAAAAAGCTGTATAGTTACAAAGGAATAGTGTCGGTTGTAAAGGTGACGGAAGAGCGCTGGTTTATTCCTCCTGCGGAGAAATGCGATGAATAAGAAAATCATAGCTGTTTTTGTTTTGGTGATGGTTGCCGCCGCTGTTTTTTTTCATTTTCGAAATATGCGAAAAAATGAAAATAATCAAATGGTCGGTCAGCAGGCGTTTATGAAGCTGACCGAAATTTCAAAAAAAATTCCCCAGGCCGGCCTCACCCAGATGGGTCTGGCCATCAAACAATATCATGAGAAGAATGGTAATTTCCCCGGAAAACTGGCGGATCTGTACCCGGAATTCATTCCCAGCAGGGAATTCATCGATGAGATTGATTGGCAGTACCAGGCCAAAGGGGATGACTTTCTGCTGACCAAGACCATTACCAAAAGCCAGGAGCGGGTGGTGGTGTCGGTGGACAAGGAACTCATTCCCCGGATGGCGGAAGAAATGCTGGTCGCGACCGCGGAAAGCCAAAACCCCTCGCGGAAGGAAATGTTCGAGATTCCCGAGCCCAGACCGTTGTTGCCTCCAAAACCTCTTGCCTTCGGCCCTGGTTCGGAAGGAGCGGCAACGGAGAGCCTTATCGAGACACCGGAGATTGTTTCCGTTGAAGACGGCGAAATCAAGCCCGGAATCACCGGGGGAATGGGGCGCTCCATTCTGGTCTGGAAAGATGACAGGGGTACACTGGGTTTTGGAAATGTCATTTATCCGGAAGACAGCCGGTTGTCGGTCTACCGGAACAACAAGTGGATCACCATCCGGCGTCCGCTTCCGAAATCCCCGGACAGCGAGGCGGAATTCAGCGAAAGCGACAGGTCCCCGGGAGAGCGGGAGGTCTATCCGGGCACCTATGTATGGCGATATGAAAACGGAGTCAAGGGTTTCGGGAATATTGCACTGCCGGAACAAGAACCAGTCAAGATCTTCCAGAACGACGAATGGATCGACGTGAAAGATCTCCGGGACGGGGAGTTCCCCCCGCTCATTGCTCAGACCGAAGGAATGGCGGCGGAAAGCCGGCAGCCGGATGAGCTTGCCGCCGAATACAGCGATCGCTACCTTGTGTGGAAAGACAAAAGGGGCCATCTGGGTTATGGGAACATACAATATCCCCAGACCCGGGAGGTCGAGTCCGTTTGTGTGGACGGGAATTGGCAAAAGGTGCTGAATTGACGGCCGCCCGGAGAAACGGGTGATCGACCGGATGGCTCGGAATTATTAATATTTCAAGGTTCTATTGTTTGGATGAACAGGGAGCATGAGCGATGATGTCCACATGGAAAAACCAGCAGGGCTTCAGTCTGGTGGAACTGTCCGTGGTGATGGCGATCCTGACGGTTCTTTCCGGAATAGCGATGGTGTACTTCAATGATTTGATGAAAACAAGCCGGGACTCGGTCGTTTATTCCAATGCCGATCATTTGATGAAAATCATCACCAACAATATTTTGGACAAGCGGAGCGTCGACTACCAGGCGACCCGTTCGACCGGTTCCACAATCCAGATCGGCGTAGCGGAGGAGGACGGCACGCCGCGATCGCCGATACATTCGCTGTCCCCCGGAGTTCGGATTGTGTTCATGCCGGGTTTCAACAATATGAGCTATCGCGGAACCAATCCGAGTTCATTCGTGGCCTATCTGTATCATGCAAACGGCAGCGAAAGCCCTTTCGATCCGACGGGCAACAACCGGCGGGGGGTGCAATTGTTTATCGACGAAGATACCAGGGTCTATGAATACATCATGTTTTGATCGGGCCGCAGGAAAACCGAGCCCAATTCCTGCCCGGATAATGGAATAAATGCCATACGAATGCCAACGCCGTAGCAGGCGGTAACTTCCTGCTTTTTTTTTACATATCGGTCTATTAATCTGTTTCCCCTTCCATTCGGATGATCGGGCCTTTTCCGTCCGCCGCCTTTTTTCCCAAGCCTGTTAAAGCACTCTTTACATTCCCGCTTATCATTGATAGGTTACCCACCGATTACCGGATTTGTTCCGCGGAGCGGATCATAGTTCAATGATGCCACGATCCATTGATGACCGACGATTATTCAAGATGAGGTGAACAATGAAAGGAAATGGGAAACGAACGATAGCGGTCGCCTGTTTGCTGCTCCTGTTGGTACCATCGCTTGGGGCGGCCGAGATGTTGAAATGTGAGCTGAATGTCAACTCTTCGGATCTGGAGGGAAAGATTGAAGGTCAGGTTTATCAATACCAGGCGGATCTGTTTGCCGGAGCCGGGCTGCTGTACAGCAAAAATGACTATTGGGTGGGGAACATCAATTTTTCCCTGAGGGAAAGCGTCCTTTCGCCGGCCCTGACTCTTGGACTCGGACTGAAGGGCGTCATGGGGCGCTCGGATTTTGATTATGCGGATTTCTCGGCTTATGCCTTGGGCTTCATGGCCTTGGGTGAATACGATTTTCGCAAGGATTATACCCAATGGCCGGTGAGTGTTTCCACGGGTTTCACGATTGCGCCGTCGGTTTTGAGTTTTGCCGACACGGATCGATATCTCGACGGGAATGTGACGGTTTACGGACACTTCATGAAGAATGCCGCGGTGTTGTTGGGTTATCGCTACACGGAAATGCGCTTTGAGACCAACCGGTACGAGGCCAAAGACGCGGATGATGCGGTTTTTATCGGGGTACGCTTCAGCTTCTGACAGGAAAAACTGAAGAAAGTGACTCGTCATGACCCCGGCGGTTTTTTCAGTCCGGGGTCATCCATCCACTTTTCGCCGCCCCTTATTGAGCGGGATATCCAACGCCCTGCGGACGAATTGCAGCAGGTCCTGAGCTGTAAAGGGTTTCTGGATGAAATTCTGCCCCGGTTCCAGCAACCCTTGCTGTTCAATGATATTGTATGTATAGCCGGACATAAACAGGACTTTCAGGGAGGGTAGCATTTTCCAAAGTCGTTTGACGAGCTGTACCCCGTTCATTTGGGGCATGACGACATCCGCCAACAGCAAATCGATTTTTTCCCTGTATTCCTCGCAGATCAGCAGCGCGATTCCTGCATTGGGCGCCTCCAGTACCTTGTAGCCGTACATGTGTAGGGTTTCGCTGGTAAGCTTGAGAACGTCGGGCTGGTCTTCGACGATCAGAATCGTTTCCGTTCCGTGAAGCTGATCCGGGATTTCCTCACGGCTTTCCCGATGAGGTATTTTTCCACTGATTCCAGGGAAATAGATATCGAACCTGGTTCCTTTATCCTTTTCGCTGTTAACCTCGATCCGACCCTTGCTTTGGTTGACGATTCCGTAGACGGTGGAAAGGCCAAGGCCGGTTCCTTTCCCCTTTTCTTTCGTGGTAAAAAAAGGTTCAAAAATGTGCTCCAGGGTATCGACATCCATGCCGCACCCCGTGTCGCCGATGGAGAGCAGAATGGTATCTCCGGTCCATGATTCGTTTTGCGGAACCGGCTGGGGAGGGGTATTCAAATTTCTGGTTTCCAGGATCAATGTGCCGCCGTCTGGCATGGCATCCCGCGCATTGACGACCAGGTTCATGATTACCTGTTCAATTTGACCATAATCGGCCTTGATATTGCCAAGGTGTTCGTCCAGGCTGATTCGCAGGTCGATGTCTGATCCCAGGAGCCGTGCCAGCATTTTGATCATATCGCGGATCAGGGTATTCAGGTTGACCGGCCGAAGCGTCATTACCTGATGACGGCTGAAGGCAAGCAATTGCCGGGTGAGGGCTTCTGCCCGGCTGGCCGCTTTTTCAATCTGCTTGATTTTGCCGTAGACCTGATCCTTGGGATTCAGACGTGAAATCGCGATGTCGCAATATCCCCGGATAACGGTCAAGAGATTGTTGAAATCATGAGCCAGGCCTCCCGCCATGCGTCCCACGGCCTCCATTTTCTGGGATTGACGCAGTTGGCTCTCCAACTGGCGGTGCTCGGTGACATCACGTCCCAACGATATCCGCACAACACTTCTGTCGCTGGTATGTTTAATTTCCCGGAAGGCCCAGGAAACGGTTCTGGGCTGTCCATCTTTTCGTTGAATCGTGGTTTCATAGTCGTCTGTCGGATTTTCACTTTGCAGCAAGGTTTCGATATGGCTGCGGACGGACTCGCGCTTTTCCGGTTCCGGGTACAGCCACTGAAAAACCTGGTCTTGACCGAGGACCTCCTGACGTGAATAACCGCTGATCTGCTCCGCCGCCTTGTTCCAGATGATAACGCGATCCATTGTATCTTTAACGTCCAGCCAGATGCTGGCGTTATCGATCACCGCCTCCTGGAATTGGGTGAGCCGGCGGACCGCCTCCTCCGCCCGCTTCCTTTCCAGCAGTTCCTCCCTTAGCTTCAGATTCAGCCGTTGGAGGGAATAGGAAAGCCAATAGGCCCGCAGAGATGCGGTGACCGTGGAAAACATTTTTTCCGCGGTCAGTTCGATTTTGGAGGTATAGCCGTTGATTTCGTATTCCGAAACGGCTTCCTTTTGGGGCGTCAACCCCGGTTGCCCGGTGCGCAATACGATCTGGACAATATTGTTTTTCATTTTTTCGCGGATATCGCGCACCAGTTTCAAGCCGGCGTCATCCGTTTCCATGATGACGTCCAGCAGAATCAGTGAAATATCCGGATTGTTCCGCAGGATCGTCTCCGCATCCTGTGCCGACAAGGCACTGAGTATCGTCAGGTTTCTTCCCTCGAATGAAAAATCGTCCAGGGCCATACGGGTAAGCCGATGAACCTCTTCCTCATCGTCGACAATCAGAACTTTCCAGGTGCCCGGTTTCTGAACGTCCGGAAGGCTGTACACCTGATCAGCGGTTCCTTCCGGACTGTTTGGAATTCGCAGGGATAAAGCTTCATTCTCCATAGGCGGCTTGCTCATCTTGTCTGCAATTTAATGAATAGAGGGCCGGTAATTGCCGGCATGCCGTTCGACTTCAGATCCACCGGGTGGATGTGTGCTGGTAAACCAATCGATCATAAGGAAAGGGAAAGAAGGTGTCAAACAAAAATCGAAGCAATGGGGCAACGCATGCTGGATAGCCATCAGAAGGCCGGGTAGGCGGCGATGATTTTTGAGCTTGCCGCTATCGGCGATATGGTTTATGGTCTTGAATGTAAGGCACCGCATTTATTCGGCGATGATCGACCAAAAGGAGAGAGACTATTCGGGTGAACAGGATTGCGACCGGTGTGATGGTTGTGGCAGCTGTACTTGTGGCTGCGGGAGCCCTGACGGTGGTCAGGATCTCGCAGTATGGAAAACAGCCGGCCGGGAAAGATGAAACGCGGCGGATGCTATTGATTCCGCCCGGGCAGACGCTTGCCGCAACAACCCGCCTGCTTGCCGAAGCCAAGGTGATTCGGCATCCCTCATGGTTTATGATCATGGTGCGGGTCAAGGGGTTGGATAAAAAAATCCAGTCCGGGGAATATGATTTCGCCGCCACCATGTCGCCGATTCAGATCATCGACAGGCTGGTCCATGGAAAAGTGTATCTGCACCGTCTGACCGTGCCGGAGGGATCGGATATACGGCAAGTGGCCAGGCTGATCGCCGAAGCGGGAATCGGTGACGGGGAAGAGTTCATCCGGATCGCGACCGACGCGGCTACGGCCGCATCTCTCCGGATACAGGCCTCCGGATGCGAGGGGTACCTTTTCCCGGACACCTATTTCTTCCCCAGGGGCTTGAATCCGCGGAAGATCGTGGAAACCATGGTCCATCGCTTTTGGGATGTTTTCATTCCGGAATGGCAGGAACGCGCCCGGACCCTGAATCTTTCCCTGCATCAAATCGTGACGTTGGCGTCCATCATTGAAAAAGAGACCGGCACTGAAAGCGAGCGGCCGATTGTTTCCTCGGTTTTTCACAACCGGTTGCGGAGAAACATGCGCCTGGAAAGCGATCCGACGGTGATTTATGGTGTTCCGGAATTCGACGGCAATCTGACCAAGGAGCATCTGAAAACGGTTACCGCCTATAATACCTACACCATCGACGGTCTTCCCGAGGGACCCATCACCAATCCTGGAAAGGAAGCCCTGAAAGCGGCGCTTTTCCCGGCCGATACACCGTTTTTTTACTTTGTTTCAAAGCGTGACAGAACCCACGAATTTTCCACCACCTACAGCGATCACCAGCGTGCGGTCTACAAGTATCAAATCGAGGGGAACGATCGGAAGGCCACGCATGACAACAAGAAAGCCAAGACGAAATGAATCCGTTTTCAAAGGAACAAATCGCCGGTCAGCGGTTGATGATCGGTTTTGACGGCACGGCGTTCAACCGGGAACTCGATATCATGATAAGGGAATGGGGCCTCGGCGGCTTGATATTGTTTTCCCGCAATCTGGAATCTCCTTCCCAGATACGGAATTTATGCTCTGCCGTTCAGGATTGCGCCAGGTCCGCCGGTCAGCCGCCTCTTTTGATCGCCATTGACCAGGAGGGAGGGCAGGTGGCGCGTCTGAAAGAGCCGTTTACCCAATTCGCCGGCAATCCCGCCATGCAGGGAGTGACGGACGCCGAGTATTTCGGTCGAATCACCGCCGGGGAATTGTCCGGTATCGGTGTGAACATGAACATGGCGCCGGTATTGGATGTCTCGCCCGATGGGTTTCAGGGCGTTATGGACGGGCGGATTTTCGGGAAGGATCCGCATTGGGTGGCGTCCCTGGGTGGCGTCGTCATCGAGGAACTGCAGCGGGGTGGCATCATGGCGGTGGCGAAACATTTCCCCGGCATCGGCAGGACGACACTGGATTCCCATATCGAAACCCCTTTTGTGGACGCTTCCCTGGGAGTCCTGGAAACGACGGATTTAATACCATTTCGGGAAGCGATCCAGAGGGACGTGGCTGGGATCATGCTCTCCCATATCCGTTATCCGGCCATCGATGCGGAATGGCCGGCGAGTCTTTCCGCGGCTGTCGCTAGTGAGTTGTTACGAAACAGAATGGGGTATGGCGGCGTTATTATAACTGATGACCTCGATATGGGTGCCATCCGAAAGCATTATGGCATCGAGACCTCCATTGGCCGCATTTTCCAGGCGGATGTCGATATCGCGCTGATTTGCCATCGGGGCCCGGATATCGCGGCGGCTCACGGGGAGATGATCCGGCAGGCGGAACAATCCGCTGCGGCAGCGGAAAAGAGCGCGGCCGCCGTCCGTCGAATTCTCCGGTTGAAGCAAAAGTACTTAGCGTGGAATTTTTCCGAATGACCTCATCAGCCCCGGCGATTTGGTTGGTAAGAAAATGCGTTTTCGCGTCTAGTCCGGTTGGTTGCCGGATTGCAGGACCGTTTGTACGGCCGTCCCGATTGTTTCGATATCATATGGTTTTTTAAGAAACGCCCTGGCGCCCAATTGTTTTGCCCGGGCCACTTCTTCCGTTTCGGTGAATCCGCTGACGATGATGGTCTTCTGGCCGGGAAACTGGCGGATGATGCGCTGATATATTTCCAGGCCGCCCATTTCCGGTTGCATGATCATGTCCAGAAGCACCAAATCCACGGTTTGTCTTTCCATATAGTGAATGGCCGATTCGCCGCTTTCGGCTGTCGCCACCCGGTAACCGAGACGGCTGAGAATTCTGGAGGTGATTTCCAGCTGTGTCGCTTCATCATCGACGATCAGGAGTTGTTCCCCGTGCCCCATCAATTTTTCGATGGGTGTTTTCCCGGCGGTTTCCGGAGCGTCGGTTTGGGTCGTAGGGAAATACAGATCGAAACGGGTGCCGGTTGCCATGCTGCCGACGTCGATATAGCCCTCATGGTCCTGCATGGTATTCCAGACCACTGCCAGCCCCAATCCGGTGCCGCTTTTCCCCATCACTTTCTTGGTGTAGAAAGGTTCGAAAATTTTTTCCATGTCCTCGGCGGCGATACCGGAGCCACTGTCGGTGATGGATACCACCGCATATGAACCCGGGGGGATTTCCTGGTAGCCTTTCACACGATTTTCCAGACAGTGATTTCGCGTGGAAATGACGATTCGGCCGACATCCGGGATCGCCTCCATGCCGTTTGAAACGATATTCATCAACACTTTTTTAATGTGAATCGGTGAACCGGCAATGGGCATCAAGTCCTCGGATAATTCCGCGCTCACCGCGACATCCGGGTGGTTCTCGCTGAGTTTTTTGTATTCAGGCGAACCCAAATAACTCCGGATGATCTGGTTCAGGCACAGCGCCGATTTTCTGCTGGCGGCACCCCGAGCGATGGTAAGCAGATCCTCCACCACCGCCGCTGCCCGCCAGCCACTGGCCTGGATGGTTTCCAGCGGTTTGCGGAGCGGACTGTCCTCCGGCAGATCCATCAGCAGGAGTTCGGGGTAACTGATGATTCCGGACAAAATATTGTTCAAATCGTGGGCGACGCCTCCCGCCAGCAGCCCAAGCGTTTCCATCTTCTTGGAAAGCGCCAATCTTTTCTGGAGCTCACGCCTTTCCTTCAGAACCCTCTTCTTTTCGGTTATATCGTGGAGGATTACCCGGGAGCCGGTGAGGACGCCCTGCTTGTAAATGAAGTTGTTGTTCAGCAGCACGGTGAGCAGGGAGCCGTCTTTTTTAATGAATTCGAATTCGACATTTTCAGAGACTTTTTGTCCCGCCAGCAGTTTTTTCAAGCGTTCGCAGAAGAGTCGCCGGCTGTCTTCACTCAAAAGTTCGGCCGGGTTCAAGGAAAGGAATTCCTCCCGCGTATATCCGGAATGGGTGCACATGACATCGTTGACACTGATGAATTTTTTTCGGATGAAATCGATTTCATAAATACCCACCGGCGCCATCGCGGAAAGTCGCTGATATTTTTCCTCGCTTTCATGAAGTGTGGTTTCCGCCTGTACCCGCTGGGTGATGTCATGGGCCGAAAGGATAAAATCGCCGTTCGGTGTCACGGCCAGCCGCAGGCGGGACCACCTGACGGACCGGTCCCGGTGGGTGAAGCGGCATTCCCGTTCCACCGGCAGGGCCGTCTCAATGCTTCGGAGCAGATCGTCAAGGACGGCTTCTCTGTCAACAGGGTCCGGAAAAACGAGAGTCGCCAATTGTTCCACCCGCGGGACTTCAGCGGCGGAATACCCGCAGAGCTTTTCCATGCCGGGATTCAGGTATTTCACTCCGCCGTCCGGCCTTATGACGGCAATTCCTTCATGGGGGTTGTGAAGGATCGCGAGGATAAAATCCTTGTCAAGGAATGGTTCTATGGATATGGATTCTGTTCCCAGGCCCGGGTTCATCGTTTCGTTCACCCCGCTTTCGCGCGTCTCGCGCGGGTTGCATGAAGAACTGGATGCTGGCTGTTTCTTGAAGAATCAAAATGGATTATGGGAAATCATTTTCCTGTTATCGTAAATTAACGTGACGTTGTCAAACGGTTTTCGGATGGTTGCCGGCATTTTTGGAGAAAAAATCATCCTTCGGTGGGCAGCGGTTGGCATTTTCGGCAGACATGGGTTCCCCTTTGGCAAACCAGCAGTCGCTGGATGATCGTCCGGCAACGGGGGCAGGGCAGGCCTTGACGGCCGAACACCTTCAAGGCGTTCTGGTTGCGGCCCCGGCTTCTGCAGACGGATTCGAAATTGGCTTTACCCTCACCCAGGGTCGTACCTCTGTTTTGAAGGCCTTGGGCCAGCACCTTGATGATTCCGCGATGAAGATGACGAATCTCCTTCCTGGTCAGCGTGGAGGCGGGCCTGCATGGATGGAGGCCCGCCTCCCAGAGGGCTTCATCCGTGTAGATATTCCCCAGCCCTGCGATAACGGTCTGATCCAGCAACAGTGGTTTCAAGATCCGGCGTCTACCCCCCAAGGCGTTCATGAGCACCGCGACATCGAAATCCGGCGCCAGGGGTTCCGGCCCCAGGCGGGACAGAACCTTGCCGGGCGTATCCGTCAAAAGCCAGCGTCCGAATTTACGGGTGTCATGAAAACGAAGCTGACGGCCATGGTCAAGGGTCAGGATCACATGTTCGTGTTTCGAACAGGGCGCATCGACAGTGGACAGGCAAAGCCTGCCGGACATCCGCAGATGGATCAACAAGGTATCCCCCGAAGACAGGAAAAACAGGATATACTTTCCCCGGCGGGAAACACCTCTGATATGAATGTCGGTGAGCCTTTCGCAGAAAACATCCGGGCTGACCCCGGCGATGGACTTCGGCCAGCGGACTTCTACCTGTTGAATGGGGGCGTTGACGATGCCGGCTGTTGACAGGTCGTCGACGATGGTCTGGACTTCCGGAAGTTCGGGCATGGTTTCAATTCCAGTCAAAATAGTCGCCGGATCATACGCTTTGCCGGAGGAAAAGACAAGCAACGCCTGCTTCCGTTTTGTTTCCCGGTGTGGTATCATAAAGAAGATTATTAATTATTACAGGAGGAAATCATGCATGTCACCTTTTGCGGCGCTGCCCGGGAAGTCACCGGTTCCCTTCATTTGCTAACCGTCGGTTCGAATCGAATTATGCTGGATTGCGGCCTTTTTCAAGGGAAGCGGAAGGAGGCGGAAGGGAAAAACCGGGTTCTGCCGGTCGACCCGGGAATCGTCACCAATGTGGTGCTGTCGCATGCCCATATGGATCATTCCGGGAGGATACCGTTCCTGACAAAGGAAAATTTTTTCGGACGCATTGTCTGCACGGACGCCACGGCGGACGCCTGCCGGTATTTGCTTCTGGACAGCGCCAGGATTCAGGAGGCCGATGCGGATTATCTGAATTACAAAACCGTTCGATGGCAGCTCAACCGATTGAAATCGTCCAGCCAGGAGGATCGGATAACCCCCCGGGAAATCAAGGAAATGAAAAAAACAATCAAGCGCGCCGGCAATGAATTGAACCGCGAGCTGATTCAAGATCTGCTCGATCGCTATCGTCTTGAAAAAGTCACCCCTCTATATACGAGCGAGGAAGCGGAAAAATCCCTGGAATATTTTGACGGATACCCCTATCACCATGCCGTGACCATCGGTGACAAGATGACCTGTCGATTTTATGACGCCGGGCACATCATCGGATCGGCCATCATCCTGATCAAGGCCGTGGAAAACGAGCGGCGCTACAATATCTGCTTTACAGGTGATTTCGGCCGGTTTTGTAAACCCATCCTGCGGGATCCGACGCTGATGTTCGAAGAAGAGGATCGGGATGTCGATCTGCTGATCATGGAAAGTACCTATGGAAACCGGGAGCATGAACCCATCACGAGCCTGAAGGAAAGATTGCTGCAGGTTGTTCAGGAAACCGTGGGCAGGGGCGGGACGGTTTTGATCCCGGCGTTTGCTTTCGGCCGGGCCCAGGAACTGATCTACGTACTGCACGAGCTTTATGAGGAAGGCTTGCTTCCAAAAATCCCGATCTACATCGATAGCCCTTTGGCCGCCAATCTGACCAAGGTGTTCGGCGAACACCCGGAAGTCTATGACATCGATACCCACAAGACCTTCCTGGAAAACGGGAAGAATCCCTTTGCCTTCCGACAGCTGACCTACATCGGCAGCGTCGACGAATCCATGGCCCTGATGAGGGATGAGCGCCCTTCCATTATCATCGCTTCATCCGGAATGTGCGAAGGCGGACGGATCCTGCATCATCTACGCTATCGGATTCATAATGAGAAGCATACAATCCTGATCGTCGGTTTCATGGCCCGGAATACCCTCGGCCGGCGGTTGCTGGAAGCGGGCACGGCTTATGAAGAGTCCAAACGCAGCGGCGCGCCGCCGGTCCTGAGATTTCTGGACAAGGAATATCCCCTGCGGGCGCATGTCGTCCAACTAGGAGGATTCAGTGCTCACGGTGACCGCAATGAATTGATGCGGTTGCTGAAGGAGTCGAATCTGAACATCCGGAAAATCGCCGTGGTGCACGGAGAGGAGGAGCAGGCCGTCGCTTTTGGCGACCATCTTGGGCGCGCGGGTTTTCCCGTCACCGTCCCCCGCCTGGGGGAATCCATCACTGTCTGATCAAGTTTCGGGCCGACCGCGACCGTATCCCGGTATATCCCGTATTGAGTATTGACTTTTGATTTCGGAATGCCATATGGTCACCACTCGATTCGGTTGCGGATGACGGCATCCAGGCAACCCGATGGTGGAATGGATTTGACGGATCGGCTTCGGATGGCCATGGGCGGGATACCCGAAGGTGGCCGCAAGCCGTATCGAAGGACGGAACCCATGAGAGGTTTTCGCTGGTTGCCGGTGGCATTCGGCATCTTTCTCCTGTGCCTCATGGCAGGGGAGGCGGTTTTCGCGGACCAGGCGGTATCTTCGGATACGGCGGCTGCGGAAACGGATCTGAAAAAAAAATGGGCCGGGGCTTTCGGTTCTTTCGGAAAGCATCACCATATCTGGAGCGCCTCGGATTACAAGGGATATGAAAACAAGGCCTTTGGAGTGTTCATGGAATGGGAGACCGGCCAGTGGCTTCCGTTGCCGGTGGATACCGAAAGAACGCTGCGGGTCGATCTGCGTTATTCCCGGTTATCGGGAACCATCGAGATCACCGAGGATCAGGTGCCCCCGGAAAAAAGGACCGGCGGGCCGTATTATACGACGCTTGACCAATATCTGGTCTCCCTGATGGCCGTCCGCCGCTGGATTTTTCTGCCGGAGTATTGGATCCGCCCGACGCTCCATCTGGGATTCGGCATTTCCCTGCTGAACGAGACCATCCTGGAGGACGGCACGTTGCATAATTTCAACTTTTCCGGCGGCGGTGGCCTGGAAGCGGACATCACCAAACAATGGTCCGCCTTTCTGGATTGCAGCTGGGAACATTTTTCCAACGGCGGCCAGATCTATCTGACCAATTCGGCCTGCATCGGTCCGGAGTCGATCAACGGCGTTTTTGGTGTCCGGTATCGGTTTCGCTGAACCAATCGCAATGGGTTTTGCGGGTGATGATCAGCGACAGGGGGGTCATGATGGTGTCCCGGATACCCCCGCTTCCGTAAAGGTAGCCATATCCCGGAAAATCCGAACGGCGCCCTCCAGGATGCCCATGGCGAGCGCGCCGCCGGTTCCTTCGCCCAATCTCAGACCGAGATCCAGAATCGGCGTCAGTCCCAGGCTGCGCAGCATGGCGCGATGCCCCCGCTCCTCGGAGCAATGGGCGGCAAACATGTACTCAACGCTTAGCGGACAAAGGGCCTGGGCGACCAAGGCGCCGGCGGTGGAGATAAACCCGTCCACCATCACCGGTTTCCTGCAATACGCCGCGGCCAGAATGGCGCCGGCAATGCCGCCGATTTCAAAGCCACCGATTTTCGCCAGCACGTCCAGGCCGTCCGTCCGATCCGGCCGGTTGATGTCCAGGCCGCGGCGGATGGCGTCCTTTTTCTTTTGCAGTCCGGCGTCATCCACTCCGGTGCCGCGACCGACCATGTCATCGAGGTCCGTGCCCGTGAGCAGCGTGCCGATGGCCGCCGAGGGGGTCGTATTGGCGATGCCCATGTCGCCGGTGCCGATGATGTCCAGACCGCTTTCAAAAAGGCGGGCCGCCTGTTGAAAGCCGGCCAGAACCGCTTTTTCCGCTTCGGGCCGGGACATGGCCGGTCCCCGGGTGAAATTGCGGGTTCCCGGGGCGATTTTTACGACGCTCAGCCTGTCCCCCCCCGTTATTTCAGCGGGAATCAGCCGGGGGATAATGCCCATGTCCACCACAAATACATCGGCGTTCACCTGGGCGGCCAATACATTGATGCCGGCTCCTCCCCGTAGAAAGGACCGGATCATTTCACCGGTCACCTCCTGGGGAAAGGCGCTGACACCCTCAGCCGCCACGCCATGATCGCCGGCCATGACCAAAAAGGCCTTCCGGTCGACGGACGGTTTGAGAGTCCGTTGAATGGCGCAGAGTTTTTCGGACAGGTCGTGAAGCCTGCCCAGCGCCCTGGGGGGCATGAGCAATTCGGCGGTCCGCTGCCGGGCTTTCCGGAGCCATTCGTTGTCGACGGGATGAATGCCGGAGATAATCCGGTCCAGGGTAATCTGTTCCATTGCCATTTAACCTCCATCAGGGAAACGGGCGGTTTCCAGCAGCCGTAAATCCCCCTTAAATCATGTTTCATTTTCAACCAGGTTTGCCAGATCGTCGAACCTCTTTGCACCGGCTTCGGGAGCGGTATTCTGGGCCTTGACCCATTGCCGGAGGCGTTTCAGGGCCTGGCCGCCCTGGATCAGTTCCCTTGCCTTTTCAAAACCGGATTTCAGGTCTTCGGTGTTGTCGGCCAGATAAAAAATCGGAGCCGTATTCAAGCAGATGGTTTCAAAGAGTGCGCCGTGATCCTTTCCGGCAAACACTCGGATCAATCGTAGGGCTTCGGTTTGCGGATCCGGTCCGGCGGCGATATCCCGGATGGAACCGTTGAACCGGACGCCGACGGCGGCGGGCGCGATGGTATAGGAACGGATTTGGCCGTCGGGCATGAGTTCGGCCGCCAGATTGTCGCCCACCGGCGTCAGTTCGTCCATGCCGCCGACACCCTCGGCGGCCGAGCCGTGCAGAACGATGGCTTTTCGGTAGCCGATTTCCCGCATGACCTGGGCCACCGGCATGGCCATGTCGCCGGCATAAACCCCCCTGACGCCCAGACGGGGCCGGGCGGGATTGGCCAAGGAGGCGGCGATGTTCAGGATGCTGCCGAAGGACATTCGGGAAAGAATGCGGAACAAGGCCCGGGGGTGGACGAAGGGGCTCATGCCGTTGTACAGGCCGATCCCCACCCTTTCGATACTGGCTGTCACGGCGGGAACGGGACATTCCACGTCCACCCCCACAGCCTCGCACAGATCGACGGTGCCGCAGCGGGAAGTGATGGCCCTGGCGCCGTGACGGGCCAGGGGAACCCCGCCGGCGGCGGCCACGACAGCCGCGGCGGTGCTGATATTGAAGGTCTTAAACCCATCCATGCCCGTGCCGCAGTTGTCCAGGACGGGCGTTTCGGTTTGGGGATCGGCCCGGGTGGTATCCTCTTCGTAGATGGCCTGCCAGGCACCGGCGATTTCATCCGGCGTCGGCCCCTTGGCCGTGACGGCGGCCAAAAAAGCGCCCTGGTGGATTTCCGTGGTCGCGTCCTTCAGGATTTGCATAACCGCCTGGCGGACTTCCTCCCGGGAAAGGGATTTTCCGGCGATCAGGCGGTTGATGAGATCACCGAACTGTTTCAATCGGTCATTCATGGGTTCACCTCCACAATGGCTTTGCAGGCGTCCGCCATCATCAGATGATCGAGAGCGCCGTGAATATTCGTCAGGGTGCTTCGATGGGTGATCAGGGTCGACCAGTCGAAGCGGCTGTGCGCCAGGAATCTCAGGGCCTTGCGATTGTGCTCCGCGGAGCAGCCATAGGCCCCGGAGATCAGGAGTTCCCGATAATGAATGCGGTTCGCATCCCATGGGCGGAGGGCGAGCGGCGGAGTGCAGCCGCTGAAAACGGAGATCCGCCCGCCGGGGGCCATGAGTTCCAGCAGACGATCTTCCAGCGGAATGTCGGGGCCGGCCACGATCAGGACGTCCAATCCGCGACCCCGGTTCGTATCCGGAAGGAATTCCTGCAGGTCTTCTGTGGATGATGGGGCATGAACGTTCGGGATGCCGGCGGCAAGGGCTCGTTGCAGCCGTTCGGGTCTGGGATCGCAGAGTATGACGGTTTCCGCCCTCCGGCTGAGGGCCAGCAGGCCGTGCATCAGCCCCAGGGGACCGGCGCCGAGGATACAGACCGTGTCTCCGGCTCCGATCCGGATTTTATCCTGGGCGTTGATGCAGCAGGCCAGGGGTTCCGCAAGGCAGGCAACGGCGGTACCCAGTCCCCGGGGGACGGGGGTGACTGTTCCGGCAAGGGCGCCGGCCAGGGGTACGGCCACATATTCGGCAAAACCGCCGTCGCGGGTGAAACCGAGAATCTGAATGTTGTCACAGCGATGATCGGCGCCTGCCCGGCAGGAACGACAGCCGCCGCAGGAGAGGCCGGGGGCGATCTGGACCGCATCGCCGGCCATGAAATCACGGTGACGGGATTCCGCGACGGTGCCGGTGATTTCATGGCCCGGAATCCGGGGATAGGTCAAGGCCCGGTGTCCCTTCCGGATCATCCTGGCGTCGGCGGAACAGATTCCGCAGGCCTTCACGCAAACCAGCACGCCTTCCCGGGGGCAATCCGGTTCCGGCATGTCCGTAACCGTCAATTCTCCCGGCTTGATCAGTACCGCGGCTTTCACAATGGTCGTCTCCCCCAAAAAAAAATCCCCAAGCGAATACCGCTTGGGGATTTACCATTTCCCTTTGTCTTTTTTCCGGCTTCAGGCAGGTCTTCTGACTCTCGGATCATCCTGCGGATCGCGCCTTCCCGTTCCGCTCAAGCGAAGCAGTGGCATGTCGCGATCTTCGTCCCCGATCACAGCGGCGGGACCGTACCGGGTTCTCACCGGTTTCCCTTTTCAGCCCGTTTTCAGGGCCACCTGAGGCCGACAGCAAATTTTTCGTTTACATAAGCGAATGGAGAATTCATGTCAAGGTGAAATTGAAAAGAGACGGCTCCAGTTCAATAGCAATGCTCCTGATCCGGAAATGTCAGGCCGCGGACCTCGCCGGCGTATTCGGCAACCGCTTTTTTAATCTCCTGTCCCAGCTGGGCATAGCGTTTGACGAATTTTGGAATTTTCCGGTCATTCAAACCCAGCATATCGTGCAGCACCAGAATCTGGCCGTCGCATCGGGGACCGGCGCCGATGCCGATGGTAGGGATGGAGAGGGCGGAGGTGATGTTGGCCGCGATGTCGGCGGGGATGCCTTCCAGGACCACGGAAAAGGCGCCCGCGGACTCCACCTCCCTGGCGTCGGCCAGCAGTCTTTCCTCATCCCGCTGGACTTTGTAGCCGCCCATCTGGTGGATGGATTGGGGAGTCAGGCCGATATGGGCCTGGACCGGGATGGACGCCCTGGTAATGGCCCGGATGATGGGGCTGACAGCGGCGCCGCCTTCTAGTTTCACCGCGGCCGCTCCGGCTTCCTTGAGGAAACGGCCGGCGTTCAGAACTGCCTGCTCCATGCTGCATTGATAGGATAAAAACGGCATGTCGCCGATGACCATGGCGTTCCGGGCGGCCCTGGCCACCATTTTGGTGTGATAAATCATTTCGTCCATGGTCACCGGCAGGGTGCTGGTCTCCCCCTGGACGACCATGCCCAGGGAGTCGCCCACCAGCATGACATGGACACCGGATTCATCCAGCAGCTTTGCAAAAGGGTAGTCATAGGCCGTCAATGAAATGATTTTTTCTCCCTTCTGTTTCATGCGCAGCAAGTCGGTTACGGTGATCTGTCCCATGTACTCCTCCTTTCGGGCCAAACTGTTTGTTGCAGGCCGCGAAATCAAGATGTTGCCCACGGGGCGGCGGTGATGTCGACGGCATCCGCCAGGCCCGCCGTGGGTGCCGTTTTTCGGGTTTGGCTGATGATCCTATAAATGGGAATGAACAAAAAAGTCAAGACGGAATGTGCGATATTTGATAAAAAATATCGTAAAAATTTCGTAAATCGTGAAATATATCTATAAAAATATCGATAACATTCAATTTTGCGACAGAAAATTTTTTGACTTCCGGAGTGCTTTGTGGCATACACGGCTTGAAAGGAGCGCCGATGCCGCCTGCTGATGATCCAGTGAAAAACCCGAAACGCAGGGCCATAGATCGGATCGATGCCCGGATCATTACCCTCCTGCAGAAGGATGGCCGGCTGTCCAACACCGACATCGCCAAGCAGCTGGGCCTGTCCGAGGCCACCGTCAGGTCCCGCCTGAAACGGCTCATGGAAGAAGAGTTCATTCAAATCGTGGCGGTAAGCAATCCCTTGAAACTCGGCTTTGAAATCACCGGGGATCTGTATATCCGGGCTGAACTGAGAAAAATCCAGACCGTGATCCAGGAACTGAAAAAAATTCAGGCCCTCTGGTATATTGTGCTGACCACCGGCGAAACCAGTATCAACGCCGAATTCGTGGTAACAACCCGGGATGAGCTGAACGATCTGATTTTCAACCGGATCAGCAGGATCGACGGGGTTCTGAATATCGAGACCCGGATCATACTGGCCTACGAAAAACGCCGATATGAGTTCGGAACGGCAGTGACCTGACCGCCGACGGGCTTTCTGTCACAAGAGGGTCGCATCCCAAGCCGGATTATGATACAAGGAGCCAAAGTTCGGCCGCAAAAACCATTGAGGAAACCCCATGGCGTTGGAAAAAAAGATCAAGACCATCCTGCTTGGAAACGGTGAGACCCTGAAGATCTATGATGCTTCCCGGAAAGTCGCGGGCGACGCATGGCTCGTCAGGATCATTTTCCGGATTCGCATCGCGGTCACCGTGGAAAGGATGAAGGCCGTTGATGGAACCGATATCCGTTTTGAAGAGCTGGTCGCCGCCCTTGGTGAATCCGTATTGTTCGAAGTGGTCCGGGAGCGCAACTTCATTCTTGAAGCCAAAAAAAACCAGTTGATCGAAGATTTTATCGATGATTATCTGACCAATACGTGCAGCTATATTTCCAAGCCGTCATTCCCCGTGCGGTTTATCCTGAAACAATATACGGAAAGCCTCAAGAAAAACCTCCCCAATGCATGAGGGACAGCCCTTCTTCGGTCAGTCGCGATTTCCGTTCAAGGCGCCTATGAAACAGGAGCCGGCGGCCGCCAGGCCGTCGCTTTTGAAGTAAAAACCCGATTCCATGGGGGGCGGAGGCGAGTCATCATCATCGTCCTCCTCATTGTCATTGTTTTCCTGAACAGCCTTTCGGGAGGGCTGGTTTGTATTGCCGACCGGCGCCATGGAAGCTGCGGATACGTCCGTGGGGCTCAACCGGGCGGATGCGGGGAATTTCAGATAAAGGTTGGCTTTTCTGGCCTTGACCCAATATCCTTGGTGAGGACGCAACTGGGTTGTGGTGCTGGCGTAAGCCCCATTTTCCCAACTCCATAAACGGATATCGATGTAGGCATTGTCGCTCCCAAGGGTTTCGATGGCGGCGGGACCATACAACACACCGCCGGCGCCGTCGGACTCCAGGATTTCCAACCGGGACCATTCGTAGGCCGCGAAATTCGGACAGGCCACCATGTTCCAGCCGTCCCGGGTCTCCTCGGCGTAGGAGAGCGGTATTTCCATGTCAAGGGTGAGGGTCGCGGGGATGCCGTGCAGGGTCATGTCCAGCCCTTCCCGGGATATGAGCCAGTAGGCTTTTCCGGGTGTCACCACCAGGTTGTCGGGGCATTCCAGATACCGACTCTGAAGCGGATCGTAGATCCCCAGGCGGATGGTCCGGGGGTCGTACAGCCCGTCCGGGAAGCTGTCGCGGAAAGCGGTGGAACAGTCCGCATGAGAAGGCCAGACCGGAAAGGAAACCATCCGATAATCCTGCGGCAGGGCCCCCCCGGGGGAATTGACTTCCCGGTCCACGCTCGGATCGCCGATGGTGAAGACATATTCCGGTGACCAGGCGATCTGTCCGCTGCCGGTGTCCTGATACCCCACCTTCCAGACATACTGCATGCCGGACTCTAGCCCGCTGACTTCGTGGGAAGTAAGCTCCGGCTCCGCGGAGGCTGTCCGGGTGAAGGAAACATCGTAATCGTCGCAATAATAAACACCACGGTCCTGACGGCGTACCAGCCAGTGGGTGTTTGCGTGGCCGTCGTTTTCCGGATCGGCGTAAACACTGGAAAGGAGAGCTACCTGTGTCGTTGCACCGTCAAAAGATGCGCCGTCCCGGGGACTGATTCCGGCGGGTGCGATCGGCGGCTGATTGGTAAGGGCCGCGAAAACCGCTTTGCCGGTCTGACTTGCATGGGGCGTGAAGGACACCGGATTCTCGGTATGGAACTCGGCGCCGATTTCCCAATGGTCGAAACGGAAGCCGGCATTGGCCGTCGCCTGAAGGATGATGGTGTCCGATGAAGAGTAGGAACCGGTGCAGTCTCCGGGGCAGTCGATTTGTGACAGATTGTCGACGACACTACCGGCGCCTTCGGGGTAAACGGCCAGACCGATGGTCAGGGCGGAACCCGCCTGCTCATAGGCGCCCAGGTCGTAACTGCCGCCAGAGGGCATCGGACGGGGGTTCCCGTCCAGGTCATAGCCGATGACGGAGAGCAGATCCGACGGGAAAACGCTGTCAGCCGGTATGCGATCGATGCAGGCCGAGCCGACCTGCAGGTGAAAGTCGGTTGCGCTTATGAAGGCCGGGGATGCAGAAATATCCATTTCTCCCGGGGGCACATCCAGATAATCGGCAGCCAGGTTGTTGAACAGATTGTTATAAGAAAGGATCGGGCCGCCGTTGGTATTTTGAATCCCGTATTTTCCGAAATTAGAGATTATATTGTATTTAATTTCAGGGGCGGCGCTCCCGCCGTTGTTGCCGATGAAGATGCCGCTTCCGGCCCCGCCGTTGATGGTATTGAAATAGATGGAGCCGCCGGCCGATGCCGACGAACCGGCCGCATACAGGACAATGCCGTTGTTCATTCCGCTTGCGGTATCTCCCCGGAGCAGGTTGTTGATGACGGATGGGGCGGATTCGGCCGAATAACTGTCCACCAGGATGCCGGTATGGTTGTTGAGGAAATCATTGTGGTGGATGGAGGGGCCGCAGTTATCCACCGTTATTCCGGCCCTGCTGAAATGTTGGAACCGCAGTCCGGAGATTCCGATGCCCGAAGTCTTCAGCGTCATACCGCTTGTCCACTGAAGGGCGCCGCTGCCGTCGACCACGGCTCCCAGGGAGGGCGTCCCCTTGATGATCAGGCTGCCGGTGATCACCTCCAGACCGGCGTCTTCCTCCCCGCCGGCGATGCCGTATATTCCGGGGGCCACTTCCAGGGTGAAAGCGCCCGGATCCCCGTAATTGATGCGGTCCAGGGCAAAATGCAGGTTACGGAACGCGCCGGTTCCGGGTGCGGTCCCTGCGGACGGTTCGTTGCGGCCGTTGACGACATCCACATAATAGACGCCCGGCAGAATGAACGGTTCGACGATTTCGAAGCATCCCAGGTCAATCAGGGAGCCCTGGGGCCTTGCTTTCCCGCGGAGATCGGCGCTTACCGGGTGACCGGCAATGGGGATCCTGTTGATGCAGGGCGAGGTGGATTGAAGGTAGTATTGGTCGCCATGCGGCAGATAGAGAGGATTGTCCGAGATATCGCTGGTCCCGGCGGTGATGCCCGTGTAATTGCCGCCGCTGTTGTTCCAGACATCGTTGTAATCGAATTGGGAGGGGGTCCCTTCAATGTTGTTGATGCCGAATTGGGAACAATTGGTGACGATGTTGAAGCGGATGTCGGGGGTCACCGCCTCCGCCGTCGCTCCCAACCCATTGTAAATATACATACCGTCGGCGGAGGCGCCGTCGATGGTGTTGTGATAGATGAGGGGGGAGGCCACGGCATCGGTGACGGTCGCTTCGATTTTAATGCCGTACTGCATGCCGCCTGCCCGGGAAGCGATGAGGTTGTTCGAAATCTCGGGTGAGGCCGGTCCCGTGGGTGAATCCGCGATGATGTAAATGCTGTAGCCGTTGTCGAAAAGTCGGTTGCGGGTGATGACGGGACTTGAATTGGTCACCTGGATGCCGGTGGCATTGCCTTTCAAGGTACAGTCGGATAGGATGCACATCCCTGTCAGGTGCTGGAAAGAAGCGGCGGCATTGGCGAAATTCAGAAAATTCAATCCGGTTATGCGGACATTGGCGGCCCCGCTGACAGTCAACCCTTCCACCCAGTAGGCGGCGCCGTCGCCCTCGATCACCACTCCCGGGCCATCGGCCTGGATGGTGACATTGCCGGCGGTGATTTCGATGGGCCCGTCGGTCTCGCCGTTGGCGATGGTGTAGAACCCGGAGGCCACGTGCAGGATGTCCGAAGATGTCAGTCTGGGAACGGCATAATGCAGGGTTTTCCAGGGAGCGGCGGCGGAGCCGCCGCCGGAGGAATCTGTTCCGCTGGTGATGTTCACATAATAATCGGCTGCCCGGGCCGCGGGGATCCCCGTCACCGCGGCCAGGCAGAAGATCGCCGGGATGATGACGGCCCCTATCTGACGAAATGATATCGAGATCATTGGGTCCTCATGATGATTTGTCGGTTTCCTGCTCTTTTGTTCTACACCGGTTGTCACCGGGGTGGCTCCGGCATGGGGGGGAGTTCGGCAAGCCGGCCGGAATCGTCCTCGCGCTTATCGGCCATGATCGTCTTGATTTCACCCTCGACCTCATCCATGTCGCCGGTCAGAGCCCTTCTGTCCGGTTCGGTAGCCGGAAGTTCCTCCGGAGGCAGGCCGTTCTGCACACCTTCGGGAACGAGCAGGTCTTCCGGCGGGATCACTACGGCGGCCTCCCGGGCCGCCGGAATGGTTTCATCCCCGCCGGCGGTTCCAGTTTTTTCAGTTTTGTTGCCGGCTTGTTCGCCGGACGGGGAAACGCCCTTTTCCGGTTTATTCACTCCGGAGGCCGGCTCCCGGGAAACATGTCCATCCAGTGACAACCCTTCCTTCAAAGCCTCGATTTCCTCTATTTCCAGTTTTTCCGGGAGGCCGGGAAGTGCTCCCAGGTCAACGGATGTCCGGAGGAAATCGGTCAACACCACAGGGGCGGCTTCGGGGGCCGACAGACTGACGATTTCAAGGGTGGTGTCCTCCAGCGCCGTGACGGAGGCGGAAGCGGATGTGGCGGTGATGATGAAATCCGACCCGCGCACACCGGCCACAAAGGTGTTGGTTTTCACCTTGAAGGCGTTCTCGCGATAGGTCATCAGTTTCATGACGTAAAATCTCGCCCGACCAACCATCATTTTCAGGAAGGAAGAGCGTTCCCGCCGTTCCGGGTTGTATATGCTTCTGGTCAAGGTCAATTCCGTGTCGGCGGAGAGGGCGATGATGCTGCCGTCATTCAGGCGGAAGCGGATGCGCCCCCCAGTGTCCGTATAGATGGTATCGCCCTTGAAAACCGGCACCGGCTTTGAAATGGAATAGGCCGCCTTCATCCCCCCATGAACGATATAGACCTTCCCCTGCACCAGGAGCACGTTTCCGACAGGTTCGCCGAATCCCGGAGCGAAAATATCTTCCACCGGCAAATCCGGGGGTGGAGCGGAAGCCGCGACCCGATCCAGTCCTGTCAGAAGCACTGCACAGATGGCAACGACTGCTGAAATTTTTACCACGCGCATGGTGAGGCCCTGCCTTGTCTAGAAATTCGCAACAACCGTCAGATGGATTACATTGGACCGGTAATCATACGGTTCGATGTCGGAGTCGTTATGGGTGAAGTAATAGGAGCACTCCGCTCCCAGCCAATCGCGGTATAGATTCCGTCCAACCGTCAGTTCGATGGCGTATTTGTCGTCCTCCCTTCTGTCACCATATACCGAGTCCACATGCTCATATCGCTTACGGGCAAATCGTCCGCCTGCCGTGACCAGCAAGCCCAGGGGCATCGGCATGGAAGCGCCCAGCCGCGCTTCCCCCAGCTTGTAGGCGTAATCCGGATGGGTGGTGTCATTTTCCTCGCAGGAAAACCCGCCGAAAACCGCCGGAGCGTCATTGCCGAAACGATAGCGGAGTTCGGCCTCCACTCCCAGAGTCCGCCCGCTTCTGCCGGAATTGATCAGGTAATTGTTTCCGTAATAGTTGAAGGCGAAACGACTGGTGATACGGGGCGTCATTGTCCAGGCGATTTCCTGTCGGCCGTGATGGCGGAGCAGGTATTCGTCCGAACCCACCCAGAAGAATGTCGGTTGATAGGAAAGGATGAAAGCCAGGCGTTCCCAGGAAACGGAAGCGAACAGATGCGGGGCCGAGGAAATGAGGTTATAGTCGGACAATTCCCGGTAGGCGATCTGATAATGCCGATATCCCATTCCAAGACCGTTGCGGTTGTCACCCAGCAGACGATAGCTGCCGGACAGAAAACCGATGAGTCCCCAGTCCTCTTCATTGGTAGCCAGATCCCCATCGACGGGTTGCAGCGACACATTATCGTCATACAGCCCCCCGAGCTTGCAGAACAGCCGGTAGGGCCTTTGGGCGTTGATATCCGCCTGAACGGCGTTGCGCCATTGACGCGCCTGTTGCCGGATTTCTTCCGGTTTTTCATGGACCGCGGCGGCATCGAATTCCCGGACAGCCTGTTCCAGTTCTCCCAGCCGGTAATGACAGATTCCGGCATACAGGGAGCAGTTCGGTCCGATGCCGGGGTTTTTTTCAGCCGCGCGGTTGAAGTATTCCAGGGCGTCCCGATAGCGTTTCCGTTTGTACTGACAAACGGCGAGATGATACGTCGCGAGAACGTCGGCGGGATTTTCCGCAACGACGATGGAAAGCAGAAAACTGGCCTCGGCCAGATCGCCGAGATGAAAATTGGCCATGGCCAAATCGTATTTCAGCCCTTTCAGGTCAGCATTTTCCCGAAAGACTTCATTCAGTATGGCTTCGGCTTTTTCATACCGTTTCATTTTCAGATAGGTTTTGCCCAGATAATACCGGTAGCTGACATTCCGGGGATCGGCAGCCAGGGCTTTTTGAAAATTCCGCTCTGCATCCGAAAAATCGTTCTCCTCGAAAGCGAAGACGCCGAAATCATAGTAGGCCGCCCCCATTTCCCCGGCATGCGGAACGGCGGTCGGCGACAGGCAGAGCAGGAGGGCTGTCAGGCAGAACCAGTTGCATTTGCTGGTGAGATAATCGAATTGCATGTCGACTCCGCCATGTGTTTGAATCATGCGGCCAATAAAACCGATTGGGTCGATTTTTCACGGGAATGAAACGGTCTGGTGCTGTTGGATTCTACAGCCGGTAGCGTCGATTTTTACGCTATCATATCCGGCGTCTGATGTAAAGTTACAGAAAAGTCGGGCAGCGACGATGCGTTGATCGCTATCGGATTGGATGGGTTTATGCGGCGACGATGAAAAGGGCCGCATTCAGGATGCGGTTACACCCTGAATGCGGCCCCTGTGTTTTACCGAGCGGGAATTATTTGATGGGTTTGAATTCCACCCTGCGATTGGCGGCCCGGCCGTCTTCCGTATCGTTGGATGCAACCGGCATGGTGAGCCCGTATCCTTTCGCCGTGATTCTGTCGGCTGGCACGCCTTTGCCGATCAGGTATTCCTTTACCGCATTGGCGCGTTTTTCCGAAAGATTCAGATTGTAAGCGGCGCTGCCGCGATTGTCCGTGTGACCCTGAATTTCAAACTTCACATCGGGATGGGTTTCAAAAACCGTAACGATCTGATCCATCACTTCATAGGATGAGGGTTTGAAAGACCATTTGGCCGAATCGAACTGAATGCCCTTGACGATATAGGTCCCCTTTGCCGTGAGCGTGGCAATGGGACAACCATTCTTGTCGACCACGACACCCTTGGGCGTGCCGGGGCATTTGTCCTTTTCATCGATCACGCCGTCACCGTCGCTGTCCAGGGGGCAGCCCACGGAATCGACTTTCATGCCGCGGGGGGTATCCGGGCATTGATCCAGGTAGTCGTAAACACCGTCACCGTCGCTGTCCAGGGGGCAGCCCACGGAATCGACTTTCACTCCCTTGGGGGTGTTCGGGCAGCGGTCTTCCTCGTCCACCACGCCGTCGCCGTCGCTGTCCTTCAGCTCATCGAACAGGACGGTGGTGGCAAAGCTGTTCATGGCGGTTCCGGAGGCGATATCCTTGGCCTGGACGGATTTGCCGCAGGCGCCGTCTTTGACCATCTGCTCCAGGGTTGCCTTTCCGGCCGGGGAGTCGCCGACCTGAACCGTGTATACGCACAAGCGGTCTTTGTATTCATCCGTCACTTTTTTCAAGGCCGCCAAGGCTTGGGGCGCCAGAACTTCGCCGTCGCTGATGATCAGCAGGGCGGACTTCCCGCTGACGGGTTTCATCCCGGAAAAGGACTGGCTCATGGGGCTGGAGCCGCCCGCCGCCGGCAGCTTATCCAGAGCTTCCTGGAATTTCTTTTGATCGTATTTACCCAGCTCCTG
Organism: Thermodesulfobacteriota bacterium; assembly: GCA_049320885.1. Taxonomy (GTDB): domain Bacteria; phylum Desulfobacterota; class Desulfobacteria; order Desulfobacterales; family SURF-7; genus DYJD01. The sequence goes on along the minus strand of JBMORA010000042.1, from coordinate 41,897 downwards.
TTGGCTCAAAACCGTTTTATGACTCACCTGGGTACGATGTCCGAAGGTGGTCAAGGCGGTCTGAAGGTTCATGTCCTTGGGCAGGGTGGCGTTGAAACGGTTCAGAATGCCCTTGGCCCATTCATACTTGATGTTTCCCTGGTAGCCGTCTTCCATGGAGGACGAGGCGTCCAGCACCACCAGCAAATTGTCCACCTTGGGTTCATATTTGGCCGTATTGATGGGCTGGGCGGTGAAATCCGGCAAACTGGTTTTTTGCTGGGCGGCGCAACCGGCGGCCAGCAGGATGGCACCGGTCAGGGCGACAATCCAGCGAGATCTCATTTCGTTCATGTGTAGCCTCCTTTAATGGTTTGATATAGTTTAAAAAAATTTTAGAAATATGTAATACGGGAACATCTCGTATGGGTAATGTAAAGATGTACCATATTCTTTTTCAGGGAAAAAGCAAGTCTCATTTTACAGCTGAACAAACTGAAATGGTTCAGGAAGATTTGATTGTCAGGCCGACCGGCACTTCCGGCGCCATGAGACCCGGCCAGCACCAGCCGCCGGATAAGGAAGGCCGTCGTTTCCCGGTTGTCAACGGCGAGAAAACCGGCTAAAAGATATTTCATGCGGCGCATCCTTTTCCTGGAAAATCCGATCCAACCCTATGCCTGGGGTTCGCGGACCGCCCTGGCGGAGCTGTTGGGCGGGCCGGTCCCTTCGCCCGGACCCCAGGCGGAACTTTGGATGGGCGCCCATCCCAAAGCGCCTTCCGAGGTGATTCTCCCGGACGGCAGCCGCCGGAAATTGAACGAACTGATCGCCGGGGATCCGGTCACTTTCCTTGGACCGGAGACGGCCGCCCGCTTTTCACAGCAATTGCCCTATCTCTTCAAGGTCCTGGCCGTGGAACAACCATTGTCCATTCAGGCCCATCCCAACCGTGTCCAGGCCCGGCTGGGTTTTGAACGTGAGAACCGGGAAGAAATCCCCCTGGATTCGCCCCATCGTAACTATAAGGACGATCATCACAAGCCGGAATGTATCTGCGCCCTGACGCCGTTTTGGGTTCTGTGCGGATTCAGGCCCATACCGGAAATCCTGGACTTATTTGTTCCGGTTGCCGCGGCGGAAATCAACGCAAGCCTCGGTCGCCTGGAGCAACAACCGGGCGAATCCGGTCTGCGGGAATTCTGCCGGGGCCTGCTGTCCATGACCCCCGGGGAACGACGACCGGCCATCGCCGGGGCCGTGGAAAAGGCGGGAAAGCTGGCATCCGGAAATCCGGCGTACGAATGGATGCTGAAGCTTCACGAGAAGTATCCGGATGATATGGGCGTATTTGCGCCGTTCCTGCTGAACCTGACTTGTTTGCAGCCCGGGCAGGCCCTGTTCCTCCCCGCGGGACGATTGCACGCCTATCTTCGGGGGACGGCCATGGAAATCATGGCCAATTCCGATAATGTCCTGCGCGGCGGACTGACTCCCAAGCATATCGACGTGCCGGAACTGATGAAAACGCTTCATTTCGGAGAACACCCCCTGGAATTGCTGCTGCCGGAAAGGGTATCGGAAACGGAGAAGATCTATCCCACTCCGTCAGTGGAATTCTCCCTTTCGGTGATTACCGTCCGCGAAGGACTTCCGTATTTGAGCGGAGCAGGGGGCAGTGCTGAAATCCTGCTGTGCATCGAGGGAGCGGCGGAGATACGGGAAGACGACCGGAAACCGCCGCTTGGCATGTCAAAAGGCGCCGCGGTGTTTGTCCCGGCCGTTGTCAGCACCTATTCCATCCGGGGCCGCGCGGTTCTTTACAGGGCGTCCGTTCCCCCGCCATAGCGGCCCCCCGGCCGATCAAATGGAGAAGAGGCCGTTTTCGTATATCGTCAGCGTCTCACCGGTTTTCAGATGAGCGCTGACCCGCTTCTTCTCTGTGTTGACCACGTCCCAATGAAGGGCCGAATCATTGAATCCCAGCTTCTTTTTCATTCCTTTGGTCAATGTCGCGGGATTGCCGGCAAAGGTATCGGAATAGGAAGAACCCAGGGCGATATGGCAGTTGCCGAACTTGCCGCCGTAATTTTCGTCGTAGAGGGTATTGGCCATGAAACGGTCGATTCGGGAAAACCGCTTGTCCGTCAGGGAGAACTCTCCTATGCGATTGGCGCCCGGGTCCATTTCCAGTTGCCGGCGCGCGAATATTTCGCCGGCTTCGGCCCGGATTTGCAGGGCCCTGCCGTTTTTGAATTCCAGCCGCAACCCTTTCACGTAATTGCCGCTGCGAAATGAAGGCTGATCCGCATAATAGTATCCCCGTGTCCCCCGCCAGTCCGGTGAAAGAAACAGCTCGAAACTCGGGATATTATGGCCCGAAATCCCGATCCAGCGGCGATTTTCGCCGGGTGTGATTTCCAGGTCCGTGCCCGCGGATTCGATATGGAAATGCTTGACGGCAAGGCTGTTCAGCCATTTTTTGATGGTCTGGGCCTTGTCGTAGATTCCCCGCCAGCGTTCCAGCGGGTCACTGGCGCCGAGGAAACAGGCCTTGACGACCTGATGGGTGTAAGCAGCGGAATCGAGACCGGCATGCTCGGCCAGGGCTTCCGTGGGTACGATGCACAGGGTCCAGCTGAAATCGCCGGCCTCATCGCGTCGGTCGAGGATGTCCTTCAGATATTTCCGGGCAATAGCTGCCCGGCCGATTCTTTTCGGGTCCACGTCGCTTAAATGGGTAATGGATGCGGGGGCATGCAAAAAAATACTGCCGTTCAGGGCCTTGTAGAGGGCGTCGTCTCCCGGCATCCGGAACGTCAGCTGGGTGTCGTCGCAGAGGGTGTAAAGGTTTTTTTCCATTTCCGGCGTATAGGTCGCCCGCAAGACCACATTCCGTTTCATCCGGTACAGTTTCGCCTGAAGGATTTCCGCCAGGCGGACGGCGGGCAGGTCATAACGGATCAGCACCAGGTCGTTTGGTTTGGTGCCGCCGGTGCGCGCGGTTTCGAGGCCCCACAGCAATACATCGGCATAGCGGTCGAGTTGTTTTTCCGTGAGCATGAATTTTCCTTTTTTATGGATGGTCGTGGGTTCCGTCTTTCAAAAACAGCCGGTGGTATTCCGTCTCGGAGAGGTGGGCTTTCAGCATGCGGTTGATCAGCATGTAGATCTCATTCAGTTCCGTATCCGACATGCGTTTGATAAGGGCGCTGATCAGGGTGTCGTCGGAAAATTTCTGGAGGTAGAAAATGATGGTTTCCTCGTCGGTTCCCCGGTCCATTCCAAAAGCGCCCAGCCCCTGGTAAGTATCTACGAAATGATGGGTGTGTTTTTTCATGACCTCAATCGAATGGCTGGTATTTCGTTTTGGTTTTGTATAATGGAAAAACACCTGCAGGTCAACCGCCAAGCAAACCGGTTGGAATTTTTGTGTTCAGGGATGACGTAATTTTCAATGCATTGATTATTCCGGCCTGCGCCGTTTGCGAAGCGGTCCCTGGCCGAAGAGGAAACACCGGGTCCAGTCGAAGCCCAGGCGCAACAGTTCGATATCGCTTTGGCGGATCGTTTCCAGGCGGTTTTCCGCAACATGGAAGCGTGCCAGGAAGCTGCTTTCGAAAACAAAACGGCGGAGTGCGTCGATGTCGTAACAGGCCATAAAGGCCATTTTCAGCGCCGGGCTGTTGATGCCTTCCGGACCGAAGGGGTTGGTGCGAAACAAGGAATCCATTTGCGCCCACATGGCGTTGAATTCGTTGTAGTCGGTCATCTGCTGGTTGTCCATCCATTTCTGGGCGGTCCATTCCTGTTCCTGATGGTGACCAAGGCAGTAGTCGTGGCGAGACAGGTAGCAGACAATCTGGAAGCGGTCATCCGTATCGCCGAAAAAGGCCGGCTCAACTGGGTAGGCGCGGCAGGAATAGGGACGGTCTGCGTATACCGTGCAGCCGTCCTCCGACAAGAAAGCGCAGGGTTTTCCAGGTTGGTCGCTCATTTTCATCATCACATTGGGGAAATAGGGATTTTCCCGAAAAGCCGTGATCGTATGGCCGGACAAAAAAGCCGTTGAGGTCATGGAAAGCCGATTTTTCAAGCGGACGATGTCGATGGGATAGAGATACATGTCCACGTTGTGGCAGCATCTCCTGTAACAGGCCACCCCGCTGTGGCAGGCGAAGCGGAATGTGCCGTCACCGATCAACCGTCGGTTGTCCATCGCTTCATGCGTGCTGTTTCCTTCCGTCATGGGCGCTTTTCTCCTATTACAGTTTTGGCATTGGGCTGATTGAGACGTCTCTTGGCGTATCGTCCGATGAGATACAGCAGCAGGGCCGCGACAACAGCATAGGGGCCGGCCTGAAACATATAGCCGAAATAGAACATTTTCGAAAATTCGGGGGTGACGGTCGACGGGGTCGCCCGGTAGCGGCTCCAGATGGTGAGGTCGCCGTCCCGGTAGGATTCGACTACTTCGACCAACTGCCCGGTATCGAAATCATCGAGCACCCGGTAGGTGACATGGGAATGGCCGGTATCCAGACTGCCGTCCGGTCTGGACATCCGGAAGGACTTGCCTTTCATGTCGCTTTCCTGCCGGGTCGCGTCTTCCAGGCGCAGGAGTTGCAGCGGGCCGCTCTCGCCGGATGATTCCAGCACCACGGAAAAGCGTGTGTGTACTGGATCGCCCTTGCGCGCATCCCGTTCATCCAGTTTGGCAATGACCTTGGTCCCCACCACAAGCCCGGTGGCGCAACTCACGGGAAAAAATAAGACGGAGGATACTATCGCTACCAGCCATTTTTTCCAGCGCATGATTCCACCTTTTCAATCATATGGTGTTTCGCGGTCAAACAAAAAAACCAGGAGAGAGTTTTGATGCCACTGACAGCGATAGAAAAAATAGTAGCGAATATCAGAGAAAAATTCAAAAGAATAATTCCTGCACGGAAACAAGTACTTCGGCAGAATTGCAAGGGCTTATTTTCTCGCGGAGCCCGATAATACCGATCACAATTCAGACGGACCCGATGGAAAACAATGGCTTGCGGTTCATGTTGCGTCCATGCTTACTTAAATCACGGTTCGCTTCTTTGCTGGTCAGCTTATTTACAATTATTACAGCATTATAGGATATTATTTTTGACTTATGATGGTATCTGGTATAAAGAAAAATTATTCTATAAAATCATGTAAATACAGTGTTCTGAAATGCAACCCAAACGGTCGAAGGGAGGGATTGTATGTCGACGCAGACTGCCATTTTATCAAGGACGGTAATCCTTTTGCTGGTATTGTCGGCATTGTTTTTCGGCTGTTCGGACGATTCGGATGATTCCGGAAGCGCGGGCAGCGCCCCCCAGGAACGACCGGCGGGAGTCGAATCCCTTTCCGCGGAAATTATTTCTCCCGCAAAAAGCCAAGTATACATCGTAGAAGGTCAGTCGGTCCATTTTGAAGGTTCCATTTCAGGTGGAGTGGCTCCTTTTGAATACGACTGGGATTTCAACAACGATGCGGAAGATCTCGCTGTTAAAGACCCGGGAGATATTTTCTTTTTTGAGGCAGGGACATACACGGTTTCGTTTGCCGTAACCGATGCGGATGGAGTTCGAGACCAATCAAGTATCGTAGTGGTGGTAGTCGCTTTACCGGAAGTGCCGGATCCTCTTGAGGCATCAATCATTTCTCCGTCAGGGAGCACGATCATTGTCGCCGGGGAATCGATCAGTTTCCAGGCACTGGTTTCTGGAGGTGTTCCTCCTTATCGGTATTCCTGGAATTTTGGTGATGGGGCGAATAATGTCACAGAACTGAACCCCCGTAATATCCGTTTTGACATTCCGGGTGCCTATTCTGTCCTCTTTACCGCTTATGATTCGGGAGGCGCCACTGCCGACTCGGAAGAATTACAGATTACAGTTAATGAAGCCCCTGAAGTTATAACTGAGCCCGATTTCCTTTTTAAAGCCTATGGTACGATTTCAGCGGGGATCAAGAACACCTTGGCCCGAAAAATCGATGGCACGCTTTGGGTGTGGGGTGATAACTGGTCGGGGCAGATAGGCAATGATACGTTTGAAAATTCCATTATTCCATTTCAGGTTGGGTATGACAGCAATTGGAAAATTGTTGCGGTAAGCGAATATCATTGTATTGCAATGAAGTTTGATGGTTCGCTTTGGGCCTGGGGGCGCAATTTTTATAACCAAGTCGGCGATACCTCGATCGAGGTTTGTAATCATCCCGTAAGGTTTGGAAATGATACGGATTGGCGTTTCATTACTACCGGAGAACATTTTTCCGTCGCACTGAAAACAAATGGCACACTATGGGCTTGGGGGTACAACGATTCCGGGCAGTTAGGGATCGGCAACATGAAGAAGGCCGATCATCCAGTGCAGGTGGGATCGGATGCAGACTGGAGTTATATCGCAGCTGGCAAGAGCCATGTTGTTGCGGTCAAGAATGACGGCACGCTTTGGGCCTGGGGGGAAAACCGGTATGGACAACTTGGAAACGGTTCTGAAAATGAAAGCATGATCCCGATACAGATCGGATTCGACGAAGATTGGGATTTTGTCGATGCAGGTTACTATCACTCCATAGGGCATAAAAAGAACGGCACAATCTGGACTTGGGGTTACAATGGTTCCGGACAGCTCGGCAGTCTGATCGTCCCTGGTTCAAATGTTCCCATTCAGGTGGGATTGGAAAACGACTGGGGCATGATCGCAGCCGGAGGGCTTCATACTCTCGCAATAAAGACGGACGGCAGCCTTTGGACCTGGGGAGATAATCAATATGGACAACTCGGTGTGCAACTGGCGAGTCGGAATTTTTACACACCGGTGCAAGTGGGAAATGATAATCAATGGGATGCTGTGGCTGGTGGTGGCCGTCATTCAATGGCGCGGAAGAAGGACGGCACTCTCTGGACTTGGGGATCCAATGCTTACGGGCAGCTTGGAATCGGTTCGGATGAAGACACCCATGATCCGACCGTCGTTTATAATCTTTCCGCTTCCATTATTTATCCCAAAGGTAATGTCATCGTTGAGGCTGGACAACCCGTCGATTTCAAAGGCGCGGGGTCTGGCTTTTATCCGCCTTTTCGATATTTATGGGATTTCCAAGGCGCAGCAGCCAGCATAACCAGTGAGGAAGCCGGCAATGTCCTGTTTAAAGATGGGGGAACATATAGGGCAACTTTCACGGTGACGGATGATAAAGGTATGGACACTAGCCGTTTCATTGTGGTCACGGTGTTGTCAAAGCTTCCTGATCCGCCGAAGGTTTCTATTACATCGCCGATCAACGATACCACCATTACGGCAGGCGGAAAATTGACTTTCAAGGGACAAGTTGATGGCGGTTTGGCTCCGTTCAGCTATATGTGGGACTTCGGCGGAGGTGCAACAACAGCAAAGGGATCAGTAAACCCGCGGGATGTTCTTTTCAGTACGCCGGGTAGTTACTCTGTCACCTTGTATGTCACGGACGGAGCCGGACGCGAAGTCGCCTCTGAACCCATCGTGATACGAGTGGATAGCCCATGGCTGGTCGAATAGGGATTCCTTTATAAGCGTGTGTCCTTCAAACCTCTCGTTGGGGATGGGGGGAACGAAGGTCAGGGGCGGCATCAGGGGAAATAGTCGTGGTATCCCGCCCTATATCATCCGCCTGAATGCCGAAATGGTGGATGCTTCCCGGCCCCGGCGTTTTCGGCGATTGATCGTAAAAATGAACCCGGCCGTCGCCCACTCACATGAACACGCTGCGGGCGTCGGCGACTTCCAGATCCAGAACGATCTCACCGCCGAAAAAATCCTGATAAAATTGCAGGCTTTTTTGGATGTCGGATGCAAAAAGATGTACATGGTGAACATGATGAAACATGGTTTCCTCCTTATCGACCCAAAAAACAGCCCGGGAGAAACCTCCCGGGCTGTGATGGTACTGACGATATCGCTCGCCGGTATTCGATCGGCGAACCTTATTCGTTAGAACAGGCCGCTTACCTTGCCGGTGACCGGATCCACGTCGATGCGGCGGAAAGCCGGGTTGGAGCTGGTGCCGGGCATCAGGCTGATGGTGCCGGCGCAGGGGCAGAGGAACTTGGCGCCGGAGTAAATCAGGATGTCACGGATGGGCAGCCGCCATCCCTTGGGAACGCCTTTTCGGACCGGATCATGGGTCAGGCTCAAGTGGGTCTTGACCATCATGGTGGCGAAATCGGCGTATTTGGAATCTTTTTCCAGCATCTCGGCCTTGGCCGTGGCTTCCGGCAACCAATCCACACCGTCGGCGCCGTAAACTTCCTTGGCGATGAGTTCCACGCGGTCGCGCAGTTTCATTTCCAGCGGATAGAGGTATTTGAAGTCGTTCTTTTCATTGCAGGCATCGATGACGGCGTCAGCCAGTTCCAGGGCGCCTTCGCCGCCCTTGAGCCAGTGGTTGGACTCGGCGCAACGGGCGCCGGCGGCCTCGGCGGCTTTTTTGACCGCGGCCACTTCGGCATCCGTATCGGTGTGGAAACGGTTGACGCAGACCACTGGGTTGATGCCGGCCTTGCGGATGATGTTGATCATGTGAACCATGTTGGCGCAGCCTTTTTCCACTAGGCCGATATTTTCCTTGGTGTACTCTTCGGGCAGGGCTTTGCCGGCCACGACCTTGGGTCCGCCGCCATGCATTTTCAAGGCGCGGATGGTGGAGGTCAGGATGGAAACATGGGGTTTCAGGCCGCTGAAGCGGCATTTCACGTTCCAGAATTTTTCGAAACCGATATCGGCGGCGAACCCGGACTCGGTGACATGATAATCAAACAATTTCAAACCCACGCGGTCGGCGATGATGGAGCTCTGACCCACGGCGATGTTGGCGAAGGGGCCGGCATGCACGAAGCAGGGTTGATATTCGGCGGTGCTCATCAGGGTGGGGTTGATGGTGTTGCGCATGAAGGCCGCCATGGCGTTGCCCACTTCCAGGTCGCGGCAGGTGACCGGCTTGCCGCTCTTGTCAAAGGCCACGGTGATGTTGTTGATTCTTTCCTTCAGGTCGGCGAGGTCGGTGGCGACAGCCAGGATGGCCATCAGTTCCGAACCCACGGCGATGCCGAATTTGGACTGCATGGTATAGCCGTCGGTGCGGCCGCCGAGGCCGATGATGATATTGCGCAGAGCCTGGGCGCAGAAGTCGATGATCCAGCCGAATTCCACCCGGGTGGGATCGATGTCCAGACGGCGCATGCCGGTGAGGCGGGCCAGCTGTTCGTCGTTGTAGTTGCGCTCATGCTGCATGCGGGACGTCATGGCCACCATGCCCAGGTTGTGGGCGTTCATGATGTCGTTGATGTCGCCGGTAAGTCCCAGGGAGAACTCGGTCATGGGGATCAGCAGGGCGTTGCCGCCGCCTGCCGCCGTGCCTTTGACGTTCATGGTGGGGCCGCCGGAAGGCTGACGCAGGGCGCCGCCGACGTTTTTTCCCCGTTTGCCCAGGCCTTCCATGATGCCCACGGAGGTGGTGCTCTTACCTTCTCCCAGGGGGGTGGGGGTAATGGCGGTCACTTCGATATATTTGCCATCCGGTTTTCCCTTGAGACGGTTGATGACCTTGAGGAAGTCGATTTTGGAAAGCCGGCCCATGGGCAGCATTTCGTCGGATTTCAGACCCAGTTTGTCACGCCATTGCTCCGGCGTCGGCATGTTTTTTTCGGCCTCTTCGGAAATCTGCCAGTCGGCCATTTTAGTCGCATCATACGGCATAGTCTTGCTCCTCCTTCATAGGGTTTGGTGTTAGGGCTATCGAGTTTATTTTGTCTTAAAATCTGATAAGTTAAAATCCAAATCTAAATTAAAATTAGCTTCCTATCATGGGGAAATTATTTTGGCAAGCATTATATAACCCGTTTCAGCGCTCCATTCGGTTCAGATTGTAATAAAAACCACCGCTTTTCATCAGTTCCTCATGGGTGCCGGATTCGATGATCCGCCCATGGTGAAGGGTCAGGATGCGGTTCGCGGTCCGGGCCGTGGAAAGGCGATGGGCGATGATGATGGCGGTCCGGTTGGTCAACAGATTGTCCAGGGCCAGCTGAATTCTCCGTTCGGAGGCCGAATCGATATACGACGTGGCTTCGTCCAGGATGATCAGGTCGGGGTTGGCGGCAAACGCCCGGGCGATGGACAGGAGCTGGCGTTCGCCGCTGGAGAGGGATTCCCCGCTTTCGGACAGTTCCGTGTCGATTCCATCCGGCAACCGCTCCACCAGGTCCCGGCAATTGGCTGCGTCAAGTACTCGGTCCATTTCCGGTCTTGTCAATCCGGTTTGTCCGGCGAAGAGGTTTTCCCTTACCGTGCCGGAAAACAGGAAGGGGTCCTGGGGAACCAGGGCGATCCGTTTCCGGACGGAGGACAGGGGATAGGAGCGGATGTCACGGCCGTTCAGCAGGATCCTTCCGGACTCGGGTTTGTAAAAGCCGACGATCAGATTGATCAGCGAGGTTTTGCCGGCACCGGTGGGGCCTACAATGGCCAGGGTTTCTCCGGCGCGGATGGTGAAGGACACACCCGTCAGAACGGTTTCCCGTGGGTTGTAAGCGAAATGAACCTCCTCGAACGACAGCTCGCTGAGGTGGGCGAGGGCCGCGCCGCCATGGCCGATAACCGGGTGTTCCTCCTGGTCGCGGTTGTCCAGAATCAGGAAGATCCGTTCGGCCGAGGACATGGCGTTCTGGAGAATATTGAATTTTTCCGCCATATCCCGGATGGGCCGGAAAAACATGCGCATATAGGAAATGAAGGCCACCAGATCTCCTAAACTGATGGTGCGTTCCATGGTGCCGATGCCGCCGAAATAAATGACCAATGCCAGGGCCACGGATCCCAGCAATTCGATCAGGGGCATGAAAACGGCGAATACATGCACCTGTTTCATTCCCGCCAGATAGTGTTCATGGTTCAGGCTTTCGAAAGTGCGGTAATTTTCGGTTTCATGACGGAAAAGCTGAACAATATGCATGCCCTGGACGGTTTCCGAAAAGCGGGTGTTGATTTCAGCGATTTTGACCCGCAGGGTGCGGAACGCCCCCCTGGCCACGTCCGCGAACCGGTAGGCGGTTCGGAGCATCAGGGGCAGGAGCAGCAGGCAGATACAGGCGAGCTTGAAATGAATGAGCAGCAGGATGACGGTAATGCCCGCCAGCAGAAAAAGATCCTGAAAGATGAAGGAAACGACGGAAGTGAACATTTCATGCATGTTCTGGATGTCGCTGGTGACCCGGGTCACCAGCCGACCCACCGGGTTGCGGGTGAAAAAGGCCACGGAGCGTTTCTGGATATGGGTGAACAAATCCACCCGCAACCGGTGCATCATCATCTGGCCGGTGTATTCCATGACCATGGCCTGACAGAAGACAAGACCGAAATTCCCGCAGACGATGAGCAACAGCAAACCCGCCATGCGGGTGACACCCTTCAGGTCGTCCTGCCGCAGCTTTCCGACATCATCCGCCGCGAGACGCGGCAAGTCCGCATGGGCGATGACGGCGAATCCGCCTTCCCTGTGGAACAGGGCAGGGTAGCGGTCGGCGACGTCAGCGACATCCTCGTTGGAAAGATTTCCATAATAAGAGCGAATGGTTTCACCGGAAGCGTTCCGCTCCGGATGCCCCGGACCGGCCATCCGGGGCACGATATGGCGGTCAATGGCAAGCTTGGTGATATACGGAACGGACAGTTCCAGCAGGGTGATCAGCACCACCAGCAGGACGGAAACCAGGAAATGGAATTTATACCCTGCCGCATAGGGCAACAGTCTGCCCAGCAGGCGGATGTCCTGCCGGTCGCCGAGCTGCTCCTCGCCGAATCCGCCGGGCTCATGCGGCATGGAAGGCCTCCTCCAGTTGTTGCAGACGATAGGTCGCGGCGTAATACCCTCCCTCCCGGCTCATCAACAGTTCCTGATCCCCGCTGTCGATAATGGCGCCGTTCTCCATGACGATGATGCGGTCCGCGTGACGAACGGCCGATAATCGGTGGGAGACGATGAGGATGGTTTTCTCCCGGCCGAGTCCGCGCAGGTTGTCGATAATGGCCGCGCCTGTCGCGGCGTCCACCTGGCTGATGGGGTCATCCAGAACCAGCACCGGCGCATCATAAAAAACCGCCCGGGCCAGGGCGATGCGCTGTTTCTGTCCACCGGAAAGCACGACGCCCCTTTCCCCCACGAGGGTATCGAGGCCGGCGGGAAACGATGCGATCATCTCTTTCATAAGAGCGATTTCCAAAGCCCGGTCGAGACGGTCCGGATGGGCATCCGCGCAGGCGAGGCAGATATTTTCCCGGATGGTGCCCGAAAAGAGAAACGGTTCCTGGGGAATAAAAGCGATTCCACGGCGCAAATCCGGAAGGGACACTTCCGTGAGGGGGATGCCATCGATGAGGATGCGTCCGCTGGAAACATCGTAGAGACGCGGGATCAATCGCAGCAGGGAGGTCTTTCCGCTTCCCGGAGGTCCCACGATGCCCAGGGTTTCCCCGGCAGCCATGGCGAAATTGACTCCGGTCAGGGCCGGCGGTTTTCCCGCCTCATAAGAGAAGGATACATTTTCAAAGCAAAGATGCCCCGCAACCGGCTTCAGGGGCGAAGCCGCCGGAGGATCGTCTATTTCCGGACGGGTTTGCAGGATATGGTTTATGCGGTCGAGGGAGGCTGCGCCGCGCTGAACCAGATTGGTCACCCAGCCCAGGGCCATCATGGGCCAGGTCATCAGCTGGAGATAGTTGATGAAGGCGACGAAATCACCGGTGGTGATGTCGCCCCGGATGGTCTGTCGTCCCCCCAGAAATATGACCATGACCAGGGCCAGGTTGGTGAACAGGATCATCAGGGGATAGAAGGAACCGGTGATGCGGACCAGGGACAGGTTCCGGCGGACGTATTTTTCGGATATGGACGCCAGTTTTTCCGCGGAGGCGGTTTCCAGGGTATAGGCTTTGACGATGCGGATCCCGGCGAATTTTTCCCGGACGGTTTCCGTCATTTCCGCAAAAGCGGACTGAACCCGCTGGTAATTGCGGTGCATCCTGCGGCTGAAAAAGCGCGCGCTGAAAACGATCAGCGGCATGGGGAGCAGGGCGAAAAAGGTCAACTTCACATGAATGTACATCATGAAACCGGTGGCTGCGACACCCAGAAAAACAGCGTCGGTGAGCGCCACCATTCCCATGCCCACCGCCATCCGCACGTGATTGATATCGTTTGTGGCATGGGCCATCAGGTCGCCGGTTCTGGTATGATCGAAATAGGATGCCGAAAGGGTTTGGACATGCTGGAACAGAAGGTTGCGCAGACCTTCCTCCACGCGCCGCGACATGCCGATCAGACACCTCCGCCATACATAGCGAAGCAGGGCTATCACGACGGCTGTCCCCACGATCCAGGCGGCATATCGTCCTAGCTTCGAAAAGTCGGCCGTGAGGGATGTGACATCATCCACAGCCCATTTGACCACCCGGGGAATGAAAAGCTGCAGCCCGTCCACGATCAGCAGGCAGGCGATGCCGATGATAATGGCATGACGGCCTTCCGATAGAAAGGGCTGAATGAGTTTGTAAGATCTGATTGAATTCATAAGCTATCCATGCAATACGGCAACGGGTTCGACGGCGCCGTCCCGGGTTGACGCGTTCCAATGAAAAAAAATACCTATAGCATTGGTATAAATGACTTGACAAATGTAATTCCGTAAGAAAAGGATATTCCCATCCATCCGGGGGGAAAGACGGGCCCGGGCTGCCGGCATTTGCCCTTCCGGATGGCATGGAAGCCCATAATTGAAGAAGAGGAGATTTTTCCAATGGCGGAAGGCATTGTAAAATGGTTCAGCGACAAGAAAGGGTACGGTTTCATCGAGCAGGAAGGCGGACCGGATGTCTTTGTACATCATTCCAACATCAACGGCACCGGTTTTAAATCCCTGGCGGAAGGCGATCGGGTGAAATTTGAAATCGAGCAGGGGAAAAAAGGTCCCACGGCGGTTAATGTGACCGTTGTGTGATAACCGGTGGCGGTACCCGCCGCCTGTTTTTACCAGGCGATTCCGCTGAAACATTTCCGGAAGCCTTGTTTCGATTCCTCCATGGGTGCTCCGACAAGTGACGGCCGGCCGGTGGCAATCCCCTCTTGCCATGGACAAGCGCCGTAACGGCTCATACCAGCAGTGCGGTCGTCAATGTGGTGATCGCTTCCCGTGAGACCCCTCCTTTTTGCCGTAAGTAACCGGCTGCGTCGCCGAATTGTTTCCGGATATAATCCAGAATAAATACAATTGCTTCTTTTGGGGCGGTGAGGTAGGGGGCGACGATGTCGGGATCAATCCCGAGGGTCTGAAGGTATTGATTGATGGAAACGACGGTTTCCGCAAAATACCGGTTGGAAAGAGCATGGTCTTCGATGATGGTTTCTTCCGGTACGCGGAGCAAGGACAGGATCAGGGCTGCGCAGACGCCGGTGCGGTCTTTCCCCGCCGTGCAGTGAAACAGGAGCGGACGACTTTCGGGCCGGGCCAGCTTGTTCACGACGGTGCCCCATATCCCGGCGTATGTGTCGATGTTTTTCCGGTAGCCGTCGATCATGAAAGTCGGGGTAAGCCAACCGGTGTCCCCTTTTTTCAACCTTTCCAGGGCGGTTACGGTGTCGAAATCGCTGCTGACCACTGGAAGGTGCAGATAGGCCACACCGTTTTCCGGCAGTCGATCCGGCGCCTTCTCCACTTCGGCCGGGGACCGGAAATCGCATACCTGGCGGATGCCGATCCGGGAGATGGTCGAAAGATCGTTTTCAGTCAACTTCGCCAGGCTGTCGGACCGGAACATCATCCCCCACCTGGTTTGCCGGCCGTCGGTGGTCTCATATCCCCCGAGATCCCTGAAATTGACCGCCCCGTCCAGTCGTATCCGCCGTTCGCCGCCCGGTGTTTCCAAACCATCCTCCCTTCAGAATTTTGTCGGCCAATTGGCCAGCCGGTGCTCACCGATTCCCCCGGTGCGGCTGCCGCGGGCGATTTCAAGCGCCCGGATGAGATAGTCCCGTGTCGTCGAGGGGTCGATTACATCATGGATATGATGGTGTCCCGCGGCCCCGAAGGGGGAAGCGTCGTCCACCATCTGCTGGAACAGGGCTGCCCATTCATCCGACCGGCGGTCGGCCATGGATAGTTTTCCGCCATATACCACGTTGGCCGCAATGGCCGGATCCACAAAGCTCATTTCGGCCGTGGGCCAGGCCACCAGGAAATCGGCGCCGCACCCGGAACCGCACATGTTCCAGAAAGCCATTCCATATGTTTTGCGGATGATGACGGATATTTTCGGAACCGTCAAGAGGGCCAGGGCGTTCATATAATTCATCACCTTGGCGGCCACGCGTTTCTGCTCGGCCTCCTTTCCCACCAGGAAGCCGGGAATATCATGAAAAAACAGCAACGGGATGTTGAATGAATCGCAGAGACAAAGGAAACTGACCACCTTGTCGATACCGTCGGTATCCATGGCCCCGGCATTGAACATGGGCTGGCTGGCGATGACGCCCACCACGCTGCCGGCCATGCGGGCCAGCGCCGTGATGACGGATTTGCCGAACAGGGGTTTGATGGGGAAGAGACTGCCCGTGTCCACGATGCGGTTCAAGATCAGATGCATGTCGTAGGTACGGTTGCGTTTTTCGGGAAGCAGATCCAGGATCCTTTCCATGTCGGTTCCAGAATCCTCTGGAATCGGGGCTTCCGGCGGAAGTTCGCCGTTGTGGGACGGCATATAGGACAGATAGCGTCGGATGGCGGCAAAACAATCGGTCTCGTTTTCCACCACCATATCGATGTTCCCGGTGATTTCCGCATGCACCTGCCAGCCCCCGAGTTCTTCATCGGTAACTTTTTCACCCAGGGCCAGCTCCAAAACCCGCGGGCCGGAAACCCCCATGGCGCTGCCTTTCACCTGGACCACAAAATCGGACAGGCAGGCCATCCAGGTGGGCATGCCGTAACATTCCCCCATGATCGCCGTAATCATCGGTGTCTGGCGCACCCGGCTCATGATCTGCAGATAAGCTTCAAAATACCCGCCGCCGAAGGAAGTCAGCCCGCGCGCTCCCATAATATCGGGCATTCTGGCCCCGCCGGCTTCTCCCAGATAAATAACCGGATACCCTTTCCGGGAAGCCATGACTTTCAACTCTCCTTCCTTGCGTCCGGCGATGCGGCTTGAGGTGGCCGCCAGCACGGTAAAATCATTGGCGGTGATGACCACCTGGCGTCCGTCGATTTTCCCATATCCGCCCACCTTGCTGTCGGCCGGGGTTTTATCCTCCATGCCCGGAACATCGGAGTGGTTGAACATGCCCACCTCGAAAAACGAGTCCGGGTCGAGAACCCTGTGGATCCGTTCCCTGGCGGTCAGTCGGCCCTTTTGGTGCTGGCGGTCGATTTTCGGCTGCCCGCCCATGGCCAGGGCTCTTTGCTTTTTTTCATTCAGGATGTTCATCTGTGCTTCGAAGGGCATACGGCGGCTCTCCCCTTATGAATGGCTTCCCAATATGGTTGATGTCATCTTGGTGCGCTGCCGGCTGGAACCGGTTGACCGGCCTCGTTCCCGTCAGGCGGTGGATATCGAAACGTCCATATCGACTGTATGTAACGGTTTCAGGAAGGAGAGTCAATGAAAAATAACGAACGCTCGCTCAGTTGCGCCGACAATCCCAAGGCGGTGGAAGAAAGACGGAATCCAATTGATTTTCCCTCTTCAAAAAGGCATATTCGCAATGGATATTGAAACGGTATCGCAGGTCTCCGGGGCCGGGACAAAAACCCGTTTCGGGCGCAACCCGTCGGATAACGTGAAAACGGAATTTTTGACGTTGGGGAGGGTGAAATGGCGACAATCAGGATGACTGGTGAAATGCGGACTGATTTTGACTGTGAGGCAGCCGGATTGCCGGCGGAGAGATGGGGCGAAGCGGTGTTTCGAATCGGTGAGGAAGAGCTGGTGCTGGAAGTCAGCGTCGAAAAAGATGTGATCGTGGCGGTAATGGCGGGTGAGGCCGCGGTATGGAAAGGGACGCTGGAAGGATTCAAAAAACTGTTGCGCGGCGAAATTTCCGCCCGGTAGCATCAGCACGTCACGGTCTGATGGAATTTCGAACGGAGATGATGTCCGGTGGCGACCACCGGAATGAATGAGACGGGATTTTCAGACAGGATCGGGGAATGAATCATCAGCAAGGCGGGACACGCCGCAGGAAATGGAAACGGTTCATCGTCAGGAGCGGTTCGATGGTTGTCCTGCATCAGCCGGTTTTACGGGGTTTCGGGTGGACAAAAACCATCGAGCTGGGGCCCTTGCTCAATATCAGTCAACGGGGACTGATGGTCCAGTATATCGACAGCAAGGAAAGACGGAGGAAATGCCGGGAGCTTTCCATTTCCGTAACCCCCGACGGCATTCAGGTGGAAAAAATCCGTTTCGAGACCATCGCGGATTTCGAAGTGGCGGTATTACCGGATGATAAAGTCATCCGTAATCGGAGCGTGCGTTTTGTCGATCTGACCTCTTATCAGATATTTCAATTGGAAGCCTTCATCAATACGTATGCCAGGGGTACGGTTCAAGACCGAAGAAGCGGAAGGGATCGCCGGAAAATGCAGCATCCCGACCCCGATGGTCTGGAATCCATCGAGCTGGATGACCGGAGGAGAGGGTGGGATCGTCGCAGGGGCTGACAGGCGGCTGCCCCCATCTTCTTCATAATCGTTCCGGCCACCATCTCGCCAGGATTTCCCTGGCGCAACGGGACGCCTCATCCAACGGCGGCCGTGGCGCGGACAGGGGCCGGCCGGCGCTCCAGTCCTCGAAGGTAGTCGCCAGACCCTGTTCAACCAGATACGCCAGGCTTTGCTGAAACTTGTTTTCCATGCGTTTCCACAAAACCGGCAGAATACCCACATGGCATCCCGCCGTAAGCGCCTCATAAATCATCGATATGCTGTCCGCCGTGACCCAGACGGATTCGTGGGCGGCATAGGCGTCCTCGATCCAGCCGTCCGGTGTGTCCTTGGATTCCACAAACACAATGCGGGGGGTTTCCGCAGCAAAGGCGGTCAGGAGCCGCAGCATTTCCGGGGGGGTCCGCGGCGAGGAAGAAATCGTCCATGACCCGAAATTTTCCGCGGCCGTCAGGTGCCGGATCTGGATCATGAGCCGGGCGGAGTCCCAGCGATGGCTTTTATGATCGATTCCGCCGACCAGGATCAATCCTTTCCGGCTGTCATGACGGTCCTGCCGCATGGCGGTGTTGGGGGGGCCAATGGTGACGAAAATATTGCCGGCCGGTCTTGGGTTGTCATGACGGGGAATGAAGCAAAGATCCATCCGCCTCCGGAAAATCGGGTCCGGAGTCATGCAGGTGACCAGCCTTCCGCCATACTGTTCTTTGTATAACACCATGGGGATATGGATGCGGGAACCGGTGCCGATGATCAGATCGGATTGGGGCTGTCCTTCCTCCTTCCGGACGGAAACTATCCGGGACTGCAAAAAAAGGCGCCAGTCCTGAAAACCGTTGCGGAAGCCGGAAGCCGGATGCCGGAGCGTCTGAATTCGGACGGGGGTCAACCCGGAAAGGGCCTGTAAGATACCTTTGGTTTGTTTTTCATGGCCCAGTCGGCCGTCGAAGAAGGCGGTTATGAAAAGCGGTGTCATGTCGGTTCCGTTTGTTGCGGATGATCGGCGCCGGCGAGTTTTCGCCGGAAAAACGCCTCGAATTCATCGGCCCTTTCCCTGAAATCAATACGGACGCCGATGACATAGAGTTCCATCGGCCAAACCTTATCGCCGCCGATGCGCGCAAAGTCCTTTTCCGTGGTTATCATGATTTCCGCCCGGGAGTCACTGGCCGCTTTTCGTATTTTGTCGAGATCCGCTGCGGAATAGGCATGGTGGTCCCCGAATTCCAGGGAGGCGGCGATGACCGCACCGTGTTCCCGGATGGTTTCCCGGAAGTCCTTTCCCCTGGCGATCCCGGAGAAAAGAAAAACCCGCCGGTTTTCGAGGGCGGCCATGGAGGGTGGCTCCAGTCCGGCCGATGGCGCCGCCGGTGGAACGGACGTCGGGCAAATGACGGCGGCGATGTACGGCCGGTGAACGGTTTCAAAGGATGGTTTTCCGGCGATACGGTTCCTCAGGCGGACGGGTAACGCCCCGGCGGCCCCGTCTGCGCGGGTGAAGATAAACGCATCCCCCCGGGAGAGGGCGGCCAATGGTTCCCGCAAGGGGCCGCGCGGCAGTAGATATCCGTTCCCCAATGGGCGGCTTCGGTCAAGCAGGACGAGATCGATATCCCGTTCCAGTCGAAGATGTTGAAAGGCGTCATCCAGTAGGATTACATCCGGTTGGAATTCTGTTACGGCCCGCATCCCTGCGGCAAACCGGTCCCGGCCAACGAGTACGGGAATGCCGGGCAGGCTGGAGGCGATTAAAAAAGGTTCGTCCCCGGCTTCCGCCGCGGTCATCCGCAGGGTTCCGCCGTCGCTCACAACGCCGCCCCGTTTTTCCGCCGCGCCTTTGTATCCGCGGCTGACCACTACTACTTTGTATCCCAGCGAACGGCATAGAATGGCTGCGTACTGGGTCATGGGGGTCTTGCCGGTGCCGCCGACGGTGAGGTTGCCGATGGAAACGATCCGGCAGGGCAGGCGGCGGCGGAGCGTGGAGTGGCGGTAGCAAAGCAGTCGCAATCGAACGGCGGATTCATAAGCGAGAGACAGCAGATGCAGGCTTGCTGAAAGGACAGGCCCCGGGGATTCCCGTCCGTCGACGATGCGTTCGATGGTCTGCATCCGTTTTCCCATTCACCTCACCGTATATGCTCGGCAATGATTTGCAGGGATTTTTCCAAGGCGCCCTGACTGCCTTGAAAAATCAGGCGCGCCTTGCGGCCCATTTCTACGGCCCTGTCCGTTGAGTGGAACAGTCGAACCACCGTTTCCGAAAAGTGTCGGGCGTCTTTGACGATTTCCGCGCCTCCGGATTCCCGAAGCTGTTCCGCGATTTCTTGAAAATCCCGCATATCCGGACCGAACAGGACCGGTTTGGCCCAGGCCGCCGGCTCCAAGGGGTTATGGCCGCCGTGACCTTCGGACAGGCTGCCCCCCACGAAAGCGATATCACAGATAGAATACAATTGCCTGAGGGCTCCCATGACGTCGACGATCAGCACTTCCGGGGATTTTCCCCCATCGCCGGCCATGATATCCGTCAGGGTGCGGGTCGTCAATCCCCGTCTGCGGCAGGCGCGCTGAACCTGTCCGGCCCGGGAGGGATTCCGTGGCGCAATGATGAACAAGGTGTCCGGGAAGAGATCCCTGGCCAGCATGAATCCTATGATCAGCTGTTCTTCCTCTTCCGGATGCGTGCTTCCGGCGATCAAAATCTTTCGTTCGGGATCAATCCGCAGCTCGCGCTTTAAATCGCGGACGTTTTCGGCCTCGGATTCCGGAATCGTCTGGTGATACTTGATGTTTCCGGTGATCAGGATCCGATCCGCCGGAACTCCCAGGGTTTGGAATCGTCCGGCGTCCGTGGCGGTTTGTACGCCAATGCACTTGAATACGGCCAGCGCCGGCTGGAACAGGCCTTTCAGACGGCCGTACCCCCGGAAAGAGCGATCCGACAAGCGGGCGTTCATCAGAACCACGGGAATTCTTCTTCTCCCGGCTGAGTGAAGAAAATTGGGCCAGATATCGGTTTCGACAATAACGATAATGGCTGGCTGGATTTGTCGGAGCCGCAGGCGGACGGAGAAAATCAGATCGTAGGGAAAGAAAAAAATCCCGGCGGAGTGTTCCGAAAGGTGCTGCCGGGCGATTTCGAATCCGGTTTGGGTGGAAACGGAAAACACCAGGCGTTCCCTGCCGTATCGAAGGGCAAGCTCTTTCATCAGCGGCAGGGCGGAAAGGGTCTCCCCCACGGAAAGCGCATGAACCCATATCGGTTTCGGTGCGGCGGGCCGGAGTGTCCACCGGATGTTCGGGCCCAGGCCCATGCGGCGCGGCGCGGTCATTCGCCGTTTCTGCGACACCAATATCACCGGCAGGATCACCGGCAGACCGAGAACCAGGAAAGTGAGCATCAGGATATTGTACAACAGGATCATGGCCGTTTTGGTCCGATCAATGAGGTCCGGTATGGGCAAGCCGATACGGCGATTTCGATTCATACCCGCAATTGAAAGGGTTCGTCAACCACCATTGTCGGATGATATTCCTGGCGGAGATAGCGCAACGGGCGCTCCCGGGCCGTCGTGTCGATTCACAACGAATGTTGCATTATTTCGACAAGCTGTGTATGGTCACAGCAGCTGACGAACAGGTTCCCGGAAGGGGCTCGGGAGCGGGAATGACGGCCCGGAGCCGTCCGCGGGATGAAAAAACAGGATGGGAGTAGCGTTTTGAAGAAGAAGCCTGAATACCGTTACGGTTGTACCGTTTTGCTGCTCTGGTTTGCCGTCGCTGCCGTCTGCGAAGGGGCGGAGGAACAGAAATGCCGCGTATTGGACCCGGATATTGCCCAGGAATATAAGGGGGAATGCAAGGACGGTCTGGCGAACGGGAAGGGATTGGCCAAGGGAAAGGATACGTACGAAGGCGAGTTCCTGAACGGCAAACCCCACGGGAAAGGGACATACAGCTGGCACAACGGCGATGTCTATAAGGGCGACTGGGTCGAGGGAATGCGGTCGGGCTGGGGGACATTGAAGCGACCCAACGGGGCCTATTATGAAGGGGAGTGGAAAAACGGCAACCGTGAAGGGAATGGGGCTTATCGCTGGCAGAACGGTGCTTATTATGAAGGGGAATGGCGGAATGACGTGCGGCATGGAAACGGGATCTATTTCGGATCCGACAATTCCTATTATAAAGGCGAATGGCGTGACGGGTTGCAGCATGGCCGGGGGCTGTATCGCTGGCCGGACGGAACCTATATCAAGGGGAAGTGGGAAGGCGGCAAGAATATCAGGGAGGAGACCCGAGAAATCACGGTTTCCCTGGATCAGCAGATCGTCGATTTGCTGGAGGCCGAAAGCCGGAGGACGGGGGAATCCCTGGCGGCCATCATCACCCGGGCCATCCAGCAGTTATTCCCCGAGGAAAAAGAGAAAAAACCGGAAAAAGGCGGTCAATAGCGTTTAGCCGGATAAAAGAAGGCCGCCGGAAGGGGTTCCGAGGCGCCGGTTTTCTGATTGGAAGCCGGCGACCCGGCCGGGATCGGCGGCAGGTCTTTCGGAACCGTCTGCCGTTCACAAGCGGTGTCCGGACAGGCGATATGCAATTGCGGGCCTCCGGGCCTGTATCGATCGCTGACCAGTTGTTTCAGGCTGGCGATACGATGGTTGTATAGGGTATAGCAACCGCTTCCCGGCTTGCCGTCGGCGGCGATCCGAAGCAACAATTCATTCCGCGGGATCAGATTTGGGGTTTCACCGACGCCCTCGACGGATTCAGGGGAGACCGGAGACGGATCATCCGCAGCCAGTTCCCGGCAGGCGAAAAGCGTTTTCGCCTGCAGAACATCATGAAAATCGTCGATCCAGACATCCGGATATTGCTGGCGAAACAGCTTCAGGCGATGCAGGTATTCCCTGGCGTCCCCGGCTCCGGCAAGGAAGCGCTTCAGGGCCAGGTTCTGAATCCGGGACACGGGATGGCCTCCCTTCCAGTCCTCCAGATATTCCGTATGGAGTTGTTCGTCCTTGAAAACTTCAAAAGTCACATCTCCTTCGAAATGACCGTCGTACATGGTTCCCGTGCATCGGTAGACGATCTTTTCCTGCTCGTAGACCAGTAATGTCCCGTATCCGTATGCACGTCCGTCTTCGCAGGCCCCCTTCCAGTCCACCGTTTGATTGGCGACGGGTTGGGGATCATAGACGGAACAAGCCTTGTCGCGGGTGGTCAGATAACTGCCGGCGGAGCAGGCGGCAAGCAGGAATGCCGCTGCCAGCAGAAAGGCAATATTCCTGAAGGGCAGCCGGTTTCCAACGATATGGGGTTCCGGGTTTAATTTTCGCATGGTTCCGGGGGATGGATAGCATGCCCGAGTCCTTGTTGCCAATCCTTATTTTTTCATTGACCCTTTGTCCGGTTTTATATAACGATTCAGCATTCATTTGCTTCTGAGTCGCCGACCGGAGTTGGCATGGATGCTCCATAAGCCAAAAGGAAACCGTATGCAAAAGCTAAAGAGCTTGTTTTGGTTGGGTGGGATATCGATCTGTTTCATCGGTGTTGCCTATGCGTTGCTGAGCTACCGACTGCTGGACCTGATCGTGGATTACTGGTGGTTCAGTTCATTGAATTATAAAGGCTATTTTCTATTGCGGCTGTTTTACCGCTACGTCACGTTCTTCTCCGTATTCCTGTTTTTTTTCCTGATTTTCTTCCTCAATTTCTGGTTGGCTTCGCGGTTCATCGCCGTTGGGGGCAGAAGACCGGAGCAGGAAAGCGGTGCAAAGCGGAAGCGTTACCGCGAACTTCTCCGGATGTTTCAGTCCGGGTCATTGAAAGTCTACACCCCCCTGTCCCTGATTCTGGCCTTGCCCATCGCTCTGCCGTTTTATAGGCAATGGGAAACGGGGTTGCTGTTTTTTTTCGGCCCCAACGCGGGCACCCTTGATCCCACATTCGGAAAGGATATCAGCCATTATCTGTTTTCATTGCCCATGTATACCTTGGTGCAGAACAAACTGCTGAGTGCCTTTCTTTTCCTGCTGGCCGGTATTTTTATCCTGTACTATATCGAGCGGTGGATTCTGCGTAAGAACGACGAGCATTTGCCCAGGGGTGCCCGGATCCACCTGACGCTTCTGTTCATCCTGGTTGTTGCCATCCAGTCTTGGGGGTTCTTTCTGAACCGCTATGCGCTCATTTACACGGATGCCCATCAACCGTTTTTCTTCGGGCCGGGTTACGTCGAAATGATGGTGGATGTCCCGATTTTCTGGCTTTCGCTGGTTTTTTTCATTCTGACGTCCCTGCTTCTGCTGGTGTATCTGCATCGGCGCAAGGGGTTGGTGCCCCTGGTCCTTTCCGGCATTCTGTTCGGTGCCCTGCTGTGGACGGAAGGAACCGGATTCATCCAGGACGCGGTTGGGAAATATTATGTGAAGCCCAATGAACCCGTCCGCGAACAACCCTATATCGACAATAATATCCACGGGACTCTGGCCGCCTATAACCTGCTGGATGTGGAAACGCGCAAATACAAGATCAAATCGACTCCGGAAATCGGACAAAACGCGGAGGTGGTGGAAAGCCTGCACAACATCCCGGTATGGGACCAGGTCCAGCTGGACGATGTGTACAAACAGCTTCAGGGAATCCGGCCGTATTATGCATTTCCCAGCGTGGACGTGGATCGGTACATGATTTCCGGCCTGTACCAGCAGGTATATCTGGCGGCGCGCGAACTGGACTTGTCCAATTTGCCGGAATATGCCAGGAACTGGACCAATATGCATCTGCAATACACCCACGGATACGGGCTTGTCATGACTCCTGCGGCCCAGGGTGGTGACGAAAACATGACCTGGTTCGTCCGCGATATGCCCACCCGGTCGGATTACGATGTCCAAATCCGGCAGCCTGAAATCTATTACGGGATAGGAAAATACTCCTACGCCATCGTGCCCAACGAACTCGGAGAAATAGATTACCCCCGCGATGAAGCCAACGTGTTGAGCAATTACAGCGGGGAGGGTGGCATCGCCATGTCTTCCCTCTATCGCAAATTGACGTTCGCCCTCTATTTCAAGGATCGGAACATTTTCTTAACCCCGAAAACCAACGACAACAGCCGTATGTTGCTCCATCGCAATGTGTCGGAAAGAATTCGAAGGCTGGCACCGTTTTTCCAACTCGACAGCGATCCCTACCTGGTTTCCACTGCAAAGGGATTGTGCTGGATTCAGGATGGGTATACCGTTTCCGACCGCTATCCCAACTCTCAGCCGTACAACTCCCGGTTCAATTATATCCGGAATTCGGTTAAAATCGTCGTGGACGCCTACCATGGGACCACCGATTTTTTCATGGCCGATGAAAGTGATCCCATTATTCAGGCCTATCGGCGCATCTATCCGGGGCTCATCAAACCCATGGAGGCCATGCCGGAGGAATTGCGGTCCCATTTGCGTTATCCGAAAGATCTTTTCGAAGTGCAGATGAACATTTATGCGAAATACCATCAGACAGATCCCCAGATTTTTTACCGTCAGGAAGATAGCTGGGAAATATCGAAGTTGATCCGCAAGGACCAGACGACTACGTTGCAACCGTATTATCTGACCATCAACATGATCCATCGCGACCGGAATGAATTTCTTCTGCTTTGTCCCATGAGTCCCCTGGGGCGCAACAATCTGCGAGCCCTGGCCCTGGCGGGCTGCGACGGTGACAGCTATGGCAAGCTCCTGGTGTATGATTTCCCGAAAGGGAAACAGGTGTATGGGCCTTCACAGATCGACAGCCTGATCGACCAGGATACGGAGATCGCCCAGCAACTGACCCTTTGGGATCAGGCCGGGTCCGAGGTTATCCGGGGAAGGATGACGATCTTGCCGGTGGGTAATATGATTCTCTATGTTCAGCCGGTATATCTCAGTTCATCCACCCGTTTAAAAATTCCGGAACTCAAACGCCTGATTGTCAGCGAGGGTGAGATCGTGGCCATGGCGCCATCCCTGGAAGAGGCCTTTGAACGGCTGGAGAGCAAGCTGACGGAAAGGGCCGATCGCCAGAAGCGGCGTTTCCAGAAGACACCGAAAACGGAAGAGCCGGAATCCATCCCCGTTTCACCAGCCCTCCCGGAAGGAAATGCCGCTCCCGAGCCGGAAAAGCCCCCCGCGGCGGCGCCGGATGCCGGCGGCGGTGGGGAGCAACAGCCGGCACTGCCTTCGGAAAATGCGGCCGGCAAGACGGAGAAGGCGCCGGAGCAGGTGATTCCGGCTGAGCCGGAACCGGCGCCTCCGGCCGCCGGGGAGAATGAGCCCGTCCCGGCTGCCGCGGCACCCGGTGTGACGGAGCTGTGAATCCCGGAGCGGCGGGATCCGATGATAACTTGCGTATCATGGGCCCAGCAAGGGGGAGACCCCGGAATTATAACCCTATTGCAAGGGTCCCGACGATGGAAACGGCCAGCACCACAGCCATGAACAGGCATTCGAGGACTCCGTCAATCAGTCGTTGCAGCATCTGATTTCTCCCATTATTCGGTTTTGTCGTTAAAAAAATCCTGCGCCTCCTCCACGGAGTCGAAGAGCAGCCAATCCCGGTCGATGGTGACGCCGTTTTTTTGGGTGATGTGTTCGATGGTGGTGTTTCCGTGGTATTCGAAAAATTCATGAAAATGACGATCATAAATGTGCTTGGTCATGGTCCGGCCTCCTTTCCGTCTCGGTTGCTGAAGTTGTAAAAAATAATCAAAAATATATATAAATAAACAAGCGGGCCAAAAAAATGGGCCGGGGGGTAGGTTATCTGAATTCCCGGCAGCTCCAGATGACTTTGCCGATGATGCGGGCCTTTGTCATATCCTCGTTTTCCAGAAAAATGGGTGAATAATCACGATTGTCGCTCAGCAACACCAGTCTGTTCGGGTGTTTTTCGACCCGCTTGACCATGATGGTGTCATCAATTCCCACGGCATAAAGAGCCCCGGCGAGGATATCTTTCTGCGATTCGTCGATCAGAACCGTATCGCCGTCCTTGAGTTCCGGCGCCATGCTGTTGCCGAAAATATCCAGCAATACCATTTTACTCCAATTGCCCTTGTGGCTCAGCCATTGATTCCGGAACGCGTAGTAACCCTCTATTTCCGTGCCGACTTCGAATGAGCCGCCTCCCGCACACAGGCGGGCTTTCACCTTGGGTATGTTGGTGAAGGTTTCTTCCGTGCGGGCGTCCGGGGCAATGAAGGTCGGCCCCCGGCCGGTTTCCAGCCAATCCGGATTTAGGCTGAAAAGCCGGTAGAGCTGAACCAGCCATTTTTCCGGCACGGCGTTTTTTTTGCGGGCCTGGGTGATGGCCGAGCGGTTGATCTTCATGGCCAGCGCCAGCTCGTTCTGCGAGTTGATGCCGGTGGCTTCGTATACCCTGCGCAGGAACATATCGAATTTCGAAAAGGGCATGGCGGTTCCTTGCTTTAGGAGAAATTCAAACACCGATGTTCATAAATATAACCAAAAAATAAAAAAAGCAACAATTATTTTGGTTGTCGTGCCGGTTTCGGATCCCACGCATCCGATTCACCTGCTTTTCCAGGGTAAGGTTTGCGGCGGGAGGTTCCTTACCGTCCCCATTTGTTGCGCAGATAGGCAAGGATGGTTTGGTGTTCTTCCGCTGTGAGCTTTCGGTCATAAATAATCAGCTCATTGATCCCGCCGGTCATGAAATCGGCTGCAGTCGCCAGATCCGGGGTCGACCACCCCGCGCCGAGCAGAAGTCGGGTCACGGTCGGAGGAATGGACGCGGATACCGGCAACGGGCATGTCTGTCCGTTGACGCTGACGGAACCAAAGGGCTTGCCGGTCTCGTCCTTGCCGAAAACCGCTGTCATGATCCATATCGTTTCCGGGATATCCGTCAGGAGGGGATAGGCGCGATCGGTCCGGAGCCCCAATGCGGTTTCCCCCCGGGAGGTTTGATAATAATACAGTCCGTTGCGGTTTCCGGCTTCATCGGCGCTGTCCAGCAGGAAAGCAACGGGATGTCCACTCTCATTTTGAAGGTCGCCGGCGACCATATAGATGCTGCAGGCGGAGGATTCTTTTTGTAACTGAATATCCGCCCCCAAAGGAGCAAACAGATGTTGATTCCTGCTTGCGTCGAAGCATATCCTTGGATGCGTATCGCCAGTCGTCGAGAGTTCGATGAAGGGGCGGAATGTTTCTATCGGTTGCAGGGCATGATTTTTCTCTCTGCTTTTATCCTTCCAGATCGCGATCGGAAATGGATCGACGCTGCCTGTGGCTGGAAGGGTTGCATCCAGCCATATAACCAGATGCCCTTTATCCTTGTCGATGGAAAGAGGGGTTGCCGTTTCAGCCGTATCGGCGGCAACCTTTTCCGATGAACCGGCAATCGCCCGGCTCAACAATGCCTGTCCGACGGTGCTTTGTCCTCCGATGAGTTCTGAGGATGAACGTTCCAGGGTGGATGTGTCTTTCGGCAGTCGGGTTTCGGCTGGTGAAGCGACTGATTCGTATGCTTTTTTATGGCCGGTTGCATCCCGAACAACGACATTAAAATAATAATCGGTATCCCTTTGCAGCCCGGTGACATCCAGGAAGGTAATATTATTGGTCCAGGACTGGATGACGGTTCCATTTGTCAAGGTATTTTCCAATGAATCTAAATTATTGGAAGTAGAGCGATAGACTGAATACGATAGGGTTTCGGACTCGCTTCCGCTGTCAATTGCTTTCGTCCAGACCAATGTGAGAGTTGTTGGTTGTACATTGGTGATGGAAAGGCTTCCCTTGGGTGTCGGCGCATTGGAAATTTGCTCATAGAGGACTTTAAATCCGGCGACATCTTTTGCGATGACATTGAAGTAGTATTCCGTTTCCGGAATCAGACCGACTATTGTGAGCGAGGCGATGTTGTTATACCACTTCTGTTCAAGGGCTGGGGTCTGATCGTTGTCCTCAGCGGTTTCAATGCGATTGATATTGTTGGATGTGGACCGGATTACTCGGTATTGGATTTGACTCTGGTCATTGCCGCCATCGGTGGCTTTCGTCCAATTGAGGGTCAAACCGTTTGCGACTTCAGCGCTTATGGCCAGAACTCCGGCATCTCCGGCTGTGGGCGCCTGGGATGTCATGGTATAAATTGCAGTGTTTTTGGCTTCATCCCTGACCATAACATTGAAATAATGCAAGGTGTCGATCGGTAACCCTTTAATCTCAAATGAATTGATATCCTTTGTCCAAACGGGCTCTAGGTCGGGTGTTTGACTGTCTTTGTTTTCAATACCGGTAATGGTGCTGATATCCGGATAGAGGGACTGGACAACCCTGTATTCGAGCACTGAAGGACCACTGCTGTTATTGTCTGATGCTTTGGTCCAGGTCAACGTCAGCGAAACCGTGTTGTCTATATGAACGGTTTCGTTGGTCGTGGTCACCAACCCCCCGTTGCCGGGCTTTGGTGCCGTAACGTCGGTGGTTTTTTCGTCCTTCATTCGATACACGGACCTTCTCCAGGCCCTGTCCCGAACGATTACATTGAAATAATACTGGATACCATCATCAAGGTCTTTTATTTTCAGCGAAGTTATGTTTTTATTCCAATATATCGCTTCCGATTCATCAGAATCTGCTTCTTCGGAATAAAGAGGTGCTTTTTTACCATTTTTTTCAGCCGAGGCCAGATCTCCTATGTTGTTTGTAGTGGAATACACCACCAGATAATCCAGAAAATTTGAGGGGGTATTCTCATCGCTGGCCGCTTGCCACCTGACGGTAACCGAGTCGCTGTAGACAGGATCGATTTCGATTTCACCCCCTCCACCCGGCACTGGAGGGTTGTCTTCCTGATTGCCGCCGCTGCAGCCCAGAAGCAGGAGCATTCCGGTCATCAGTATATAAAATAGAAGAGAATGGATTTTCATAGGTTGCATATGCCATGCCTCCGGCGCGGAAGCCCTGGCGGATATCATTTAGTCACCACTATCCAGCAGGGATTCCGCAACCTGAACGGGATTGATTTTAATATCTTTCTCTTTATCCTTTGGTATTCAATAGTTCAAGCAAAATGTCGCCATCCGGGGTAAAAATCATTACCTGGTTTCTGAACATAAACACTGTTACTGATCAAATGTCGTGTTAGCACAAAAGATTAGGCCCCCCTCGCACCGGAGGATGCTCCTGAAAAATAGGGCGCATTTTGAAAAGCCCAAACATGTTTTCCCGTTTCTGGGCCCAATGCCGGACATGGGGTTTCGCGCCTCCGACCGTGCCGAACTTCCTGCCGGAAATGGAATCTTATGGGGGTATCGATTGAATTCGTGGTATTTACAGATTTAATAATGACAAAAATGAATAAGAATCAAGAATAAAAATACAAAAATGTCGACATTATTCCCATAAAAAATACAAAAATGAACTATTGCGTGCGTCCGGAAGAAGTGCTTTTCAAAGATTATATTTGAAAATCAAATTGTTGAAAAATTTTATGGCTTCGGCCCGTTTTTTGCTGAAAATGGCTGGCTTGTGGAAACAACCATCGAGAAGCCATTTGTGAAGGAGGGAACATGCAAAGACAACTGAAATGGTGTGGGCTGGGGCTTTTTTGTTGCCTGTGCGGGCCGGCAGGGCTTCTGGCCGCGGACGGGTCCGTGAACGACACCGGCACGACGGCCTGGATGCTGACGTCAACCGCGCTGGTATTGTTGATGGTTCCGGGACTTGCCATGTTTTACGGCGGGCTGGTCAGAACGAAAAATGTTCTGGGAACCATGATGCATAGTTTTGTCGCCATGGCGCTGATCGGCGTATTGTGGGTGGCCTGCGGCTATGCGCTGACCTTTGGAAAAAGCGTATTGGGCGGGATTGTCGGCTGGAATCCGGATTACCCTTTTCTCAACGGCATCGACGATGCCATCAAGGATGGGGTCCCCGAGTATGTCCTTGCCATGTTTCAGGGGAAATTCGCCATCATTACACCGGCGCTGATCAGCGGCGCCCTGGCGGAGCGGGTGTATTTCCGGGGATATTGTCTGTTTATCGCCCTCTGGTTTCTGGTGGTCTATTGCCCCCTATGCCATTGGGTTTGGGCGCCGGACGGATGGCTGTTTAATGCCGGGGCCGCGGGCGTAATAGACCTGGCGGGCGGTCTGGTTATTCATGTCTCCGCGGGGGTCAGTGCGCTGGTGGTGGCGCTTTTTTTGGGGCCACGGGAAGGATATCCGAAAACCGCCATTCAACCGAACAATCTGGTCATGACCATGATGGGGGCTGGTTTACTATGGGTGGGCTGGTTCGGCTTTAATGCCGGTTCGACCATTCAGAGCGGACTGGACACGGCCCGGGCACTGACCATGACCCAAGTATCCGCTGCCAGCGGCGCGTTGACCTGGATGCTCATCGAGGCGTTGGTATTCCGCAAGGCAACTTCCCTGGGTTTTGCTTCCGGCATCCTGGCCGGGCTGGTGGTGATCACTCCGGCTGCGGGAGTCGTAAAGCCCGTCGGCGCCATTATCCTGGGCGCTTCCTCCTCCATGGTCTGCTTTCTGGCGCTTAAGGCCAAGATGAAATTCGGATATGACGACAGCCTGGATTGCTTCGGAATCCATGGGGTCGGCAGCGGACTGGGGATATTGCTGCTCAGTTTCTTCATCCGTGAAAGCTGGATGGCCAAAGCGTCGGCCGCCGTCGTTGGCTGGTCCGCCATGGATCAGTTTGTCATTCAACTGACAGGCCTGGGGGTGACGGTTGCCTTTGCTGGCCTGTCTACGCTGATCATCTGTCTGGTGGTTGGAAAAACCGTGGGATTCCGACTGGATCGCGAGAAGGAAGAAACCGGTCTGGATTATTCCCTGCATGGAGAGCATGGATACGGCCTGATCAGCCCCTATTAGGATGATGGCCCATGGGGAAACAGAATGTAGATTTGCCGGCTGGCGACGCTCTTTCTTCAGGTCGCTATTGCGAAACCTGTTTCAATTTTACCAAAGCGGACTGAGCGGCCTTTTTGACTTCCGCATTCGAATCCCTGGAAGCGACCTTTTCAAATGTTTTGATGATGTCGGCATTCTTGCCATCGTATTTCGAAAGGGTATTGACGGCGGTCAGACGGACCTGGGGATCGGTGTCGTACAGCAGCACCATCAGGGATTCGATGGTGTCTGAACCACCGGGTCCGATTTCCCCCAAGGCCTTGGCTGCGGCCAACCGCATGTCGACATTTTCGGAGATGAGCACCTGGGAGAGGGCGGGGGCGGCCCAACGCGCTTCAGGTCCGATATTGCCGATGGCGGTGGCCGCATGGATCTGAACCATCGGTTCTACCGTTTCCGTTTGCAGGGCGTTGGCCAGCGACGGCAACACCGGCGCCGCCTGTTTGCCGACGGCGGTTAATGCCTTTGCCGCTGCGGCGCGGATTATGGGTTCGTCGTCCGCCAGGGCGTTGCCGAGGGTGTGGATAACCAGCTTGGAATTCGGAGAAATTTTCACCATGGCCGCGGCCGCGGCTTCGCAGACATACGGATTCGGCTCTTTTTGTATGATCTGGGTCAAGACGGGAATGGCGCTTTCCGATTCGGCGCCGATCAAGCCCAGGGTGATGATCGCTTCCTTCTTGATCATGTTGACCTTGTCGTTCTGAGCGATATCGATCAAAACCGGAACCGCGAAGGATTTGTCCTTGCCCATGTTGCGCAAGGCAATGATGATCGCCATGCGGACATCCGGGTCGATATCATTGAGGTTGTTGATGAAAGCAAAAACGGCGTCCTCGGCTTCGGGTCCTATTTGACCCAGTGTTTTCGCCGCTTCCGCGCGCACCAGTCCGTATCGACAGGAACGGTTGTCGTAGGAGTTGTTCAATACCATGATGAGCGCCGGAGCCGCCTCTTTGGCTTTCGGACCCATTTCCGAAAGCTCGATGATGGCATCCTTGGATTTTGTCCAGCCCTTGTCCTCCAGTGCGTTTACGAGAATCAGCACGGGTACGGAGGGGTTGGTTTCCGATCCGATTTTGCTCATGGCGTTTGCGGCTTCTTTTCGCACTTCAAATTTTTCGTCGCTCAGGGCGTGGATCAGTCCGGGAATGGCCTCCTCGGCTTCCGGTCCGATTTCGCCAAGTGCCCGGGCCGCTTCCTTCCGTACATACCAGTCCTTATCTTCCAGAGCATTCAGGAGTCTTGGAACCGAATCGAGCTCGGTGAGCTGTTCCTTGGACGAAAAATCATAGGTCTGGTACCAGGGCGCACAGGCCGGAAGCAGTATCAACAGCAGGAGCCATCCGCTTAGCCGGATGTTCGTTGCTTTTCCTGATCGTTCGGGGGTGGTGTTCATTGGGAAACCTCTGTCTTGAATTTGAGGCCGGTTTGCGGGTTTTTCATGCGCTTCATCTCCGTTGCCAGGCAGCAGGTCGCCCCCCGGAGTGGCATTGCTAAATTTATATATAATAAAAACCAGCCATTAAACATTGTTCATATATAATAATTTTGTTATTGTCAATCGTAAAATCATGCGGCCTGGAACCTCGCCTGCATCCACCCGCCGGATTTTTTCTTTTTCAGGCGTTATCGCCTGGGACATGGTTCCTATTATTGAACCATGGAGAAGGAATATGCAACCGTTTTCCATGCCTCACCTCTGGAAAATCCCGCGCAACAAGTCACTTGCTTCGTGGCGCGCATGGAATGCAACCATCGATGCGGTGTTTTATGATGTGACGGCGCTGTCCCGGCAAAAGCGGGAGATATTGTCCGCCATCGTCAATCCCGAAGGGTCGATCTGATTGTTTATTCCGGCTCGGTTCTTGCGCTGATTCGAAACCTGACACCCAAGGATTTTGTCGATGCACAAAGCGATCCCGGCACGGAACCGGTGGATACCATCGTAATAGCCGGCGTCGGCAGTTCCGCAGTAGGTAAGGCAGCCCTGGCGCGGAACGTGGTCGATCATATCGGCGGCCCCGTTCCGCATGCCGTTTGATATCAAATAAGTCGGATGTTCAGCAGAGGGACGTCAGATGGCCACATGGGTCAGGTTGATGTCCCGTTTGAGCAGCAGGCGGGCGATTTTTTCGAACTGGCTGGTGACGTCGGAAACGAAGAAGCGCGAGGCGCCGTTCTTTTTCATGCCGGCGGCGATTTCCGGATGCGTCGCCATGAACTGCCGGACCTTGGCGGCCACGGCGATGGAGGAGTCGATGATCTTCACCCGTTTCCCGATCTTGGTCTGGATGATGGGTTTGAGCAGGGGGTAATGGGTGCAGCCGAGGATCAGGGTGTCGATCTGCCGCACCTTGAGGGGCAGGAGATATTTTTTGACGATCATGCGGGTTTCCGGCTTCTTGAGCCAGCCTTCTTCCACCAGGGGCACCAGCAGGGGACAGGCGGCTGAAAAGACGGCCGCGCCGGGTGCGGCTTTTTGAATCTCCCGGGGATAAATTCCGCTGTTGACCGTGGCCCGGGTGCCGATGACGCCGATGCGCCGGGTCGAAGAGGCGGCCACGGCCGTTTCCACCGCCGGCGTGATGACCTCGAAAATGGGCCCGTCATAGCTGCCGTGCAGACGATCCATGGCCACGCTGGAGGCGGAATTGCAGGCCACAACGATGATCCGGGCGCCCTGGCCGAGAAGAAAATCCGTATTTTCCACCGCGTATCCGGCCACGGTGTCGCCGCTCTTGCTGCCGTAAGGGGTGCGGGCCGTGTCGCCGAAATATACGAGGTCGTATTCGGGCAGCTGTTCCATTATCGCTTTAACAACCGTCAGACCGCCGATGCCTGAATCAAAAATGCCGATCATTTTGATGACTTTTCTTCCATCCGTTTGATTTCCCTGCGTACGATTTCAACGATTTGCCGATCCGGCACGTCCAAGCGGATTCCCGGGCACATCCCCGCCATGATCTCCCAGTTGCCCGGTTCGATCAGCACGGCCTTGATGAAAGGCCAGGCCCGGCACATGCGGGGTTTCACGGGATGGATCGTGCAAACTTCGTCCCAGAATAGGCAATAGCCGTTCCGCTGCTGGGCCAGCAGGGGTTTACCTCCCGACAACCGGCAGTAATCGGCGAGCAGTTTTTCTTCGGTGATATGCAGGTGGTGCGCGATGGTCGTGACGTCCCCGGGAGCGAGGTAGGTTCCGCCATACCCCTTGCAGCAGTCTCCGCATTTTTTACATTGAAACACATCCGCGGCGGTCAAGCGACTAGAGGGCATGGCGTTTCTCCATGGCGCGTTTGATGGTGACCTGATCCACGTATTTCAGGTCGCCGCCGATGGGGACCCCGGAGGCGATCCGGGTCACCTTGAGCGGATGGCGGGCAAGCTGTTCGGACAGATAGGCGGCCGTGGACTCCCCTTCGACGCCGGTGCCGGTGGCGATGATGACTTCACGTATTTGTCCGGAGGCAACCCTTTCCAGCAGTTCCCTGATCCGGAGATGTTCCGGCTGGATGCCGTCCATGGGGGAAAGCGCGCCCTGAAGAATGTGATACAGTCCATCATATCCGCCGGATTTTTCGATGGCCACCATGTCGCCCGGTTGCTCCACCACGCACAGCAGGCCGGCGTCACGGGAGGGGTTGCCGCAGATCCGGCATCTCTCCTGGTCGCTCATGGCGAAGCACAGGGCGCACAGACGGGTTTTTCCCCTGAGTTCTCGTATGCTTTCGGCCAATTGATAGGCTTCCGTTTCCGGGGCCCGGAGAATGTGGAGCGCCAAGCGTTCCGCGGTTTTTTCTCCGACACCCGGAAGTTTCCCCAGATTCCGGATGGCGTTGATAATGGTTGGGGGGTAGTACTGCATCGGGTCCTGATACCTGTTCAAATCATGCTCGGGTTACCGGCCGGGGTTCGATTCCGTCCCCGCGGGACTTTCTCGATCCGGCGCCGGCTACATCAGACCGGGGATATTCATTCCTCCGGTCAGTTTGCCCATTTCCGAGGACACCATCTCCTGGGATTTGGTCAGGGCGTCGTTGACCGCCGCCAGGATCAGATCCTGGAGCATGTCCACATCCTGGGGATCGACGACCTCTTTTTCAATGTGAATGGAGACAACCTGCTGCTTGCCGTTGGCCACGGCCTTGACCATCCCGCCCCCGGCGCTCCCCTCGACTGTCCTGCCGGCCAGCTCTTCCTGCATCTTCATCATCCTGGCCTGAAGCTGCTGGGCCTGTTTCAGCATGTTTCCCATACCTTTCATCGGCTTTCCCTCCTATAATATTTTGACGTCAATCACTTTTCCTTCGAATAGCTCCACGGCTTGGGCCACCAGCGGATGACGCAGGGCCTCTTCCTTTAGCTGGCCGTTCTGGGCGTTGCCGTTTTCGGCGGTTTTCGGGGTCTCGATTTCAAAGCGGCAGTCCATGCGCCTGCCGAACCGTGCGGTGGCCGTCTCATCAAAGAGCGCTTTTTTCTGCTGGATCATACCGGCGTTGAAGGCGTTTGTCCGGATGCGGAGCATGATCCGGTCTTCCGTCAGCTCGGTGACGGTGCAGTCCGACAGCGAGGCGGCCATGGACGGATGCTTTTGGATGATGCATTGACAGATGTCTTCCCAGATTCCGGCGGGGGTCTCCGCCACCCTTGGCGTCTTCCGTTGAATACCAGCGGCGGAAGGCGGCCCTCCGCCCCCCCCCCCGGGGGCGCGGGTTGGGTTCCGGGGCGTGGAGCGGAAGGGTTCCCGGCGGTTTCGACTGTTGCGGCCGGCCTGGCGCCCGGGCCGGGGTTTTCGGCCGGGGCGCCTTCATGGAACTCCCGGCGCAGGGTATCGATTTTTTCAATCAGCGTTTCGATGGACAGCGCCGGCCGGCTCTGCAGGGTCTTGATCAGCGTCATCTCCAGGGCCAGCTTGGGTTGCGAGGACAGTTTAACGAAGGCTTCCTCCTTCAGCATGTTGTCCAGCATCTGGCTGAGATGGATTTCCGAGACCCGCCGGGCCTGCTGTCGCATCTGGTCGATCTCATGGTCCGGCGCATCCACCAGACGATCCACCCGGTGAGCCATTTTAACCACCAGCAGATTCCGGAAATGACCGGTCAGCTCCCCGAAGAATTTTTTCAAATCATGACCGCGGCTAAACAGGTCGTCCACGATATCGATCAATTTCGGGATATCCCTGTCGAGGACCGCATCGGCTGTCTGGAAAATCAACTGACGGTCCACCACGCCCAGCACCTCCAGGACCTGCTGATGGGTGACGGCGCCGCTGGTGAAGCTGATGACCTGATCCAATAAACTCAAGGCATCCCGCATGCAACCGTCAGCCTCCCTGGCGATGACGGACAAGCTTTCCACGGGGATGGAAATGGCTTCCTTGGCACACACGGCTTGCATGTGGCGGACCATGTCCTCCAAACCGATTCTCTTCAGGTCGTGGCGCTGGCACCTGGACAGGATGGTGATGGGGATTTTATGGGGTTCGGTGGTGGCGAAGAAAAACAGCGCGTGCCCGGGCGGTTCCTCCAGGGTTTTGAGCAGGGCGTTAAAGGCCGCAATGCTCAGCATGTGAACTTCATCGATGATATAAATCTTGTGGCGGCTGTGCTGAGGCAGGTACTTGATATTTTCCCGCAGCTCCCGGACCTGGTCCACACCGTTGTTGGAGGCGCCGTCGATCTCAAAGACGTCCGCCGAGTTTCCGGCGGTGATTTCCCGGCAGGATTGGCATTGATTGCAGGGGGTGGCCGTGGGGCCTTCCTGACAATTCATGGCCTTGGCCAGGATTCGGGCGATTGTGGTTTTACCGGTGCCCCGGGGGCCTGAAAAGAGCACCGCATGGGCCATTCGATTGGTGGCAACCGCGTTGGCCAAGGTCTGGATGACATGGGGCTGGTTAACGACCTGTTCGAATGTCTGGGGTCGATATTTGCGTGCCAGCACAAGATAGGACATGCAACAATACCTCGATGCTCACAAATTACACTGTATTTTCCGGCATGGAACGCCTGGAGGGGCCATGTCAAGAAAACGGCGGACGATCAACGCGATGGATCGGAATGAATGATCCGGAAATCAAGCGCCGGAGAAAGGGGAAGAATCCAGAATGAATGTGGCGGAGAGAGAGGGATTCGAACCCTCGGTGCCTTTTGAGCACACACGATTTCCAGTCGTGCACCTTCAGCCAACTCGGCCATCTCTCCGCGATACGCACTGCGGTCGTTGCTGTTCGGCTCTCCGTTTCCAACAGACCGAACCTGAATTGTCACTCACCCATCAAAAGAGCCGTCCACGGTACCTTGTTTGCCTGCAATAATCCCGCCATCACTGGCGGAGAGGGTGGGATTCGAACCCCACTTCACCTCATAATTATGCAATAAATTCAATGCCTTGTAAGTCCATTTTTCCCTTGCTCACAAGTTGCTCACATGGCCTGTTCACGAGGGACTTCTTACAAGCTTGCGAGAAGGAGGTCAAGACCTTTTTATCGGCCTGACGTTGTCAATCACCTGGCGCATGGATTCGACGGAATGATCGCCATAATGTTTCTTGGTAACCGAAATATGGGAATGTCCCAGCGCCTTCGACACAAGGGAGATATTGTCCGTTGCTTCAAGGAGCTGATTGGCGAAGGAGTGACGACCGGCGTTGTTGAGCGGGAACACGCGACCCATGGCTTTTTGACAGGCCGGATTCCATGTGTCTCGGTTGATGTTCTTGGTATGTGGCCTGCCTGTTCTGGAGTTGAGGAAACAGAAGGGAGATAGGTTCCTGGGCATGTCACTGAACAGTTCACGCAGACCTGCTGTTATCGGGAACTTGCGTTCACGTTTATTCTTGATCGGTTTCAGGTTCTCGTGAGGGTCGAATGTGACCGAGAAAACAATGTGATCAGGCTTGATGTCGGTCCACCTGAAGGCGCGAGCTTCCGAAACCCTGCAACCGGTCAGGAACATGAATCTGAATATATGCCGGTCAGCAGGCGGGATTTCGGCGAGAACCTTGGCCTGGGTGTCGGCATTGATCCATTCAGGCACTTTATCAACGACCGTATCGCGTCCAGTGAAGGAAGGGAAAACCGGCATTGCTGGGATATGTCCGGACCTGAAGGCATCGCCCAGCAGCTTGTGAAGCGCTCCCATGACGTTTTTCTTGCCCTTGCTGCTGCGTTGGATTCCGTTCTGGAGGTTTTTCAGAACCTCATAGTTGATGTCCAGGAGGAACTTGTCGCCTATCCTGGGGATGATATGGTTCTTGAAGCTGTTCCGATAATCCTTGAGCGTTGCAGCTTCGAGCGTCAAGGTAGCTATCCATCGCTGGTAGTATTGGGCAACATGCAGGGGCTTTGATTGCTGGTGTCGTGCCGGGTTGAAAATACCCTTATCAATTTCAGCGTTGATATCAGAAGCAATACGCTGGGCGACTTGACAGGGCCGGGAAGGGTCAGAGCCGGTCTTCACCTGGCCAAGGTATTTGCTGAAATAGTATCGCTTCCCTTGCCAAATCAAGCGGACACACCAATGGTTTCGGTGCGTATCCCAGCATACTTTCGCAGCTTCAGACATTGTCAAAAGGCCCCCCCTTGAATATCTTTACATCCAGTCAGAGAAGATTCGAGATATTTACATTGAAACGATGGCATGCTGTCTGATCTGGACAGTATGGCTGAATTGCATGTTTCACTTCCTGTCGTCGTAAACCATTTGATGGTTGAACATTCCGCCATACTTGGCTTTGATCTCGGCGATCATAAGCTTCAGGGCTTTTTCTTTCTCGGGAGTGTCCCTATCCCAGGCAGCGGACTCCCAACGGAAATAATCAACTACCATTTCCCACTTGACCCGTGACAGGTCATATGCTCCATCGTTATTTCTGCCGCCGAAGGCCATGGCAAAGGGCTCAACGAGCTTCTGCTTGTATGGGTCTTGGATGCCGATCCGCCTGAACTGCTGGGCGATGTCCTCCTTCACCCATTCCGGCCACGCCACTTCTCCGAGCGTGACCAGGTGCTTCGGCTTCATGAAAAAGGAGTCTTCGCCAGCATCAGG
This sequence comes from Thermodesulfobacteriota bacterium, assembly GCA_049320885.1. Lineage (GTDB taxonomy): Bacteria > Desulfobacterota > Desulfobacteria > Desulfobacterales > SURF-7 > DYJD01. Next base: position 2,134 of record JBMORA010000042.1, on the reverse strand, counting down.
GTCAACTTCGTGGATCGCATGTTTCGTTTTCACTCCCTTGATTCGCAAAAGCATTACACCTCCTCTTCAGTTGAGAATGCAATGACCATTACAATTTAGAAATGACCGGTTTTGCATCAATGCCATTCTTTGAAAGCCAGTTATAAAGATTAGGCAAGGTGGTCCCGTATTTCTTCGCCACATAAGACTTTGTTGAACCGTTTTTCAGAAGGGCAACTATTTCTTCACGGTTTCCATCAAGCTTTGATTTGCCCGGCCCTTTTGGCCTGCCAAGCTGGACACCGGCCGCCTTACGGGCTCTCAAGGCCTCTGTGGTGCGTTTGCTGATAAGGTCACGTTCGATCTCCGCCGCAATGGAAAAGGCCATCGCCATGACTTTTGACTGAAGTGATCCGTTCAACTCCCAGCCGCCTTTGATTGCATAGATGCTGATATCTTTTTCCTTGGCGATTGAAAGCATCTCCATAATCTCAAGCATGGATCGACCCAGCCTTGATAATTCCGGAACAATGATCCGGTCACCGGAACCCAGGCTGTCAATCACGTCCTTAATCTTGCGTTCCTTCCAGTTCTTTTTCCCGCTAACCTTTTCCTCTACCCATTCAACCTTTCCAAAGTCCTTCTCATTGGCAAGGGCGAGAATCTCGTGCCTGTTTTTTTCAAGGTCTTGCTCAACGGTTGAAACCCTCAGATATCCGATTGTTCTTGGCTTCTTCTTGGTCACAATTGACATCCTCTGTGAAAGTTTAAATGAATACCTCACTATCTATGTAATACTTTACACTTTAATAAAACGAATGTCAATGAATATATTTATATACTTATGATAATCTTATACGTTCGTTTTCTTTAAGCGATTAGTTTATTAGCTCGATATGTTTATGTAGTGTTGATAAAAAATGTCATTATTCAGATAATTTGAAAAAGCTTCATTCCTAAATTAGTGAGCGCTGGGGATTGACCTGTGACCGGAAGGCTTTTTGGGGATAAGCAATGACAGAAAATTATTGTACCGTCAAACCGAATTCAAGTTTGTGATCCATCATGGTGATTCTCTGGACTAGCTTTACAATAGATGCATCGAAAACAATCGACTCTCCGTTGTCCATCTTGAAAGATCGAATGACATTCCTTATGGTCTCACGTTGATCAATACTCAACTCATCAATGATCAAATAAACATGGATATTCGACCTGAAAGCTTCATCCAGCTTCTTCTCGAAGAAACTAATTATTTGGCGGGTTGAAATTTCAGAATCAATTTCCTTGACCCAAGCGTCAACCTTGGCCACCAAATCCTGCTCCCTTAAAGTGTATTCAACAATCTTATCGATCCATTTCTTTATAGTTTCGGTTCTTGTATATTGATCAGTTATAATACTGAATGCCGATGCGAACCTCATCAACTGGGGAATAATTGTCGCATTCATATACTGAGACTTATCATTTGGCCGGAATCGGGTTTCTCCATAGCATTCGTATTCTACGAGACTAATTTGGATGGGGACCTTCGCCTTCTTGTTAAAAGTTATTAATAAGGCGTCAGGAATTGTCCTGATTTCTTTCACGAATAATCCTTCTATTTTTGGCCCTGAGCTGAGAAATAGACGGTTTTCTGGAATTAGAATCGTTCGACGCTCTTCATACTGTGTAAACAATTGGTAGAAATTACGGTTTACTAAAGATTCAAGCCCACGCAATTTATCAGATTCATTTAGAAAGTTCACAGTTTGAAAGGTACCCATGATTTGAAGCTCAACATCAGGCACTTCAAGAATCAATTCTTCTACTTCACTATCGCTTAAAGAGACATCTGCTTCTTCATCGTCTGATGTTTCGCCAACAGCATTAACAGGCAAAAACTCAGACTTATCTGCTTTTTGTCTAAGAAACTCTTTTTCTATTTGCTTGGCCGCCTCATCATCAAATGCCTTTGATCCTTGAAGGTATTTAAGGGTCCAGTATCTACCGCCTATCTGAGATAAAAATGACACATCCATCGGTTGGTGCGTATTCCGCTCAAACTGACCACCGATTCCGCTCCATTGTGACCACCGATTCCGGAGGATTGTGACCACCTGTTCCGCTCCATTGTGACCACCCGTTCCGGAGCATTGTGACCACCTCATCGGAG
>JBMORA010000041.1:0-12881 GCA_049320885.1 Thermodesulfobacteriota bacterium | reverse complement strand
AGACGAAAGCGCGAACTATACCGCAAGGGCGTTGGTGGAGACAAGGTTCAGGAAGTACCCGCAACGAATTCTTGGGAGAGCGATGCCGTGGTCAGGTGGATGCCTTCGCGGGCTTGGAGGTGTTGAAGAATCTGAAACAGGTTATCCGCACGGGGATTCCCGTTGAGGCCGAACATCCGCATAAGGCTCTTTTCATGAATTCGGGTTGCCTCTGCCAGTTCGTTGAAACCTGCGGCGGCATTGATGTAATCCCGTAAAATGGCTTTGCCGGTCGCCAGATCCCCGGCAAGCAAGTTATCAATGCCCTCTCTCAGCATGGCTTGCCTGAATTCCGGGTCCCTTTGAGCGCGTTCAAACAGGGTTGTTCTTATCATATCGGCGCATGACGACATGACTGCCTTTCTGACGGGCCTCATAAAAACCAAGCCTTTTGAAAACCTTGATGGCTTAATCGCCAGAAATCCTTGGCAGCTCAGGCATGAAGCGTCACCTCGAAGGTGGTCAAAATGGAGCGGTAGCCATGAACAAGCGCTTCAATTTATTGCGTTTCAAATCGGTTTTAACGGGTGGAAATTTTACCGCTCCATAATCGGATCGAACAGTAGCGCCAGTTCCTCCGCGGTCATGACGCCCATCCTTACGGCCATCTTAGGAGTCAGCAGGGCGAAGGTCCCTTCGGACCGGGCGCAAAGAGTTTGGCTGCCGTCATGGATGGCGCCTTCGATATGCACTTCACGCCTGTCGCCGTGGTTCAGGATGCGGCCCTTGACCGTCAGGTCGTCGCCGATGCGCAGGGCTTTGATGAAATCGATGGTCATGGTTCTGGTCAGGACGATTTTTTTCAGCAGATAAATGCCGGCCCAGCCCATGATTTCATCCAGAATGGTGGCCACTACGCCGCCGTGGACGATCCGGTTGTAGCCGCAGAGGTGAGGCGGGACCGTGAGAAAGGAGACCACTTCCGTCTCATCGGTCAGAATTTTCATCTGCAGGCCGCTCCCGTTTTTCGGGCCGCAGCCGAAACAGCCGTTGGTCGGGTGGTTATGAACGGATTTGTACCGGTTTTGCGGTTCCATGTCGCCAGTGGTTCCTGGAAGTCCTATTCGGATGCCGAAGGTTTTAGGTCATACGGAACTCTACTTCACACAATCGGCGGAGGCTGTCAATCAGGGGATGGGAAATTCCCGGAACCGGGGTGTCCCGGAACGGATGCGATTGCCCTGAATTTTCAAACCGAGCTATTGACAAAACACCATTCCGTTTTTATATTTTCCCTTTTTTTGCTGTTGAAAAGACAACGACCGGTTGACGCAGCAACTGTCTTTTCAGGCTTTCCTCCCTTTGGGGGCTGAAAGCCTTTTGCTTTTAATGCATCATGACGGGAGGAAGGGCAATGACGAATCGTGATCTGGTAGAAATCCGCTGGCATGGCAGGGGAGGGCAGGGAGCGAAGTCCGCTTGCCTGCTGCTGGCGGATGCGGCCGGCATGCAGGGAAAATTCGTGCAGGGATTCCCGGAGTATGGACCGGAACGGATGGGCGCACCAATTACCGCTTATAACCGCATCAGTGAAAAACGGTGTAACATCCATTCCAACATCTATTATCCGGATTATGTGGCCGTGGTCGATGAAACATTGCTGGATAGCATTGACGTTACCGGAGGACTGAAAGCGGGCGGCGCCATTATCATCAATACTCCCGGCCTTCCGCAGGAGATGCGTCCGCGGCTGCGGGGATGGGTGGGAAAAGTCTGCACCATTGACGCCCGCCGCATCTCGGAAGAGGTTCTAGGGAAAAACCTGCCCAATACCCCCATGCTGGCCGCCATGGTCAAGGTCAGCGGCGTTTTGGAAACCGGTCGTTTCCTGACGGATATAGAAGAGTCTTTTAAGCATAAATTTGCAACCAAGCCCCAGGTTATCGAGGGGAACATGGAAGCACTGAAAAAATCCCTGGAGGAGGTGCAGGTAGGATGATTCATGCGAAGGATATCAACGAACGTACACCCTGGCAGGATCTGACTCCCGGCGGGGAGATCTATGAACCAGGAACCGCTCGGCTTTTTAATACCGGCACCTGGCGGACCAACACGCCTGTTTTTCACATGGGAGAATGTAAGCACTGCATGCTTTGCGTTCCGTTCTGCCCGGACAGCGCCATTCCGGTGGAAGACGGGAAACGTTTGGATTTCGATTATATGCATTGCAAGGGGTGCGGGATCTGTGAAAACGTGTGTCCCTTCCCGGCGATAACCATGGTAACGGGAGGAGGTAGGCACAAATGAACGGTCGCCTTTCCGGCAACGAAGCTGTGGCCTATGCCATGAAACAGATCAATCCTGATGTCTTTGGAGCGTTTCCCATCACCCCCTCCACGGATATCCCCGAATACTTCGCCGGTTATGCGGCCAACGGCGATGTGGATACGGAATTTGTAACCGTGGAATCCGAACACAGTTCCATGTCCGTGTGCATCGGGGCCCAGGCTGCCGGGGCCAGAGCCGTCAGCGCCACATCATCCTGCGGGCTGGCGCTGATGTATGAGCTGTTGTATGTGGCGGCTTCCTGTCGTCTGCCGATAACACTGGCCTGTGTAAACCGGGCGCTTTCGGGGCCTATCAACATCAACGCCGACCACTCCGACTCCATGGGCGCCCGTGATTCGGGCTGGATCCAGATCTATGCCGAAAATAATCAGGAGGCTTACGATAATTTCATCCAAGCCATGCCCATCGGCGAGACCCCGAGCGTACGCCTGCCGGTGATGACCTGCATGGACGGCTTCATTACCAGCCATGCCGTCGAGAATATAGAACTGTTGGCGACGGAAACGGTGCGCGGGTTTGTCGGGGAGTACAACCCGGAACACTATCTGTTGAAAATGGGCAATCCCCTGGCGGTGGGGCCGTATGATGTGAGCCCCTATTACATGGAACATAAGGTCCAGGAGGCCATGGCCATGAAGGCCGCCAAGTCCCGCGTATTGGAGGTGGCCGCGGAATTTGAAAAGATTTCCGGCCGGTGTTATGGCCTGTTCGAAGAATACATGATGGAGGATGCGGAACTGGCGATCGTGCTGATCGGATCCACTGCCGGAACCGCCAAGGCAACCGTCGACCGGTTGCGGGAGAATGGCGTGAAGGCCGGGGTGGTAAAAATACGGGTATTCCGTCCCTTTCCGGGCGAGGAACTGGCCTTTGCGCTGTCCCGCACCAGGGCTGTAGCCATTATGGATAAGTCCGAGGGCTTTTCGGCCAATGGAGGTCCTTTATTTGCCGAGACCCGCAGCGCCTTGTATGATCTGGCGGACCGTCCGCACCTGATCAACATCGTCTATGGCTTGGGCGGCCGCGACGTGAAGATTGAGGACATTGAAAACGTGTTTTCCCGGCTGGCCGATATTGCCGCGAACGGGGATACCGGACCGTTGTATGTCCATATGGGCCAACGGTCCAAGGAGGAGACGGCATGAGCACGGTATACAACCTGAAACAGGAGGTGGAAAAGGAGCCGCGTCTCACCGGAGGCCATCGGCTCTGCGCCGGCTGCGGCGCCGGGATCGTTGTGGCAGGGGTGCTGCGCGCCCTGAATCCGGAAGACCGGGCGGTGGTGGTCAATGCCACCAGTTGTCTGGAGGTCTCCACCTTCATGTATCCTTACACTGCCTATATGGACAGCTATATCCATTCCGCCTTCGAAAACTCCGCCGCCACCTGTTCCGGTGTGGAAGCGGCATATACCGTTCTGAAACGGCGCGGCAAGGTGGATGGCACCGTCAAGTTCCTCACTTTTGCCGGTGACGGCGGCACCTATGATATCGGGTTTCAATCCCTGTCGGGTGCCATGGAACGCGGCCATGACATGACCTACATCTGCTACGACAACGAGGCTTACATGAATACCGGGATCCAGCGCTCCTCCTCGACACCGCGCCATGCCCGCACAACGACCTCGCCTGTGGGTCTTGTTCAACCGGGCAAGCGCCAGAGCAAGAAAGATTTGACGGACATCCTGGTCGCCCATCATATCCCTTATGTGGCACAGACAGCGCCTTTTGGCAATTTCAGGGATCTGCACACCAAGTCCCATAAAGCCATTTATACCGCGGGCCCCTGCTTTTTGAACGTATTGGCCCCGTGTCCGCGCGGATGGGATTATCCCATGGCGAAGCTGGCCGAAATCGTTCAGTTGGCAGTGGATACCTGCGTCTGGCCGCTGTTCGAGGTCGAGGAGGGAGTGTGGCGTCTGAGTTATAAGCCGAAGAAGAAACTGCCCGTAGAAGACTTTCTCCGAACCCAGGGCCGATTCCGCCATATGTTCCAGAAAAGCAACGGCTGGATGATCGAAGAGGCGCAGGCGTCTGTGGATCGGAAATGGGAACGTCTGCTGGAGCGCACCGCGGCCTGAATCGTAAGCTGAGAATGGAGCTATATTCAAAAAAATGAGCGTTATAACTGTCGGCAAGGGAGGATTCCCCGTGGAACAGACAATGTTTACAAATGAGGTCATTTTGGCCTGGCTCCAGTATTTTTCCCGGAACGTGGACGTCAACCTGGCGGAAGTGAAGATGCTGGACATTACCGGGAAGAACAAGAACCTGATTCCCACCGTCATGTGCAACCGGATCGTGCTGTGCTTTACGGATGCCGGACATCCGGATATCTTCTACCGCATGTGGAACGCGGAACTTGGCGAATGCGATGTCTGGTACAATGAAGGCTCGGAGCCATCCGGAGAGATGAAGCACGATAAGGTCGCGGATATGATCAACCGCGGTATCAATGCCTCCGCGGCCATGCTGATCATGAATCCCAACGCCGCCACGAATTATCAGATCGGCATTGAGAACAGCCGGTTTGCCTGCGGCTCGGTTCATTACGTGTGCCGGGAAGGCCGGGCGGTTATCATGAATAAACTCAATGTGGGGGATCGAGACAATATCTGTATCATCTCGGGTGAAAGCATCGCGGTGGAGGCCGCCATGGCCGCCGACAAGGGCCGTGTCATTGCCGTGGAATATGACCCCAGGGACCGGGATACCATGAAAGAGAATGTGGATAAATTCGGCCTGAATAATGTAACGATCGTTGAGTCGCTGGAAGATGACAGCCTGGAGATGCTGCCGGCGCCGGATGTCGCGTTTATCGTCGGCTCTCCCAAGCTGGGGATTGAAATCAAGCGGCTTCTGGCCATGAACCCCGCCATGGATTTTGTGATCTACACCCTGGACTTCGAAATCCTGACGTCTCTTCCGGGCTTGTTCCGGGAAAACGGCCTGGAGCGCAAGGAAGCGATTCATTTGGAGGTTTCGCGGGTCAACAGCAAAAACATGGTGGAACCATTTCCAGCTCCCTGGATAATCTCCGGTCAGGTGATCAGGAGACCGATATCAGGCTAGCCTCGATAAAAACAAATTGATTCCGCTGGCTGTATTGTATATGAGGGGTTATTACCTTCACTGTTTCGGAAAGCACTTCACGCCATAACCGGACAAAAGCCGGGAAGCAGAAAGGATCGGCGATGACCCTGGCCAATGACACGCATTTAAAATCAATTGGGTATATTTTGTGGATCTTCGGATTTACCGGGGCCCATCGATTCTATTACGGCAAGCCGGTTACCGGAACCATTTATTTTTTTACTCTCGGTCTCCTCGGTATCGGCTGGCTCATCGATCTGTTTTTGATCCCCGGCATGGATCGCAAGGCGGATCTGCGCTTCAAGCCAGGACGCCTGGATTATACGGTGGCCTGGATTCTGCTCACCTTCCTGGGTTTTTTCGGCGTGCATCGCATGTATATGGGTAAATGGTTCACGGCCATCGTCTATTTTTTGAGCGGAGGTATTTTCGGTTTGGGATACTTGTATGATTTCTGGACATTGAATACCCAGATCAGCGAACTGAACTGAATACCTGCCAATAAAACAAATTACAATAACCGATATCCTTACAACAACTGAATTCAAATTCAGCATACATTCTCTTGAATCCTAGTGTTGGTGGCGCGATGTCAATAAACATCGCTTCCCGCGACACCGGCTGTACGGGTGTGGTGACGATGGCATCCCAGGCATTCGTCGAAAAGCTTACCCTCCGGGGTATTGAAAAAGTATTCTGCCCTGTATTGGTGATTCATTTCTCCACCAGGCGGGCCTTCCCGCGTACAGGAATGGTCAGCTTCATCCAGCCGGACACGAGGGAATAGTAGATCAGCAACAGCAGATTCCTGAGATCGAATGCCGGGCTTTGAATGCCTAGCCGAAACAGCAGAAACAGCATGAGGTCCTTGACCTTTACCGGACAGCCTTTCATCCGGATGAGTTTTTTGGCCGCCAGCCGCCCGCCGACGCCGGCGCATGATCCGACCAGTGCGACGACGCCATCCGGATGAACGACATCGCCTTCATAAAAGCCCATGACCACGGCGGCTTTTTTGGCCTTTTTCAGGGTGCCGGGATATTTTTTTTCCGCGGTTCCCAGGGCGCCTTTGATGGAGCAGATGCAGCCACCGTAACAGATGTTTCCCGAGCCTTTGTTCACCCCTTCATAGAAAGTCAAGGGGGAATCGAGTTTGCTCAAGTCCTGAAACGGTGATTCCACTCCTTTAATCCGGTCCGCCAGCTCTTCCATGGTGATGTCGCCGGACACGGTAATATCGCTGAAATCGAGTGAGCCGTATCCCCGGTCTCTTGCTTCTGCAAGGTGGCGGACCGACTCCGGCGTATACCCCAGAATCCTTGCCGCCACCATATCGCAGGCCAGGGGTTCATTCGCGATCAGGATGGCGCCGAGATGGACCGGGTAGGGGCTGGATTCGAATCCCCGGCCGATGGTGACGGCATCCGTGACAATGACATCCGGATAGCCGATCTCAAGCATATCGACGACTTTCTGATGGAGCCGGTCATCATGATATAAAAAACGCTCCTTGTGATTCAGGATACCGATATTGAGTTTCAACGTATTGGTGATTTCCGTGACGATATGAAACTTCAGCTTGGGCATCCAAATCTTGAATTCCGCTTCGTACAGGGATTTGGCGACCTCCATGGTTTTATGAAGTTTCGCCTTTTCCAGGACGACCACCCGCGCCTGTTCCTCGTTGAAGTCCACAAGGGGGACGCCAAGGTTTTTGCACAGCTTGCCGATCCCCGATTCCGCGAAAAACATCCTGGTGGGGATGCCGATGCCGCCCGATTCGCCGATGGTGATCCGTTCCTGCCGGTAATCCTGCCGGAGGGTCTCCACCATGGCCGCCAGCATTGTCGGCTCCGTGAAACTGTGGTGGATGTATTCCTTGTTTGCCGTGACGATATTGGGCTTGATCAGAATTTTTCCCTTGGGGTTTCGCCCGAGTTCGTCCATTCCTTGTTTGATGATCTTTCGGATATGGCTCTTGTCATAGGCGTCACATCTTCGGATGATGACCTTGCGTTCTCCGGCAAAGCATTTCATGGGATCACCTTTATTCGGAATCAGATTTTCGGATAAAACGGAAAAGTATTGTATGGACCAGGTCCCTGGCTTCCTCCAACATTTTCTCCGGCAACGGATTGATTTCCGCCAGGATTTTATTGTTGTAAAGCGAGATCAGGCCATGAAGCTGACTCCATATCATCACCATCATCAAAAACGGATCCGTATCGTCGGGAAAGCGGTAGCCTTCATCCTGGAAGTCCCGGATGCATTTTTTCAGCAGCGCAAGGCTTTCTTCCGACGATTCCTTTTCCTTTCTCGCCAGTTCTTCCAGCGGGGAACCGACATAGTCGGCGAACTTCGGTGTCGGCATGTCGAACATGATCGAGTAGTAATTCGGTCTGAACATGCCGAAACCGATATAGGTCTCGATCATGAATGCGATTCGTTCCGCAATGCAGCCGCCTTTGCCATAGGCGCTTTCAAGGGCCTCGAACAGCATTTTCCCGGCCCGTGTTCTGATGGCGATATTCAGCTCATCCTTGTTGGAATAATAATTATACAGGTTGGCGGCCGTCATGCCGATTTTGGCGCCGATTTTTCGCATCGACAGGTTCTGGAAGCCGTCCTCCATGATCACTTCGGCGGCCGTGTCAATAATTTGTTCTTTTTTTACGAGAATTTCCGCTTCACCCATCGGCGCTTTGGGCATGCCTGTCTCCCGCGGTTTTTCATGGTTGGGTACCGTTTATACTGTTAATAAACGTACGTTCAGTTAACAGACGTTCATATACAATGTCAAGGAGCAAATCGATGACCCGAAACTGCATGTCCACCGCACGCATTGGATTCAGATGTCCATGGCCATCTCCCTGACCGATTGATCCGTCTCCTTTGCCTAGATTCGACGGTCTGGAAATCATTTTTGCCGGATCAGCCCTTCGTTCTTCAGCGCGGCGATGTCCGTATCGGAGTAACCCAGTTCGTGCAGGATATCGTCCGTATGCTCGCCGATGGCCGGCGCCGGGGTCCGCGTACCTGCCCGGCATCCGGAGAAATGCACGGGATAGCCCGGAATGGTGATGGAGCCGAGGGTGGGATGATCGAACCTGGCGACATAGCCGTTGGCGTTCGCTTGGGCATCGTCCTTGACCTCCAGCACATGCTTCACGGGGCAGAACATCAGGCCATGGGCCAGAAACAAGGCGATCCATTCATCCCGGGTTCGGGTGGAAAACAACCGGTCGCATTTCTCCAGAATGTCGGGGCCCGGCACCGGCCGGCCGTAAGGGTCGGTATATCGATCGTCTCCCAGGAGATCCGTCATGGCGGTCAGCTCACAAAAGGTTTTCCAGTATTTTTCCTCCGGATGATGGGTGCCGATGATCCATTTCCCGTCCTGGCAGCAAAAGGCATTTCGCAGCGGCGAATGTTCCAGCCGGGTGGAGGTGACGCAGGGGTCGACGCCCAGGACGCTTGAAATCATCAGGTTCGGATGCTGGAGCCAGAGGGCCGTGCCGAACAGCGACACATGCACTTCCTGGCCGATTCCCCGACGCTCCCGGACGAACAGGGCCGTCAGGATGGCATGGCTGAGGGCAATGGCCGTGGACTGGTCCAGAACCCCCAGATGGAGCAGGGTCGGTTCCCGGGTACCGGGAGTGAACATCAACCCCGATACCGCCTGACCCAGGGGATCGAAGGCGCCCAGATCCTCCATGGGGCCGTGCGGACCGTAACCGGAAACATTGGCGTGGATCAGCCTGGGGTGAATCGCAGCAAGCGTTTCGTAATCGATGCCGAGTTTCTTTTTGGTGCTTTTGCGCAGATTGGTCATAAACACATCCGCTTGACCGACCAGGCGGTGAAAAATTTCTTTGCCTTTCCCGGTGGTGATATCCAGGTAGATACCCCTTTTGTTCCGGTTGGATACTTCGTGCATGATGCTTTCCCCATTGGGCAGGGCCATGTCCAGGCGGGCGATTTTCGTCCAGTACCGCTCCGGATCACCGAATCCGGACTCGATCTTGATGATGTCCGCCCCCAGGTCCCCCAGAATGGCCGTGCCTCCCGGTCCGGCATGAAACACGCCGTATTCGACGATTTTTATCCCCGCGAGGGGCATGGGAAGATCCTGGCCGGTCTCATGATTTCTCAGCATATTGAATTTCCTTTTATATAACGGTTATCCGGATGCAAGGGACTACTATCGGGATTAATCGCCGGGATGTCAAGTCCGGATCCACGGGGAAGCGAAAAATGTCTGTTTGATTATGGCTGGGAAATGATTTATGAAGGATACGATCAATAATCATTCAGGAATATTGACCAAATCATGTACTTGCTTCACCGCGAACAGATCGTTGATGCCCCCCTGCGGGCGGTATGGGAGTTTATCCAGAATCCCGCCAACCTCAATGCCATTACGCCCGGGTTTCTGGACTTCATCATCGTTTCGGACATACCGGAAACCATTTACAACGGCTTGATCATCGAATACCGCATCCGCATCCCGTATCTGGGGTACCGACGTTGGGTGGCGGAAATCAAGCATGTCCGGGAACCTTTTTCCTTTGTGGATGAACAGCGGGTGGGGCCTTATCGGTTCTGGTATCATTTCCATGAACTCAAGGAAACCGCCCAGGGTGTCCGCATGATCGACAGGGTCTATTACCGGACCCCGTTTTCCGTTTTCGGCAGGCTGGCCCATTTTTTCTTCATCCAAAAGACCCTGGAGCGCATTTTTGATTATCGGAAGGGGCAATTCGGTCTGCTGCTGAAAGGAGCCGGTAACTCGGGTAAAAACCCATGACATGAAGGCCGGGGGGGCAACCACAGGGCGGCAGCTGAACGGAAACCGCCGTTCCGTCAGGACGGGGTTTTCTGCTTGTCCGCCCGATTCCGCAGGTAGTAGCGCAGCAGGATCAGGAGAACCCAGCCCAGGACGAGCAGGAAGATGATGGTCTGGGAATTTTTAACGATTTTGATCACCTCGTGAATATACTGCCCCCAATGCCAAGCCGAATATACCCAGACCGGAACGCTGATGAGGGCGGCCAGGGCGTCGTAGATCAGGAAGAGACGGAATTCGACATTGAGGGAGCCGCCGGTGAAAAAGATGGGGGCCCGCAAGCCGGGCAGGAACCGGGCGATGAAGAAAATCTTGTTGCCGTATTTCTGCAGATATTTCCCAGCCTCCCTGACCTTTCTTTCCGTGATGATCCGCCGGAAAAACTTGGCGCGCAGCAGTCGGTTCCCGTACCTGGCACCCAGCAGGAACATGGAGATGTCCCCGATCAGGACCCCGCAGAAACCGATCACGGCCATGATGTGGACGTTCAGCAGGCCTTCATAGGCCAGAAATCCACCGGTGATGAGGGCGATGTCTTCCGGAATGGGGACCCCGAATCCGCACAGCAGCAGTACACCGAAAAGCAACAAATACACCGAATGGGGGTTCATGGTCAGCAGAAAGGCGATGCTGGTGTCGAATTTATTGGAAGTCATATCAATTCAGGGAGCGTCTTGGAATCGGATTGCCATACACCCTCGTCAACGATCAGGGAACAACCTGTTGCCTTGTCGGGGATTCGCATTGCGCAGCATCCTTGGTTTTCCATTCGATCAATAGTGTCTGTCGACCGTGCGGGCGCTTGAAGCCGAAGCCTCCGGAACCGCCGGTCCGGCAATGCGACATCCCAGCCCAAGAAAATCCGATAGTTCACGGTTGGGAATATGTCAATGAAATTTAACCATTCAGGCGGTTTTTTTAGCCTCTTCGGCTTTCAGGCATAGGGGCTTCTCGTTGGATCGGGTCCATATTCCTGGATGTCATATATTATTCAAGTTTATGATAATAAATAGTTATTTCATTTTTGAACCGTCGGGCGCAGGCGGATGGAGGGTTGAAAAAAGTATTGATTATTCAGACAGCGGGGAACATGATGACACCTGTCATGGAAGATGCGCGTATGATCTTGCAGAATAAAATCCCCGGTCGAAACTGAGCCGTGGTATGAACATAACGAGCTTGAAATCTTTAAAAACATGGCGACTAATCGTGACAATCACCATATCCGCCTCAGCATCCTCATTGTTGATGACGAGGCCAACATCCGAAAAACGCTTTCCTATTGTTTGACCGGTGAGGGACATACCGTTATCGCGGTCAGCAATCCTGCCGACGCCATGGAGGAAGCCAGACGAGTGTCATTTGACCTGGCTTTTGTGGACATAAGGCTCGGGGAGGAAAACGGTATGGAGTTGATCCCCGTCCTCCATACCGAATCACCTTGGACCAAGGTCGTTATCATTACGGCGTATGCCTCCATCGAGGGTGCCGTGGCTGCCATGCGCAGCGGAGTGACCGACTATATCGTCAAGCCTTTCACTCCTGATCAAGTGCGTTTAGTGACACGCCGTATCGGCAGGGTGCGGGAACTGGAAATGGAAATCGCCGCATTGAAGGCGAATATGCAGCGGAAAGGGCCGGATCAACGGCTCCTGAGCAAAAACGCGGGGATGCAGCGGGTCATCGAGACCGCCAGAAAAGCGGCCCTCTCGGAAGCCATTGTCCTGATCAGCGGGGAAAGCGGCACGGGCAAGTCGGTGTTCGCCAGAGCCATCCACCAGTGGAGTCCGCGGGCCGCGAAACCCATGGGGCTTGTTGCATGTCCGGCGGTCCCCTCCGATCTTTTTGAGAATGAGCTGTTCGGACATGTCAAGGGGGCGTTCACGGGGGCGGTCCGGGACAATCCCGGGCGCATCGCTTCCTGCGATGGTGGTACGCTTTTCCTGGACGAAATCGGAGATATGGCCCCCTCGGCCCAGGCCAAACTGCTGCGGATTATCCAGGACAAGGAATATGAACGTCTCGGCGAATCCACGCCCCGCAAGGCGGATGTCCGCATCATCGCCGCCACCAATGTCGACCTCGAAAAACGCGTGGCGGAAGGGCGCTTCCGGGAAGACTTGTTTTACCGACTCAACGTGATCAATTTGACCATTCCACCCCTTCGGCAGCGACCGGAGGACATTTTGCCGCTGGCCTTGGATTTCCTCGTTCATTTCTGCACGGTCAATCGCAAAACCATCCCCGGCTTCACCCAAGAGGCTGAGCAATTACTCACCAGCCATACCTGGCCGGGGAATGTCCGGGAGCTTCGCAATACCGTCGAGCGGGCCGTGATCCTGGGGGAAAGTGAGCGGATCGGGCGGGCCGATCTTCCCGGCAACATCAACCCCGGCTCCGATCACTCCGCCATCGGCGACATGGTGCCCTTGGCCGCCATCGAAGAGATGCACATCAGAAGGGTCCTGGCCAAAACCTCCTCGCTTCAGGAAGCCGCAGATGTTTTGGGAATCGACCAGGCGACCCTGTGGCGCAGGAGAAAGACATACGGAATCTGAAGCCGCCATCTGCTGCCGCCGGCCTTGCAGTTTGCAAAGCCCCATCTCTCCCAC
>JBMORA010000040.1:0-13213 GCA_049320885.1 Thermodesulfobacteriota bacterium | reverse complement strand
CCGTGCGCAATCTGGGAAAACCCGTTGAGCTGGCCCATCGATATTATACGGAAGGGGCGGATGAAATCACCTTCCTGAACATCACCGGTTTCCGGGATTTTCCCCTGGAGGACATGCCCATGCTAAAAGTGCTGGAGCAGACCTCCAAAAATGTCTTTGTTCCGCTGACCATCGGTGGCGGGATCCGGGATTATACAGATGAAAGCGGTCGCGCCTATACGGCCCTGGAAGTGGCCTCTGAATATTTCCGTTCCGGTGCGGACAAGATCTCCATCGGCAGCGACGCGGTGTCCATTGTGGAAGCCCATCTCAAGACCGGAAAGGCCACCGGACACAGCGCCATCGAAGAAATTTCCCGTGTTTACGGCAACCAGGCGGTGGTGATCTCCATCGATCCCCGGCGGGTGTATGTGGATTCACCGGACGCCGTCCGCCATCCGGTCATCCGGACCGCTGTTTCAGGCCCTGATGGAGAAAAATATTGCTGGTATCAGTGCACCATCAAGGGGGGACGGGAAGGCCGTGACGTGGACGCCGTAACCCTGGCCCGGGTGTGCGAACAGCTGGGAGCCGGCGAAATTCTGTTGAACTGCATCGATCGGGACGGCACCAATTCCGGTTTTGATATCGAACTGATCAACGCCGTCAGTTCAGCGGTCTCCATCCCGGTGATCGCCTCCAGCGGCGCCGGCTGCGTGGAGCATTTTCATGAGGTCTTCACCAGGACCGGGGCGGAATCGGCCCTGGCGGCCGGCATTTTCCACCGGCGGGAAGTTCCCATCGGCGCCGTAAAGGAGTTCCTGGAAGGCAAGGTGGAAATCCGCAAATCCGCTGGTGAGCAAAAACCGTAATCGATTGCGACGTTATGGTAACCGGGAAATCCGCCCCAGGCCATCAGTTGCGGATTTTCCAACAAATTCAGTCTAATTTTCTTGGCATGGCCGTTGCTTTACCCGTCGTCGTGATCTGTTGCGATCATCACGGCCGACACGGCTGCACTTCGTAACGCCCCTTTCTCATGCCCTGGTGCGGCCGGCCGTGGCGCACACTTGTCTCCATGGGCGCCCCCCCAACGCCCTTTCCCCCCGGAAACAGGAAGGAGAGGCCGGAGACAAGTGTGCCACCCCCCTGCATAGAAAAAAATCCCCGGGAAAATCTTGTTCACCTGATACCCGGCCTTGTGCTATGATATCAAAAAACGATTTTCCTCCCCCAACAAGGTCGCGGCGATGGTTCCGGCATTCCCCCAGATGGATCAGCAACAGAAACTGCGGTTCAGGCGCGCGTTGATGGCTGCGGGTTCCTATCTCATGTGGATGGGGATCGCCTTGTATTTCTACAGCCGGGGGGCGCTCACCAGAATCCCCTTCGGCGCCATCCTGGTGCTTTTCGCCATCATGACGGTGTATAATCTGGGCCTTCTGCTCTTTATCCGCAGCGGTTATAACCGGCATCTGAAAGATCCAAGCCTGACCCTGATACAAATGGTCGTGGCCTCGGTCTGGGCCATGCTGTTCGTCTACTACGCGGATGAAAGCCGGGGGGCTTTGCTGCTGCTGTATCTGGTCGTGTTCGTATTCGGCTTCTTCAAATTGCGGATGCGTCAGTTCATCACCCTTGCGGGAATGGCCGTCATCAGTTACTGCCTCGTACTGTATCTGTTGTACCTCCGGCATCCGGAACTGGTGAATCCGAAAGCCGAGGTCTTGAATGTCATCGTGCTTTCCCTGGTGCTGACCTGGTTTTCTCTGGTGGGCGGGTATATCACGAATTTGCGGAACAAAGTGGCCAAGGCCATGGCCAGGATCGAACAGCTCGCCATCCATGACGATCTGACCGGGGTGTTCAATCGCCGGCAGTTGTATACCATCCTGGACCGTGAAAAAGCCCTGGCAGACAGGGGAAACCACTCTTTTTCCATTTGCATTTTCGACCTGGACGATTTCAAACAGATCAACGACACCCGCGGCCATGAGACAGGCGATCTGGTTCTCCGGACCGTGGCCCAGGCCGTACAGCAATCCCTTCGGACCGTTGATTGCATCGCCCGATACGGCGGGGAGGAATTCATCCTGGTGCTCCCCAATGCGGGCAGCGATGACGCCGGCATCTGCGCCGAACGCGTCCGATCCCTTGTCGAGCAGCTGGTTTTTGCTTGCCGCCCCGATCCCCTGCAAGTCACCATCTCGCTGGGGGTCGCGGAACACCGGTTTGGAGAATCGGTTGCGGAAACCATCAGGCGGGCCGACAAAGCCCTCTACCACGCCAAGGCCTCCGGGAAAAACCGGGTGGCCTTCGATCCTCCCGTCCGCGCCGTCATTTAATCATTGACAGTTCAGGAGATAGGACCTATTCAATTACTGGTTTTTTTAGAGTCGTGGACAGTGCCATATGAGACACGGTATTTTTCATTCATCCGCCTGGTGGGCATTGCTCATCTTTTGCTTTATTGCCGCCTGTGATATCGATTTCGGCTTCAGTCCCTATGAGTCCGGGGTTGATTCGGATATCCAGGGCTTGAACGCCAGAAACCTGGCCGCCCTGGAATTGTCCGATACCGGATCGGGCCAAACCTTCCAATTCGCGCTGATTTCGGACATCCATAACGATTACGAAGCCCTCCGCAAAGCGGTGGAGGCCCTGAACAACCGGAATGATATCCGTTTTGTCGTGGTCTGCGGCGATGTAACGGACATGGGGATGAAAACCGAATTCAGCCTGTTTCACAGCATTATGCAGGGCCTTCGGTTCCCCTATATTGTCGTCATCGGCAATCATGACACCCTGTGCAACGGCAAGGACATCTACCGGAGAATGTACGGCGAATTCGATTTCAGTTTCGTATATGAAAAATGCAAATTCATCGTCTTGAATTCCAATGCCCTCGAATTTCCGGGAGAGGCGCCTGATTTTGACTGGCTGCAATCGGAATTGGCGGATACCTCCGGTTTGAATCATGTAATCCAGATCGCCCATGTCCCCCCCAAGGAGAATGACGTGTTCGATGGGGCGACAGCGGACTACTGGCGGGCGATTCTCGAGGATGGCGGCGTCCTGCTGTCACTGCACGGACATGAGCACGACGGCTGGCGGTATCAACAAAACGGCGTTCGCTATTATTGCACAAAATCCATCAGCAACCGGACATTCGATGTGATCACCATTACCAATGTCTTTTTCGACTACCGACGATGCGACGAATCCGGTTGCCTGGCCGTACCCTGATGAAACCCGCGGGAAACTCGATATTCCTCCTGCTCCTGTGGTGCTTTCTGGCCATGGACCCGGCCGCCGCCGCAGGGGAAACCGGCAACCAACCCCTTGTTGTGGAGAAATCCGCCGAAGAAACCGGCCACCGCTGGCTCCAGGCGCTGAAACCGGATTTTCTGGAAACGGAAATCGGCGGGTATGTCGGCGCCATGACCATCGGCGGCGGCTATGTCCTGTGGGGGTGCTGGGATACGGCCCTGATGTACGGTTTTACACCCTCCGGCATCGGCGGGGAGAATATCCATCAGCTGGCCTGGAAAAACATGATCAAACCCGTTTCCATACGGGTTTTCGATAACAGCCGGATATCGCTTTATCTCGGCTGTTCCTTGATTTACTGCTTCGACGGCGATCTCTTCACCCTGCAACCGGACCGGTATCCCAAAGGGTATTATCCCCCGAACCAGTATGCATTCGCGCCCTATGTCGGCTGTTCCGCGACCTGGCGGAACATTGAAATATACGCCGAGTTCACCGCCCTGAAGGAAGACCTGAATTCCTGGGAAAACAATCAAGACGCCGTCGAGCTGGAAGATATCGTCAAGCTCGGTATCGGCCTGAAATGGCGCTTCACCGCCAATTCAGCCATTTTCCGCTTTCCCTGATCCCAATGGCGGCGGCGCCGGAAATACAAAGGACGGCCTCACCACCGGGGCCGCCCTTTGGAATATCTTCCCTCCGGATATTTCAGGTCTATCGTTTCAGGTTGATGACTTCCCCCAGTAATGTGTCCACGGTGGTCACGATCTTGGAGTTGGCCTGGAACGCCCGCTGGGTCGTGATCATGTTCACGAACTCGGTGGCGATGTCCACGTTGGACTGTTCCAGGGAGTTGGGCGCGATACTGCCGAGTCCGTTGGTGCCCGGCCGGTTGGTGATGGCCGTCCCGCTGTCGCGGGTTTCCCGGAACAGATTGCCGCCCACTTTCAGCAGACCGTTGGTGTTCAGGAATTTGGCCAGGGCCACCCGGTACAGGGGGATCAACTGACCGTTGGAGTAAATCCCGGTCATGACCCCGTCCACATCCACGTCCACCCCCTGGAGATCGCCGGCCCCATAGCCGTCGGCGGATTGGAACGTGGTGGTGGAGGAACGGGCGTACTGGGTGCTGGTCATGGAATCGTTGACGAACTGGCCGGTGCCGTCATCCCGGGTGCCGATGTCGAATTCAATGTTCATCTGGGTGGCGCCTTCCTCTCCGCCCAGGAAATCCGCCAGGAATTCAAAATAACCGCTGGTATTCGTGTCCACTTCCGTCCAGGCTGTGGAGCCTTCGATGTCGAAGGTGATGGCGCTGTCGTTGACATTGATGCCGGTGGGAAGAGGCGTCAGGAAGGTAAAGGTGATATCGTCTTCATCATCATTGTTCATATCAATGGAAACCGACTCCCGGTCGCCGCTCAGGGTGGCATAGGGGTATTCGGTGGGCGGCACCCGCGGGTCGACGTCGAATTCAAAAACGCCGTTGGCGGTGAGGGCCTGGGGGGTTCCGCCGGCGTCCTCGAAGCTGAAATCCACGTCATTGACGCCGTCGCCGTTTAAATCGAGATATACGGCATTGGCGTTGGACAGGGCCGGATCAATGGCCGCATCCGGGTATTCAAAGGGCGGGACAAAGGTGTCGATGTCGAAAAGGATGGAGCCGTCGGAAGAAAGCGGCGACTGGAAGGTGAAGGTGACATCGGCGCTGCCGTTGCCGGTCATGTCCAGACTCAACACATCCGGGCCGGAGGTGCTCATGATATTGGCACCGGCATATTGGGCCGGAGGGGCGCCCCAGGCGTCGATGCCGAAATCGAGGGTCCCATCGGCGGTGAGCGGCGTCATGAAGGTATAGGAAATTTCCGCCGTGCCGTCGCCGTCCAGGTCGATGGAAACCTGGTTTTCATCGTTGGTGATGAAGGCGTCGGCGGCATAGTCGCCGCTGCCGGACGGTGAATTGGCGCCCCAGGACCAGGTGTTGGTGGCGCTGGTGAACACCAGATTGTAGGTCACGCTGGAATCCGTCAGCGGGCCGCCGCCGGAAAGAACATCGGCAATGTCCATCATGGTGTTGTTGCCGCTTATTCCGCCGCCATAGGTGGGCCCGGTAATGGACGGCATGCCCCAGTACCAGGTACCGTCGGCATCGATCCGGAAGGAAACGCGATCCCCGTTCTGGGCCGGTGTGGGATTGGCCGCGAACGCGAACCGGATGTCCTCGCCGTCACCGGTCAAATCCAGGGACAAGGTGTTGGTGGCCGTGTTCCAGGCAGGCGCCACCCGGCCGGCATAGTCCACCACCGGGTCCGCTCCGGCCACGTAATTCCAGGTGTCCAGGGCGCCGTTGTATTCGAGGGTGTACACAATGGATGAATCCCGGACCATGTTTTCTTCCTGGGTGACGGTCATGGTGGTGTTGGCCGCGGTGATCACGCCGGTGCCGCTGGCATTGCTGAAACCGAGATTGGTGACGCCCACGATATTGTCCCAGTACAGCCGCAGATCCTCCACCCGCTCGGTCAGGACCGCCGGGTCACTGATGACGGACGTAGTGTTGCCCTGGTTGATCCCGCCGGAATAACTAAGATTGGAAAGCTCGCGGGCAAAGGGAGAAACGAAATTCCATTCACCGGCCGTCACATCATACCACAGATTGACGTTTTCAGAGAAACTCGTCATAACTTCGGGATTGGTGACATTCTCGACCGCGATAAGGGCGGCCGGCGTTAGATTGCCGGTATCTATGTTGGTGATGTTCTGCAGCATGGGCATGCTCCAGTACCATTCTTCCGCACTGGCGTCCCAGTTGATGCGCAAATCCGTGGAATCGATGGTCAATACATTGGGATTCTGGATCTCCAGGGTGGTGTTGTCATTGGCTGTATCACCAATGTAGCGGCTGTTGACCACGTTCTGAATATGAATATTGTTCGGATTGTTGATGTCGAACTGCAGGGAATCGGTGGCCTGGGCAGGATTGGCAAAGGTAATGGTCAGATCCACGGTTCGATCCGCGTCGCCGTCCAGATTCAGGCGGATGGTGTTGGCGTCGCCGCTGATGATGCTGGCGCTGGGGTAGTTATCCGGCAGATCCGCCGCGGTGATCACACCCGCGGGAGGGGCAGTGTCCTCGAACGACCATGAGGTGCCATCGAATTCGAGGCTGAAGCTGTAGCCGTCGAGAGGCAAAGCGTCATAGTTGTTGATGGTGAAGGTGGTGTTCTCCGCATTGATGGCGCCGCTGGTGATGACATTGCCAATCCGGCCGGTGAAGCGTTCCATGGTCATGTCCGAGATGGTGCCGCTGCTGTCGGAAAAAGTGATCGTTCCCCGGGCCAGAAGCCCGGCGCCGGCCGTATCCTGGACCAGATTGCGTTTGTCCTCGGCGGGATTGCAGGTGATCATGTATTCCCACTCGGAACCGGACTTCTTGTCATAATACACCGTAACGTCATGGGTGCTGCCCAGGGAATCGTAAACTTTTACCACGGTCTGGTAATGATAATTGGAGGTATCGATGGGCGTGGTGGCCGTGGCGTCCCAGGAATTCGGCAGCACCGACGTCAGGCTGGTGGCATTGGAGTTCAGGTTGGTGATGATGGTCATGTGCTCGCTCATGGTGGGAGGGGAGGTGAAAGACATCAACATGATGTCCGTCACCGAGCCGATGTCGTCGCCGTTGTCGTCCAGCTTCCATCCCTGGGCCACATAACCTTCCGGATTCGTCAGCACGCCCTCCTTGTCGAAGCGGAAATTGCCGGCCCGCGTGTAGAAAAGCTGCTCGCTGGCGTCTTCCCGCAAAACGAAAAAACCCTCCCCGCCGATGGCCAGATCCGTGGTATTGCCGGTGGATTCGAAAGAGCCCTGCTGGAAAACGGCCGAAACATCCCCCAGGGCCATGCCGCGGCCCACCTGGGCTGTGCCGGCCTGAGTGGCGATGGACTGGCTGAGCAGGTCCTGGAATACATACCGGCTGCCTTTGAAACCGGTGGTGTTGACGTTGGCGATGTTATCGCCGATCACCTGCATGGCATTTCCCAGATTGGTCATGCCGCTGATGCCTGAATACAAAGAACTGGTCAAAGACATGGAAAACTCCCTTTCATTGATTGGCCCGTTGCCGGGCTTGCCGGTTTGCGCGCCCGCCGGTTGTCATAACCGGCTCACGATCCCCGTTTCCGGACTCGAAACTGCTTTGTGCTTACCCCGCATCTTGCTGGCCGGCATCGGCTCCGGACTGCGCCGGCTTCCAGACATGCCTCACCGTTACGGGATCGAGCAGTTTGTCGCCGACTTCCAGATAAGCCGTGCCGTTTTCGTAGGTGACACCGGTGACCTCGCCGATGACGGAGGTTTTCACCGGGACGAAACCGCCGATGGCATCGAGGGCCGTAACCTCATACGTGTAGGTTCCGTCTGCGAGGGTCTGGCCGTCGTTATCCGTCCCGTCCCATTGGATTTGATGGCTACCGGCGCCTTTCTGTCCGGCATACAGCGTGCGGACTTCCCGGCCCTCGGAATTGAAAATACTGATGGAAACCTCGGCCTGCTCCTCCATGGTATACATGCCGCCCGAGGCCTTCCCGCCTTTGAGAACCATGGTCTCCGCTGTTCCGGAGACCTCCTTGCCGATATACTCGATCAGGTTGTCCTCGCGCTTGGCGCTCATCGACTGCAACAGCGCTTCCAGATTGTCGTTGGTGTTGAATTGCTGCTCCAGCATGGAGAATTGCGCCAGTTGGGCCGTGAAATCCGTGCCCTCCAGCGGATTCAGGGGATCCTGGTGCTTCAGCTGCGCAATCAGCATGTTCAGGAAGGCTTCTCGCCCCAACGGATCCTTCTTCTCCTCCGCTTCCTTGGTATGTCCCGTCAGAAGGGTGTTCACGGAAGAACTGCCGTAATTTGACTGAACTGTGGTCATGGCCTGCTCTCTTGTAGTTGGATGGTTATCGGTTCGCTTCAATATTAAACAACCAGATCCAGAAGACCGCTGGGCTGTCGCGGCCTCAAAGCGGCAAGTTCTTCAACGGCGGCGCCGCTCTTCGCCTCATCTCCGGGCATCTGGAAACCGGAGTTCTTTCTGTCGGCTGACTGCCGGGCGTCTTCCCGGGTCTGGGCCATGTGCTGATCAAAATTGAAAGTGATCTGGACATCGATCTTTTCGAGCCGGATCCCCTGCTCCAGCAGAACCGTCCGCATTTCCTCCAGATGGGAAACCAGGATCTCACGGGTAGTCTGCTGCTCCGTGACGATGCTGACCCTCAGGCCGTCCTGGCCGCTTTCCAGGCTGATGTGGAGCCGACCCAATTGCGGTGGTTTCAATTGAAGATGGATCTCGTTGTCGCTTTCCCGAACCGACCGCACGATCTGACGGCTGACCTGGTTGAGGACATAAACCGGAAGCGTTTTAGCGGTGGAACCGGGGGCAGTGGCGGAAAAAGCGGCTCCGGTTCTCCCGGATTGTTTCAACCCCTCGCCGTAGGATGCCATGTCGCCGGCGTGCCGGTCTTCCTTTTGTTTCCCCATATCCTCACCGAACTCGGCGCTGATCATCCTCCCGATCTTTTGCATATCCGCCAGCTCATCTCCCGATAACTCATTCTGTATATTGTCTCCGGACAGCATCTGTTCCGCCGCCAATTTTCGGAATTCCTTTCCCTGGTCCGCCAGGGAAGCCGTTCTGCCGGGTTCTATCGTCTGCATATGGGCTGATTTCACTTCCGCGGCCTTATGGGCGCCCAAGGCTTTTTTCTCGTTGTCGATCATCCGGTTCGGAAGAATTTTCCGGATGGTCTCTTCGGAAGTAGACTCCATGGAAGCAGCTCCGTTGGTGATGCCGCCGAATAAGCGTTCGGCAGCCTCCGCCAGGGTCATGTCGGCTTTTTCCTTACCGACGCCGGAACGCAGTTTTCTCTCCAGGGCGGCAATAAAGGTGTTGAGGTCGATTGCCCCATCCCCGCCTTCCGCGCCACATTCCAGCTCCATGGCGGTCATCAGTTTTTCAACTTCACCGGGTTCTCGGGCAGGATTTCCCGGTTTGACTGCGTCCGCCGGTTTGGCGATGCTGCGGAGCTTGCCCACCAGCCGCTGCAGGCTGATTCCCTCGCCCGCAATGGTGCTTTCGGATATGGTGGTGTCGATCTGTTCCTGATCCACCCCGAATTTTGACAGGATCACCTGCAAAAATGGCAGCAAGGCCATGTCCAGGGTCTTGTCCCCACCGGCGTCCCGTTCGTCCAGCTGATTCACCTTGGCGAACAATTCCGCAGCCGTTATACCGGAGCCGCCCACCCCCGTCCGCCATCCGCTGTACAACTCCGCTACTTTTTCGGGATTATAGCCGGCGCCGACCAAAATTTTTTTGAAAGCGCTCAAGCCTTTTTCATCCACCTGAAGCTCTTCGAGGTTGCCCCCCTTGGCCAGCAACAGCTGCCGGAAGGTATCAACGACGCCGAGGCCGTTGCCGGCTTCCAGCCCCATGTCGTTGTCGGCATGACCACGGGAACAGACCCGGGCCAAGACACCGGCGAACCCGGCCCTATTGGCGGCAAGACCGGATTTCGAAGGCAGTATCTGTCCCGCGCCTCCCGGCACCTTCAGGATATTGGACACGGGGAAAGCCCCGGAACCGGACATCATATTGAACAGGAAGGATTGCTGTATCATATTGATCCCGTATGAAGTGACTGGTGTTTGTTCATTTCACCTGTATCCGTGATTCAGCCATTCGCGGATCTTTCTGATTCGTTTTCCAGCAATGACCATGCCAACCTCCCATAAACTTATTATATGTAATATTTTTGAATAGTTATGATATATTTTAAATAATCCGAAACCGACCGCGCCGGGCTGGAACGAATTTCTTTCCGGGAACCTGGTGGCAGAAAGGAAAATATTGCCTATGGAAGGGATTCGGTCATGGTCGCAAAACAGGAAATGGATGCAATGGATTTCGCAACCGGCCCTATACGGCGGGAAACGGGTTGCCGTGGACGGCATGGGTGGGGATAGGGAACGGGGATGGATGAAAAGCTTAAGGGGTTTTCTTCTGTTTTTTGTTTTCAGCCGCCAAGCGTTCACTGATTCTGGCGGCGCGATCCTCATTCACATACGCCAGAATCTGACCGGCCAGTTCACCCTTCATGCGCAGGAAAATTTTTTCCGCCACTTCAATATCCAGCTTATCGATGATCGGCGCGGCTTCCTTGGGCTTCATGTTCGAATATACCTTTACCAGCTGTTTCAGCTTTTTCTCTTCGGCTTCCTGTTGACTGCGGGCGGTGCTCGCATCCTTGCTTTCCACGGCGCCCAATTTTTCCTCCAATTCCTGATTCTTTCTGGCCAGGGATTCGATTTCGGCCGCGATTTCCTGCTTCAAGGTTTCCAGCTTCGCCCGTTCTTCCGCCAGACGTGTTTCAGCGGCTTGAATTTCCAGACGCTTCTGCTCCAGGCTCTCCAGAGTGATCTTGACTTCATCCGCCGCCGTGGTCTTTTCCGGCACAGCCGAAACGCTATCCGGCATGGGGGCCTCCGTCTCCGTCCCGGTATCTCCGGCTGTTTTCTCTTCCGCCTTCCCAAGGGTCTTCGCGGATTTTTGGCCTTCCTCGCCGAAAGCCGGCGGATCACCCCAAAGGCGGCCGGCGATGTCCGTCACGTCCGGCGCCAGTTGAATGACGAGCACGGCTTTCACAAGAACCAGGATGGAAAGAAGACATTTCATTGTTGCCGACATTGGCGTCCTCATTCAACGATTTCGCGGGCTTTTCGCACCGTGACCATATCATCGATTTCCTTCTGCAGATATTCAGCCACATCCTGATAGTAATCTTCTTTTTTCCGGTCCCGCAACTTTTCCAGCAGTTTTTTTTCCTTGGATTTCTGGGCCAATTCCTGCTGTCTCTTTTCCTTGGTCTGGATCAATTTCAATCGGCGGCGGCGCTCCATATCCAGCGCCCGCTCAATGCCGCTGAGATACCCCCGATGCAGACGGTATTCCGCCATGGTGATACCGGCGCCGGTCTTTTCATCCAACTGCCGGGTCGACTCGGAAAAAAGTTCACTGCCTCTCAGAATGCGCCTTTCGCTTTCGGCCAAATCGGTCTGGGCCTGGAACAGCTTCTGCTGCGCTTGCCTTTCCTTGAATTCCCGGTAGCGCAACAGGGGTTCCAGCCGGAAACGGAATCGTTTCATGGACAAATTCCTTTACTGTTCTCCGTCAGGGATGGCCGGGCCAGAACGCCGGGGAACCGGACGGCTTCGCTCAGCGGTCAGCGGATAATGCCCTGGAGTTTTTTCATCCCGGCTTCATAGGGCATCTTCAAGTCCACGTCCTGCCGCATCAGCGCGTTGATTTTGGGAACGATCTGAATCGCATGGTCAATGCGCGCATCCGATCCGGCCACATAGGCGCCGATGGAAACCATGTCCTCGGCCTCCCGGTAAGTGGCCAGCGCGTCAATGGCCTTGGCCCGCAGTTCGATATGTCCCTTGGGCACCACGTCCCGCATGACCCTGCTGACGCTTTCCAACACATCGATGGCCGGATAATGCCCGCGATTGGCGAGCTTGCGCGACAGTACAATGTGTCCGTCGACGATCGAACGGACCGTATCGCCCACCGGATCATTGAGATCGTCGCCTTCCACCAGGACCGTATAAATTCCGGTTATACTGCCCTTCCCGCGGATACTGCCGGCTCTTTCCAGCAGGACCGGGATCTGGACGAAGAAAGAAGGCGTATACCCTCGCGTGGTGGGCGGCTCACCGGCCGCCAGGCCTACATCACGGGAAGACATGGCAAATCGGGTGATGGAATCCATTATCAGGAGGACGTTTTTTCCCTGGTCACGGAAATACTCCGCCAGTGTTGTCGCCAGATAGGCGCCGCGCATGCGCACGAGGGGCGGCGAATCGGAAGTCGCCGCCACTACGACGGCCCGCTTCATGCCCTCCGGCCCCAGATCCTTTTCCATCACTTCCTTGATTTCACGGCCGCGCTCGCCGATCAATCCGATAATGATCACATCCGCTGTGGAATGGCGGGTCATCATGCCCATCAGCACACTCTTGCCCACGCCGGAACCGGACATGATGGCCACCCGTTGCCCCCGGCCCAGGGGTATCATCAGGTTGATCGCCGCAATACCCACATCCATCATTTCACGGATCGGCTGGCGATCCATGGGATTGATTCTGGTGCCATACAGGGGATATTGATCATCCGCCGGGATGTCACCGCCCCCGTCGATGGGCAACCCCATTCCATTAATCACCCTGCCGATGAAGGCATTGCCCACGTCCACTTTCGGATTGTTGTCCAGGAACAGGATGCGGCTGCCGGGTTTGATTCCCAAGGTGTCGCCATAGGGCATCAGCAGCACGCGATCATCCCGGAAGCCGACCACCTGGGCCATGGTTCCTTTCCCATATTCATTTTCAATGGTGCACAGGCTTCCGATGCTCATCCCCAGGCCATGCCCTTCGGCGATGAGGCCCACCAGCTGGGTGATTCTGCCTTCGAGGCAAATCCCGTCACAAGCGTCCACGGCCGATTCATATGCCTGCCAGTCGATCAGGAAATCCGATCCCATGGTTACCCTCTGATACGGTTTGCTTCCATCATGCTGGCCTGGACGCTTTCAAGCCGTTTCTCGATATCCACGACGACGTTTCCGGAACGGGTCTCGATGACACAGCCGCCGCGCTTGACGGAATGGTCGGCAACCAACTCCACCTGCCTCAGCTCCTTGATCCGCACGAAAATATCTTCTTTGATCAGTTCGATATATTCGTAATCGTCCGGATGGACTTTGATGGTGACGTCCTTGGGTTCCGGTATGATCTCGAAGGCCTTCAGAATGGACCGCTTGACGGTCTCGCTGTCGCTTCGGACCTGCCCCATGACGACTTTCTCGGCGATGCGAAATATCAGACCGAGAATTTCCTTTTCATAGGTCGTTAC
>JBMORA010000039.1:0-96287 GCA_049320885.1 Thermodesulfobacteriota bacterium | reverse complement strand
TGATCATGCTTTTCAATATTTTCAATCAGCAGCAGCGATCGGATGAAAATATCAGCTACACGGAATTCCTTTCCATGGTGGAAGGCGATCGGGTCGCGAACGTGGTCATGCAGGACCGGGAGCTCTTCGTAACCGATATCAGCGGCGCCCGTTTCAAAGTATATGCGCCCGAAGATTCCGAAATGATAAAAATATTGAGATCCAAAGGGGTTTCCATCAATGCCAAGCCGCCGGCCGAGACCCCCTGGTTCATGTCCATTCTGGTATCCTGGTTCCCCATGATCGTGTTGATCGGTGTCTGGATCTTTTTCATGCGCCAGATGCAGGGTGGTGGCGGCAAGGCCCTTTCCTTCGGCAAAAGCCGGGCGCGGTTGCTTTCCGATCAGGCGGAAAAGGTGACCTTCAAGGATGTGGCCGGGGTGGAGGAAGCCAAGGAAGAGCTGGCGGAAATCATCGAATTCCTGAAGGACCCGAAAAAATTCACCCGCCTGGGGGGACGCATCCCCAAAGGCGTGCTGCTGATGGGCTCGCCGGGAACCGGCAAAACCCTGCTGGCCAGGGCCATTGCCGGTGAAGCGGGCGTACCCTTTTTCAGCATCAGCGGATCGGATTTCGTGGAGATGTTTGTCGGCGTCGGGGCCTCCCGGGTGCGGGATCTGTTCGTCCAGGGGAAAAAAAACGCCCCCTGTATCATTTTCATTGATGAAATCGACGCGGTGGGACGTCATCGCGGCGCCGGCCTGGGTGGCGGCCATGACGAACGCGAGCAGACCCTCAACCAGCTGCTGGTGGAAATGGACGGATTCGAGTCCAACGAAGGTGTCATTCTCATCTCCGCCACAAACCGTCCGGACGTTCTTGATCCGGCGTTGATGCGGCCCGGAAGGTTCGATCGTCAGGTGGTCGTTCCCCTCCCCGACATCAAGGGCCGGGAGGAGATCCTCAAGGTTCACATGAAACGAACGCCCATCGCCGCCGATGTGAATGTATCCGTTCTGGCCAAGGGAACTCCCGGCTTCTCCGGCGCCGATCTCGAAAACATGGTCAACGAGGCCGCTCTGCTGGCCGCCAAGAAAAACCAGGAAAAATTGCATATGCTCGATTTCGAGGAGGCCAAGGACAAGGTTTACATGGGTCTGGAACGCAAATCCAAGGTGATCAAGGAGGAAGACCGCAGAACCACCGCCTATCACGAGGCCGGACATGCGCTGGTGGCCCGCTTTCTTCCGGGTACCGACTCGGTCAACAAAATCACCATCATTCCGCGCGGTCGAGCCGCCGGTGTCACCTGGTTTCTGCCGGAAGAAAGGGATTTCCGCTATAAAGACCAACTGGAAAGCGAACTGAGTGTGTCGTTTGGCGGGCGCGTGGCGGAAGAACTGGTGTTCGGCAGAATCAGCACCGGCGCCTCCAACGATATCAAACAGGCCACCGAGCTGGCTCAGAAAATGGTCCGCAGCTGGGGCATGAGCGAACTGCTCGGCCCGCTCTCCTATGCGCAGAATGATGAACAGATTTTCCTCGGCCGGGATTTTGCCCAGAAAAGCGATTACTCCGAGGACACCGCCAAAACCATCGACCAGGAAATCAGCCGGCTGATCCACACCAACTATGACCGGGCCAAAAAAGTCCTGAAGGAAAACCAGGACATCCTTCACAAACTAGCCGACTTGCTGCTGGAGAAGGAAACGGTGATGGGCGCGGAACTGGATGATCTCATCCGCGCCATGCGTCCCGGAATCCAGCTGTCATCCCCGGCCGCGGCGGAAACGGAAAATCCCACGGACCAGGCCGCCACGGAATCTGAAAACACGGAAAAACGGAATGACGCCCCGGACCAGAATGTTTGAAATCGAATGCGGCGGGCATCGTCTGACCTTCGGGGAAAAAACGCTGGTGATGGGAATTCTGAACATCACCCCGGATTCCTTTTCCGACGGCGGCCGGTTTTTTTCCCTTGAATCCGCCGTTGAGCACGCCAAAGCCATGGCCGAAGCCGGCGCCGATATCCTTGACGTGGGCGGGGAATCCACTCGACCCTATTCGGATTCCATCCCGCAGGAGGAGGAACTCCGGCGGGTGGTGCCGGTGATCCAAGCCATCGCCGGACGGATTTCCATTCCCATTTCCATTGATACGACAAAGGCCCGGGTCGCTCTTGAGGCGATTCGCGCCGGCGCCTCCATCGTAAACGATATCAGCGCGCTCCGGTCGGATCCGGAGATGGCGGACGTTGTGGCCGGACAGGGCGTGCCGCTGATTCTGATGCATATGAAAGGAACCCCGAAGGATATGCAGATGGCTCCCGTTTATCATGATCTCATGGGAGACCTGACGAATTTTTTCCAGCGGGCCATCCAACACGCGGAAGAACGCGGAATCCCCGGATCGAAAATCATTATCGATCCGGGCATCGGCTTCGGGAAAACCTTCGCGCAGAATCTCTGCATCCTGAAGAATCTGCGCCTTCTGGAAACCCTTCGTGCACCGATCATGGTGGGGACTTCCCGCAAAGCCTTTATCCGGCATCTGTTGCAGGACGCCGAGGGCCAGGCGCCGGCGCCGGATCAGTCCATCGTGGAAAACGGGACCCAGGCGACCATCGCTGCCGCGGTATTGAACGGGGCGCATATTGTCCGCTGCCACGACGTTTCCATGGCCCGGACAACATTGAAAATCATCGACGCGATTAAAACCGCTGCCTGACGGGGGGGCGTATGAAGACCAAGGGATGGAAACATGCTGCTGGTTATTGATATCGGGAATACAAACACGGTGATCGGTATTTATGAAGGACGGAAATTGATCCGGAATTGGCGCATCCGCACGGAACGGAATACCACCGAGGATGAACTGTGTGTCCTGCTGAACAGCCTGTTCAGCGCCAGCGGCATCCGGTTCCAGGACCTCGACAGGACCGTCATTTCGTGCGTGGTGCCTCCGGTGGTCAGGCATTACGACGCCTTTTGCCGCAAATACCTGAGCCGCCAGCCGCACTGGGTCGACGCCGCATCCACGGCGGGAATGCCGATCCTTTATACCAACCCGGCCGAAGTCGGGGCGGACAGGATCGTCAATGCCGTGGCCGCTTACGAGCAATATCGCACCAGCCTGATCATTATCGATTTCGGCACCGCCACCACCTTCGATGTCATTTCGGAAAAAGGAGAA
The DNA here is from genome assembly GCA_049320885.1 of Thermodesulfobacteriota bacterium. Lineage (GTDB taxonomy): Bacteria > Desulfobacterota > Desulfobacteria > Desulfobacterales > SURF-7 > DYJD01. Next base: position 93,116 of record JBMORA010000039.1, on the reverse strand, counting down.
TACATCGGCGGCGCCATTACCCCTGGAATCATGATCTCTTCCGAAGCCCTGTTCATGAACGCCTCCAAATTGCCGCGGGTGGACTTGTTGACCCCCCCCGCGGCCGTCATCGGCCGGGATACGGCCGGCAGCATCAAATCCGGCATTATTTATGGGTATGCGGGCCTGGTGGACGGCATGGTGAAACGAATCGCCAAGGAAATGGGCGGCGTACCGAAAGTGATTGCCACGGGCGGCCTTGCCGGCCTCATCCACAAGGTGTCCGAAACCATCGAAATCGTCGATCCGGATCTGACATTGGAGGGGCTACGGATTATCAGCGAGCGCATCCAGGGCTTGCACAAAGCCTGAAATGCTGTTCGTCAAAAAAAAGGTTTCCCGGTCGCGGACATCCCGGGGCAGATCGGAAAATGACGCCAGGCGGAAATCGTCTTGCAGAAGGCGCTTCATCAGGAGGCCGGGCAATATATTTCTGTCCGCTTTCCTGCTCTCCTCCTCCACGATCCGGGACCACAACAGCAACTGGCTGCGATGGTTCGCAAGCATTCCGTGGACATCCTCCCGGGCGCCGAGATGCCCGTAACAAATCCGGGAAGCTCGTTCTTCCATCAGGGCGTCGATGCTGGCAAGGGAGGTTTTCAGATGAAACCGGGGAGGAGTGGCGGGGCGAAGATACACCGGAGAGGAGGGCAGCGGCAGGCTGACCCCGCCGGCTTCTCCGGCAAAAAGGGTCTTCTGGAACAGATAACTCACATGGTGCGGCGCATGGCCCGGCGTCGGAACCGAACGCAACCCGCCCGCATCCAGCTCCAGGGCATTCATCAAACGGTTTTTTTGCAGCGGTTGAATGGGGCCGTATGCCCTTCCAATATCGCCGAGGGTCTTGACGGTCCCCTGCCATAAGCGGGTCGGATCCTCGAGATGGGAAAAGGCGGAGGGATGGCACACCACGGCGGCCGTCGGAAAGCGATCCGCCGCCTCCCCCACGGCTCCGGCATGATCCAGGTGGATGTGGGTTAGAAGAATAAAATCAAGGCGGTTCACGCCCAGCTGTTCCATGGCCGCGGACAATTGGTTTGCCGTCGAGGCCGGCCCCACATCGACCAAAAACCCAGGGGAACCCGCGTGCAGATAGGCGCAGATGAAATCATCAAATCCAGGCAGGGAAGGTTGAAGGGTGATTTGAAAAAGTCGATCTTCCAGTTCGATGATTTTCGGTGCTAACCGCGAAATGACCGGGGCGGCCGTCATCGCAGGCCCATCTCTTTTTCCAGCCGGAGAATATCGTTCCGGATGGCTTCCTTTTCGTGCTCGGAAAGATTTCCCTCCGCCAGACGCCGGTTCAAACCCAGCAGAAGCATTTCCGACCGATAGTCCTTGCAGGTGTATGGATTCCTCACTTCCGTCATGCGCAGCGCTTTCCTCCCGTCAGGCGATTCCCAGCGTTTTGCGGGTTTCATGGAAAATGCGGTAGAATATATCGTAATCCGATAGACTTCGTTTCAAGATGTTTTCGAATTGAGAAATATTCTCGGTATTGATGACCAGATTGACGCTTTTGTTCAGCGCCACCATATAATCCATGGTTCGAAACCGGCGGGTCAGCATGGCAACGAAGATTTGACGGCGCAGGGACATGTGCAGGCGGGACAAGTAAATCAATATGCCGTTGGCATCCGGATTCCGTGAATCAAAGGCTTCATTCACGATGAGGAGGTGATAATTCTGATACCGCATTTTCTTGATCGCTTCGCGGGCGCTGTCCGTCTTGCTGATATGATACTCCATGAATTCCAGGACTCTTTCAATCGGCTGGATGATTGCCGGATCCGTTTCGCAGATCAGCGCTGTTTTCCCCTCCTCCTCCGCAAAATCAAAGGCGCCCTCGGTGGCCTCGTATTTATCGGAATAATCATAATCGAAATCGAAGCCATCCTCCCTGCCGGCAGGCGCCGCATCCACCGGTTGCTCTTGTTCCGCCTCTTCCGCCTCAACGGCCGGAGGGCCTTCCACGGTGATCTTGTTTTTGCATTTCGGACAGCTGATATTCACCGTTCGTCCCGGTGGAATCTTGTCGTCCGCGATCTTGAATTTGCGCTGACAGCTGCTGCAGGTGATTTCCATATCGCTACCTGGCCTCCTTTATCGGAATTTCCCGTACCCGCGGTCGATTTCCAGATTGTCGATGTCGGTCGTCGCCTCCCCCCGCGAACTCTTCACCATATCGATACCGCGTTTGACGATTCCACGCCTGGACGAGTAAGCGATGGCGGTTTCCTCGGAAATATACCCCTGTTGATATAGCGCGATGATGCTGTCATCAAACGTGGACATTCCGAACGCACGGTTTTTTTCCATGATGTCATAGAAAGTCTTGCCTTCGGATTCCCCATGCAGAACGGAGTCTTTCACGCGCAGGTTGGTGCCGAGGATTTCAAACGCCGCCACACGACCACCGATGATTTTGGGCACCAGCCGCTGGCACACAATCCATTTCAGGGTTTCAGCTACCCGGATGCGGATCTGACTCTCCTCTTCGGAACTGAACATACCGAGGATACGGTTGATGGTCTTTCCGGCGTCCACGGTATGAAGGGTGGTCAAGACAAGATGCCCGGTCTCGGCGGCCCGCAGACCGATCTCCACGGTTTCGCGGTCCCGCATTTCACCCACCAGAATAACCTTCGGCGCCTGCCGGAGCGCGGCCCGCAGGCCGTTGGCGAAGGTATCGAAATCCCTGCCCAGTTCCCGCTGATTGTACGTGGCTTTCTTATGGGGATGCTGATATTCGATGGGGTCCTCCAGTGTCACCACATGGACCGATCTGGTTTCATTGATATGCTCGAGAATTGCCGCCAGAGAGGTGGATTTACCGGTACCGGTGGCTCCGGTGACCAGCACGATGCCGTTTTTTTCCTCGGCGATCCGATAAAAGACTTTCGGCAACATCAGATTGGAAATCGTCGGCACGGTTGATTCCAGACGCCGGAGAATGATGGAGTAATTGCCTCCCTGGGAAAAAATGTTCACCCGGAAACGCGCCTTCCCGGGAAGACTGTATGACAGGTCACAGGAACCTTCGCTGACCAGCTTTTCCGTCAGCCGGCGGTCGTGATTGATGAGATTGAATGCAATGACTTCGGTTTGGAACGGAGTCAACTCGTTAAAAAACGGCCGCATTTCAACCGGGAGCAATTCTCCCGAACTCTCGACCTGAAGCGGCCGGCCGACGGTCAGGTTCAGATCGGACACATTTTCGTACGCATCCAGCATCCTGGCGAGGATGTGGTCCACTTCATGTTTTTTCATGGTTTACTCTCCGGGCAGAATGATGGAGCCGTTCATTACACCTCGGTAAAATCGGTCGGAGCGTTTTTCAAGAACGGTTTGAACGCTTCCTTGTCATTGGCCTTGGCATAGGCTTCATCCGCTCCGATCCATCCTTTCTGGTATAAATTCATGATGGCGTCGTCCAACAACTGCATGCCGTATTTCCGGCCGGTCTGCATCATGGAAGGCAATTGATGGGTCTTGCCTTCCCGGATGAGATTGCGCACGGCGGGTGTGGCGATCAGGATCTCCGGCGCCACACAGCGCCCTTTTTTATCCACGCGCTTGAACAGGACCTGGGCGATCACCGCCCGGATTCCGTCCGCCAGCGTGGAACGAATCTGCGCCTGCTGCGGACCCGGGAATACCTCGATGATGCGATCGACGGTTTTGGCCGCGCTGGTGGTATGGAGGGTGGCGAACACCAGATGACCGGTGGAAGCCGCCTCGATGGCAAGGGATATGGTTTCCAGATCCCGCATTTCACCCACCAGAATGATGTCCGGATCCTCGCGGAGCGCTCCCCGAAGAGCGGCGGAGAACGTTTTGGTATGCATGCCGACTTCCCGGTGATTGACGATGCAGCTTTGACTCTGATGAACAAATTCGATGGGATCCTCGATGGTGATGATATGATCTTTTCTTGCCCGGTTGGCGACGTCGATAATGGCGGCCAGCGTGGTGGATTTGCCGCTGCCGGTGGGGCCGGTGATCACCACCAGCCCGCGGGGAAGCGTGGCCAGCTTGGACACCACCGGAGGAAGCCCAAGCTGTTCCACGGTGGCGATCACGCTGGGAATCTCTCTAAAAACCGCCCCGACACCGTTGCGGTGCATGAAAAAATTGGCCCGGTATCGCGCCAGACCGAGAATCTCGTAACCGAAATCCACGTCGCCGGTCTCTTCAAACAGCTTCACCTTGTCTTCCGGCGTGATTTCATACAGCATGCTCCGGAGATCATCATTCGTCAACACATTGTATTTAACCCGTTCGATTTCACCCCGGATCCGGAGAACCGGCTGCTGCCCGGCCACCAGGTGAAGATCGGAGGCTCCTTGTTCATGCATCAATTTAAAAAAAGCATCAATTTTCGCCATAGGTTGTTCCTTGTTGTCGCCGATGAATCGGCTTATTCGCTGTCAGCGGTGTAAAAGGGAAGACCGGCCGGTGCGCGCGGGCTAGTGCCGATTGAACAATTTGACTTTATCGTCGGCCTCGTCGCTCTTCTGAGCGTCTTCTTTTTCCATGTCGAGCAGTTTCGCATGCGACTCGATAACAGCCCGGATCTGTACTTCAATCTGTATCCGTTGTTTCTTCATCTCGGCAATGTCCTTGTGCAGCTGGGCCAACCGGTTATGGGCCTGATTGAGAATTTTTTCGGCATTCACCTCGGCCTCGGCGACAATCAGTTCCGCCGATTTCTGGGCGTTGACCTTCATCTGTTCCATAACCTTCTGAGAATTCAATATGGCGCGCTTGAAAATTTCCTCGCGCTTTTTATAACCCTGGCTTTCCAGACTCAGCCGGTCTATTTTTTCGCGTTGTTTTGCATTTTCATTCGTTAACATTTCAAAAGCCGCCGCCAGTTTTTCGAGATACGCGTCCACTTCGCGGACATCAAAACCCCGAAACCTGACCTTGAACTGCTGATGCTGGATCTCATCCGCCGTGATCTTTTTCATGATCCACCCGCCTGGTTTGTATCCGTGCGTTTGAAATTAGGTAATTGCATGTAAAATTAGTGTTATATCCGATATAAGTCAAGCAATATTATCCAGCGCCATTAAAAGCATTGACATTTCAATAAGCGAATCGCTATTCTATATGAAGTCATTTTCGATTGGGCGGGTCAGCATAAGCCAAGGTGTAGAAAAAATTGGATAAAATAATAGGTATAATCGGGGCCGGCAATATGGGCGAGGCTTTTGTGGGCGCCCTGGTCCGATCCGGCATCAGTCCGCCGGAACGGATTCGCATCCACGATATTTCCAGCGCCCGCGTCGACATGCTCCATCAGACCTACGGCGTCATCCCGGTTTGCGACAATCGAAGTGTGTTTCAGGACAGCGACATCGTCATCCTGGCAGTCAAACCGCAACAATTGCCGGACATCGTGTCCTCCGTCGCGAAGTCGATCGACCTGGCCGCTCTGGAACAACGCAAGGTCGTCATTTCCATCGCCGCCGGCATCCGAATCCGAAAGCTGGAAGAAATACTGTACGCCGCTCTCCATGAATCCGCGCGTCGGAATCTGCCCATCATCCGCGTGATGCCGAACACCCCGGCCCTGGTGCTGGCAGGAATGAGCGCCATGAGCGGCAACCGTTATGCCGATCACGTCGACCTCGCCTTGGCCCGATCCCTGCTGTCTTCCATGGGGGCGGTTGTTGAGGTGCAGGAAGAGGCCATGGACGCCGTGACCGCCCTCTCCGGTTCAGGCCCGGCGTATGTTTTTTATTTTGTGGAAGCACTGATCGAAGCCGGCATCGCCTTGGGCTTTGATCCGGAAACCGCGGTGAAGCTGACGGAACGGACATTCGAAGGAGCTCTGCGGTTGTTGCAGGAAAAGGGGGAGCCCCCGGCGGAATTACGCCGGAAAGTGACTTCTCCCGGCGGAACGACGGAAGCGGCCTTGAACGTCCTGCGGAACAACGATGTCAAACAAATCATTGTCCAGGCCGTATTCGCCGCCGCGGAACGTTCCAAAGAACTGAGCCGATAACCATGCTTACCAGGATTTGAGTATGTTTGTGGAAGCCGTACCCTTTCATCTGGCCTTTATCGCCGGCCTGACGTCCTTTTTTTCCCCTTGCGTCCTTCCGTTGATACCGGCCTATTTCACCTTTATCACCGGTTTTTCACTGGAGGAGATGACGACCGCGCCGGGATCCGAACTGCGGATCAAGGTGGTGCTGTCCACCCTTTCATATGTTTGCGGCTTTTCGACGGTTTTTATTTTACTGGGCGCCTCGGCCTCCCTGGTGGGCAACCTGATTGCCGAATATAAGGAAATACTCATTAAAATCGGCGCCGTGATGATCATTCTGTTTGGAATCCATCTGGCGGGCATTATCCGCTTCAAGGGACTCGATTTCGAAAAGCGGATCCAAATCCGGAAAAAACCGCTTCGTCTGTTCGGTATCTTTATCGTCGGCATGGCCTTCGGCGCCGGCTGGAGCCCGTGCATCGGCCCTTTGCTCGGTTCCATTCTGATCCTGGCCTCCAGCCAGGAAACCATCTGGCAAGGGGTGGGCCTGCTGGCGGTCTACTCCGGGGGATTGGCGCTGCCATTCCTTTTGATCTCCTTTTTTATCACATTTTTATTGGCTTTCATCCGAAAGACCGTTCGGTTCACCAAATATATCCATGCAGCGGCGGGAATATTTTTGATCGTCATCGGCCTGCTGCTGCTGACCGATCGGTTCTATCAGTTTACCCCGGGTATATAGAAAGGAAAAAATGAACCAGAGAAACCTCATTTCCGGTTGGATGCTCGCATCCCTGTTCGGTCTGGTGCTGACCTGGAGCGGCGGCAATTGCTTCGCCGCGGATCAGTCCATTCGTTGGCAGCCATTTGAAAGCGGCTTGGCGGCCGGCGAGCGGGAGGACAAAAAAATTTTTCTTCATTTTTACGCCGATTGGTGCCGGTACTGCAAAATCATGCAGAAAGAGACTTTTACCGATCCGGCGGTGATTCAGTACCTGAATGAACATTTCATCGCCATTAAAATCAATTCGGAACAAGATAAGGAACGGGCGCGGGAATACCGCGTATCCGGACTTCCCACCACCTGGTTTCTCTCTCAGAGTGGTGAAAAAATCGGGAACCGCCCGGGATTCATTCCGGCAAAAGATCTGCTCTCCTTTTTGAAATATGTCTCCTCGAACAGTTACAAGACCATGTCGCTGAAAACATTTATGGATCAATCCAGGGAGTGAAAACGGGGCGGCTTGGTTCAGCCCTTCAGATATCCGCTGTCCATCCGGGCGATATACCGTTTCGCCAGGCGGATGGAAATGGAGAGCAGAACCCACAGGCACATGATGCAAAGGATGATCGGCACCCAACCATATGGATGAAAGGCCGTATCTTCATAGGCGGTGATAATGCCGGCAATGGAAAACAGCAGCACCGGCGCCACCAGGACGATGGTGATGAAGCAGGCTGCCTCGGTATCATACCAGGGGGCGAAAATTTTTCGATGCACCACCGTCTGTTCGGGATTACCCATTGTTGTCCCTCATCCGATATTCCATGCCGCCTCTTCTTATTTCATTTCCCCTGAAGAAAATCAAGCCAAAGGAAAAAGGCTGAAATGAATGGCCCCAAAACGGGTTCACCCGGAGTGGCGCGATTACCCGAAAACCGTCCCAAACAATTGATTTAATTTTTCATTACACTATATATTGCATTTTGCCGTTGACATACAACAATATGTTGTGATATCTACCGTTCCATTCAAACAAGCAGGATCCGGGTGAAAAGTTTCAACAGCGGGAGGTTGTTTTGCAAGGCTTCATGGCGCCCGTCGGTTGGGGCGTCTTTTTGAATCTAACGGTGTTCACTCGAAAAAACACCTTGTTCTGCTTGTACTGGTTGGCAAGGAAATACTTCCGTTAACCTGTATTATTTCATCGCAACTTCATGTTGTTCGGTTCGATCGGATTTTACTGCAAACACAGTCCAATATCTGTAAAGGGTGGTGCGAATGTTCGAGACCATTAAAAAGCGTGACGGCCGCGTTGTTGAGTTCGATTCATCCAAAATCACGATCGCGATCACCAAGGCAGGTGAGGCGACGGGAGAATTCGGTGAACGGGAGGCTCGCAAGCTCACCTTGAAAGTGTTGACCCTGGCCCACGAAATGCGACTCCCCCCTCTGCCGGAAGTCGAGGAAATCCAGGATATCGTTGAGCGGGTGCTGCTGGATTCTCCGTATTATAAAACCGCCAAGGCCTATATTCTCTACCGCGAGCAGCACAACCAAATTCGCAGTCTGACCACCCGGGCAAGTGTCAACCTCGTGGACAACTATATTCAAAAGATGGACTGGAAAATCAAGGAAAACAGCAACATGAGTTATTCCTTGCAAGGTCTTAACAATTATATCTCCTCCGATGTGACCTCCGAATATTGGTTGAACCGGATCTATCCGCCGGAAATCCGGCAGGCGCATAAAAACGGCGACCTCCATATCCATGACCTCAGCCTGTTGTCGGTTTATTGTGTGGGATGGGATTTGCGGGATCTCCTGGTGCAGGGATTCAAAGGCGTCGTCGGCAAAGTGGAAAGCGCCCCTCCGAAGCACCTGCGTTCCGCCCTGGGTCAGATCGTCAATTTCTTCTATACCCTGCAAGGTGAAGCCGCCGGAGCCCAGGCGATCTCCAATTTCGACACACTGCTGGCGCCCTTCATCCGCTATGACCGCTTGAGCTACGAAAAGGTCAAGCAGGCTGTTCAGGAATTTGTCTTCAACATCAACATCCCTACCCGGGTCGGGTTTCAGACGCCGTTTACCAACATCACCATGGATTTGTGCGTGCCTTCCATTCTGAAGAATGTTCCGGTGATCGTCGGCGGCAGGGAAAGAGAGGAAACCTACGCTGATTTTCAACCCGAAATGGATATGATCAACAAAGCCTTTGCCGAAGTGATGATGGCCGGCGACGCCAAGGGACGGGTTTTCACCTTTCCGATTCCCACCTATAACATCACCTCGGACTTTGACTGGGACAACCCGAATTTGGAAATGATCTGGAAGATGACGGGTAAATACGGGATTCCCTATTTTTCCAATTTCATCAATTCGGACATGTCGCCGGAAGACGCCCGCTCCATGTGCTGCCGCCTGCGACTGGACAACCGTGAATTGATGAAAAGAGGCGGCGGCCTGTTCGGCGCGAATCCCCTCACCGGCTCCATCGGCGTCGTCACCGTCAATCTGCCGCGTATCGGCTTTCTTGCCACCAGCGAAGCGGATTTTTTTGCCCGTTTGAGCAAGCTGGTTCAGATCGCAAAGGAAAGCCTTTCCATAAAAAGAAAAATACTGGAGAACTTTACGGACAAAAACCTGTACCCGTACTCAAAATACTACCTGCGCGAAATCAAGAACGGATCGGGTAAATACTGGAAGAACCATTTTTCCACCATCGGCATCGTCGGAATGAATGAAGCCTGCCTCAATTTTATGGGAAAAACCATCGCAACAGAACCCGGCAAGGCTTTCGCCCTCCGGGTGATGGACTTTTTGCGGGATCAAATCTCCGGGATTCAGAATGAAACCGGCGATATCTACAATCTCGAAGCCACGCCGGCGGAAGGCACTTCTTACCGGCTGGCCATGCTGGACAAGGAACGCCATCCCGATATCCGCTGCTTCAACGAATCCGGATACCGGGAAGGCGCACCGCCTTTTTATACCAACTCCACTCAGTTGCCGGTTACCTACACGGATGACATTTTCGAAACGCTCATGCTCCAGGACGAGTTGCAGACCAAATATACCGGCGGAACCGTTCTGCATCTGTTTCTGGGCGAACAGGTGAATGATGTGGAAACCGTCAAAACCCTCATCCGCAAGGTGGCCAGCAATTTCCGATTACCGTATTTCACCCTGACACCCACTTTCAGCATCTGCCCATCCCATGGCTACCTGAAAGGCGAACAGGCCGTTTGTTCGACCTGTCACCAGCAGACCGAGATCTATTCCCGGGTGGTGGGGTACCTGCGGCCGGTTCAGCAATGGAATGACGGGAAGCAGGCGGAATACCGACTCCGCAAGACCTTCCGGCTGGACAGCGCCCACAGCCAGACGCGGCTGCCCACCGGCAGACGGCTGGAAACTTCGGATGCCCCCCCGGACGTGACGGAAACAAAAGTAAGCGGCATGCCCTGATTGATCGGTGCGCCATGCGATTCGGCGGGTTCCTGAAGCATTCCCTGATTGATTATCCGGGAAAGATCAGTTGTGTCGTCTTCCTGAACGGATGCAATTTCCAGTGTCCGTATTGCCATAATCCCGGTCTGGCCAGGGGCGATCAGCCCGCCCCGTCTTTTCTGAATCAGGAATGGCTGGACGAGTTCATGGGTATCCGCCGCCGTTTTCTGGACGGAATTGTCATCAGCGGAGGGGAACCCACGCTGCAATCCGGCCTGGATCGGTTTTGTGAGAAACTCAAACAATCCGGCTATCTGGTAAAGTTGGACACCAACGGCAGTCAACCGGAAATGATCCGCAACCTGCTGCGCAACGGGTTGGTGGATTATATCGCCATGGACATCAAAACCGACCCCGGTACCTACGCGCCCCATCTGGTTGATCGATATCAGCCCGGCGACATTCTGGAAAGCATCCGCCTGATCATGACCTCCGCCCCGGACTATGAATTCAGAACGACCTGTGTCCGACCGTTCGTTGATGCAGAGATTCTGGCTCGCATATTGGAACATATTGAAGGAGCGCGTCGATACTGCCTTCAGCGGTTCAGGCCCGACGATATGCTGCGGCCTGATTTTTTTCAATCCTACCAGGATAATGATGTTGACGGTTTTTTGGCACTGTTGAAAAAATTGGCTCAAGGCCATGTGCGCGAATGTATCGTGCGCTGATACTTATGGAAATAAAAGGGAAAAAGGGGAAAAACGGCTCGTTGCTTATTGTCCAAACCTGTCCGCAAGGGGAACCATTACACTGGCGGACATCAGGCCAATAATGCCATTTTCAAGGTGGTGTGTATATTGTCTTCCCAGGGCCAGAACTTGGCGATGATCGTTCCGTTGCTGAACACGCTTTCAAACAAGGTCTGGTTCGCCCGGATTCCACCGGACGACCTGGTCAAATCCAAGTCCGCATCGGTGGGCTCCACTCCTTCCGGTTTTCTGGCTGGTCCCAGCAAACCGGTGAACAAGCGGTGCCATTCTTCCATTTCAGCATTGTAGATCACAATTTCATAGTACTCTTCATTTTCGCTTCTGATTTCATGGATTTTCAGCTTGCCGCAGCGGTCGAGAATTTCTTGTAACGTCATGTTTTTTTCCAGAGCTTGATGGTGTTCATCCGGCCGGTCTGTCACAAAAGGTATCGGCCGAGGGTTTCGCCCTTCTGTATCATTTCGGCCCGATCATTTCAACCTATTCTCCCGGCATTAAAATTCCTCGTCCTGTTTGCGGATCTTTTCATCCATCAGGTTGCTGATGTATTCCCGGATGGCCGCCAGCTTCGTTTCCGCAAGGTTGATAAACCGGCAACCGGCCCGCACCCCCCGAATGGACTTGTGATGCAGCACCCATCGGATTTCGGCTTCGACACCTTCCAGAATTTTCAAGGGGTCCATTCCGATCAGCGTCTCCAGCTTCAGATGATCCCCCTCGTGAATAATACCGGTCTCGCGCAGGTTGAATTTCAGGCCCAACCCCCCTTCGCTGATGTTCAGTATGGTTGCCTTGATGATTTCTTCCGAATAAGAAGAGAGGCTGAGGGTGGCGCCGATAATTTCATCGGGGGGAAACATCAGCCGCCTGAATATGCGTTTTTCCGAATTGTCCGTCATGGTGGCTCCTTTCTCGTGGATGATGGAGATCTTCGTGAGCGCCAAGCCCCGCAACCGGTTTCCCGCGCCGGGACATTCAGGGATGAAAGATATTATATCACTGATTCCGTCTGGTTGGAAAGCCCCTGAATCAAGGCCAATACATTTTGACCCAACACATCATGGTTGTACCCGCCTTCCAGGATGCCGAAACAACCCCCTCCTTTCCGGTCCGCGGCTTTCCTTACCAACCGTCCGATGGTGGTGTAGTCCTCCGTTGTCAATACCCCGCCCCAATCCTTCTGATGGTTGTCAAACCCCGCGGAAATGCCGATGATGTCCGCTCCGCAGGAGTCCATGGCCCGCTGAACCTCGGCGATGTATGCCTGTCGATTGCGGGTGGCGACATTGTGGATCGTCACCCAGGATGACTGCCCCAGAATGTTTTCCGTTCCGTCTCCATGGTGCATGTCGATGTCCAGCACATAGGCGGTTTCGATCCGGCCTTCCCGCTTCAATTTGTCAATGGCGATGGCCATATTGTTGAAAAAACAGAACCCCCACGCCGAACCGGCCGAGGCATGATGCCCGGGAGGACGAATCAGGCCGAATGCCGGTTCGGAAAGTCCGGTCAGGGCTGCCTGGATGGCGCCGCCCGCTGCAAGGGCCGCAATTCCGTACAAACCGCTTTCCTTGATCCGGCGGATATGATCAGGACTATGCACGGCGGCGATGTCTTCCTCTCCGGCGAGCTCGATATCCATCATGGTTACTTCCGTCTCGATAATCCGGAGGATCGCCTCCATCCTACCGGCTTCCGCCGCCGGATCCGATGTATATTCCGAATAAAAATCACTGTGAAAAAACACTTTCATGATTACCCTCATGGCTGATGGTGATCCAGGCCGGCGGTTTGATTTGTCCGGAGCTGACATCCCGCATACGGACCCCCCATACCGCCTCGCAGCATTCTCCGGACAGGGTCTCTATCCGGAGGTCAAATGTCAGTATCCCCGCCCCCTGTGGCGGCAGCGGCGTTACGACCGCATGATACAAACCGCCCGGTCGGGTCGGCAGGACGATCTCCCGGCACTCAAAGCCCACCGGAAAGGCGACCATCCCGCCGAAACGCTGCCCCCAGACGCAGGCGGCGTGAAAAGCCGCATCCAGCGGGAAGGGTGACCCCAGCAACTCCGGCAAAACGCCGTTTCCGGCAAGCTCGGCCGCACGGACCACGGCGCGCACGCCGGAGCGAAAAAGCGTTATCGGTTCCGCTATGTTATGATACGACAGACCGAAAGGAACCAGCTCCCGGTAAATTCTTTCCGGGGCAATCGTCAGTTCCCCGGGATCCGGCTGCATCGGGGAAACGCCGGCACCCCCTTGCGCCCGTTGCGCTGAAAAACAAAGCGACGCATGTTCCTTCAGCCGGGTGATGGCCGATCGGCCGCTCCGGAATTTCGTCTGGAGCCGGGCGGCCACCTCCCCGTTCTCATACCGCGTCAGGTCACAGAACGCCGAAAACATCCTGGAGCCGGGTTCAATATATAAAAATTTTTCAAAAATGGCATTCCGTATCGTTCGCACCCGGATATCGGGAAAAACCGTCCGCACGGAAGCGGCCAATATCTGCATGGCTTCCACCGCCGGCATAACCGTCACACCGTCAAAGCGATGGTCCATCAGGTAAGCGGGAACGGATACCGTTATCGGCAGACGGAGTTCCGTTATTATTTTGGAAATACTTCCCATAAATGAACTGTTTTGTCATCCACCCCCACGGGAACCCCGGCCCGGTTCGTGGCACAATGCCGGGTGAACCCTTTGCAGACAATCGCGCCTGTTTTCTCATGAACAATGACATAATCGAATTGCAGCCGGACCCTTTCCATCGCAGCCGGACGGGTGTGAATCCACATGGCGTCGTCATAATACAGGGGGCTGTGATACGTGATCCCGATCTCGATGATGGGATAGACATAGCCGTTTTCCTCGATTTCCCTGTATGGATAGGCGGCGTCACGCATCAGTGATGCCCGACCGAATTCAAAATATCGCAAATAGTTGGCGTGATAAACCACCTGGGAACGATCCGTGTCCGCGTAGAGGGTCCGGTGCATGCAGCGATGCCAGACACTTCCGTCGGTTTTATTCCGCACATAGCGCCCATCTCCATCGATCCATTCCGCGACAAACGGTTTCGGCCGCACCTCAAACCCCCCGAAAAACAATACAGCAATTGGTTCCACCAAATCCAAAGGCATTGGAAAGAAACATCTCGTAGCGCTGACGCCGGGTGGTGTTGGGAACCACATCGACATCGAAAAGGACCGGATCCGGTATATGATTGACCGTCGGTAGAATCACCCCCTGCTGCATGGCCTCAATGCTCAGGGCCGCCTCGATGGCCGCTGAGGCCCCGAGGGTATGACCGATCTGGCTTTTATTGGACGATACGGGTATCTTTTCCAGCAGTCCGTCGAAAACGGTTCGCAGACACTCCACTTCCGTGGCGTCCCCTTTCATGGTGGACGTGCCGTGGGCGTTCACATACTGGATATCCCCGGGCTGCAATCCGGCGTCCTCGATGGCGCTCCGGATCGCCCGGACGATGGTCGCCGCATTGGGTCTCGTGAAATGATAGGCATCCGATGTCCACCCCACCCCCAGGACCTCGGCTCTGGGTATCAGACCCCAGGTTTTCAAGGTGTCATGGGCCGCCAGCACCACCACTCCGCCGCCTTCGGAAAGGACAATTCCCTTCCGGTCGATACTGAATGGCCGGGAAGCCTGGGTTGGGTCGAGAAAGGCCCGGTCATCCGGGTTTATCTTGATGGTTGCGGACATATTGGCGAATCCCTGGATGATTTCCGGCACAAGACAGGTGTCGACCCCTCCCGCCAGGACGAAATCGCAATCGCCGTCCCGGATCATTCTGGCCCCGATTCCGATGGCGTGATTACCCGAAGCGCAGGCGCCCTGGGGTGAAAAAATCGGCCCGGTGAATCCCAGCAGCATGCCGGCTTTACCGGCAGGCAGATTGGCGCAAAGATTCGGCAGCAGATAGGGACTGACTTTATAAGGTCCTTTGGCGGCGTAGTTTTCCATGGCGATGCGGAACGCATCGGTTCCGTTCAGGGCCGAACCGATCAGGCAGGCCGTGCGCGGCGCGGTTTCCATGTTCATCTCAAGCCCGGAATGCATCAGGGCCTCCCGGCAAACCGCCATGGTCAGGAGGACAAAATCCGCATCCCAGTTGTGGGCTTCCTTGCGGTCAATGAAGTCCATGGAGAGCGGATTCCAATCCGGGATTTCTCCCACCACGTTGCTGCGGGTTTTCACTTCACAGCGGGTCACTTTGCGGAACCCGGCCTCCCCTTTCACCGCCCGGTCCCAGGTCCTTGCAAACGTGCTGCCGAGCGGCGTCGCCGCACCATATCCAACAACAAAAACGCGTCTGTTCAGCGGCGGTCTCATAACAATCAGCCTTTATTCCGTCCTTCTAAAAACCACACATGAGTTACAACCGCCAAAACCGAACGCATTTTTCAGTACGTGTTCCTGAACCAGCGACCGGTGTTCATCCGGAACGCAATCCAGCTCCATTTCCGGGTCCGGGCGGTAATTGATGGTCGGAGGCAGTTTGTCCGCCATCATCCCCTGAATGGCAAATACGGATTCGATGGCGCTGGAAGCCCCCATAGCGTGCCCGAAAAGGGATTTGTTCGCCGTCACCGGCGGAATCCTGCCGGAAAAAACATTCCGCAGGGCCTCATATTCGACTTTGTCGCCGATCCGCGTGGAAGTCGCATGCGCATTGACCGCCTGAACATCCCGGGGTTGAATTCCCGCATGGGTGAGACAGATGTCCATGCAGTCGCGCACGGTTTCCAGATGCGGCGCCACAAAATGATGGGCATCCGAGGTCATCCCCCAGCCGGCGATCTCAACGGAATGCTTCAGGCCATTGGCCCGGGCGAATTCTCTGGTGGCGAGAATGACCGCGCCAGCTCCTTCGGCAATGACAAAGCCCCTGCGGTTGACGGAAAACGGCCTGCTGGCTTGCGCGGGAGTTTCATCCGCCTGGCCTTCTTTCGGAGCATAGGCCCCGTTCATGGTGGCGAAACCAGCCACGATGGGTTCCACCAGGGCAAAATCCACGGCGCCGCAAATGGCCACATCCGCCCGCCCTTCCTTCAGGAGCATGGCGCCGATGATCATGGAGGTCACACCGGTGGCGCAAGCCGTGATGGTGGCGGTAATGGGCCCGGTGGCGCCGGTATGCATGGAAATCTTGCCTCCGACCATGTTGATGCAGGCGTTGGGATTGGTATACGGATGAGGCCATTTCCCGTCTGAAATCATCAGCCGGTCGGCATGCAGAACGGCATCGATGCCGCCGATGGCGGAGCTGTAGGTAACCGCCACCCGCCTGGCGATGTCCGCCGTAATTTCAAGTCCGCTCTTTTCAAGCGCCCGCTGAACCGTCAGAAGCGCATACTTGAAAACCGGAGAACGCCAGCAGGCCTGTTCCCGGGGTCGCAGAAACGGATAGTCCAACCGGTCGATATCCGGCGCCTGGCCGGCGATTCGAACCGGGAAATCTTCCGTCAGGGGAAAACGCGTCAGCACACCGATGCCGCTTTCACCCCGGACAGCCCGCGCCCACTGTTCTTCCCAGGCAAGCCCCAGCGGGGAGACCGCATCAAACCCGACGATGACCGCTGTTGTTGATCCCATGCCCCTTACCAGGGTATGAATTGATATAATTTCGCAAACATTTCATATACTTCTATCCAGTTTTGCAAATCCCTGGTGGAACGCATGTGGGCCCGTTTGTTCACCATTACCCAGCTCATATGAGCCGCGCCATCCTTGCAGGTCGCGCAGTCCCGGGTCTCCGACGTGCAGCAGCGGTGCATGGTTTTCAAATCCGAGGCCCAGCGGATGAAATTCGTCAGGCGCCGGGGACGCGGTTCCCGATTGTCCAGCGCATCGGTGACGGATGGACATTCCATCCAGCCGAACCGCCGGTCCATCATTTTTCCGCTGGTGATGATTTCATGATAATATTTGGACGAAATCACCGTGCCGGGGTAAGCCTCTAGCATGGCGTCCATTTCCGTACGGATGGCCGCAAGTTCCTGTGGAGACCAGGAGAAACCATTCACCCCCTCGTCATTGGACAACAGCTGCATGTGCACTTTCAGGCCCACGTCCCGGATTTTGCGGATCACCCGTTCGGTTTTTCCGATCTGTTTCGGCGTGATGGTATACAGATAATACGTATGGGGATCACCCGCATAGTTCTCGCGGGATATGGAAAAAGTGTCCTTCCCCCGAAGGAGCTTCTCGTCGTTTTCATCTCCCCAGACGGAAATTCCCACCATCATGTCCGGAAACCGATCCCGGGGAACCTTGATCAGACCGTTTGTTGCGCAGAATGTGGGCATCCGCTTGTAAAAAGCCTCCACTCGATCCAGGCATAGCGTCGGCTCCCCGCCGATCAGGATGGCCAGGTTCACCCCCCGGCTTTTTTCCTTTTCAATGAAGGCCTCCCATTTTGCGAGATCGTTCTCCTCGACGGCCGCCTTGTGCTCGCCCGAAGAAAAGAAGAAGCATCCCTTGCAACGCAGATTGCAGCGATTGGTCACGTCATATATCGAACTGCGGATATTCAGTTTCGAAATACGGCTGTAGCGTGCATGCCATTCCTTGTCCAACAGCGTACTGACCGTCTTCATCAACCGGCTCCTTGCCCTCATTTTTCAGGCGGTGAAATCACCTGATGGCACAAATTGCGCCCTTTTTTATAGCCCCTCACCCATACGCCGAGGTAGGTATCCGCATAATCCAGCCAGGAACGGAAGGTTTCCGGATCAATTGCATGGCGGTATAATTTGGCGGTCACCACCGCGCTCCCCGCGGCATAATGACGGCAGTCGGAGCAATCGGTGTCCGGCACGCAGCAGGCCGCCTGCTTGTCCCAGGTAAGGTCCGTGCGGTATTGACGGAAAGAACGACCAAGCCCCATGCCGGCCGAAGGGTTCATGCGCGGATACAGACAGCCGAACAGATCATGCAGGCTGCGCGGATGGGTGTGGGCGACGGCGTTATAGCGGGAAAACAACACATTGTCCGGATATCGGTTCAGCAGGCGGATCATCATGTCGCGCGTAGCCTGAAGCGATTCGGCGGTATGGCGGAGATCGCCCCTGTATCCCACCGGGGCGGAAAACATGTTGAAACTGGCCTTACAGCCGTTCCGGGCCAAAATTTCGAACACTTCCTCCGTCTGCCGGATATTTTCCCGCGTAAAGGTATAGATGAAGACAGCGCGCGGATCATGGCGATAATTGTCGATCTGCCGGAGCAGCATGTCCTTGGCCTTTCGGACTCTCAGGCTGGTTTCATCGTTTCCCCAGACCGAGATATGGATTTTATAATCAACTGTCTCCGGAATGCGTTTCAAGCCATTGGTGGCGATGGCGCCCAACGGAATTTCCCGATAACAAATCTCACAAAGCTCCGGCACAAGCGACGGTTCCGCCCCGGCCAGCACCACGAACGTGATCCCCCGCTCCTTTTCCGATTTCATCAGTTCGCGCCAGGCGTTCCCGTCCCTGTTTTCGGCGGCGAACTGCTTGTCCCCTTCGTAGTAGTAGCAGCCTTCGCAGCGGATGTTGCAGCGGTTGGTCATGTCATAGGTGGATTCCCGCAGAAAAAAATAACCGCGGACTCTTTCCCAGCGTTCCCGCACGAGCGGATCCGCAATCAGATCGGAAAACCTCCATTCCGTTTTGTGCGGACGACGGCTCGCTTCGATGGGTTCAATGTTGAGGGCGCGCAATGTGGTCTTCTCCGTTTTTTGATCGAGGACCCGAATCCGAAATTGATTGCGGTTCATCATTCGTTCCGGCCCTGATCAGGCCGATAGTTTGTTCTTGATATACGCGGAAATCAATCGAATGGTGGTCAGCTTGGGGTAATCATCCTCGTCGATCCGGATGCCGTATTCATCTCGAAGAACCAGGGCCACGGTCGCAAGGTCCATGCTGTCGATGCCCACTTCATCCACCAGGTCGATGTCCGGATTGAAGGTCCGGGGGGTGACATCTTCCAGTTTGAGCTCGTCGATCATTATTTCCGCAACCCGCAACATGATTTTTTCAATATCGCTAACCGTCGACATCCGTTCGATTCTCCTTCTTATTCCGTCATACGATTATTAAAATTTATTTATATACGTTTATTTTCACCTAAGGTCAAGTTCGCCGCCTTCACCACCATCATGCCGTTACAGACCATCTCTTCATCAACCATAATGCGAAAGCCCACCGTGTCAACCCGTCCGCTTGTCTCCGTGGTAAAAATGCGGATCGGTTCATTCGGCCGAATAATGCGGCGGAATCGAATCCGCCTGATCTCCGTAATGGTGAGGGATTGTTGCCGGAGCTGCCGGAGGGCTTCCAGCACCATTCCCAGTTGGGCCACGCCGGGGACGACGGGATCATCCGGAAAATGACCCTCGAACCAGGGAGAATCCGGCCCGATTTGCGCTTCCGCCTCTTTTTCGGCCGTTTCCAGACGGGGGATATGCTTGACGGTATGCCACATGTTCGCTCGCTATCGAATCAAATGCTCCCAAAGAGGCCCCGTATAGCCGCGTTCATACAACCTGGCGATAACCCGGGCCGTATCTCCGCCCCCCGATCCGACCACCCAGTTGGGTCTTTGCCGGGCGGCAAGTTGGACCATGCCGATGATGTCGATAGCTTCCAGGGCCTTGTTGCGATAAAATACAGGATGTAAAATGTCGCCATGACTCCCGATCAATCCCTCCCGGCCGGCCAGATCGTACAATGCCGTGTTGGGATAAATCCGCATGCCACAGAAAAAAAATAAAACAGTTCGTTTCAGCTTGTCAACATCCGCAAGGGTCTCGGCGATGGTGCCGGAGCTCTCACCCGGCCCCCCCAGAAGGAAGTAATGGGCCACGAACAGACCGGCCGCCACCGCCGCCCGATGGGCCTCGAATATATCCGCTTTCCGAAACGGTTTGCGGTATGCGGCGAGAACCGGATCCGCCAGCGACTCGGTGCCGAATTCCACATGGGTCAAACCGGCTTCAGCCATGCACCGGAAATAATCCGCCGGCAATCCGACGGGAGCGAAAAAGGCGCCCCAGGGAATTTTCAAGCCGGCTTCCTTGAAAGCCCGGGCCACGGCCATGCTGTGATCAATATCGGCATTGAAGGCCGAATCGGTGATAAACAGATATCTTGCGCCGGCTCTTTGCAAATCGAGGGCCGTGCGGGCCACCTCGGCGGGGGGCAACAGCCTCAGGGAACGTCCTTCCACATGCGGGTATGTGCAGTAAATGCATTTGAAGTGACATCCTCTTTGGGTCTGAATATTCAACATCCCGCCCTTTTTCAGGTAAAACCCGAGATGCTCGCTCCGGCTGTTGAAGTCCCTGACGAACGGCCGTTCCCAGGGACCGGCCTTCCATGCCCGGGTGCGTCGGCCGACGACGCCCGGAATGGTTGCCGCATCGCCGCCGTGTTCGATGGCATCCAGTAGAAGCGCCATTCTTTCGCCTTCACCGACGATTCCGTAATCAGCGTCCAGCTCTTCCATGAATTGTTCCGGGAAAATCGTGAAGCCGCTCCCGCCGAGAACAATCAGGGCACTGGAATGACGGCGGATGAGGGCAATGACCTCCCGGTATTCCCGCAGAAAACTTTTCGGATCGGCGGCGTCGGTATTGTCCGCGTTCCGCAGGGAAATCCCGATCACTTCCGGCGGCTCCCGGAGGACCTCCCGAATCAGGGATTCTCCATCGCCGAGGATATTCATATCCGCAATCCTTACCCGGTGACCCGGCCTCAGCGCAGCGGCGACATAATCCAGCCCGAGGGGATAAACCGGATAGGGTTCGGTGAGCGTATTGGCGGAAAGCAGCAGCACATTCATCCGGGCATTATCTCCAGGGCCGTGACAAACCGGCCCAGCCCGACAATAAGGGCGCCCCGCGAACCGAGGCCCAGGTCCGCTCCTTTCCGGAGGGCCCCCGGCAGAACCCCCTGCTGAAGGCATTTCATGGCCACAACGGCTGCCACGGCGGACGCCGATGCGAATTCGCCAATCCATTTGCGGTAGTCCACCACGGGATTTGGGAAATCCGCCCCGGAAAGCATGCTTTCCAGCTGCTGCTCACCGGTTTTTCTCTCCGCTCCGGGAATCCCCGCCATGATGAATCCATACCGTTCCCCCATTGCCTTCTTTCCACCCAATGCGGACAGCAGTTTCGCCATCACCTCCGGATGGTTGCCGGCGCTCTCATAAAACCGCAGTTCCATCTGCAAGGCTCCTGCCGTCAGGGACCTGCTCAGCAGAAAGGCGCCGCCGCCGTCAGAAGGAAGCCCGCCGGAAAGCAGGGACCGGTCAAACAACGGTGACAGCACCTTATGGTTTTCATCCGCGCCGATCACCAGAAAGCAGTCATCATCTCCGGGTGCGCACAGTCCGGCGGTGAACACGGCCTGCTCAAATGAATAATCCCCGCCGGTGGCCGTTACACAGGGCCCCCGGGCCTGGCACCACATGGCTACCCTTCCTGCCGGCGCATTATGAACGGAGCCCACAAAATCCGTGGGACTTGGAAATTGCTCCCCGGTGTCATGCAGCCGTGTCAGGAAATCATGGGTTTCGGACAGAGCGCCCCAGCCGGTGCCGAAAAACACCGCCGCCGGATTTCGAAAAGGTTCGCAATCCCGCAACGCCGCATCGGCCAGAGCAAGCGAAAGACGGGGAAGACGTTTCAGGCGCCGGATATCCGAAGGCGGCCGGGAAATCGCGACGGTCTCCGTGGTTGCTGTTCCGACGCACGCCTCACCCCGGCGAAGCGCGTCCATGGTCATTTCCGTCCCCCCCCGACCGGTGATGCAGGCGCTGCCGATGACCGACAAAACCTGTTTCCGGATGGAGGTTTCGGAACGGGAGGATCTCCCCGGCCCGCCGATGACCACCGCCGCATTATTACCGCCGAAACCGAACGAATTGGACAGTACCGTTTCCACTTTCGCCGGCAGAGGCTCGCGCAGAGGAACTATCGACAGGAGAGGATCCGGAAGTTCGCAGCCGGTGTTGGCGGGGATGAAACCTTGTCCGATGGCCATTGCGGAAACCACCGTTTCGACGGCGCCGGCCGCCGCCAGGGAATGCCCGGAGGCCCCCTTGATGGATGACAGCGACGGAATTCGCGGGCTGAAAAGCGCCCGGATCGCCTTGGCCTCCGAGCGGTCGTTGTCCACGGTCCCGGTGCCGTGCAGGTTGATATAATCGATATCTCCGGAATCGATTCCGGCGTCCGCCAGTGCCGCCCGCATGGCTGCCAACGCGCCTTCACCCTCGGGATGGGGGGCGGCGGGGTGGTAGGCATCGCAGGAAAGCCCGCCCCCCAGAATTTCACCCAGCGCCCGCTCCGGTTCATCGGCCACCAGGAGCAACATGGCGGCGGCCTCGGCCACGGACATCCCCCGGCGGTTTTTATCCAAGGGTCTGGCGCCCAGGGGATCGATCAATTGGAGGGACAGAAATCCATAATACGTCAAACGGCACAGCGAATCAGCACCGCCGGCCAGTACCCGTGTGGCCTTGCGGTTGCGGATCAATTCCAGGGCGATCTTGACGGCCGCGCCGCCCGATGAGCAGGCGGTTGAAACCGTTATCACCGGCCCCCGGCAGTGGTATAGCGCGGCAATATCTTCCGCAACCGAACAGACGGCATGGTGGGTGAAAAGACCCGGATGGGGATGCGGTTTTTTCAGGTGGATTTCCGTCATCGCCATGCCGCCGGTGGTCACCCCCATGACGATGGCGTCCGGCGATTCGGATTTGCCGGCCATGGCCTGGGCCGCCGCGATTCTTGCCAGACGGTGGGTCCGCGGCAGCCTCTCATCCTGCTCCAGGATGGCGACCTGGCCCACCGGCAACGGCTCTCCCTTGGGCACCGGAAACAATTCCAGGGGGTTAAGAAACCGGCTTCCGTCCAGAAGCGCCTTTCGGGTGGCCTCGACCCCGCAGCCGAGGGGGCTCACCACTCCCATGCCGTGAATATAAGCCCGGCCTTGTTTCAATTGAGCAACCGGGGGGAATGTTCATGGATATAGGCCGCCAGGGCGCCCAAAGTGGCGAAAACCTTTTCCCCAAGTTCCTTGTTGTCGATAATGACACCGTATTCCTTTTCGATCATCATCACCATTTCCAGCACGTCGATCGAATCGATACCGAGGGCTCCGCCCACGAGCTGTTCATCGGTTTTGAAATCCGCCGGTGTGATGTCGGTGAGATTCAGCACGTCGATAATTTTGTGTTTCAGTTCTTCCAGCAACGCTTCCATGCAACCGTCCGTTCCTTGCCGTTTGGGCTTGTTGCTTTACAGCAGGGTTAAATTGTTGTAGCATCCCTTCGATTGTTACGGGAGGCCGGCCGTCAGCCGCCGGTACTTTGCCGCCGGTACGTGGCCGATAGATACTAAAGATTCGCCGGCTTATTTTCAATGTTTTTTTAAAGGCGGGTGATGAATGACCATGGATTGGAGGCATATCGGCATTGACGATCTGTTGCCCCATCGCGGCCGGATGCGACTGATCCAGGACATTCTGGAGCTGGACGACATCCGCTCCAGGACACGGTCCGTCGTATCCGCCGACTGGCCGCTGGTGGAAGGGATCAGCGTGGACTCCCTGATTCTGATTGAAATCATGGCGCAAACCGCGGGAATCGCCAACGGCTGGGCCCGTGTTCGCAAAAACGGCCTGGATTCGAAAAAGACGGGCTGGCTGGTGGGAATCAAACAGGCGCGCTTCTTTATGCAACGGATTCCACTGGGTGCGGAAATCATCGCAATGGCCGAAAATAACTTCGAGTTCGAAAATTTCAGGGAGGTCCGCTGCCAAGCGGACATCGACGGCGCCGGAGCCGCGGAGGCCACGTTGCAGTTGTTTCAACCGGATTAGGAACGGGAGAGGAAGACAGCTTTGGAACGGAATCAGGACAAATCGGAGCCGGCCGGACCGGTCGCCATCGTCACCGGCGGCAGCAGGGGAATCGGGCGGGCCGTCAGCATCGAACTGGCCCGCAGCGGATATTACATCGTCATCAATTATAAATCCGATGCGCCGGGGGCGGAAAAAACCCTGGAGCTGGTGAGGGAAGCGGGCGGAGACGGCGAAACCATGGCGTTTGATGTCGGCGATATGGAGGCCGCCAGGCAGGCGGTCGCCGATGTTGCCGGCCGGAAGAAATCCGTCGATATTCTGGTGAATAACGCCGGCATCACCGCCGACGGCCTGTTTGTCATGATGCCCAGGCCGAAATGGGATGCGGTGATCCAGACCAGTCTGAACGGTTTTTACAACATGACCAAACCCGTGCTGGAAAAAATGATCCGTCAAAAACGGGGCGCCGTCGTCTCCATCGCCTCGGTTTCCGCCCTCATACCCAATCGCGGCCAGGCCAATTATTCCGCCGCCAAAGCCGGCCTGATCGGCGCCAGCCGATCGGTGGCCGCGGAGGTGGCGCGGCTCGGAATCCGGATCAATGTCGTCGCGCCGGGTCTTATCGAAACCGATATGACCCGGAACATCCCCCTCGACAATATAAAAAACCTGATCCCCATGGCCCGGATCGGCAAACCGGAGGAAGTGGCCAGAACAGTGCGGTTTTTATGCTCCGAAGACGCATCCTACATTACCGGACAGGTGATCTCCGTGAATGGGGGCATGTTTTGATGGAAGCAAAGCCGATCCCGCGCAAACGGACAGCGCTTTTCCTTGCACTGCTGACAGCCCTGTTTTGTCCCGGCTGGGCCGAGACATGGGACGCGATTCAGCAATCCGCCGGCCGTCTGACATCGATCCAGGCGGAATTCATTCAGGAAAAGCATATGGCGATTCTCGCCCGGCCGTTGATTTCCAGGGGCCGCTTTTACTATCAGGCCCCCGGCTCCCTGCGCTGGGAATACGAAGCACCCATCCGCAGCATTTTGATGGTGGACAACGATCGTCTCAAACACTACGTTCAACGGAAAGACAAGCTGGTGGAAGACACCGGAATCCAGCTGCAATCCATGCAGATCGTTCTGCAGGAAATCAGCGGCTGGCTGAACGGCCGGTTCCGCGACAACCCGGCGTTCGACCCCGTTCTGGAGCCCAACCGCAAAATCACCCTGATTCCGAAAGAAAAAGCCTTCGCCGCGTTCATTGAAAAAATCGAACTGATCCTCTCCGACAAAATCGGTATCATTGACGCCGTGCTCATTTACGAAAGCAGCGACTCGTATACCAAGCTCGTTTTTCAAAACGTGGTAGCCAATGATAAAATCCCCGCGAAGGTTTTCCGGGATATTCAATGAACCTCAAGCCGGTCATCCTCCTCCTGATTCTGGTGTGTTGCGCCTGCGCCTCACCGCTTGCCCGAATCGCGCCCATGGAGAATTCCGCAGCGGAAACAGCCCTGGCAGCGAAATGCCGGAACCTGTTCCCCACCGGAAAATGGCAGCTGCTTCACGCCATCGAAGCCGATGCCCCCGACGGCCGCAAGGCTTTTCTCCAGGGCCTGATGATCCTTGAGGACGAACCGCCCGGCATCCGATGCGCCCTGATGACCCTGGAAGGCTTTGTCCTCTTCGAGGCGGCTGTTGAAAACGGCGACCTGGCGGTCAACCGCGCCGTTGCACCCTTCGACTCTCCCGCGCTGGCAAAAGGAATGATGGACGATATCCGGCTTATTTTTTTCCCCCCCGAAACCACCAAAAGGGAATACGGGCGATTGCCGGACGGCGAGGAAACCTGCCGTCATCACCTGGCCGCCGGCGGCTTTCTCGACCTTACCATGCGGGAAAACGGGGATTGGGTCATGAAACGCTATGACGACAAGGGAACCATCCTGCGCTCGGTGACGGCCACGGATCTGACCGATTCGTTTCAAAAATCGGCGCCGTGGCCGGGAACATTGAAGTTGAAGGCCCACGGCCTCTTCGGATATGAACTGACCATGCACCTGGTGGAAGCCCTGCCGCTGGAATGAGACCAAAATATATGGACAGGTAACGGATTCCATGAAATTCAAATTGATCTACCCCAAATGGCGCCGTTTGAACCGGCAGACGGAATTTCATTTGCCCCCCCACGGTCCCGTGGTGTTCGCCGCCGCCCTGCCGCCCCATGTGGATGTTGTTTTTGTCGACGAAAATCTGGAAGACATCGATTTCGATGACCCGGTTGATTTTGTGGGCATCTCCATGATGCTCACCATTCAGGTGAAGCGCGGCTGGGAAATCGCCGGAACCTATCGCCGCAAGGGTGTGCCGGTGATCTGCGGCGGAATAGCGGCCACCCTGCACGCCGAGGAAACCATGCGGCACGCGGACGCCGTCTTTCTGGGTGAAGCCGAAGGCCATATGGAACAGGTTTTTGCCGATTTCCAGGCGGGAAATCTCCGGAAGGTGTATGATTACCTGGCGTCTCCCCCGCCCATCGATCTCGTCGGTCCGGCCCGCAGGGATATCCTGCGGCATGAATTGTATAATTACCGCGGTGTGCAGATGGTGGATCTGATCCATGCTTCCCGCGGCTGTCGTTTTCATTGCTATCCCTGCGCCGTGGCCTATCTCGGAGGGCAACAATTCAGGCCCCGGCCCATCGACCGGGTGATCGCGGAAATGGCCGGTATTCAAAACAACCGCCTTTTTCTGGTGGACAACTCCCTGTCCCAGGACCGGCAATGGGAAAAAGATCTCTTCCGGGAAATGATCCCGCTGAAAAAAAAATGGTGCTGCCATCCCATCGAGGATCATCCGGAGGTTCTGGACCTGGCTGCCCAGGCCGGCGCCTGGTATGTCTACCAGGCGGTTTTCGATACATCGGATTATATCAAAAATCGCATCCGGCGGTATCATGACGCCGGCATCGGCGTGGAGGCCACCGTTCTCCTCGGTCTTGACCACCACACCGAGGACTATATCAAACGCCTGATCGATTTTCTGCTCGAAATCGAACTGGATCTGGCCGAATTTACCGTGCTGACGCCCTTTCCCCACACCAAGGCCTTTGATGAATTGAACAGCCAGAACCGGATTTTTTCCTTTGATTGGGACGCTTACTCCGCCGACAAAGTCGTTTATCAGCCAAAGCACATGACCCCTTCCCGGCTGGAAGAGCTCCTTCAGTACGCCTGGGATACGTTTTACCAGGATGAATCCCAGGAATTTAAAATGTTTCGGCTCCTTCAAAAAGTAGTCCGCAGGGAAATGGCCGACAACACCTTTCAACCGCGCAACCGATCCCTGTCGTCCTTCGCCTTCGGCCGGAAGACCGGACGATAGCCCGCATATCGTTTTCCGCTGTCAAACAGCGGTATTGCAATCAGGAATAGCGGTATTATGTTATCCCATACACCTGTGAGCGGCGCATATCCTGAATGGAAAACCAATGCCGGAGGAATGAAATTCGCCGCATTTTGAGAAGGAGGCAGCCATGAATTACAAAGAATACTTTGAAAAGACCAAGGGAACCGGTGTTCTTTCCACCGCCGACAATCATGGAAGGGTGGATGCCGCCATTTATTCGCGACCGCATATCCTCGAAGACGGCACCTTGGCCTTCATCATGCGTGACCGGCTGACCCATTCCAACCTGCAGACCAACCCCTTCGCCGTTTATCTCTTTATTGAAGAAGGGCCTGGTTTTAAAGGGAAACGCCTGTTTTTATGCAAGGTTCGGGAAGAAAGAGACAATGATCGGATTCTCTCCCTCAGCCGGCGCACCTATGCGGATGACGATAACCACAAACGCTTTTTAATGATTTTTAAAGTCGATAAGGAACTCCCCCTGGTGGGCGCGGGCGAGGTCGACGAATAAAAACCGTCACGGCGGATGGAAAGACAGGGCCATGCGGATTTCTCTTTTCGTCATATCCTTTATACTGGTGGTCGGTGTGTCCGCTGCCTACATGTCCTGGCGCCTGCTGGGGCCGGCCAGATTCGGCCGGGGAAAAGCCCTGGCTGTGGTCGGGCTCATCGGCTCCATCGTGATGGCCACACCCCTGACCATCATCCTGCGAAGTTCGGGTATTGAAAATTTCCTGGTGGATCTGGTGTCCCTTTATGGATATATCGGTCTTGCTTTCATCAGTTTCGTACTCACCTTTCTGCTGATGCGGGACCTGCTCCTGCTCGTTTCCGGTCTGCCGCGTTCCGTCAAACGGTTCCTGAATCGGGAATCCTCCTCCCCGCAGCCGCCGGATACCGAACGCCGGCGCTTTCTGCTCAACGGCTTGAACACGGTGATTCTGACCGGAGCCGGCGCCATGACCGGGTATGGGGTCGCCGAGGCCCGTCAAATTCCCGAGATCAAGACCATCCGGATTCCCTTCGACCATCTTCCATCCGATCTGGATGGGTTCCGCATTGTCCAGCTAACGGATATCCACGTGGGTTCCACCATCAAACGGCCGTTTGTGGAAGGAATTGTGGCGGCCGCCAACACGCTGTCGGCCGATATCGTCGCCATCACCGGCGATCTCGTGGACGGCTCGGTTCCGCGGTTGTCCGCAGATGTGGCCCCCCTGTCCGGATTACAAGCCGCTCATGGAAAATTTTTCGTTACCGGCAACCATGAATATTATTCCGGCGCCGACGCCTGGGTTGAAAAAGTCCGCAGCCTCGGGTTCACGGTGCTGCTGAACGAGCACCGACTGGTGCAACACGGCCAGGGCCGCCTGCTGATCGCCGGCGTGACGGACTATCGGGGCGGACGGTTTGCACCCAGCCATGAATCCAATCCATTCCAGGCCATGGCGGGCGCTCCGAAGGCGGACCTCTCTGTTCTGCTGGCCCATCAACCCCGCAGCATTTTCGACGCCGCCAAGGCCGGATTCGATCTGCAGATATCCGGTCACACCCACGGCGGCCAGTTTTTCCCGTGGAATTATATCGTGTTTCTCACCCAGCCTTATGTCACCGGCCTGCACCGGCATGCCGGCACCCGCATCTATATCAGCGGCGGAACCGGTTATTGGGGCCCCCCTGTCCGGCTGGGCTCCCCTTCGGAGATCACCCTCATCGAACTCATCAAGGCTTGATGAATCCACGGTCGGCTTGTCTTTCCTTCGGCGTCGGAATTCGCGATTGATTTTCCCGGTCGTTTAGGCTATAAAGTATATAAAATGATCCGGTCCATCATACTTTCCTTATGACCGGAGATTTCCTTTTTTTGCCGGTATTGTAATCCCCAACACCATCAGTTGTCATTCGTTCGTTCCCATCGTTATGCTTTTCCCAAAAAGGAGGATCATCATGAAACAGGCGCTCGTTTTTCTGTCGGTATCGTTCCTGCTGATCGGTAATGCTTACGCCGGTAACGTGGACACTTACGGCATCGGTGCCAAGGCGACGGCCCTGGGAGGGGCTTTCGCCGCCCACGCCGACAATGTGTTCGCCATCCATTACAACCCCGCCGGTCTGATGCAGCTGAAGGGAGCTTCTGTTGCCGCGGGCATTACCGCCATTGATCCCGTATTGACCGCGCGGAACTATACCGTGGAGGCCAATCCGGGTCTCGGAACCGGACAGCAGGGACCGGCCAATATCGCCGATGATGGCCCCATGCTATTTGACCCCCATGCTGGTTTTGCCGTGCCGGTGGCCGGTAAATTCGTCATCGGGGCGGCTTTGTATTCGCCTTACGGCCTCAAACTGGAATGGTCCAAGGATCCCGGCCGCAATCCCGGCGCCTACAATTCCTATGAATCCTGGTATGCCCGGACCGTGGCCACGCCCACCGTGGCCTATCAGGTAAGCGACAAGCTCTCGGTGGGCCTCGGCGTGGCCCTGGGTCAAACCTCATCAGGCGCCAAATACAAGCTTTCCCAGGCCAACGCCAATATGCTGGCCTACGGAATCGGCCAGCAAATGACCATGATGGGGCTTCCGCCAGCGCAAATCGCGGCGGCCATGGGCGCAGCCCAATCGCTGGCAAACGGCGACATCGAGGCCGACCTGAAGGATGATTTCAATTATTCCGTCAATCTGGGGGTGATGTACCGGCCAGTGGAAGCCCTGACCTTCGGTCTGACCTACCGCAGCAAGGCCAGCACCAGCCTGGAGGGAGATGTGGAATACAAGGGAAGCGGCGCCCAGATGCAGGCCCTTTCGGCGCTGGCTCCGCTGGGAATTCAGAGCAGCGCCACGGGAACGGTTAATGACATTGATGCTCCGGATCAACTTCAGCTCGGTGTCCGATACATGCTGACGGAAAAAGTGTCTTACGAAGTGGACGTGGTCTGGACCAACTGGAGCGCCGTGGAACATGAAACCACCTATTTCGACGCCCTGTTCCTGGGACAATCCAGCGCCGAAAATGCGCGTTTCTGGCGCGACACCACCCAGCTGCGCATGGGGCTGGAATGGCGGGCCCACGACCTGCTCAGCCTGCGTTGCGGATATTTCTATGACCCCTCCCCGGTGCCTGACAACACCTTCGATACCCTGTGGGCCGACGCGGACAAAAAAACCTATTCCGTGGGCGCCGGGCTGCACCTGAAGAACTGGACCGTGGACGGCGCCGTCCAATATACGGTCACCGAAATGGATCGAGTACTCGGCGGCGAAAGCGAAACCCTCAACGAATCCTATGGCGGCTCGCCGGTGGAACTGAGCGCCGGCGGCTGCATCTGGGGTTTCGGCCTGACCGTTGGATATCATTTTTAGGGCTGACGATGACCAATGAACAATCGGGCAGAACCATCGGCCGTTATCAGGTGACGGCGCCCCTGGGAAAAGGCGGCTTCGGAAAGGTCTACAAGGCATTCGATCCGATGCTGGAACGCCAGGTGGCCTTGAAAGTGATCAACCCCGCAGCCATGGGCATTCAGGGCAAGGATGAAGATCAGCGCGGCAAATGCCTTAAGGAGGCACGGCTGGCGGCCCAGTTCATTCATCCGAACATCGCCATCACCTATGATGCGGGTTTTGAACACAATCTGTTTTACATGGCCATGGAATGCATTGAAGGCGAAGGCCTGCACATGCATGTGCGGCCGGGGGACCAACTCCCCCGCCTTCAAGTGCTCGAGGCCTTATACGGCGCCTGCTATGCCCTGGAATACATCCATTCCAAAGGCTATGTCCACCTTGACATCAAGCCGTCGAACATCATGATCACCCGCACGGGCGATGTCAAGCTGATGGATTTCGGTATTTCCAGACTGCTGAAGGAGGGGCCGCCGGAAAATGACGCCGTCTCCGGTTCCCTGTATTACATGTCCCCGGAGCAAACCATCCCGGGGGAGGAATTGTCCTGCCGCTCGGATATCTTCTCCCTGGGGGTGGTGGCCTATCAACTTCTCAGCGGCAGGCGGCCTTTCGAAGGCGAAGGGGCCCTGCAAATTCTGTATCAAATCATGCATCAGGAGCCGCCGCCCCTGGATGCCGTTGCGCCGGATATCCCCCCGGACCTTGCCGGAGTGATCCGCAAAGCTCTTCAAAAAAAACCGGACGAACGCTTTCCCACAGCCAAAGCCTTTGCCGAGGCCCTGCTGCCCTTTATCAAAGGCCGGGATTCCATCGTTCTGGACCAACAGGATCAAAAAAAGATGTCCTACCTGAAACGCCTGGCGTTGTTCCGGCATTTTCAGGCCGCCGATCTCAAGGAGGTGCTGCGCATCTCCTCCTGGGGATTTTATCCGGAACAAACCTGGATCGTGGAAGAGACCGATTGCGATCGCAACATTTATATCCTGGTGCTGGGAAAGGCGAGTATCCACCTGGGTGGAGAACAGCGGCAGCTGAAAGCAGGGGAGTGCTTCGGCGAATCCGCCGTCATCCACGGAATGCCGCGCAAGGCCAAATTGAAAGCCGAAACCGACTGCGTCGTCATGGCCCTGAACGCCAATGTCCTGAACCAGGCCGGGGAGGCTGTTCAAGTGAAATTTTTACGGGAATTCCTCATGAACAAGACCGTGCAGCTATTGGAGGCCAATTTGAAATTGATCCAGGCGCGCTTGCGTTGAAAGGTGGATTCCTTCTGCTGTTATGGCCAGCCATCGCCGGTCCGGTCCCAGCCTGAATAATACTTGTCTCGCCGCTGACCCCATGATATTTTTATTGCATGGACGACGTATACCGACTGATTCGCAACCGCGCCAGGGAGATCGTGGCCCGCTTCCCGGTGCAACCGTTTTACACCGATTTTCCGCTGGCCGTGGAACAATCCCGCCGGTTTTTCCAAACCAATCCCGTCATTAATGCAATAAAGGATTTCATAGCGGAAACCATCGGCGAGAACCTCGGCCATGGGCTGGATCATGCCGTCAAGGTGACCCTCGACGCCGGTTCCCTGATCATCATCGAAGGGGAAGAGGCCGGATATTCCCGAAAGGATATCGACCGCCGGGTTTTACTGGCCCAGTGTTCCGGCTTGTTCCATGATATCAAGCGGGATCAGCAATCCCATGCGGAAAAAGGCGCCCTCTTCGCCCGGGAAACATTGCGGGCCTTCGCCTGTTTTGACAAAAACGAAATCGACGACATTTCCAACGCCATCAGCAATCATGAAGCTTTTAAGAGCCCGGTGGAAATCAAAACCCTCCGGGGAGCGCTGGTATCCGACTGTCTGTACGACGCCGACAAATTCCGCTGGGGTCCGGATAATTTCACCCATACGGTCTGGGACATGCTGATGATCTCCCGCACCCCGGTTTCCACCTTTTTCCGCCTGTATCCCAAGGGCATCAAGGGACTGGCTAAAATCAAAGACACTTTCCGCACGAAAACCGGGAAAAAATACGGCCCCCTGTTCATCGACACCGGTTTGACCATCGGGGCGGAATTGTATGAGGTCATTCGGACGGAATTCGCGGAGTACCTGGACGCCGGCCCGGAGAGGGGACATGATGGCTCTTGACTCTAGTTATAAAACCGTGCGAGCGGAATCCTCCTCCGGTATCGCTATTTTTTTCAAAGACGTTATCCGGCTGCTGAATGTCGAAATCCGGGTGGATCGTTTTCTGGCCTCCCGCCGTTTTTTTTCCATCCGGCATGTCGTTATTCTCTATCTGCGCAGATTCACCAGCATTGCGGTGGAAGCGGCGATACTGGTCACTGCGGTCTGGCTCGTGAGCACCCTGCTGTTATATGCCGCCTATATCCTCTGGAAGCTGTATATTCAAACGCTAATGGGGCGGCAATACCTGGAATTTTTTCCACAACGCGCAGAAATAATAAATGAAATTCTCGATTACGAATCCTGGTACCTTGCAGGCGATGCGACCCTGGCGGCCTTTGTCATCTGCCTGGGGCTCGGCGCGCTGGGCAGCTTCTTTCATATCAACCGGCACTTCTATCTATCCCGGGGGGTCATGGGGAAAGCCCTGCTCTGGGGCCCGGTTTTGACCGCCGTGGTTGCCTATCACCTGTATATGGAATACGGTTTTTCCAGTTGGGAGGGGATCGCCATCGTGGCCGCCGTTCCCACCTATTGCCTCTTTCCAACCTGTTATGATTATTCGGGAAGACTGTTGCCGGAGCTGGGGGATCTGGTCCATTCCGCGGGGCCGTATTTCAAAAAAATAAAAGCCTATATTGCCCGCACAATGGAATAGAAGAATCCAAAACATACCGATGGTGCTTGTTCACGGGTCCTGATAAACCCTAGGCACCCGTTGGGCAATGGTGGAAACAATTTCATAGTTGATCGTATTCAGGGATGCCGCCACTTCATCCGCGGAGATGAACGCCTCTCCCTGGCGGCCGAAAATTACCACCTCGTCTCCCGGAGCCACATCCGGGATTTGGCCCACATCCAGCATGGTGAGATCCATGCATACCCGTCCGGCAATGGGCGCCCGCCGGCCGTGCACCAGCATGACGCCACGGGAGGAAAGCCGGCGGTTCAGACCGTCCGCATATCCCACCGGCACCGTGGCGATGGAAGTGGCTGCGGGAGCACTATAATCCCCCCCATAGCTGACCCGGAATCCCGCTGGGACCTTCTTCACCTGGATAATCCTGGATTTGAAGGCCATGGCCGGAAGCAAGGAAACGGTCTGCCGGTTCACCTGGTCGGACGGATACAGGCCGTATAATGCAATCCCCGCCCGTACCATGTCCAGATGACTTTGCGGCAGATCGAGGATGGCGGCGCTGTTGGCGGCGTGCTTGACCGGGATTTCGATGGCCCGGCCTTCCAATGCCCGGATCAAGGTTGTGAAATATTCCAGCTGGCCCAGGGCCGAGGTCTTGTCCGCTTCATCTGCGGCGGCGAAATGGGTGTACATTCCATCCAGGACAAGATGGGGGAGACGGGCGATGGTTTCGATCGCGCCGAGGAGGTCCTGGATGGTGCGCCTCCCTTCCATGTCCCGCCGGGAAGCTATTCCGCAAAATCCCAGGCGGCCCATGCCCGTATCGATCTTGAGATGAACGGGCAGTTTTTTGCCCAGCAGCCCCGCGGCCCGGTCATAGGCATATGCGTCGCGAGTAGCGAAAACCGTCTGGATCAATTCATGATGAATCAGTTGTTCCGTTATTTCAGGCGGGGTGTGGCCGAACACCAGAATCGGCGCCGTCAGGCCCGCTTCCCGCAGCGCCGCGGCTTCCCGGATCCGGGCGACTCCCAGGGTGTCGGCGCCATATTGAATGGCGCACCCGGCCACCGCCGCCGCGCCATGCCCGTAGGCATCGGCCTTGACAACCGCCATCAGACGGGCCCGGGGCAAGGTGATCTTGCGCAACATTTTCGTATTGTGCGCGATTCTGCTCAGATCGATTTCAACCCGCGTATCGGGAATCCTCAAGCACCACCTCATATGCCATGGAAATACCATGCCTTCATACCGGGCACCATAACAGACAAACCGCAGGGGCTCAACTGGTTTCCATGGCTTTAAACGGCAAGGCCGGATGACAATTTTTGTCATAAAAACCGGACAAATCACGGCAGCAATTCGGTTTCGCCGAGCCCCCTATCAAAAACAACATTTTGTATATATTATAAAATCAAACTAATGAAGCAATGGCATGCTTGTTGCTATATATCATGACGAAACAACGATCCCCAGCGGACATGAACGGTTTTTGAGGAGGGAATCATGAAACGGGAAATCAACAAAATCGCCATCATCACCACGGTGCTGCTCACCGTGTTCGCCGCCTCGGCTTCCGCGGCGCCTTACTGGATGAATTTCTGGAACGAATTCAATACGGATTCCGTGTATTTGTTCATCACCAGCGGCGACGTCACCTTCCGGGACGTGGATGAAAGCCGCCTGGCGCCCTCATGGGGCGTGGATACATTTGAGTCCAACCGCCTGATCTTCACGGGCAATGACTTGGGTCCCAACGCCGGACAGTTTCGCATCCAATTTTCCGACCGGGATTCCTTTGTCATGGAATGGGCCGAAGTGCTGGACGGCGTGGTCCAGAGCGGACACAGCGGTACCCTGACCTTCGGCACCAACGGCCAGATCATCAATGCCGTGTACGGCCCCATCACCTCCGCCGTGCCGATTCCGGAAAGCGCCTGGCTGCTCGGTTCCGCCCTGATCTGCTTCGTCGGCATTCGACGCAAGACCCTCAAAAGCTGAACCCTCCTCTCTCCTTCAGCTTTTACACCCAGCCGGCAGGGCATGTCGCCCTGCCGGCTGCTTTTTGCAGGGCTTGGTTTTTTTTGCATGCCATCACGACGCCCCCTGTTCATGTTCTCATTTTCGCCCCAATTGATTCTTTTTACCATTCATTCATGTTTCAATGAATCCCGTTCCCAACATTGTATGACAATTTTTGTCATGAAAACCAGCCAAATCACGGCAACAATGGGTATGATTCCAGCGTCTTTATAAACCAACCAATTGTATATGTATCAGAATCGCGCAATAACCGCTATGGCATGCTTGTTGCTAAATATCAGGGTGAAACAACAATCCCCAGCGGATATGAACGGCTTTTGAGGAGGGAATCATGAAACGGGAAATCACAAAAATCGCCATCATCACCACGGTGCTGCTCACCGTGTTCGCCGCCTCGGCTTCCGCGGCGCCTTACTGGATGGAATTCCGGAATGAATTCAGAACGGATTCCGTGTATTTGTTCATCACCAGCGGCGACGTCACCTTCCGGGACGTGGATGAAAACCGCCTGGCGCCCTCATGGGGCGTGGATACGTTTGAGTCCAACCGCCTGATCTTCACGGGCAATGACTTGAATCCCAACAGCGGCCGTTTCCGGATCCAATTTTCCGACCGGGATTCCTTTGTCATGGAATGGGCTGAAATGCTGGACGGGGTGGTCCAGAGCGGACACAGCGGCACCCTGACCTTCGGCACCAACGGCCAGATCATCAATTCCGTATACGGCCCCATCACCTCGGCTGTGCCGATTCCGGAAAGCGCCTGGCTGCTGGGTTCGGCCCTGATCTGTTTCGTCGGCATCCGACGCAAGACCCTCAAAAGCTGAACCCTCCTCACTCCTTCAGCTTTTACGCCCCAACCGGCAGGGCATTCCGCCCTGCCGGTTGTGTTTTTATGGATTGCTATGCGAATGGGGGAATGGCGTTGCCCGGAAACAGTTACCGGTTTCAGCAGTCGCCAAAACCGGTAACGGAGGGAAGGGGGAAAAGCGTAAAATTCGATTGACGTATCAGAAGAAATGCCATTTAAGCGTAATGGCCGCCGTGTGACCGCCGACCTGCAATTTGTTGGGGGTGACACTGTTCCAGACTGTGTTGGGGTTGGTTCGACTTTCTCCAGTTTTGATCTTCTGGATCAGTTCCTCATCATAGTCGCTGATTTCCGCAAAAGTATATTTGTATTCCAGGCCAATACTGAGGGGCCAGTCGAAAAAATTATCTTTAGCAGGATTCTTGAGGATAAAATATTCAAAACCGATCAGTCCATGTCCGCCATAGGCGATCTCGGACACATCGTCTTCGTAGGTGCGGTTTGATATGGTATACGTCAGCGTGCCACGGCTCTGGACAATATCCGGGCCGATGCCGAAAAAAAGCACCGTCGAGTTGTTTACCGGCAGATGGTATTTGATGCTCGGTGAAAAGGAGATATTCTTCACCTCCATTTCATCATACTGGCGGTTCGGCAGTTCTTTTTCATCTTCCATCTGGCTGTAACACCCAGAAAGCTCAATCCCCAGGGATCTTCCCAGCTTGTGCTCATAGGAAATTTCCACAGGGTAAGGGGCTACATCCGGAGAGAGGTCCCAATAATCCGTCAAATCGCTGTCGGGAAAAATCTGGGTTCCATACTTGAACGCCAGGCTTCCCTTTTTATCCAGATGGCCGGTGTATTCATCCGACCAGGCGGCTCCTCCAAAAATAAAAAGTATTATCGCCGTCACAATTCCCAGCTTCCTGCATCCCATAACACTCCCTCCATATTTTCTATATTCAGCAAGCTATTCCGCCATTCAGAGATTTTCTGCATTTTATATATGAATCAAAATATGAAACAACTAATGCCAGCTCTGCGGGTAATACGAATATGTTACGGCCCCAGCCGTCTCTGCTTTAATCTCATAATTATATGATCCACCTTCTGTATCAGGAGGGATAACATTACTAAATCCCCAAATCCATGGTTCTGTTATATTGCAAGGAACATCTGTAGAGTTAGGCGTTAGCACATTTTTCCCCTTACCTGTAAGTGAAAGTTTTGTACCGCATGGGGGAGCATTGCCATTTACATCCATCACGACAGCATGATCGATATATAACTCAAAATAGACGTCAGATCCAGACATCGACAACAAGCCACTTTTTCGAACTTCTAACATTTCCCGAGAGCAATTACCTTGATCCTCCATTGCTTCTGTACACAAAGTCCCATTATATAGTCCATTGTTACCATCTCGTTGCCGGTTATTATTAAAATCCCGATATTCTTCGAAAACACCAATGCTTGTTGTTCCATCATCAAATAAGAAATCCTGATCTACATCTAGATGCGCCTCGCCGAGATCCTCTATAAAATCATCAGCAACCATTGAATCCCAAGCGGCTTTATCTTCTAGGGATGAGTACCTTCCATCGCCATCAACGTCCGTAAAGCTCTCTTCGCCTACAGCCACTGCTAGTATTGTTACAATACCATTGCGGTCTTGTGAATTATATGGCCAGAATTCATCATATAATGGTGATATATGGCCATAAATGTCTGGGTGTGAATACATCCCAGTACCAAACGAAGGTGGTCTTGGATCTTGACTTCTCCATATCACTGAGCATGTTCCTCCAACAATGGTGCATGATCCTTCTGTGCTCGGGTAATTACCGATGCTGCCTCCATCGCAAGTGAAATATATTCGGGTCCCGTCCGGTATAGGATTGTTGAAATGGTCCGCTGCGTGGATTGTTACAGTGACCTCCACACCATTTTCCGATAGAGCTTCCGGATTGTGCTCACTAAATGAAAGCGAGAAACTATCCTGGTCCGGTAAGCCTGTGCTGACAACCAAGTTGGGTGAGGTGGTCGAATAGGTCGTCCCTGTTATATTTGCGCGTACACTGAAAGATGTTGCCACTTCTCCCGAGGTGATCCCCACAACGACCAAGCCCTCACCATTGGTAATGCCCGTACTATAATCAAGGGCCAGACCACCTGTTGTGGCTGTTAGCATGAAGGTAACACCAACATTTGAGACCGGGTTTTCGTTTTCATCAATCACCCGAAAGGTTAATTTGGTGAATTCGGGCCTATTTTCACCACCTGTTCCACGCAGTGCAATCACTGTGGAAGTGGCGGATACATACTGAATCGCCACGCCTTCACCGGCAGTGCCCGTTCCGGTGCCCGTTCCGGTGCCCGTTCCGGTGCCTGTTCCGGTGCCTGTTCCGGTGCCTGTTCCAGTACCAGTCCCGGTAGCAATTTCATTGATGCTGCCGGAATCGTCCGAGCTGGTGCATCCGAAAAGAATCAAACAACTGCAAATGAGAGTGAACAGAATCGAAGATTTCAGCTTCATGGTAAGCGGCTCCTTATTAGGCAGCAAAGCCCCCGCGCCATCAACGGAAACAGATCTCCCGGCAGCACCATCTGCTGTGAGGCAAGCATAGCCTTCTTCTGCTGCGTTCGGTCATCTTGTTCCGTTAAATGATTCGGAGGCTCCATATTGAGAAGACGTGATATTACTTTGTCACAATTATACTGATAGGCTTTTTATGTCAAGAAAAAAACAGGTTGGACGCGAAATGATAAAGCTTAAGGTGTGAAAACGCCGGTGAATTGCGGCGCGATGTTTTAAATCAATTATAGGTAATTTCATAATAATTTTAAATAATTTCTTATAATTGATAATGATTCACGCCTAATTGCAGCACCCGCGATACAGCCGGCCGGCCCTGCGCGGCTTCCGCTCAGCCGCCGCTTCCCACAGGCGTTTATTCCCGAAGATACGCATACTCATTCCTGATTTTCGGTCTTCAGCAGCCCATATTCCAACCCGTCGAGTCCGGCCTTGTTTCCCTTGGAAACCGATTTTCCGGGGGCATATGAAAAGCGGAGGATATTGGTTCCTTTGGCCAGCCGGACCGTTTCCGGCACGTCCATCGACGCTCTCATAACCCTTGGTCCATGCAGGTCCAGGGTCGTCAGCCGGCGGCCGTTGAGTGCCATGGTCACGGCCCCGAAATCACCGGCCCGGGTATAGAACAGGCGCAGCCTGGCCCAGCCTGCCCGGTCCGAGGGAATCGCCAGCTGGATGTCGCCTTCCGGGGCGGTGAAATCCACAAACAATTGGTCGTCTTCCCGCCAGTCGCCTGGAAAGGCGGCCATGATCTGCTGGATCACCCGGGCCTGCTGCTGGTGCACGACACGCACCAGATGAAAATCCACATATCCTTTCTCTCCCCGGATGCGGGTGGGGTCGGCGGCCCCTCCCGCGGCATGCTCGCTCCTGGTTTTCATGCGATAGATCCAGCGGCTGTCCGATAAGGGGAAGCGCTCGAAGCGGATGCCGGAGTCCGGCGGCAGATTGCCCAGGACATCGCCATAGGGCCGCATCAGGGACGCCATGAAAAACGGCTGATCCGCCAGATAGGCGGCGCGCATGAAATCCGCCAGATGCCCGGAGGAATATCCCCAGCCCGCGATTCCCCAGGAATTGATCAGCAACACCTTCACATCCGGCCGTTTCCGGTAATATTTCTGAAAATAATCGGCGATGGTGTAGTAGGTTCTGGAATCATCGTCCACATAGACGGCGTTCGGCGGCAGTTTGTCGAAGAGCAGCCCGGCGAAAATGTCCAGCTCCCGGTAATCGCGCTTGTCGGGAATGATGATGAAGCGGGCCTGGTCATAGAGGTTTCTGGAATACTGGTTGTGATAGTTGCGGTTCCAGTAGCTTCCGGTCTCCCGGCCTTTCCGCCAGACATGGTCATAAAACCGGGGTGTCCAGACCAGGGTCACCAGGCAGGCGCCGGTGAGGCCGTACCGGATGGCCGGCCCGGCATGGGTTTTCAGATACCCAAGGAAGGCGTTCACGGCAAAGGCGCCGAAAAAGCACAGGATCATGAAGGAAGGGAGCAGAAAGGCGAACCGGTCCCAGGTTTCATAAAACGCAAAGGTCACCGTATTCAGACCGAAAAACAGCAGAATTCCCCAGAAGGCCGGACTTTTTTTCATGACCCGGGCCGCAACGGGTATCCCCAGGAGCGGAAACGGCAAGAAAAAATTGGGAAACTGGAATAAATATACCATCGCGGTTTCCCGCAGGCCGCTCCACCAGCCGGCGGAAAAAAAGACATCGCCGAAAGGCCCGAAAAAGGCGTTCCGGAGGGTCAGGGCCAGATTTCCCGAACGCCGCCAGTCCAGCCCCACCAGAATCAGCCAGGGGAATAATCCCGAAAGGGATGCCAGGCTGCAACCCGCGAAAAGCCGGCCTTTCCGCGGCGCGTTCCGGAGAACCAGCAATAACGTCAGGGCTGCGCCGGCCGACAGAAACCCCAGCTGCACATGATTGAACAACCCCAGCCCGGCCAGGAAAAAAATCGCGGCCAGCCAGGCTGGCTTCCCGGTCCGCCAGAATCCCACGAACGCCGTCAGGGTGCCGCCGACCAAGGCGCTGCCCACGGCGTAATTTTCAATGATGGTGCTGTGCCACCACATGCTGTGGCTGAACAAAAAGCAGCTTCCCGCGACAAGGGCGACGAATCGATTCCCCAGGGCCGCCAATACGGCCATATACAGAAACAAAACTGCAAGGGAGCCGCACCATACGGACAGCAGATTGGCTTTGTAGGCCAGGTTCTCCAGGGGCAGCTTCGAGAACAGATGGCCCAGCAAGGTGGTCAGGGGATGGGTGTTGACCTGGGAATTGAGCAGCAGGCGCTGGATGTTGTCCACCAGAATGGCCGTATCCCCGAACCCGATCCCCGGCGCGCAGGTGAACCCATAAACCGCCAGGGGGACAGTTAAAAAAAGGCCGTCCCATGGCGACAGCCGGTCCCGGTATGCAATCATTGTCCTTGCCCGGTCATCCACGACATCCTTTTCCTCCCCGTTTCGCGTTTATAGGCCGGATTCTGCTGTATGCCGCCGGACCTTCCCCTGTCAAGGCCCTTGGTGCAACATTGGCATTTCATTTTTTCCCCGAAAATGATAGGAACACACAACACCACTACAACCGACCCAACCAACAGGGAGGCCGCCATGCCAGCCAGCAGCGTCTATTTCATTGATCTGAAAGCCACACCCAAGGAAAACCTCCTCACCAAAATCGGTAAACTCCTGGAAACCGCCGGCCTGAAGGATACTTTCCATAAACGGGATCTGGTGGCGGTGAAGCTCCATTTCGGCGAACTCGGCAACACGGCCTTTATCCGGCCGGTATACCTGCGCAAAATTGTCGAGGAAATCCGGAAGGCGGGCGGCGATCCCTTTCTCACCGACTGCAACACCGTTTACGCCGGAACCCGCAGTGACGCCGTGAATCATCTGCGCACGGCCACGGCCAACGGGTTCGCCTATTCCGTGGTGCAGGCCCCGCTCATCATTGCCGACGGCCTGCGGGGAAAAACCGAAACCGTCATCCGGATCAATCAGAAGAATTTCAAGGAAGTCTATATCGGCACGGAAATCGTTCAGGCGGACGCCCTGATTTCCGTGGCGCATTTCAAAGGCCATGAATTGTCCGGATTCGGCGGCACCATCAAAAACCTGGGAATGGGCTGCGCCTCCCGCAAAGGCAAGCTGGCCCAGCATTCCACCGTGAGCCCGGCGGTCAAGGCCAAAAAATGCGTGGGCTGCGGAGACTGCATTCCCCATTGCTCCCAGAAGGCCCTGGCGCTGATCGAAAAAAAAGCGGTGATCGATGCGGGAAAATGCATCGGCTGCGGTGAATGCATCCTCATCTGCCCCAACGAGGCGATTCAGATCCAGTGGAACCAGTCCGTGCCCGTTTTCCTCGAAAACATGGCGGAATATACCATGGGCGTATTGAAAGGCAAACGCGGTCGGGCCTTGTTCATCAATTTCCTGACCAATATCTCACCGGCCTGTGATTGTTACAGCCACAACGATACCCCCATCGTCCGGGACATCGGTATTCTGGCATCCAAGGATCCGGTGGCCATCGATCAGGCGTCGGT
This sequence comes from Thermodesulfobacteriota bacterium, assembly GCA_049320885.1. GTDB lineage: Bacteria > Desulfobacterota > Desulfobacteria > Desulfobacterales > SURF-7 > DYJD01. Next base: position 50,598 of record JBMORA010000039.1, on the reverse strand, counting down.
GGACCTGGTCAACCGGGAAACAGCCCTGCCGGGCGCCGCGTTGAAAACCAACACCGCCGCGGGTGAAGACAAATTCAAGGGCATCTATCCATACGTGGAATGGCCCCACCAGCTGGATTATGCCGAAAGCCTGGGAATCGGCACCCGGTCCTATGAACTGGTGGCGGTTGGCGCATAGGGGGTACAAACGGGTCGGCCGGTTGACCCGCTTGAAATTACCGTGGCCGAACGCTGTTAACCACTAAAACCAGTTGTCAAGCCCCCCAAATTTTGTTATGGAAAAAACAAGGTATTTGAACGCCGATCAAATTATCGGCTTCGCCCTTTTTTCTCCATGCTGCGGGAATGCCTGGAGAAATGAAGGGGGGCGCCGGGGGTATTGATTCGATGGGATCGCCGCAAGGAAACAGACCTCCGGCATATCCGGTTGCTCTTTCCGGCGTTTTCCAGCGGCCATGCCCCTTCGGCAAGTCAGGAGTGCCGTATGGTCTAAACCGGGAGGGGCGAAGTGGACATAACGGAAAGAAGAAAGTCGAAGCGGCTTAAGGTCAAGGACGATTCCCTGGTGGTTCACGGCAACGGCTCCGGTTCCATCGGCCAGGTGGTGGATATCGGTCACGGCGGGATCGCGTTTCATTATATCGGCCAGTCCCACCCGCTGGATGATTTCCTGAAATTGAGCGTCCGGCAGGAAGGACGGACCCTTCAGATGGAAAATATCCAGGTTAAAACCGTTTCCGATTTTGAGATCATCTACGACAATCCGATCCAACAGATTCCGCTGAGGCGCCGCGGGGTCAAGTTCGGGATTCTCTCCGCGCAGCAGATCAAACAGCTGGAAACCCTCATCCATCTTCAGGAATAACAGCAAAGCACGATTGGGATAGCTGGAATGCGGATACCCCAAGGGATTACGGGGTCAGCCGAATGATCCGGCCGCACTGATCCTGGCCGGCCACGCTCAATTGAATTCCCGCATGCCGGATGGCTTCACCGACCCTTGCCCGGGCTTTTTCCGGGGTGTTGTTTTCATCGCTCAGATGGGCCAGAACCACCTGCTCCAGACGCTCATGCTGCAATTCCGCCAGGAGCTGCATGGCATCTTCATTGGACAGATGCCCCATCCGGCTTTTGATCCGTTGTTTGAGATGCCAGGGGTAGGGCCCGTTCTGCAGCATGTCCGAATCATGATTGGCTTCCAGAACCAGCAGTCGGCATTCCCGCAAATGTTCCCGGACCAGGGCCGTGACGACCCCCAAATCCGTGGCGATGCCGATTTTGCATCCGTTACCGGTCACGGTAAAACCGCAGGGATCCTGAGCGTCATGGGAAATGGAAAAGGGATGAATCGTCAGCGTGCCGATGGTGAACTCCCGGCCGCAGGCAAACGGCCGGGTTGAATGGACATGGCCGATCTGGCCGGACGCCCGGGAAAGGGTGCCCTGATTGGCGTATACCGGCAGGTCATACCGCCTCGACAGCACCCCGACACCTTTGACATGGTCGCCGTGTTCATGGGACACCAGAATGGCGGACAGCTCATGGGGAGCAACGCCTCTGGATCGCAGCCGCCCTTCGATCTGAACCCCGGTGAGCCCGGCGTCGATCAAAATGGCCGTCCGGCCGTCCGTGACATGGATGGAATTCCCCTTGCTGCCGCTGGCTAGAATGCAAATGGAAAGGCCGTCGGACGCGGATGCCGGTTGCGGGTCTCGGGAAACGTCTTCCGTCATGTCTTTATCGGCCTGTATGACCGAATCCACCGCTGTTCCGGGCGGTTTCATCCAGCGTCGTCACCGGTACAAGCTCGGCCCGGGCCACCTGCTGAATCACCATCTGGGCAATCCGGTCGCCGCGGCGGATCACATGGGCAGCCCGCCCCCAGTTGATCAGGGGCACTTTGATTTCACCGCGATAGTCCGCGTCGATGGTACCGGGTGAATTGACCATTCCAATCCCGTATTTTGCCGCCAGCCCGCTGCGGGGTCGGATTTGGGCCTCATAACCAGGAGGCAGGGCGATGGCGAATCCGGTGGGAACCAGGAAAATATCCCCCGGGTTCAAGGAATGCGGCTCCTCCAGGGCCGCGGAAAGATCCATGCCGGCGGACGCCGGTGTCATATAGCGCGGCAGGGGAATATCGTCATCCTGGCCGGGTCGCACCCGGCGGATATGAATCGCCAGTTTTGGGGGTTCCATCAGGAACGGCTCATCAATTCGAGAACAGCGTCAGTATGGGAAGCCTCATCCGGGACAGGACCCAGCATGGTCAAGGCGATCTTCCCGCTCTCCAGCAATTGCTGCGCGGCCTGATGGACCTCCTCCACCGTCACGGATGAAATTTTGTCGATCAGCTCCGGCAGGGGAATGTCCCGGCCGAAATTAATTTCATTCTGGGCGATCCGCACCATCTGGTTGTCCATGCTTTCGGCGGAAAGCAGCACCCCGCCCTTGGTATATTCCTTTGCGTCCTGAAGCTCCGCTTCTCCCACCGGTTCCCGGCGCATCCTCCGGAGGGCTTCCAGGATCAGTTCGACGGCGGCGAAGGTATTCTCGGGCGCCACTCCGGCATACACCCCGAACATGCCGGTATCCGCGTGGGAACAGATATAGGAATAGACGGCGTAGGCCAATCCCCGTTGCTCGCGGATCTCCTGAAACAACCGCGAGCTCATGTTCCCGCCTAGAATCGTGTTCAGCAGGGAAAGGGCGTACCGCCGGGAATCGGTGGTGCTCAATCCGGGAGTGCCCAGACAGAGATGCACCTGTTCCAGCTCGCGCCGGTGAACGGCCGTGGCGGCTTTCGGTTGGGGGGCAAGCCTTTCGGGGAATCCATTCCCGGGGCGGACGGATTCAAACGTCCCGCCCACCAGGTCCACGAAATGATCGTGGGTCAAATTGCCGGCGGCGGAAATGACAATCCGGTCCGGTTGATAGTTGCGGTTGAAAAAATCCCGGATGGTTTCGGCGGAAAACCCCCTGACATTCTCCCGTGTCCCCAGGATGGAGCGCCCCAGGGGGTTGTCGCCCCAAAAGGAGTTGCCCAGAAGCGTGTGCACATGTTCCTCGGGCGTGTCTTCCACCATCCCGATTTCCTGAAGAATGACCGCCCGTTCCCGCTCGACTTCCTTTTGATCAAACTCGGAATGCAGAAAAATATCGGACAGGATGTCCACCATGGTCGCCAGGTGTGAATCCATCACCCGGGCGTGATAGCAGGTCAGCTCCATGGAAGTGAAGGCATTGGTTTGCCCGCCGATGGCGTCAAACTCCTTGGCGATCTGGTAGGCGGTTCGTTTTGCGGTTCCCTTGAAGATCATATGTTCGATCAAATGGGATAAGCCGCTCTCCTCGGCGCTTTCGTCCCGGGCACCGACGTTCACCCACACCCCCATGGATACGGAATGGACATGGGGGAACGTCTTGGTCAGGATCCGCACACCATTGTCGATAACCGTCTTATTTACGCGTGGATTCATCTTTGTTTTCCAGGACCGCCTTGTGACTCAGCCGGATCTTGCCCTCCGGCGACACCTCCAACACCTTGACCTTCAATTTTTCACCCTCTTTCACCACATCCGAAACCCGTTTTACATGGTTGGAGGACAGCTGGGAGATATGCACCAGCCCGTCGGTACCCGGAGCGAGCTGAACAAATGCCCCGAAATCGGTGATTTTCACCACCAGGCCTTCATATATCGCGCCGACCTCCGGTTCCATGGCGATTTCCTTGATCCTCCGGATGGCCGCATCACTGTCCTCCTGGGAGGTCGCGCTCACCTTGACGGCGCCGGAATCATCGATATCGATGCGGGTGTTGGTTTCACTCTGAATGGCGCGGATCATCTTGCCGCCCGGGCCGATGATATCTCGTATTTTATCCGGATTGATATTGATCGTAACATTTTTCGGCGCATAGGGAGACAGATCCTTGCGGGACTCGTTCAACGCCTGCCCCATCTTGTCCAGGATATGCAGCCGTCCCCGACGCGCCTGATCCAGGGCTTTTTCCAGGATCTCCTTGGACAATTCCGTAATTTTAATATCCATCTGCAAGGCGGTGACGCCGTCCTGGGTGCCGGCGACCTTGAAATCCATGTCGCCGAAATGATCCTCGTCGCCCAGAATATCCGATAGAACGACCACGTTGTCGCCTTCCTTGATGAGACCCATGGCGATGCCGGCAACCGGAGCCTTGATCGGCACCCCGCCGTCCATCAAGGCCAGACTGCCGGCGCAGACCGTCCCCATGGAGGAGGATCCGTTGGATTCCAATACTTCCGACACCAGCCGGATGGTATAATCGAAGTCATCCTTGGCGGGCAGGATTTTTTCCACCGCCCGGGTCGCCAGTGCTCCATGCCCGATATCCCGGCGGCCGGGTCCGCCGATGCGCCGGACCTCGCCCACGGAAAACGGCGGAAAATTGTAATGCAGCATGAAGGGTTTCGATTCATCGCCGCTGAGGGTTTCCACCCGCTGTTCATCCTGGCCGGACCCGAGGGTCAGCACTCCCAGCACCTGGGTTTCTCCCCTGGTGAACAGCGCGCTTCCATGGGGCCTTGGCAAAATTCCCACTTCACATGAAATCGGCCGGACTTCGTCAAACCCGCGGTTATCGATCCGCCGCCCCTCTTTCAATACCATGTCACGGCTGATCCGCTTCTGGAGGTCGTAAAAAAGCTCCTTGGCTTCCGCCTTGACGGGCAAATCTTCCTCGCCGAGATTCTCCAGCACTTCGATTTTCAGCGCGCGCATGGCGTCGTTGCGTTTCGCTTTCTCCGGAATGGCCAGGACGCCCCGGATCTTCTCCCGGGCGGCGGCCTCGATCCGCTCCGCCAGGATCGTATTTTTTTTCGGTTCCGCCAGAACACGCTTGTTCACCCCAACGGCTTCCCGCAATTGCTGCTGAATGTCGATGAGGGGTTGCATGGCCTGATGGCCGAAAAAGATGGCCTCCAGCATATCGGCTTCCCGCACGACGTTGCCGCCGCCTTCCACCATCACCACGCCGGTCCTGGAACCAGCCACCACAATATTGATATCGCAGTCTTCCCACTGGCTGATGGTGGGATTCACAATCAAACGGCCGTCCATTCGTCCCACCCGGACAGCGGCTATCGGTCCGGCAAACGGGATATCCGATATCTCAAGCGCGGCGGAAGTCCCCACCATCGCCAGCACATCCGGATCATTCTCCTTGTCCATGGAGAACACGGTGGCGATCACCTGGGTTTCACAGCGGTAACCTTTAGGAAACAACGGCCGGATAGGGCGATCAATCAGTCGGCAGGTCAGAATCTCTTTTTCGCTTGGCCGGCCGATCTCCCTTCGGAAATAATTTCCGGGGATCCGGCCAGCGGCATAAATCTTTTCCTGATATTCCACCGACAGCGGCAGGAAATCCGTATCCGCCTTTTCATCCTCCGCCGACACAACCGTAACCAGAACAATGGTCTCGCCGTAGCTTACCCATACGGATCCGGAGGCCTGCTTGGCCACCTTCCCGGCCTGGATGCTCAACGTTTTTCCCCCGACTTCTGCTTTAAACGAACATTCCATATTCACTCTCCTAACGGCTCAACCGCCTGCGTTGGTTTCCATGCGTTTCGCCCGCTGTATCACCGTCGCGCATGGCGGGGCCGGAAAACGACGCCGGTCCAAACCGCCGGCAATCGGTTTCTTTCTTCCGGAACCCGGAAAGGGACCTGTTCCCTTTCGCCGCCTCGACAGCAATTGTTATTGGTTTTCCCTGCATTCCAACGCAAACACCTAAACCGGCCACCAGGCCGGCCACAAGTCTGAACAAACCGGGACACAAAGAGAAAACGTTTCGAAAATTTTCGCTATCTTCTCAAATCCAGGCTTTCAATAAGTGTCTGATAACGATTTAAATCCTTGCTTTTCACATAATTCAGCAGCCGTCGACGGCGACCGACCAGGATCAGCAGTCCCCTACGGGAGTGGTGGTCTTTGGGATGAACCTTGACGTGCTCCGTCAAATACGTGATCCGATGCGATAAAAGCGCAATCTGCACTTCCGGCGAACCGGTGTCCACGTCGTGCAGTTTAAAACGATCAATCAGTTCCTTCTTGTTTTCATTCGTGAACGTCACTTTGCATGCCTCCTCTGATCATTACTTATGTTATCAAACCTTTTTCATTTACCACACAACAATACCGAAGCGGCTCCTCATCCGGATGGATTTCCACCACCGCCAGCAGGTCGTCGGCCCCATCCACCAGCTTGATGTAACCCGCATATTCCGCGTTTGCCGCCGGAATAACGGTTCCACCGGCCAGATCCCGACGGCCGATGGGTATTCCATGACGGATTTTCTCCGCAAGCCGGCTGTCGGCCACACAGGCTTCCATGCCGGAAAGCATGGCCGACATTCTCACCAGCTTATCGGATAATTTTCCGGATAAAGCAAGTGTTTCCAGTTCCGCCATGTCCACAGCCCCATCAATGGAAAAACCACCGCTTTCCGTCCGCCGCAGGCTCTTGAGGTGTCCGCCGCAACCCAGGGCTTCACCGATATCCGCGCAAAGCGTGCGTATATATGTGCCTCCGGAGCAGGCCACTTCAAAATGGATCTCCGGTAATTCCATTGCCACCGGTCGAATGGACCGGATGGTCACTTTCCGCGGCGGTTTTTCCACGGCCATGCCCTTTCGGGCAAGCTTGTACAGGGGCACCCCGCCGTGCTTTAAAGCCGAATAAACCGGCGGCTGCTGGCTGATTTCACCCGTGAAGCGTGAAAACGCCCCAAGGATATCCGCCTCCGTGACCCGCCCCGGATCGCTGCGGGTCAGCACCTGGCCGGTGGCATCCTGGGTGTCGGTGGTGACCCCCAGAATCATCGTTGCGAGGTATTTTTTACCTCCACTCAGAAAAAATCTGGACAGCCGCGTCGCCTGGTTGAAGCAGCAGATCATGACACCGGTGGCAAAGGGATCCAGGGTCCCCGTGTGGCCCACCTTGGTTGCCATGGTCATTTTTTTGATCCGGGCGATCAAACCGGCGGAAGTCACACCCGGAGGTTTGTCGACGATGACCGCCCCGTTCACGTCATACGCCATGGCATCGCTTCCGGATCACAGCTGGTCCGCCAGACTCAAAATTCTCGCCTTTACATCATCCAGACTCGCCGTTATATTGAAACCGGCGGCCGTTACATGCCCGCCCCCGCCGTATCGGGAGGCGATTTCCGCCACATCCACGCTCCCGTTCGATCGCAGGCTGACATGAAAATGGCCAAGACCCTTGGCGGTATTGCCGCTCCCGTTCTTGCTTTCAAAAATCAGCGCGGCGACTTTGACGTCCTCGATGTGCCGGGCGTAATTGATCAGACGTCCGATATCTTCGGGCTTCGTACCGGTTTTTTCCAGCATTTCCTGGGTCAGTGACATCATGGAGAGCTTTCCGTTTTCCGAAACCTCGATGGATTCCAGCACCAGATTCAGCAGCTTGATGCGGCTCAGGGAATACGTGATGTACACGTGATTGGCCACCAGATTGGGATCGACCCCCAGGCCCACCATCTCCTCGCATATGCCGAAGGCCTCCTGGTTGGTGTTGGAAAAACGGAAAGACCCCGTGTCCGTCATGATGCCGGTATAGATGCCGAACGCCATGGCCTTGGTCAACGGAATGTCCATGGCCTTGATAAGCCGGTAAACGATCTCCGCTGTGGCGCAGGCGGACGGATCCACCAGCTGGAAACGGCCGAAACGGGTATTGGTCAAATGGTGGTCGATATTGATAATAGTTGGAACCCGTTCGACAAACGCGGCATTTTCTCCTACCCGCCGCAGGTCGCCGCAGTCCAAAACCACCGCCGTGTCAAATTCGTCGACACTGTCCAGATGGTGCACGACCCGATCCACCGCCGGCAGAAAACAATACATTCTCGGCGTTTCGGTTTCATTGAAAAAGGTAACCGTCTTGTTCCGGGCGGTCAGCGCCAGCCCCATGGCCAGCTGAGAACCCAGGGCATCGCCGTCGGGTTGTATATGAGATGTCACCAGCACGCGCCGGGACTGATCAAGATGTTGAATTATCTGGTCCATTTTTTTCTTGTTGCAAGGTCTTCAACAGGGATTCGATCCGCGCCCCGTATTCAAACGATTCATCATAGTGAAATTTGAAGTCCGGCATATAGCGCAACCCCAGACTTTGTGCAAGGGTTCGCTTGATGAAATTCAGGGCGCTTTGAAAGCCTTCCGCGGCCTCTTCCCTGTATCGGACATCGTCCGCGGAGACGGGATGGGGCTTCGTGAAATAAATCGTCGCCAATTTCAAATCCCGGGACATTTTCACACCGCTGATCACCACCCCCTCCAAGCGGGGATCTTTGATTTCCTTATACAATAACTCGGAAAGCTTTTTCCGTATCTGGCCGCTGACGCGGTCGGCTCTCGAAAAGGGCTTCATAAATTGATGAGCTCCATCTCCGTGTCAATTATTTCAGCCAGTCCCATCTCCTCGGCCATATTGAACATTTTATCGATCTTCGAATTGATCAGAATCCGGTCGTTGCCGGCCAGGGAGAAACCGATTTCCGCCTTCTGATGGACATCGTTCCAATCGGTTTCCGCCACCGAGGCGTTGAAGTTGTTGCGCAGCCGCGCGATGATCGCCTTGACGATCTTGCGCTTGCCCTTCAAGCTGTGGCAATCATGCAACCTGAATCTGATGATACCGACTCCGACAACCATACCGATCCCTACTCCATGGTCGGCTTGATTTCTTCAAGGTAATAGCATTCAATTTCATCGCCCAGCTTCAGGTCGTTGAAATTTTCAATGCCGATGCCGCATTCGTAGCCCGCCATGACTTCCTTGGCGTCGTCCTTGAACCTGCGGAGTGAGGAAATCTTGCCGTCATAAACGACCACCCCCTCGCGAAGCAGCCGCACGCGCTGGTTCCGCTCGATTTTCCCCTCCGTGACATAGGAACCGGCGATGGCTCCGATTTTCGGGATCATGAAAACTTCCCGAATCTCGGCGCGGCCGAGAACACGCTCCACAAACTTTGAATCCATCATGCCGACCATGGCATCCTTGATGTCCTTGATGGCATTGTAGATGATATTGTAGAAGCGCATATCCACGTGCTCCTCGGCGGCCATTTCTTGAACCTTGGCGGGGGGGCGCACGTTGAATCCCACGATGATCGCGTTCAAAACCGTCGCCAGGGAAACATCCGATTCGGTCACGGTTCCGGTGGCGGCATGCACCACGTTGATTTTCACTTCATTGCTGCTCAACTTGATCAACGAATCCTTCAGGGCCTCGATACTGCCCTGGACATCCGCCTTCAGGATCAGGTTCAGTTCCTTGACTTCGCCCTCCTCCAGCTTTTCGAACAGTCCCTCAAGGCTCAGACGGCTCGATTTGGCGAGATCCTTGGCCCGTTGTTTCTGCTGCCGATGCATGCTGACCTGCTTGGCGTTCTTTTCGTCCTCGAGGGTGACCATTTCATCGCCGGCGCTCGGTACGCCGTTCAATCCCAGCACTTCCACGGGGATCGAAGGCCCGGCACTGTCCATGGGCTGCCCCTTATCGTTCAGCATGGCCCTGACCTTGCCGTAGTGAATACCGCAAACCACGGAATCACCCGCACGCAAGGTTCCTTCCTTGACCAAAATCGTGGCGACCGGTCCCCGGCCGGAATCCAGTTTCGCCTCGATGACATGCCCTCTGGCGAGCTTGTAGGGATTGGCCTTGAGTTCCATCATTTCCGCCTGAAGCAGAACCATGTCGAGGAGATCATCGATTCCGATGTTCTGCTTGGCCGACACATTCACGAAAATCGTTTCACCGCCCCATTCCTCGGACAGCACATTGTGCTCGGAAAGCTCCCGTTTGACACGTTCCGGTTCCGCATCCGGCTTGTCGATTTTATTCACCGCCACGATGATCGGAACATTGGCGGCCTTGGCATGGTTGATGGCTTCCACGGTTTGCGGCATGACGCCGTCATCGGCGGCGACAACGAGAATAACGATGTCGGTCACCTGGGCTCCGCGGGAGCGCATGGCCGTAAACGCCTCATGTCCGGGTGTATCCAAAAAGGAAATCAACCCCCTGTCGGTCTGGACATTATAGGCGCCGATATGCTGGGTGATGCCCCCCGCCTCATCGGCCGTGATACTGGATTTGCGGATGACATCCAGCAAAGAGGTCTTGCCGTGGTCGACATGCCCCATGATCGTCACCACGGGGGGCCTTTTGATCAGTTCTTCCGGTTTGTCTTCCTGCACGCCTAGTATCTCCGCTTCCTCAAAACCGGCCCGTTCCGTTTCGTACCCGAATTCAGCGGCAACAAGCGCGGCCGTGTCGTAGTCTATGGTCTGATTGACGGTGGCCATCACGCCCAACCCCATCAATTTCTGTATCATTTCACTGGCCTTTATGCCCATGCGCTTGGACAGATCGGACAAGACGATGGCGTCATCGATTTTGATGCGGCGTTTAATGGCCTTGGGCACCGTAATTTGGGTTTTCTGGCCGACGGGAGCCTTGGTTTTGGCCGCCTTTTTCCCTTTGCGGCCGCGCACCAGTTCGTCGTCATACAGTTCCTTGCCTTCGATGATGGATTTTTTCTTAAAGGAGATCTTCTTTTTGAAAAACCGTTTGTCCTTTTCTTTCTCCTTTTCCTTTTCCTTTTCTTTCTCCTTCTCCAGCTCCGCCGGCTTTTTCTTCTTTTTGCCGCGCTTGTCGTCAAGGTCCTCGGCTTCATCCACGCCGGCGGCCTTTGCCTCCTGCTCCACGGACGCAGGTATCGCCGCCGGTTGCAGCAGATCAACCGTCGCGACAAGATTCGGTTCGGACAACGGGGCCGGAATTCTGTCCGGCAGACTGATAATCTTGGCGGCGGATTGTTTCTTGCCTTTTTTTGGCGGTTTTTCCGGGCGCTCTTCCTTGCCTTCCTCAACCACGGGCAGGGGGATGGCTTCTTCCACGGGAGTCAGGTCGCTCTCCGGTTCAACGGCTTCCTCCGGCGTAACTTCGACCGGCACCTGATCCGGCTTTGCCGTTCTGATGTCCACCGGCTGCTCCACAGGTTCCCCGATTTCAGGCGCCATAACCGGCTCGGGGGCGGGGGGCTCCTCCATCTCGGGAGGCCTTGCGATGGGAATCTCTTCGCTATCAACCTGCGGTTCTGCCGCTTTTTCTTCAACCTCCGTGGATTCCACAGGCTCCGGCGTGGGAAGTGGGGGGGGTTCCGGAACGGCGATTTTCCGCCTTCTGATGATCGTCGGCTGAACTCGCTTTTCCTCCAGTTCGCTCTTTTTCTTTCCAAGAACGTGGGCCTTGATATGACTCACCATTTCATCTTCCAAAGAACTCATATGACTTTTCACATCCAGATTCATGGCCTGAATTTTGTCCAGCAGCATTTTGTTCGTCATATTCAGATCTCTGGCAAGTTCATACACTCTGATTTTTGCCATTCATCCCCCTTTAGCACACGATCACGACGGGCCGCCCTCGGCTGGTGCCCTCTGATATCCTGTCCTTTTCGCGCCATCCGGGTGTCCATTCCCGTTGATGGGGCGATCGAAAGACCGGCAACGTTACTTCGCCTCTGAATCCATAGCCTCCACGGAGTCGGTCGCGCCTGTTCCCGCCGCGGCGGCGTCCGGCGCTGAGCTCTCTTTTACAGGAACGTCATCCACGCCCTTATCTGCACTCGCGTCCGTGGATATTTCCGCGGCAGGAACCGATTCGCTTTCCGCATGGGCTTTCGCCTGCTTGGCGGATACGATCAGCTTTGCATTTTTAATCAGCAGCGCCGCTTTTTCTTCATCGATGTCCCGAATCTGAACCAAATCCTTCTGACCGGCGCGGCTGAGTTCCTCGGCGGAATAGTATCCCTTCTCGTACAATACATCCGCTAGACCGATATTCACTCCCGGCACTTCCAGCAGGGAGTCATAACCCTGCTTCATGGCCTGGCTGTAAGCCGACTCGCTCTGCACATCCAGATGCCAGCCGGTCAGCTTGGAAGCCAAACGCACGTTCTGGCCGCGTTTCCCGATGGCCACGGAAAGAAATTCGTCGGGCACGATGACCTCCATGGCTTTGTCTTCCTCATCGATGATCACCCGCGAGATCTCCGCCGGAGACAGCGCGTTGCATACGAATTTGGCCGGATCCACATGCCAGGGAATGATGTCGATTTTTTCACCTTTCAGTTCCTGCACGACATTTTGAACACGGCTGCCCTTCATACCGACACAGGCGCCCACGGGATCGATATCCGAATCGATGGAACTGACGGCGATTTTGGCGCGGCTTCCGGGCTCCCGGGCGGCGGCGACGATTTGTACTATGCTTTCGCTGATTTCCGGAACCTCGGTTTTAAACAGGTTGATGAGAAAGTCCGGATGCGTTCTGGAAAGAACAATTTGGGGCCCTCTGGATTCTCCCAGCACCTTCATGATGTTGGCCCGAATGCGGTCGCCACGGCGGTAGGTCTCTCTTGGAATCTGCTCCCGCTGGGGCAGAACGGCCTCGGTGGTTCCCACATTGACGATGATATCCATCCGGTCGAAGCGCTGGACGATACCGTTGATGATTTCTCCCTTACGGTTTATGAAGCCGGAGTACACAGCCTCCCGCTCCGCATCTTTCATCTTCTGGATGATCACCTGCTTGGCGGATTGGGCGGCTATGCGGCCGAAGGTCTTCGCATCCATTTTCGTCCCGAGGCTGTCTCCGATCTGGCATTCCGGATCCAGCTTCCTGCCTTCCTTCAAGGTAATTTGAAGATCCGGATCCGTTATGTTTTCTACGACTTCCTTGAATTGGAAAATTTCAATGTCGCCGGTTTCTTCATTGTAATTGGCCTCAATCTCGACCTTATTGCCGAATTTCTTTCTGGCCGCCGATTTCAGGGCCTCCTCGAGGGTCTTCATTAAAACAGCGGGCTGGATGCCTTTGTCCCGGCTAACCTGGTCTATAACGCGTTTGATATCTGACATTAGCATCGTTTGTCTCCGTAATAAGTAACGAGCCTTCCTCTGGTTATATCCCGATGAGGAATGGAAACGATCTGATTCCCCAGGTCCACTTGCACCTCTCCTTCCGTAATCCCCAACAGGACGCCTTTGAAATTTTTCCGCCCCTCGAGCGGTTTTGTGGTTCTGATCATAGCGACCTCGCCTTTGAATCGTTCATAATCACTTTCCTTCACCAGCGGGCGATCCGTTCCCGGGGATGAAACCTCCAGATGGTACGGGATGCCGGTTTCCAGGTGAACATCCAGGGAATCCCCCAGCTCCCGGCTCACCCGGACGCAATCGTCCAGTTTGACGCCGCCGGGCTTATCAATATAGACGCGCAACATCTGCCCTTGAGACTCATGGCGATATTCCACATGCACCAATTCAATCCCCTGGGACGCGCACAATGGCGCGGCAATTTCCGTAGCCCGGTCCACCACCGCCTTGGCCGGAAGAATGGGCTTGACAGAATCCGCGGCCGGCGGTTGCTCTTCTTTCGGCGTCTTTTTCCTGTTCTGTCTCTTCAGTGCCATCCGCTTGCCTTTCTTAAAAACAAAAACGGGCAATTGCCCGTTTCCGACGATCAGGTAGACTTTCTGGTGCCTAATAGAAAACTTTATCTACTTATGCATGAACCATAGAAAAAATCCATTGATTACAGCAAAAATAAAGTACTACCCTTTTTCAAAAGACATCTGGAAAAGGCAGGCTTTTCTGGAGCGGGCAACGAGATTCGAACTCGCGACACCAAGCTTGGGAAGCTTGTACTCTACCAACTGAGCTATGCCCGCATATCAAAGCGGTGCATTATTTATGATAAAATAGGGGATTTGTCAATAAGGAACTTTATTGCGGGGGCTGGAAAAATTATCCCGTCCGCTTATCCGGCATCCAGGGACAGGATTTCCCGGATCACCAACAGTTCCGAACGGATTTCATCGATGGTCAAAACGGAGTTGCGGTCCTTTTTCGGGCTGGCGTTCAAATATTGTTTCGCCCCCTGGATGGTAAATTTTTTTTCGTGGAGCAGGTGTTTGATCTTATGGATCAGTTCCACATCCGACCGCCGGTAGAGGCGCTGGCCCGATTCCGTCCGCTTGGGGCTGATCCCTTTGAACTCCGTCTCCCAAAAGCGGAGCACGTATGATTCCAGTCCGGTCAACGCACTGACCTCGCCGATCCGGAAATACCGCTTATCCGGTATATCCTTTCCCGTTTTCAGATCTTCCGTCGACAAGTCCAAACTCCACCGTTAGCCGCTGTTTTGCCGTCAGGCCGGCAAGGCGGCGTGAAAAGCCGCCAATAGATTCCGGGTGATGTCGCCATGAACCCGATTCACCAGATCGTCTTCCAGGGTCATTTCCGCCGAACGATATACCAACCGGATGGAAATGCTTTTTTTGTCGTCGGGAATCGGACGGCCTTCATATACGTCAAAGAGGATGATATCCTCCACCAGCTGTTGTTCGGCGCTTTCGATTTTCGACAGAATATCGACAGCCGCGATCCGCTTGTCGATGATCAGCGTCAGGTCCCGGGATACGGATGGATATTTCGGTAACTGCCGGCTGTTTTTGGCCGTCGGTATATGCCGTGCCAGCACCGGCAGGCTGATTTCGAAAAAGAAGGCGGTCTGCTTCAGGCCGAAATTGGCCAGCACGTCCGGGTGGGTTTCCCCGATGATACCGATGGCTTCCCCGGCCACTGAAACGGCCGCTCCGACCCCGGGCCTGGTATACCGGCAAGCGTCAGCGGGTATGGTCGCAAACACCAGACCGGGAATTCCCAGGGAGTCGCCAAGCCCTTCCAAAACCCCCTTGATATCATAGAAATCACAGGGCTGTTCCTTGTCATGCCAGGAAAACCGACTGCGCAGCCCGGTCCAAAGACCCGCCAGCATTTCCGTTTCCACGGGTTGCTGATTCGGAGCGGTATGGATGAAAATCTTTCCGGTTTCAAACAGTTTGGCACTGCCGACTTGCCGGGCATTGTTCCGTTGCATGGTTTCCAGCAGCCCCGGCAACAGCGAAGTCCTCAAAACCGACTGCTCTTCCGTCAGCGGATTCAATATTGAAACGACGGACCGCCGCGGATCATCCGCCACCAGTCTCAGATTGTCACAGGCCCTGGGGCTGACAAAACTGTAATTGATCGCCTCATAAAAACCGAACCCGAGCATCACCCGCCGGATTCTGTCCCGCACGGCAATCATGGCGTCGGTCTTGCGTTTGCCGGTCAGCATGGGCGGAAAAGTCGTGGGGATGTTGTTGTACCCCGAAAGCCGGGCGATTTCCTCCGCCAAATCCTCAGGCCGGAAAACATCCACCCGGAAAGAGGGCGGCATCACCGTCAGGGTGTCCGCATCCTCACCCGTGATTTTGAATTCGATGGAACGTAGCAGGTCGGCCATTTCCTGCGGACGGAGATTCAGCCCCAAAAGCCGGTTCGTCCGGCGGACATCCAGATGAATCACCAATGGTTCCCGCTGGCCGGGATGGGCATCGATAACTCCTTCCGCGATCCGGCCGCCGGCCAGCTCGGCCATCATCAGCGCCGCCCGGTTCAATGCCGAAACGGTTCCCGCCGGATCAACACCCCTTTCGAACCGATGGGATGCATCCGTATTCAACCCCAGTCTTTTGGCCGTCGTGCGGATGGAGCCGGGATCAAAACAGGCGCTTTCGATCAAGACCCGCCTGGTATCCGGCTGAATTTCGGAATTCATTCCGCCCATGACACCCGCCAAGGCAACGGGTTTTCGGCCATCGCAGATCAGCAGCATCCCGGGAGAAAGGGACCGCTCCTTCTGGTCCAGGGTGACGAAGGTCTCCCCGCTGACCGCCTCCCGGACAATAATCCGGTTTTCATCCAGGCGGTCGAAATCAAAGGCATGCAGGGGCTGACCTGTTTCCAGCATCACAAAATTGGTCACATCGACGATATTGTTGATCGGCCGCAATCCGACGGACATCAGGCGGTCCTGGAGCCATAGGGGAGATGGTCCGACGGTTACGTCGAACAGCAGCCGGGCGGCATACCGCGGGCATAGCCGGGGGGCCTGGATCGTCACCGCCGCGTGGTCCGAAATTTCATTTCTTTTCGAGGGGATTTCCGTTTTGGGGTACCGAAGCGGTTGCTTGCATATGGCCGCCACTTCCCGGGCGATGCCCATGACACTGAGGCAATCCGCGCGATTCGGGGTCAGTTCCACCTCCAGAATCGCATCCGCCAATCCCAGGGCGGCTGCCAGGGGCGTCCCCGCCGGCGTCGATCCGGGCAGCGCCATCAGACCGGAACGATCGGCTCCCAGCCCCAATTCTCCCGCACTGCACAGCATACCTTCCGAAACCTGATTCCGGACCATCCGGGTTTCAAGGCGGGTCCCGTCCGGCATCACCGTGCCCGGCAAGGCCATGGGCGCCATCAGGCCGATGGTGGCATTGGGGGCGCCGCAAACAACCGTTCGGGATTGGGCCCCGGTATCCACGCGGCAGATTTTCAGTCCGGCGCTTTCCGGATGGGGTGTGATTTCCGTAATGCGGCCGACAACCACCGTATCCAGGTAACCATAGCGGTCGGCAACGCTTTCCACCTCAAGCCCCATCATGGTCAACGCATCCGCCAAATCCGCCGGCGGCATGTCAACAGAAACATATTCCTGCAGCCATTTCAAACTGATCTTCATGCTAAAACTGCCTCAGAAATCGGATATCGTTTTCAAAAAATCGGCGCAGATCATCAATTCCATATTTCAGCATGGCAATCCGTTCGACCCCCATACCGAACGCGAATCCCGTGTACTTGCCGGTATCATACCGCACATTTTCAAATACGGCCGGATGGACCATTCCGGAACCCAATACTTCCAGCCAGCCGGATTGGGAACAAACCCGGCATCCTTTTCCGCGGCACATGACACAGAGAATGTCCACCTCCGCGCTTGGTTCGGTAAACGGGAAAAAGCTCGGGCGGAACCGCAGCGCTGTCCGGGAATCAAACATCTGATGGACGAAAGCGGTCAATATTCCTTTCAAGTCCCCGAAACTGATGCCTTCATCCACCATCAGGCCTTCCACCTGATGAAACATGGGGGTATGCGTCAAATCCGAATCGCACCGATAGACCTTCCCGGGAGCGATGACGCTCACCGGCGGCGGTTGTTTCTCCATGATCCGGACCTGCAGGGGGGATGTATGCGTGCGTAAAACGATATCGGTGGACACAAAAAACGTGTCCTGCATGTCCCGGGCCGGATGGTTCTTGGGAAAATTGAGCGCCTCGAAATTATACCAGTCGGTTTCGACTTCCGGGCCCTCGGCGATATCGAATCCCAGCCGGGTGAAAATATCGACGATCTCCTGGTTGATCTGGGAAATCGGATGCAGGGAGCCATGCACCGCCGGCCGGCCGGGCAGGGTCACGTCGATTTCTTCCACCTGGGTCCGTCGGCTGGCCGCAAACTGCTCCAGGATTTCATTGATTCGATTTTCCAGCAACTGTTTGACGGAATTGGCCGCCTTCCCGGCCGCGGGTCGTTCGGCCTCCGGCAGGGCTGCTATGTTCCGTAAAAACTGAGTGATCTCACCCTTACGGCCCAGGTATCGCACCCCCACGGCCTTTACCGCTTCCGTATCGGCAGCGGCGTTCAGTTCCGCCAGAGCCGCGTTCCTGATCTGCTCGATCGTATTGTCCAGTGTTTGCGCTTGCACGTTATACTTCCGTCGTATCGGTTGCTCCGGAATCGATCCCGTATCGCCTGTTGATCCGTTGGATCATGCGGCTGCGCTGCTGAACAAACGCCGCCGCTCCGTCATTACGACTGCCGGGATGCGAACTCAACTATTTTGGAAAATCCGGATGGATCGGACACAGCCAGATCCGCCAACACCTTTCGATCGATTTCCACATTGGCTTGCTTCAATCCATGAATGAACTTGCTGTAGCTCAGATCGTTCATTCGGGTCGCGGCATTGATTCTGGCGATCCAGAGCTTCCGGTAATCCCGTTTCCGGACGCGCCGATCCCGATACGCATACGTCAAGGCCTTGTCGACGGAATCCGCCGCGGTTCGAAACAGTTTGCTTCGGCCGCCGCGGAACCCCTTGGCCAGCTTCAATACCTTGTCCCGCCTTCTTCTTGCCTTAAATCCTCTTTTTATTCTCATTTCTTTCTCCTTTGCATAAACCGGAACGACCCCTCTTGCCAAAACGGATCGTTGCTGTCCAACACCGCCTTCGGGCTCCGGTTAGGGCTTATCCGTTGGGCAACAGCAGTTTGATTCCCTTGGCGTTGGCCTTGTCGACAATCTGGCTCCGCCGCAACGACCGTTTCCGTTTCGTCGTTTTTTTGGTCAAAATATGGCTGGCATGGGACTTCCGGTATACAATTTTCCCCGTGCCCGTCTTTTTAAACCGTTTGGCCGCGGACCGATTGGTTTTAATCTTCGGCATCGTTCACTCTCCTTACCTTGATATTTTTCGTTCGTGTCCCCCCACGATGCAGCCCGTCCTGAAACGCGGGGGCTCCATCATGCGGGATGATATTCATCGCGCTGTTATCTGCCGCATCATACAAACACGTATGGCGTGAATGCCCTTCCCGGCATCACGCCACATCACGAATGCGCCTTGCGTTGATCTTTTCGATGCGGACAATGGTCAGCGCAGAAAACGGCAACCCTTATTTGGGCGATAAAATCATCACCATGGTCCGGCCCTCGAATTTCGGCCGCTGCTCCACCACGGCGAGCGCTTCGGTTTCCGCCATGATCTGATCAAGGACTTCCTTTCCAAGGGCCGCCAGGGTGATCTCGCGCCCCCTGAAAACAACCGTTACCTTGACCTTATCTTTCTTGCCTAGAAATTTTTTGATATGTCCGATCTTGGTCTGCAAATCATGATCACCGGTTTTCGGTCGAACCTTGATTTCCTTAACCTGAAAGGTGCTCTGCTTTTTTTTGGCTTCCTGCTGCTTTTTGGTCAGCTCATACTTGTACCGCCCGTAGTCCATGATTTTGCACACAGGCGGATTTGCCGTGGGTGAAACTTCCACCAGGTCCAAGCCGAAATCGCCTGCCGTGGCCAGGGCCTTGTGGATGGCCAATACACCCAGCTGATTACCCTCAGGATCAATCACCCGAACTTCCTTAGCGCGGATATTTCGATTGATATTGGTCCGAATAGCACCGTTCCTATTTGGTTTTTTTATATCCTACCTCCTGAATTAATGGATCATCGCTCCATGGGGCGCCGGCGAAGACGGCGCGCGGTTCACAAATTTTAAGCAGACAATTTATATAGGAATTTTTTTTAAATGCAAGTAAAAAATAATCTATTCCATTTTTTCGAAGATCGCAATCAGTTCCTTCTGTTGGGGGCTCAAATTTTCAAACTTCACCCCGATGCCCCCCGGATCCCTCCGCACGATTTTCCCCGGCACCTTGACGACGATGTTTTCATTGCGGGGATCCGTAAACCACAGTACGATTTCCTGCCCGGCGGAAAAGGACTCACCGGTTTCGATATAGGCCCCGCCGACGCTTACATTGCGGATGTCCTTGCGGGTCGAATAATCATTCGTATCATAATCTACCGAAATAAAACAGCTTTTTCTTGGATGCAGCCGCCTCCATCTGGATGGCTTCTCTTCCAGCTGATAGAGAATGGACCACAATCGTTTCCGGGGCATCCCTTGCAACAGCTCATTCAAGCGGACAAGAATCTCGGCTTTGGATAATTTCGGATCGGGGATGGTCATCATATGTGGTCGCTTCGACGGCTCTGGCGTTTGGAGCAATTCCCGCGCATGTCCTTGCACCATAACCCAATTGGACTGCCCTGTCAATTCATCCCTGCTCCAGCGTGTAGCGGGCCAAATAGCTGTCGCGCCAGTATCCCCGGTCCGGGTCCTGAAAAAACGCCTTGAAAAGAGCCAGGCTCCGGCCGCGGAGAACATTCGGCACGATGACCGCCCGCCGTTCCCGGTAAAGGGCGGGCAGTTGATTCAAATCACAATGCAGGCCGCCGCCCATGACGTCCTCATAGGCGTAGACAATCCGGCCGATGCCGGTTAACAGGATTGCGGCGTAACACATCAGGCAGGGCTCCAGCGTCGTGTACAGCGAGTACGACCGGTATTCACGCCGTCCCCCCTGGCCGGTCAGCTCCCTCAAAGCCGTCATTTCCGCGTGATCGACTTCATTGGCGCTTTCTCCGGCCGTTCCCGTGCGGGCCCCTGTCGCAAGGACACCGCTTTCGTCCGCAATGACGCATCCCACCGGAAACTCGCCGGCCTTGAGTGCCGCCTCGGCCGCATCCAGCGCCATTTCCATGAAGCGGACGTCCTGAATTTCTTTTCCCGTGCTTCCTGTCATGTCACATCCTCCCGGCAGACGCCGTCATCGCAGGGGCATCGATCGTCCACCTCGAAAGCATACAGAATTCTCGATTCCTTCTCCAGCCGTCCGGCTGAAATCGCCTCGAATCCATGACGGTCTGCCAGCACACGAAGCGTTTCCCTGCCGGGTATGGCGTCCAGCCCCGAACCGAGGACTTTCCCTGTCCGGCCATCCAGAATATCCGCCTGCTCACCATTGGTGACGACGACGATGGGAATCTGATGGGATGCGATCATCCGGGAGATGGCCAATGCCGGTCGATATCGGGTGACCAGCGAACCGGGGCCGTATTGGATGACCATGCAGACTCTGAAATCCAGGGAAATGGCGAAATCAACCGTTATCCTTGCCTTACGGTTTCCGGCGGTTACGATCAGGGGAATGCGGGCGGCGATTTCTTCGGGTGCGTACCCGCATGATTCCACCAGCAGACGGGCCAGCCTCTGACGATACCGCTCGTCGTGGGTGTCCGTCAACCGCCTGCCGGTAAGATAATCTTCCAGCTGACCGAATATGTAATGATGGCCGGAATCGTTCACCCCCGATCACCCTCCGTTTTTTCCGCGATCATGCTCCATTCTTTACATATAGTTAGATAAAGGGCATCAAACGGGAAAGACAAAAAACCCTTTACAATTGATCATCGCTGTGGAAATATACTCAATCTTTATCATAAGATCAATCGGGTATCCGGCATAGTGACCGGAAGCACACGCTTGATCCAGCGCATTGTCATCGGTTATGTCGATCCGGGAACGTTTTGAAATACGCGAAAATGGCTTTATCGCGCCATACGGTTGCCCCAGCGTCCAGACAAAGGGCCGCCTTCGAAAAGAGTCCAAGTGCCCCATCCGGACCGAATTCCAGCGGGATCGCGACCGGATCGTATTTTCCAACGCCTTCAGACGATTGAAACACAAAACCCAGGTTTTTCTATCCCCCCTGGGTGACCATTACCGCACCCGGTTGACCCATACCCTGGAAGTGGCTGAAATAGCACGCACCATCTCGCGGGCCATGCGATTGAATGAAGATCTGGCGGAGGCCATCGCCTTGGGACACGACCTCGGCCACACGCCTTTCGGCCATGGCGGGGAAATCGCCCTGAAAGAAATTTATTCCCTGGACTTCTCCCACAACGAGCAAAGCCTGCGGGTGGTGGACGTCCTGGAAAAAAATGGCAACGGACTGAATTTAACCCATGAAGTGCGTGACGGCATTTTGAAGCATTCAAAAGGATTCGGTGAAATCATTCCTTCCAATCCCGCCGAAATGGCCGAAACGGCCGAGGGGCGCGTCGTCCGCATTGCCGATATCATGGCCTACTTGAACCATGACCTGGATGACGCCATCCGGAGCGGAGTGATCAAGGCGAAACAGGTGCCGGCGGATTGCAAGAAAATCCTCGGGGCCACGCATTCGGCCAGAGCCACCGCCATGATTCGGGATGTGATCCACTCCAGCGTCATTGAAGACTCCAAACTCACCCTGCGCATCAGCGATGACGTTTTTTCGGCCATGATGAAACTCCGGGAATTTTTATTTCATCATGTCTACCGCTCGGAGCATGTGCACCGGGAGTTTGTAAAAGCCAAAAAAATTCTGACCGAGTTGTACGCCTACTTCATCGACAATCCCCGCCAGCTGCAGAAGGAGGTCAAGGGGATGGAAATGGACAGACCGCGCAGCAACGACACCGATCAGAAACGGCAGGTCTGTGACTTCATTGCCAGTCTGACGGACCAGCATGCCTTGACCCTCTACGGCAAAATATTCATTCCCGCACCCATGGTGTGATCCCATGACCCTGCCGATGTCCTGTATGGTTCCCGATGACGCCAGCGCCTCCCGCATCACTTCGCTGCTGGAGGAATTGCGGATGCTCTATGAAACCATGGACGGCGCCTATGGGAACATCGCCGGGCGCTACGGTTTTGTATGCCGGGGATGCGAGGATAACTGTTGCCGCACCCGGTTTCACCACCATACCGCCATCGAATTCCATTACCTGATGAACGGCCTCGCTCTTCTGGAAGAAAAGGAACGCCGGATAGCCGGTGAAAACGCCGGTAAATATGTCCAAAGCCACGAAGACGGCCAGGCGCCCTCACCAAAACCGCTGTGCCCTCTCAATGCGGAGACCCGCTGCATCCTGTACGAGTACCGCCCGATGATCTGCCGTCTTCACGGCATACCCCACGAGTTGAAAAGACCCGGATCTCAGCCGGTTTTCAGCCCGGGCTGCCCGGACTTCGACAGGCAGGTCCGGCATCCGGCCTATATCCCGTTTGACCGGACCCCGCTCTATCTTCAGTTGGCGGAACTGGAAAAAAAATATCGCGCCGTTTTGAAGTTTTCCGGAAAAATCAAACTGACGGTGGCGGAAATGATCCTCCGGGGCAGGGAGTCAACAGCGCCGGATTGAGAGGCCGGGCCAGCGGGAGGGCCGGGGATCGAGTCCCGCTTGATCGGGGATCAACGCCTGATAATGAATGGTGACGATATGCGCGCAATCGACATGCAAGAAATGGAAAAACGGCCCGGGATAAAACTCGGCCCCGGGGACCGGTTTCAATTCAGATGCCACCGGGAGCTGGCCTGCTTCAACCGCTGTTGCCGCAACCTGAATCTCTTCCTGTACCCATATGATGTCATCCGCTTGAAACAGCGCCTCGGGATCGGGTCCGATGTGTTCATCGATCGGCATGTGCACGCGGTCCTTCGTCCGGGCAGTTATTTCCCGGACATGTTGCTGCGAATGTCCGAGGACGAGGAACACACCTGCCCCTTTCTGACCCCGGACGGCTGCTCGGTCTACCCGGACAGGCCCGACGCCTGCCGGACGTTTCCGGTGGAACAGGGGCTGCTCTTTCATGACGCGGATCGCAAACCGGAGCTGGTCCATTTTTTCCGGCCCCCCTCTTTTTGTCTAGGCCGGTTTGAAGACCGGGAGATGACCGTCGATGCTTGGGTGTCGGATCAGGAAGCCCGGGAATACAATCGCATGACGGCTCTCTGGGCGGAGCTCAAGGCATTGTTCCGGAACGATCCCTGGGGCACGGAAGGGCCGGAGGGCCCCCGCTCCCGAATGGCCATCATGGCCGCCTACAACATGGACCGCTTCCGGGAATTTCTTTTCGGAAGCAGTTTTTTGAAACGGTACAAGGTCCCTTCGGCTCTCCTGAAAAAAATGGAAACGAACGACGTGGAATTGATGAAATTCGGCTTTACCTGGATCAAATTCTATCTCTGGGGCATCGGCGGCAAATCCGTTCGGCCGCGCTGAACCGGAGAATAACTATACCACTCCTTTCGGCATGGGCCGGATCTTCTCCCCCCCCAACACATATCCCCCGTCCAGCCGCAGCACGCTCCCGGTCATGAAGGGCGCATCCTTGACAAGAAACAGGACCGCCCGGACGACATCCGCAATGGTTCCGGTGCGGCGGCACAGGGTATGCTCGATGATCGCCTGCTTCTGCCCGTCACTGAGCAGCCCCCAGCCCCTGGTGTTCTCCCCATGCCTGGTTTCCATGAAACCGAGCATGATTTCGTTCACCCGGACTTCGGGCGCCCCCAGCCGCGCCCAGGTTTCGGTCAACAGGGAAACCCCGCGGCTGGCCGCGGAATATCCTTCGTTGAAAACCATGTCCGCCGGTCCGGATCTTCCCACCATGCCGGCAATGGATGAGAAATTGATCACCACACCCTGACCCGAAGCCCGCAAAACCGGCAGGGCCGCGTCGAACACCCATTGCTTGGCCCGCAAGGTGGTGGCGAATTCCAGGTCCCACTGGTCCCGGACATAGGCGCCGTGGACCACCGGCCACCCCCCTCTCTCGATATTGTTGATGAGGACGTCCAGACGGCCGAACCGGTCCGCCACCTGGCGGACCAGACCCGGTATGCCGTCGGTTTCCAGCAGATTCGCCCGGACGATCAGATGTTCCGTGCCGGTTGCCGAAAGATCGTCGCGCAATCCGGCCAGGCTTTCCTCCCAATCCCAATACGTCGCGGCGATCCTGACTCCTTCACGGGCCAGGGCCAGCGCGATACCCTTGCCGATGCCTTTGACAGCTCCCAGCACCAGGGCGGTTTTTCCATTCAGTTCCATGGGGTCTTCTCCAATGCGCAAGGAATCGACGATCAGGGCGAACCGAAGAGGGTCCGCCGGATCCATTGCATGCTGAAGCGCAATAGCGCGATATCGTCCGTTTGCAGCCTTTCCGGAGAAATGTCATTCCACTCCGCCGAATCCGTCAGTGCCCTTTCAAGCAGGCTGACGCGGAACCGGTCGATATCATAGCAGGCGGTCTGAAACAGTTGCTTGTCCGCAAGCGACAATGAGGAGCCGGGACTCAAGCGGTTTTTATGCCGCAGGATATCCATCATCCGGTCGTTCATTTCATTGTATTCGCGAAGTCCCTGGGTTTCGATCCATTCCCGGACGGTCTGCCGGCGGCTGTTTTCAAATCCCCGACAATGGGATTCCTGCAGGATGGCGTAATGCTCGGTGATGACGCCGGTTTCCCGGGACCGGCTGATCATGCGGGCCAGGGGATACATGCGGCAGGAACCGGGCCGGTCCGCATACAAGCGGCATCCGGCCGAGGTGACGAACGGGCAGGTGTTTTCCGTTGAATCCTGCGACCGCAGGGTGACGACGGGCAATCCGGTTTCCGGCCCGATGTGTTGCCGCGTGAACCGTTCCAGAAATTCCGTGGAGGGAATCCCCAAGCCGTTTTTCAGCCGCAGGATGTCATACGGCGTTACAAACTGGTTCAGATCCCGGCAGCATTCGTTGAAACAGGGGGTCCTGCTGGTACACTCAAATTGAAATGATTCATCCTGTCCGATGGGTAACAATTCGTCCTTCACATTCGATCTCCTTCCCGGCCGCCGGATGGGTTTATCCGGTTCGGCAGTTAACACCATATCTTGTATTGTAAACCGGATCTCCGGCTACATGTTGTCATGGACAGCTATCCCCGTGATGCGGATCGATTTTAGGCATCATACGGCGAACAAAAATTCTTGACAAGCCCCATATCGGATGGTAATTTAACACTTTGTTTGTTCTATCCATATCTATTTGATTTTAAAAGAAATAATAATGATTTGGCGCTAAAATTGGCCGTATTTTCATATATATGTAACAAATGACCGGATGGGTCCGAACGATATTCGCAACGAAAAACGCAAAAAAAAACGAGCCCGGTCGATATGCCGGAGGCCGGTCACTGAAATGAAGGGGGGTGCAACCGAAAATTTTTGAGTGGATAATGGCTTGATATCAATTGAAGGTGAACGAGACAATCATTGAAACACAAAACTTAGGAGGTATTTCAATGCCAAGCTTTGTAATTGCTGAAAAATGTGATGGATGTAAAGGTGGGGACAAAACCGCTTGCATGTACATTTGTCCCAACGACCTGATGGTTCTGGATCCCAATGCGATGAAGGCCTACAACCAGGAACCGGATCAGTGCTGGGAATGCTTTTCCTGTGTCAAAATCTGCCCCACCCAAGCCATCGAAGTACGCGGCTACTCCGACTTTGTTCCCCTAGGAAGCAGCATCATGCCGATGATGGGCACCGAAGATGTCATGTGGACCTGCAAGTTCAGAAACGGCCTCATCAAACGCTTCAAGTTCCCCATCCGGACCACCCCGGAAGGTCAGGCCAATGCCTATAAGTCCCTGAAAGGCAAGAACCTGGATTCAGGCCTTCTCTCCACCGAGGAAGCCGATGGCATGACCCTTGTCGCACCGAAAGAGGTCGTCAAATAGGACGTCCGCTGACACTGTTTCATGTAACCTACAAATGACGAACGAATTATATAGGAGGATATAACATGGCATTACCGAATAAACCTCTTGGGGAAACCAAAGCCGTAAAGGATCCGGAAGTAGTGGAACGCGAAGTCGACATCCTCATCGTGGGCGGCGGCATGGCTGCCTGCGGTACCGCGTTTGAAGTCAAGAAATGGGCCAGCGACGACATGAAAATCCTGCTGTGCGACAAAGCCGCCATGGAAAGAAGCGGCGCGGTCGCCCAGGGGCTTTCCGCCATCAACACCTATGTCGGCCGGGAAAACACTCCGGATGATTATGTCCGCATGGTCAGAAACGACCTGATGGGCATCGTCCGTGAAGACCTGATCTTCGACCTGGGCCGTCACGTTGATGATTCCGTCCATCTGTTCGAGGAGTGGGGTCTGCCGATCTGGAAAAAATCCGCCGACGGCAAAAACCTGGACGGCAAAAAAGGCCAGTCCGTGGGCACCCTGAAATCCGGCGCCAAACCGGTACGTACCGGCAAATGGCAGATCATGATCAACGGCGAATCCTACAAAAGAGTCGTCGCCGAAGCCGCCAAGCTGGCCCTGGGCGATGAAAACATCATCGAGCGCTGCTTCATCGTCGAGCTGCTTACTGACGCCAACAATCCCAAACAGATCGCCGGCGCGGTGGGTTTCTCCGTCCGCGAAAACAAAGTCTACATCATCAAATGCAAAACCATGATGGTGGCTTGCGGCGGCGCGGTCAACATCTATCAACCCCGTTCGGTCGGCGAGGGCAAAGGCCGCGCCTGGTATCCGGTATGGAATGCCGGCTCCACCTACACCATGGCGCTGCGCGCCGGTGCCGAACTTTCCATGATGGAAAACCGTTTCACGCCCGCGCGCTTCAAAGACGGTTACGGCCCGGTGGGTGCCTGGTTCCTGCTGTTCAAGGCCAAATTGCAGAACGGTCTGGGTGAAAACTTCGGCGCCAGCGAAGCCGCCAAGAAAGAGCTGCAGAAATACGCTCCCTACGGAACGGCCGCCATCACCCCCACCTGTCTGCGTAACCACCTGATGCTGTTCGAGATGAAAGAAGGCCGCGGCCCGATCATCATGGACACCGTCACCGCCCTGGCCGAACTCGGCAAAACCATGGACAAGAAGGAACTCAAGCATCTGGAATCCGAAGCCTGGGAAGACTTCCTTGACATGACCTGCGGGCAGGCCAACCTGTGGTGCGCCACCAACACCGAGCCGGAAAAGAAAAACTCCGAAATCATGCCCACCGAACCGTACCTCCTGGGCTCCCATTCCGGTTGCTGCGGCATCTGGGTCTCCGGTCCGGATGAAGCCTGGGTACCGGAAAGTTACAAATGGGGCGATGCGGGCAAAATCTACAACCGCATGACCACCGTGGTCGGTCTGTTCACCTCAGGCGACGGCGTGGGCTGCTCCGGCCACAAGTTCTCCTCCGGTTCCCATGCCGAAGGTCGTATTGCCGCCAAGGAAATGGTCCGCTTCGTCCGCGACCATGCCTCCTTCAAGCCGACCCTCAAGGAAACCAAGGAACAACTGGTGGATCTGGTTTACAAACCGGTCAGAACCTACCTGGCCAACTGCGCTTACACCACCGCGGTGGACATCAACCCGAACTATGTCAAGCCGTCCGGAATGGCCCTGCGTCTGATGAAGGCCACCCATGAATACGGCGCGGGCACCGCGACCTACTATCAGACCAGCAGCAAATCCCTGGAGATCGTCATCGATCTGCTCGAGACCATGCGCGAAGATTGCGAGAAACTGGCCGCCGGCGACCTGCACGAACTGATGCGAGCCTGGGAAATCTACCATCGTATCTATACGGTTGAGGCCCATCTCCGTCACATTCAGTTCCGCAAGGAAACCCGCTACCCCGGATTCTACTATCAAGCGGATTATCCCGGACAGGATGACGCGAACTGGTTCTGCTTCACCAACTCTTCCTACGACAAGGCCACCAACAAATGGTCCCTGAAGAAGGTTGAGTACAAGAAAATCATTCCGTAAGCCTGGGATGACGTTCGATCGTCGTTGACAACACCTCCAGGCGCCCTTGGGCGTCTGGAGGTTTTTATTAATACACGAACATATGCGATGCGGATCACCGGCAGTCCTCTTTGGGCGGTATCCAAGGCATGTTTGTGCCGATTTGCGTAAGAATTCCATAAAACCTTCCGCCATCCAGATGGAGTGTTTACGGATTTCTACACATTCGCCGAGGAGATATCGCCTCAAAGGCTTGAGATTTGTAATATCGCATCGGTTTCAGAACATTCAATCGTAACTTTTATGCACGGAGGGATAGCATGACTACAGACAAAGCAGCTCCTGCTAGCGGAAGCATTTTGGTAGTTGGAGGAGGGATCAGCGGACTCACCACGACCCTCGAAGCTGCCGAAGTCGGGTATGAAGTGTTCCTGGTCGAGAAGAATCCGTATTTGGGTGGAAGGGTGTCCCAGCTGAACCAGTATTTCCCCAAATTGTGTCCTCCGACCTGCGGCCTGGAAATCAATTTCCGGAGAATCAAGGACAACCCGAGGGTCAAGGTCCTGACCCTTTCCGAAATTGAAAAGGTCACCGGAACGCCCGGCAACTACGACGTGACCATCAAGGTCAACCCGCGGTATGTGAACGAAAACTGCACCTGCTGCGGCGCCTGCGCCGAAGCCTGCGAAACGGAAATCGCCAGCGAATTCAATTTCCGGATGAACAAAACCAAAGGCGCTTACCTGCCGTTCGAGATGGCGTTCCCGGCCCGCTATGTCATTTCACCGCAGATCATCGGTTCCGAGGACGCCAGACGCTGCGCCGAGGCCTGCAAATACAACGCCGTCGACCTGGATATGCAGCCCAAGACATTGAACCTGAAAGTCGGCGCCGTCGTCTGGGCCACCGGCTGGGAGCCCTATGACGCGACCCGCATCGACAACCTGGGGTTCGGCCGCTACCAGAACATCATCACCAACATGATGATGGAACGTCTGGCCGCTCCCAGCGGACCCACCGCGGGTAAAATCCTGCGGCCCTCGGATGACAAGGAACCCAAAAGCGTGGCTTTCGTGCAATGCGCCGGGTCCCGGGACGAAAACCATCTGCCCTACTGTTCCTACATCTGCTGTATGGCGTCGCTGAAACAAGCCACCTATGTCCGGGAGCGCTACCCGGAAGCGGACATTTACATCTTTTATATCGATATCCGCTCTCCCGGCCAGCGCTATGAAAAATTCTACCAGAAAATCAAGGAAGACAAAAAGATCTTCCTGATCAAGGGCAAGGTGGCCGAAGTCAACGAAGATGCGGCCACCGGCGCCGTCACCCTGGTGGCGGAAAACGCGGTTACCGGCGAGAAAATCCGCAAAACCGTCGATCTGGCCGTATTGGCCACCGGCATGCAGCCCACGGCGGCCAATACCAAACTGCCGGCGGATCTGAAGTACACCGAGGACGGATTCATCCTCAACGACTTTGCCAAAGGCGGCATGTTCGCGGCCGGTTGCGCCAACAAGCCGTCCGATGTGGTGTCCGCCAACCAGAATGCGACCGGTATGGCCCTTAAAGCGATTCAAACCCTGGTGAGGAGGTAGGAGGTTAACCCATGGATAAAAAATATGGCGTATATATCTGCACTGGTTGCGGCATCGGGGAGGCACTCGATATTCAAGCGCTTTCCGGACTGGTCGAAGAGGAAGGCCTCCCGGTTACAACCCATGCCTTTCTGTGCAGCAAGGAAGGTACGGACCTGATCCGGAAAAACAAGGACGAAAAAGGCATCAATACGATGGTCATCGCCGCTTGTTCCCGGCGGGTCAATTTCGACGTTTTTAAATTCGACGGCTGCATCGTGGACCGCGTCAACCTGCGGGAAGGCGTGGTCTGGTCTCATCCGCGCAGCCAGTTCCCGGCCTTGACGGAGGAGCAGAAAGCCGGCGGCGCCAGTTTCGACCGTGTCCAGATGATGGCCGAAGACTATGTGAAAATGGGCATGGCCCGGGTGATGAAGGTCAAACTGCCCGAACCGTACAAGCTGGACAACTACTCCAATAGAATCCTGGTCATCGGCGGCGGCGTCACCGGCATGTCGGCGGCCCTGGATGTAGCCAAGGCCGGATATCCGGTCACCATCGTGGAAAAGGAAGCCGGCCTGGGCGGCTATGCCGCCAGACTGCGCAAGCAGACGCCGATGGCTTTTCCCTACGAAAGCACCATGACGCCGGTCGCCGCGGATTTGATCAAGGCCGTGGAAGCCGAACCGAAAATCACCGTTAAAACCGGCATGGTGGTGGCCCGACTGGCCGGCCAGCCGGGTGACTTCACCGTCACCCTGAAAAAACCCGGTGAAAAAATCGAGTTCGACGTCCCCTTCCCCCTGCCGGACGAAATGAAAAAGGATGAGAACGGCAAGGAACTGGATGTGGAAAAACAGCGGGAACGTTACCTGGAATATAACCAGGGCCGACAGGATATCCTGAAATTCGATCCCGCCGGCGAAAAATTCGGTGCCGTGATCCTGGCCGCCGGTTTCCGGCCGGATCAACCGGAAGCCGCCGGGCTGGCCCATCTCGGATTCGGTGAGATTCCCGACGTGGTCACCAACCATCAGTTCGAGGAACTCGCCGCCAAGGGCAAACTCGTGCGTCCTTCCGACGGCAAACCGGCCCGCTCGGTTGTCTTCATCCAGAGCCCCGGCCCCGAGGATGA
This sequence comes from Thermodesulfobacteriota bacterium, assembly GCA_049320885.1. GTDB lineage: Bacteria > Desulfobacterota > Desulfobacteria > Desulfobacterales > SURF-7 > DYJD01. The sequence goes on along the minus strand of JBMORA010000039.1, from coordinate 19,664 downwards.
CAGTGATTTCCGGTACTGCGGCGCGGTTACCAGCATGGTGGCCCTCAAGCAGGCCAAGTACGTTACCGAGGACTACAGCGACGGCAAGGCCTATGTCATCTATCAGCATATGCGCACTCCCGGTCTTCAGGAAAACTTCTACAAAAGCATGCAGCAGACCGAAGGAATTTTCCTTACCAAGGGCCGGGTGACCCGGGTCGCCAAAAACGGCAGCGGTCTGATGGTGGATGCCAGCGAGACCCTTTTGGGGGACAAAATCCAGTTGAAAGCCGATATGGTGGTTCTGGCCGCCGGCATGGTGCCGGCCACCAAGGATGATCCGGTGATCAATCTGGCGTACCGCCAGGGACCGGCCTTTCGGGATATCGGCCTGTTCGACGGCTACTCGGACTCCAATTTCATCTGCTTTCCCTACGAAACGCAACGGACCGGCATTTACGCCGCCGGCGCAGTCCGCCGCAGCATGACCATCGAGGAATCGGTTGAAGATGCCAGCGGAGCGGCCCTCAAAGCCATCCAGTGCCTGGAATCCTCCAACCGCGGTGTTTCCGTGCATCCCCGCTCGGGCGATATGACCTTCCCGGATTTCTTCTTCCAGCGCTGCACCCAATGCAAACGCTGCACCGAGGAATGTCCGTTCGGCGCCCTGGATGACGATGAAAAAGGTACGCCCAAACCCAATCCGACCCGCTGCCGGCGCTGTGGAACCTGCATGGGTGCCTGTCCGGAACGGATCATCGGTTTCGCCGATTACAACATCGACAGCATCGGCTCCATGGTCAAGGCGGTCCGGGTGCCCTCCACGGACGACTATGATGAACCGCCCTTGAGAATTCTGGGCCTGGTCTGCGAAAACGACGCGCTTCCGGCCCTGGACATCGCCGGCATCAACGGCCTATCCTATTCGGCGGATGTGCGTCTGATTCCGGTCCGCTGCCTCGGATCGGTGAACGTGATCTGGATCAAGGACGCCCTTTCCCAGGGTATGGACGGCGTATTCCTGCTCGGTTGCAAACACGGCGACGACTACCAGTGCCATTTCGTCAAGGGCAGCGAGCTGGCGGAAATCCGGATGAAAAAAATCGGTGACGCCCTGGCAAGCCTGGCCCTCGAGGTGGAACGTGTGGCCCAATTCCAGGTCGCCATCGACGAATACGACAAAATTCCGCAGATCATCAATGATTTTGTGGCGAATATCGAAGGCCTCGGCCCGAACCCCTTCAAGGGTTTCTAACGCAACCGGTTAACATAGACGCAGCGCGGCAGTGTGGCGCATCACCTGCCGCCTGCTGCTTTGAGGAGGTAACATTATGGCTGAAAATTATCTTGTCGAGCCAGATTCCGGCTTTATTAAAGAAATTGTCGGGCTGGGCGGCGACAGCGTCAAGAAATGCTTTCAATGCGCCACCTGTTCCGTGGCCTGCCCCATCTCTCCGGACACCAAACCCTTCCCCCGCAAGGAGATGATCGCGGCCTCCTGGGGCCTGAAGGACCGGTTGGTGGCCAACCACGACATCTGGCTCTGCCATCAGTGCGGTGACTGCTCCACCCTGTGCCCCCGCGGCGCCAAACCCGGCGACGTTCTCGCCGCCGTTCGTTCTTACGCCATCGGCGAATACGCCACCCCCAGGTTCATGGCCAAGCTGGTAAACGATCCCCAGAAACTGCCCCTGCTCATCGCCCTGCCGGCGGTCGTATTTATCACCCTCGGCCTGATTCTGAAGGTTTTCGGAGTGAACTGGCTCGATTTTTCTCCGGGCGGCGATGAAATCGTCCATGCCCATTTTTTCAACACCTGGCTGGTGGACTTGATTTTCGTCCCCCTGGCGGGCATGGTGGTGGGTGTTTTCGCCCTGGGACTGAAGCGGTTTATCACCGACATTCATGCCTCCGCCCTGCGGGACGGCAAAACCACCAGAAAAACCATCGACCCGGTTGGTTTTGTCCAGGCCCTGGGGCGCGTGATCCCCAATATCCTCCAGCACCGCAAGTTTTCCGAATGCGGTGAAAACAAGGAACGCGCCACCTCCCATATGATGGTGCTGTATGCCTTCATCGGCCTGTTCATCGTCACCAACATCTTCTTTGTGGTATTGTATGTTTTCGGTATTCATGGACCCTATTCCCAGTTGAACCCGGTCAAATGGCTGGCCAATGTCGCCGGCGTGGCGCTGGTGATCGGCAGCGCCCTGATGATCAAGGAACGGCTGTCCAAGAAAGACCAGATCAGCAGCTACAAAGATTGGTACCTGCTGGGCCTGGTGCTGGGTCTGGGCGTCACCGGCATGTTGACGGAAATGACCCGGCTGGCCGACGCGGCCTTCCTTTCCTATCTGCTCTATTTCGTACACCTGATGTTCGTGTTTAATTTGTTTGCCTTCCTGCCCTACTCAAAGCTGGCCCATCTGGTCTACCGGACCGTGGCCCTGGCCTACGATGAATGGTCGGAACGGGAGAAGAAAGCGGCGTAACACCCGTTGCCATCGTTGACCGAATGATCAAGGGGCGGAATTCCTCAGGGAATCTCCGCCCCTGTTTATTTACTCCCAGGTTCGAGCAGTGTCTGAGGATCCGATGCTTTCCCCGGAACAACAGATCAAATTCCTTACACAGGCCGAGATGCTGGCCAACAAGGTCCGGAAACGCTTCCGGCACCTCCGCAAGCGGTTCGCCGGTCAGCGCATCGAGGTTTTCCGGTTGTATGACTGGGACATACCGGAAATCCGCGCGGTGGTGGACTGGTACGCGGGCCATTTGGTGATCGGGGAATACACCCGCCGTCAGACCGTTCCGGAATGGCTGCCCATGATGGGTCAGGCGGTGGCCGCCGCAATGGAAGTGCCCCCGGAAAACATTCACCTGAAGGAGAGGCGCACCGGCAGGCACGACGGCAAGCGGTATGAGCGCCTCGACCATACCGATCGGAAGATCATCGTTGCCGAGCGGGATTTGCGGTTTTACGTCAACCCGCATGACTATGTGGACACCGGTCTTTTTTCCGATCACCGCAATACCCGACAGATGGTGCGGGAACTTGCCGCCGGACGCGATTTCCTGAACCTGTACTGCTATACCGCCACCTTTACCTGTTATGCCGCCCTGGGTGGCGCACGGTCCACCGTTTCGGTGGATCGCTCGGAAACAGCCGTCAAATGGGCCCGGGAAAATATGGAATTGAACGCTATTCCAAGAGAGGGCCACCCGGTGATTCATGCCCATACGTTCGACTTTTTGAAAAAAGCCGGCAAGGAAGGCCGGTTCTTTGACCTGGCCGTGGTGGATCCGCCCTCGTTTTCCATCATTCGCAGCAAGGACTATGAGTTCGATGTTTCCAAGGACCATCCGATGCTGCTCCAGGCCGTTCTTGCCGTCATGCGGAAAGGCGGCCTCATCTTCTTTTCCACCAATCACCAGGATTTCACGCCGCGCCTGGATCGCCTGGATGCCACCGCGGTGGTTGAAATCACGGATGCCACCATTCCGGAGGACTACATCAGTAAAAGGAAACGGGTTCACCGCTGCTGGCGCATAACAGTTTGATATTCTACTAAATGCCTCCGGCAGGTAACCGGCGATTGACTTCTGGCCGTTTTTACAATAGACATTTTGGGTTAAAGGAAAATTAGCAGGGGGGCGGCATGACTCTTTTTTGGACGGCGATACTCATCTTGTTGTCAAGCGGGATTCCGGTTTTGCTGCTGAACCGGAAATACACGGCAATGAAAGCCTTCGGCTCCGTGACCATTGCCGCCGGATGCCTGATGGGGCTGTATGAGGCCGGCTCCCGACTGCTGCGGGGGGATACGGCGCAAATGTCGTTCCATTACCTGCGGCGGTTCCGTCTTTCCTTTGAAATCGACGGTCTGTCGGCGTTCTTCCTGGTGACGATCTTTTTCGTCTCTTTGCTGGCAGCGGTTTACAGTTATCATTACCTGCATGAGCCCCGCAGAAATCTGGCCACCGCCTTCCACTATCTGTTTTTCGGTATCCTGGTCGCCGCCATGGCTCTGGTGGTGACCGCCGCCGACATCGTCACGTTCATGCTCTGCTGGGAAATCATGTCCCTGTCTTCCTTTTTCCTGGTGCTGTTCAACTACCAGGAGGCGGAAAACCGGAAAGCCGGCTATCTCTATTTCGTCTTTTCCCACATCGGGGCCATGTTTCTGCTGACGGCCTTTGGAATCATCTATGCCCATACCGGCGCCTTCGAATTTGGTGACCTGGACACTCTTTCCGGAACGGCGAAGACGCTGGTTTTTCTGTTTGCCTTTATCGGTTTCGGCTCCAAGGCCGGGGTTTTTCCGCTGCATGTCTGGCTGCCCCATGCGCACCCGGCGGCGCCCAGTCATGTTTCCGCCGTCATGTCCGGCGTCATGATCAAAACCGGGATTTACGGCATTCTGCGCATCTATACGCTGCTGAATGATCCGGTGCCGCTTTTCGGGGAAGTGGTCCTTACAGCCGGCATGATCTCCGGTGTCCTGGGAGTGGTGTACGCCCTGGGACAGCACGATCTCAAGCGGCTGCTGGCCTATCACAGCGTGGAAAACATCGGCATCATTCTGATGGGCCTGGGCATCGGCATGATCGGGGTCTCATCGGGCAAGCCGGTCATGGCCGTGTTGGGATTCGCCGGCGGGCTTCTGCATGTCTTGAATCATTCCATCTTCAAATCGCTGCTTTTCATGGGCGCTGGAGCGGTGCTCCAAAAAACCGGCGCCCGGACCATGGATGAACTGGGCGGTCTCCTGAAACGCATGCGCGTCACCGGTGCAACGTTTTTCATCGGCTCCCTGGCCATCTCGGGACTTCCGCCCTTGAACGGATTCGTGAGTGAGTTCCTCATCTATCTGGGCGGTTTCAAGGGAACCGCCCTGAGCCGGACGGACTTCGTCCTCAGCGTGAGCGCCGTCATCAGCCTGGCGGTCATCGGCGGTCTGGCCCTGGCCTGTTTTTCCAAGGTGGTCGGCGTGGTCTTTCAGGGTGAGCCCCGCACCCCGGCCGCGCAACAGGTGGATGAGGTCGGAGCGAGCATGCGGTTGCCCATGATGGTCCTGGCCGCCGCCTGCATTCTGATCGGTGTTCTCCCCAGTTTTTTCGTACAACTGACCGTCCGGGCCGTCAACGGCTTGGGATTGGGGTACGGCCGCATCCCCCTGGAGCCTTTTTCCCGGATCACCGCCAACATTTCCCTTGCGGCGCTGGTTGTCTTGCTGCTGTTCGCACTGCTCTATCTTTTCCGGACATACCTGTACCGGGGAAAACCCGTGGGCCTTTCGGGTACATGGGGTTGCGGATTCACCCGGCCTGCGCCGAAAATGCAGTATACGGCGGCTTCCTATGCGGCCTCCATCCTGGAATTTTTCAGACCGGCGGCGCCGCTGGTGGAGAATCACCCGCCCGTCACCGGGCGCTTCCCCCGGAAAACCCATTATCACAGCCATATCTACGACATTGCCGAGCTGCGCCTGATACCGTTCATCGTGTTGCCGGTGACCTGGCTGTTTGACCGGCTGCGGTGGCTGCAGCACGGTGATATCCATCTGTATATCGGCTATATCCTGGCGGCCATCATTGTCTTGCTGTTTTTTATTTGAAACCCCATTAACCCTGATCCCATGGCGGTGCGATGAAATCCATCCTGTTCTGGTTCCTGGCATTGATCTCGGCGCCTTTTCTTTCCGCGGTCATTCTAAAAGTCAAGGCTTTCTTCGGCGGCAAACAGGGGCCGCCCCTGGCGATCCATTATTATACCCTGTCAAAGCTGTTGAAAAAGGGATCGGTTTACAGCCGCAGCACCACGGCTGTTTTCCAACTGGGGCCCATGGTTTCCCTGGTCACCGTCCTCGCGGCCCTGCTTTTCCTGCCCATCGCCGGGCAGTCACCGGTTATTTCTTTTGAAGGCGACGTTATCGTCGTCATGTATCTCCTGGGCCTGGGACGCTTTTTCACCATCGCCGCCGCCATGGACACCGCCTCGCCCTTTGAAGGCATGGGCGCGGCCCGGGAAGCGTATTTTCCCATTATCGGCGAAGCCGCCATGTTCATGATCTTGATTCTCTTTCACCTGCTGAGCGGCGAGCTGCGGCTTGCCGCGTATTTTTCCGGCAGCCAGTCCCTGCAGCTCTGGCAGACGGCGGGCCCCCCGCTTCTGTTCGTGGTCCTTTCCCTTTTCATGATCCTGTTGACGGAAAACTCCCGGGTGCCGGTGGATGACCCGGCCACCCATCTGGAGTTGACCATGATTCACGAAGTCATGGTCCTGGATCACAGCGGTCCGGACTTCGGCTTCATTGAAATGGGGGCCTTCTGCAAACTTTTCTTTTACGCCGCCATGATCGCCGGATTGGTTTCACCCGTCGGTCCCGATCATCCGGTTTTTCGGATGGGCCTTTTCGCGCTGGCCCTGCTCCTGGTCTATGTGGCGGTGGGCGTCACGGAATCGGTCATCGCCCGCTTCCGCATGGATAAAGTACCGCGATTCGTTCTCACGTCCTTCGCCCTGGCCTTTTTTGCAACCATCATCACCCTGGAGGTCGTCAAATGATTCAACCGGTGGATACCATTCTGTCCCTGGTGCTGCTGTCGATTTTGTTTTCCTTCGCGTCCAGCCGTCTCCCGGTATTGATCCAGGTGATCGGTTTCCAGGGCATCGTGGTGTCCGCCGTCCCCCTGTTCATCGGTCACGATCTTTCCCTGGGCGGAATCGCCTTTAATCTGATCACCATCTTGATCCGGGGCATCGTGATTCCGTTGTGTATTTACCTGGCCATCCGCAAGGTCGCTGTCCGGAGAGAAGTCGAGCCCATTTTCGGGCAGCATGCGTCCATGCTTGCCTGGCTGTGTCTGATCATCGCGACCACTTTCGTCAGCAATCGCTTCGATCTGCCGGTCACCAGCGTCCACAAGCTCCTGATGCCCACCGCCATCGCCCTGCTTTCGGGCGGCATGTTCCTGCTGATGGGCCACCGCAACGCCATTGCCATGGTGCTGGGTTACATCATGATGGAAAACGGCATCTATCTGGTGGGAACCACCTTTTCCACCCGCACCTACCATATTGTGGAATTCGGGATTCTGCTGGACGTTCTGGCCGGAGTCATGATCATGGCCGTCATTCTGCAGAATATCCGGCAGGCCTTTGACGACATGGATACGGATTTGATGAAAACCCTAAAAGAATAGGAAGCCGCCGCATGGTTGAACTCGTTTTCCTCCTGCCTTTTCTCAGCGGGGCAGTTGCTTTCTTCCTGCCCGGGATTTACGGGCGCAGGCTGCTGCTGATCACCGGCATCGCGCATTTTCTGCTCTCCATCCTTCTGTTCGCGAGCCGGCCGGAACCGCTGCTGAGCGGCTATTTCGCCCTGACTCCCGCCGGGCTGCTGTCGCTGCTGGTCATCTCGCTGCTGTTTTTCCTGGTTTCCTGCTACTCCCAGGAATATCTTCACAAATCGAATATCCATTCCGAACATATTTTTTGCGGTTTCATGCTGCTGTTTCTGGGCACCATGACCCTGGTCACCATCGCGGACCATATCATGGTGATGTGGATCGCCATTGAAGCCACGACCCTTGCCAGCGCCCCCCTGATTTATACCCACCGATCAGCCGCTTCCCTGGAAGCCACCTGGAAATACGTGTTGATCTGCTCGGTGGGCATCGCCCTGGCCCTGTTGGGATCCATCCTGATCACCATTGCCATGGATGTGGGCCGGGTGGACGTGCCGGTTTCCTTTTCCGCCCTCACCACGGTCGCGGAAAAACTCGATCCGTTGTGGCTGAAGGCCGGTTTCATCCTGATCCTGGTCGGATACGGCACCAAAATGGGCCTCGCTCCCATGCATACCTGGCTGCCCGACGCCCACAGCGAAGCGCCCAGTCCGGCATCGGCCCTGCTGTCCGGCGTGTTGCTCAACTGCGCCTACCTGGGAATCTTCAGAACCCACAAAATCATGACCGCCGCCGGCTTGCAGTCCTTTTCCGGAGCGATCCTGATGGTGTTCGGCCTCATGTCCATTCTGGTGGCAGCCACTTTCATCATCAAGCAGAGTGAATACAAACGCCTTCTGGCCTATTCCAGCATCGAAAACATGGGCATCATCTCCTTCGGCACCGGCGTGGGGGGGCTTGGGGCCTATGGTGCGCTGATCTGCCTGATCCATCACAGCTTGATCAAGTCCTCCCTGTTCCTGACCTCGGGCAACATCCTGCTGGAATACGGCAGCCGCCTGATCGAGGACACCACCGGTCTCGTCCGGCGCATGCCCGGCACCTTCGCGGTCTTTTTCGGCGGATTCGCCGGCATTTCCGGAATGCCGCCCTTCGGCATCTTCCTCGGCGAAATGATGATCATCATGGGCGCTTTCCAAAAAGGGTACTATACCGGCGCCGGGATCTTTATTCTGAGCCTTTGTATCGTCTTTGCCGGATTCGCCCACCATGCCCTGAACATATCCTTCAAAGGCAATCATGCCGCCATCCGCAAAATCGAGGAAAAAGCCGACATGGTCCTGCCCCAGGTCCTCCTGCTGCTGACCTCGGTGGTCTTGTGTTGCTGGATGCCGGATTCCCTGTCCCAAACCATCAGCCAGGCCGCTAGCGCTTTCGGAGGGTTTTAATGGATACCGCTTTTCAACGTATTGAAAACGGTGTGGCCGTTTCCCGCAACCAGATTCCCCACCTCGGCTTTGCGGAGTTCGAGCAGGAAGTTCTCTCCATCATCCGCTTCGGCGGCAACGTCGTTCACTATTTTGCCTACGCGGATGGAAACGCCATCAAACTGCTGGCGGTTCTTCGGACCGACAAAACCCTGCTGGCGGCCGGGTGCGATGCGCCCGCCGCCTATCCGGCCCTCAGCAGCCGCTGTGAGCCGTTCCATCTGTTCGAACGCGAAATCGCCGAGCAATACGGCATCAAACCGGAACAACATCCCTGGCTGAAGATGGTCCGCTACCACGCCAACAGCACCGGGTTGCCGGATGTTTTCGGCAACGACTATGCCGAAGACATTCCCGGGAACTACCAGTACTACACCGTGGAGGGTCCCGAAATTCATGAGGTGGCCGTTGGTCCGGTTCATGCGGGCGTGATCGAGCCGGGGCATTTCCGGTTCAACTGCATCGGCGAACGGGTTCTGCATCTGGAAATCCAGCTGGGGTATCAGCACCGGGGCGTGGAGACTCTTCTATGCCGCTCCCATGCCAAGCGCCTGCCGGTGATCGCCGAAGGCATCGCCGGCGACACGGCCATCGGCAACAGTCTCTGCATGGCCCAGGCCATGGAGTCCCTGGCGGGTATTCAGACGGACGCCGGGGCGCGCATCGTCCGCACCATCGCCCTGGAACTGGAAAGAATCGCCAACCATATGGGTGATCTCGGGGCCCTGAGCGGCGATGTCGCCTTCCTGCCACCGGCCAATTATTTCGGCCGGATGCGGGGAGACTTTTTGAATCTGACCCTGCTGATCTGCGGCAACCGCTTCGGCAAGGGGCTGGTGCGCCCGGGGGGCGTCCGCTTCCCCATAACGGATGCGGATCGTCGAGTCCTCGGGGAGCGCCTCCGGGAGTTGAAAACCCAGGCGGAACATGTCATCGACCTGCTGTTGTATTCCACCCCCAGTGTTCGATCGCGATTCGAGGAGTGCGGGCGGGTCAGCCGCCTGGATGCCGATCGGTTGGGGCTGGTGGGTCCGGCGGCCCGGGCCTGTGGCATTGCCTATGACGTCAGACGGTTTTTCCCCACGGAGCATTTTCCGCTGCTGCGGATCGACGAAACCGTCGAGTTGAACGGCGATGTTTACGCCCGCGCCAAAATTCGGGCCAATGAAGTGCTTCAATCCATTGCCATCCTCCTGGAGCTGCTGGAACAGCCCATTGAAACGGTCTGTATCGACGGCGGCGGCCATGATCCAAAACCGGATTCGTTGGTGGTGACCATCAACGAGGCCTGGCGGGGCGAGCTGTCCCACTGTGTCCTGACCGATACCGCGGGCAAGATCCTGCGATACAAAATCAAGGATCCCTCTTTTCACAACTGGAACGGTCTGGCCATGGCGCTACGGAATACGGGGATATCGGATTTCCCCCTCAACAATAAAAGCTTCAACTTGTCCTATTGCGGATTCGACCTGTAAGGGTTTTTAGGCCGCAACAGGATGCGTTTTCAAAAACGCTGACCATCAAACGCTGGACCAGCATCACGGATAAAAAAATGAGCCTGTTTTCCATTCTGAAAAACCGCCTCGAACAAGGCCATCGAACCTCCAAGTATCCCAAAGCAACCATCGAGTTGCCGCCCCGCTATCGCGGCCGCCCGCGGGTCAACCGGGACGCCTCGCCGGAGACGGTGGTGCGCTGCGCGGAAGCCTGCCCCCAGGAAGCGGTGGACCCCGGAACCAGGACCATCGACCTGGGCCGCTGCGTCTTTTGCGGCGCCTGCGAGCGGGCCTCCGCGGGCGGATTCGTCTCTTTCACCCGAAACTTTGAGCTGGGGGTGGCCCGGCGGGAAGAGTTACGCACCGGCGGCGATCTGCCGGATCTTGCCGCCCACTCCAAGCAGCATTTCAAGAAACTCTTCGGCCGCTCCCTCCAGCTCCGGCAGGTATCCGCGGCTGGATGCAACGCCTGCGAGGCGGATCTGAATGTTCTGGCGACGCCTTTTTTCGATCTGGGCCGTTTCGGCATCAATTTCGTGGCCTCGCCCCGCCACGCCGATGCCATTGTGGTCACCGGCCCGATTTCCCGGAACATGAAGACCGCCCTGCTGCAGACCTATGAAGCGACGCCGGCTCCCAAGGCGGTGATCGCCGTCGGCAGCTGCGCCATTTCCGGCGGACCCTTTTACGGCAGCCCCGAGGTATCCCCGGGTCTGGACAGTCTGATTCCCGTTGATCTGTTTATACCGGGATGCCCGCCCCATCCCCTGACCAACCTGCATGCCCTGCTTTCGTTTTTCAAATAAACGGCGGGGCCGGGAAAGAAAGCGGAGACCGATGAACCCGACACCCTGGCGGATTTATCATCCGGAAGGCAACCAGCGGGTGATCGTCACCCGGGAGTTGCCCGGCGATCGCTGGCTGACCATCCTCCTGTCCGCCGGTTGCCGGGTGGAGATTTGGCAGCGCGATGCCCCTCCATCCGCCGGCGAAATTCTCGCCGCCATCGGCAGCCGGTGCGACGCCGCCATCGGGCAATTGACCGAGGAGTGGGGCGACCCCCTGCTTGCGGCCCTGCGATCCGCTGGCGGAAGCGTGTATGGAAATTATGCCGTGGGTTTCAACAATGTGGATCTGGACGCCGCCACCCGCCGCGGCCTGCCGGTGGGCAATACGCCGGGCGTGTTGACCGAGGCCACGGCGGAAATGGCTGTGACCCTGACGCTGGCCGCGGCCCGCAGAGCCGGGGAGGCCGAACGTTTCCTGCGCGCCGGCAGATTTTCAGGCTGGCGGCCGGATTTGTTCCTGGGGGAACTGCTGTGGCGGAAAACCCTGGGGATCATCGGCGCCGGAAGAATCGGTTCGGCCTATGCCCGCATGATGATCGAAGGCCATAAAATGAATCTGATCTATTTCAGCCCCCGACCCAATCTGGAGCTGGAGACATATGCGGCCGCTTACGGGGATTTCCTGCTTTCCAGGGGCATGGAAAGGGTATCCTGCCGGCGCGCCGATACGGTGGAAGAGGTGCTGCGGAAAGCCGACTGCGTCAGCCTGCATACGGTGCTGAATTCCGCCACCCGGCATCTGATCAACAGCGAAAGGCTTGCGATGATGAAACCCCATGCCGTGCTGATCAATACCAGCCGCGGAGCGGTAATCGACGAAGCCGCCCTGGTGCATCACTGTAAAAACCATCCCGGATTCCGGGCCGGCCTGGATGTTTTCGAAAACGAGCCGGTCTTGTCGGAAGGTCTGGCCGACTTGGAGAATGTGGTCCTCGTGCCGCACATCGCCTCGGCCACCCGCTGGACCCGGGAAGGCATGGCCCTCCTTTCGGCCCTCAATGTGGTCGCCGTCCTGCGGCGCTATCCGGTATGGAACCGGAGCGATGTCACGCCGTTCCTGACGGATCATCCGCCCCTGGCGGCTCCGGGCATCGTCAATGCCGAGGCCCTGGGAATGCCGCTGTATCCTATGGCTGAATGATCACCGTGGGGTACAGGCCCTCCAGTTCGCCCTCCGGATAGGGCTGAATCGTATTGAAGGAGATATTTTGGTTTTTCTGGGCATGCCCCCGGTTCTCGGTTCCGTTGAAGTAGGCGCCGTTGTCTTTGAGAATATGATGAATCCGGTTCATGAAAGCGGATACGAAATTGGCGCCGCTGCCTTCGAAAATCATGTCGCCCTTGAAAAACCGCCCGTTGATCTTATAGAAAGCATTGAGAGGCATGCTGTTGGCTTCCAGATCCTTGGGATCGTTGATCAGCCCCCAGACAATGTGGTTGGGAGGAACGGTCAGGGGCTCGCGGATGTCGATGATGGTGTGGGGCATGATGATGCTTTCCTTGCCGATGGTCAGGCGGCAATCCGGTCTTCCCCGCAAAAAACTGTTGAATCCCACAAAAACGTTGGTGCCCAGATCCGCCTCGATGATTTTGCCGCCATGGGCGGTGACATTGTTGCCCTCCAGCCTGGAATTGATGATATAGCAACTTTCCTGGGCATTTGCCCCCCTGCCGAGCCAGGCGTTTTGCAGGAATGCCCGCTGGGCCACCAGCACATTTTCACCGATATGGGTGTGGGGTTTGACCACGGCGTACCGGTCCAGGGAAGCCGTGGAGGGAACCGACAGGACGGGTTCGATGTTGACCACATCAAAAACTCGCTGAAACGCTTCCTTGCGATCCTCCACAAAATCCATGAACAGGCCTTTGGGAGGGACTCCCGGGGAAAAATAAATGTAATTGTTCAACTTCCTGATCGGGAAACGATAGAGAAAATTGAAGTTGTCCGGGCTGCGGACCCAAATGGTGCCGGGTTCGATATGGAGGTGACTGATTTCGCCTGCTTGCACATAGGAATAAGTACCCACCACGCAATCCCGGATGGTGGTCAAATCCACGGTGGCAAACGGTCCAAAGAAGCAGCCGTCGGAAGGCGAGCCATGGATATTGGTATAGTGGCTGGAAATCGTATCCTTGATGAAAAATTTTTCCAGGGTTTCCGGGTCGTGGGAATAGCTATGCACCAGGGTTTTGATCAAATAGCTGTCCTCGATATCAATGAGTTCGTCCTGGTCCACGGGAATTTCAAAATGCTTGAAGCGATACCGGTGGCCGCGTTTTTTCAGTTCATCGCCCCGAATATCACTTTTATACAGCAGGGAATTGGTCACCCGGCATTTTCCGAGGAAATAACTGCCGGACAGATTGGACTGCCGGAATTCCAGATTCAGCGGGTGATGGGGTGTAATGCCGTAAAAGGCGTAAAACTTGATCATCTGGTTAAACGGGATCATACCACGTACATGGGGTCCCACATCATAACCCAATTCTCTTAGATTGACATTTACCCGCTGAATAATTCTTTCCTGAAGCTTCTCCAGTTCTTTCATTACCGCTCCTTCAGCTGTGGCTGATTCCGTATACCCCATCAGGGATAAGCAATTGCATCGTCATGGTTACCGCTTGAGCTCGCTGTCCTTCATGACATGAAAGACTGCGGCAAACACATCCGACAACCGCAAAATTCCGATGATTTTCCCTTCCCGGGTCACCAGCAACGACAAATGGGTGCCCTGTACCAGTTGATGAATGGCTGTATCCAGGGGCGCGTTTTCTTCCACATATTCCCCCTCCGAGGGGGTCTGCATATAATCCTCCACCTTCATCTGGGCCGCCTTTTTATAAACATCCTCCATGATGCCGGCCTCGAGGCGGTAATGTTCCTGCAGGTTGTTGACCAATTTGGGGCTGAAACCGAAACGGCTGATGTCCTCGATCTGGCGGATGGAGTTATCCCGGGGCAACAGGGCACGCAACACGCCCAACTGACTCAGCTTGCCCACCACCTGCTGGTTCTGATCCAGAACCAATATGGCGCGATGGTGGTAGGCGTTATGCTCCATATCAAATTCTTCCTGGGCTTTCTCCAGGGCCGTGACCGCCTCAAACAAAGTGGACCCTTTCGGGACAGTGGCGTATTCCGATATCGGAACCATCAAATCTTTTACCAGAAAATTTTTCACGAACCGACTCCCGTTTGGTTTTGTCGGATATATCCGAATTTTATAATTAAAGCTTTCTTCTATATCGTTTTTATTTCTTTTTTTCAATGGTAAAATCCGCAAGCCCTCTCCGCTTACCGGTTGGAATCGGAAAATGTTGTATTGCAACTATTGATAACTTATAATGGGTTATCATCCATATACGGCATAACCAACCTGGACGCACTATTTTCCATCCTGATAAATAGCGGGAACCGGAACAGGCGATATGGCTATCACCGAAAAACCAGCTGCCCATGGGCAACCGGCGGAAATACGGATACAGCGCGAGGAATGCTACCGGGTCCTGTTCGAAAACGCCAACGACGCCATTTTCATCCTGAAGGATGATGTCTTTATCGACTGCAACGCCAAGACCTGCGAGATGTTCGGGTGCACCAGGGTTGAGATCCTGGGAAGCATGCCGTATCGTTTTTCTCCGCCTTTTCAACCCGACGGAGTGGATTCAACCATCAAGGCCAGGGAAAAAATCCAGGCGGCCTTCGCGGGTACCCCCCAGTTTTTCCAGTGGCTGCATACCCGTCTGGACGGCACGCCCTTCCACGCGGAAGTTTCGCTGAACACCGTCACCATTTCCGAGCAAGTCTATCTCCAGGCCATCGTCCGCGACATCACCAAAAGGAAAGAAACGGAAGAAGCGTTGAGCCAGAGCCGCTCACGTCTCCAGGCGCTGATCGATGCTTCGCTGGACGCCATCACCATCACCGACGAGAACGGCATTTTCCTCGCCAGTAATACAGCCCTGCAGAAAAGATGGGGACGGACCCGGGAGGAAATCGTGGGCCATAGCGCGGCGGAAGTCTTGACACCCGAGATCTTCTCGAATCGCCTCGAACGGGTCAGGCAATGCATATCAACCGGAAAAAGCGATCACTTCATCGATCAGCGCGGCAAGGATTGCTTCGAGAATACCATCGTTCCCATTGTGGAAGCCGAAGGCCGTATCCGCACCGTGGCCATGTTCTCCCGGGATGTCACGGAGTGGAAGAGGACCGAAAAAGCATTGCAAGAAAGTGCGCGCAAAATTCGCGCCATTTTCAACGTTTCTTTCAGTTTCATCGGCCTGTTGGATATAGATGGCGTGCTGCTGGAAGCAAACCAGACAGCGCTGGATTTCATCGGTGCCGGCTTACCCGATGTGGCCGGGAAACGCTTCTGGGAAACCCCCTGGTGGAATCATTCCCGGGCGATGCAGGAAATGTGCAAATTCGCTGTGAAAAGGGCTGCGGCAGGTGAAACCGTCCGGTTCGAGGCAACTCACATGGCAGCCGACGGCAGCCTTCATACCATCGATTTTTCCTTGAAACCCATAACCGACGATGCCGGCAATATCGCGCTTCTGATCCCCGAGGGTCGTGACATCACGGAGCAAAAACTGTCTGAAGCGCGTACCCGGGAACGGGAGTCCATGATCAGCGCCCTGGTGGAGACCTCGCGGGACTGGATATGGGCCATGGACTTGAACGGCACGCACACCTACTCCAACCCGGCGGTCAAGGAAATCCTCGGTTATGATGCTCATGAGATTGTGGGCAGACAGTTGGAACTCGTGCATCCCGATGATCTGGACATCGTCAGGAACAGCATCCCGGGGTGGATTGAACGGAAATGCGGCTGGAGCAACCTGCCCATCCGCTTCCGGCACAAGGACGGTTCCTGGAGGCATCTGGAAAGCAGCGCCGTCCCCATTCTCGATGCGGCAGGTGAAATGATCGGATTCCGGGGGGTGGACCGGGACATCACCGAGCGCAAACGAGTGGAAAACGAACTCGTATCCCTTACCCAGCGGCTCAATGACATCATCGAGTTCATCCCCGACGCCACTTTCGTCATCGACCAGAACAAGCGGATCATCGCATGGAACAAGGCAACCGAGGAAATGACCGGGGTGGAAAAGGAGCGCATGCTCGGCAAAGGCGACTATGAATACGCCATCCCCTTCTTCGGCGAGAGGAAACCAATCCTCATCGACTTCCTGGATGTGCCCGACGAACAGATCGAGGCCTGCTACAAATATGTAACCAGGCAGGAAGGTAAAATTGTTGCCGAGTCTTACATCCCGACGCTCAACCGGGGCCGCGGGGCGCACCTGTGGGGTGTGGCGGCGCCTTTGTTCGACAAAGACGGCAACCGCTTCGGCTCCATCGAAGTCATCCGGGATGTCACGGCCAATGTGCGCAAGGAACAGGAGCGTCTCAGGGCCGAGGCACGGTACCGGGAGATTCTCGAAGAAATCGACGACGGATACTACGAGGTGGACCTGGGCGGCACCTTCACCTTTTTCAACAATGCCATGTCCAGAATCCTCCGCTACCCACCGGATGAGATGAAAAACCTGAACAACCGGACCTTCATGGACGAGGTGACGGCCCGAAAAGTCTTTGTCACCTTTAACCAGGTGTTCACCACCGGCAGGCCGGCCAAGGCCTGCGACTGGGAACTCATCCGCAAGGACGGGACCAGGTGCGTCTTGGAGACGTCGGTCTCCCTCATCAACGACGACAAAGGAAAACCGGTGGGTTTCCGGGGCATCGCCCGTGACATATCGGATCAGAAAGCCCTCCAGCAACAATTTTTCCAGGCCCAAAAAATGGAATCCATCGGCCGGCTGACCGGCGGCATCGCCCACGACTTCAACAATTTGTTGTCCGTGATCATCGGTCGCGCGGAACTGGCTCTGATGAAACTCCATCCATCCGACCCGCTGTATAAAGATCTTGCTTCGATTAAGGCCGTGGGTCAGCGTTCCGCGGACCTCACGCGACAACTTCTCGCTTTTGCCCGCAAGCAGACCATCACCCCCAAAGTCCTCAATCTCAACTCGGTCATTGACAGCATGATCAAGGTGCTGAAACAGCTGATCGGTGAAGATGTCGAATTGCTGTGGAAACCCTCCGCCGACCTGTGGCTGGTGAAAATGGACCCGGCCCAGGTGGACCAGATTCTGGCCAATCTGCTGGTCAACGCCCGGGACGCGATCCAGGACGTCGGCAGGGTGACCATTGAGACCGCCAACGTGGTGCTGGGTGAGCCTTTTTGTGAAGCCCGCGTCGGCTTTATTCCCGGTCAGTATGTCCGGCTGACCGTCAATGACACCGGCAGCGGCATGGATTCTGAAACATTGCTGCACATCTTCGAGCCTTTTTTTTCCACCAAACCCGTGGGAAAAGGCACGGGGCTCGGACTGGCCACTGTATACGGCATCGTGAAGCAGAACAACGGCTTTATAGACGTGGAAAGCGAACCCGGTGGGGGAACGACCTTTCGGATTTATCAGCCGCGATTTGTTGGCAAAGACACCTTGGCCCAGGCGGAATTCATGAAACCCAAGGTGATAAAGGGGGCGGAGACGATATTGCTGGTGGAGGACGAGCCCGAAATTCTGGACGTGGTCCGGACCATACTCCAAAACCTGGGATATAACCTGGTTACCGCCGCCTCGCCGGTTGAAGCCATTCATCTTGCCGCCGAGCATGATGGTGAAATCCATTTATTGATCACCGATGTCATCATGCCGGAAATGAACGGCCGCGATCTCGCCAAACGCTTGCTGGCCCTCTATCCAAATCTCAAGTGTCTTTTCATGTCCGGGTATACCGCCGACGTCATCGCGCATCACGGCGTGCTGGATGAAGGCGTGCATTTCATCCAGAAGCCATTCAGGATCGATGAGCTGGCGGAAAAGGTCCGGTCTGCGATGGCGCCGAATTGACGGCGGTTATGGTTCGATCATGTTATACTGTTCCAGATTGTACTTCCTGAACAGCTTTTCATAGGTCCCATCTTTGCGCATTTTTTCCAAGCCGGCATTGAAAATCCGGACGATCTCCGGGGACGTCGCTTTTTTGCTGAACATCACATGCAGCCAATTTTTCTCAATGACCAGCAGCGGTTCCACCTGGTCGAATATTCCGGATTTTTTTCCTTCCGTCGCCATTCTCGAATATTCCTGGATAAACCCGTCGATGCGATTCTCCAACAGCTTTCTGTAATTTTGCTCATCGGTGGTCACTTCCTCGACATGGGAGGAAAAACGCGGATTTTCCATCAACTGCACGAATTCCGCGCCGTAAAGCGAGTCGCGCATCACACCCAATCGAAAGGAGCTGGTAACAATATCCCGAAGATGTCTGATTGGATAATTCGGCGACCGCCCCTTTCTAACGAACAACAAATAGGTCTCCCGTTGATAGGGGGCTGAAAAATAGGCATACGCCTCGCGTTCGGGAGTTTTCATCGCCGATCCCCCGATATGGATTTTCCCCTCTTCCATCCATTTCAGGATGCGCGCCCACGGCGCCTCCTGGTATTCCACCGTATATCCCGCGCTGCTCAATATCCGGGTCACGATCTCCATATCAAGTCCGGTTACGCTATTGTCGGCATCCCGATAGGCGAACGGCGCCCACGGCTCCCATCCCATGATCAATGTCCTGGGTTCAGGTTCGGCGCCCCGGGCGAAAAACCCCAGCAACAGGATCAGACTGGAAACGACAATTCCGCTTGAAACAACGTGAAATCTTTTCATCCGCCCATTCTCCTTGAAATGAGTCGCCACTGATATGTTTACCAAATATTTCGGTGGATTGTAAATAGATTATTTCGGAGTGGCTTCCCGCAAGCCATTCCCGTTGGGGATGGCGATAACGGAATATTCTGTTTGAAGCCGGGAGCGCCAGATGGTATGAATGTGCATGCGTACAATCATGATGCCGTAAGACGAATCCCGCGATCACGGGCCTTGACGGTGGCCGGTTGCCGTCAAAAGGGTTGAGCAGTTGGAAAAGACCGATTTGGGAAAAAATGCGGCCGGGGTTTCCGAGGATACAACCCGGCATATGCTGCAGCTGCAGGCGGAGGTCGCCGAACTCCGGCGGACCGTCAAGCATTTGCGTCAATCGGAAGCCCTGTATCATGACATGGTGGAGACTTCCCAGGATTTGATTTGGCGGTGTGACGCCGAGGGCCGCTATACCTACCTTAATCCGGCCTGGGAGCAGGTTTTAGGCTATCAACTAGACGAAATGCTCGGAAAACGATTTTCCGATTTTCAGCGTCCCGAAATGGCCGCGCGGGATCAAGAACTATTTTCCCGGTTGATGCAGGGCAATTCCGTCAAGGGCTATGAAAGCATTCATATCGGAAAATCCGGGAAAGAAATTCACCTGGTTTTCAACGCCAAATTCCTGACCGATGAAAACGGAACGGCCTGCGGAACCCATGGCACGGCCTACGATATCACTGAACGCAAACAAGCGGAAGAAGCGCTCCGGAGCAGTGAATCCTTTCGCAAAAGAGTCTTCGACAGCTCCCGGATACCGATGGTGGTACTGGATATCGACTCCCTGCGGTTCATCGACTGCAATCAGGCCGCCGTCGATGCATACGGATTGTCTTCCAGGGAAGAGACACTGGGGAGGATGCCCTGGGAAGTCTCGGCGC
>JBMORA010000038.1:0-98232 GCA_049320885.1 Thermodesulfobacteriota bacterium | reverse complement strand
CGTTCATTCTGAGCCAGGATCAAACTCTCCAATTAAATCGAAAACAATCCGCTTCCGCAGATCGTTGTTTAACAAGAGACCCAACTCAATCGTTTTGTCACTACCTAGTTTTCAAAGATCGAATCGTATTGTTAAAAACAAGCTTATTTACTGAAAACCGAATCTCCTGTCAAGCATTTTTTTCACTCAAACTTCCCTGTCATGCTTTTTTCCGTTTTGTAACGGCAGGAACCGCATTCCGGCTTCCCTCAAAAAGAGCCCGTTAATAACCTCTCTTGCGGTTACTTGTCAAGGACATTTCTTCCCTTCCCCGAAAAAAATCCCACGGCCTCCATTTCACGCGTATCCAAGGCCTGCCGATCAAATTCGAATTCTTGCAAAAATCCACCGATTTCATTATACTATCATTCACAGGCGGACGCCTTCGGAGCCCCCCGCTGAACGAACCCCCGGCAAACCGGAAAAGGATCGAAAAGGAGATGCGCCATGTTCACCGCCAGAGATGTCATGACCACCAACATCATCACCGTGGACGAAAAAACCGATATCCGGGATGCCATAAAACTGCTGGTGGAAAACAACGTTACCGGACTGCCGGTGGTATCGGAGAGCGGCTGTCTGATCGGGATCGTTACCGAGAAGGATATCCTCCAGTTCCTGTATAAGCAACAAAGCAAGAACAAGACCGTGGCGGATCTGATGACCCGCGATATTATCACCTTCCAGGAAAGCGACAACCTGATCGAAATATTCAAGAGCCTGATGGAAAACAGTTTCCGCCGTGTGCCGATCCTTGCGGACGGGAAACTGGTGGGCATTATCAGCCGAAAGGATATCATCAAATTCCTGTTCCGCAAGCCGGCGCGTTCCAGACAGGACGAGGCGGAGTAAACCACTCCAAACGCATAGCGCGGCTCCCGCAAGTCCGGGTCAACGGCTTGCGCGGATGCCCCTGGAGCCCTTCCATGAACCAGCCCATGCCAGCTATTAAAAGTAGAACCAAAAACAAACAGGACGACCGCAACCTGCAGAAAATCGGGGAAGAATTGTTAAACCTGCCACGCCAGATCCTGGAATCCTTTGATTTTCCGGATGAGCTGAAGGAATCCATCCAATTCTTCCATACCATCCGTAGTCATGGCGCCCGCAGGCGTCAGCTGCAGTACATCGGGGTGCTCATGCGGGAAATGGAGCTGGAGACCATTCAAGGGCTCCTGAAACAAGCCAGGAGACGTAACGCCGATAAAAACCAGGCATTTCATAAAATCGAAGAATGGCGCGACGAACTGAAATCCGGTAATCTGTCCTGCATCCCGGATATCCTTGCGGATTGCCCCCTTGCCGACCCGAAGCAACTGGAAAGCCTCGCCCGGAATTCCATGCTGGAATCAAAGGTCGGCAGAGGGAACAAATCGTCCCGGGCGCTCTTTCGATATTTGCGGGAATGCCTGCCGAAGACGGATATTTCAATAAAGACAGGGAAGGAATCGGGACCATGAGCCAACGGATGAAGTGGACCAAGGATTGCCGCCTGGGGATCGATCAGATCGATTCCCAGCACCGCCTCCTGTTCGCCATTGCCAACGAGCTGATCGATTTCGAAAATCCCCAGGAGGAGACGCTGGAATTCAAGTACCTGCTGAACCATTTGCGGCAGTATGTCGACCATCATTTCAGCTATGAAGAGCAGTTCATGGCCGACAACGGCTATCCGGAGCTGGAGGACCATCGGAAAAAGCACATGGCCATCGTAGAGGAAATCAACAGCATTCTTAAGGGGATAAAAAGTTTGTTGGAATTAAAGGGTAAGCTGGATCTGCTCATGCAAAAATGGATCCAGGAACATATTCTGACGGAAGATCAAAAGATTTCGGAATGGCTTCGGATACGAAACCGGAAGGCCGGTGGGGGAGAAACTCCGGCCTCACCTCAGAACGGAGAATCTCCGAAGACCTCGTAAACCTGGACCGGTTTCGTTTTCCCTTTCAGCTGGATCAGCGGCATTTCCCTGATGCGGAAATAGTCCTTCACTTCGCGAAAGGTTTCCCCGGAAATGAGAATCTGGCCGGCGGCGGCGGCTGAGCAAAGCCTGGATGCCGTGTTGACCGCGTCTCCCACCACGGAATAGCTCATGGTCTGGGATGACCCGATATAGCCCGCCACCAGAGACCCGGAGTTGACACCGATGCCGATCTGAATCGGCGCATGCCCCTCCGATCGGCGTTGCCGGTTGAATTCGATCATGCGCTGCTGCATGCGGCAGGCTGCGCGTACGGCGCGTATGGGGTCGTCCGCATGTTTGACCGGCGCTCCCCATATGACCATGATCCCGTCCCCGATGAATTTATCCACGGTCCCTTCCTGCTGAAAGACTTCTTCCACGATCAGCTCGTAATAATCGTTCAGCATGCGCAGCAGATCCGTGGCGGTCATATTTTCACTCATCCCCGTAAAACCGCGGATATCGGCAAAAAGCACGGTGGCGCTGCGGTTTTCACCGCCTTTCTCGACGGTCAACTGACCGGAGACCACCATTTCCGCAAGATTGGGTGAAAGCAAGCGCTGGAATCGTTCACGAGTAACGGCGTCCTGTTCGATTTTGCGCGCCAGATGGGAATTCTTGATCAATTGAGCGGTCTGGTTGGCCACGTTTGTCAGAAGATGCAAATCCTTCCCCGTATACGCATTCACATGCACCAGGGAATCGATCAGCATGATGCCCAGCAATTCCGTTTGATGCAGGATCGGCACCGCAATGGTCGAACGGACCCCCTGGATCATAATGGATTGGGCGTATTCAAAACGATCGTCGGACATGGCGTCCGAAGACAGAATCCCCACCTTTTCCGTTCGAATCCGCTGGATCAGGGTGGAGGAAATCACCATTTTGTTGTTCGGCCTTGAGGTTTTATACGCCTGGGGCTGCAATCCGCCGGTTTCATCCATCAGAAGAATGACACCCCGGTCATAATGAAGGAATTCATGCGTCCGCTCCAGAATCCGTTGCAGGATCCTGTCGATCTTCAGTTCGAATCCGATATCCCGCTGGAGTTCATAAATCACCCGCAGTTTTTCGTAATCTTCCCGCAGCATCCGTTCGTCGAGAATCTCGCTCTCCTTGTGGAAGGAGGCCGGCTGTAATTGGGCCACCCGGGAAGCAATATGGCTTTCTTCCTTTTCCGTGGAAACCGAAACCAATCGGGCGGCCTGGACGGAGGTTTCGGCATGAAAAACAAGCCGCATCCCGCCGATGAGAATTTCATCCCCGTCCTCCAGCGGTTCCGTGGAAAGCAGCCGGCGACGGTTGAGGTAGGTTCCATTGCTGGAACCCAAATCCCGGATATAAGCCTTCTCGTAGTCATCCAGAATGATTTCACAATGGCGGCTGGAAATCCGGGGATCAACGATATGGATGGAATTCTCCGGATGGCGACCGATCCGGTTGCATGCCGACAAGGCGTATTCCTTAACCCCGGCATGAGTGAGCAGGCTCAATTTCGGCATATGGCGACAACCTTTCCGCAGCGCCTGTCAAGGCGCCCAGAGAGCGGATATCCTCACCCAAATCCGATGGATCTCTGCAAGAAGTTCCGGGTGTCCCCCACGAATCAGCATATAGGCGCCGACCGCCATGGCCGGCAGAAGAAACAGCGCGATTTTCCAAGCAGACAACCACCGGCTTCGTTTCTCATCTGCTGTTGGCGTTCCCTGCCCCTCGAACACCAGCGTCGGATCCTGGGACCGGGAATCCAACAGGGCATCGATGGCCGCCGTAATCTGGTCTGCCTGCTGAAAACCCAGGGCCGGATCCCGGATCAGCATTCTGATCACCAGATGCCGGACTTCCCGCGGCAGCTGTTTGAAGGAAGGGTGGGCGACGATGCCACTCTCTTTCACTTCCGGAATGCTTCCGGTCAGCAGTTGATGGAGAATCGCACCGGCAGCGAAAAGATCGGCCTGGCTGGATCTCGTTTGTTTGACGGTGTTATACCAGTTGGTATTGTCCGCTTCCCTCAGGTAGTGCTCTTTCAGACCGAAATCGGTGAGTTTTACCACCCCGGTGGATGAAAACAGGATGTTGCTCGGCCGAAGGTTCCCATGAATGATTCTGTTCCGATGAGCGAAAGCAAGGCCCTGACAAACCGGCTTGATAATTTTCAAGGCTTCGACCCATTCATAGGTTTTCACGAGCCGGTCGGACAGACTCCCTCCGCTCAGGTACTCCATGACGATGACGGAATTGCTTTCCGCTCCGGAAACCCCATAAATATTAACGATATTTTCGTGTTTCAGCGTGGTCAGAAGTTGTGCTTCCTTGAATCCGCCCAAGGGGGCATTGAACCGCTTGACCACCATGAGCCGGTCCTGAAACTTGTGGCGCAGCAGAAAAACAGCGCCGTAAGGATGCTCCTTGATGACATCCAGCAGGGTGAACGTATCCTCCATTTTGGTCACCCCCCGCATGGCCTCACGCTTCTGGGTATCGCGGATATGAGCCCCCTGAAGCAGTTCCAGCAGCCGGTCCCTGACCATGTCGGCCGACAGCGGGCGTTTTGCAGGATCCGGCTCCAGACAACTCATGATCAGACGACTCAGCACAGGGGGGAAATTCCGGTCGATATCGGCGACCACCCGATGATTTTCCGGAGGCTTGCTTCCCGTGAACAGTTCGTACATCACCACCCCCAGGGAATACAGATCACTGGCCGCGGTGATGGCTTGCGCGCCGGTTTTTTGTTCCGGCGACATATAGGCGGGAGTCCCCATGACCACCTGCTCCCTGGACAATCGGTCCTCTTCGCCGGCATCATCGAAAAACTGGGCGATGCCGAAATCCGTCACCAGGACATTTCCTTCCGTATCCACGAGGATATTGGCCGGCTTGATATCGCGGTGAATCACCCCGTTTTTGTGGGCGTAAGAAATGGCCTTGCAGACTTGAATCAGCAGGTCGATCTTTTGATTGAGGGTGCCCGTCCGCTCCTGGATCATGCCGGTTACGTCAGCTCCGTTCACGAAATCCATGACGAAATAGGGCATTCCGGTCTCGGTCAGACCACGATCGATAACGTGAATAATATTCGGATGCGTCAGTCGCGCGATGATGAGGGATTCCCGCTTGAAGCGGGCCACCAGGTGGGAGTCGCCGGCGAATTGTTTATGCAGGACCTTGATGGCGACCGGTCTGTCCAGGGATTCCTGAAGGCCCTTATACACTGTGGCCATGCCACCGCTGTTAAGCTTTTCAAGAATATGGTAATTCCCGATCTTCAATCCGTTATTTTTATGATTTTCACGCCCGCCGGTTTGGTGGTTTCGGATATATAGCCGATGGCACCCCGGGTGAGCGCCACATGGGCCATCAAGTCCTTCTCGGTTCGAAACATCATCGGTGTCCGGCCCTTGCCGGAAAAGACGAGCTTTTTCCAGTACCGGTTGTATTGGGATGGCGTCTTGCGGAAGTATTGCCAAATGAATCGCCGATGGGTCTCGCCTTCCTGGAGCAGGGTTATGTTGATGGCGATTTCCTGATTCCACATGGTTTTTGTCTGCTTGAAGAAATCAACCAGATCTACCCGCGACAAGGTATCGAAGGGCAGGGTCTTATTGCCGACCACCAGGACGCCCGCATCCTCTCCCGGTTCGGCCGTCGCCGATCCACTCCAGTTCGACATCAAAAAAATCAATGCCATGACAGTGAAGAATATGCGGGACTTGCACCGTTCCGGCGACTCTTGCAACCTGTTCCGTTCCAAATGCGCCATCCTTCCGTTATGGTCCTGTAGTAACAGCGGCTTGTGACAACGATCACCCTGCCGGCGAGTCACCCGGCATCACCGATACGGAGACGGGCGAAGGGTGAGTTGCGTTAATTCCATTCATATGGGTGGGAATGACCGCCGGTCATGATGACAACCGGCCGCTTATTATCTGGTATCCGTTATAACCAACGGTCTGAAAAATGTCTACTAAAAACCAACCCCGGAGTTTCCGTCCTATTCGGCGTTCAGGATGTAAACAGCACCGAAACTCATAAAAATCATATTGGTAATCCAAGCGGCGATAAACGGCGGAAGCAGTTCCCCATACCCCAGTGATAGACAAAAATTGTAGAACACCCAATAAAAAAAAGCAATACCGATCCCATAGGAAATACCCACCGCCAGCCCTTTGTCAAGTTTGCCCCTTGCCGACAGGCCGGTGCCGATCAGCCCCATGATGATGCAGACAAACGGAAAAGCCGTCTTGGCGTACAGGTCCACCCGATAGGAAGTGGCGTCATAGCCCTCTTCTTCCACTTTATTTATATATTCAGATAGTTCCATAAAATTCATCTCCGCCGATTTTTTCATCACCGCCTGCAGATCCTCGGGCTGGAACGGTAAGGGGACCACTTTTTGTTCATGAAACGATATCCGATAGTTCCCCGTTGCCTTGTCCAGGGTTTGCTCCATAATGCCGTACAGCAGCCACCGCCTGTCCCGGTACACACCTTTTTCCGCATCCACTCTCCCAGTCAGACGGTAATTGTCATCGAAAATGTATATCGTGACTTCGAATACGCTGTTTTCGTCGGGCTGAAAGTGAGGGACATGAATGATCTGGCGATTGTCCTTCATCCAGATATTTTCTTTCTTGTAACTGGCGAGGTTCTCCTTTCGAATCTCAAACAGTTTGATTTCATTTGATTTCTGCATGCTGATGGGCGCCGCGAATTCGGACAGGATCACCAGAAAGAAAGCCAGGCCGATGGACACCGCCATGACCGGACGGACAAGGCAATAGATGCTGATGCCGCTGCTTTTCAGGGCCGTGATTTCGTTGTTCCGGCTCATCAGTCCGAAAACAATCAATACGGAGAGCAACAACGCCACGGGTATGAACTGACCGGCGACGAAGGGTATTTTCAGCACGACATACAGAAGCGCCCGATGCAGGGAGATTTCGGCCTGGATGAATTCATCCATTGTCCCAAGGTAGTCCACCGCGACAAAAATACCGATGACAAGGCTCAGCACCAGAAAAAAAAACTTCAAAACCTCGCGGGTGATATAGCCGTGCAGCAGGGTCATTTGAATCGCCGGAACCATTGTTTGATCGTATAGGCCGCGTCGAACCGCAGGGGATTGTCTGTTGCGGCGCGCCATAACAGGTAGGCGCCGATACCGCCCGTCACCGCATTCGGTATCCACATGCCGACCAGGGGAGGATAGCCGCCGGATTCACCGAAGGACCAGCCCACCGACAACAGGATATAATATCCCAAAAACAAAACCAGTCCGGTAACAACTCCAAGAGAACGTCGATCCGATCGGGACTGAAGCCCCAGGGGCACCGCCAGCAACCCCAATGCGAAGCAGGCGACGGGAATGGAATGCTTTTCATGATACCGTAGCAGAGCGGTGTAGTAGCGGTCATCTGTTTCAGGGACCGTATCCACGAACCGTTTCAACTCCGCCGGAGTCATTTCCTCCAGCTCTTTTCTCGAACTGATGGCCGAACGCATGGTCTCTTTCAAATCCAGATTGATTTCATACAGATCAAAAGCCACGGTATTGGCGGTCCGGCTTTTGATGTTCACCTGGTTGATGGAGCCGTTATAAAGCCGCAAATGAAAAAGGTGTTTGTCCGGTTCACTGAAAATAACCCCCCGGGGCGCCACGATGGTGGTCTTGATATTGCCCGCTTGGTTCTGCTCGACAAAGACATCGATCAGTTCCTTGCTTCCAGAATCGATCTTGTTCACGTACAGCATGATGCCGTCAAAACTGTCGTTGAATGTCCTTTCCTTAAGGCCGGCATTGATATTTTTTTCCGCCAACTCAATGGCCAGCCTATGGAAAGACCGTTTACCCCAAGGCATGCCGGCCATCGAAAAAAAGCCGGTGAGCAGCGTGCCCAGCAGACAAAAAAAGAAAACCGGTGGCAGGAGCCGGTAAAGGCTGATTCCCGCGGAGCGCAACGCCGTTATTTCGTTATCTCCCGACATGCGCAGGAAGGTCAGCAGCACGGCCATCATGACGGACATGGGGATGACGAAGGTCAGAAAATACGGCATGGAGAAAATTAGCAACCAGATCACGGCGGACAGATCGATCCGGAAATTGATGATCAGGTTGGTGATCTCCAGCATGCGGGTCATTATAAAAATGAAGGTAAAAAACCCCAGGTTGATCACAAAAGGAGGGATCATCTCCATAACGATATAGCGGTCGATCAGCATACCGATTCCGTTTTCTGTTGCGGCGTCATTCCCGAAGCCCCGACGATCAGAGCCGCAGACGTTTGAACATCGTTTCCGGGATCAGGCGGATGACCAACATGATCCAGCGCCAGAACCAGCGGGTATACACCACGTCCCGCCTGTTCCGATACGCGCGATGAATATCCACGGCCGCCTCCTCGGGCAAGGCGGTCAATTTTTCAGGAAGCGCCATGCCTTCCGTCATTTTGGTGTGCATGAACCCGGGCAGGACCGTCATCACGAAGACTCCGCGACGAGCCAGACGGTTGCGCAATCCGCTGAGATAAATCGTCAGGGCACCTTTGGCCGCACCGTACATATAGTTGCTCTGCCGGCCCCGTTCCCCGGCGACGGAACTGATTCCGATGATCCCGCCATGTCCGCGCCGTTCAAAATCCGCGGCAATGATCTCGAGGATGCTGATGGCACCGAGGCAGTTGGCCTCGAATACCCGACGGGCCGCGCCGAAGTCCTTCTGGGCCGCCGCCTGATCTCCCAGCAAACCAAAAGCGACGATCACCGCATCCGGTTTCGGATCGAGCTGCGCATAAAATTCCGCATGGGCTTCAGGGGTTTCGGCATCGAAAAAACAGGCCTGGGTCTTGACTCCATAACGCAGGTTGATATCGCGGGCTTTGGCTTCCAGCCTGGCGACATCCCGGGAGGCGAGCCACAGATCGGCATTTTCCGCCTCGGCGAATTGTTTCGCCAGGGCGAACGCCAAATCCGAATTGGCGCCGAGGACCAGCAGGTTCATGTCGTCACACTCCTAGTCTTTTGGATTGAAGAGAACTGAATTTTTCCATTCCATAGCGGGCCCGAAGTTCGGCGAACCGCCCATAACGGGGGTACCCTTTTAGGAACACCTCCGGTCGCATGCGCACATCCTTGGACAGATATAGCCGTCCGCCATGACCCAGGACGATGCGATCCAGTTCGTCCAGAAAGGGGAACAGACGTCTTTCAATTTTAAAATCCAGGGCCAGCGTGTATCCTTCCATGGGAAATGACAGATAGTTGTCATTTTCAGGACCGAAAAGCTTCAATACCGCCAGGAAGGACCCCAACCCGCTTTCGGCGATACGGCTCAGGATTTCCGTGAGCCCGTCGAAACTGGATTGCAGCGGCAGAACCAGCTGGTACTGGGTGAACCCTCTCCGGCCGTACATCCGATTCCAGTTCGCCACCTGATCGAGGGGATAAAAAAACGGCTCCAGGGGAACCAGCCGATTTTCCACGTGGGCAGGACGCGACCGATAATACAGTCCGTTAAAGAGCCGGACAGTGTGCCGGTTCAGGCAGCTTCCGGGGAAATCCAGGGGAACGGTCAGCCGTTGCGTCCACGGCAGCCGCCTTCGGCCCGTGTCCGCATGTTCCCCCAGCATCAACACCGACCGGCCTTTGTGAAATCCTCCGGCCAGACAGTCGATCCAGGCCACCGAATAGGTTGTCGACCGGTGTTGTTCAAAGGCGGCGAAAACCTCCGCCAGGTTACGGCAGCGGATGACGGATTCCCGGATGTAGGCGCTTTTCACCGGTTTCAGTTTCAGCCGGACCGTCAGAATGACACCGGTCAACCCCATGCCGCCGCAAGTGGCCAGAAACAACTCCCGATTTTCCGTCCGGCTGCAGGAAAACACCCGTCCGTCGGCGACCATCAGCTCCAACGATTCCACGCAGGCACTGAAGCACCCGTCCTTGTGATGATTTTTGCCGTGTACGTCGCCGGCCACGGCCCCGCCAACGGATATCAGCCTGGTGCCGGGAGTCACGGACAGAAACCAGCCCCTGGGCAAAAAAATATGGATCAGTTCCGCGAGAGTGACCCCGCTCTCACAGGTCACCACACCGCTTTGCGGATCGAAGGCGACCAGTTTGTTGAACCTTCGTGTGGCGATAACCTGCCGGTTCAGGGCGCTGTCGCCGTAACTGCGCCCCATGGCGTGAACAATACACTCATCCGTTTCCCGCAACAGGGCGGACAGCTCCTCCACTGCCTCAAACGATTTGGTTTTTGCATCGACAACGGGGTATCGTCCCCAGCCGCTCAGTTTCATGGCGCCTCGAATCATGGATGTTTGAACCGGTACAGCAGAATATAGACATTCACCAGCCAGCAGATGATCACCGCCTGCAGTACGAAATCCCTCAGCAGGATCAGCGTGGGCGAACCGCTGCGCTGTTCCACGAAAGTGATCTGAAGATAGCGCAACAATCCGAAAATCACCCAGAATGCCGTCAGGTACATATGGCTTGTCCCGTGTTTCGCGATGATTTCCGGCGATACCGTGTACAACAGATAGGCGACAATGATGACGGACGCCATGACCCCCATGCTCAGCGACACAAATTCAAGGTTGTAGCCGTCCAGGGATTTACGGGTGTTGTTTCCCGCCATCTCCAGCAGCAGATCGTCCCGGCGTTTGGCAAGCGCCAGGAAAAGCGCCAGCAGGAAGGTCATCATGATGATCCAGGGACTGATCCGGACGCCGGAAGCGAAGCCGCCAGCCAGGATCCGCAAGACGAACCCAATGGCGATACAGATGATATCGATAATGGCCAGATGCTTCAGGCCGGCGGAATAGCCCAGATTCAACAGGACATATCCGCCCGTAACCCAGAAAAATTCGCGGGGCAGGCAGACAAGGCTGATGATTCCGGTCAGGAGCAGGAGCAGAAAGAAAAATCCGACCGCTTCGAATCGTTTGACGGCGAAACTGGCGATGGGCCTGAATTTTTTCAGCGGATGGCGGCGGTCTTCTTCCACATCCCGCAGGTCGTTGATCACATAGATGCTGCTGGCGGCCGCGCAAAACGCCAAAAAACCCCACAGGGTCATTGCCAGGGCCTGGACATCCAAAAGCTTGTTGCCGAAGAACAACGGCAGCCAGAGAAACCCGTTTTTCAGGTATTGATGCGGTCGGGCGAGCCGGGCCAAGGCGATTATCTTTTCCACGAATTTCTCCATGCAGCGGTCATGTCGGCGGTTCCGGCCGCTGAAAAGAACCGGCCGGGATGTTTCAGCACCAGATACGGCATTCCCGCCCGGCGGGCGCATTCCCCGTCCTTGTCATCGCGATCGCCGATGAAAAGGCACTCTCCCACCGGAATGCCCAGTTTTTCGGCGGTGCGGCAAAGACCTTCCGGCGCCGGTTTCAAGCGATCCACATCCTCATCCGTCGCGGATACTACAGCATCGGCCTGCAAGCCCAGGACCTGCAGTTTTTCCCGGGCCGGATAATCGGAGAAAACCCCGATGCGGATTCCGGCGGCGCGCAACTCGGCAAACCGTTCAGCCGCGTCCTCAAACCGGCAATACGGCAAATATCGCAAGGGGCGCTCCAGCATCCAGCGCTGGACCGCCCGTCTTACCAGCACTGCGGAGACATGCGATCGTCCGGCCCCCCATTCATACTGCCTCCGCTCGATCCTTCCCGCAGCTCCGTTCCCAAGGGCCTCCCGGGCCTTCCGAAAATCCCGGACAATCTTCAATTCCCCGTAAGTCGCCGGGGCCCGCAACACGGAAAGGACCATATCAGATATCAGGAAAAGGCGCAATTTCCTTTGATGGTAAAGGGTTCCGTCCACATCGAAAATCACCGCTTTCACTGCCCGGGCCTCATCGTTACCGAATCGTCTCGGGGAAATAGGTTTCACGGAAAAAGCAATCGCCCCGCGGCAGAAAATCCGGAGGATCATACCAGTTTTCCAATATCCGCCGCAAAAAACCATCCCGATACGCCGCATATCGGAAACCGGTGCCCACCGTGACGTAAAATGTCTGCTGCCGTACCTCGATGGTTTCGTCGGCAACGGCATCAAAGTAGGGGCGGTAATCCTGTTCCACCGGCAGAGTCGACAGAATCAGGATGTTCCGGCCATCCAGGGTCCGAAAATCGGTCACCCGGTCATCCTGCCTGCCATGTTTGGAATCATCATGGAAAACGATGAAGCGTTCGCCGCCGTGATAGGTCATGGCCCCCGACGTATAATATCCGTTGGTGGCCATCACAAACGATGAGCCGTAACGTTTCTCCAGGGCCCGGTAAATTTCCCCGCCGTGGACGCTCAACACCAGATCGTGATAATAGGGTTTGCCGCGAAAGGTTTCCACCGGCAGACTCAGCACGATCATAACGGGAACCACATGCAGCAGGCTGAACACGGCCGAGTACCGGACAAGTTTCCCAATCCGCCGGGTATCGACAGCCATCAGCAGGAGAAACAGGAACGGATAGAAAGAGAGGGTCCAGTGCAGGCCGATGTTGTGCAGGGAAACCAGTCCGAAAACAGCCAGGGGAATCCCGTACAGGCAGGCAAACAGGTCGGAGCCGGCGCGGAGCCCCTGCCGAACAGCCGTCCGGCTTTGAAACAGGCGCCACAGAAGCCAGGGGGTGGCGAGATACACCTGAAAACCGAGAAAAACAAAAAAGCCCGGAATATTCAGCTGGACATCCCGGTTCCGGTTGATCACGTTGAACAGCACGTTGGTCCAGCAATGGTTGTAATTCCAGTACAAATGCAGCAGAATCAAGGGCGCGGCCCCGGCAGCCCAGACAAAACCGTTTATCAGGGTGTTCCGGTCCCGCCGGATCAGAAAATAACCAGCATAGGCGAACAACAACAAGCCGGCGAAATATTTGCTCAGAATGGCCAGCCCCCATAAACACCCTGAAATCAGTATCAGCCACCGCCGATCGCTCCGGATTCCGACATGCAGCAACAGACCGCTGAAAAAGACAAACAGGCAAAGGGGGGTATCCGTGGCAATGACCACGAACAGCATGTGCAGGGGAGATAGCAGATAAAAAAGGGATATCAGGCGTGCTTTTTCCCGGTCGCCGGTGCTGCGCCCGACAAACCCGTATATTCCGATGGCAATGGACGCACCGCAGAGGATCGAGAGCAGGCGCGGAAAAAAAACATGCCCCCCCAGGCGGGTGAACAGATACACCAGCCACCCGGTCATGGGCGGGTGATCGTAATAGGTGAAATCCGGCTGGTCGACCCAGGAATAAAAATAGGCCTCATCCGACGTAATGGGGAAGAAATAGGCCAGGCTCAATTTGACGGCCACGACGGCGATGAAAATTATTCGATACTGTCTTTCCATATTCGGAAGCGCTCCAACATTCCGGCGTTTTCCCCTCCCGGGCAGCCGGCAGATGGCCTGTTACATATACACATCCCCATGAACTTGCAACAGATAAACCCGCGATCGTTCCAGGGTCCGGTTTTCCCCTTGACTTTGCAGTATTCTGATATAAAGTCGAAAACCATGTTGAGCCGCAAGGACCTTTTCCATTTATACGCCGGCTGGGGGCTGATCGCCGCAGCGGCTGTTTTCCGGTTGCTGTACGCCGGCTCTTTCCCGCTGGTGGCCGATGAAACCAATTATTGGCAATGGGGCCGCCATCTGGACTGGGGATATCACGACAATGCCCCCATGATCGGCTGGGCCATCCGACTGGCCACGGAGCTGCTGGGCCATACGGAAACGGCCGTACGCCTGCCGTCGGTTGCCGCCATGACCGTCGCCTCGATTTACCTCATGCTCATCGCCCTGCGCTGGTTTTCCCCGGTCACGGCTTTTCATACGGCCCTCCTGAGCCAGGGGATCCTCGAATTCAATGTCGGCGGATTGCTGGCCACCACCGACGGTCTGCAGGCCGCGGGCTGGGCCGCCGCCAGTTATCATGTGGCCAGGGCCTTCCAAGAAAACCGCTGGCCCCAGTGGCTCCTGGGTGGTTTCTGGTTCGGATTTGGTTTGTTGAGCAAGTACACCATGGTCCTGTTCCTGCCGGGAGCTTTTGCCTACGGTCTGTTCTCCCATCGGCACCGGGAACGGCTGGCCGGCATCCGCCCTTATGCCGGCCTGATGCTGGGTGTGGTCATGTTTTCTCCGGTCATTGCCTGGAATATCGCCCATGGATGGAATTCGGCGCGCCACGTGGCCCATCTCGGCGGCGTGGACGAAGCCTTCCAAATCCACTTCAAATATTTCGGAGAATACCTGGCGGGGCAGGCCGGTCTGGTTTCCCCCCTGGTTTTCATCCTCATTCTGGCGGCATGGCGCATGGCCTTCCGATCCCCGGGCAACAACGCGGAGGATACCTGGATCAACCGGTACTTGTTCTGGACATCCTTTCCCATGTTCGCCGGTTTCGCTCTCTTGAGCCTGCATACCCGGGTGTATGCCAATTGGCCGGGCGCCGCCTATCTGACGGCCTCCGTAATGACGGCCGCCCGGTTCGGCGGCCAGGTCGGCGGGAAATCCCAGGAACCACCGCACCGGCGATTCGGCCGGCGGCTCTACCCCTGGGCGGTGGGCAGCGCCTACTGCCTCACGGCCCTGTTGCTGATCCATGTAGTGACACCCATTTTACCGGTCTCTAAAAAAATCGACCGGGTGGCGAGGGAAATCGCCGGCTGGGATGTTCTTGGCCGGAAAGCCGCCGAAACGTTGCAGTCCATGCCGCGACCGGACCGGACCTTTTTGTTCGGGCTGCGCTATCAAATCGCCAGCGAACTGGCCTTTTATACTCCCGGAAACCCGGAAACCGTGGCGATCAACAAATGGAACCGCCCGAATGTCTATGATTATTGGAAGCAGGACGAAGAATTGTTGGGTTGGGACGCGGTGGGTGCCAGCGAATCGCCCGATGACCATGAAACCAAGTTGAACCAGGTGTTCGAACGCGTGGAACCGCCCCTGGAAATCATCATCCACCGGGATTCCCCCTGGACAAAAGATGCATCAAGGGAACCGGCCCAGACGTTTTACCTCTACCGAGCCTATGGTTTCAAAGGCGGTTTACGCTGGGACCCGCCGGATGCGGCTGACATCCGGGCGGGCAAGAAACCCTGATCAGGAAAATTCCAGAAACAGTTTCCCGCTGTAGCCGTCCACCTCGAGCCGTTTTTCCTCCCAATTGTAGATGGTGCAGGACTTTTCCTCGCCATCCGGCAGCGAACAGCCGATGAAAGGCATCAACGGATCCCCGGCAAAGGATTTGTAATTCATCATCACGGGCTCCCCGGGGAATTGAACGAACTCGAGAAGCTGAATACAATAGATGGTGCAGGCGCCTTCGAAAAGATCGCTGGTTTCCCGATAAAACCGGATCTTGGATTCGAATTTGCCGAGGGCCGCTTCATGGCTGTCCGCTTCGACAAGCATGCTGAATTCACCATGGCGTCTTTCGGATTCCGAAGGCGCCTGCTGGTTGGTGGATTGCAAGAAATTACCGATATAGATCATGTCAATTCCTTTCCGGTTTTCCCGGGAAAACGGTATATGGCCGGCGGGGAAAATGTCAAGAACCCTTAACCCGCCCCTTGGGGATTCCCTTCCCTTGCTTCACAGGCCGCTTCCTCAAAATCGTCCTTGAAGAAATCAAACAGGCTTCCGGTGTACCCGCACTGGGCCGCCTGCTCCATCTTTCTGATCATATACTCGCGGGTCGGCTCCTCACCGTCAATCTTCAAACGGACGGCGATCAGGCGCTGCAGGAAGATGTCCTCGCGATGCTTGGCGGGAACCAGTTCCATCAACCGTTTGAAGGCGTCCTGAAGCGGGGCCATCAATCCTTCGATGGCAATGACATTGTCGTTGGTCATACGGGTTCCCTCTCTCCGGTGTTATATCCCTATCATAAGGCCATCGCCGGTAAATTCAATACCGGGGTCCGATTGGGGTTGGCGCCTACTGCCTGTCTTCCGTTTTCTCCGGAGGGGCCGCGTCGAAAATCGTCATGAAGGCCTCCGCCTGGGTCCCGCTCAACAGAAACGGGTAGTCGTTCTGGGAAGATATGGCCGGATATTGGCCCTCCTTGCCATCTCCTTTTGCAAACACCGACAGACTGTGCTCCTGGGCGCCTTTCACCCGAACGGTATAAACCGGGTCGATGAAATCCGTTTTCTGTTTGTCGTCGATGTAACGGTTGCATTTCAGCATGGACAACGCTCCCAGCAGGCGCTCGACCTTGGCGACATCCATGGTTTCGCCGCCGGCAGCCTGCCAGACCGTTTTTGCTTCCTTCGGCTTGGCGGCCTGCTTCTTGGAATCCCCGGACGTATCCACGCCAGCGGCCTCCACCGGGACCTCTTGCCGCACAAGGTCCACCACCGGTTGCTTGTCTTTCACGACATGGATCTCCAGAATATCGGATTTTTCAAAGGAAAAAACGGACTTGTCCCGCAGTTGATCCTGGTTGACTTCGAAGCGGTTTCGAAAATTTTCCCGGGCGTGATAGACGCGCGGGTCACCTTCCATCCGGACAAACGTGTGCCGAAAGGAAGTCGCCGCCCGGCCGATGGCCATATCCCGCTTGACGGAATCCCCGACCCAGGCCCGTATCTGAATGCGTTTATCCGCGTCCAGATCATAGCGGCCGTAGTTTTCCGATTCCGAGACCAGGTCGGTGAGAGTCAGATCTTCCAGAACATCCAGCATGTCGTCCACCCGGACGGTGTCGGCCGGATACTCCTTTTCATTCAAGACCCAATTCTCGCCCTTGCGGTTCAGCACCATCGTTTGCTTGGGGGAGACGATTTCGATCCGGGTGATGGTCTTCTTTTCCACCTTCGGCAGCACCGGCAACTGATAATGCGTCCGGTCCGCACGGTGCAGCAGGAGGTAAACGGACAACCCGACAATGACTACGGATAAAACAAGATATTCCTTTTTCCATTTCATCGAGACAATTCTCCTTACTTCTGAAAAATCATCTGGATCTGTTTCCGCCTGGAATGTCGCCTCAGCCAGATAAACAGCCCGAACAGAACCACCATCACCGGCATTCCGGCGATGTTGAACACCTTGACGGCCGTTTTGGTCGCGGCATCGGTATCGTACAGGGGATTGAAACCCTGCTCCTTGCTCCGCATGGCGGCGATTTCTCCGCGGCCGTTCAACATATCGATCACATTCATCAGAAATGTGGCGTTGGGCGTCTTGCCTTCCTCGTCCAGCATGTTGTCCTTGAGGATCTCGGCCGAGGATATCAGGAAAATTTTCGCCGCTTCGCTCTTGGTCAGGACATCACCCGTCCGTTCAATCTTGGCGATATCCTCGTCGGCTTTTTCCGCCGGCTTTTCCACCGGATTTGCTTTCGGCTTCGCTGCCGTTTCCGGCTCGATTTCCGCGAGATCCTCGCCGCCGTCTTCCGCCTTGTCAGTCACTTCCTCCGGTTTTTCCGGTATTGGTTTGCCGTCAAAATAGCTCCGGAAGCGGCCTTCCAGCAGATAGGCCAGGGGCAGAATCGACTGTTCCTCTTTGGGGCCGGGCGGCTGGATGAACATGGGATTCAGGTTGATACGCCCTTTCATTTCCCAGGCTTTTTCCGACGAGGCCAGCAGCCGATGGGCCGTAACCCCCTCTTTCTTGATGCGCTCTTCATCCAGGGAAAGCGGTGAAATCCTCATGGTGATGAGTCCGTTGATGTTTTTCATGAATGGCAGATCGTCATTGATATTTTCCCGCTTGATGAGCGGGGCGAAATAGATCGGCCGCTCGCCGCCCCCGAAATGCTGGGGCAGCAGTTGTTTATAACAGTTTTCATCCATCACATAGGATTTCCGGACGTTCACCCCGTAGTGCGCCAGCAATTTTTCAAGCCCGGTTTCCACCGGCACATACATGGGGCCCTGGTTGAAGCTGAAGGGCTGCTGCCCGGGTGGCTGGACTTCCTTGAACGCATCGAGAAAAATCGCCAGGCTTTTCCCGCGCATCAAAAACTGATCGATCTGGTATAAATCGAAATCGCTCATTTTTTCCGTGGGCCTGGGGATGATGAGACAGTTCAGGCTTTCGGGGATTCCTTCTGTTTTCAGGGCAACAGGCTGCAGGGAATAGTTCTGGGAGAGCAACTTGTTGAAAGCGGACAAGCCGTCCGGTTGCTCCCCCATCATGGGATTGAACCGGGCGGCTGACTGGACATCCAGGGTGCCGTAATCGGACAGAAAACCGATTTTCTGATTGATATCGATCAATGTTTCCACATTGTCGTTGATGAAGGCGTCCAAATCCTCCATATCCACCAGTTCGTAGCGGGTGCCGATCAGGGGGAACTGGACGACGTTGAGCAGAGGGATCGTGACCGATTTTTGACCGTACGACATGACCATGCCGATGATCCCTTCCCCGGGCTGAATCCGTCCCCCGGAGAGCTCCGGCCATTTCAGACTCATCAGATTGTATTTCTTGGCCTCCTCGGCGATCGTTGCATCGGTGGACGGGTCGACATGCCGGAAGGAAAGTTTCCCGTAGTTCTTTCCGTTCAGCTTGTCCACCGTCTCAGCCACCTTATCCGGCAACTCCGCCAGGGTCTTGAGACCCATCAGGGGCGCGACTTCCTTCAGGGAGGAGGACAGGAACATCCGGATCTGGATCGGTTCCTTCAGGGCGAGCAGGGAGCTGATCTTGTTGTTCATCTTCTGAATGGCGGTGGTCAGCTGATACTCCAGCCCTTCCGTGGAGGTGACGGCCGGAATGGTCTCGATGATATCCCCATGGATCAGGACGACCCCCATGTAAGCGTTGATGAATTTGATTTCATCCCGGTCGATCATCCGGATCTGGATCGGATGGATGCCGTAATCCTGGGCCATTTTCTGGTTGTCCGAACCATTGTTGTCCAGGGTCTCACCCTCGGGGCTGACATCGAAAAACTGGAAATTAAAAAACCGATTGGCGTGAATGGCGTATTCAGCCAGCAGGTCCTGCAGATAGCGTTCCGTGTTGTTGTGGGGCGCGGGCAGGTTTTTGGTAAAAAACACCTTGATGGTCAACGGCTCCGACAAGGTGGAAACCACCTGCCGGCTCAGGGCGGAAATGGAATACAACCGATTGCCGGTAAGGTCGATCCGGAAAAACAACGTCAGGCCGACAATATTGATCAGCACGATCACCACCAGATAGATGCAAAGCTTGATATATTTCTCAGACCGGTTCATAGCCGCTTCGTCTCCTTACTCTTTTTCCTGCATGGCCAGGTTGGCTCCATAAAGACCGATGAAAACGACGCTCAGAAAATACAGGACATCCCGTGAATCCACGATTCCCTTTGAAATGTTCTGAAAATGAGCGTCCGCCCCCAGATAGCTGATCACACCCAGCAGGGTCTGGGGAAAAAAGAACAGCATTTTGTCCAGCAGCGTCAAGCAGAAACAAATGGTCATGCCGATAATAAACGCGATGATCTGGTTGCGGGTCAGGGAGGAGGCGAACAACCCGATGGCCGAATAGGCCGCTCCCAGCATCAGCGCCCCCAGATATCCGCCGATGATCGGCCCCCAATCCAGCTCTCCCAGAAACGCGATGGTGACGGCGTAGGAAAGGGTGGGCAACAGCATGGCGGCCACCATGGCGACGGCAGCCAGCAGTTTGCCGATGATCACATCCAGAAAAGTCACCGGCATGGTCAGCAGCAACTCATACGAACCGATATTCACCTCTTCCGCGAACAGACGCATGGTGATCGCCGGCACCACGAAGGCAAAGGTCAGGGGCAGCAAATCGAAAAAATTTCTCAGATTCGCCTGGTTGTACAGAAAAAAGGTGGAAAAAAAGAACCATCCCGTCACCAGCAGAAAGATGGAGATGACGATATAGGCGATGGGAGATACGAAATAATCCTTGAATTCCTTGTTGAGAATATGGGTTACCTGCCGCATGTCACTTCTCCTTGGTCAATTCTCGGAAAATCATTTCCAGCGAGTGGGCTTCCTGACGGAACTCCAGCAAAATCCAGTCGGTCTCCTTGATGGCTTGATAGATTACCTTTCGCAAATCCCCGGCAGCGCCGCAGGATATGGTAACCTCAACGGCTTTTTCGCCTTGCCCTTCGTTCGTTTCGACGCCCGTAATCCCGGCAATCCCAGAGAGTCTGCCCCGGATGTCCCCGGGATCGGCGTTCAGCAGGCTGAGTTTGATGATGATCTGCTGATGGGCCGACTGCTTCAGCGTTTCCGTGCTGCCGTCGGCGACGATTTTCCCCCGGTTGATGATCACGATCCGGTCACAGGTGGCTTCCGCCTCGCTGAGGATGTGGGTTGACAGAATAACGGTTTTTTCCTTTCCGATGCGGCGGATGATTTCCCGAATCTCCACGATCTGGTTCGGATCCAGGCCCGATGTGGGCTCGTCAAGCACCAGGATCTCCGGGTCTCCGATCATGGCGTGAGCCAGGCCCACTCTCTGTTTCAGCCCCTTGGACAGTTCGCCGATGGTCCGGTGCATGATATTGCCGAGGCCGCACAATTCCACCAGCTCACGGATCCGCGGCACCTTGCCGCCGTTTTCGATACCGCGAATCCGGGCCACATAATCCAGGAAGTCATACACCAGCATCCCGTGATACAGCGGCGCGGATTCCGGAAGATAGCCGATCATTTTCTTGATCTCCAGCATGTTCTCCCGGATGGAATGATTTTTCACGCGCACCTCGCCCGAGGTGGGCAGAAAATATCCGGTCAGCATTCGCAAGGTGGTTGTTTTTCCAGCGCCGTTGGGACCCAGCAAACCCAATATTTCGCCTTTTTGAATTTCAAGGTTGATCCGATCCACGGCGCAGAAATCGCCGTAATACTTGGTGACATTTTCAACACGGATCATCTGTATCTCCTCCCGAGGTCTAAATGGTCATTCATGGGCAGTTCCTCCTCGCCATTTCCGGGGTTTTCCCGGTGAATCCGTTCGGTCCGGGAATCATTTGGTCAGCTTGATCACCAAGAAACCGACATGCCGCCGCTTGATCATCAAGGAGATGGATTCGCCCTTTTTCAGCTTTGCAACCGTCCGGGCATAGTCGGTTACCGATGGAACCGGCTGATGGTCGATCTCCTTGATCACATCCCCCGGAATCACTCCGGCGCTCTCGCCGGTGCTGTTTCCATCCACATCCGTAACGATGATGCCTTCGGTCTTGTCCAGATTGAATTTAACGGACAATTCGTCGGAAAAATCAGCGACATGAATGCCGAAGGCCGCCGCTTTCCCCGTTCCTTCGTCTTGTGAAGCCATGAGCCGGTCGTCATTTCTTTGGGTAATGGTCACCATGAAATCCCGTTCCGCTCCATCCCTCAGAACGGTGATGCGGACCGTCTTTCCCACCGGTATATCGGCGATCATTTTACTGACGGTCCGGCTCTGGTCAACGGGCGCGCCGTCCACTTTGATCAGAATGTCGTTTGCCCGGATTCCCGCTTTTTCCGCCGGATCACCGGGGAAAACTTCCGTTATCAAAACCCCGGCGCCCTTGTCGATCCTGTAATATTCGGCCAATGAATCATCCAGGGACTGGATGGCGACACCGATCCACCCGCGGGTGACCTGCCCCCTCTCCTTCAACTGGCGGATGACATTTTTGGCGATATTGACGGGAATCGCGAAACCGATTCCCTGACCACTGGCGATGATGGCCGCGTTGATGCCGATGACTTCGCCCCTCATATTGATCAGGGGGCCGCCGCTGTTTCCCGGATTGATGGACGCATCGGTTTGAATGAAATCATCGTAGGGACCGGAACCGATGACCCGTCCTTTGGCGCTGACAATGCCGGCCGTAACCGTATGATCCAGACCGAATGGATTGCCGATGGCCACCACCCATTCGCCGACCTGAAGGGAATCGGAATCACCGAGCTGGATAAACGGCAGGTCCTCTTTGGTCTTCACCCGGATCAAGGCCAGATCCGTATTGGGATCCCGTCCGACGATTTCCGCTTTGAGTTCCGTTTCATCGCTCAGCTTCACGACAATCTCGTCCGCATTTTCGACCACATGATTGTTCGTAACGATATCCCCTTCCTTGTCGATGAGGAAGCCCGATCCCAGGCTTTGCTGTTTATAATCCCGGCGGGGATCGGCCCCGAAAAAACGCTCGAAAAACTCATCGAACTCGTCCCCTCCCTCCGGTTCCTGAAACGGCTGCTGGTTAAACGGATGGAGGATCATTCCGCCGCCCTTGACGGTCTTGACCGTGCTGATGTTGACAACGGCCTTGCCGGCGTTATCGGCCAACTCCGCGAAGCCGGCCGGGTTCCCCGAAGTCGCCCCGACCGGATGGGACAGCAACTGGAGCAGGAAAGCCGCCAAAAGGAAAACAAGAGCGCGGCGAGCCTCTGGAAAAAACGCCCGATGAAAAAACGGTTGGGGCCTTACATAATTCATGCGGTGGTTCCTCTCCCTGCGAATTTCGTTGGATACCGGCGGCTGTTTCGGAATCGGTGACTGCGTAATCTGCAACAAATAATCAACCAGACAAATTAATCCGATTTTTTCTGTTGTCAAGGGTCAACGTCCTTGCCGGTCTCCCAGGCAACCCTCACCAGGTTACTGGGCAAGCAAGGAGAAGCACCGGCGGGATTTAGGCATTCAATCAGGTCAATACCCGAAAGACATCAATGGCCGATATAACCCTCCACGGCAGATCGGAAAAGGCTCCACTGCACGCACAGACGGCAGTTCGCAATGGAATCGCCCGGTAGGATACAAGGAAGGAGCGCTGCCTGGCGGCGGAACGAGCTCCCGGTCCCGGCTGAATCGAAACGAAAGACTCGTTCCCCGTACTACTTTTTCTCTTTGGCTCTCTTTTTTTTCGGGCGGCTGACACCTGTTGTGCCCCGCCAGATCTTACCACGCCGGGTGCGCCGGTCTCCTTTTCCCATACCCTACCTCCTTGATGCTTCCCACATCCGTACTGAACAGATACACTTCTGATTTCATTGCCGATAATTCCTTACGAAAACGAGTAAGACCATACTCAACCCATCCGGTTTTGTCAAACCCAAAATACGGCTCCGCCGGAATCGGGCTGCATTTCAATTGACAAATAAACAGAACAGGTTAAGCTGATGGTCATTTGGACCGGCAACAAAAGCAGGAAAACATGGCAATGCGATTACCCCCCGAGGCGGTGCTCTTTGATAAGGACTGGGGCTGTCGGATTTTGACGTGATCATTTCCCGGAACGATCCCTGCAAGCCCAGCCCCCAGGGGGTCCTGGCGGCCGCTGAAAAATGGAAAATAACACCGGGCAGGATCGCGGTGGTTGGCGATTACATTTTCGACATTCAGGCCGGAAAAGCGGCGGGAGCCGTAACGATTTTTTTGCAGCATCCCGGGCCCGATCAGACCATCGACACGGGAAGCGATTTCACCGTCTTCTCCTTGACGGAGGTCGTTCCGTTGTTACGGCTGCCGAACCGGTAAACTTCCCGGCCGGGGAGAGGTTGTCCCCAGGGATTATCTATAGGGTCAGGATTTCGGCGGATTTTCGACGCCGGCGCCAACTCTCGACCAGCCGGGCAAACACAGTCCGCGCTTCCCAGCATTGGTTTTTCACCAACATCCGCCGGGCCTCCTCCAGAATTTTTCCCGGAAGTCCGGTGGACAGTCGGTAGATGGTTTTGATCTGCCGGTTCCGCACCGGCGCCTTGCAGGACTGGAGCTCCAAGCCGGTCAGCGCCCACTCCGCCAGGAAATCGGCCGTCTGGTTTTCCGTCAGCATGGGCATATAGAGCTTGTTGATGCCGGATCGATCCGGCAGTGAGGGTTTTATCCGGGACAGCGTGTCAAGCAATTGCGGTTCGCAGAACAGAATGATTTTTTCCAATCGCCGCTTCCCTGCCGGCGACCCGTCGGCAAGCAAGAGGCTTTGGACCGCCTCCGGAACCAATCGGTGGGCGTCGTCGATCATCACCATCCGGGCCCGCCCGCCTTTGGTGATATAGGCGTCCCCCTGGGCGATGACGGGATGATGCCGCCATCCTTCCGGCCGGGACTTGTTCTCCATCGAGCGGATATGGATGCGGCAAGGGCGCCAGAGCTCCGGCGAAGCGGCGACATAGCGTTTCAGCAGCGACGTCTTACCGCTGCCTTGCTCGCCGATGACCAGGATGAGGAAATCATCGCCGTCCATCAATTCGCGGAATACAAAATCCGTTTGCTCCAGGGAAGGGAACGAAAAAAAGAACGGATGGTGTGCGGATTGTGATGATTCTCTGGCCATGCGGACCTTCCCGAGCATCGGATCACTGCCAAGGGGAAACCGTCGGATGGTGGCTGGTTCGGGGAGCCGTTTCCAAATCCATCCATACAAAAAAACCGGATGATCTCAGACAAGCAAAAAATATACCTGGTGTCCGAAAACGGATCGAGATATACTGTTTTACAGCTATATATCAGTTGGTTGACAAGGATTTCAAAGCCGCGGAACAGGCCGGAGGACCCAACAATCGGTCTGCTTCGTGCGCAAAATTCGTTACCAGATGACATTTTTTTCACGCACCCGACGGACGCCATCTCCGCCGAAACGGGTCTTTCGCCGCCACCGGCAAGACAACGGAACCAACCGGCTCACGTTTCCGTTACGCGGCTCAATTTCGTTCCGATTCGGGCAACCACCGAGACCCAAAAAAACGGGAGTCTGCCAATGCCTTCTCCACCTGCTATTTACATGGCAACCCATGCGGCCGGAATACTG
Organism: Thermodesulfobacteriota bacterium; assembly: GCA_049320885.1. Taxonomy (GTDB): domain Bacteria; phylum Desulfobacterota; class Desulfobacteria; order Desulfobacterales; family SURF-7; genus DYJD01. The sequence continues at coordinate 73,500 of JBMORA010000038.1, read as the reverse complement.
AACACCAAAATCGGCACTGCCCACAGACTGCTGGAGCAGTGCAGCTTGTGCCCGCGGCAATGCGGCGTGAACCGGACCAGGGGCCAAACAGGGGTCTGCGGGGTCGGCGCGGAAGCCGTTGTTTACGGTTTTCATCCTCACTTCGGGGAAGAACGTCCCCTGGTGGGCTCCAACGGTTCCGGAACCATCTTTTTTTCCCACTGCAACCTGTTATGCAATTTCTGCCAGAATTACGAAATCAGTCACGACGGTGAAGGGGAAACCGTCTCGGACGAACAGCTGGGAATGATGATGGTCGCGCTTCAGCGCCGGGGCTGCCACAATATCAATTTGGTAACACCTTCCCATGTGGTGCCCCAAATCCTAGGGGCATTGAAGGTGGCCATCACAAACGGCCTGACCATTCCCCTGGTGTACAACACCAGTTCCTACGATCAGACGGAAACTCTGGGTCTTCTGGAAGGCATCATCGACATCTATATGCCGGATTTCAAATTCTGGGATGCCGGCATCGCTGAAAAAACCTGCGGCGCCGGGGATTACCCTCTTGTAGCCCGGCAGGCGCTGGTGGAAATGCATCGGCAGGTCGGCGACCTGCGACTGGACGATAAGGGCATCGCCCGGCGCGGTATTCTGCTGCGGCACCTGGTTCTGCCCGATAACCTCGCCGGCACCCGGGACATCATGCGATTCATCGCCCGGGAGATTTCGGAGAATACCTACGTCAATATCATGCCCCAATACCGTCCCTGCGGCCGGGCAGGGGAAACCGACGGCATGGACCGACCGATAACGACCGATGAGTTCGAGGCCGCCCTGATTGCCGCAAAAGAGGAAGGGATCACCCGCCTCGACCAGCGCAAACGGGTGTTGATGGTGGGCTAGTGCCGGCTCCGCCGCCGTGCAGGGCTCCATAAACCCCCTGCATGATCATGTGGACCACCACCATATGGATATCCTCCACCTGCTGCATGTCGTCCACGGCCGCGATAAACGGCACTTCGGCGAGCCGGGCGAGCTTGCCGCCTGAAAAGCCCGAAAGCCCGATGGTACGGCCTTCGTTTTCCCTGGCGTACCGGATGGCGCGCAACACGTTTTCCGAGTTGCCGCTGCCGGAAATGCCGATCACCAGATCTCCGGGTAAAAAGAAATTCTTCAATTGCTCCACGAAAACCGCCTCATAGGAAACGTCATTGGCCAGGGCCAGGATGGTGGGCATATTGTCGTTCAGGCAGATCATCTTGAATTTCTTTTCCAGGTCGAAACAGCAGCCCTTGTTGATGTCGCAGGCCAGGTGGGAGGCCGTTGCGCCGCTGCCGCCGTTGCCCATCACGAAAATATGCCGGCCGTGCTCATAGGCCTCCAGGATCAGGGCAACGATTTTCTCGAAACCGTCATGGTCGAATGCATCCAGAATGGATTTCAACCGGGTGATATAGCGGTGGGTGAACACTTGCATATCCATGGATAGTCCCTCCTGCCTTTCCTTCGGCCATTCCTTCTGGGCCGCGCGATACGACTCGATGGTGCCGATATCCCTTATATACCCGCGGATTTCATAGCCGCACATCCTGCCCGCCAGCCTCGGCAACACATCATGGCCGAGATCCAACACCCCGGTTCCCTCGGCGCCGGAAGGACTTCTGGGAAAGTAATCATACAATTCCGCGGCGGCAATATAGATACCGGCGTTGGCCAGATCTGAAACCGGATGTTCCGGTTTTTCCACAAAACGGACGATCCTGCCGCCCGCATCCAGTTCAGCGATGCCGCAGGACCGGGGATCGGGCGCATGAAACAGGCCCATGGTCAGAACGGTGCCCGTTTTCCGGCACTTCCGGTGGAACGCCATCATATCCCCTAAATCCACATTGGTCAAATTATCGGCATAGGCGATCAGGAAATCCTCTTCCGCGGCGACGAATTCCCGATTGACCCAAACCGTTCCCCCGCTCCCAAGTAATGTTTTTTCCCGCACGGCGACGATCCTCATCCCGGAGCCGCTGCGGCGATCCGCCAGAAATCGTTCCACCCGGTCCGCCAGATGGTGGAGGTTGATCAACACGTCCCTGACACCGGCCTTTTCCAGCAGCCTGAGCCAGATTTCCAGAAGCGGCACGCCGCTGATCGGCACCAGACATTTGGGCAGCGTCCGGGTCAGCGGATCGAGGCGGGTGCCCTTACCGGCGGCCAGCAAAAAGGCTTTCATCTGGAGAGCTCCGCCTTCCGGATCACGTTGAGATGTTTCATGCGGGTTTTGGCATACTCGAGGATATCGTCGATATCGCTCTGCCGCGACAAATACTCCCAGTAATCGCGGATGCTGTCTTCAATACCGCGCTGCGGACTCCATCCCAGGGACTGCAAACGGGCGGTGTCGGAAAAGATATGGCGCGTATCGCCATACCGGTAAAAGCCGGAAAGAATCGGGGGCAGCCGCCGTCCGACCAGGGCCTGCATGGTCTCGTAAAATTCGGACACGGTCCAGGCAGTACCCCCGCCCACATTGAAAACGCCGTAATCCGCCGCCGGATTTTCCAGCACCAGCAGATTGGCATCCACCACATCCATGATATTGACAAAATCGCGGATCTGCCGCCCGTCTTCAAAGATGGTCGGCGGATGACCGAAATACAGGCTGAGGGCGAAAATCCGCATGGCCCCCGAATAGGCGTTATAGAAAGACTGGCGCGGCCCCTGGACAATTGAATACCGCATGGCCACGGAAGGAATCCGGTAACGCCTTCCCAGCTGAATGGAGATCTGCTCCTGGCTGTATTTGGAAATCGCGTATTGATTGCACGGCATGACCACGGATTCATCCGACGGCAGCCACTGGAGTTTTCCGCCGCATCCGGGGCAGGCGTGCTCCCATTCCCCCCTGGAAAGCTGCTCCTCCAGACGGATGGCCGGGTAAACCCGGCCATCGCCGCCGGGGTTACAGGCCGGGCAGGAATAACGGCCTTCCCCCATGACAGCCTGACTGGCGGCGACAATGACCTTCCGGATCCGGTCCGCCCAGCCCGCCTCCACGATGATTTCATACAGCAGCGCCGTGGAAACGCTGTTGACATGAAAATACGTGGAAAAATCCGGCAGGTAATCCTGATAGGCGGCAAAATGGAACACCGCATCCATTCCGGTCAGGGCTTTTTGCAGGCAGTCCTTGTCGCAGACATCGCCCAGGATGAACTCCGCCTCGGGATGCAGGTAGGCCGGCTTCCCCTTCGGGTGCACGGTTTTGTGCAGCGCATCCAGTATCCGGACCTGATGCCCCTTGCGGATCAGGGCGTCGGCGGTGTGCGAACCGATAAATCCGGCTCCGCCGGTCACCAGTATCTTCATGCCGCCGCCCTCGATCCGTATAGGTTATTTGCTGGAATAGGTTCGGTCATCGAAAATCACCTTGCTGCCGCTTTCCTCCATCATGAACGGCAGTTCACGAAAGTCCCTCAATGCCTCAAATACCGCGTTCTGGTTTTCCCGGGGAACGATCAGCAACAAAAACCCCCCGCCCCCCGCCCCCGCGATTTTACCGGCCAGGGCACCGGCTTTTTTCGCAGTTTCATACATCTCGTCGATCCGGTCGTTGCTGATGCCGGCGGCCATTTGCCGTTTCAGACGCCAGTTGCGATCCAGCAGCAGGCCGCAGGCATGGATATCGCTCGCGGCCATGGCCCGGGAAAAGGGTTCCACCAGGGCGACCATTTTTTTCATGATATCGAATTTGTCGACTTCCTCCAGGCCGGCTTGCTGGCGGGAGAGGATGTCATCCGCCTTCCGGGTGATGCCGGTGAAATACAGCAGCAGGGAGGCGGAGAATTTCCGGAAAGCGGCATGATCCAGTTTCTGCGGAATTCTTTCCGTGACATCCCCCGCCTGGAATTTGAATCGGTTGACGCCCCCGTAGGCCGCGGCATATTGGTCCTGGCGGCCGATGGGTTTTCCCAGGATGTCGATTTCAATATGGCAGGCCTCCCGGGCCAGCTGCTCGGCGGTCACCAGCTCGTTCTGGTAAGTGTACAGGGCGTGCAGCAGGGCCACGGTGATGGAACTGGAGCTCCCCAGTCCGGAACCGGAAGAGGGAATATCCGCCAGGGTCGTGATCTCGACCCCCTTTTCCACACCGGTGATTTTCATGGCCTCCCGCACCAGGTCGTGCTCGATCTCGGAAATCCGGCTGACGCATTCCTTGCGGGAATAATTGATATAGATCATGTCGTCAAAGCGTTCCTTGACGATGGCGTAAACGAATTTGTCAATGGCGGTACAGACCACCTCGCCTTCATGCCGGTTGTAAAAGCCGCGCATATCCGATCCGCCTCCCACAAAACTGATGCGCAGCGGTGTTCTGACGACGATCATCGGGACTCCCTTCTTGTTGCCGGATCCATCGGGCTGAAATTGTTCATTGGTTCATGGCGTGATAATAGTTCATGACCTTGCGGACATAGTCCTCGGTCTCCGGATACGGGGGAATCCGCTTATACAAATCCACGGCTGCGGGACCGGCGTTATAAGCCGCCAGCGCCAGGGGCAGCTTGCCGTCAAACCGTGTCAGCATGGATTTCAGGTAATGCGTCCCGCCCATGATGTTTTCCCAGGGACTGAAGGGATCGGAAATGTTCAAGGTGTCGAAGTTCACCGGCATGATCTGCATCAGACCCTTGGCGCCTTTCTTGGAAATCGCCCGGGGATTGAAATTGGATTCGACCTTGATCAGCGCCTTGATCAAGGAAAAATCAAGACCATGCCTGCGGGAGGCCTGGAGAATCAAATGATCGTATTTGTCCGTGGAATAATAATCGTCCACCGTTTCTTCTTCCGCCGGCTCCTCCTTGATGAAGATCTCGTAGCCGGATGACACCGGCACATTGGTGAAATGGGAAACACCGTTGGCGTCGATATACCGGTAGATGTCGGCCCGGACGGGAACCGCCCGGAAAAGCACCCACGCCAGCAGCATCCACACCAGACTTTTCATACCGATCTTCATCACCAAATGTCGCTTCGAACCCATAGGAATGTACCTGCCGTTATTCCGCAAGAACCGGTCCGAAATTCGGCCTCACCGATCGGCCGTGGAACCGTGAAAACCTATTTTAGTATAATTCCCGTACCTTTTCCAGCATTTTCTATGAAAAGAGCTCCAGCTGGACCTGTTTATCCTTGTCATCTGCCTGTTTTTTCACCGCCGGTTTCTTGCGGCAGAGCAATTCCGGTTCAATATCGGCCAGAAACGGCGACGGTTCGCGACGAAGCCATTGGCCGAATACGCGTCTTGTCCCGGCATGGGTGATAAACAGCAACTCCCTGGCCCGGGTCATGGCCACATAAAACAGCCGTTTTTCCTCGGCCGCATCCGACACCTCGCCCGGTTTTTCAAACGGCAGGAATCCTTTTTCACAACCGGCCAGAAAGACGACCGGAAATTCCAGTCCCTTGGCCGCGTGCATGGTGATCAGGGCCACCCGTTCGCTGTTGGCCGCGTATGTGTCCGTATCGGTCTGAAGCGCGATATGGGCAAACCATTCCGGATCGGAATCGAGTTGTTCGGCGCGCAGGAGCAGCCGCTGGAAAACCTCCCCATTCCCGGGTTCCGTTTCCATCGCCGCCTTGAGAGGACCGACCTGCTCCCCCAGATAGGCCAGCCGTTCCGCCGGTCGCCGGTCTTTGAGTCGGTTTTTCACATCGGTCGCGAATTGAAAAAAGTCCACGATTTTCATCTGCTGGCGGTTGCTGAGGCCGGCTACCGGGAACCGAACGGCATTGACAAAGGCTTCTTCGACGGTAAAACGGTTTTGGGCGCACCAGGAAATGAACCGGTCACAGGTCGGTTTCCCGATTCCCGCTCCCAGTATCCGGATGCTGCGGGTCAAATCGGGATATAGCCCTGTTCCGCTGATGATTTTCTGGAAGGAAATCAATTCCCGGATGCCTCTGCGGGCATACAGATTCTCCTTGCCCACGGCCTGATAGGGAATTCCGGCCTTGCCGAAGAGTTCCGCGAATACCGCGATCTGGGAATGGGTCCGGAACAGCACGGCGATGTCCTTGAAGCCCATGTGCTGAGGAAGGTCCCCACCTTCCAGGTTGCCGAAATCCATGGAATGGAAGCCCGTGCCGCCCACCAGTTGCTCGATGATTTTCCCCACCGCCACGGCTTCCGCCTTATCCGAGGCGGCTTCGATGATCCCGATGGTTTTTCCGCCGCTGATGTCGGAATGGGTCCGGGAGCCGGAAATCGATACATGCTGTTCCTTGATCACCTGGTGGGACGCTTCCAGGATGGTTTCGGTGGATCGATAGTTTTTACACAGATGAATCACTTCCGCCGTGGGATAGTCGCTGACAAACCGGTTGAAATAGCCGACATCCGATCCCCGGAAACCGTAAATGGACTGATCCGGATCACCGATGACGCAGACGGGGGCATCCTCGGGGGCCAAGGCCCGGACAATCCGGTATTGTCCGTGGTTCAAATCCTGATATTCATCGACGAACAGGTAGGGAAATCGCCGCCGGTATCGTTCCCGGACGGTTTCGTCCTGTTCCAGCAGCCGGACCGCTTCAAAAATCAAATCTTCGAAATCATAAACCCCTTGAATGGAAAGCAACTCCTGATATGCACGGTAGACGGCCCGGAAGTGGCCGACTTTGCAGCCGGCTTTCAGGGGAATGTTTTCCAGATTGTCCTGGGGCCCGATGATGCGCTGCTTGGCGGCGACGATCATCTCGACGAAATCCGGTGTGTCGCCCGGTGTGTGGGGGTCCTCGACGCGCACCAGCCGCAAGGCCTCGGCCGTGATATCATTCCGGTCGGAGTCGTCGGCAATGCCATGCCGGATCTGGTGTTTCGATTCCGTCAACAACTGAAGGCAGAAGGCATGGAACGTGGCGGTCAGGGGCGGGGACACCCCGTCCCGCAGCAGGGCCTTGAGACGGTCCGACATTTCCCGGGCCGCCTTGTTGGTGAACGTCACGGCCAGAATGGTTTCCGGAGCCACGTTTTTTCTGGTGATCAGGTAGGCGATCCGGTGGGTGAGGGTCAATGTTTTTCCCGTACCCGGACCGGCGACGATCAACAGGGGCGTATCCGGATGCTTGACAGCCCGCTGCTGGTCGATGTTGAGTTTTCCAAAAGCGGCGATGCCGGTTCCGTCCCTGAATGACGGCTTGTCTCCATCGGAACCATGCATGCCGTCGACCGGCTTCGCCTTTTCCGCAATCCGCTCCCTGATCTCCGGAGCAGCCGGCGCGGTTTCTTCCATTTCCGGCCGGCCCATCCGGAAAAGGCCCTTCTGCCCCTTGAGCAGGTCTCGCTCCTCATCCAGGAACAGGACCAGTTTTCCGTATTCCCCGTCATATCCCGGAAGCATCCGGATCCGGTTTTCCCGCATCCGCTGAATCGCCTCCGCAAGCAGGGGAATCCTGGCCTCCCCGATGGTTGCAAGGGGCAGACGGTGAAGAATATCCAGTTCCGGCCCCAGTTTCTGCAAAGCGTCCCGATACACCTGCTGAACCTTTTGGGCCTGGGCGCCCACCTGAAAGATGTCGGCCAGGATCTCCAGGAGCGGCAAGGTGCTGTAGTAGGGATGGCGGGTGCTTTTCGCAGCTCCCGGCGGACGATCCGCCAGCTCTTCGACCCGGTACAGCACGCCATGGGTCAGGGTCTTGCCGCATACCGGGCAGATACCCCGGTGCTTTCTGGTTTCATCCGGCCGCAGCCTCACCCGGCATTTGCGGTGACCATCCAGATGATACTTGCCTTCCTCCGGGTAAAATTCATAGGTTCCGAGAAAACAGCGCGGATCGCCGGTCCGCAGGGCGGCGCGGATCGCCGGAAAACTCAGCTCCGTGTCGAAAATATTCGCCTCCCGGCCCAGTTTGGAGGGGGAATGGGCGTCGGAGTTGGAAATCAGCGTCAACCGGTCCAGATTCGACACCCGCCAGTTCATGGGCGGATCCGAAGATAGGCCGGTCTCGGCGGCAAAAATCTCGGCGGACAGGTCCCCGAAACACTCCTCCAATGAATCGAAACCGGATTTGGATCCCAGGAGCGAAAACCAGGGCGTCCAGATATGGGCCGGAACCAAAAAGGCCTCTTTACTGGTTTCCAGCAAAATTTCAAGCAGATTCCGCGCATCGAGCCCCAGGATCGGCCTGCCGTCGGAGCGGATGTTGCCGATGTCCTCCAGTTTTCGATTGAATGCCCGGGCGCTCTCCAGATCCGGCAGAAACACCAGGTTGTGATTTTTACGGGTCTTCTGGTCTTTTTTATAGATGTTGCTGATTTCGGCGGTGAGCAAAAAGCGGACAGGCCCATCCCCGGCCGGCAGGAATAACCGGTTGCAGGCGGACTCGATCTCGTCCTTCAGCTTGAACAAGCCCGGTTCCGCCGGTACCAGTTTTTCCGTTATCTCGGCAAACCAGCCCGGGTGGGTGCAATCCCCGGTGCCGACCACCTGAATGCCTTTCCGCCGGGCCGCCAGATACAGATGCTCAAAATCGAGATCCGGGGCGGTTGCCCGCGAATATTTTGAATGTACATGAAAATCCGCTAGGAAGCGCATGGCTTTTTCCGCATTGTCGATTTTATCCGCTTGTCACCCTCGGTCAAACAAGCTATATGCTTACGGCGTCGCCGTCAACCGTCATCTTAAGGAGCCGGATCATGGGATTGTTGTCATCCAGTGTGTCCATCACACGGTATCATGTAAAAGGTGAAATCAGCGGGCCGACCATCGAAACGGTTCGAAGCGGCTTGAAACAATTCGCCATCTCCAAACTTGATGACGAGGAGGCCGTTGACAAGATTTCCGGCTGGGCCAGCCTGGAACAGCCCTATCAGACCGACTTCGATAAGGATACCTGGCTCTTCGGGAGCTATTTTGTTTTCAGCCTGCGCATCGATAAAAAGAACATTTCCGCCCGGATCGTCAAAAAGCATGTCACCCGGGAAATCAATAAAAGACTGGCGGAAAGCAAACGAGAGTATCTGTCGAAAAATGAAAAAAAGACCGTCAAGGAGGACGTGCTCCTGATGCTGGCCAAACGGATCCCTTCCACCCCGAATGTCTACGATGTGGTCTGGGATTATGAAAAAAAAACCCTGTGGTTTTTTTCGAATCTGAAAGCCGCCAACGAGGAGTTGGAAACCCTGTTTACCAAAGCCTTCAACCTCCACCTGATCCGTCTCTTTCCCTATACCACCGCAGTGTGCGGGGGCACCGGCATTCCTGAGGAAAAAGTGGATCAACTGGATGGCCTTTCCGCCACCTTCTTTACGGAGTGAAATTATGCTCGATATTTCGGTCGCTTACAACCGCTATAAATTCATCGGAAATGAATTTCTGACCTGGCTCTGGTTCATGATCGACAACGAACCGGCCCGGCTGTTCGCCTCGCCGGACGAAAACCGGGAAATCCGCATCGGCAACCGGCTCGTCATGGAAAAAGGCATCGAAAACATCGTGGAAAAGATCACCATCAAAGGCGACGACGCAGGTCTGGAGGAAGGCATCCTGGCCCTGCGGAAAGGCGCCCTGGTGACGGAAATGCATCTGCAGTACAAGGAAAACGAGATGACCTGGATGTTTTCCCTGAAAGGGGAAAGCCTGAATCTTTCCAGCGTGAAGCTGCCGGAAACCGGCCCCATGGAAAGCAAGGAAGACATCGAAGCCGCCGTGCTGGACAAAATCTATCTCTATGAAAAGGCGACGGCCGTGGTTCATGAACTCTTCAGCCGTTTCATCCGGCTGCGGATCTCCCCGGACTGGCAAAAAACAACCATCCCCGCCGTCCGCAAATGGCTGGCCGCCTGAAACCGGCTCATTCCACCTCGTATTTTTTCAGCTTCTGATGCAGTGTCTTGCGGTTGATCCCCAGCCGGCGGGCGGTTTCGCTCTTGTTGCCGGCGGCGGCGGCCAGGGCCTTCAGAATCGCCTCCTTTTCAATGGCCTCCAGGGTCTGTTCCCCGGCGGAATCCGGCAGGGCCGGCCCATCCGGTTGCCCGGCCGCATGGGCGGCGACGATGGCCGCAGGGAGTTCCCTTTCCGTGACATAGTCGCCGGTCAGGAGAATCACGGCCCGTTCCACGGCGTTCTCCAGTTCACGCACGTTTCCCGGCCAGGGATACTTGAGCAGCATATCCATGGCCAGGGGAGAAAAGCCCTGAATGCGCTTGCGGTTCTTATCGGCGTAGCGGGAAAGGAAATGCTGGGCCAGCAGGGGGATATCCTCGATCCGGTCCCGCAAATCCGGAACCGTGAGGTTGACCACGTTCAGCCGGTAGTATAGATCCTCCCGGAACCGTCCAGTCTCCACTTCCCTGGCCAGATTCTGGTTGGTGGCGGCGATGATGCGCACATCCACCTTGAGGATTTTGTCACTGCCCACCCGCTGGATCTCGCCCTCCTGAAGGGCCCGCAGCAGCTTGGCCTGCATCGTGACCGGCATCTCGCCGATTTCGTCTAAAAACAGGCTGCCCTGATGGGCCTGGGCAAAACGCCCTTCCCGAAAGCGGTCGGCGCCGGTGAAAGCGCCTTTTTCATGTCCGAACAGCTCCGACTCCAGCAGGGACTCGCTGATGGCGGCACAGTTGACCGTCACCAGGACCATGTCCCGGCGGCCGGAATTTTGATGAATGGCTCTGGCGATCAATTCCTTGCCGGTTCCGCTGCCGCCGGTGATCAGGACCGTGGCGTCGGAAGGAGCGATCATGGCCGCCATGTCCATCAGTTCCCGCATGGCCCGGCTTTTTCCGATGATGAAGGCTGGATCGAACCCCTGCCGCAGTTTTTCCTTGAGAAGGCGATTCTCCTCCCGCAGGTTTACATGGTCGCGCACCCGTTCGATGCCGTGCTTCAAGGCCTCGAAATCCAAAGGCTTGGTCAGATAATCATAGGCCCCGGCCTTCAGGGCCGCAACCGCCGACTCCACCGAGGAATAGGCAGTCATGATCAGCACGGGGATCGCCGGATTATAGCCGCGGATTTGCCGCAGGGCTTCGATGCCGTTCATGTCGGGCATGCGCACATCCATCAAGATGAGATCAAATGACTGCGCCTTCACCAGGGATACGGCTTCCTTGCCGCCGGTGGCGGCCGCCGCCGCATACCCCCAGCTTTGCAGAATGGTTTTCAGCATGGTCAAATGACCGGGGTCATCTTCGACGATCAGAATGGCAAACGGTTTTTCCGGTTTCATACAACCGCCTTCACGCATATGGGATCATCAGACGAATTACGGTTCCGGCACCTTCCGTGCTGTGCACCTGAACCCTGCCCTGATGAGCCTCGATGATTTTATGGACGATGGCCAGTCCCAGGCCGGTGCCCGACGGCTTGGTGGTGAAATACGGATCGAAAATCCTGGGCAGGTCCTGCCGGGAAATCCCGTGGCCGCTGTCCGCCACCTCCAGCACGATTTCCCGGTTGCCTCGTCCGCTGACGGCAACGGACAGCACCCCGCCCGCTTCCATGGCCTGGATGGCGTTCAGGAAAAGATTCAACAGGCATTGGGAAAGACGGTCGGGATCCAATGAAACCGAGGCCAGGCTTTTGTCCGGCCGCCATTGCACGGAAACGCCCCGGGCTTGCACATCGCCGCCAACCAATTGCAGGGCGTGCTCCACGACGGCGTTGAGATCCGTGGGTCTGCGCTTCAAATCCGCCGGTCGGGCGAACTCCAGCAGCTGGCTGATGACGCGGTTCAGGCGCTCCACCTCCCGCACCATGACTTCCGCGGTCCGGTGGTCATCGCTGCCTTCGGCGAACTTCCCGCCGAAATAAGTGGCCAGGCCCTTGATGGAACTCAGCGGATTGCGGATTTCATGGGCGATCCCGGCCGCCAGATGGCCCACGGCCGCCAGTTTTTCCTGGCGGCGGATTTCCTCCTGAAGCCGGCGGACCTCACCGAGATCGCGCAGAATCAGGATCATACCGATGAACAAGCCGTCATCATTGACGATTCTGGAAGCGCTGATGCCCAGGGGAACCGGATCGTCGCCGCCGAAACGACATACGGTTTCCCGTTCCGGGAAATCCCGCCCCTGATCCGATTCCTTCTGGATTTCCCGCCACACCCCGGGAAAGACCGTGTCCGGGTCCCGACCCGCCATGGCCTCCGACTTGCAGGCCATGATGCTTTCCGCCGCCGTGTTGAGAAACGCGATCCTGCCGTCCGGACCGACGGCGACAAGCCCCACGGGCAGATGGCTCACCAGTTCGTTGGCGAAAGCGCTGGTATCCTGCAGGGAGCGCCGCGCCAGCCGGTAGTTATGCGCCCAAAACAGCGACAGAAACCCACCGAAACCCAGGGCCAGGAGGACTCCGGAAATCAGCACGGTGTTGCGCAAATCCTCCCGCCGCGCCTCCTCATAAAAAGAAATATCCAATCCCACAAAAATAATGCGATCGCCGCCCCCTCCCCGGGGAGGCAGGCACCAGGCGCCTTCCCGCAGCCCCTTATGACTCCCCGGAAACCCTTCTTTTCCATGGAACCAGCGCATGGGCCGGCACATGGGACGGAAATAGCGGTATACTTCAAAGGCCCTGGCGGCGCCGCCCCCGGCAAGCCGCCATTTTTCATGATCCCCCGGGGTGATGGACGCAAGTTCCGGGCGGGAGAAAAGCCGCCGGCCGATTTTTCCCGGATCGTTATGCGCCAGAATGGTTCCATCCGCATCCGTAATCACCAGATAGACAATATCGGACTGCCGGGCGGTCTCTTCCAGCAGCATCTGGATTTTCGGCTCGCCCCATTGCATGCGCATCATCCCGGTCCTGGCGCCGGCTTCAAAGGAACGGATCAGAGCCGCTCCCTTCTCCATCAGGATGCGACTCACATACGCCCTTTCCCGATTGGTGTTTCGGACAGCCAGGGCCATCAGGATGACGAAGAGAATCGCCACCGCCCCCAGAATGATCCAGGGTGAGGTGGGGATGCCCTTCTGTTGCTTGCCGATGGGGGGAATGTACATACAACCGCTTCCTGTCGGATGTTGACGATGTCGCGACTTGCAATCCGGGGGACTTTGCTTCCCGCAAGCCGATGCCTTGCCCGGAATCGGACATAACTGCTTTTCCCAATTGCCGTCCTGTGGTAAAGCAAGGACAGTACCAATCCGGCCTGGGAAGGATCGCTTGGATTTCATCCCCTTGGGAGATATGCCAGGGTATCATATGTGGGTAATTTGTAAACACCTTGCTGCCGGTTCAACCGGAAAATGGGTAAAAACACCCCACCTTCCTCCTGTTTTCCGGCCACCGCCGAATCCGGGAATATGCCGGGAATGGACGTACCAGGTATATCCACTGGAATATCGGTTTGACCGAATCGAACCTGGCACGCAGGTTGCTAAACCCATGTCGTCATCGGAACCGAATTTCGGAAAACCGAATCACCCATAACCCAATCAGGAGGTACCCGTATGAAACGAATCGGATGGATCGCCATCATGGCAGCGGTCTTGCTCATCACCGGCACCCAAGTGGTTGCCCAGCCGGACGCTGTCCCCGCGGAAAACGGTCCCAAACGACCGGCCAGCGGCTGTCCCGCCCTGGCGAACCCGGAAACCCACCAGAAATTCCTGGCGGAAACCGCGCCCCTGCGGGAGGAGTTGGCCGCCAAGCGCGGTGAGTATCGGGCCATCATGGCCCAGGAAGATCCGGATCCTAAGCGGGCCGGCGAGCTTTCCCGGGAAATGACCAAACTTCAGGATCAAATCCGTCTCAAGGCCCTGGCCCTGGGGATGCCCTGTGGAGCCGGGCCCGGCTGCGGCATGGGGTCGGATGGTTGCATGGGCAAAGGCCGCGTTGGCCACGGCGGAATGGGGAAAATGGGTGGAAAAGGCGGCTGCCCCTGGCAGCAATGACATCTCCCGGTCCTCCCGTCACCGAATAACCGGGAAACCGTCCAGCGCGGTTTCCCGGCCCGCCAACGCGCCCTTAACCAATTGATAACAATAATTATTAATTTGACATAGACCCTAAAAACCGCTATGAAGGGAAGCCATGTCGCCCCACCATCCCTTCCGCAAGCGATTGTTGATTATCCAGCTGATACTATTGACCGGTTTGTGGCTGGCAATGGTTCCCGGTCCGGCTACCGCCACGGATGAATACGCCCGGCGGACCGGCAAGGGTTGCATTTTCTGCCATCAGGAAAACGCCGGCGGCGCCTTGCGGCCGGCGGGATTCGCCTATATCCGCAACGGCTATCGCTATCCCATTTCCCGGGCCGTCCTGGACAAAGCCGCCGCCCTGCAGACGCCTCATCATCAGGTGCTGCGCTTTCTCATCGGATATATCCATCTGGTGGCGGCGGTCATTTTCTTCGGCGCCATTTTCTATATTCACATTTTTGTGCGGCCCGGCCGCCTCACCGGCGGCATTCCGAAACCCGAACGCATTCTGGGGCTTTCCTGCATGGCCCTGCTGACCCTCAGCGGGGTCTATCTTACCTGGTATCGCATCGACCGCCTGGAGCAATTCTTCAACAACTCCTTCGGACTTCTGTTGTTCATCAAAATCCTGCTGTTCGCTCTCATGGTGGCCATCGGACTCTGCGCCGTCACCATTGTTCACGGCCGGCTGAAAAACGCCAGGGAAGTCCCGTCGCAGACGGAGGACGGAATCACCCGGGAGACCCTCGGCCGGTATACCGGCGCGGACGGCAACCCGGCCTATATCGTCCATGACGGAACGGTCTATGACGTCACCGAAAGCCCCAAGTGGAAGGACGGCCGTCACTTCGGCAGACACCAGGCCGGCGGTGACCTGACCGCTGCCATGGCCGGGGCTCCCCACGGCCCGGAAGTGCTGGCCAGAGTCCGGCGGATGGGCGGGATCGCCGCAGGCGAAGCCCAGGCCGGCCGGCCGACCATCCGGAAGGTGTTCGTGGCCATGGCCTATACGAATCTCGTGATCATTTTCCTGATTCTGGGTTGCATCGGCTTGTGGCGCTGGAACCTGCCCTGGCGTCTCCTGCCGGAAACCCGCCCCGAAATCGTGGCCGATCAGAGCTGCATCGCCTGCCACCGTCTCAAAACCCCCGGCATTTACCAGGACTGGCGGGCGAGCGTTCACGCCGGTGTAGGCGTGGGATGTTATAAATGCCACCAGCCCGGCAACGATCAGGCCGCGCTTGCCTCCCATCTGGCCCATGATCCGCGAAAAATCTCCGCGGTGGTCAGCCCGGTCACCTGCAGCGGCTGCCATCCCAAGGAGGCCCAGGCCTATGCGGTCAGCAAGCATGCCAACACCCACCAGATCATGTGGGCCGTGGATTCCTGGCTGAAGGACGGCATGAACAACCAGGTGGAACGGACCGTGGGCTGTCTGGCCTGCCACGGTACGGAGGTGGTCCTTGAAAACGGCCGGCCGGTAGCCGGCTGGCCCAACGTGGGCGTGGGCCGCATCAATCCGGACGGCAGCAAAGGCAGTTGCAGCAGCTGCCATACCCGCCACCGCTTTTCCATTGCCGAGGCCCGCAAGCCCGAGGCCTGCGGCCAGTGTCATCTGGGGCCGGATCATCCCCAGATGGAGATTTACAACGAATCCAAACACGGCGCCCTCTATGGCACCGAAGGTCAAGGCTGGAGCTGGGATCCCGCCGACCGGTCCTGGACCGCCGGCCGGGACTACCGCGCCCCTACCTGCGCGGCCTGTCATATGTCCGCCGCCGGAGCCGAGGCCGCCACCCATGACGTCACCGGGCGCCTTTCCTGGGAAACCCAGGCGCCCCTCACCATCCGGCCAGCGGAATTCACCCCCTTCCCGGCGGCGGTGGATTGGCGGACGGCCCGGGGCCGGATGGAAACGGTCTGCCGCCAGTGCCATTCCGAAGGTTGGGTGATGGATCACTTCCGCAACCTGGACGACACGGTGAAGAACTACAACGAGGTTTACTACCTGCCGGTCCGGAAAATCATGGACAGATTGTATGAACAGGGGAGGTTGTCCCGGCAGCTCTATTTCGACGAACCACTGGAATGGGAATTCTATGAATTCTGGCATCATGAAGGCCGCAGGGCCCGCATGGGCGCCGCCATGATGGCGCCGGATTACGCCTGGTGGCACGGCTTCTACGAGATGAAGCACCGCTTCAACCAAATTCTCGCAGAGGCCGACAACCTCAGCCGGGCAGGAACGCCGTCCGCGACCTATCCGTCTTTCCCCGGCCGCTTTCAGGAATAACCATCGGGAATCACCGCACCCGCTCCCAGGCCGTCACCTGACTGACCGAATGCTGAAATTTCCGCCGGGTTTCCCGCAGCACGAATTCGATGTCCCGGGGCTCCCCCGTCATCCGGAAATGGGGCCCAAGATATTCCCGCAATCCCTCCAATGTCGTGAAGGGTTCTCCGCTTTTGCGGATGCCGCCGATCCATTTGTCCTTGGGCGTGAATTCCGTCATCCAGGTATAGGGCGAGGCGATCACCAGCAGGCCCCCCGGATGGAGCCGCTCATGAATGGACGATAGGAATTTCGGCGGATCGGACAACCGGTCGATCAGATTGGCGGCCAGGATCAGGTCATACTCCGCATAGCGGGGTTTCAGGTTGGCGGCGTCGGCCTGATAGAACTCGATCCGCCCCGCCGCCGCCGTAAGACCGAAATCCGCCAACCGTTTTTCATGATAAGAGACGATGTCACCTTCTTCCACCAGCTCGTAATGCGTGACGCCTTTTTCCTGGAGCTGGAAGGCGATACGGATGAAACGGGCCGAAAAATCCAACCCGTTGACGAACTCGAATTCCCGGGCCAACTCAAAACCGGCCCGGCCCACGGCGCAGCCGAGATCCAGGGCGCGTTTTCTGGGCCGCCCCTCCATCAGTTCAAGACAGTACCGGGCGCAGGCCGCCGGAAAATTGTCCACGCCGAAATACGTGTCGCCGTAATGGAATTCGCAGTACTGGGAAACGGCCTGGTCGGTTTCATACATGGCCTCCGGCAGCACCACCTTCTGCTCCGAAGCCACATAGCGAAAGCCGGCGTGCTGGAAAAAATGCCGCCGGAAGGCATAGCGGGCATCCCGGGTGGCCTCGTTGCCGGTGGAAATCCAGGAGCCGCCCTTGATCAGGTTGTGCCGGGTGTCGAAGGTCGGGGTGGAAAAATCATCGTAAAAGGGATGAACCGAAAAACCTTCGAAACCGGTGATGGGGGTTTCGGTCCACTGCCAGACATTGCCGATAAGATCGAAGAACTCACCGAACGGGAAGCGGGTGACCGGGCAGGAGGAAGCCCAGTGCTCCAGGTTGATGTTGCCCGGCGCCTTGGCCCAGTAAGGCTGATCCGGAATCCCGTGCAGATCCCGCAGGCGATACCATTCGTCCTCGGTGGGCAGCCGCAGGTTTCCGCCGGTCCGCCGGCCGAGCCAGTTGCAGAAGGCCTTGGCCTCCAGGTAATTGACTTCCACTGGCCAGTCCCAGGGCATGGGGATGATGCTCGCCATGGTGCGCAGGCGGTAGTCGTCGCCGGAAACAACCCAGAACAGCGGCTGGCGCGCCCGGGAGTACTTCACCCAGTCCCGGCCCTCCTCGGTCCAGAATTCCGGCTTCCGGTACCCGTCGTCCCGGACGAAATCCAGGTATTCCCGATTGGAGACCAGATATTTGCCGGCCGAAAAATCCCAGACCTCGGATTCATGCCGGCCGAATTCGTTGTCCCAGCCGTAGAGCGGATGATCCTTGGTCTTGCCCAGCGCCACTTTTCCGCCCCGAACGGGCAGCAGCCAATTCTCCGGCGCTTCTCCGGATTCCGGGCAGATCTCCCAGAGGGGCAGCTGCCGCACCATTTCGATGGGCACCCGCCGGATGATCACCGAAGATGTCTCCAGATGAATGCGCTGATGCTCGATGCCCATCATCACGGCCCAGAAGGGAGTGTCCCAGGTGATGGGCAGGGAAAGGGGCAGCTCCCGGATCACCCGGTCCACCAGGTTCCGGACCTCGTTGCGGTAGGCCTTGACCTCCGCCACCGTGGGCCAATCATAATGGGCCTCGTTGAGATCGTCCCAGGACATTTCATCCACACCCACGGCGAACATGGACTCGAAGCGCGGGTTGACGCGCCGGTCGATGATGTTGGCGATGATCAGCTTGTTGACGTAAAAGGCGGCCGTATGTCCCAGGTAGAAAATCAGCGGATGCCTCAGGGGCTCGGCCCGGATGTAAAAGGCCGCATCCGTGGCCAGGGTCTCGTACAGTTGCTCGTCGATACGGTAGGTCCGGTGGAAATACTCCCGGATCTCCTCCCGCTTTTCCGCCGGGGTTCCGGTGTTCAAAATGGTCGTCCGCGTGTTTCGCAACTCACTCATGGCCGTCTTCCCTGTGTTATGATCGGTATGTCGCCCGGGCCGGGAAGCCATCCCGCGGCTTCCAGCCGCCGTGTGGTGAGACTCAATATGTACCAAACCCGCCCGGGCTTTGTAAAGCGTGCTTTTCACAGCCGCCCGGGAAATCGGATGTAAATCAAATCCCGCCTTTCCGTATCTTTTTTTCTATCCGCAGATTACGCCGATTTACGCAGATGCTGCAGAAGATAAAACAGGTGGGCCTTCATCCCGGCTGGACACAAAGCCAAAGGGAAACGCAAGAAAAAACGGGGGCGGTGGTGGAAGAAACTTCCAGCCTCGATGCGCCTGAAGGAAAGAGTTCCTGGCTTTCCCCAAAAAAAGAGGGGCCGCCCCAAGGCGTCCCCTCTTTTCATTTCAGTACCGGGAAGGACGATGCTGCCTGTCCGGACTCCGGTTTAGTCGCAGAGCTCGAAGATCGCCGCCGCGCCCATGCCGCCGCCGATACACATGGACTCGACGCCGTACTTGGCACCGCGTTCGCGCATGCCGTTTACCAACTGGGCGCAGAGCTTGGCGCCGGTGCATCCCAGGGGATGACCCAGGGCAATGGCGCCGCCGTTGACATTGATGATGCGCTTGTCGCTGTCGGCCATCCACAACTCTTTTTTGTCATAGACACCGAGTTGCTGCATGCTGTAGATCGCCTGGGAGGCGAAGGCCTCGTTGACTTCCCACAGGCCGATGTCCTCCACTTTCAGGCCGGCCATCTTCAGTGCTTTGGGAATGGCGTAAGCCGGACCGACGCCCATTTCATCCGCCCGGCAGCCGGCCACGGTGTAGCATTTCACCTTGGCGATGGGTTTCAGACCGAACTTTTTCACGGCCGCCTCGCTCATGATCAGGGTGGCGGCGGCGCCGTCGGTGGTCTGGGAGGAGTTGCCGGCGGTGACGGAACCCATGGCGGCGAAGACCGGCCGCAGTTTGGTGAGCCCTTCCATGGTGGTGTCGCGGATGCCGTCGTCAAAACTCTGAACAAAGGTTTCCTTGACCCAACGGCCGTCCTTTTCCACGTATCTGGTGGCGGTGGTGGGCACAATCTCCTTGAACAGCCCCTTGGCCTTGGCATTGCCGGCCTTGGCCTGGGAATGGAAAGCGAATTCATCCTGCATGGCCCGGGTGATTTTATACCGGTTGGCCACGTTTTCCGCCGTGACGCCCATGGACATATACACATCCGGATTTTCCTTGGCCCAGTCCGGATGAGGCCGCGGCATATTGCCGCCCATGGGAACGATGGACATGGATTCCAGGCCCCCGCCGATGGCGACGTCACACCAGCCGGCCTTGATCCGCATGGCCTGCAGGGCGATGGCTTCCAGGCCGGAAGAACAGAAACGGTTGACCACGGCGCCGCAGGTATCATCCGGGAACCCGGCCATCTGGGCCACGATGCGCCCCACATTCAGTCCCTGTTCCGCCTCCGGAAAGGCGCAACCGATCAGAATGTCTTCCACATCCTTCTTTTCCACACCCGGGGTCTTTTCGATCACGGCGGTCAAGACGGCTTTGAGAAGGTCTTCCGGCCGGGTCTGTGCAAAAGCCCCTTTCCCCCTTCTGCATCCGGGGGTTCTCAGCGATGTAACAATATATGCTTCAGTCATGAGTCTTTCCTCCTATAAACGGTTATCTTACAGCATTAAGGGTTTGCCGGTGTTCATGATGTGCTCGGCCATCTTCTGGGTGTTCTCCGTTTTCCACAATTCCACGAAGGCTTCCCGTTCGAGGGTCATCAGGTATTCCTCGTCCACGAGGGTTCCCTGGGGAACATCACCACCGGACATGCAGTAAGCCGCTTTCTTGGCGATGAATTCCATATGCGGCGTGATAAATCCGCCGGATTTCATGTTGAGCATTTCAGACCACAGCATTCCGTGCGCTTCCCGTCCGAAGACCGGGATCTTGTTTTTCCGGGGCGGTGCATAGCCGTCATCCAGCATCTTCAGCACTTCTTTTTTGGCTTCGCCGATGAGCAGATCCTTGTTGAAGACAATGCGGTCCTGGGGACCCAGGAAACCGTTCTTGCGGGCCTGGGCTGCGGACATGGAAACCTTCGCCTGGGCCACGTTCATGAAGGCCGGGATAAAGAAGGCGCCCAGATCCGTCACCTTGGCGCATTCGGGCACTGAATCCATGAATTTCCGCCACAGGTTGATCATGCCGCAGCCGCCGGGGACCAGACCGGCGCCGATTTCCACCAGGCCCATGAACAGTTCCGTGTGGGCCACGATGCGGTCGGCGGACAGGCAGACTTCACAGCCGCCGCCCAGGGTCATGCCGAAAGGCGCCGCCACGACGGGATAGGGGGCATAACGGGTGCCCATGATGCCTTTGTGGACATTCTTGATGAAGGCGTCGATTTCATCGAACTTCCCGGCCCTGGCCAGTCCGAGCATGAAGGCCAGATCCCCGCCGGCGGAGAAGGCGCCGGGCATACCGGGAGCCTGGTTGCCGATGACCATGCCGACACCGTGGTTCAGGACATATTCGCCGGCTTCCATCATGAAATCCACCATATCCTTGTTGATGGCGTTCATCTTGGAGTGGAATTCGAGGTTAAATACGCCGTCGCCGATGTCGATGAGCGAGCAGGAGGGATTGGACAGCACGACCTTCTTCTGGGCCTTGAAGTTTTCCAGGACCAGGCATTTTTCACTGGTCTGAATGGGCTTGTAGCTGCCGGAGGCGAAATCGAAAAACATTTTCTTGCCGTTTTCCAGCTTGTAGAAAGTGGCGTTGCCGGCGGCCAGCATCTTCTTGACTTTTTCCGGCACGGTCATACCGTCTTTTTCCATTTTGGCCACGGACTCTTTCACGCCGATGGCGTCCCAGGTCTCAAAGGGGCCCATTTCAAAATTGTAGCCCCATTTCATGGCATTGTCGATTTCCACGATGGTGTCGGAAATCTCGGGGATGCGGTTGGCGGCATAAATGAAACCGGCGGCGGCCACCTTCCAGGCGTATTTGGCGCCCTTGTCGTCGCCGTATACCACGGCCTTCACTTTGTCGGCCAGGGTTTTGGCGTTCTTGGACGCTTCCAGGCAGGGAAATTCCACTTTGGCGTATTCTTCGTATTCGCCGGTCTTGGGATTGACGACCTTGCGGATTTTTTTCCATTCCGGCGTCAGGTCCGTCTTATAGAAACCGGCTTTGGTCTTGTCGCCGAGCTGTTTGTTCTCCACCATCTTTTTGACGAATTCAGGCACGATGAAGGTATTGCGTTCCTCGTCCGCGGTGCAGAGTTGATAAGTGTTGTCGGTGACATGTTTCATGGTGTCCAGGCCCACCAGGTCCGAGGTCTTGAAAATGGCGGTCTTGGGCCGGCCCATGGGTACTCCGAACAGGGCGTCGACTTCCGGAATGGTCAGACCGTCTTCCAGCATGACCTGCATGGCCTTGCCGATGCCGTGGATGCCGATGCGGTTGCCGATGAAGTTGGGGGTGTCCTTGGCCCAGACAATGCCTTTGCCAAGGGTTCTTTCACCGAAATCGGCCATGAACTTGAGGATTTCGGGCAGGGTTTCCTGTCCCGGAATGATTTCCAGCAGATGCATGTAGCGCACCGGGTTGAAGAAATGGGTGCCCAGGAAATGCTGTTTGAATTCCTTGGAAAGACCTTCGGACATGTCTTTCAGCGGAATGCCGGAGGTGTTGGAAGACACGATGGTGTCCGGCTTACGGATTCCCTCGATGCGTTTGAACAAGGCCTGTTTGATTTTCAGGTTTTCAACAACGACTTCGCAAATCCAGTCGCACTCGGCCAGCTTGTGGAAATCATCTTCCAGGTTGCCGGTCTGGATCAGGGCCGCATCCTTTTTGTCAAAAAACAGCGCCGGCTTGGCCTTCTGGGCATTTTCCAGTCCGGCGGTGACGATGCGGTTTCTGGCCTTGGGATCCTTTTTTTCTTCTTCCTTCAAATCAAAGGGAACAATGTCGAGCAACAATGTCGGCACCCCGGCTCCGGCCAACAGTGCGGCGATGCCGCCGCCCATGATTCCAGAACCGATTACCGCTGCCTTTCTGATCTTCCTAGCCATAATCTCCTCCTGTATATGATTAGTGAAAAACACAATTTAGAATCATAGATGAATGAGCGTTCATTGTTAACAGAGAGCCTATTTATAGTCAAGAAAAATCCAATTCTCTCAAAACATTGGCAATGACACCCGTCAACCTATTGATAAAGTATCACTTTTATAAAAACAGCCGCTTCGGCAGCGACGCCGGATGGATTTTTCCGACCCGGCGAAGCCAATTCCCCGAAGGCTGAATATTCATTCATTGACAGGCCGGACAAGCTGGATGAATTTTTAGATAGAATATTCACTTTTCGAACTCGATTTACACCCTCTTGCCAAGATCCGACAAATTTGATAAAGAGGATGGCCTTATAAGCTTCGTGTTGATGTATCGTCTGTCGTCCGGCGTGTAATGCATGGAAAGGTAGCAGGAAATGGATGTCAAAATATCTCAGAGCCCGCAGAGCCTATCGCTCGATGTCGATTCGGTGGCGAACTTGATCGCGAAAACCCAACTCGATAATGGAGAAATACCCTGGTTTCGGGGAGACAAAACCGACCCCTGGGATCATGTGGAATCCATCATGGGCCTGACCATCGGTGGGTATGTTGACCAGGCAAGGCTCGGATTTCAATGGCTGGTGAACAACCAGCTCGAAAACGGCGGCTGGTACTCTTCCTTTAAAAACGGAAAACCGGAAGACAAGACCGTTGACACCAATCTTACGGCCTATATCGCCGTGGGTGTCTATCATCATTATCTGATCACCGGTGATCTCCTGTTTGTGCGGCAACTCTGGCCCACCGTCCGCAAAGCCGTGGACCATGCCGTCGGCCTGCAAGCCCCCAGCGGGGAAATTTATTGGGCCACCAGCCCGGCGGGAGTCGTGGATCCCATGGCCCTGCTCACCGGCTCCAGTTCGATCTACATGAGCCTCAAATGCGCGTTGGCGCTTGCCGACCTCCTGCAAGTGCCCATGCCGTCCTGGGAATCGGCCTTGAGCCGGCTGGGCGAGGCCATCCGCTGTCGGCCCCATTTGTTCAACGTCACCAAGTCCCGCTTCTCCATGGACTGGTTTTATCCCATCCTCTGCGGAGCGCTTACCGGCGATCAGGCCCAGAGGCGCATTGACAAATACTGGAAGAAATTCGTGGTCGACGGCCTGGGGGTTCGTTGCGTTTCAGACCAGCCATGGATCACCATCGCCGAAACCTCGGAATTCGTCTTGGCCCTTTCGGCCATGGGGAATCACCGTCTGGCGGGAATTGTCTTCAGCTGGATCCAGGACAAATGTTATGAAGACGGTTCCTGCTGGTGCGGCTTCACCTTCCCGGACATGGTCATCTGGCCGGAAGACAAAATCACCTGGACCAACGCGGTTGTCCTGATGGCGGCGGATGCCCTGTATCATTTGACTCCGGCTGCCGGACTGTTCCGGCATGAATTCTGGAGCGGTTCGCGCGCTCTGTCCGGAGTGGAGTCGTCATGACCGCCGAAAATGGCGGAAAGGCCGGTTGCCGTTGAGACATGATCATCGACCGTATTTTCTGAAGAAAACGTATCTGCGCTTTCAGTCGTTTTATGTGCGGCGGTTCATCCGGCCCCAGCTGGAATACCTCGGGGATGGATTCACGGTGCTGCAGCCCTGGAATTTGATCCTTTTCGGTTCCCCCATCCGGATCGGAAAATTCGCCAACATCATCACCACTCCGGAACACAAGGTGCGGTTGTCCATCTGGTCGGAAACGGAAGACATCCCCGGGATCCGGATCGGCGACTACTGCCTGATCTGTCCGGGAGTGCGCATCGGCGCGGCCCGCCAGATCACCATCGGCGACAATTGCATGCTCGCCGGCAATGTGTATATCACCGACGCCGATTGGCACGGAATTTACAACCGCATCGAGCCCGGCAACAACGAACCGGTGACCCTGGAGGAAAATGTCTGGGTCGGGGACAGCGCCATCGTCTGTAAAGGCGTCACCATCGGCCGCAACAGCATCATCGGCGCCGGCGCCGTCGTGGTCGGCGACATTCCGCCGAATACGGTGGCTGCCGGGAATCCCGCCCGGGTGGTCAAGGACCTGGATACCCGGGAAAAATTTGTCACCCGCGAACATTTTTTTTCCGACCCCGAATCCCTGAACCGTCAAATCGACGAACTGGACCGGGCCATGCTCACCGGCAATACGCTCCGCGGCTGGATGCGCGCCCTTTTTTTCCCGCGGCAGGGCGACTGATGGATAAGAGACCTATGCCTTTCTTTCAAGCGCCTGTTTTTCGCTATAGCGGGAAGAAAATCCCCCCCGCTCAACAGAAGGAGGTTTCAGCATGTTTCATCCGGATCGCTGTGATGGTTGCGGTATCTGCCTGACCACCTGCCAGTGGATGAATGTCCGGCAGGACGAGGCGGAAAATTGGTTCAAGGCCATGATGAACGGCGAGCGCACGCCCGCCGTGGATCGCTGCATCACTTGTTATGCCTGCAACGAGCGCTGTCCCCAAGGGGCCAATCCGTTCGATCTCATCGCCGCCTTACAGGAAACCTATGAAGTGGTGGCCCGGGCCGGCATCGCAGCCCAGGAACAGCGCTATGTTTTTGAAGGCGACCTGAATCCCATCCCGAAGGTGGACCGGATCATGACCACCTGCGTTTTCGGTAAAAGCGACGGCCACCTGATCCAGGGGGAGCTGTACGAGCTGCCACGCATCGGCGGCAAACCCTACTTCTGCTGGGTGTTGTTCAGTCATATGGGGGCGGAAAGCGTCCAGCGACGCCATGCAGCCGAATTCGTCCGCCGCCTGGCCCAAACCGGCGCCAGGGAAGTGGTCTGCTTTCACGACGACTGCTATGCCATGCTGGCCAAGTTGGCCCCCGAATACGGCATCCCTGTTCCGTTTCGGCCCGTGCATCTGAGCGAATATCTGGTGACTTATCTGAAATCCCAGACCCGGCGGCTGAAGCCCCTGGATATACGGGTGGCCTACCAGCGGCCCTGCGCCTCCCGCCATACACCGGAAAAAGAAGCCTTCATCGACGAACTGTTCCGACTGGTCGGCGTGACACGGGTGGCCCGGACGTATGATCGGGAAAACGCCCTGTGCTGCGCCGGCGCGAAATTCCTGATGGGACAAGGGGATCCGGCGCCGGACCAGGAAAAAAACATCCAAGACGCCGTCAATGCCGGGGCCCAGGCCCTTGCGGCCCTCTGCCCCATGTGCATGCACACCCTGGCGGGAGCGGCGGCGACCCGGCAGCTGCCGATTGTCTTTATCGGCGATCTGGCGCGCATGGCCCTGGGAGAGATTCCAAAACCAGCGCTTGCATCCCAACCTTCCAACCCGGACAGGAGGTAATGAGTATGACGGAAAACAAGGTGCTCTGCAGTTATTGCGGACGCAAACGATGCTTTGTGGGAGATCTCAGCCAGGCACCGGCATTTTGCCCCTCGGTGCATAAACAAGACGTGCTGGAACAGGCCAGAAAAAAACTGGATGAACCGGAAAACCAGGCAATGGCCCGGGCCGTGGCCAAAACCTGGAAGGAATACGGCAAGCTCACGCGGATCGAAGAGACCGTCCAATACGCCCGGTTACGCGGATTTCAAAAGCTGGGACTGGCCTTTTGCGTCGGATTGGCCCAGGAAGCGGAACTGTTGACCAATCTGTTGTTCAACGAAGGCTTTGAGGTTGCTTCCGCATGCTGTATGTGCGGCGCCCTCAGCGCGGACGATGTGTCCCTGCCGGACGCCGACAAAATCGTTCCGGGCATCCGCCAGCCCATGTGCAACCCCATCGGCCAGGCCGCCATTCTGGAAGAACAGGGAGCTGAATTTCACATCCTTTTAGGCCTTTGCGTGGGCGATGACACCCTGTTCATCAAACATGCCAAGGCACCGGTGACGGTGCTGGCGGTTAAGGACCGGGTCCTGGCCCACAACCCCTTGGCGGCCCTGTATACCGCCAAGAATTTTTATACCCGGCTGAACATCCGCAAACCGAAAAGAATGGAAACGGAGTAAGCCGCCCGATTAGGCGAAAAACCTGGTGAGCGCCAGGAAATCCACCGTCATTTCGGCCCCTCTGTCCGGAGATTCGCCTGCCGCGTAGGTGCGACCATGCTGGAAATGAAGGGCTATCCCGTTTCGGCGGCAGAAGGAATCCAGGGACGGTTTGCCCATGCTGCTGACCAGGCGGGCCCCGTTCCGCCGGCCCCAATCAAAATGCGGCCCGTCTCCCCCGCTGTCGCCCATGACCACGATCTTATCCAGGGGGATATTGAAATGGCGGGCGGCCAGTTCGGTGTAGACCCCCTTGTCCTGAATTTCCAGCAGATCATACAGAATTGACGGACCGGAGCCTCCATTTTCAAAGCGAATCATCGGATGGGCCGCGATGACCGGCACCGGAGGCAGAAGTTTTTTGGCCAGGACGCGCTGAAAATAGCCCTGCATGCCGGTGGTGTTGATCATGAACAGGATGTCGTTGGACAGGCACCATTCGATGAGTTCCGGCACCCCGGTGTAGGTACGGAAGGACTTGGCGAGATAGGCATCCATCTGATCCGCCGTCATCGGCGCCGGCAATAAGGCTTTGATCTGTGCGGCCGCCGCCCCTAACGTCATCCGGCCGCCGGTGTATTGGCGGAAAATGTTTTCCAGCGCGGAAGCCAGTTCCGGGTAGACAAAGGCCATGCAGTCGAACGGCCCGCACGGCGCGAGGCATTCATTCCAATCCGAGGAAATCATGCTGCGAAATTGCCGGTTGTTTCTGGCCATGCCTGCTCCTTTCCGGTCCGGAAGAATGTGTTTATGGTTCCATTGTCTGCAAAATTGTCCTGCTGACCTCACCGTAAACCGGATCGGAAATGGAGGCATAGTAATGAATTTTCAGATAGGCCTTGCTCTCCATGTCTTTTTTGGCCCCGATCAGTTGGATCGTATGTTGCAGCTCCCCAGCCGTCAGGCTGCCCAAAAATTCCAAAGAACATTCTGTTTGATCGGCGAACAAGTCTTCGGCGCAGGCTGAAAAATAGCCTGCGAGTTCCGGATTCGCGATATGCCGGTAGATGAGGGATACGGCTGTTCGGTTGCACTGGCCGGCCTTTTTCTCGATAAAATCTTTTACAGCGAATGCGGCAATGGCATTGGTGCTTTCCAGCTCAATCAGGATCTCCGGATGATCCGACAGCAGCATCAGCAAACGGGCGCTGTGGACGGTGTCGCGCTCGTGCTTTTCATCCTCGATGCCGTCCAGGGCCAAGAGATATATCGCCTGGACCTTCAGGTCTGTCTCGACGTCCACCTGCTTTTTCAAATAGGATTGCAAAAAACCCAGGAGCCCCGGACGAAACCCCTCAAAGGAGAGCAGCACGGCGGATATTTTTTGCTGTGGATCATTGGAATTCAACAAATCCTGGATGATCCGGATGGAGGATTCGCTGATATAATCGGCCTTCGCATCCTGTTTGGGCGCCTGTTCCTCCTGTCGGCTGTAGCTGAATCCCGCGTAATAGTCCTGGACCAAATCCGTGGTATCACATGTCACCACCAGCAAGCCGACATCCAGTTTGTTTTCATCTCCGCTGCTGTAGGAATACACCAGGGTTTCATTTTGGCCGGGCGCGCTCAGATGGATTGTCGGCCGTCCCAATTCGGAGATAAGCTGGGCTTTGCCGGTTTTTCCTTTCTGAATGGTGTCCGGCTTCAGATGAAACCACTGCCCCAATGTGTGTGTCGGTTTCCGGAGACAGCCTCCCATTGCCAGCAGCAACAGGAAAATTACAAAAGACGAGGCCAATCGAATTGGCCTGCCGCAACGCGTTCTGCTTGTCATTGCCGAACTCCTCCTTGATACCATCCAATGGCGCTTTCGTAACAGCACCCTTTGTTCCCCCAACAACCAGCCGATCTGCCAGCAAATCATGGAATGCAACAGCGTCATTGCTTGGCGATTCGGTTTTCCAGATCGCCCAGGATGTCGCTTTCAAAACGGATTGTATCCCCGGGATGCAGGAGGTCCGCCTCCGCGGCCCCGCGGATTTCCAATCCGCAGCAACCGGTCATGGTGCCGGTGGTGATGACTTCACCGGCGAACACCCCGCCGTCCCGCCGGGCCACGGACGCCAGTACCTCCTCCGGTGAAAAGAGCGCATCATCGGTCCTGCCGGTGCATAGCGTTTCCCGCTCCCCATTCGACCGGATATGGGTCGCCATAACGGTAATCCGGGAAAAATCGACTTCATCGGCCAAGACGAATTTCCAACCCGCGGCATTGAGATGCTTGCTCACGGAAAAGCCATGCCGGATCTTGTCGATTTCGACTCCCTGGGTCTTGCGGTGGGTGATATCGTTGAACAAAAAATATCCGCCCACTTTATAAACGCCTGCTTCCGCCACCACCAGCATGGCGATTTCGACTTCGAAGTCGACGCTTTCCCAGGCGGCGGGCAGCAGGATATCCTTCCGGTGGGCGAACCAGCCCAGATGATTTCCCTGGTAATAGGTGATGTCCGTATAATGCTCCGCGGGCGGTCTGAAAGGCCCGCCGCCGATCAGTTTCGCCACTGCCCACTGCACCGGAACCAGTTCCCGGGCCCAGGATTCCCGGGAGTTGGTCGCATGGCCCTCGAATATCGATCCGGCGATCAGTTTGACCGGTTCCAGCGGGGTCAGCAGATTCACATCCTCCGGCCGCAAAAGCGGCAATCCGGTTTGGCCGGCTTCCTGTTTCAATCTTTCAACTATGGCCCGGGCTTCCTTGCCGCCCCCTCTAAAAAAATCCGGGATGGATTCCAGATAGGGGCTGGTTTTGCCTCCATTCAACCGGGAGAAGGCCGCCTGCAACGGCAGAATGCGATCATCCCGCGTCACCGCGCCCAGAATCGGCCGGCCGCTTTCCGGATCCATGTACCGGCAAAGGGTGGTTGCCTCCGACGCCCATATCCCCGTCGTCCCCGCGATACACGACCAGCAGAACATCAACAGCATCCTCATTTTCGGCATCCCCATCCTCCCATCCATTTTTCGAAATCACCGGCATGGCGGAACCCCGCCGGACGGGAAATCGACCAGAAGTGAAACCTTATTTGGACTTCAACACCCATACCCCCTGCCAATTTTCCGGGGCCGGCGATGCCGCCAATTCCCGGCATTTTCGGCAATAGGCGGCGGCTGGTGGATCACGGGTTTCGATTCCTGAGAAAATACGGGCCGCTTCGGGAAACTCCCCCTGGTAGAAGAGCGCCAGGCCTTGCTGAAACGCCGCCAACACCTCCCGGACAGCTTCCGCGCGGGGAACCGAAATCGGCTCGAAAATCCCAACGGCCTCGGTTTTCCCCACCACCGCTATTTTGCCCAATTCTCGATAGAAAACATTTCCCTGTGCCAGTTTCCGGGTATTTTCGGACACCATGGTAAACGTGCCGAATTCCTTGTTGGCGCCCTCCAGGCGGGCGGCCAGGTTGACCGCATCGCCGATCATGGTGTAGTTGAACCGGTTTTTGGAACCCATGTTGCCCACCACCGCAGGCCCCGTGTTGAGGCCGATCCGCATGTACAGAGGGCGTCCAATCCTGCGCTCATAAACAGGACGCAACGCCGCCAGTTTTTCCTGACAACGCAGGGCGGCGGTCACGGCCCGGAGGGGGTGATCCGGCAGTTGCTGGGGCGCGTTCCAGAAGGCGATGATGGCGTCGCCTTCGTATTTGTCCACGGTGCCGCCTTCCTCGTGGATGATGTCGGTCATGGCCGAAAGGTAGTCGTTTAGAAAAGCGGTCAGCGCCTCCGGTTCCAGGGACTCCGAGATGGCGGTAAAACCCTGGATATCCGAAAAAAAGATCGATATCTCCCGGCGATCACCCCCCAAGACCAGTTTTTCCGGGTTGCGGATGATGTCTTCGATGACGGCCGGATTCAGGTATTGCTGGAAAGCGGACTTGATGAACTGCTTCTGCACGCCTTCCACCGCGAAATTGACCACCAGGGAGAGGGTACAGGCGGCCATGACCGCGACTTCGGGAGTGACCAGGGGCAGCCAGAAACCGGCCCGGTAGGCGGCCAGCGCGGCGGCCAGCGGCAGGCCGATGAAAGCCAGCGTTAACAGCAGATTGAGGATGGGCGCGCGCGCGAAGGTGACGCTGAAAGCGCAGGAAAGGCTCAATATCAAGACAAAAACAATGGTGGCCGCCAACGGTGCCGGTCGGATGAAATCCCGGGAAAGAAAATTGTCCAGGAGGGTGGCGTTGACCTCAACCCCTGAATACACCTTGCCCAGGGGAATGGGCTTGGTGTCGTGGAGTCCCTTGGCACTGAACCCCAGAAAAACATACTTGTCTTTGAATACCGCGGGATCGATGGGCGGGTTGCGGCCTTCCCGCAGCAGGAGTTCCGACCGGATCACCGCCGCCGCGCTGCATAGGGAATGGGTGCCGGACGGTCCGCGAAACCGCAGAATCACATTGCCGCGGTCATCCGTCGGGATGAGATGCGTCCCCACGCTGACGTGGTTTTCAGAGAAACGGATGGATTCCTCCGGGTTGGCGGCGAGATAGGCGCCGATGCCCAGCAGCGGCAGGATTTGCCGGTCGAAGCGTTTGAAGGGCGCCACCCGGCGGTAGATCGAATCCTCGTCCGGATTCTGGTCCACATTGGCCAAGAGGCGGAAGCCGTTTGCCAGATCCGGGGCCGGCAAGGTCGCCGCCGAGGCCGTCAGATCGTTTCGACGGCTTTGGGCAAACCAGTCGTCAGCGCCTTCCACGAAAAAGCCCGGTTTGGAATGAAATGCCGGCCATTGCGTCGCTGCGCCGTGGCTGGCGCTCAGGCCGATGGCAACCGCGGACCTTCCGAACCGCCGGGCCGCCGCTTGAAATTCCCGGTCATCCTCAACGCCGTACACCGAGGGCTCGGTAAACAGCACATCCAAAGCCAGGGCCTTTGCCGACCCCCGGCCCAGAAAATCCAGGATAGCGGCATAGGCCACCCGGGGCCAGGGCCATGACCAGGCGTTGGTTTCACTGGCCCAGTCCAGGCTGTTCTGGTCCACCAGGATAATGGCGATATCCCTGGTGGCAACCCCCGGTTCGGCCATCAGGGCAACCCGCCGATCCCAGGTTTTATACTCCAGTTCGGTGATGAAGCCGCCGGCCCAGAGCAGAACCGCGGCCAGGAACGAAACCCCGGCAACCACCAGGGCATGGGTCACACGGGTTTTGAGGCCAATACCGTAGCCGAACATGGATGATTCCTCTCAATACGTCGATATCGGCCGCTCTTGGAGCGCTGGAACCATCTCCCGCATTCGGAAACGACAAGCCTGTCGATATCACACCCCTTTCAGCGCGGCCTTGAATCTGGCGGCGCGCGCCGGGTCATCCCTGACCTGGGCAATCGCTGGCTTGATTCCGCGGATATCCGCGATCCGGTCCTCTGGTGACGGATGGGTTTTGGCAAAATCCGGTCCGCCCGGCCGGATGCGGGTTTTCATGACTTCCAGCATGTCGATGAGGCCCGCGGGGCTGTAGCCCACCCGATCGAGAATGGATACGGCGGCCTGATCCGCCTGGCGCTCGAACGCGCGGGAGTACCCGCTGTTGATCAGGGTTCCGGTGATGTCCGCAATCGATCCCTCGAAAGTGGTGGTCAGGGAGGCCAGTTCCTCGCCGCCGAAGGATTTGGCGCTTTCCAGGGCCAGGGTCGTGACGGCGGCGGTCATGCGGGATTTCTCAATGGCCCGGAGTCCGTGCTGATGCTGCACATGACCGATTTCATGGGCCAGCACCGCCGCCACGGCGTCTTCGTTTTTACAGCAGCGCAACAATCCCCGGGTGACGAAGATCAAACCGCCGGGCGCGGCAAACGCGTTGATTTCCTCGGAGTCCAGGATCAGGAAATGGTAGCCGCCGAAGGTTTCCGGCATATCCGAGTACTGAGCCAGGGTCTGGCCCAGCACATTGATATACTCGGTGGCCTTCGTCTGGTTGTATACCGTGTACTTGCCAGTGATCACCGCGCCCACGGTGCGGCCGATATAATATTCCTGTTCCGGGGTGATGTCCTCGAAGGTTTTTTCAAGGGCGGCTCCGGATTTCTTGATGGAATCGGCCTGCTGACCGCTGATGGCGCCGGACGCCGCGCCGACATCCGCGATGACCCCCATGGTCTTGCGACAGCCGGTAACGACAACCGTGAACAGCAGCAGCCATACCGCCAGCCGATATTTCACCGGATGCGAATGTCCGTTCTTTTTTCCATGTGGATTCATTTCGCGTCCTCCCGGGGGGTAAGCCGGCCGTTTTGGAGAAAAGCCTGTTTCTGATCCTGGGAGACGGTGATCCGGCTCATCCGGTCAACCCATTCAAAACTGACGTCCCGGTTCCGATTTTTGAACTCCTCTTCCACCTGTTTGTTAAAGCCCTTGCCGGCCAGTTGCAGCTCGTCCGAGGAGGCCGAAAGGGCCACATCCTTGTCGCCGGCCGTCAGCTTGATGGTTTTGGGCGTCAGCGCGGACTGATGCAGCCATCCGGTTTTCCCGGTTTTCGGATTGCGCACTTTCCGCCAGGGACCTTTTTCCGCATCAATGAACAGGCGGTCGCCATAAACGGCCTGGGCCAGGGGTTTGGCCAGGTAAGACGGACCGGACCGCAGCTCCGCCTTACGGATCTGGACGCTCATGGCCTTTTCCGCGAATGCCGGCGCGGCAGCCAGGAAGAGGCCGAAAAACCCGGCGAGCATCAACGCCGGCAAGGTGCAGATCGGTTTCCACATACTGTCCTCATTCAAACGGAAAAATTTCATTGATAATGGTGGTCGGGTCCAGGACGGCGTTGTTCAGGATGGCGTTGAGCAGAAAATAGGTATCCACATCCAGTTTTTTAAAGGTAATCCCGATTCCGGCTTGGGAACTGCGCACGACTTTTCCTTTGATGATCAGCATCAGGATACTGGATTTGCCTTTCAGGTAGATTTGGACATCGCAATCCTTGCCCACCGGCAGGGTCTTCTCCGTGTTGATGAAAATCCCGGTCATGCTGATGTCCTGGGCCCTGCTTTTGGGAAGAATCTCCGTCTTGCCCGATCGCAAGGCCACCAGGGGATAAAATTCCGCCCTGGCTTCCTTTCGTTTTTCATTCGGGTATTTGCTGCTGGACAACACCGTTCTCCTCTCACATCCTTGATTGAAAATCCTGATGGGCGCCGCCGGAAGCAGTGGTCAATTTAATGGTTCGTTTTCAGATGCCGGCGGGAATGCCCGGATATGGCCGGAAGTCCTCTTTTGTTGCAGGCCGAGCATATGCCAAGGGTTCTTTCATGTCAAGCCCCCCAATATACAACTCACTGAAACCACAGGAGCATTAAGAAGAAAGACCCAACGCGTCACCCCGTGGCGGTCCGCTCCGGGAAAAGACTCCGGTGGCTTTGGACTTGAAGTCCCGCGCAATTGTTCGTAGAGTAAAAGAGCATCGCCCTGCGCACCTAATCCTCGCGGTGGATGGCCACCGCCGGATTCGCTGGCGACGGCTTTCGACATGCGGGAAATACGATGGCGACAACCAAGGAGGGGAATGCAATGCAAGGTTGGACCGAGGAAGAAATCCGGAACAAGGAAATCATGGCGCCCTGCGGCCTGTATTGCGGGGCCTGCGGAATTTATATCGCCACCCGGGACGGCAACGAAAAATTCAAGACCGTCATGGGGAATCTATATGGCACCAAACCCGAGGAGACCGAATGCCTCGGCTGCATGCAGCCGGACCCGCCGAAACAGCTCTACGGTTTCTGCAAAGCGTGCAGCATCCGGGATTGCGTCAAGGCCAAGGGATACTATTCCTGCCATCAATGCGGGGAATGGCCCTGCGACATGATCGAAAAATTCCCCCTGGCCACCGGCTGCCGGGTGATGAAGCGCACCATCCCCGTCTGGCGGGAAAAGGTCGCGGCCCTGGGCGACGAGGAAGGCAGCGTGGAATGGGCCCGGTCGGAATGCGAGCGCTATCATTGTTCCGGCTGCGGCAACCCCTTGTTCCGGGGAGCCCAGCGCTGCCGGGTGTGCAAGAAACCGGTGGCCGACGAGTTGGACGGGTCTTTGTAGCAAAACCACCGGGAAACCAATGCCGGCATGGACCCTCCCGATGCTGCGGAGGAATATCCCGACGGCCTTCCGAAAAAAAGTCATCGGGCAGATCGGTCAACAGCTCAAACGCTTTCGCCAATCCCTTGGCAGGCTCCCGAAGAACAATCTCATCTTGATCCAAAGCCTCTCGGCTCTTGCGCAGCCAATCCGGGAAACGGGGGTTTTCCGCCTCCGGCTTGATCTCCACATAGGGCTTGATGTCCACGATGGGACTGCCGTTTTCCGCCTCCAGGGCCTGGACCCGCAGGATATTGCCCCTGCGCTCCAGGAGGCGCACGGTGGAGATCAGAATCGGGTTGGGCCGGGCCGGACTGCGGGTGGCGAAAATTCCTTTTTCCGGCAGATCCTTGCGCCGCATGGGACGCACCTTTCTCAGGTTGCGGCTTTCCGGGGGCAAATGGTGCGGCCAGTACAGCACCACGACATGGGAAAATTCCTCGATGCCCTCCAGCAGGTCTTCCAGGCCGGGATCGATGATCAACTCGGAGACCAGGTTTTGGAGCCGTTCCTGTTTGGCCCGGATTTCCGCCAACCTTTCCTTCAGCTCCTGCTGCGCAGCCTCTTTCCGCGGCCATTGATGCTCGAGTTCATTGCGGACCACGCCGATGGGGCGCAAAATCATTTCCAAGGGGGTGTTGATTGGTTCCATTCTCGGGATTCCTTTTAATATCCGTGGCAATTCATCAAGGCCGGTTTTAGCTGTTGAATTGTTGATCGAAAATCGGGAGCCGTCAAGCGGTAATTGCAGGAGAGGCTTCCACAGATGGAAACTCCCCACACAGGGAAATCCCTGTTGCCTTTCCGCGGTTCAAGGGGTATAAGCAGCGCCGGAAAACCGAAGTGGAACCGCCAGCCGGCAGCCACGCTCCGGTGAACAGGAGGAACCGTTCCATGCGATACGAAGGCAATATCTTCAGACCATTCAGCGAGGCGAACAGCTATCTGCTGCAATGCACCATCGGATGCTCCCACAACCGCTGCACCTTCTGCGGCATGTACAAGGACCGGCGCTACCGGGTCCGCAGCCTGGAGGAAATCAGGGAAGATATCCGCATGGCCGTGGAATATTACGGTGATGTGGAAAAGGTGTTCCTGTGCGACGGCGACGCCATCGACATTCCCACCGACACCCTGCTGACCATATTGGGAACATTATACCGGGCGTTTCCTTCCCTGCGGCATGTGGGAACCTATGTGGGCCCCCAAAGCACCCTTGCAAAAAGCATGTCCGAACTCTCTGCCCTGCGGGCCGCCGGCTTGACCAAGGCCTATCTGGGAGTGGAAAGCGGGGATGAAAACGTGCTGCGGGCCGTCAACAAGGGGGTTACCTATCAGGAAATGCTTCGGGCGGGACAGAACCTGGTGGCGGCCGGCATGAATCTTTCTTCCATGGTGATGCTGGGCATCGCCGGAAAAGGAGCTGCATCGAAAGCCCATGCCCTGGCCACGGCCCGGATCACCAACGAAATGAAGCCCCGCTATCTGGCGGCCCTTACCTTTACACCGGTTCCGCATACCGCTTTATATCAACAGGTCCAATCCGGAAAGTTCCAGCTGCCGGACGCCTTCGAGACCCTGGAGGAAATGAAGTGGATGTTTGAACATATCGAAATCGACGGCTTGAAATTCGTCGGCGCCCATGCTTCCAACTACCTGCCGGTCAGCGGCACCCTCCAGAAAGACAAGGCCCGCATGCTGGAAACGGTCCGCGAAGTGCTGGAAAAACGGGATATGCGCTCCCTGCGCAGTGAAGCGCTGCGCGGCCTGTAAGCGCTGTTATCCGGCATCCCCATCCGTTGTGCGGATCGACCTGCGCGATTCCTTGAGCCTGCCGTGTTTGGTTTTTTGATCCATCCGTTTGCGACCGGCCGCCCGGGTCGGGGCGGTGGGGGTGCGCTTTTTGCTGAAGACCGCGGCGCTGCGGACGAGCTCCCGGAGGCGCAGCAACGCGTCCTCCCGGTTTTTCTCCTGACTGCGGAATCTCTGGGCCTTGATGACGATGACGCCGTCGTGGGTAATCCGGCGGTCACTGCGTTTTGTCAACCGTTCCTTGTAAAAATCCGGCAGCGAGGACGACAGGATGTTGAAGCGCAGGTGCACCGCGCTGGAGACCTTATTGACATTCTGGCCGCCGGCGCCTTGGGAGCGGACGGCGCTGATTTCGATTTCGCTGTCCGGGATGGAGACTTTCTGGGAAATTTCGAGCATTCAATGCATCCTTTTGGGTCGATGAATCGAAGATCAATGTACCAGATGCATGCGCGACTGTAAAGACCGCCCGGTTGTGCGGCTTGACAGGATATCGACCCGTTGGTATTGGAAAATAAAAACCAGCAGGAGGTGCGATCCATGCCCCGACCCCGAAATGCCATGGAAGTGTTCAAATGGCTCGACAAATCCAACTGCCGGAAATGCGGTGAAAAAACCTGCCTGGCCTTTGCCGGAGCGGTTTTTCAGGGCCGGCGAAGCATTTCCGAATGCCCGGTGCTGAATCCGGAGATCCGGAAGCGATTCGCGGACGCGGAGACCGGCGGAAACGTCGCCGAGCGGAACCGGGATGAAGCCATGGCAAAACTGAAGGCCGCCTTCGGCGGGCTTGATTTTGCGGAAGCGGCGGCAAGAACCGGCGGGCGGGTCGAGGAAAACCGCCTGATCCTCAAGATCCTGGGCAAGGATTTCAGTGTGGACCGTAACGGGAATCTGGCCTCGGATATCCATATCAATCCATGGGTGGCGGTCCCGTTCATGATGTATATTCTGTATGGCAAGGGGAAACCGGTCACCGGAAACTGGCTTTCCTTCCGGGACCTGAAGGAAGGCCGGGAGCGTTACGGGCTGTTTCAGAAACGCTGTGAAGAACCCATGAAGCAGGTGGCCGATTCCTATACGGAACTGTTCGACGACATGGTTCATCTGTTCGGCGGCCGGCAGGTGCCGGAGCAATTTGAATCGGATGTCTCCGTTGTGCTGCATCCCCTGCCCAAGGTCCCCATCATGGTCTGTTACTGGTCCAATGAAGACGGACTTGAATCCAGCCTGAATCTTTTCTTCGATGAAAGCGTCAACGACAACCTGGATATCGGTTCCGTTTTTTCCCTGGCCGCCGGGCTTGCCCAGATGTTTCAGAAACTCTCCCTGCGGCACGGCATACAGGCGGAAAACGCCTGACAGCGTCCCTACAAACAGGCCGCGGCAGCCAGCCGACCGGCGGCTTCACCGGTGGCCAGGCAGCAGCCGATCACCCGGGCCGAGGCGATGGCGTCTTCATCGGCACTGATGGTTTTGCCGGCCATGAACAGATTCTCCAGACCCACGGCCTGCAGCGCTCCGGAAGGGATATCATAGCATTCTCCGGAAGGAAGATAACGCAGCCGCTGCCGGCCCTCCGCATCCCATTGTTCCATGGGCCAGCATCCCTGCGCAACCGCATCCGGAAAAATCGCGGCCCGGAGGACATCCCCGCCTTTCAAAACATATCTCCCGACGAGCCGGTGGGAGGTGCGCTGAAGAAGTGGAAAGCTCTCCCCCATCACGCTGCTGCGGGCGAATTCGGCCACATGGGCCTGCAAATAGGCCAGCAGCGCGGCGGCGGCCCGGCGGCCCGACCCGGAGTTGTCCGGGTCCGCGGCCGCTGCTCCCGGATTCAATTTCAGAACAACGGTATCCTCATCCAGCGAGGGCATGAAGGCGACGGTGGCGGCTTCTTTCGGCAGATTTCCGGCCATGGCGGCGCGCTGCAGGGCCAGCAGGATCTGAATCCGCCTGGCGGGCGACGACAAAGCACCGGTTACGTTCCCCACCGGAACCATTACCGCCGGCGATTGCCGGGCCGGATCCCCCGTCATGACATTCAGGCCGGCAAGCCGGGCCACGGCGGCGTTTCCGCTGCAATCGATGACTACCCCGGTTTCCATCTCCCACGACTTCCCGCCTGCCCGGATGGCAAGTCTTTCGATGCGGGTCCGGTTCACGGCGACGCCCGTGAGTTCGGCGGAAAAAAAGGCCTGCACTTCCCGTTGCCCGTCAATCAGGACGCCGGCGAGACCCTGGAACGAGTCCGGACGGAACGGCAACACATGAAGCTTGCCCATCCGCAGCGGTCCGGCCACCCGGTCCGTTTTCATCAGGCGGCGGATGAACTCGGCGGTGAATCCGTCATAAATAAAGCGAGGGACGGCTCCGGTATGGAGATACAGGCCGCATAGGGTGGATATGGCGCCTTTTACGACCATGCCGCCCGGGAAACCGTTTCGCTCGACCAGAACCGTACGGCAACCGGCGCGGGCGGAACAAATCGCCGCGGCGATCCCGGCCGGTCCGGCACCGACGACGGCCACATCGCAGTGTTTCGTCACCATTGTCTTCTCATATGCGCACCGTAGGCTTCGATATCCTTCCAATTGGGAATGACCCGCAGGCGCCCCAGAATTCTCTGGACCAGGTTCACCAGCAGGGAGTTCCAGTCGGACGGCGTGCTCCAGGTCGCTTCCCGCCGCGCCAGACGATCGAGTTTGGACACAATGTCCGATTCCAGCGAGGAGGAAAGATAATACACCGGCTGCAACAGCGGGTCCCGGGCCCCAAGCCGGCCCTCCTCCAGGGCCTTTTGGTGGATCGGGGCGTCCCGGTAGATGCGGATGCCCAGGGAGGCGAATACGGCGTTGGCCTTGCCGAAATCCGTGAGCAGCCGCTGGGTTTCCTGCATGTTCCGGAAGGAATCGCCGGGACCGCCGAAGAGCAGGAAGACGGCGAACGGGAGACCGGCCTTGTGGAGGGCCTGATAGGCCCGGGCGATATCCGCCCGGGAAAAGCCTTTTCCCATGTTGATCAACATCTCGTCGGTGACGGCGTCCAGCCCCAGCTCGATGCCCGCGCAACCGGCCCGTTGAAACACAGCGGCCATTTCCGCATCCAGGCCCGCGGGGTTGCAGTAGGCGAGCCAGCGGATCCTGATCCGCCGCCGGATGATTTCCTCGCAGACGGCCAGGGCATGGGAACGCGGCCAGTTAAAAACGCTGTCGGTAAAGAAAAAATCCCGTAACCCGGTGTCCTTGACGATTTTTTCCATGTCGTCCACGCAAAGCAGCGGTGACCGGCAGCGGACGCGGACGCCCTCCAGGGTCGGATAGTTGCAGTAGATGCACCGGAAGGCACAGCCTCTCTTGGTCTGCAGGCCGATGAACCCACCCCGCCGGAAATACCGGGCATAATCGATGCTGGAATAATCGTACAGCGGCAGGCTGTCCAGTTCCAGGGAAAAGTCCGGGGCCTGTCTGATCCAGCCGTTCCGACCGCGGACCAACAGACCGGGAATGCCGTCGAAGCCGACCTTGTCCGCCAGGGCCCGGGCAAAAGCCGGCAGGACTTTTTCCCCTTCCCCCACCGCCGCGTACCTCACACCGAGATGGTCCGCCAGTTCTTCCGGCAGCACCGATACGGCTCCGCCGCCGATGATGACTGGCGCAGCGGTTCTTTGGCGCACCCGGTTCACGATCTCCCGGGTCTCACCGTAATAGACCCTGCCGGTGGCATACTGGCAGTCATCCAGGTTGCGGATGGACAGCCCCACCAGCTGGGGCTTGAAGCGGTCGATGCGCTTACCGATCAGGCGTCCGGGGTTGCCGGCGAATGCCAGATCCAGCAACCGGGCTTCGAACCCCTGCGCCGTCAGGACCGACACCAGTTGGGCCGCACCCAGCGGGGCCACGGCGTAAGGCGATTTTTCCCGGTTGGTGGCGATGATCAGGATCCGCATGGGGTTTGTCCTGTCAGCAACCGGCCGCGCAGGCCGGTGAGAAAGTCGCCGGCGTCCCCGGCCGTCAGCATTCCTTCCGCATAGACCAGGGTGATCTGCAGCCGGTCGTTGAAAAAATAGTATACCACCCCGATGCCCGGAGGCGCCACCACGGCAGGCACATGGTACTGGTAGCGCACCGGCTGCTCCAGAAATTCGGCAAGCCCCTGAAACGTGGCGCCGGGATTGGCGAAAACCAGGGAGGCGATTTCCCCGCGCAGGGATTTTTTGATTTTTCGGACATAGAACCAGGTCGGCAGGAAGCGGGACAGTTCCTGGACGCAGAAATTGGCGAAAAGCAGATCCCGGCGCAAGGCCTCCTGGGTTTGGCTCCGGAACAGGCCGGCCACGGAAGAGATGTCGGTAAGCTCCCCGGCCTTGAACTCATACAGCAGGGTTCCGGCCTGATTGGTGAAAAGCGGCAGGCGGGTGCCGATTTTGCGCAGGTCGACGGGAAAGGAAACAATATAACTTCGGGTCGGAACATTTTTTTTCCGATGGACATCGGCCAGGCACAACAAAGCGGCGGACAAAAAATAGGCGGAGTCGTTGAGGGGCCCGCAGATTTCCCGGCAACGCACCATGATTTCCCGGGTTTCCGGAAGCGAAAAACTTTCGAGGCGATAATCCAGTCGCGGACGGGTCCGGGATTTCAGCCGGGTATACAGGGATACCGGGCGGAGCAGGGCCATGCCGTCGATCCGTTCAAAGGCGCGTCCGGCCAGACGCCATTTTTCCTTCATGTCGATGGCGGCCAAGCGTTTATAAAAAGGGATCAACGAACCATCGGCCGCTTCCTGCATGGACAACGGCTTTTGTTCGGCACCCCCGCCGATCAGATGCAGAAAGTACTCCGCCCCCCGGGCATCCATCAGGACATGGTGCCAGGTCATGGTGATTTCCATGCGCCGGTCGGAAAAGTAGACCAGATCGAACCGGATCCATTCACCCCGGCGGGTCCGCAGGGGCGTGTTCAGGAATCGGCGCCGGAGCTCTTCGTGTCGCGGAGAACCGGGGGCTGCCTCCAGAACATGCGTCCGCACTTCCGGGAAAGGCCTTTTCCCGTCAACGGGAATCAACCAGAAGGGCCGGCCTTTCCAGAAGCGCGACTTCAGCGTCGCACGGATCACGGGAAATCCGGATGCCACGGCGGCGAGCCGTTTTTGAAATTCTTCCGCCGCCATATGGGTGTCAAGTCCCAGGACAATCTGGGCCAGATTTCCGGCGAAACCGTTTTTTTTCAACTGCCGGTCGAAGGCCAGCATCAGACAGTCGACGCCGTTAAGGGCCAGTCGGTTCTTGGTTTCCAAGGGCATCGATCCACTCCGCCAGGCTGCGGACGGTTTTAATCCGGTTTTCGGTGATTTCCTCCTCCGGGATGCGGATGCCGAGACGCTGCTCGGTGAAATTCAGCAATCGCAGCAGCGCCAGGGAGTCAAAGCCCGACTCCAGGAGATCGGTATGCTCGGTAAGGGGTATGCGGACATCGAAAACCTCTTCCCGAAGGAATTCCAAAAGGACCGTTTCGATATGCCGGCGCCTGTTTTCAACCGGCATGTTCGATCTCCCCGGCGTACGCTGCCCGACCGGCTTCCCGACGGTGTCGAATGATTTTGGAGGTTACCGCCGTTTTTTCGATATGGTCCACAAACCGTATGATTCCCGGTATCTTATAGGATGCCAGCCGGCTCCGGCAATAATTGCGCAAGTCCCGCTCCGTCAAGCGGGAAGCTTCCGCCGGCACTACTTCCGCCGCAACGACTTCGCCATGCCGGGTGCTTTCCATTCCAAACACACGGGATTCCCTGATATCGGGATGGGCATCCAGAACCCGCTCCACCTCCTGGGGAAACACTTTCATGCCAGCGACATTGATCAAATCCTTGTGGCGTCCCAGGATGTACACGAATCCCTCCGGGTCCTTCCGGCCCACATCGCCGGTGTCAAACCAGCCGTTTTCCAGAACGGTTTCCGCCGCGCGGAACGGGCTGAAATAGGCATTAAAGAAGCCCGGCCCCCGGACAAACAGACGCCCGCACTCCGGCTCGCCGTCAACCGGCCGGAACCGATCCCGGATTTCGATATCATAGCCCGTCACCGCCCGGCCCACGGAATTTTTCTTTTCCAGGGGGTTGTCGATGTTGACGCATACCAGCCCGGTTTCGATGATGCCGTAGGCTTGCAGGATGGGCAGGCCGAAGCGGTTATAAAAGTTCATGAAAACCGATTCAGGCAGGGAGATGGTGGTTGAAATCGCCATCCGGATGGCGGTCATCTTTCTTTGGGAAGCTTCGGCCGAAAGCAGCGCATAATGAAACGGGGCCGCGTACAGCACGGTCGCCTGTTCCTTTTCCACGGCATCGAGAATGCGTTCGGCCGGCACACCGGCCGATAACACAATGGAGGCCCCGCTGGAGAGATATAAAACGATGGTGGAAACAAAATGATGCGCCATGCTGAGCACCCATACCACCGTGTCGTCCGGACCGATGCGCAACATCCGATTCAGCGCCGTTATCCGGTCGATAATCGTGCCGTGGCTCAGGGCCACTCCCTTGAACGTTCCGGTGGTGCCCGAGGTGAAGCGGACAAATGCCAGGTCCGGAATACCCGCCTGGAATTTCATTTCCGGTTTAAGCGCCTCGAAAAAACAACTGGTCTCCAGCCGGGTACAGGCCATGGGCTCACCTCCCCCGTTTGCGCGGTCGCTGATACAGAAGTCGGGCCGGATTCGGTTGAAAATCGATCCGACCTCGGCACCGGTCAATTCCACGGCGATGGGCAGCACCGCGCCGCCGCATTTCCAGACGGCATAGGTGAGCACGATATAGGCGATGCTGTTGGGAAAACGCAAGGCCACCAGATGCCCCGGGAAGACGCCCCTTTCTCGCAAATCCCGGGCCAGGAGGTCGATGAGCTCCACCAGCTCCGGATAACGGAGCCGTTTCTCACCCTGCACCAGGGCGGTTTTCCCTGGATACTTCCCGGCCGCCGCTCGCAGCACTTCCATCAGCGGCGTCGCGGTTGGCGATGCATGTTCACGATTCACTGACATGGCTCTTCAACAACCCTTCCAACCGGGATCGATCGAATTTACCCGCGGCGGTGCGGGGCAGCTGCGGCGTCACCCGGATGAGACGCGGAAATGCGAATGGCGGCAGCATCGATGCCAACTCACGCCGGATATGGGCGACATCGAGCTCCCCCTCGACCAGGGCAGCGATTTCGTTCTGGCGGCCCATTTCCACGGGTATGGATATAACCGCGGCATCCCGCACGCCGGCGATCTGTTTCAGTTTGTCCCGAATTTCATCCAGGTCCACGCGCCGGCCGCCGACTTTGACGACCCCGTCGGCCCTGCCCAGCAACAGAAACCCCCTGTCGCCCTTAGGGGTTGCGCGATCGCCGGTGCGGTAGAAGCCATCCGGCTCCATGGGCAGACAAGGAGACAGATAATCCGAGCGGACCCGCAGGCGTTCTTCCCGGATATCCCAGGCAACGGTATCAAAGGGCGTGAAGGCCTCCTCCCCCAGAAACCTGCGGCGGTAGGCAATGCCGCCGGTCTCGGTGGACCCGTAGATTTCATGGACGCCCGTACCGGTTTGTTCCGTAAAACTGCGCCCGTCCTCCGGATCCAGCATGCCGGCCGAGGACAGGGCCAGTCGCAGGGAGCCCCGGGAAAGCCGGCAGCCATTCAACACCCGATAGTGCATGGGAATACTCACCAGTATGGTGGCCTGTTGTCCCTTGATGGCGGCGCCGATTTCATGGGGATAGACCGGCGTATCCGCGACGACGCCGGCGGCTGAAACCAGGGGAACGAGCACGGAAAACAGCAATCCATAGATATGGTTGGGCGGAACCGTGGCCACCAGCCGGTCCCGCGGGGAGACCGACAGACGGTCGGCATGAAAAAAGGCCTCGGAAAACAGATTGTTGGCGGTTTTGGGCCAGACCTGGGGTTTACCGGTGGAGCCGCCGGTATACAGTCGCAGCAGTTCGGCATCCGGCTGGATGTCGCCTGCCAGGTTTTCCAGCGTTGCCGACGGGCTGGCGGCGCCGGGCATCAGCACGGGTATGCCGCCGGGAGGGGTTCTGCCCGCATCCGCGATCACGGCCTGGAACGTCATGGATTGGCGGATTTCCTCCAGGATATTGTCCGCGTAGGAATACGGCAGCACCAGCGTCACGCCGCCGGCAAGGGCTGCCAGCAAAGCCGCGGCCATGACCGCCCTGTTGTCGGTGCACAGACAGACGGTGGCCGGTTGCGGCCCGAGACGACGGAAATCGGCCTGGAGCGAGACGGCCATCCGGTATACATCGCCGAAGGCGGCT
The DNA here is from genome assembly GCA_049320885.1 of Thermodesulfobacteriota bacterium. GTDB lineage: Bacteria > Desulfobacterota > Desulfobacteria > Desulfobacterales > SURF-7 > DYJD01. The sequence goes on along the minus strand of JBMORA010000038.1, from coordinate 28,865 downwards.
CCCGACAACACAAACGGTTTCTCCGGGAACGGCGGCGGAATAAGCAGCCGTGACAATCGGTCGCGGAAATCGGAATCCGGGCGTTTGTTGGTTGTCTGATGCATGGTCCTGATGGCCTGTCCTTCCGCGGATGACGCGCTTGACACCGCCGCCCGCTTTCCCTATAAAAGATATGTGCTATATCACAGATCGTTTAAAAGAGGTACAAATATAAATTGAAGACAGCCTGCTCGGATATGCCCTCCGCCTGCATCGGGAAACCGGATTTTGAATTTTCGGCACAGGAAATAGACGCCGCCAGGAAGAACCACCGGCTTCTGTCCATGGAAATCGAGTTCAGCCTGCGGTGCAATTTCCGTTGCCCGTATTGCTATGTGCCCGAAGAGGTCTTTTACAAACAGGAATTGTCGCCCGATGAGCTCCGTGACGCCGTTCTCCAGGCAAAAGACCTGGGCGCCCAAAAAATCATCATTCTGGGCGGGGAGCCGACCATCTATCCCCATATCCGTGCGATGATCCGGTTTATCCGGGAAAACGGTCTGGTGGTGGAGATGTTCACCAACGGGTCGGGGGTTACCGCTGATTTCGCGCGGGAACTGTATGCCCGGGATGTGCGCGTGGTGCTCAAAATGAACACGTTTCGGGCCGACCTGCAGGACCTCCTGACCGGCACGACCGGCGCCTATGACATCATTCAGACCGCCCTGCGGAACCTGAAGGCCGCCGGATATCCATCCGCAACGGGGTTCCTGGCCGTCAGCACCATCATCTGCCGGCAGAATTTCGACGAGCTGCCGCAATTGTGGCAATGGCTGCGGGATCAGGGCATCGCGCCCTATTTTGAAATCATGACCCCCCAGTCCCGGGCCCGGGAAAACACCTGGCTGGAAGTCGATCCGCTCGAAATCAAAAACCTCTTCGACCGGATCGCCGCCATCGACCGGGAACGCTACCACAACACCTGGGCCCCCCAGCCGCCGCTGGTGGGCAACAAATGCCTGCGGCACCAGTTTTCCTGCGTGGTGACCTCCACCGGCGAGGTGATGCCCTGCGTGGGCGTCAACCTGTCCATCGGCAATATCCGCCAGCGGAAACTGGCTGACATCCTGCGCACCAGCGAGGTGCTGGCGCAGTTGAAGGATTACCGGCACACCATCAAAGGCAGCTGCGCCGCCTGCAACCAGGCGGATGAATGCTACGGCTGCCGCGGCGCCGCCTTCCAGCTCACCGGCGATTATCTGGCCTCGGACCCGCTCTGCTGGCGCAACGCCGGCTCGAACAAGGACAATTTATAAAGTATCCGCCAATATCCATAGCCAATCCGATTGCCGGCGCACGGTGAACCCTATGAAAACCTATGCCTGCGATTCCGGTCTGGCCGCCACTATATATCCCCAGGAATCGATTTTCCGAAGGATTTCCAACTTAAAACAGCCCCATCCTTTCTCATCTGGTCCGACGCCCCTGCGTAGACAACGGTCGGCTGAAAAGCGCTGCCTTGAGAAAGCGCGGTGTATTAACTCAGCCCTTTGAAAAAATCCGTTGAAACGGTTTTTCCGGCTTTGATTTCAATCGGCAGCAATCGATCACCCCTTTCGGCCAGACAATCGATTTCATGCCCCACGTTGTCCCGCCAGAAATAAAAGTGTTCCTTGAGCCCCCGGTGCATCCGGCCTTTTAAAAGTTCGGAAATCACCCATGTCTCGAAGAGCGCGCCCTTGTGACTGTGAATGTTCACCATTTCCGGTGAAGAAATCCCCAGGAGATAAGCGAGAAGGCCGGAATCATAAAAATAGAGTTTCGGGCTTTTGATCAGTCTTTTATTGAAATTTTTCACATGTGGTTTCAACAGATATACGACATAGCCGGCCTGAAGGATGGAGATCCATGATCTGGCTGTATTGTGTGTGATGCCGCAGTCATTTCCCAACGCGGAAAGATTCAGGACCTGCCCGGACCGTGCGGCGCACATCTTCAGGAAATGTTGAAATACCGCAAGATCCGTCACATTTTTTATTTGGCGCACATCCCTTTCCAGATATGTCGCCACGTAATTAGAATACCATCGTGAGGGTTCAAGACCCATGTCATAAATTCGCGTATACGCGCCGGCAAACAGATATTCCTCAATGGCACCCGGCAGTCGACCGGCCTGTTCCAGTTCAGAATAGGAAAAGGGCAGCAACTCCAGGATGGCGACTCTTCCGGCCAGTGATTGGTTGATCCCTTCCATCAAGCCGAAATTGGAGGAACCGGTCAGAACATAAACGCCCTCTTCTCCGAGGTCATCCACATGCGTCTGAATATATGAAAAGAGTTCCGGCGCCCGCTGAATTTCATCCAGAACACCCCCCCTGGGATAGGCCTCTAAAAAACCCCTGGGGAAGAAGGGAAAGAAACCGATGCAGATAAACGGGATGGCCTTTTACTCACCCGAACGATTTTCGGAAGGGTGAAAGATTTTCAAGCCAGGAACAGAATAAAAGTGCTTATCCAGAGTAAAAAGAAAAGTTCCGTGATGCAAACATATCTGGGCAATCAAAACATCCATTGGCGGGATCGTAATGCCTTTGCTGCGCAGGTCAGCATCTAAATCACCGGCAGTATCCCAAATATCTTCATCAACCGGGAGCCGGATCAAGGCTTCAAACAATGGCAATATTTTTTTTCGTTCAGATGGGCGAAGACCTCGTTTGATTTCAAATAATACCGGTCCGCATGTAAGTACGCGATCATCATTAAGCAATGCCTGGATAAGTGAAACCATTTTAGGCGATTTGCCTTGCAATGAATCCAGCCAAACAGAAGTATCCAATAATACCGATTCCATGCTATTTGCCGTTTCCCTTTCCCATCTCCGCAAGCCATTGAGCGCGCCTTAAATCATCGGAATTACTATCCTGAATGATGTTTTCATCGATCTTGACCGTTCCAAGGAGACCGGCAAGCCTTTTCAGTTTCGCTCTTCGGATTTGTTCTTTAACGGCTAAAGCTACGGCCGCTGTTTTGGTTTTGGCATCGGAAAATTTAACCAATTCCCTGACCAAATTTTCATCAAGTGTGACGGTGGTTCTCATGACATCCTCCAGCATGCTTTTTATAATATATTTTGTGATATTTATTGCACAAGTCAAGCAAAATAATCAATCAAAGGAGAATTGGGTCTGGGGCAGGGACAGTGGGGCAGGGACAGGAGAATAAGAGAATTATTACTTTTTATCAAATATTATGGTACCCGGTACCAAACCATCGAAACACGGAGGCCCCGAATATGCCCAGAATCGCCAGAATGATCATCCCGGATCAGAAAACCGTATACCACGTCATGTCCCGGACCGCCCTGGACGGCTATCCCTTCAGCGATAATGTTGCTCACCTTAATATAGCACTGGTGCTTGTCGTCTTGAACAGCTGCTCGCACCAGTACATTGGTATCGACGGAAATTTTCATTCTTCCCCCGCCCACCCCTGAGCCGTAATCTCATTCATTTCATCAAGCGTTAGAATGGGCCTATTTTCTTGTGAAAGGCAGCCAATGAAATCTGCAATCGTACCATTTTGGGCGGCGGCTCTCACCACGATCCTGCCGTTGGGTAATTTATCAACCTCAATTTTCTGGCCTGGGCCGACACCTATATGATTTAATAAATCTTGCCGTAAAGTGACCTGACCTTTTGCGGTAATGGTTAGCGCACTCATTTGCATAGCCTCCTCTCAATTGCGTTTTAATAGTAAGGCAAATATCCCTTACTTTAAAGCACAAAAAGAGGTAAGGATTGGAAACTCGCTCCAATAAACATTAGTAGAACAAAATTCTTAATAAAGAAAAGGCGTCGTCAATCTTCCGCATGATAGAGGAATTCGCCCCCCGCCCTACGGATTCGAAGGCCCCATGACGGGCCGGCCGATGATATTCGCAAGCGGCACGACGGCAAGCCCTTTTGCTTCGATCCCTGCTATCATCCGTTCGATCTCTTTCAACCAGTAGGGCAGCAGTTCCGGGTCTGCGGGCCGAATATCGTGAAGCACCACAATGTCGTCCGGCCGGATGCGGTTCAATATCCTGTCGGCGAGTTTCCGGATCCGGCGGTTGCCCAGGTCGGCGGCCCGGCAGCTGAAATTGACGGCGAACATGCCGGCCCCCTTAAGGACCGGCCCCAGCAGGGGGTTGGTGATGCCCACCGGCGGCCGGAACGTAAGGGGCTGAATTCCGTGGGCGCCCAGGATCCGCTGGGTGGCTTCGATCTCTGCCCGCAACGCTTTCCGGCCCTTGAACATAATGAAAATGTCATGGCTGTAGGAATGATTCCCCAGGTCGTGACCGCGGCGGATGATCTCCCGGATCAACTCGGGATGGGCCGCCGCCTTATGACCGCTGACGAAAAACGTCGCCGGGACCCGGTGTTCGTCCAGCAGCCGCAGCAATTCCGGGGTGGAAACCGGATCCGGGCCGTCGTCAAAGGTCAGGGCCACGACCTGTTTCCCGGACGTTCCCCGGCTGATGATGGGCAGATAAAAACTGAGCCGGGTGAAAAACGGCGCTGCCAGGCACAACAGCAGGAAGGCGCCAAGCGGCAGCACCGCCAGGAGCGGGTCCGCCGCAGTCAGCAGCGCCGCCGTTCCGATGGCCGCAAGACCGGTTTTTTCAGCCAGCGACCACTTCCGGATATTGTCCCCGTCGTTTTCCATGGATTCCCATCGGTCCTTCAGCGCCGCATGGCCCGAGGCGGCCGCTTTTTTCATGCAACGGCTCCGACAAACCAATACAAATCGCCGTTTACGCCGGAAAATTGCTCTTTTCCCACCCGAAACCCCTGGTCTTCGATGATGCTTCTCAATTCGTCGACGGTGCGATACCGCGCCGGTATCCCCTGCAGCCGCAGCCGGATATGCTCCACCCACCACAACAGGGAATATTTTTTTTCCGGCGAAATGGTGGCGCGCAGGTACAGCCTTCCCGCCGGTTTGAGCCGCCGTTGCAGCCCCTGCAGGGTCGCCGCCAGTTCCGCGTCCGTCAGGTAATGGGCCATATCCAGCATCAAGGCGAAATCCGCCGGCGCCGGCGGTTCCGGGACTTCCGGCGCCCGGCCTTCCCGGATGACGCCCCGGTCTCCCACGGCCAGCGTCGCCACCCGGACCCGTTCCTCGTCCGGCTCGATGCCGAACACCCGGGCCTGCCGGAAAACCGCCAGACACCAGACCGCCGGCACGCCGTAGCCGCTGCCGACATCCATGATGGTCCGGGCATCCCGGTTCTCGGCCGCCAGCAGCCGCGGCAATTCCGCAAACATGGGATCGGTCTGCAACTTGAAGCGCGCGAACAGTCGCGGCGTGGGCTCCATCATGCGGTAACGCCGCCGGGTGAATACGTCGGGCGCCTCGTTTTCATCCTCGGGTCCTTTCCGCTCACGGAAGTAATGGCTGACCATGGGTGGAAGGAGCAAAAACGTCCCGGCCAGGGAATAACCGATGCCCAGCAGGGAAACGATCCCGACGCTTTGCAGCAGGGAATGCCGGGCCAGGCACAGCACCCCGAAACCGACGAGGCTGGAGGCCGCCGCCATGAACACCGCCATCCGGATGAGCCCGAAAGAGGGATGGTTTTCGTGCTGATACCGCTGAAAGGAGCGGATATAGAACAGGGCGTAATCGATGCCCATTCCCAGGATGATGATGGCCAGCATCAGCCCGGGGATGTCCAGGGACCGGCCCAGCAGATGAAGGGTCCCGATGGTGCAGAGAAAGGCGAAAACCACCGGCGTCACGGCGATGAGGGTCAGGGATATATCAAAGAACATCACCAGCAGCTGCAGGGCGACACTGATGCTGATCAGCAGGAACATTTTTCCAAAGGTGCTGGACAGCAGGTCTCCCAGGCGCTGGCTGAAAAAAGCCTGATCGAATATCCGCGCGCTGGCTGCATACCGGTTGTGGTGGGCTTCCGGGGAATACTCATCCGCCTTGGTCAGGCCCACGAATTGAATCAGGCTGGAGGTGACTGGATTTTGCGCGATTCCAAGCAGATCCCAAAGAGACTTGGGAATTTCCGCCGTTTCCCCGGCCGGGGCGTTTTCCAGCATGGAGAAAAACGGCCGAAAGGCATCCGGCTGAAACCCCAGCTCAACGGCGGCCCGGGTCATCTCCGCTTTCAGAGAGCTGATTCTGCCGGTGTCCCAGAAGGCCTTCCAGGCGGCAAGATTGTCTCTCCGGCGTTCCTCGCCGGGAAAGAGCATGGACGGTATGAAGGCTGCGGAAAGCACGCCCCGGTCCAGATCCTGCTCCAGCATCGCCAGCAGGCGGTCGCCTTTCTGCTGCAGGGCGTTGATATCATCCGCTTCAACCATCATGAAGACTTTGCGGCTCTCGAACACATCCCCCCATACTTCCGTCAGCTTTTGCTCCGCCGCCAGGGTGTCCTCGGCCACGGTGTTCATGTTGTGGATATCCGGATTGAAATTTGGTTTGGCGAAAAAAAGCATGCCGGCCGCGAAAGCCAGGGCCGCTATCGCCCCGGGCTTGCCGAAGGCAAACAGCCGGTCGACAACGCGTTGCAGGCTTTTTTTCGGCGTCAGGGCCGCGGGCATTTTGGGAAAAATAAGAGGGAAAAAGCTGTGCACGAACACAAAGGAAAAAGTATGCCCCAAGGCGGTGAAAACACCGAGCTGGGCGAAAATGGGGAAGCCGCTCAGCAAAAGCGCCAGAAAGGCCACCACGGTGGTCAGCACCGCCACCAGGCCGATGGCCCAGATTTCCCGGGAAGCCTCTTTGCCGGTGGTGGGGCGGGAGCGGTCGATGAACAGCAGATAGGCGACCCCCTGGTCCACGGTAATGGAAATGATGGCGCCGCCGAAACCCAGCACGACGATGGAAATGGATGGAAACAGCAGGGAGTAGACGAAAAGGGCGGTCATGGTCGCGGCCATGGCCGGCAGCAGCGACATCAGGCCGATGAGCGGTCGCGGGAAAGCCAGGAGCAGTAGAATCGCCACGCCGATGGTGGACAGGGAAAGGGCGTCGCCCACATCCTTGCGGATGAGGTCTTCGTTGTCCAGGGCGGCCCGATACGCACCCACCGGGGTGATGACCGGACAGTCGGCGGAGCCGGCGCATTCATCCGCCAGCCTGGTCGCGATGGATTGGAGCAGGGCCGCCAATTTCCGGGCGAAGGCCGTATCCGTTCCGGCCACGAACGGTTTGGCGATGAGCAGCAGGTGCCGTCCGTCCGATGACATCAATTTTTCCTTGTACATCCGGACCGAGCCTGCGGGAATCAGCGGCGCCATCCGCGCCATGACGAGATTCTTCAATTCCAGCGGGTCCTTGGCGATGAACCGGGCCTGGCCGATCCCTTCCATGCTGAAAAGACGCGCCTGCAATTCGACAAGCCGACGCTGGATCGCTTCCGGTTCCAAAAGCGGTTTGACCTGTTCCTCGAGCTGGCGCCCGGTGAACATGACCGGCAGATTGTCCGCGGCGTACCCGACCAGCTCCGGCAGAACCGCCTGCAAATCCTTGAAACCGACCTTCCGAAACAGACCGCTCGCCATCAATTCCGCCTCGATCCGGTCGCCCCAGGCTGCCAGGCGGTCCGGATTCTCGGATGCCGTGGAAACGTCGATAAAAATTTGATCGTGCATGGGATGGTGACGAAAGATATAGACGGCGTCGGCCAACACCGGATCATCCTGGGGCATGGAGCCGACGATATCGGTATCGATGGTCAGACGCATCAGTCCGATACCGGCCAGCATTGCCGTTGCCAGAAGAATGACAAGTAATCTATGCCATTGGATCGTTTTTATAGTCATGGAAGCTTGGGTATCGTCGACGTGATGGTATGAAAACGGCTCCGGACCATCGGGTCCTGAATGGGTGATATGGGCAAAGGGCGGGCCTGCATCAGGAGACCGCCATAATGATCGCCGCCAGGAACAACAGATGCAGCACAATGACTGCCAGTTTCCGGCGATAATAGATTTCGTTCAATTTCTGGATGCACCGCAGGCCGCCGCACAAGCGCCGGTATCGGTCCAGCTGCACGAAACGCTGATTGTCGGTGCGGGTGTTGGCCTGAAAGGCGATGGAGGGGTAGAGGGCGTACTGATCGCGATCCAGTCGGCACACCATGGAATCAAACGGAATCTCCCGCCACTGTTCCAAGGCCAGTTTTTCGGCAAACGGGCGGTTCAGGGCATAGGCATGGGCAAGGCTGCGGTATTGAATGCGAATGACGGTTCTCTCGTCCGTGGGACGGCTCCCCGTGACCAGGCAACCCAGAAAAAACGCTTTCCAGGTCCCCTCGCGCGCCAGGAATTCGGTGCTGCGTTTCAGTCTCGCGGCGCTGAAGCGTTCAAAGAGGATGTCATCCTCGAAAATGACCATATTCCTGGCGCCGGCCTGAATGCCCTTCCGGATGCAGCACATATGGGAGTCGAAAATGCCCTGCTCGCTGTTCCCGTGGTTTTTCTGGAAGATGACGAATTCAACGCGATCCGCCAGACCGACTTTCCGGAATTGACGGACGGCTTCGGCGCGCCTGTCCCCGCGTTCTTCCAGCGAAATACAATACAGTTTGTCGAAAAACTCCCAGCAGTCCGGGCAGGCGGGCGTATTCATCTCAAAAAAGCTTGATTGCATCCCCATAGTCGAATAGATTCTGATAACATCGTTGAAAGTGAGTACACGTACAATGTTATCGATAAAAATTCAACCCAATTCTCCCAGGCCTCCCTCCCGGGCCGGCCTTGCGCCTCCGGGGGCCGGACAGGGGTGGCCCACCGGATTTGCCGCCGGTCGAAAATGAAACTGCCGTTCATCCAGAAGCTCGCTGAAAACGAATTCGTGCGGTCCGCCATCGATGAAAAGGCCGATCTCAGCGCTTTTCGGAAAAGGCCGTCGATTCGCGTCATGGCCGGGGTTTTCGCCATCGCTTTCAGCTATGTCATCGGCTGGCCGGCGGTCAGCTTTCTGGGCATCCTGGCCGCTTATCTGAAGGAACCCCTGATCCTGATCATCGGCGGCCCGGTCGTCTACGGATTGTCCCATGTGGTCTTTCTGGCGGGAATGTATCTGGCGGGCGCCGAGTACTCCCTGATCTTTTTGCGCTGGGCCGCGCGGATGGCGGCGGAAAAACTCCTCAACCGATTTTCCTGAGCTACCGCCCGGATTACCGATAGCCGCTGAAATCCACCCCGCGCAGGTCACCCCGTTTTGCAAACCATTCCTTCTCGTCCTTCGGCGGCGCAACCAGGTCGGCGGTTTCCTTGCGGATCAATTGAATGGCCTCCACCGGGCAATGGGTTACACACAGACCACAGCCGATGCATTTTTGCCGGTCGACCCGATGGATACCGTCCGGTCCGGCGTGAATGGCGTGGATCTGGCAGCGCTCATCCGCGCACAGGCCGCAGCCGATGCATTGCGACGGATCGATCTCGGCATGGAAAGCGCTGTTGATTGCCTCGCTGATTCCCAGTTCATTGATGGACCGCAGGACCCCGCAGCAGCAGCCGCAGCAATTGCAGATATAATAATGCCCGTTTTCCACATTGCTGGTCAGATGAACCAGTCCGGCCTCTTCCGAAATCCGCAGGACTTCATAGGCCTCCTCCTTGGTGATGGCCTTTTTGATCAACGGATGATGGTCGAACACCCCCGGCACCGGCGCGATGGCCAGACAGACTTCCAGCGGTTTCCGGCAGCCCTTGTCCAATATATGCTTTTCCTTTTTACAGATGCATTCGTTCAGGCCGAAGGAAAGCCCGGTCTCGATGATGGCGGACACCTTTTCGTAGGGCAGGGTCGCCTGAAGATTCCGGAGCTCTTTTTCAACGGGAACCACCTGCATGAGCTGCGGCTTGTTGCCGAAGAACTGCCGGCCGAAAACGGGGGCATACTCCTCGCAGAGTTCCGCGAATTCCCGGTCCATCCGGTTCAGCTGGAATTCATAAATGCCGAATACCCAGGGCAGGATCCGGAACACCTGGACGGTGCCGAAATCGATCCCGAACAACAGACCGCGCCGCCACATGCGGTTCAGTTTTTCCCCAAGGTTTTCCAGGGGCCTTCCCGTGCGCCGGGCCACTTCTTCCGGGGTCTCGTATTTCAGCCGCAGGTCGCAAAAAAGCTCGGCTTCGTCCGGTTCGAAAATTTTGCGCAGCAACTTGATCTCGACACCGCTCGGGGTGGCGGGAAAACCGTTGGGCAGGGTGTCGAGCACCCGGGCCAGCCGGTGGTAAATCGAATCGGTCATGATCACTCTCCTTCTCTTGGAGGGGTTGGTGTTTCGGATTTCATGGACGGGGCAACCGGCCGCAGGCCGACATACAGGCTTTCGGTCACGACACGCATCATCCCCTCCAGATTCCGGGAATTCGGTCTGGTTTCCGTGACATAGCGGTCGATACACAACATGGCGAACCCATGCACCAATGACCAGGCCGAAAGGGCCATATCCGGCAGTTCTCCGGAACGGACAAGGCCTGCCGCCTGACAGGCCGCGATGCAATCCAGCAGGGTCTGAAAAGCGGCGGCAGCGGATTCGCGCACCGCTTCGGTTTCCCTACTTCTGGATTTAGCGGGTCCGAACATCACCCGGTAATGGGCCGGGTGACGGATGGCGAACTCGATATAAGCGATGCCGCAGTTTTGAAATTGCCGAAGTCGATCTTCCGGACATTCGGCGATGCGGTCACGCATGTGCCGGACCATCGTATCGAAGCCTTCCTTGGCCACAGCGGCCAGCAGGGTATCCTTATCCTTGAAATGACGATAAGGCGCCGCATGGCTGACACCCGCCCGCCGGGCGACTTCACGAATGGTGAACGCCTCCACCCCTTTTTTGCCGATCAGCTCGAGGGTCGCCTGGATCAGGGTGTTCTGTAGATTTCCGTGATGATACGTGTTCATCCGGGTTGTCGGATCCGCCGCCTTTCGCCATAAATGTTGCCACTGTCAACATTCATGGCACAAAATGTTTACGTTGTCAACATGGCAAAGAATATTTGGAAACGCTTTACAAGTCCGCCTCCGGTTGATAGGTATTAGGCCGAATACAATCCGTGCGGGATGGTAGACGGGTCAGCCAGTGGCGGCTGGATTCCAGTTTTTCGTCATGCCCGACTCCAGCCGGCATCCAGTAAATACAATACGTTCCGGGCCCCCACTGTCGCGGGAGCGACGGAAGAGGGACTTTTCACCATTTCATCAATTGTTACAGATCCGGAGAAACACAGATGGCTGTCATCACCATATCCAGGGGCTCCTACAGCAAGGGGAAGGAAATCGCGGAAAAGCTAGCCGGGAAATTGAAGTATGAATGCATTTCCCGCGAAATTATTCTGGAAGCATCGGAACAATTCAACATCCCGGAAGTCAAACTGATCCGGGCCATTCACGACGCCCCTTCGGTGCTGGAGCGTTTTACCCACGGCAAGGAAAAATTCATCGCCCACATCCGCCGGGCGCTGCTGGCGCATGTGGCCAAGGACAATATCGTCTACCACGGCCTGGCCGGCCATTTCTTCCTCCGCAACGTACCCCATATTTTAAAGGTCCGCATCATCGCCAACCTGGACGACCGTGTACGGGAAGAAATGAAAAGAGAAAATATCCCCGAGGATCAGGCGCGTTATCTGTTGAGGAAGGATGATGAAGAACGCCGGAAATGGTCCCTGCACCTCTTCGGCATCGATGCCTGGGATCCGAGTCTGTACGATGTCGTGTTGCACATCGATTCGCTGGGTGTGGACGATGCCGTGGACATCCTGTTCGCTATCGCCAGGCGGCCCTGTTTCCAGACCACTCCCGAATCCGCCGGCATGCTGCAGGATCTGGTGCTCGCCGCCAGTGTGCAGGCCGCTTTGGTCAACCAGTATCCCACGGCCAGGGTCAGCAGCGTCGCCGGCGCCGTGCTCATCCAGCTAGATGCGCCCTTTTATCTGCAGGTGGCCAAGAACGAAGACCAGGAACGCAAACTGAACGACCAGGTGAACGCGTTGGTCAAAGGGATCGATGGAATTCAGTCCATCCGTCTCCAGGTGGCGCCTTCCTCGGTTCGATGAAAAACCAGAAGGGTTGACACGCAAACCCACCGTAGAGTGGGCAAGAACGGCGCCGCACCGCCGGGCATGGAATTCGAATGCGGATTTTACTCATCAGACCCGATTCGCACCTGAAAGTCGTCAAGCAGCTCCTGACCTATATCCATCTGGAACCACTTGACCTCGAATATGTCGCCGCCGCCGTCCCGCCGGGACACGAGGTCCGGATCCTGGATCTCACCCTGGAAAAAAGACCGCCAAACCGGCTGAGGCGCCTGCTGAAACGGTTCCGGCCGGATATCGTCGGTTTCACGGCTTACAGCAACCAGCGAGAAAAAGTGGTCGAATACGGTTTGATCGCGCGGAAACTGTGTCCGGACGCCTTCCTGCTGCTCGGCGGCCATCACGCCACCATCATGCCGGAGAATTGCGACTTCCCCTTCCTCGACGCCATTGTCCGCGGGGAAGGCTACGGCACCTTCAAACGCATGCTGGAGTGCCTGGAGACCGGCGGGGATGTCTTCACGATTCCCAATGTGCATCGCCCGGCCGGCGGCGGTTTCGGACCGATTCCCGTTCATCCGGGGATTGCGCACATGCCGCATCCCCGTAGGGATCTGGTGGATCGATCCCGGTACTCCTGCGTCTGGAGTTCGCCCCACAAATCGTTTGCCGATTCGATATTTCCCCGCATGGCATCCATGCGGACATCCTTCGGCTGCGCCTATGACTGCGCCTTCTGCGTGGTCCCCCACCTCTCCGGCCGGAAGCATCACCGAAGAGACGTGGAAGATGTTCTCGCCGAGCTGGAAGCCATCCGGGAGGACTATGTGTATTTTGTGGACGACGAGACCTTCCTGGCCCCGGAATACATGCGGGAACTGGCCCGGAAGATCGAGGAACGGGGTATCCGGAAACATTTCGTGACCTGGGCCCGCAGCAACACCATCTGCAAAAATCCGGATTTGTTTCAGACCTGGCGGCAAATCGGCCTGGAGATCGTTTACGTGGGGCTGGAAAGTCCGGACGAGGACACCCTGAAGAAACTGAACAAAAAAGCCACGGCGGAACAAAACGACACGGCCGTCCGGATCCTGGAAGAATGCGGCATCACGGTTCATCCGGCATTCATGGTCATGCCGGAGTTTTCCGCGGAGGACTTCGACCGCCTGAAACGCTATCTCCAGAGCCTGCCGCCGGTGGAAGCCACCTTCACGGTCTACTCTCCCTCACCGGGAACCGCCGCCTGGCGCGACCTTGCCCCCCGCTTCATCTGTGACCCGATCCACTATTACGATTGCATGCACACGATTCTGCCGGCGCGGCTGCCCCTGAAAGAATTCTATGCCCGTTTCGCCGAGCTGACCCGGGTGGCGATCCGGCGGAATCCCCTTTCCCACAGCAAGGCGCCGGTGAATCCCCTGGAAGTGATGAAAATCCTCTGGCGGACCTATTGGTATATACGCATTCAGCGGAATCTGTGGCAAGATTACACCGAGGGATAGCTCCAGATCATTTAAAACGGTTGTCGGAACGCTTTTTCGATACTTCTTCCGTTGTAGCCGTCATCCACCCGGAAGTACTGTGGGCGACAGCGTCGAATTTTTCAATGTACGGCTTGATATCCAGAAGCGGGGTGCCATCGATTACATCGACCCCCTTCACGGTCAGAACCCCCTGGTCAATTCTTTGCAGACGGACAATGGATAATCCGATGTGGTTCGGCCGCAATGGGGATCGGGTCGCGAACACACCACGCTGCCGGGTATCCATGAAAGGCGTCACCAGCAGGCTTGTCTTCGTCGCTTGGTGAAACCGGTAAATCAGATAAATGTGGCTGAAACCGTCCAGGTCTTCAAGTCCCTGCACATAGGGTTCGTAGACATGTACCGTTCCCTCGATGCCTCTGGCCCCCCTCGGCTGGATGGGCATATTTTCGATTTCTCGAAAAGGGGAGTGGATAATGCCGATGTATTCCATTCATGATTTCCCTGGTTGCAACCGGAACGGATCCGACAGTTTTTTCATGACACGGGTTCACCCTCCCCAGAAGGCAGCAGCATACTACATAGTCAAAAGCCATGGGAACCGCTTCATGCCGGTTCGATCTCGCACTGCTTGTTCAAGTGGGCCTTGAACAGGTAGATCGAAATCCCGATGAACGGGATTGCCGCCACAAAACCGATAATCGGCAAAACGGTGAATCCGGACACCACAAAACCCAGGGCGAAAATGGCCAGTAGGATTGCCAGGAACAACTTGGATATGGTCTGGGGAAAACAACTGGTGATATTCATTGCCCACCTCCTTCGCTTAAACCGTTCACGGCGCCAGCACTTGTTATACACCCCTCGGAAGTCATGAAATTCCGTAGCTGACCATACCATATTCACTCCATGGCATTTGTCAATTGAAAGCGTGGCCGCATACATTGAGCGGGGGGGGGACGTGGCAGCTGCCGGGTTGCTAGTCGGCAACCCTCTCTTGGATATCCTTCACGGTGGCGTTTTGCATGAGTTCCAGAAATTTCGGATTGTTCATGAGCGCTTCGACGTCGCCGGAATTCACCGCCTGCATGATGGCGGGATCCGCCATCACCTCCTTGAACTGAGGATCGTCCTGCAGCGACTGAATCATGTCCATGACCTGCCGGTCGTTCATCATCTCCTGTTGGAGGGCATGAATATCGGGACTCCGGTCGGATGACGCGGTGGAAACGGCTTTGCCGCCGGCAAAGGAGTCCCCCGGCGACCGGATGACGAGGACCTTGGACTCCTCAACCGTCAGATCGCCAAGGGTTGCCGTTCTGATTTTGTATACGCCGTTGTTCAGGGAAAGAACCTCGCCGGTGATGACGCTTCCATCACTCAGCTCGATTTCCTTTATTTCGCCGGCAACGGCGGACAAGGTCAGTACGGCGACGCAGCCAAGCAACAGGACGATTCGTTTCATACCCCCGACTCCAGCCCGGAGCTTTCCGGAAGGCGATTTACCTAACCCGTTTATGGTTGCGGCATGATCAGCTCGCATGACGGCCCCACGATGCGCATGAGCTCATCAAAAATGCCCCTGAAATTCAACACGCCGACGACCTCTTTGCCCCGGGTGACCAGCAGTTGCCGTACATTGAGCCGGAACATGTTATAAATCGCCCAGTTGATCGTATCATCTTCCTTGAGAACCGGATGCGCCGGCACCATGCACTCCCGGATGCTCTTCCGGGTTTCCTGTTGGACCAGTTCGGAAAAACTGGTGTTCACCCAGTTGAACCGCTCCTGGATTCTGTCCACCTCCGCGGCGGCATCTCGAACCCGGGAAGAGATCAGGGCCTGGATGGCCCTGGATTCCGGGTCGCGGGATTTCGTGGGCACAAAAGCCCGGATCAGGTGGTACATATCCAGTTTGCCGATGATGCCCCGGGATTTTTCGGTCACGAACACGGATTTGATGATCCGGTTTTCCAGCTCCGGATTCAGCTGGTCGTAGCGCATCTTCATCATCATCAATGCATTGCAGAGGGGTTCCTCGACGTCGATCGTGTCGTATCTTTCAATGGGCACCATGATGTCTTTTATCGTTTTATCCATTTCCATCGGTTCTCTCCTCTCCCGTCTGTTCTGAAAACCAGTTTGGTTGCACATTCCCGGCTTACACCGGCCGGAATATCAACAGCCATGCATGGGCGATCAGGACGCTGATGATCATATACGGAAACGCCGTTTTGAAAAAACCGAAAAACGTGATTTTATATCCCCGTGATTCCGCGATGCCGACGGTCACCACATTGGCCGAGGCGCCGATCATGGTCCCGTTGCCGCCGAAGCATGCGCCCAGGGCCAGAGCCCACCAGAGGGTGTTTTCCGATCCCGGGATGGCGGCGCTCAGGTAAGCGACAATGGGAAGCATGGTGGCGGTGAAGGGGATATTGTCCACAAACGCCGACATGATGGCCGATACCCACAGAATCAGGCTGCACGCCACGATAAAATTACCCCCGGAAATATCCAGTATCCAGTCCGCGATCAGGGCGAGCAGACCCGCGGATTCCACCGCGCCCACCACGATGAACAGAAAGATGAAAAACATCAGGGTGGGCCATTCGATATCTTTTTCAATGAGCTCCAGCAACTCGACTTTTTTGGTCAAAAGGGCGATGACGAGAAAAACGGAGGCCCCCAGCAACGCCGCGATGCTGACTTCCATATGCCAGAAACCATGGCTTAAAAACAGGAAAATGACGAATGCCAGGATCAGCAGCCCCCAGGCCAGCAACCCCTTGTCCGTGATCTGATACCGCTGCCGAAGCTCCTCAATGTGCCTGGGCACATCCTCCACCTTGGCCATGGCATACTCCCGGCCCCAGGCGAATTTGGTGAATATGAGCAGCGCGATAATGGATAACACGCAAACCCAGAACAGGGCGACGACAAAATCCATGAAGGTCAGCCCGGCGTAGGATCCGATCATGATATTGGGGGGGTCGCCGATGAGGGTGGCCGTGCCGCCGATATTGGAGGCCATGATCATGGGAATCAGCATGGTCAGGGGATTGATCTTCAGGGAAAGACAGATCTCGATGGCCACCCCGGTGATCAGGAGCATGGTGGTCACGTTATCCAGAAAGGCGGAGGTCACCGCGGTGAATACCATCAAATAAACCGCCAGGAGAAACACATTGCCCTTTGCCAGCCGGTAGGACAGGTAGGCGCACCACTGGAAGACCCCCGTGCGCTTGAAGATCCCGACGATCACCATCATGCCGAGCAGCAGGAAGATGACGTTCATGTCGATGGAACCAATGGCGGATTCAAAGGTAAAAATCCTCAGATGAAAATCCAGGGTGCCGAAGGTGTAGGAAATCGCCAGCATCAGGGCCGCGCCGAGCATGGCAGCCACGGTTCGGTGCAGCAATTCGAAGGAAATCAGGGCATAGGCCACCAGGAAGACGATGGTGGAAATCCAGAATGCCGGCCCCAGTGTGCGCCCCAGGCTGATATCCTTGGAGTACGAGCATTGTTTCCCCTGCCGGCACATGCTTCCGGGAGACAAGGGAATGGTCTGGGTGGTGAAACTTGATTTTTTCGCAACCAGCTTCAGGTCGGCGGTATCGATCCGGTTTTCCTCCATAAAAAACCGGGCGATATATTTGCCGCCGCTGTCGGATTCCACCTCGCAGAGAATTTTTTCGCCGTCCATCACGGCAAGGGCCACTTCATTGACCGGTTCATGATGGGAGTCGAGAATATACCCGCTGATATCAAATTCGATTTCATTTTCCTTGGGTGCCGACGGAATGGATTCGGCGGCCCCGTGGCCCGCCAGGACAGGGGAGGCCGCCATCAGTGCGGCGCTCACCACCAAAACGAAAAAAAAGTAAACGGTCTTTTTCATTCTCATGCTGGGTATTACCTCCTTTTCCATTTTCGCTAACGGATACAAGATCACCGGACTTTCCCGGCAAGACCGGTGATGGACCCGCCTCCGCTTTAAATCCAGCCGAGATACCCGCCGAAAACAGCGAGCATCGCCGCGTTGATCAAAAATAACCCGCCGATGAATTTTTTCTGGGTGGCGGGCGCCCAGTCATGGCAATAGGCGGAAACCACGAAGAAGGGAATATAGACGGTCACGAAAACCGTTGAAGCGCCCCACCAGGGATACACCCAGACGAAAGCGGGCGTTTTGGCCAGAAAGATTTCGAGGATCGAGGCCAGCAGGGCGTTGGCCGTGCCAAAGAAGAAGCGGTTGTTGATGCCCAGCACCGTTGCCTTCGGGTCCGCCAGCAACAGTTTGCTGGCGGCCAATCCGGCAACCGAAAACATCAGACTGATCTCGATGCCCACCCCCACCAAGAGAAGAAAGCAGGTGCCGGTGGGCACCGTCCACAGGGCATGACCGGAAACATGCTGGATCAGGGCGTTCAGGATCTCATAAAACCAGTGGATCATGTACAGGGACAATCCGGCGGCGATTCCCCGGTGGTTCTGCTTCGCTAGCTCGTTGAAATAGATGTACAGAACAAACACCAGCACCGGAATGATGATCCAATGAAAATTATCCCCCTTCCGCAGAATGGAAAGCGCCAGCTGTGTTGCTTCCGGATGATTCATAGCCCCCCTTCTCCTTTTGAATCAAATCTCGTCAGTTCCGATATGATTGCGGATCTGGGGGGGGTATACCATAGGAACATGCCGGTCACAAATTATTTTTAACTCTGTTCTTCGATCCCTTCCAGTTTCCAGTTGCCGCCGCCGGCGGGCCGGGCGAAGGTCCAGTTTTCCTGGAATTTGACCGGATTTTCCGGATCACCGCTCAGCACGTCGCCGGTGCGATCGTTCACGGTGTAATCCAGCAGGTTGGCCGTGAACCGGATGGTGACGAAGATTTCTTGGCCGTCGACCCCGGCGTTCACCAGTTCCACATTGCGCACGGCGATGTTTTCCAGCCGGTTGATATGACCCTGTTGCCGCATTTCCGCGAAATGCCGTTCATATTCGCTCAAGAGCTGATCGCCGACGAATTCCCGCAGCGGCCCCGTGTCCCGTCTGGTCCAGCCGGCCTGGATCTTGAAAAACAGATCCTGGGCGGTCTCCTTGAATCGCTCGGGATGAAAGGTTTCATCCACCTCCCAGATTTCCCTGACGCCGGCCACCAGCGGATCTTCCAGGTCATCGGCCCCGGCCTCCTGACGGCCCCGCGAGCCGGCGTCAAACAAACGGGTTGCATTCCCGAAGGCGTTCCGCCCCGGCTCCATGCCCGCCGGAAAAGCCCGGGGCCGGTAAAACCGCTTGTATAAAAAATAACCCAGACCCGCCAGCAGCAGAATTTCAAACAGGCCGATGCCGCTGCCGCCGAATCCGCCGGCCCCCATACCATGGGCCGTGCCGCCGAAGAGCATGCTGCCCAGAAATCCTCCCAGCATCCCGCCGGCCAGCCCCCGGGTAAACGCGCCGGCGCCGCCGCCAAGCGGGGAAGTTGAGGGACGGGAAATCCGATCCGGCGCGACCGGCCGGGGCTGGGTAGTGGGCCTTGAAAAGGCGCGTCCGCCGAAGGAGCGGCCGCCACCGCGGGAACGCGCCTCGGCCAATTCAGCAAAACCCGCCGCCAGCAGAAGCAATACCAGACTCATCACCGCCAGAATATTCCGTTTTCTGCCATTCATGTGTTTCATGGTTTCTTTTCATCTCCTTTGTTCTTTTTCCGAATTTTGCACCGGCGCACCACGCGTCGACGACAGGGAATAAGCCAGGGTACTCTACTCACCGGGCAACACTTTGGCAATAAGGAAATATAGCATTGACATTTCGTATTTATCTAAATATATCCCCCTCATGGAATGGCTCAACTATCACCATTTATTCTATTTCTGGCATGTAGCCCGGGAGGGCGGCCTCACCCGCGCCTGTGAAAAGCTCCGGCTGGCGCCGTCCACGGTCAGCGGCCAGATCCGGCGTCTCGAGGAAATGACCGGTCGCAGGCTGTTCGTCAAAACCGGCCGTCATCTCGTGTTGTCGGAGCAGGGCCGCATCGTTTTCCGCTATGCCGAGGAAATTTTCTCGCTGGGACGCGAACTGATGGACACGCTGAACGACCGCCCCATCGGCAAGCCGCTGCGGATCACCATCGGCGTCGCCGATGTGGTGCCCAAGCTGGTGGCCTGGAGACTGATTCAGGCGGCCCTTGCGCTGCCGGAACCGGTCCAATTGATCTGCCGGGAAAACAAGCCCGACCGGCTGCTGACGGAATTGTCCCAGCATCACGTGGATGTCATTCTGACGGATGCGCCGGCCGATCCCCAGGTGAAAGTCAAGGTATTCAACCACCAGCTGGGAAAATGCGGCATCGTCTTCCTGGCTGAAAAAGCCCTTTGCGAAAAACACGGCAAGGGATTCCCCCACTCCCTGGACGGCGCACCCCTGCTGCTGCCCACTGAAAACACCAGCCTGCGGCGATCCCTGGATCAGTATTTTGACAGCCTGGAGATTCGACCCCGGATCATGGGGGAGTTCGAGGACAGCGCCCTGATGAATGCCTTCGGCCAGGGAGGGCTCGGGATCTTCCCCGCGCCGGGCATCATCGCGGCCGAGGTCCGACGTCAACACAACGTCTCCATGGTCGGAACCGCCGCCGCGGTGCATGAATATTTCTATGCCATCACGGTGGAACGCCGGATCAAGCACCCGGCGGCCATCGCCATCTGCGATTCCGCCCGTCTGCTGCTGTCCGGGAGCCTGAAAAAAAAGGAGCGCCCTGAACGTCACAACCGGTAGGTCAGGCGTCTTCCCGGAAACGGATCGCCAACCAAATCGGCTGAAAGCGGCGCAATGAACCGGAGGTATTTGAACACATGAATTGGATCAGTATCCTGGGGATCGCTTTTGCACTGGCCATGGATGCCTTCGCCGTCGCCATTGTCATCGGTCTTTCCCTGTCCTGCATCACCAAGCGGCATATATTCCGCCTGGCTTTTCATTTCGGGTTGTTCCAGGCGCTCATGCCGGTCTGCGGCTGGCTTGCCGGAAAGGCGGTGTATGGGCATATCGCCGCATTCGATCACTGGATCGCCTTCTGTCTGCTGTCCTTTGTGGGCGGCAAAATGTTATGGGAAGCCCGCGGAGGAGGGGATGATACCGGTATGGAAGGCTGTGATCCCACCAGGGGCATTTCCCTGGTCATCCTGTCCATCGCCACCAGCATCGACGCCCTGGCTGTCGGGCTCAGCCTGGCCATGATCGGTTCCAGCATCGTATTGCCCGCGGTGATAATCGGTCTAGTAGCAACCACGCTCACCACCATCGGGATGTTGCTCGGCGGCAAAATCGGAACCGCCTGGGGCAAATGGGCCGAAACAGCGGGCGGCATAACCCTGATCGCGATTGGCTTGAGAATCCTGTACACCCATATGGCCGGGTAACGGGAAGGCCGGCGTTTGGGGGAATGGATCATTTCCCTTTCGCCTGGATCCGCACCTTGACACCCGGCCATGTTTTTCATAATCGGGCCAGGAAAAAGCCTTACCGCCTTTTGATCGCTATCCGCGGCAGCGCCAGCAGCCGTTGCTCACTCCCAACGATCCCTGCCGACCTTTTTCAAATCGATGTACTCGACCCTGCCCCGCTCACTGACAAAGGACGTGAGAAGCCAGCTGACGATGCTGATGAAAAGCGATCCCCACATGGCCGACCACAATCCATCCACTTGAAATCCAGCCACCACGCCGGAAACCATCAACAGCATGACGGCATTAATCACGAAGGTGAAAAGTCCCAGGGTCAAAATGGTTATGGGCAGGGTCAGGATAAATAATATGGGACGGAAAAACGCGTTCAATATGCCGAGAAGGGCGGCGGCAAAAAACGCCGAGAAAAATCCGGTCACGTGAATCCCGTCGATAAAATAGGAGGTGACGATAATGGAAGCCGTAAGGATCAGCCACCTGATCAAAAAACCGTGCATTCGCTTTCTCCTGCTTGTGAAATGAATACTTTATTCATTATAACAAATCCATATGCCTGGCACAAGCCATTGAACCCACCTGGGTATCCATGGTCATCCTGACCATCGCACCAGCATCGATCATCGATGATGAGTACTTTCGCCATGTCTTCATCCTCTTGCCGGTCTGTCAAGGACATCCCGCTTTGCAGCGCGCAGCTCTTTTCGTTTCAACAATTTTTTAACAGGGCTTCGGTGTACCATGCGTTTACACGCGGTTGATCAAGCGCCATGGAATACACAATCCCGATAAAACAAATATGATAAATTTTCAATATGTTAACTTGGCAACCCCATTCGGTCACCGTTCACCCGTTTGCTCCGGATGCACGCAAGATCTTATTGCCCTGGAATGGAAACGATGATAAGAATCAAAAATCATTGTAAATTCTGAAATCCTCATCCTTAGTGTATACAGGCCCTTGTAATGAGCATTCCACATCGGTAAGCTGTTCCTGCCACATGGAGGAAGACCATGAATTCCCGATCCGTGCTTTTTCTTCTTGCCATTGTTTGGTGCGTATCCTTCCTGCCTGTGCCCACCTTGACCGCCGAGCCGGATTCCAATCTTGCCGAGCACCCCTTGTATGCCAACTATTCCTTGCCACGCGAGCTGTCCAGATGGGTTTTTGAGCGCAAGGCGGATACCAAAGCCATGACGGAAAATCCTGCGGAGGGCCGGGAGCTCACGTTGGTTTTTACCCGGCCTGTCCATTGTTCGACCAGCCAGGCAGGCCGTTTGTCCATGCGATCCTCGCGTTCCATTATCCCACCGCCAACCTTCAATCCCTGCTCCACGATCATATCGGCCATAGCGGAGAAATCATATTGATCAATCAGGACCTGCACCTGCTATGGAAGGGGATCTATCCGTGCGCACCTCCACCGCGGGCAGCCCTCAAGGACGAGAAGACGGAGCCGGGATACCGGGAAAAGCCAGTAGGCATCAGTCCCTGATCGTTGACGGTTTTCCTCGTCCTATGGGGCTCCGTTTTCGAACCAGTTGGGATGCGACCATACATACCCTTCTCCGTAGGCCCGGAGCATGTCGATGTTGAACCCCTGGATTTTCGCATTGGCACCGATGACGGACATGGGATACCAGAGCCAGATGTCTTCATAATTCTCGTAAAGCTCCCGTTCCAGCTGCTGATAAATCCGTTTTCTGCTGGATTCGTCGATTTCCCGGCGGCCCTGCATGATCAATGCGACGACTTTTTCGTTACGATTGCGGCCGCAATTCAGAATGCCCTCCGGCAGGTATAATGTCGAGGCGATATGATCGGGCTCGAAGATCCACTGATAGAGGCCGCCGGCCATGTCATATTTGCGCCGCATGAACGGCTCGGCCATGGCCGCGATCCCCAGCAGCTTGCAGTCCCATTTGATGTTCACTTTTTCCAGCATGGCCATGACGGCCTTGGCGAAAGCCTGGGAGACCGGCTCGTTGGACGTGAAACCGGTCAGGGTCAACCCATCGGGATAGCCGGCTTCCGCCAGCAGGCGCCTGGACAGCTCCGGATCATAGGCCGCCGGTTGCAGGTCCGGATTATGAGCCCAGTGATTATCCGGAAAGATGCAGCTCGCTTCCCGCCCCAGCCCGCTCTGGGTCCCCATGATCAGGGCTTTCCGGTCGATGGCGTGGGAGATGGCCTTGCGCACCCGGATATCCTTCAACGGACCCTTTGATTGGTTCAACATGAGCCAGACCAGCCAATTCAGCGGCGCGATGCCGCTGCGCAGGCGCGGATCCGCTTCGACGAGCCTGTGCTGAAAAGGGTTGACGACGATATAGTCCAGGCTGCCGGCTTTCAGGCCGGCCAGACGCACCGACGGATCGGGGATCACCGAAACAGTCACCCCTTCGAAATAAGGCATTTCCGGGCGGCCGATGCTTTGACCGAACCACCAGTCCGGATTGCGTTTGAGCCGGGTATAGTTTCCGGGGCTGCTCTTCTCCAGCATGTACTGTCCGCTGCCCACCGGGTAGTAATCCAGGGATTTGGCCTTCCGCGTGCTCCGTTCCAGTTTCCGGATCCGCCGCCGGGCGTCCGCCAGCACCTTATCGGCCGCATCGGTTTTTCCGCGGGCCGCGATTCTGGCGGCGGCGTCCTCCTCCGGTACGTTTTCCCAATCTTCCAGGGCTGTTTCCGCATCACGCTCCAGACCGGCGATCCCGCGCCTGAGGCGGCGCAACTCCGCAAGGTCCCGGTCGGCCTTCAACGCCTTGGGAGAAATCATATACCCCGGCACGCTGGCCATGGTTCCCAGAAACGCGCCCCAGGGCTGCTTGAAATGCCACTTCACCGTATGGCTGTCCACGACTTCCACGAAATCCAACGGCTCCAGCCAGGTGCGGGACCAGGCGCCATTGGTTGCATCCATAATCCATTCCATCTGATATTTCAGGCCCTCGGCGGTGAATTCGGCGCCGTCGTGAAAACGGACCCCCTTGCGGAGCCGCATCAGAACGGTGCGATCATCCAGAAAACTCCAGGACTCGGCCAGCCAGGGGTTGACCGGCTTATAGGCCGCGTCATGGATGACCAGCTTCTCGTAGATGTAGCTCATGGTGACCCAGTCCATGACCGGAAAATGGTTGGGGTTCATCACGCCGATGAAATAAGGGGCGGCCACCCGCAGGATTCCTCCCCCCACCGGTTTCGCGGGCCAATATTTCTCCCCCCATTCCATCCAGCCGGGAGCCGGTTCTCCGGATTCCCCGGCGACGACCGCATCCGGAAAAAAGACGGCCGCGGCCAGCATGCCCGACAACAACAGGGTTCTGAGGGTACAGGGATTGGGATCGCGTTTCATCCGGTTCTCCTTTTCAGCCGGCATTCCTGTTGCCGGCGGCGGCATTATCCAAAAAAATGGCAGGCTACCTGGTGATCGCCATCCCCCGCCGGCCGCATGGCCGGGGACTCCCTTCGGCAACGGTCGCCGGCCCGGGAACAACGGGGGTGAAATGTGCAGCCGCCGGGCGGTTCCAATGGTCCGGGGATTTCCCCCTCGATCCAGCCATGAACGCGGCGGCTTTCCAATTCCGGATCCGGAATCGGCACGGCCGACAGCAGCGCCCGGGTATAGGGATGCAGGGCGCCATGGTATATCGCATCGCGGTCCGCCAGTTCCACAATCCGGCCCATATACATCACGGCGACACGGGTGCTCATGTGGCGGACCACCGCCAGATCGTGGGCGATGAACAGATAGGTCAGGCGAAACCGCTCCTGGAGGCTTTCCAGAAGATTGATGATCTGGGCCTGGATGGATACATCCAGGGAAGAGACCGGCTCATCGCAGACGATCAGGCGGGGCCTGACCGACAAGGCCCGGGCGATGCCGATGCGCTGGCGCTGTCCGCCACTGAATTCATGGGGGTATCGCGCCCCCATGCCGGGATGGAGACCCACCATTTCCAGGAGATGGTCGGTATGCTCCCGGTACTCCCCTTTGGCTTGGGATGGTTCGTGGATCCGCAGCGGCTCGCCGACGATATCCCGTACCCTCATCCGGGGATCGAGGGATCCCATGGGATCCTGAAAGACGATCTGCATCCGGCGTCTCAGATCCCGGAGCTGACGCCGGTCATACCTGACGATATCCTCGCCTTCAAAGCGGATCTCACCTCCGGTGGGCTTTTCCAGCAACAGTATGGCCCGGCCGGTTGTGGTTTTTCCGCAACCGCTTTCCCCCACCAGCCCCAGGGTGGCGCCTTCCTCGATCTGAAAGCTCACTTCATCCACGGCCCGGGCCTCTCCGATCTTTTTGGGGAAAAAGAAGCCCCGGTAGACCGGGTAGCAAACCGAAAGATTGCGAACCGTCATGAGCATGGGAGTTTCTCCTCCACCGGATGCCAGCAGGCTGCCGCATGCCCGCCGGCAATGGATTTCAGCTTCGGCGTTTCCGACACGCAGACCTCCGTCCGGCGCCGGCAACGGGGATGAAACGCGCAACCGGAAGGCAGGTTCAGCAAATCCGGCGGCTGTCCTTCTATGGGGCGCAATTTTTCCTTCAGGTTCTGATCCAGCCGGGGTACGGAGGCCATGAGACCGATGGTATAGGGATGGCGCGGACGGGCGAACAACTCCCGCACCGGAGCCTGCTCAACGATCCGTCCGGCGTACATGACATGAATGCGGTCGGCGTACCGGGCCACGATCCCGAGGTTGTGGGTGATGAGAATCCAGGCGCTCCCGGCATCCCGGGTAAGCCGCTTCATCAGCTCCAGCAGCTGGGCCTGAATCGTGACATCCAGGGCCGTTGTGGGTTCGTCGGCGATCAGGAGCCCGGGCGAACAGGCCAGCGCCATGGCGATCATGACCCGCTGCCGCATCCCGCCGCTTAAGTGATGGGGATAGTCCAGCAGGCGTTTCCGGGCTTCGGGAACGCGCACCCGCCCGAGGAGATCGGCGGCGGCCTCCATGGAACGGCGGCGGTTCATCTTCCGGTGAATTTCAAACGGCTCCGCCGCCTGCCGCCCGATGGTCATAACCGGATTCAGCGACGTCATGGGCTCCTGGAAGATCATGGCCATGCGGTTCCCCCGGATGCGCCTGATGTCGCCGTCGTCGAGTTTCAGGATATCCCGGCCTTCGAAAACTATTTCACCGGCAACGATGTCACCAGGCGGCGCGGGAACCAGACGCATCAGCGACAAGGCGCTTACGCTTTTACCGCAGCCGCTTTCCCCCACCAGCCCCAGGGTTTCACCGGCCTTAAGATCGAAGGAAACATCTTCCACGGCGCGGACCACTCCTTCCTTCGTGAAAAAATGCGTGCTCAGATTCCGTACTTCCAGCAGTTTCGTCATGTGTTTCCGCCTTGGGCCATGGGTTGCTCTTCCCCGCGCAACCTCGGATCCAGTGCATCCCGCAGGCCGTCCCCCAGAAAATTGAAGGCCAGCACCGCCAGGGTGATCATCATCCCGGGGACGATCGAGAACAACGGAACGATTTCCAGATAGGAATAACCTACCCGCAGCGCTTCGCCCCAGCTGGGGGTGGGCGGTTGAACCCCCAGCCCCAGAAAGGCGGCGGCGCTTTCCAGCATGATGGCCCCGCCGACGGTAATGGATGCCGCCACGATGACGGGTGACAGGGCATTGGGCAGCAAGTGCCGGAACATGATGCGCCATCCAGATGCGCCCGCTGCCCGGGCGGCCTCCACAAAGGGCAGCCGTTTCAGGGTCAGCACCTGGCCGCGGACGATCCGGGCGAAACCCGTCCAGCCCAGAGCGGTGATGGCGATGATGATGTTGTGAACACCGGGGCCCAATGCCGCGGCCAGGACCAGCAGAAAAATCAGGCCGGGAATGCTCATGAATGTGTCGGTGATGCGCATGAGGATCACATCCGTGATTCCTCCCTTGTAACCGGCCGCAAGCCCCAGGAAGATTCCGATCACGGCGGAAAAGACGGTTGACGAAAGACCCACGAACAGCGAGATTCTGGCGCCGTATAACACCCGCGACAGCAGATCGCGGCCCACATCGTCCGTGCCCAAAAGATGGTCCCGGCCGGGCGGCGCCAATACATGATACAGATCCTGTTCATTGGGATCATGGGGTGCCAGCCATGGAGCGGTCAGCGCCATCATCGTCAGTAGCAGGATGATCAGGATCCCCGGACAGGCGGTTTTATGGGCAACGAGAGAATGCAGAATATTCCGGGCGCCCCTGCCCTTGGTTGCGTTGGTTCCGGTCATCTGGTTGAACCGCCTTTCCGAATCATATGGTCCGGCGGAGGAAGCCAAGGGGGCTCCCGCCGCATTTTTCTTCACTGCAAACGGATGCGTGGATCGAGCCAGCCGTAGAGCAGATCCACCGCCAGATTCACCAGCAGCACATTCAGGGCGGTCATGATCAACGTCGCCTGAATCACCGGAAAATCCCGGGCGAAAACGGCATCCACCCCCATGCGTCCCAGGCCCGGAATGGCGAAAATATATTCCACCAGAAAGGAGCCGGCCACGACATAACTCCAGGCAAGGCCGGTCACCGTGACCACCGGTATCATGGCCGGCTTGAGCGCATGTCGGATCAGGACGGCTGTTGCCGTAAGGCCCTTGGCCCTGGCGGTCCGGATGAAATCCTGGCCCAGCACTTCCAGGAGACTGGAGCGCACATACCGTGCCAGCAATCCGGCGCCGTGGGTACCCATCACCAGGGTGGGCATCCATACGGACAGCAGATGCTCCAAGGGATTTTCCGTAAAAGGCGTGAAACCGGAAGGCGGAAGCAGGGGCAGCAAAACGGCGAACAGATAGATCAGAACGATGCCTTCCCAGAACACCGGCAGGGAAACACCGATGATCGCCGTCGTCGTAAGGACGGCATCCAACCAGGTATTGCGCCGCAGCGCCGCGACAATTCCCAGGGGGAATCCGACGAGAACCGACCACAGGACGGAACCGGCGAACAATTCCAAGGTCACGGGCAGACGGTTGAAAAACATTTCACGCACCGCCTCCCCGCTACCGATGGAGACACCCCAGTCACCGGTAACGAAATCCCGGAGCCAGATGCCGTATTGGACGTACAGAGGCTTGTCCAGACCGAAACGGATCCGCAGTTCCTGTATTATCTGTCGATCCGCCAGATCCGTATTCACCATGGCCGCCGCCAGGATGGGATCGCCCGGCACCAATCTTGCCAGAATAAAGATCAGGATCGAGACCAGAAACAAAATGAGCCCGGTATATACGCATCTGCCGGCGATGTAGCGTTTCATCCCTACCTCCGTATGCGCTCCCGTATCGACGGCGGCGGTTCCGCCCATGGCGGGGAAAACAACCGATCGCGTCGTTTCGCAAGCCTTGGGTTCCTGTCTCATGGCCCTGATCTGCTGCCCGGCAGCTGTTTCGCTGCGATGTCCGCGCCGAAATTAAAACATTGGTTATATAACGACTGTTATATATAACCGCCGGGCGCCGTTGTCAAATGGTTTTTCGGATTTCATTTCATGAAGCCCGCGGGCTGGTCTTGACCGGATTCCCGTCAGCCGTGTTCCACGTCATAAAGGCGGTGAATTGACATAAAAATGCGGAGCAACTATGATGGTCCTGATATCCGGGGAATCTCCTTTTCTTCCCGCGCGGCTTTCCCATGTGTCGGGAGCAAGGCAACCGGTTCCCCCGTCCTCCATGATGGATTCATGGGAGCGATGTTTCATCCAGTCCCGTTTCGAAGAGGCGCGTATGCTGTATGTTGAAATCTTTATCGTTGCATTCCTGACCGTCACGAACGGCCTGCTGGCCATGTCCGAACTCGCCATCGTTTCGTCCCGGAAAAGCCGCATCGAATATCTGGCAAATACCGGCAGCCGC
>JBMORA010000037.1:0-15165 GCA_049320885.1 Thermodesulfobacteriota bacterium | reverse complement strand
CATGGTCACCAGGATGCACCAGCAGTTCCACCAGCTCATGGGCTCCTGGTCGCCGTGGTGATCGATCATCGATCCTGACAAGCGCATCCACCAGCAGGCGGTGCTGCGACGGCGGCATGGTCACCAGGATGCACCAGCAGTTCCACCAGCTCATGGGCTCCTGGTCGCCGGGGTGATCCGGGTTTCAGTGTATAGGCGGGCTATTATTCTGAGAGGCGTTTAATAGTTCTTTTGACAAGATCAAGAAGTGAGTCTTCTTTTTTTATTGACTCAATTCCAGACATTTTGAAAAGAATTCGCAGTGCGGAAATAAAATGGTCTCTTCCCTCCTTGTTGGAGGGTTCAGGCTGGCCGATATATTTTTGATAGAGTTTCGCAACAACAAAAGCAAACTCGTCATTGACTTCTTTCGGGGAACCTCTTCTACTATCGTTACGACTGGCGTTATAAATGTCCAAAAGTTCCCTGATTGAATCTGTTGTTTTTTTTGCAAGTTCCGCCGCCCTTACGTTTGCGTAAGTAATCGGGTGATCCTTCAATAAAGAATCTCCTTGGTACGGTCCATCATCAAAAATCAAAAATTCCAGCCTGGGCGGGGCTTCACCATCGGCTATATCGGACAGAAGCTGTTTAGTTTTTTCCAGTTGTGTTATCACCGCTTTTTGTTTTTGCTTGTGTCGCCGCCGTCTTTCTGCTGGATTGCCGTATTTTGTAGAAGGTAAAACCCCTTTTAATATTTTGAAAATCGGACCGAAGCAAACGCTTGAAATAAAGCTATTTTTATTTGTTTCATCTATATTGGAAGGTAGTACTTTTTTAATTGCCTGGATAGCTTCCGGCGTGAACATAGGCAACGGTAAAAACTGGCTGGATACAATTTTATTTCCTTCAATCTCTCCATCGGCGGAAATGACAAAGCCTCTGCCTGTTCCCGGTTCCGCCGTTCCGACCGGAATTTTCACAACTTTAACCGTTTTCATCGCTTCACCATTCGGAAGTGAATGACGTTTCCATTTTTTTGATCAGGCTCAATCTGTTTTTCGCCCAACCTTTGCAAAGCATCCATCGCCCTATCATCCCGGACTTTTGCATATCGCATGGTTGTAGATATTTCTTTGTGGCCCAATATTTTTTGAATGATAGGTAAATCTGCACCAGAATTAAGAAGCCAACTTGCCGCCGTATGGCGCAGGCTATGAAAGACAACTTTGTCACGTGGATCAGTAACATTTTTATTCAATCCCAACCGATCAACACAGCGGTTAAAGGTTTCGGAAATTTGCTGCATGATGCCGCCGCGCTTATCCGGGAAAACAAGCGCCCCGGTTTCACCTGCCCCCATTTCGGAAAACATCGCCGTTATTGAATCGTTCATAAAAACGGACCGGCCTTCTTTTCCCTTGGGATCAACGATAAAAATCAACCGGCTTTTCTGGTTCACATGCTGCCATTGCAATTTAGCGATTTCGGAAAACCTCATTCCAGTATTCAGAGAAAGCAAGCATATACGCCATGTGGTTTCACTGATCTTTTTGACTTCCGAAAGAAGCTGATTCGCTTCCTCGTAGCTTAAAAATCGCATACGCTTATTGTCGAAGCGGTGCGACTTTCCTTTTAAAAAGTCCCTTGTGGGAATGCTGCCCTGAAAGCCGTCATGCCGGATTGCATGATTGAATACCTGCCGAATTACAGCTTTTGCGTACTGAATTGAACGCTTCGCCCGGCCTTTTGCTTCCATGTCTTCCCGGATCAGCTCCAAGTCTAACAACGTAATTTCATTAAGCTGTTTTTTCCCGATACGCTTAGATATGTGGTGTTTGTAAAGTGCAATTTCGTCACGCAGACGCTTTTGACGATTTTCTTTGAGGTATCTGTTGAAAACCGCGTCAAACACCATGGCGCTTTCCGCCTCAATCTTGGCGGCCCTGGCGGTTTCTTCCCGCTCAACGGCATGACGGCGTTCCGCTTCCAACTGCCTTTTTTCCGCCATGGTTCGCGGCCCGGTGCCGTTTTTGATGTTTTGCCTTAATTCGGAAAGAACATCAAAAGCCCCCATGCGGCCGGCTGGAGTGTTTTTGTGAATTTTTAATACCCAGCCCTCCGAAGCCCACCCTAAGCCCTCTTCCCGCCGCTTTCCATCGACGTAATACCTGATTGCATAATATCGGTCCGGAATGTTGCTCGCCCCGATAGTCCGCGTTTCGTCTTCCCGGTATCTGACACCAGGATAATCGGTCTGAAACCATTGCCGCGTTTTTGCCATTTTTACCCCCGAATATGAAAAGCTGGTCCCCCACTGGTCCCCCATAAATGGGATTAATGACGCTTAACCGCAGTGATGAAAAATTAAGGTAAAATAGGATATTTTTTCTTTTATGTCAACATGATAGTAACAATCACTAACCTTCACTCAAGTTGACCCTAAATCACTGGAAAAACGGCTTTTTTCGGATTCGTAATCAGCAGGCCCGCGGTTCGATTCCGCGCGTCGGCTCCAATAAAATAAAGGGTTTGTGAGAAACGCCTCACAAGCTCTTTTTTATTCTTAACGCTTCTCTCCCCCATAAAAAGGATTAATCAGCCGGTTTCGGCCACCGGGCCAAGTTGTCAATCATGCCGGGAAGCGTCCCAAGGGCTTAGAAACGAAAAACCCGGCTCCCTTTTCAATAGCGATCCATCAATTTGTATTCATTTTCGTTCAAAATACGAATTTCAAGACTCGACTGCAACTATAAACAATCAAATACCAATTGCGAAACATATTTCGCCTTACAGCTTTTCGCCATAGGACCTGCATGCCCGCTGCGATAGAAAATATCCTAGAAAAATTACTGGAATATAGTATCCTGCGTTTCTGAAAAAATATACCTGGATGGCAAGCTCTTCGCGCAGTTCATCGGTCTCATCTTTTTACCTGCGGCGCAGCCGGCCGCCATACAGAATGCGAGCATTCCCAGAACTCGAACCATCCGTTGCTCCTTTCCTCGTTGCTGGTCTATTGACCGGGCTGACGGGTCGGATGCCGTTCCAGTGATTTTACCGCCTTCAGACGCCCCTCCTCCAGAGTCAGATATCGGGTTCTGCCGATGGCCGGAGAAACAGCCATGGACTGGCCCGGGCCACGGTCCGTGTACGAAACGATCACCACCCCGTTCCGGATGGACAAAGTCTTTGGGGCGACCCGGTCCCCCAGGAATACCGCAGGGGTCCCCTGAACCCTGCCGTTATCGGCTATGGCCGCGGCGACATAGTAAAATGTCCCGCTGCCGCCGCTGGTTTGCACCAGGAACAAGGCGGCGTCATCAAGTCCGTCGCCATTCAGGTCGCCGGAAACCGGCGCGCCATAAACTTCCGTGATGATTTTCGCGGCCGATCCCGGAACGCCCGCTTGTTCGGCCCGGCCGTTGCTGAGTTTCACCGCCCGGTTTTCGATATGGTAGGTCGCCGCGAGCACACCGTCGGCAAACCGGTCCGCTGCCGGTGCGGGTGACAACGATATCATGCCGATGGAACAGGCAGCTGCGAGGCAGTGAAGCAATAACCGGCGGGTGCTGCAGAGGTCTTGGTTTGTCATGGTCATTCCCCCATCCATTGAATCAACTGATCCAGAACATGCCCAGCACATAAAGAGCCGAAACCGCGAGTTGCGTCCCTACGATGGGCAGACCGTAGCGCATGAAGCGGGTGAAAGTCAGGGAACCGCCGTTGGCCGAGCAGATGCCGGCTGCCACAACATTGGCCGAGGCGCCGATGACCGTGGCGTTGCCCCCCAATGTAGCACCGAACATCATGGCCACGAAAACCGGCAGGCTGGCTGCGGGCCAGTCCGTGAACCCGTCAATCAAGGCGGTTTCCGGCACCACGGCCGCTGCCACCAGATAGCCCTTGAGCATTAACAGCGAGGCGGCCACCACTGGAATGTTGGCCAGGATTCCGGATAGTAAACCTACGCCGGCCAGCAGGATCAGGGCAACAAGGGCCAGTTCGGCGCCGAACCAGTCAACCATTTTCAAGGAAAGACTTTGCAGCAGACCGGTCTTGGAAACGGCCTCCACCAGCATCAGGGAACATGCGATGAAAATCAGGCTTTTAAAGTCAATGTCATGGATGACCC
Organism: Thermodesulfobacteriota bacterium; assembly: GCA_049320885.1. Taxonomy (GTDB): domain Bacteria; phylum Desulfobacterota; class Desulfobacteria; order Desulfobacterales; family SURF-7; genus DYJD01. The sequence goes on along the minus strand of JBMORA010000037.1, from coordinate 11,051 downwards.
TGTCCACGGGTTCCACTCGGACGCAATAAATCAGAAGGAGCGCCAATGAGGCGGCGATGATGGCCGCCCCCGGCGGCACGATGGGTGTGGGCAGAAACTCTCCAAAAATGAACGTACCGACCATCAGCATCAGGACGATCAGGGAGGCCAGCGCAAATCCCGGCCGGCGGATGGGTTCCGGCGGCGTTTTGACCGTCAGCGGTTGGCGGATGTTCCACAGTTCCCTCATCAGCACCGGAAGCAGGGGCACGATGGCCCCCAAGGCCAGCAGGCCGCCCAGGCTCACTTTTTTCAGATAAGCGGTGAAGGTCATGCCGCAGGCGCTGCCCACCAGGAAGGTGGCTGGATCGCCGGCCAGGGTCAAGAGCCCGGCGGAGTTACTCAGGATGGCGGTGAGCACCATGGGGCCGACGAAATCAACTTCCAGGGCCTTGGACACCCGGATGACGATAGGCGCCAGCATGATCACCGTGATGGCGTTGGGCAGAAAGGCGCAGAGTGGGGCCACGACCACCACCAGGAGCAACACAAAGCGCCGGCCACTGCCCCGGGTGGCTTTCAGGAACAAATCCCCGAAACGCTCGAAAATGCCGGTTGAGCGCAGAGTGCGGGCCACCACCATGCCACCGAACAAGAGAGAAAGCGCCCCTCCGCCGGTGCGTGCGCCGGAAAGGATGTCCTCCTGGTTGAGAATGCCTAACCCGATCAGGACACTCACGCCCAGCAGGCCGGCAACAGCCAGATCCAGCCAATCCATGGCGATCAGCAGAATCACTACAGAGAAGACGATCAGGGTGATGACAATCTGTTCCTGGCTCATAGATGTAGAATTCCTGCAATGTCGTTTTGAAAATCCATATTCGTTCACGAATTCACGAGTCTGCTTTGCCTATCCCGGCTGGTCCTTACCGCATGGGCGGCGCATACAGTAACCCGCCCTGCTTCCAGAGACGGTTAAGGCCGCGTTCCAGATCATATGGGCTTTTGGTGCCCAGGTTCCTGTCGAAGATTTCGCCGTAATTGCCCACCTGGGCGGTCACCCGCACGGCCCAGTCAGGGGGGATGCCCATGGGCTTGGCAAAGACGCGGCAGGCATCCATGGAGCGTGCCACAGCGGGGGTGGGATTGTCCACCACAAGCTGTTGCACATTGTCCCGGGTGATGCCGTTTTCTTCCGCGTTAATCAGCAGGAACAAGACCCAGCGCACCAGGGTGACCCATTCCCCATCGTCGCCGCGCACCACCGGTGCCAGGGGCTCTTTGGAGATCTGATCCGGCAGGAGGCGAAGTTTTTCCCTGGCACCGGGGAAACCCAGGTGTTGGGCGGCCAGGGCGGAAACATCCCCGGTCAGGGCCTGACAGCGGCCTTCCAACACCTGCGAGAGGCCGTCCCCATAAGAATCCACCTGCACCTGTGAGTAGTGCCAACCGCGGGCCGAGAAATAATCCGCCAGGTTTTCCGCATGGGTGGTGCCTTTCACCAGGCAGATGGTCTTGCCTTGAAGGTCCTTGGCATCAGCGGTCGGGCTGTCTATGGGGACCATGAACCCCTGGCCGTCGTAAAACAGGATCCCCGGGAATTTCACCTTGAGACCGGCTTCCCGCCCCAGGGTCCAGGTGGTGTTGCGCATCAGCAGGTCGACGAGGCCCCCCTTCAGCGCCGGAAACCGTTCGGCGGCGCGCAGGGGTACGAAACGGACTTTCTTGCTGTCCCCCAGGGCCGCTGCCGCTACGGCCCGGCAGAAATCCACATCGAACCCTTTCCAGTTCCCGGCAGCGTCCTTCTCGGAGAAGCCCGGTATGCCTTCGCTCACCCCGCAGCGCAGCATCCCCATGGCCTTGATGCGCGCCAGGGTTTCACCGCCCCAGGCAGGCGATAGCGCGCCCATCACCGCAAACCAGCAGAAGACAACGATTTGCACCCATCTGGTCACCCGTCGGATGTTCATATGGCAGCTCCCAACATGTCAGCGAATATTATATCGGCATGATCGGCATTTCACATGGCTATGGCAAATATGACTTTCGCCCTATTGATCGAGCTAAGTAGGCAACGATAAATCGATGTATTGGAAATCTGTTATTATGAAGAAGTTGAAAATTCGCTTTTTTAACGACAGTATACGCAAGATATGAAGATGTGTCAATGATGATGCCGGAGTAATAAAAAGGTAATCGTATATCTTTGAATTCGGCAAGAGCGGAAGATGCAACCAGGAAATTTGGCTATCTCCCATGAATTCATGAGGCAGGCCATTATGTAGCTATCGGTAAGCGTTTGACATTGGCGGCCGCCTCCGGTAGGGACAGCGCTACCTCATGGCGGAGTTCCTCCCGGTTGCTCTCGCGCAGATGGAAACGCCGCAACAGTTCCCGAACCTGAGCGGCCTGGGAAGACAGCTCCTCGGAAGCCGAAGAGGTTTCTTCGGCGTTGGCCGTGTTCTGCTGGGTGACGCCGTCGATTTGACCCAACCCCTGATTGATCTGAAAAATTCCCTGGGCCTGTTCATTGCTGGCGGCGGCGATTTCGGCGATCAGTTCGGAAACCTTGGTGATCCGCTCTTTGATCTGCGAAAGTGCCTGGGAAGTTTTTACGGCAATCGAGCTGCCGGTCTCCACTTTCTTTTCCGCGCCGGCAATGAGTTCAGCGGTTTCCTGGGCCGCCAGGGCGCTGCGGGTGGCCAAAGCGCGCACTTCCTGGGCGACGACGGCGAATCCCTTGCCATGTTTACCGGCACGGGCCGCCTCCACGGCGGCGTTCAATGCCAGCAGATTGGTTTGAAAGGAAATGGCGTCAATCGTCTTTATGATCTTGGCGATTTCCGAACTGGACGCGCGGATGGCGTCCATGGCCTCGACCATGCGCTCCATCTGGTCAACGCCGTCGGCAGTGGCGGAAAGTGCATCGGCGGCCAACCGATTGGCCTGGGTGGCGTTTTCAGCGCTGCTTTTGGTCTGGTCACCAATTTCGTTCATGGAGCTGGTGATTTCCTCCAGGGAGGCGGCTTGCTGGGTGGCTCCCTGGGAAAGGGATTGGCTGGAGTCCGACACTTGCCGCGCGCCGGCGTCCACCTGGTCCACCGCCGATTTCAAGTCATCGATCATGAGGTTCAAATTGACGATCATGGCCTCCAGGGCTTTGCTCAGCTGGTCCTTATCAGAGGCCATGGACACCGAGAGACTTAGATTGCCGCCGGCGATTTGCTCGGCGACATCGGTTTTTTCTTTTAGGTGGTCCACGACGCTGTTCAGTGCCGCCGCCATGAGACCGGCTTCATCCCGACCCTCGGACAGTTTGGCGGACAGATCGCCGACCTTGAGTCTGCCGGCAAAACTGATCACCCGTTTGATGGGCCGGACGATATGGATGGATATGATCACGGCGGCAACGAGGGCCAGGAGGATGCCGAGGACCGATATCAGCGTCGTCCACCAGATGTTCCTGTCGATGTGCTCTTGGATCGATTCGCCGGTCTCGTCCGCTTTTTTCTGCAAAAAACCCCGTATTTGACTCAGGAGGGCGATGGTTTCCCGGGCCGCCGGCATGGCCTCTTCCTGGAGAATCATGGTTGCGCTTTTCTGGGAAGCGTCCGCATCCTGAAAGGCAACGATCGCCTGATAGAGGGTTTCAACGGCAGCGCCGACCTGGTCCGCCAGCTGCAAAAAACCGTCCGCGGTCTGGGCCAGCTCCGGCTGGTCCCGGACGATTTCGCGCCAGACTGAAATTCGTTGCCGCACGGTTTCGAGTTGATTCTTGCACACCATCCATTGGTCTTCGGACTGAATGCGGTTCAAGCGCTCCACTGCGGTTAAGAACTGGGAAATCGGCTGGATGATTTCTTCATTCAGATGCATGTCAATCCGGCCACAGCGTATGACGGCTTCAACATCTTTTGCTTCTTCCGCCTGCGTCTTCATCGGATCGATATGTTTTTCCATCAAGTCACGGAGGGTTTGGTGAAAGCTGCCAGCAATGCGATTCACTTCCTCGAAGGTTTCGGTTTGCTTGTTTTGGGCGCGAACCATGGCCTCATGCTGGTATAACTCCTTGATCTGGGAGGCTGCGACATGAAGCCGATGATGCGGCCCCTTGATTTCCCCGAACAGTTCTTTCAGTTGGGGAAACTGCCGGGACAGGTAGTGCACATCCTCCCCGGCCAGCCATTTCCCGAGACCGCACTTGGTATCGTCGGTCTCCACTTTCAATTCGGTTACACGTTCATCGGTGAAAAATTCCATCACCTTGTTGACCCAGTTAAGATGGTCGATGATCTTCTGCTGAACGTTGATTTCGTGTTGATTGAATTGCTCCACTTCGTGGGATAGATGGTCCACCTGTCCTAGAAAAACATGGTTAAGAACCGCGATCATCAGCATGACTAGAATGGTGACACCGAAGCCGATGAACAGCTTCACCCATAGTTTAGCCTCTTTCAACATAACCAATCCTCCTGGCATGGACACTGGATAGTGATGATCCGCTATCGGTTGAACCCATATTGGATTTGCGGTGAAATGGTAAGCGGCCACCAAGACCGGAGCGATGCGGCCATATCGCTCCGGAAACACCACAATGGTAGGCCGGCCTCGGAGTATCCGAGATATCCGGGATCGCCATTATTCAGCGGATTCCAGGTTGTTTCAAGGGAACATCATGCAATATCATTTGATTGTTCATGGATAAGAACGAAAGCGGAAACCAGAACCGGAAAACGAATAGAATGTCGGAACATTAGCAAATCGATCTTTTTTTGTCAATTTGTTTGCAAAACGTCAGGATTGCTTTCTGCTTCTGTATACCCCCGGATGGAAGTTTGGCAGCAGCTTCATCGTCCATATTTTGTCCCCGAAAACAACAATAATTGTCAACAGGCCCGTCCCGAACGAATCCAAATCATCTCAACAGGTTGAATATACATAAAAACAACGGGCATTGACAACCGGTATGTTTTTTGCGTGTTACTATGGCAAGGAAAGGAATAATTTCAGGCTGATTGGTTGAAAGGCCGGATATGGATCGCACAGCAGGAAATCCGCTTATGGATCGCAAAACGACGGAAGAGGATTTGGTCCGCTCCGCCCGGGAATGGCAGCACCTGTTTGACGTAATCAACAGCGTCATCTGGATTCTGGACCCGGATCACATCATCCTGCGATCGAACAAAACGGCGGAAAAAGTGTTTCAGCGTTCCCGTCGGGAAATGCTCGGCAGGCACTGCTGGGAAATCGTGCATGGCACGACGGCCCCCATCCCCGGATGCCCGATCCTGAGAACCCGGGAAAGCCTGAGCCGTGAAAGCATGGAACTCCAGGTGGGGGCCAATTGGTTTGAAGTCACCACCGATCCGCTCCTGGATGAATCCGGCCGTTACTGCGGCGCCATCCATATCGTCAATGAAATCACAGTTCGCAAACACATGGAGGAAGCCCTTCATCAGCGCGAGTCCTACCTTTCCGCCATCATTGAAAACCTGCCCGGACTGGTTTGGTTGAAAGACCTCGAGTGCCGGTTTCTCGCTGTCAATCAGGCCTTCGCCGCCTCCTGCGAAAAATACAATGCGGAGGAACTCATCGGTAAAACGGATCTGGATATTTGGCCGGCGGATCTGGCAAAGAAATACCGCCGGGATGACTTCGATATCATGAAGACGGGGAAGACTGCCACAATAGAGGAACCGATTGTTGACAAGGGGGTGACACGATGGTTTGAAACCCATAAAACCCCTGTGTGCAACCGAGAGGGAATCATCATCGGCACCACCGGTTATGCCCATGACATTACCGATCGCAAAAAAGCAGAAGAAGAAAGGAACGCTTTCCAGGAACGGCTTCAGCAACTTCACAAGGCGGCGAGTCTGAACCGTATGGCCGGAGCGATATCTCATCATTTCAACAACCAACTTCAAGCAGTGATGGGAAATCTGGAACTTGCCATGGAAGACCTGCCTCGCGATGGGAATACCGCCGCAAACCTGACCCAGGCCATGCAGGCGGCTCAGAAAGCTGCCAGTATATGCAGTTCCCTGCTTACCTATCTCGGACAAACAACCAGCACACAAGAAGCCCTGGATCTTTCCGATGTTTGCAGCCGCAGCCTGCCGGTTATCCAGGTGGCCATACCGAAAAACATCGCTCTGGAGACCGACTTCCCGGTTCCGGGACCGGTCATTTATGCCAATGCGAACAACATTCGACAAATACTGTCCAACCTGATCACCAATTCATGGGAGGCCATCGGCAACAATCCCGGCAGCATTCATTTGGCCGTCAACGTAACACCTGCGGCGGATATTCCGGCGTTGAATCGATTTCCCATCGACTGGCAACCCCAAGACCAACCCTATGTTTTCCTGGAAGTGATGGACAACGGCTGCGGGATTGCCCCCAAAGACATCCCCTATCTTTTTGACCCGTTTTTCTCCAGCAAATTCACCGGCCGGGGGCTTGGACTGCCGGTGACCCTGGGCATCGTGCGCACACATAACGGGGCAGTAGCGGTCGATAGCGAAATCGGCCGGGGAAGTATTTTCCGGATCTATTTCCCCATGTCCGGCGAAAAAATTAACAAGCCGTTCCGTCCAAAATCCACGATTCCGGAATGTAAAGGGGATGGCACGGTGCTCCTTGTGGAAGACGAGGAAGTACAGCGCCAATTGACCACAAACATGCTCGTACGCCTCGGCTTTACTGTCCTTATTGCCAAAGACGGCGTTGATGCAATTGAAATTTTTAGACGAAACAGACATAGAATCCGATTCGTGATCAGCGACTTGGTCATGCCGAATATGAACGGTTGGGAAACGATGGCGGCCTTGTCCAAACTCTCCCCTGATATCAAAGTGATTCTTGCCAGCGGTTGCGACGAGGATTTCGTTATGAAGAACGCACGGCTCGGACAGGATTTTCAAGTTTTTCTCCAAAAGCCCTTTGTTTTTGCGGATCTCACCGCCGCCGTCCAACAACTATTGGAACAAGAATGAAAAATACATGCCAGTCGATTTGTGTACTGGCATTGGCCCATCGTTTGTGATAATTTCCTGAATCGGATGAAAACCATGGAGGCCCCGACTATGCCCCGAATCGCCAGAATGGTCGTCCCGGATCAGAATACCGGGTACCATGTCATGTCCCGCAACGCCCTGGACGGCTACTGAGGAGCTGTTCATGGAAAACAAACCGACCTATGAAGAACTGCTACAGCGGCTCAAGGATCTGGAGCAGGAGTCCAGCGAACTGAAACAGGCGAAAGAGGCGCTTCAGGAGAGCGAGCAGAAATACCGCTACCTGGTGGAGAACATCCCGGATGTCGTTTATTCCATCGACACCTCCCTGAAGGTCACGGCCGTCAACCTCCCGGCTTCTGAATTCTATGGCTTTACGGTGGAGGAAGTGATCGGACGCGACTTTTCCGAATTCATCCATCCGGAGGATCGGGAAAAGGTCATTGTCTCTTTCCTGGAGTCGGCGGCGACCCATCGCCAATGGACCCGCGGCATGCAGTTCCGCGTCCGTTCCAAGGACGGCGCCGTCCATTGGGTGGAACTCAATTCCCACATGCAATTCGACGAAAACGGCGGCTTTAAACGGGAAGAAGGGGTGCTGCGCGACATCGATGATCGCAAGAAAGCCGAACAAGACCTGCGGCTCATCCATGCGGAACTGGAGGAACGGATCGAACAGCGCACCCGGGAACTGGTTGCGGTCAACCGGCAGCTCAACCAGGAAATCAGCGAGCGGATCCAGATCGAGCAGAATCTGAAAAGCTCGGAAGAACGGTTGAATATCATGTTCGAGTATGCCCCGGACGCCTATTATCTGAACGATCCGGATGGAACCATCATCGCCGTGAACCGGGCGGCGGTGAAACTGAGCGGCTTTGAAAAGGAGGAACTGCTCGGCAAAGACATCTTCCAGGTCGGCCTGTTGCCGGAGGATCAGCTGCCGAAAGCCGTGGATCATTTCAAGCGGAGTGTCCGCAACCAGCCCGCCGGACCGGTGGAGTATACCCTGCGCCGCAAGGACGGCGAAACCTTTTTCGTCGAGATCAATACGTATCCGGTTGAAATCAATGGTCGCAACACGTTTCTAGGGATCGCCCGGGATATCACCAAGAAAAAACAGGCCGAATCCCGGCTGATGAAACTGCACGAGGAACTGGAAAAGCGCGTGGAACAGCGGACCCGGGATCTGGCCCGGATGAACCATGAATTGGAGCTGAAAACCCTGAATCTGGAAGAGGCCAACACGGCCCTCAAGGTCCTGGTGAAACGCAGAAATGAGGATCAGGCGGAAATCGAGGAAAACATCCTCGCCAATGTGCATGAACTGATCATGCCCCTCATCGACTCGCTCAAGGGCAGTCAGCTCGACAAGCGCCAGACCAACTGGCTGGACATTCTGGAGGCCAACCTGAACGATGTGATTTCGCCCTTCTCCCGGGGATTGAGCAACAAGTATCTGAAACTGACCCCCACGGAATTCCAGGTGGCCAATTTTATCAAAACAGGTAAATCCACAAAGGAAATTAGTGAGTTGCTATGCGTAGCCCCCTGCACGATCCACACCTACCGCGACAATATCCGGAAAAAACTCGGCATTAAAAACCAGAAGATCAACCTGAAAACCTATCTGGCCGCCATCTCATAATATGGATATTTTTTCCATATTTTTTCCATAAATATTCCATATTGCTTTTCGGCTGGGCTTGTACTGAAATAGGTCCGTATGAAACCGCTGGTACTGAAACGGAATGGAAACGGGATGAAAATCGCCAGAATGATGATCCTGGCCATCGGGATGATGGGACTCCCCTGCCCCGGGGAAACGGCCATGGAGGCCATGACCAACGATTCCCTCCATCTGGTGCAGGGAGATGCGGGCGTTCCGGGCAACCCTGTCGAGCCATCCGCTGACACTCCGCCTCCGCCCCGGATCAGCAAAGACGGGACTTCCGACGGAGCCCCCCGGCAGGACGAACTGGCGCGATTTGACACCGCCGTGCGGACATTTGAACAAAGCCATGAATATGCGACATTTTCAACCCTGCTTCAACAGGTGGAAGCTGTGGCCTCCCGCCAGCATTCGCGACAATGGCTGGAGTCCGCGGAAGGTTTCGCCGTATGCTCCAGCATGGCCGGCGCGGCCCGGCATTGCCGACAACAACTGTCCAGGCTTGAAACGACCATTGAAAACGACGGACTGAAGCGCCTGGTGGAGACAAAGCGGGATGTGCTTTCCAGCGCGGTCTCTTTCTATGATTCCCTCTGCGACTTCCGTCAGGGGAAAAGCCCCCCGCCGGATCTGGTCATGCTGGTCAGCGACATCCGATCCCGGCAATCCGCGTTTGAAAAAGGATATGCCGGCTTCCAAACCGAAAAACAGTGATCCGCTTTTTGCCGCCGTTCAGCTTCAGCCTTCCCGGAACCTGGTTGTAAAGACGCCGCAAAGCGTTTTCCCGTATGCGACCGCCGCCGTTTTCCCACGACGGCCCGGGGACGCACCTATTCCCCGGTGAACACCGGGTCGCGCTTCTCGAAAAAGGCGGTGAACCCTTCCACCGCATCCCTGGATTTCGAGACAGCCCGGGTGCCCTGCAGCTCGATCTTTAGGCCTTCATCCAATCCATCATAGATTCCGGCGGTCATGGCCTTGAGAACCCAGCTCACGGCCATGGGCGGACGTTTGGCCAGGACGCCGGCCAGCTCCAGGGCGTCCGCCATGAGGTTTTGCGGGGGGGACAGACGGTTCACCAGGCCGATTTCCAAGGCTTCGGCCGGCCCCAGGCGTTTGCTGAATAGGATCATGTCCAGGGCCTTGGCCTTGCCCACCACCCGCATGAGCCGCTGGGTGCCGCCCCAGCCGGGGATGATCCCCAGGTTCAGTTCGGTGAGGCCGAGCGCGGCCTTCTGATTGTCAACCATGATGCGGAAATGGCAGGACAGCGCCAGCTCCAGGCCGCCGCCCAGGGCGTGACCATTGATGGCGGCGATGACGGGTTTGGCGAACCTGTCCACCCGGGTCCAGAGTTCCTGACCCTTGACGCCGCACTTGTCGCCGTTGGCGGCATCGCTGACGTCGAAACCGGCGGAAAAGCATTTGCTGCCGGAACCGGTGAGGATCACGGCGCGGATATTCCGATCGTTTTCGATTTCGTCCAGGATGCTCTCAAAATGTTCCATGGCGGCCAGGCTCCAGGAATTGGCCGGCGGCCGGTTGAAGGTGACGATGCCGATGTGATCCTTTTTTTCCAACTGATTGAGTGAGAATTCCACGATAATCCTCCGGGTTATAATAAACTGTCCTTATTCCAGCTGAAAACCACGTCTGCTATACGCTTTCAACAATCATCCGGAAGGTCTCAAGCCCGCTTCGCATCACCCCTTCATACCCGCCGCCGGGATATCCCCAGGCGCTTGCCAGGTACAGTCCTTCAATGGGCGTGCGGTTTTTGATCCGGCAGATGAATTGATTGTTCATGGCCTGCTCATAGTAGTCCTCTTTTCTTTCAACGGCCATGGAAGTCTTTTGCAGACGGCTCCAATCAACGGCCGCCACAGCCGCGGCCATCGTCGAAATTGTGTCGAAATTGTAATGAATTCCCGTCTTGTGGTTTTGAAGGCCCACATATAATTCACGCTTATCGAAATTCGGATGGAAGGCCGGATGTCTTTCCACTGGCATTTAGGTAGCATTATACTACAATCTTATTTCATTGGGCATGTCAATACAAAAGGCCAGCGATTACCGGATGACCATCGGGAATTCACGTGGTTGCCATCCGTACGGATGACCCAAAGAATGCAATAGCCGTTACACTTCAGTCTTTTATTGAATAATCCAGCACAAGATACTATAAGATAACAAAAAGGATCCCCGTAACCAACCACAACAGCTGTCCATGAAAAATGCAGGGTGAGCCACATGAGTCGCCATCACCGCCATTCAGGCCCAAATCAAATGAGAGGCTCCCTTTAATGAACGAAACGAAAAATTATGCGGCGCAAGAAACCCTTAAAAACGGTCTACCGGTGATCATCCGGGCCATCCGGCCC
>JBMORA010000036.1:0-2011 GCA_049320885.1 Thermodesulfobacteriota bacterium | reverse complement strand
CATGCTGCCCCGGCCGTTGCTGCCGCCGTCCGCAAACAAGGGAGGGAAGCCATCTCTGGAAGCGTTCAGCCTCGGCAAAAATGTGGCCAAGGCTGCTTATATCCCGGAATCGCTCTTTCTTTCCCTGCGGGACAAATTAAATGAGCCGGCTCTCCTGGAAGGGTTGAAGGCGTCCGCGTCACAGGATCAAGGAAAATTGAGGCCGGGCCATCTTTTTCATAACCGCATTGACCGGAACTCCGGCCGCACGCCGGAATCCGGCGGCCTGTTTGCGGAAAATATCAAATGGCCGGAAGAAAATCAGCGGTTCCAGGTTTTCGCGGCCGTCGACCCGGATTGTCGGAAGCGGATGGAAAGCCTGCTCGCCTTTATCGGCCAGTCCGGATTCGGGGCCAATGCCAGCACCGGCCGGGGAAGTTTCAGCTTCGAAATCAAAGAAGAAACAGAACTTTTTGCCGGTGCTGGCAACCGGGCCATGAGCCTCTCCCACGGCGTCATCACCCCGGAGATGCAAAGCCCCAGGTACAAGCTCCACACCCACTATGGCAAACTGGGCGGCAATTTTGCTACAGGCGGTCGCAGCCCCTTCAAATACCCGGTGCTGATGGCCAAGCCCGGCGCCACTTTCGGGCCCGGCGGAAATCCCCCTTTCGGGAAACTGCTGGATGGTGTCCACCATGACGACAACCTGAGTTTTATCCGGCATCACGCACTGCACCTGCCCATCTATTTTACGGAGGTGGCTCCATGACCACATACCATTTCAAGGCCCAGGCCCTGATGCCCATTCATATCGGCTGCGGCTGTGAGATCGACCCGACCTGCTTTTTGATCAAAGACGGCAGGCTGATTCAGTTCAATTCGGCCACGGTTATCGAAAACCTGTCGGCTGAAGAAAAAAACCGCTTTGCCGCCTTTGCCGACCGGGCCGACCTGAAGGAAATGCAAAATTTTCTTGGCCGCCACCTGGATATCCAGCGTCATGCCATGAACACCATAGACGCGTCCGATGCTTTCATAAAAGAATATACGGCCAAGGCATCCAATCCAAACAACCGGTTTATCGTTTCCATGATGCCGCGCAACCCCCACACCGGCAGGGTTTATGTCCCTGGTTCATCCATCAAGGGCGCGATACGAACGGCGGTGGTGAACCATTTCGCCAACATCGACGCCGATACCCGACCCTCTGTTCACCAGAAGGTCCAAGACGAACGCGACATAAAGAAAAAGTGCGTGGTTCTGGAGGAAACGGCTCTCAACTGTCGCAAAAGCGACACACACAAAGATGTTTTCCGGCTCGTTCACGTGTCGGATGCCGAACTTCCGGACAACGTCACGCGCATAGACCGGGCCGAAAACACGGCCGCCCAAGGGATTCAGATGTGGGTGGAGAGGATCAAGTCCATGGCCGACTCGTCAAGACCGCCCGAGTTCACGATTTCCCTGCGCATCGACAGGGCAACGATGAAAAGCCAGCTCGGAAAGGACAGCCTTGGAAGAACCCTGGGCATAAACACCATGATGAAGGCCTGCAATCATTTTTATTGGGAACGGATGAAGGCCGAAAGCAAGCGCTTTGACAACGCACCGGGAGGCCTGGCATGGGAGGCCCTTCAGCGGCTTTTTCCCAGGGTTCAGCTCGAGGACGACAGCATCATCACAAACGATCCGTCTTCCGCGTTCTGGGACAACAAAAGCTACCCGGTCCGTCGCATGCTGATTCGGATCGGCCATTTCTCCCATTTCGAGTCCTTATCGGTGGACGAGTTGCGGGAAAGCAAAAACAGAAAGACGGGGGAACGCATCACCGAAGGGTCCACCCGGACCCGCTGCGCCATGGAAAACGGGAAACCCGCCATGCCATTCGGCTGGCTGATGCTGACCCTTGACCAGGAGAAGGATATAAGCCGCCACTATTGAAAATCCTAATCTCCAAAGACCGGCAATAAGGCCGTTGAAAAACAAAACAAGGAAAACCCGCAAATGAACGAACCAGACACCACCGCCG
>JBMORA010000035.1:0-110368 GCA_049320885.1 Thermodesulfobacteriota bacterium | reverse complement strand
GAATTCATTTTTTTCTTTATCAACTCCATAAAAGATCGGCTGCCAACGGCGATTGATTGCGTCCACATCGATTCCCTCTGCAGGTCTGAATTGGATACCGCCGCGTTCACCCATTTGCGATGCGCGATTTGAAAATTCGAAAAATCCGTAAATCCGGCCAATCTCCAATTCGATGATTGGCGATATTTGGATCGATGGGTATTTATCTGCCAACTCATAAGCAACATGTCGGTATTCATTGATAATTCGTTGTGAAAGGATAAGTTGGAATCTCTTGTTTGCTCATTCTTTAAGAATTATTGATGGCAAACCGCTGAAGTATATTCCTGATATGAAAACGTTCGTATCAAGGATAACTTTCATTTCTTCTTCCCGCGAACCTTTGAAATCGCATCTCGTATATCAGATTTTTTCAGTCCAGCCATTTTCGCTTTCTTCTGGGCTTCGACAATGAGTCCATCGAATTCGTCGATTGATGGAGGCGTGATATTTTTTAAAATAACAACATCCTTTTCAGCAACAACAATGAATTGGGAACCGGACTTTAATTGTAATTTTTTCCGTATGGCCTCGGGAATGACGACCTGCCCTTTGGAAGACATCTTTGTTGTTTCGACATCGGACATGGCAACCTCTCTTTTACTTTTGGTTCTTACTGGTAAAACTTATTGCGATCCATCAGCTTAAAATGCAAGTTTTAATGACCCCATCGCACATTCATTCTCATTTTTCAGTTCACCCACGTCGGGATATTCCCGGAAATGCACGAGGTGGCTTTGACATCTGCAATCGGAACTGCCGAATCCCGGCGCCGGAACAGAGGCGCCCTCCAGCTTCAACAACAAGCCGGCAATGGTATGCTCCCATCGCTCCTGTTCGCAAACCCAGACTTCACGGATTTCGGTTGATTTGCGCAGATAATCGATGTGCCAGTGGGGTTTTACCGCTTTTTTCAGGTGATGGCCGATTCTGGCCGTCAAGCCGCCCGGGCCGAAGGCGCTACCGACATACGCATACCAGCCCTTTTGAAATTCGAACCGGCCCAGCCTGCCGATTCGGATTCGTTGATCGTTTTCCAGTTGCAGGATGAGAATATAGGTGCCTTTTGAATGGACGGATGCCACGGTAACGACTCCGGATGATGGGATGCAACACAAAACGCACCAGTGGTTTCAGTGTTGACCCTGGGAGAATTGCTGTATATCGCCTTTCGGACCGGACAATCGGATATCGGCAAAGAAATGGTGGATAACATCGCCTTTTCCGCTCGGGTGGTCGAGGTGAACCGGCTCATCGTGGAAAAGGCGGCTTCTTTGAAAGCCGGCAGAATTGGATCCGGGTTTGGATCCGGGTCGCACCAAGTTAACAGGAAGATATTTCAGGATTAATGTTCCAGCAATATGTATTTTTTGGGCCAATATCGCTGTTTTTGACCCCAAAAAAGCAATTATAGAAACCCTCGTCTTCACGTAACTCGGAACAATTTTCAGCTTGCCGGATGGAACGTCCGATTGCCAGGAAATTCATTTTTTTCTTTATCAATGCCATAAAAGATCGGCTGCCAACGGCGATTGATTGCATCCACATCGATTCCCTCTGCAGGTCTGAATTGGATACCGCTGCGTTCACCCATTTGCGATGCGCGATTTGTAAATTCGAAAAATCCGTAAATCCGGTCAATCTCCGAACCTCTTCATAATCAATCAGAACACATTTTTTCCGGGGCACCTGTATCTCATTATAGCCGCCGTGATTGGATGTCACCGTATAATCCAGAATTTTCAGTCCGTATCGTTTTCTCGCTTCATAGCGCCATTGAAGCCATCGGTGGCGGTCCTTTGAGAATTTCAACAAGAATTCCCGCTTATGCCATCGACTTGTCAAGTCGAAGCCCAATGCGTAGACTGATGGGTGATATACCAGATATGTCCGGGAATGTAATGTCGATAAGCACGCGCCACAAAAACTCCTCAATATCGATCTTTTTGGGGGTAAAAAATGCATTATCGCTATGAAATCAAGGCTCTCATAATCCAATTAAAATTTTAAATCAAGATGTTAACTTGGTGCGACCCCGGCACCCGGCAGCCCGGGCCGAAGGCGCTACCGACATACGCATACCAGCCCTTTTGAAATTCGAACCGTCCCAGCCTGCCGATTCGGATTCGTTGATCGTTTTCCAGTTGCAGGATGAGAATATAGGTGCCTTTTGAATGGACGGATGCCACGGTAACGACTCCGGATGATGGGATGCAACACAAAACGCACCAGTGGTTTCAGTGTTGACCCTGGGAGAATTGCTGTATATCGCCTTTCGGACCGGACAATCGGATATCGGCAAAGAAATGGTGGATAACATCGCCTTTTCCGCTCGGGTGGTCGAGGTGAACCGGCTCATCGTGGAAAAGGCGGCTTCTTTGAAAGCCGGCAGAATGGTTCCCCATGTCGATGCGATGATATTGGCCACGTTCATGCAGGCCGGGTGCAACGAAATCCATACCACGGACCGCAATCATTTTTCAGCGATAAAGAATAAAGGCCTGTCTTTTGTTTTTTATTAGAACCCCATGATTTTATTCAGACCATATTGGGTTTGTCGGGTCTATAATTCGGCAGCTCCTCAATGGTGATCGATGATCTCGACATCAAAGCATAGTACAACATGTTCTGATGAAAAGTCTCGCCAGCAATAGACGTGGGGTCATCTCCACCCAGGTTATGCAGGAATTTTACGTCGCCGCTACGAACAAACTCGGGGCGGACCCCCTTATCATAAAGGATATTCTTAGGGCTTTGGAACGGTTTGAAACGGTGCTGATCAACCCCGCGCTCATCAGGGACGCCATTGATTGTTCCATCATCAACCGGCTGTCGTTTTGGGATGCCCTGATAATCGTGGCCGCCGAAAGCACCCATTGCGACATCTTATGGACGGAGGATCTCAATGATGGGCAGATTATCCGGGGGTGCGCATCGAGAATCCATTGAAATCGTAAATTGGGGACGCCCTTAATTTTTTAACTTAAATCAGGTCAAACCCATTGCTTCTTACGATTAGCGTTCATGCCCGCAACCCCCGGATGAACGGCCCAACCGCGGCCACGCCCTCCCGGTCGATCAGCCGGATGGTCTCGGAGCCCACCACGGCGATATCCGCCTTGCCCTTGAGGAAATCCACGTCCTGCTTGTCCTTGACCCCGAACCCCAGGGCCAGGGGCAGGTTCGTGGCTTCCCGGCAACGGGCCAGATAGGCCGACAGCTCCCGGGAAAAGGCGGTCTCGGCGCCGGTAACCCCTTTGCGGGCCACGCAGTAGACAAAGCCCCGGGCCACGGCGGCGATCATCCGCATCCGCTCCGGGGGCGTCGTCGGGGCAAAGATGAAAATCGGCGCCAGGGACCGGGCCTCCATGGCGGCGACATATTCGGCGGCTTCCTCCGGCGGCAGATCCGGCACGATGGCGCCTTTCAAGCCGGCTGATGACATGGCGGCAACGAATTCCGGAACCCCGTAGCGAAACAGGATATTGTAGTAGCTCATGAAAAGCAGCGGAATGTCCACGGCCTTGGCCGCCTCGGCCGCAAAGTCGAGGCATTGCCGCACCTTCGCGCCGGCCGCCAGGGCTTTCTGGTTGGCGTGCAGGATCACCGGCCCGTCGGCAATGGGCTCGGAAAACGGGATCTGCAGCTCCATCAAATCCACTCCGGCCGCCGCCATGGAGCGGATGATCTCGAAAGAGGCTTCGAAACTGGGGTAGCCCAATACGATATGGGTCATGAGCAGGATGTCTTTTTTCCGGCGCTGTTCCCGGATATAGGCTTCAAGCATGGTAGGCCTCCGCTTTTTCCTGGATGAACGCCCTCCAGGCGGGATCGCCGAAGGCGTCGGCAATGGTGAAAATGTCCTTGTCCCCCCGGCCGGACTGGTTGATCAGGATGACATCCTCCGGCGTCAGTCCGGGCGCCTCCTTGAAGGCCTGGACAAAGGCATGGGCCGATTCCAGGGCCGGAATCAGCCCCTCCTTGCGGATGGTGAGGGCCAGGGCCTCGACCACTTCCCTGTCCGTGGCGGCCGCAAACCGCACCCGCCCCCGTTCCTTCAGATGGGCCAGGATGGGCGAAACCCCGACATAGTCAAGACCCGCCGCCACGCTGTGGGTTTCCCGCATCTGGCCATCCTCATCCTGCAGGAAATAAGTCTTGTATCCCTGGGCCACGCCGATGAAGGCGTCCGGATAGGCCAACCGCGAGGCGTGCCGGCCGGATTCGCGGCCCAGGCCGCCCGCCTCCACGCCCACGAGTTCCACCGGGTCCTCCAGGAATCCGCTGAAAATCCCCATGGCGTTGGAGCCGCCGCCCACGCAGGCATACACCCGGGCCGGCAGTTTTCCCGTGGCCGCCAGCACCTGGCGCCGGGCCTCCTTGCCGATAATGGACTGGAAATACGTCACCATCTCCGGAAACGGATGGGGTCCGCAGGCGGTTCCCAGCACATAGTGGGTGGTGTCCATGTTGCCGACCCAGTCCCGGAAAGCTTCGTTGATGGCGTCCTTCAGAATGCGCGTCCCCTCCCGGACGGGGACCACCTCGGCGCCCAGCCGTTCCATCCAGAACACATTGGGCCGCTGGCGCTCTACATCCACCTCGCCCATATAGATGGTGCATTGGAACCCGAATTTGGCGGCCATGGTGGCGGTCGCCACCCCGTGCTGGCCGGCACCGGTCTCGGCGATCACCCGGGTCTTGCCCATGCGCTTGACCAACAGCCCCTGCCCCATGACGTTGTTGGCCTTGTGGGCGCCGGTATGATTCAGGTCCTCCCGCTTGATATAGATTCTGGCGCCGCCGAAATGCCGGGTCAGATTGTCGGCCAGGGTCAGGGGCGTGGGGCGGCAGGAATACGTGCCCATCAGCTCGACGTATTCCCGCCAGAAATCCGGATCGGTCTTGGCGGCCTCAAACGCCGCCTCGAGATCGTCGAAGGTGGCGGTGAGAATTTCCGGCAGATAGGCGCCGCCGAATTGATCGTAATATCCTCGGTTATTCATGATCCATTCCTCCTAACTGCTGGGAAAAAACAAACCGGTCCGTGCGGCAGTAAAGCCGCGCGTAGATGGCCCGGCGGATTTGCTTGAAATGCAGAAACCGGTCCACCACCAGAATGGGCGTATCCGCTGCGATCTCCAGCAACCGGGCCCGGGGGCCTTCCGGCCGGCCGATGCGAAAATGCTGGGTGCCGCCCGACGGCCGCATGAAATACTGCTCCTCCACCACCCGGGAAAGGGACATCCCGGCGAGATCCAGACGATCGATGCCGGTGAACAGCGTTGGATGCAGGTGGATTTCCTCCAGCAGCACCGGCTGGTCCTCCACCAGGGTGAGGCGGGACAGGTAGTAAGCCGGTCCGCCGGCAAACGGATTTTCCTCCCCCGAATCCTTGGCGCGCAGCTGGGGTTTTTCCAGGATACGGGTGGATACGGGAAGCCCCTTGTCCCGGAAACAGGAGATGGTGCCGGCCAGGGAAAACAGATCCACTTCCCGGGGAGGGCTTTCCTGCACAAAGGTGCCGGCCCCCCTCCGGCGGACCAGCACACGCTTCCGCACCAGCAGGTCCGTGGCCTGGCGGGCCGTCGGCCGCCCGATGGCGAAATCCGCCGCCAGACGGTTCTCGGAGGGTATCCGGGAACCGGAGGGATATTCCCCGGAACGAATGCGGGAAAGAATCACCTCGGCCAATTGATGATACAACGGCAGGGGCGAATCCACATTGAGTTGCTGGGTGTCACGGGGTTCCATCACGGTCCTTTCATCAGCTTTGCCGCTGACTGTTCTTGCCTGGTTCGTAGGTACACCCATACTTGTTAAGTTGTCAAGACAAATTTACCGATTTTTTTCATCCCGGCTATCCGGCCCCGGATACCATCCCGCCAGGAACAACCGGCGGCGCCCGCCCATCCCGCGGCAACCGGTATCCGTCCTTTCCCTCCGTGGATTCGAACTTGACACTGAAAACGGTTTCGGTCATATGTATCTTTTATACGTTTTGCATCCGAATATTGATACCATATGGACATCGTTGATCAAACTTTCCTGTTAATTGCGTGCCTGGTGTTTTCGGCTTTTTTCTCGGCCACGGAAACCGCCTTCGTTTCCCTTTCCAAAATCCGGATTCAACACCTCATCGAGCAGGAACGCCGCGGCATAAAACGGGTCCAATCCCTGAAGGAAAACCCCAAACGCCTGATCATCACCATTCTCATCGGCAACAACCTCGTCAACATCGCAGCCTCGTCCATCGCCACTTCCGTCGCCATTTCCATATTCCACTCCAACGCCATCGGCATCGTCGTCGGCGTCATGACCCTGGTCATTCTGATTTTCGGCGAGATCGTCCCCAAAAACATCGCTTTCTCCAAGAACGAACAGATCGCCGTCGCCGCTGCGCCGATCATCCGGGCCATCCAGGTATTGTTTTTCCCCGCCATCATCCTCCTGGAATGGGTCACGCGGCTCATGTCCAAACCGTTTGAAGACCACATCGGCCAGATCATCACGGAAGAGGAAATCAAAACGGTCGTGAATCTGGGCGAGGAAGCCGGCGAAGTCGAAGAGGACGAGCGCATCATGATTCACAACATTTTCCGCTTCAGCGATCTGGAAGCGTATGAAATCATGGTGGACCGCACCAAGATGTTCCTGGTGGACGCCGAGGCCACCCTTTGCGACGTCGCGGACGATATCGTCAACAAGGGGTTTTCCCGGGTCCCGGCTTTCGAAGGCAAACACGACAACATCGTCGGGATTCTGTATACCAAGGATGTTCTCAAGGCCGCCCTTTCCGGTTTCGAGGACCGGCGGGTGAAGGATCTCGTGCGGCCGGCCATGTTCATCCCCGAAACCATGCTGCTGGACGATCTCCTCAAGGAGTTCCAGAAAGCCAAGGTCCACATCGCCATGGTGGCGGACGAACACGGCGGGATCAGCGGGCTGATCACCATCGAGGACATCCTGGAAGAAATCGTCGGGGATATCTATGACGAAACCGACAAGGAACAGATCATGATCCGCCGGATCGACGACCGCCGGAGCATCGTCCGCGGGGAAACGGAAATAGAGGAAATCAACGAGAAACTGGATCTCGGCATCAGTGAAGAGGAAGATTATGAAACCATTTCCGGATATATTCTGTCCCACCTCCGGCGTATTCCGGAATCCGGTGAGGAATTGAACATCCGGGACACAACTTACCGCATCACCAAGGCCGACAACAAGCACATCATCGAGGTGGAAATCGAAAAACCCCTTCCGGACTCCACCTCGGAAACCGACATGAACCTGCACAACGCCGGGGCCTGATCGCCGAAGCCGGCAGGTTCACAGCAAAAATGCATCGAGGAGAAAAAACGTGGTAAAATTGGAAACCAGCATGGGAGAAATCCGGATTGAACTGTATGCGGACAAAGCGCCGAAAACCGTGGCCAATTTCCTGGAATACGTGAATTCCGGACATTACGACGGCACCATTTTTCACCGGGTCATCGACGGATTCATGATCCAGGGCGGCGGCATGACCGCTTCCATGAAGGAAAAATCGACCCTGGAGCCGGTGGAAAACGAGGCGGACAACGGCCTGGCCAACGACGCTTACACCATCGCCATGGCGCGCACCATGGATCCCCACAGCGCCACGGCCCAGTTTTTCATCAACGTCAGCCGGAACGATTTCCTCAACCACCGCGCCAAAAATCCCCAGGGCTGGGGTTATGCGGTCTTCGGCAAGGTGACCCAGGGCCGGGAAGTGGTGGATCAAATCAAAACCGTGGCCACCGGGCGGCGCGGAATGCACGATGACGTCCCCCTCGAACCGGTGGTCATCCTCAAGGCCGAAGCCGTCGCCGCCTGAGGCGGGTGTTCAGGATATCTCGCCGTGAAAACAGCGGGTGGCGCCCTGCTCGATGGCCAGGAGGCAATACCCGCAGTTGATGCAGGAAGATTCCGCCGCGCTCTCGTCCCGGAAACGGTTGACGATGTCCGGTTCGATGATGAACGGACGGCCCATGGCGACAAAATCGGCCATATTCCCGCCGATGATTCCTTCGATGTCGCGGAGTTGCCGGATCCCCCCCACGGTGATCACCGGGATCGAGACCTGCCGCTTGATATCGGCGGTGGCACAGACATTGTAATTGAGCAGCGGCTCCGGCCGGTCGACCATCAGGGGGGCGACCAGGGGCAGGAGCTGCTTGACCAGGTAGGGTTTGTCCTTGTATTGAAAGCTGAAGGCGAGCACCGCTTCCGAGGGAATTTCCGCCACGCGGATGGTGGAAAAGCCGTCACACGCCATGCCGCAGGACACCTCGACGGCGTCGCAACCCGCTTCCTGGAGCAGGACCGCGATGCGGCCCGCCTCTTCCACCCGCAGACCGTCGGCCTGATGATCATATGCGTTCATCTTGATCAGGATGGGATAATCGCCGACCTGCTTCCGGGCGCTGCGGAAAATTTCCGCGACGATGCGAAACCGGTTTTCCGTGGATCCACCCCATTGATCCGTGCGGCGATTGGTGGCGGGGGACAGGAATCCGGACAGCAGGTATCCGTGGGCTCCATGTAACTGGACGCCGTCGAAACCCGCCTTCCGGGCGCGGACGATGGCGGCGACAAAATCGCTGATGATCTGGCGGATCTCCAGGTCGGTGAGTTCCCGGGGGGTTTCTTCGTTGTAATAGCTGTCCGCAACGGGCGAGGGGGCCACCGGCGCCGTGCCTGTGTACGCCCGCCGGGTCTGGCGTCCGCCGTGGGCGATCTGCAGAAGGATGGGGGTATTGTGGGCATGGGCCCTTTCGGTGAGAATGCGGAAATCCGCGACAGCGTCATCCGCCTCGAACACCAGACAATACGGCGTCCCCAGTTTCCCGCTTTGCCGGATCGCGGCAGCGTCCGTGATAATGGCCCCGACCCCGCCTTCACACAATTCCGTATAGACATCCGCCAGTTCCGGAGAAGGCCGGCCGTTCGGCAGGGCCAGGCCCAGGGTTGTGGCCGAGCGGATGAACCGGTTGCGGGCTTTCACGGAACCCAGGGCCGCCGGTTCAAACGGTTTCCGCTGGAAGCCGGCGCCTGTCCGGGTGATCCGGGACCGGCAATCCTGCGGCGGCTGATAGGCGGCGCAACCGAACATCCCGGGCATGGCCGCCGCGCCCATGGCCGCCAGGGAAGAAAGCCGGATGAATTCCCGCCGGTCGATGCCTCTTCCGGGGATTCGGCGCCTTCCGGAATTTACTTGTTTTTCCATGTCATCCTCCTTGTCGGGTGATCATTTCTCCAGCGCCTCGACAACCTCCACCTGATACAACACCCAGTCATCCGACGGCTTCCGCAATCGGCAGGAGAGCTGCAGGTAGTCCGTCTCCATGACCTGGTCCCGGAGCTTTCGGGAAATCTCGGCGGTGAAACCGGCTGTGGCCTCCCCATCCGGCAACACCTCCACGGTCAGATCGAAAACCGTTACGGAAATCACCTCGGCATGGGAAAAAGCGGCCAGCAGACTGGCGGCGATATCCTGCCTGGCATACAGGCCCTGGAACCGATAGGACGGAATATGGATTTGCAGTTCATCATCCAGATACGCCTTGAGCTGGTTGGTTCTGGCCGCCAGGGCCAGGGGCTGGTCATTGGCATTTCTTGCAACCAGCCCGCAGGCTTTTGTAATGACGCGCCGCACCTGATTCTCCGCGCTGAAGACCACCAGATAAACGATCACCGCGGCGACGCCCGCGAGCAGCAAAACAAAACGAATGGTTCTTTTGCTTACCATGACAATGGTGTTCCCAGAATTCGATTGGTCGGGGTCTGCCCGAAGACATGCACGTCCATGGATACGGCCCGGTTGTCCCCGATGACATATACATTGCCCGGTTTCACCTTGCGTCCGGGCAAATTCCAATTCCCCTTGAATTTCACGTGGGCTTCTTCCACCCGCCGGCCATCCACCATCAGCGCCCCGTTTTGAAAACCGACGGTTTCGCCGGCCAATGCGGCGACGCGTTTGAGAAGCACCACCTGTCTGCCGGTCATCTGCACGAAAACCACGTCAAAACGCCGGGGTTCCGACAACCAATAGGACGGTGCCCAGCAGAAGAGAAACTGGCCGCCGTGATACAACGGCTCCATGCTGCGTCCGCTGACCCGCATGGGGATGCAGACAAAAGCGAAAAAGAGGTAAGCCAGCGCGGCGGTCAGAAAAGCGCGTATGGCCAGGCCTTTTGTGACCTCCGGGAACAGGAACTGTTTCCATCCAACCCTCACGCACACCTCAGAAAAAACAATCACGAACCCGGCATTACGAACCAGGAATGACGTTCCCTTGTCAGTTGGAACCGGTCCGGACGGCGTTCCAGGTGCCGCTGTCCAGAATGCCGGGATACCGGTACGTCCCCGCGGCGGTTGTCGTGCCGCTGAGTTCGCCGCTGAAAATGATCCGGTCGTTGACATCGCCGAAGACGATGCTGCTCCCGGAGGCGGTGCCTTTCAGGGGCTCATTTTCGATCCCGATATCGGGCACGTTGATGGTTCCGGTCAATGTGGCCCCCTGCTGGGTGATGGCCGCGGTGAAACCGCCCTTGATACCGAACAATCCGCTGGCCCAGGAGCCCTGCCACCAGCCGCTCGCATCCCATTGGCCGGCCTGTTCCTCCCGGGATGCCGTGATCTGGGTTGTCCCGTTGCAGCTGGTGCCGTTTCCGGCCCATTCCCATGTGGCTGTTCCGGAAATCCGGTTTTCGGAAACCAGGGTGCCGGAAAAATCAATCGACAAGGTTCCCCCGTCAGCGGGAAAGGAACCTTTCCAGGTGATCCAGTTGCCATTGATGGTGCCGGAAACCTCGGCGGATTTGGATTGAATCCTCACCGTCAGACTGCTTCCGGACTGCTCCACCTGATAGGTATCATAAATTGTGAATGGATATTGCTCTCCGGCGCAATTGCCGGAAACGGTCTCTTCCGAATCCCAGATCCCGGTGATCCCCCCCTGTTGATCCGTGGTCCAACCGGTGACTTCGGCGTCATCACTGCTGCAGGCGAAGAATGCCGGCACCCCGAACAACAGAACGACGATCCCTAGTTTTCGCAACCATATCATCAAAGTTGTTTCCTTCCATTCGAGAGGCGTGATTTTCCTGCGATCATCCGCGATTGATGGAGGAGCGGCGCCCCGCCGGCCGCGACGCCCCATCTGACTCCGGAAATTGAGCATAATCCAAAGGTTGCGGACTGTCAACACGGTTATTGCCCCTACCCCCCATGTCCCCGGCCCGGCCCTGGCCGGCGGGTTTGCCGTGATTTCATTCGCCGCGACAGATGGTGCTTGCAATCCCGGACGGCGTGGCATACACTCCCATTGTTTTTCAGGCAAGGCCCCTTTGGCGGCCGCGCGCATGATGGTTTTCAAGGCACTCCATTCGATCAGACCGGTATCCGGCGAGAGGAAAGCGAATGAAACAGGATCGAAAAGGCGAAACAGGAAAGGCCATGCCCCGTCTGGAAGGATTGAAGGATCTGGTCTTCGATGTCGTCGAGGAGGTTACGAACCTGGTCGAACGCACCCACCTGTCGGTTTCTGAAAGGACCACGCGCCGCTTTGCCCCTGTCGAGCCTTTATCCACTCCGGGGTCGGCCCTTCAGACCGCCCACGACAAAACCGCCGAAGGGGTGTACGGCACCATCCGGACCGTGAATCGCGGCGTGCGGCAGGCGCTGAACGCCGCTTTCCAGGTATTGGCCAGCGAGTCCGTCGCCCGACAAATGCGCCGGACCCTTGACCCGGGAACGCCCGTCCGCTCGGATGCGGCCGGCACATGGTCATGGCTGGCGGACCATGGCGAAAGCGCCCTGAACGCCTTTTATGGGGATTACCTGCACAACCGGAACAATGCCCTCGATCTGGGAATGACGCTCCGGCACCAGGGGAATATCCTGCCTGTCGAACCGAAAGCCCTGAGACGAGCCCTTCCCGAAGCCGGCCCCAGAATCTGTGTGTTTGTTCACGGGCTTGGCTGCACCGAATGGTCCTGGAGCCTGTCGGCCCAGCGGTTTTACGGAGACGCGGCCGTCAATTTCGGCGTCCTGCTGGAACGCGATCTCGGCATAACGCCTTTGTACGTCCGCTACAACACGGGAAGACACATTTCGGAAAACGGCCGGCTGCTCTCATCGCTGCTGACCCGGATTTTGGAAGCGTATCCCGCGGAACTTACGGAAATCATTCTCATCGGTCACAGCATGGGCGGCCTTGTGGCCCGCAGCGCGGCCTGCCATGGCGCCGCCGGGCAGGAACCCTGGATGAGCCGGCTGAGCCGTATTTTTTCTCTCGGCTCTCCCAATCTCGGAGCGCCGCTGGAAAAGGCGGCCAATGTGGTAAGTAATTTGTTGCAGGTATTCGATACCGCTGGCACCCAGGTGCCCGGAGAGCTTCTGGATACGCGAAGTTCCGGAATCAAGGATTTGCGATTCGGCTATACCATCGATGAGGAATGGGCGGACAGGGACCCGGACCGGTTGCTGGAAAACCAGCGCTGCGAAGCCCCGTTCGTGGACGGCGTGGCTTACTATTTTTTAGGCGCGACGGTCACCCGTGACGCCGATCATCCCATGGGACGGCTGCTGGGAGATCTGGTGGTGAGACCGGAAAGCGCGGCCGGAACAGCATTCGTCGGCCGCCGGTTCCCGTTCGCCATGAACATGGTTTTCGGCGGGATGAATCACTTCCACCTGGCAAACCACCCGGATGTATATGCCGCCATCCGGAAATGCATCGAAAACCAGCTTCCGGAAAATGAAATAACCTGATAATTTTTATCCTGAATTCTGATTGCTGGTTGCTGATTCCTGAAGTGTCGGCAGTCCTGAATTATAAACGACCCCTCCCGCCGCGAGGTAGTCTTCCAGCACCTGCCTGGCTTCATCCCGCAATACATCCCGGATCACCCTGATTCCGCGTTGCCGGAGGGCCTCGGCCCACTGTTCCGTCTTCGGTCCCTCATCGAACCCGATCCTGCGCGCATCCTCATCCCGGGCGCCGCATGCCAGCGTAGAAACCCCCGACCAGGGAACGGCCCCGAAGCACATGGCGCAAGGTTCCGTGGAGGCAAACAGCTCATAGCGCCTTAAACCGCCATCGCTCAGGTCGTAGCGTCCCAGACGCTTCTGGGCCAGGGCCAGGGCAATGATCTCGGCGTGCAGGATGGAACAATGCTCAGCCACCACCCGGTTGATCCCCACGGAAACGAGTTGTCCGTCCTCGGCGAAAACCGCCGCCGCGAAAGGTCCGCCGAGCCCGTGCCGGACATTTTCCCGCGCCAGCTCCACCACCAGGCGCATGTTGTCTTCCACACCGCCGCCTGACTTCGGGACGCCTTTCAGCCATTCATCAACCCACTCCGGCAGCCCGACCCGCAACTCGATCATCCCCATGTGCATCATCCGCTCCTCTTTTTTATCCCTTCATGATTACCGGAAAAACCATCCGGTTTTCAACAGCGCGATCCGGCCGTCCCGAAGCCGATGGTTTCTTCGGCTTGCATCTTATCTTCTGTAGCATTATCTTATTCACAATTCAGCCAGTTTTTTCATCATCGGGCATCCGCCTGCACGCCTTGGGAGTTGACGTCGATGACCAGCCGCATCCAACCCGCGACCACCTATCACCGGTCCACCGAATACGATCGCAACGCCATGCAGGGCCATTATCTGGACTGGTCCGACCAACCGGACGTGTACAAGCGTTATCCCGGTATCCGGCCGCTGAAGCTGCCCGCGGCGGAACTCACCGGGGAACAAAATCTCTGGACGCTTTCCAACCGGCGGACAATGGCGGCTTCCATGGAAAATGTGAACTTGGCCGTTGTGGGTTCGTTCCTTCGGCAGGCCTGCTGCCTCACCGCCCGGGTGGGCCGCCCCGGACAGGATTTTTATTATCGGAGCGTGCCTTCCGCCGGAGCCCTGTATCCCGCGGAAATCTATCTGGCCGCTTCGTCGGTAGCCGGCCTGGAATCGGGTCTCTACCATTATGATATCACCGGCGGGAACCTGATCCCATTGCGACAAATAGGGCCCGCGAACCTCCTGGACCGCGCCGCAGCGCCCGGGGACACGGAACGGCTCGCCGCCTCCTTTCTGCTCACCGGGATCATCTATCGAAGCGCCTGGAAGTACCGTTCCAGGGCCTATCGCTATGTCCTGCTGGATGCCGGGCATCTGCTGGAAAATATGATCCTTGCCGCCAGGTCCCTGGCCCTGGATTTCTCCTTCGGCTATGATTTCAACGATCGGGAATTGGAGTCATTCATGGGGATAGACGGCCGCCGGGAGGTTTGTCTCGCCTGTTTTCATGTATACGGCGGGAAGTCGCCCCCCGCCGCCGCCCCTGTGACGCCGGTGAACGGTGAAAACGATATTCCGACCGCAGCCCCGGTTTGCCTGCGGGAGGTCGATTATCCCGAAATCGAGCAGCTCCACCGCGCCGGAATACCGCCCGTGCCGGCCGATGCGGGAAAACCGGAAACCCGGCATGAACTCGGAATCGAACCCCGCCGGTATCGGGCAATCACCCGGAATGGCGAGAGGACCGCGGCAATACCGTATCCGGAAATCGTATTTACGCGTCGTTCCAGACGAAATTTCGTGAATCAGGAATTGCCGGAAACCGCTTTTGACAGCCTGTTGGAGCTGCCGGCGGATGTATTGCGACGGTCGGAAATCGGGGATAACAATCCCGAGCCCCCCATCCGGGTCGGTTTTTTTTCCGGCGCTGTTGAACATGTCCCCCCGGGTCTGTATTTGCTGGACCCGGATCAGCGGAGAATCGGACTGGTCCGGGAAGGCCAACGGATCCGGGAAATGGCCGCGGTCTGTCTGGATCAGGAATGGTTGTCCAATTCGGCGCTTTTGTTTCTGTTCATGGCTGATCTGGATTTCCTCCATCATTCCCGCGGCCCCAGGGGATACCGGCACGCCATGATGACGGCGGGACGGCTGGGACAGATCATCCACCTGAGCGCCACGGCCCTCGGATTGGGATGCTGCGGAATCGGCGCCTTCTATGACGGCGAGGCGCGCACCCTGCTGGGTTTACGGCAGAATTCGGCGTTACTGTATGTTACCGCCGTGGGGCCGGTCAGGCGTCTCTAGGATCGCGATGCGACAAGCAGCGGAACTCTTCCGCAAGATGGATGAATCCTAGCGGAATTGATTTGAAATTCGCAAAATGATTGGTTATATAACGAGACCATGGAAACTGGTTGAAATTCATCAGCCCCTTTCCGAGCTGGTGTGCGACCGGAACGTCGGCGACGGTGGAAGAGCGTTTTCTTTCGTATTGCGGCCTGATCTGAAGCCTGGCCTTATCAGGGAGAGGTCGTTGAGCATTCGGAATGAAGCAGGGGATACTCCATGGTGAGCAGAAACATATTGATCGTCGATGACGATGACATGATCATCGATCTGTTCAAAAATGGTTTCAATCGGGCTGGCTATACGGTGCGTCGCGCCCAAAGCGCCGAAGAGGCGCTGGCGATTCTGGATCGGGAGAAATATCCGGTCATGTTCCTGGATCTGAAATTGCCCAAAATGGACGGGCTGGAGTTATGCCGCAGGATTCGCAAACAAAACCCCATGGCGATCATATACGCCGTTACCGGATACGCCTCGCGCTACGAATTTTCCGATTGCCGGGCGGCTGGTTTCGACGATTATTTCACCAAACCGGTGGATCTGAAAATCCTGTTTCGGGCCGCCCTGGACGGGTTCGACAAAATCGAGCGCTGGAACAAACGCAATCAGCAGACAGACGATTCCTGACGGCAATTCCCCCTCTTCATCCTGACTCGTATTCACTGTTCGCCACATGGAAGACCGACAGCCATTGACGATTGATTCATTTGATTCATGTAAAACAGGAGCCGGAAATGCGGATACCATTCTTACCTCTTTTCATGCGATCCCCTTTGGACGGCATCCAGGAGCATGCCGAAAAAGTAAAAGAATGCACCTGGGCCTTCCAGCAGGCCATCGAATGCCATCTGAACCAGCAATGTCAATCCTTCGAGGAGCATCGCAAGGAGGTTGTCAATCTGGAGAACGAAGCGGACATCATCAAGCGACGGGTCCGCACCCGCATGTCCAGACAGTTTTTAATGCCCTTTGATAAATTTCAGATTTTCATGTACCTGGGAGAGCAGGACCATATCCTGAACGCGGTGGAAGAATCCCTGGCCTGGCTTTCCTACCGCCCGACGGCCGGCATCCCGGCGATTCTGACCAAGGAAACCAATCTGCTGGTGGATGCCGTCATCGAGCCCATCGAGGAACTGGTGGAAATGGTGGACGAAGCGCGGAGATTTTTCCGCAAACCCACGGCGAAACAGCGCGGCACCGTCATCGACCGGATCCGTAACCTCCGGCTGAAAGAACACGAGGCGGATCGTGCCGAAAATCTCCTGAAACAGAAAATCTTCACCCTCAATCTGGAAGCCACGGATTTGTTTTACATGATCCGGTTCGCCGAAATAGTCGGCACCGTCGCCGACCACGCCGAAAAAGCGGGAGATATCATGCGGGCAATGATCGCCGGCTGACGGGCTTATTGGTCCTTTAAAAAAGCCCACCAGAAAAAATACCCGAATGCGATCCACAGCACCAGAGCAGAGCCGTATCCAACCCAGTTAAACGGCTTCTTGGCAAATCCGAACTTGTCGATTTCCCCCACCTTCTGATTGCAGGAGTGGCATTTCTGGGCATTCATCGGCAATTTCGTATAACATTCCGGACATTTTTTATACTGCAAAAAGTCGCCCGTATGGAACCCGTCTTTGCCCATCGTTCCCCCATGGCCGGCCGACTTGTCCTGGGCCGGCCCGGTTTTCAATTACAATAAGCCTTCCTGAATGGTGATGTCACTTTTTTCGCGCAGTTGCGCCAGCCATTTGCTGAAGCGCTGATTTTTTTTCTGCACCGTCAGTTGCGCCATCAGCTTTTTTTTCTCCGCGTCGAATTTCATGGTATCGGATATTCTGCGTTCCTTCAACTGAATGATGTAATACCCCATCTGACCACGGATGACCTGTTTCGGTCGCGGTTCCTCCGCGGACAGGTTGAAAGCGGCCTCCGCCAGGCTTTCCTCCATGCCGATGCGCGGGATCGTTCCCTCACGCTTGAAAAAGCCGGTGCTGATCACCTCCAGGCCCCGTTTTCCGCTCTCGGCCGCAAAGGATCCCGGCTCAGCCGTCAAGGCCTGGAAGAATTGATCCGCTTCAGCGGAAGCCTTGGCGTCCTGCAACTCCTTCTTTAAATCCGCCGTCACTGTTTCCTTGACATCAGCATATTCCGCTGTCTTGGAGGGAACCTTTTCCTGGACCTGAAGAATATAATAACCGTCCTGCAACTCCAATACATCGCTGATGCCCTTTTCCGGCAGATCGAACGCCGCCCGGGCGAATTTCAACCGGTCGGGAACCCCTTCCTTGGGACCGGCCGCCGTGAAATAGTCCGTGGTGGACAACGCCAGGCTCCGTTCCTTGGCGCTTTGCTCCAGATCATCCCCTTCAATGGATATCTCAAAAACCGCTTCAGCCTCCTCATAGGCCAGGGCTTTGGCTTTTTCATCCGTCACGGTTTTTCGGATCTCCTCCTGGACCGCCTCGAAGGTTTTTTCCGATTTCTCATTGATTTTTTCCACCTTGATGACATGCCACCCGAACTGGGTTCTCACCGGGTCACTGATCTCGTCTACCTGCATGGAAAATGCCTTATCGGAAAAAGGCGCCACCATCTCCTCGCGCCGGAACGCCTTCAGGAAGCCGCCGTTTTCCTTATTCGGCTCCTCGGTGAATTCCCTGGCCAGCTTGGCGAAATCCTGGCCGGGCTGTCGGGCCTGATTGGCGATTTCCTGGGCTTTGGCCCGTTTTTCCTCCACCAGGGCCGCGGGCGCGTTGGCATCAAGCCGCAGCAGGATATGGCGGGCCTCGACGGTTTTGGGAGTTTCGTACCGTTTCCGGTTTTCGGTATAGTAATCCTTCAGTTCCGCCTCGGAAACGGAAACCTTATCCAGATAATCTTTGGCGGCGAACCGGATATACCCGGCCTTGACCATGGAATCGGTTTTATATTTCTCCTTGTTGGTTTTGTAATAATTGTTGATTTCTTCCTCGGCGGGGACGATATCCTTGTATTGATCCGGCTGGAAACTCACGACATCGAGGTTCACCTCGGCATTCAACCAGTTGAACCATTCATGGGCTTCCTTTTCCGTTACCTTGACATTGTCGGTGATCAGGGTCTGCAGTTTATCGGCGAGCATCGCCTCCCGTTGCTTGGTTTCGAAAATTTCCGGCGACATTTGCACCCGACTCAACATCCGGTCGTAGCGTTTCTGGCTGAATTCCCCCGCTTCGTTGAAAATACCCATGCCGCGGATGGTTTCGGCCAGTTCTTCATCCCCGACGATCAAACCACGTTTTTGGGCTTCCTGCAGGATCAGTTTTTGTCCGATGAGCCTATCGAGCGCCTGTTTCTTCACCTGCAGCATTTCGAGCATCTCGCTGTTCAGGTTGTTACCATAGCGCTGGCGCAGCTGTTCGATCAGATTCTGGTAGGTGTCGCGGTATTCGGAAACCAGAAGCGTCTCACCGTTGACAAGACCGAGCCGGTTGGCTTTCTCCGCTTGATAGGTGCCCACGCCCGTGAATATAAAGGCGAGAACGATAAGGCTTAACAGAATTTTAATCACCCATGAGGAGGCGTTTTTCCGCATGTTTCTGAGCATCATAAATGCAACTCCCTTGCTATGAAAATTTGGTCAAACCCACTGGCGCATGCAGATGGTTCAAAGGAATTAATCTATTATTTTTTCTCCCGGCTTTTGTCAATCATTTCTCTGAAAACAGATAAAATTTATTGTTGACACTGGCCGCGGTTTTCTGCTAATCGTCTTTTGTCTTTTTTTGGGGTTTTCTGGGGCTGTAGCTCAGCTGGGAGAGCGCATGACTGGCAGTCATGAGGCCAGGGGTTCGATCCCCCTCAGCTCCACCAAAAATACTTAATGAATAGTGGGGGATAACTGATACAGGAAGTTATCCCCTTTCTATTTTATTTTGCTGTGTGAGACTCCGTGTGAGACTTTTTTTCTGGCTGTAGAACCGATGCCAGAATACCCAAGGCTTATCGCTTTCGCTGTTTTCCTGCCTACGCTTGAGTATCTCGTATAATTTCTGAGTCATCGGAATTTTTCTTGGTGTCAAATGACCACCTCTTTTTTTCAGGTATGCAAGATGATTGTTCTATCTGTGAAATTGCTATCTTTTCTCCCAATTTGGTCAGCACCGACGGTAACAGTTGCTGTTCATCTTCTTTGTAAAATACATACCGTGGATAAATGGCACTCTCTTTTTGAAAACTTTGGTAATGCTCTTCATTTGGTACGATCAGCAATAGGATGGAGTCGAATAAATAATCTCTGATATCCTGAAGATGGCGAAACTGTGACCTTTCTACAGCCGAAAAAAGGATAACTGGTTTGGGAGCAATGTTTGTTCGAACCGCCTCCTTAAAATCCTTTGCCGTACAAAAACGTAACACCTGGCATTTATCAGCACGCTCAAACGTTTTTAAAATCCCGAAAAAAGGCGCGTCGGCTGTCTCACTAAAAGCTATTATTTTCATAGCCAAATTTCCTATCGATGACCTATGCCCAATCACGTTTCCGCATTCATGAAATCAATGGTTTTTAATTGCGCGTCAAGCTATTGGTAAATCAGTGACTGGCAATTGCAATGACTTGTTCATCAGCTGGCAGCCTCGTGAAGTCATAGGTCAAACAGTGTCCTCGCATCCAAAAGAATTTTTACCGCATCATCGTGTCTGCCCAAGCCACGGATAAAATGGTTTGCTTCCGTCTGCTGCATTCTCGGCGGCGCCGATATTTTTTCCGCGGGTATTTCCAATACATCTTTGACTTCATCGACGATCAGGCCCAGGGGGGTCATGTCCACATCGATCACCACGACGCAGGTTCTATCGTTATAGGCCTTTTCGCTCAGGTTGAAACGGGCTCGGGCGTCCATAATCGGAATTACCTGGCCCCTGAGATTGAGGACCCCTTTGATATACTCTGGTACATCCGGTATGGCGGTGATTTTTTGAAGCCCCACCACTTCTTTTACATAATTGATCTCAAGGCCGTATTCCTCATCTTCCAGTCTGAAAGTTAAAAACCGGTTCTCATTGGTGTCGTCTGCTTCTTCGTCGATTTCAATATCAATTGCATCAAGTCGTGCGTTTTTCATCATCGATCTCCTTCTCGATTAATACCGGCCGAATTCGCTTTCATCCAATGCAATGACCATCGCCGGATCAACCACCTTGTCGTTGCGGCCCATATCATTGTTTTCCCCCCAAGCGATGGCACCTGTTTTTTTTCGGCGGGTTTGGGTCTGATTGGATTCCGGCAGGGCTGCCCGTTCGCTATATGCCAAGGATTTTGCGCTGTTCAGCTTGAATCGCGACACCAGCTGTTGCAACTGGACAGCCTGACCGGACAGTTCCTCGGCCGCTGCCGCGGTTTCTTCCGCATTGGCCGTGTTCGACTGGGTTACCTGGTCGACTTGCGAAAGGGCCTGATTGATCTGGCTGATGCCTTGGGCCTGCTCATTGCTGGCCGAGGCGATTTCGGCCACCAGATCGGCGACCTTTGTGGCGCCCGAAACGATTTCGTTCAGGGCCGCTGCGGTTTGATTGACAATCTCTGTTCCATTTTCGACCTTTTTAACGGCACCCTCAATGAGCTCGGTGGTTTCCTGAGCGGCCTTGGCGCTTCGCCAGGCCAGATTGCGCACTTCCTGGGCGACCACCGCAAATCCCTTGCCGTGTTTTCCAGCCCGCGCTGCCTCAACCGCCGCATTCAGCGCCAGCAGATTGGTTTGAAAGGCAATGTCATCGATCGCTTTGATGATTTTGGCGATTTCCTTGCTGGATCCGGCGATGTCGGTCATGGCTGCCACCATGCCCTGCATGTGGGTATTGCCTTTATCCGCGGTATTCCGGGCGGTAACTGCCAGTTGGTTGGCCTGTGAGGCGTTCTCGGCATTGGATTTGGTCTGGCTGGCCAGTTCTGTCACCGAGCTGGTGATTTCTTCCAGCGAGGACGCCTGCTCGGTGGCGCCCTGGGAAAGCGATTGACTGGATTCCGATACCTGACTAGTTCCTGCGGAAACTTGCATGGAAGCACTGTTGACATCCCCCAACACATCGTTCAGGTTCAGCACCATTTTCTGGAGGGCTTTCCCGAGGATATCGGTTTCCGAAGCGATGGGTACATCGGAAGTCAAATCGCCGGCGGCAATTGTCTGGGCCAATTTCGCCTTTTGCTCCAAACTGACCGCCATCTTGTCCAGTGATTGCGACAACGAACCGACCTCATCCCGCGAGGTGTAATTCACGCGTTTCGACAAATCCCCCACGGCAATGGCATTGGCCACGGAAGCCGCTTTGACAAGGGGTTGGGATATACTCCGGGAAAAACTGAGCACCAGAACAGTCGCCAGAGTCAACGAGATGAAGCCCACGAGGAGGATGCCGTTTCGAATCGTATGAACCGCTTGCATGAATTCCGCTTCATCCTGGGTCACGGCAAGACTCCAGTTGGTGATGGCCACTGGGGCGAAACCGGCGATTTTCGGAGTATTGTTGAAAACATAATGCTCCACGCCTTTTTCTCCCTGCAGCATCCGGCGCATGATGGTTTCCATCTGGCTCTGGGTGTCATCCCGCAGATTCAAATCCAGGATATATTCTTTTTTGGGATGGGCGATGGTGAGTCCGTCCTTATTCACCATAAAGGGGTAGCCGGTTTCACCGATCCTGGTGGAAACGATTTTTTCGATGAGAAAATCGATCTTGAGGGAAGTTCCGGCAACCCCGCAGATCTTTCCGGCTGGATCCAGTATGGGGGCTGCGACGACCACAATCGGCGCCCCCGTCACTTTGGATTTCAAGGCATCGCTGACGACCGCCGCTCCTTGTAAAGCTGTCTGGAAATACGCCCGGTCGCCCAGACTCATGCCAGCCATTTTCCCGTCTGCGCTGTCACTGAAAACGATGCCCTTTTCATCGATTGCAAAAATCTCTTCATAAGTATCCCCCAATACCGCCAGCTTCTTCGAAAGCAATTCATTGGCAGCCGCTATGGCATCTTGGCTGTCTTTGAATGCCGCCGCTTGCACGACATGAGAATCCAAAGCGATTTCCCTGATCAGCTTGGTCTCCTCGTTCAAGGCCAGTTCCGTCATTTTGGCGAGGGTTGCGGCGGTCATGGCAGCCCGTTCCTCCGCCAGCGTCTGTAATCCGTTGGAAGCCTTTAAAATCGAATAGAAGCCCACGACAACCAGCGGAATAATGACAATGGAAAGTCCGCCCAGCATCATTTTCTTACCGATTCCAAATGTTCTCATGTTGCTGCACTCCTTTATTTGGGGGTTGCGTTATTGTTGTTCTAATCTAAATCCGTTACGCTCTGTTTTCCTGCCTTGACCTGCTTTCACCGCCGGTGTTTGTCGGACACTATCAGGCCTTCGCAAGAGGAGTGCCAACAGGAGGAAAATTTTATAATATATTGATTTTACTTTTATTTTTTAATGGATGGATATTTTCGTGAGGTGTTCTGTGCAACGAAGCGTCATTGGCATTTCCCCACAAAAAATAGAATTTCCATTTTGAGTGGAAAAATGGAAGGCGCAGCGACTCCGCCCCAAACGAAAGCGGATCGTGTTCGGTTATCCTGGCAGGCAAGCAACCCCTTGGCGAGGCGTATGACCAGCTTCGGGGATATTGGCCATTTATTGATTATATTTTGTTTTCGTCCAATATCTTGCGGATCGACAACGACAGATCGTTTCCGGTTACTGGTTTTTTCAAAATCATGGAAATTCCGCTGCGTTCCAGGTTTTCCGCCGTGATGTGCTCACTGAAACCGGTGCACAGAATGATGGGGGTCCGGGGATGGATGGCCTTGATTTTCGCCGCCAGTGCCAGGCCGGTCATTTTCGGCATGGCCTGGTCGGTGATCACCAGGTCGAACTCCTCGGCATGACTTGTGAAATAATCCAGGGCTTCCGGACTGCTGCAAAAAGCGGTTACGGTATATCCCATTCTCTTGAGCATGTCTTCGGTCATCTTGGTCAGCGGCTTTTCATCATCGACACATAAGATATGCTCGGTACCGCCCCTGCTTTCTTCTTTATGCAGAATGACTTCCACGGCCGCATCGCGCCGGGCGGGCAGGTAAATCGAAAAGCAGGTGCCTTCCCCTTTGCGGCTGTCCACCTGGATGCCGCCATGGTGGGCTTTGATGATGCCATAGGACACGGCCAGCCCCAGACCTGTGCCTTCACTTTGTTTTTTCGTCGTGAAATACGGGTCGAATATTTTATCGAAGTTTTCCGGGTCGATGCCTGTCCCGGTGTCTGCAATCTGAAGACGAACATACTTCCCTGCCGGCAGGTTCTGGTCCTGACAATTGATGGGGAAATCCGTTTCCAGCATATCCAGCGAGAAAGACAACACCCCTTTGTCAAAGGGCTGCATGGCATGATAGGCGTTGGTGGCAAGGTTCATGATCACCTGGTGGAGCTGGGTGGGATCCGCGTGCACCCAGCCCACATTGTTGGACAACGCCAACCGGATTTCATAATTGGCCGGGACCGTGGCTTTCAACAGTTTGGTAACCTCTTTCAGGATACTTGTCACGTCAAGCGGCCCAATGGCGATTTCCGACTGACGGCTGAACTGAAGGATCTGCTGCACCATGTATTTGGCGCGGTTGCCGGCTTCAAGGACCTGCCGGACGCTGTTGAGGGCTTTTTCCGGATTCGTCTTGATTTGTCCCAACGCCAATTCGCTGAACCCGAGGATTCCCCAGAGGATATTGTTAAAGTCGTGGGCAATGCCCGCTGCCAATGTCCCCACCGCCTCCAATTTCTGGGTCTGGACGAGCTGGTTCTGAAGGTGCTTGGTTTCGGTGACATCATATCCCAGACACAAGGCTTCCGGCTGGCTGCTGCCTTCATCTCCCAACCGTCTGATATGCCATGAAATCGTTTTTATTCTGCCATCATGACAACGGATGTCGGTTTCATCTCCGCTGACGGCGCACCCCGATCGAATGACTTCCGTTATGATTTTCAGTACGCGGTTTCGCTCCGTTTCAGCGGGATACAGCCGCGTCCAGATGTCACTGCCGCCGATCACACTGGTGCGCTCATAACCGCTGATCGTTTCGGCAGCCTTGTTCCAGAGGATGGCATTCCCGCCCGGGTCATGCACCGTCATCCAGACGTTGGCGTTCTCGATGATGCTTTCCTGAAATTGGTTGAGACGGCGAAGCGCCACCTCCGTCTGGATGCGCTCGCTGATGTCGGTGAAAAAAACGACACCATAGATGATATGGCCGCTCTTGTCGCGTACCGGCGAAGCGTTGACTTCGATCCAAATCCTCGTTTTATCCGATCGCTCGATGAGATAGGTCTGGTTGGCGGTCACCACGCCCTTGGAATACGCCAGCCGCAGGGGCTGGTTTTCAATATCCACCATATGACCATTCGTATCCAGGATCCGCCAGGAGGCACGGGCCAGCCGCTTGCGATCCGGATTCAGCAGCTCTGGTGTCTCTCCCAGCATTTGCAGCGCCGCCTTGTTTACGTGCAGCAACCTGCCATCAGATGCGTCGACAATGATAACGCCCGCCTGGGCCTGTTCAATGGCCGCCACCAAGAGGGATGCCGTCCTTTCGCGCTCCAGCGCCATTTTTTTGCGATCCGTAATATCCCGGCTGACGCCTAACAGCAAGTCTTCACCCAGCATGGTAATTTTTTTCAATACCACGTCCGTGTCAACGAGTTCCCCATCATTGCGCCGATGGGTCCATTCGAAATGCTGGGGCTCTCCCTGCATTACCAGGTCGAAATAACGCCGGCCCACCGCAGCTGTCAGCTCCCCATCTGCCTGATACGGCGGCGACAATTCCATCGGTGTCCTGCCGAGGATCTTTTCCTTTTCGATTTGGAAGAATTCCATTGCCCGGGCATTGCAGTCGACGATCCGATCCCCTTTGATTAAAAAGATGATGTCATGGGTCGACTCGAAAAGGGAACGATATTTGGTCTCACTTTCCTGCAGACTGGCCGCAGCTTTTTTCTTTTCGGAGATATCCCGGACCACCCCCACCGCATGCCATTTATTCTCGAAAGAAAGCGCAGACACACTCAGTTCTATGGGGATTTCCTTACCCTCTTTGTGCAGGGCCAACAGCTCGATGGTTTTGCCGATGGCATCGCCGGTTCCGTCGGCGCGAAACCTTTTGATCACACTGGCATATTTCTGGTATTGGTTCCCTGACGCCAGCAGCTTATGCAAATCACGCCCCATAATTTCGTCTTCACGATAACCGAATATTTTTTCCGCCGCCGGATTCCAGAAATTCACCAATCCGTTGGAATCGATCATGATGATCCCATCGTGGGCACTGGAACTGATGCCCCGGAATTTTGCCTCACTGTGACGCAGCGAGGCCATCATCCGTTGATTCTCCTTCATGACGCTCATGCCGCGGAAGGCAAGATAGGCACTGAGAAGCGAGCCCAACATCAGAACGCCAATGCCTACCAGGACGAGATTCCTTGTAATTTTGGCGATTTCTTGACGGACATCGTCATAATAGAGTCCGGAGCCAATGATCCATCCCCAGGGTTTGAATAACGCCACATAGGAAACTTTGGGGACGATTTTGTTGGGGTTGTCATGGTGTTGCCACAGGTATTCGACAAACCCACCGCCCTGCGCGGTGGCTTGTTGGACCATTGCGACAAACAGTTTTTTCCCATTTGGATCCGTTACATTCCGCAGATCCTGCCTGTTCAGGTCTGACCGGTAGGGATGCACCAGCATCCGCGGGGTCAAATCATTGATCCAAAAATAATCTTTCATCTCCGGTCCGTACCGGAGGCACTGGATGCGGGCCAATGCTCGTTGCTGGGCCTCGCCAAGGTCAATACCTCCGCTTTCCACATTCGCCTGATAGGTTTTCAGAAGGTCCACCACCGTCCGGACCAGTTCCCGGACGGTTTCTCGCTTTTTGGCCATGATGGCCTCTTCCATTCTTGGCAGAATGAAAATGAATACCGTGGCACCGAACAACACAACGCTCATGAGCGCCGGCAGGGCGAACTGAAAAAATCTACGCATGCTTGTATTCCTTTATCGCGTATGTTTCCATTGAACCGATTCAATGGAAATGTCGATTCAGTTGTTTTTGCGGGAAAGGCGGTACTTTTTCAACAGGGCGTAAAAACGGGCTTGGCCGACACCGGCGACCTCGATGGCCGTTTTAATATCCTGGCCGACTCTTCGCAAAAGATGCGCCATATATCGCCGTTCCGCATCCTGGATGACCTCCTGCCGATATTCCCGCAAGGGCGGTATCACTTCGCCAAACAGCGGTTCTTTTTCGGCCGGTACCGCGCCTGAACGCGAATCGGGGGACGGCGCATGCTCCCCGGCCCGATCTCCGGTCTGCAGGTCACCACGCTTCATTTGCATCTCTTTTTGGGCATGGTGAATCCGCACTTCCTGGGGCAGGTGGGCCGGGAAAAGCGTCGGGTTGCCCGGGTCGGTCAGGATGGCCTTTTCCAGGGTATGATACAGTTCCCGCACATTTCCAGGCCAATTGTATGACTCCAGTACGCCCATGAAATCGGATGTAAATCCTTTCACCTGTAAGCGATGGCGTTCACAAATGGCGGTCACGAAATGCTGCGCGATTTCCTTGATATCGTTCCTCCGCTCCCGCAGCGGCGGCAATTCGACGTGAAATGTTTTGATCCGAAACAACAGATCTTTTCGAAACGTGTTCGCTGTAACCATGTTGGACAGATCCCGGTTGGTCGCCGCAATCAATCGAAAATCACTTTTCATCTCCCGACTGCCACCCACCGGCATGAAGGTCCGCTCCTGCAACACCCGCAAGAAAGCCTTTTGGGTCGTCAACGGCAATTCGCCGATCTCATCCAAAAAAAGTGTTCCCTTGTCAGCGCGCTCGATCAAACCGGACTTGTCCCGGTCGGCATTGGTAAAGGCGCCTTTGGTATGGCCGAACAGGAGGCTTTCAATCAAGGTTTCGGGCAGTGCCGTGCAGTCGACGATGACAAAAGGCTTGTCTGCCCGCAAGCTGTTGCGATGGATGGTCTGGGCAAAAAGCTCCTTGCCCGTGCCGGTTTCTCCCGTGATCAGGACATTGGCTTCACTTCTTGCCGACTGGGCCACAAGATCCAATGCCGCTGTCAGCTGCGGACTGCTGCCGACGATGCTTTCCCGCTTCAAGGCGACGGCCTGCTCTCTGGGATGTTTTTCCCGATATTGCAGGGCGCGGGTGATCTGCAGGCTGATCTCATGCCGCGTCGCCGGCTTCTGAATGTAATTCCAGGCTCCGGAGCGGATGGCCAGTTCCGCGCCCGCGGCGTCGCCCACAGCCGTTATGATGATGACTTCGGGTTGCCCGGAAAGCTGACGAAACCGGGGCAATGCTTCCAGCCCATTCCCATCGGGAAGGCGCACATCCAGAAAGACGAGATCAAATTCATGGGCAGCGGCAATCCGCAGCGCCTCATGCAAGGAACCTGCAACAAACGGTGTATTCTCGCTGTCTTCCACATGGGCGCTCAGGAGGGCCTGGATGGTGGGGTCGTCATCGATGATCAGTACGTTCGCCATGAATTAACCTCGCGCTTGTCGGTCGAGAACAAT
Source organism: Thermodesulfobacteriota bacterium (assembly GCA_049320885.1). Classification (GTDB taxonomy): domain Bacteria; phylum Desulfobacterota; class Desulfobacteria; order Desulfobacterales; family SURF-7; genus DYJD01. The sequence continues at coordinate 82,528 of JBMORA010000035.1, read as the reverse complement.
CCGGATGGTTGCGGCCAGTTCGTTTCGTGTCAAAATTCTTTCAAATCAGAACGAATCATTTTTTCTCTCTCAAGAGACTTGACATCAATCCGATGAACACCCCCCCAAGCGGCTCCAGGCATAACGTTCTAATTCGAATAGGTATCTGGAGAAAGAGAGGCGGACGGAATAATCTGAAATCAGATCTATTCGTTGATTTTTATTCGGAACACCGATGAATTATAAAAAACAGACGAAATAGAACGCTTTGATCACCAACCAAAACAAAACGCGCATCGAAATAGTATGCACCAAATTATAATAATTCTATATCGTTGTCAAATATCTTTCCAGTGATCGAAGGATGGGTCAAGGACGCTTGCTAGCATTGGTCTCACTCCACCTTTGGGTACGACACAAAAAAAGAATCGATTGTCAACGTCCATATTTATTTCTAAAATCGTGAATCTAATCCTCGTGGCGGCCGGAGAAGCTGGGGTCGATAATCGCCTCAATGAGAGATGAAAGCCATGGTCTGCCCTACTTATGACCCCTTTGACCCCTTTGTGGCCCCTTTGACATCTTTGGATTCAGTTGGCCCCTCTGGCCCCTTTTGGGCCCCTTTTCGCAAGATATATACGGTTCCCTTGCCTGTAGTACCAACCTTTTCTACAATTCCCTTCTCCACAAGTTCAATAAGGTCTCGATGCGCCGTACGTTTGGATACACCAACCAATGTCTGGTATTCAGTGTTTCCGATCCGTCCACGGACCTTGAGGTGAATTAAAACCCTTTGTTGGCGATCGTTGAGTCCTAATGAACCAATGACATCCTCCGTCAGCCAGTCCCGCCAGATGGTAACCACAAAATGGGGGCCGCGCTGTCCGAAGTCCGGCTCCGGAAGTCCCGCTTCCCGGCAATCGGCGATCATATCCGTTGTGCCGGTGCCGGCTTTCTCTACGTATTTCACCCGGAACAACGGCTCGGCGATCAAGGGGTTGCGCGGTATGGGGCCATGGGGCTCCCGCAACAGCGCGGGGGTCAATCCTGGCGGGAGTTCTCCCGGGTTCCACACCTCGATGCGGTCGGCAAACACGATTACCTGGACGAAGCCATTATGACGGTAGTTCCGATGGGCGACTGCGTTGACAATGGCTTCGGTGATGACCGGGCGGGGAATCTCGAACTTGACCGGCGCTTGCACTCCCATGGCGCGGGTTCCCACGCTGCGGTCGATCTTGCCGAGAACGAACTCCACGGCCTGGTCGATGACTTCCCGCAATCTGCCGGAATATGGCTGCTGGGAGGCAATGGGCTTGCGTTTTTCCGTTCCAAGGAAATGAAAACAATGCACTTGGGCGTTGTTGAAAAACACCTCTGGCCGCTTCCCGAAAAGCAGCATGGCGGCGTTGGTGGGCCGGCCGTCCCGAAGGAGATTGAAATGCTGCAGGACCGCTTTGGGTGTGCGCGCGCCTTTGAGGCTCAACCGGCCGGCGGCTTCGGCGGTTTCGACAAAAGCGTCGACTTCCGCAGTGTCGATATCCTGGAGGGTCGCCCCGTCACAAACGCTGTCGTCAAAGGGTGTTGATCGGAAATCCCCCCTGCCCTCCAGGCATTCTATCAAGCTGGCATAGACCTCACGGATCAGGCCGGGTGTATCGGAAAAACGCCGCCGCGTGACCTGTCGGCCCGCTTTGTTCACCAGTTTTGCCATTTCCGGTTCGCGGGATTTGTCATCGTCTCCTTTCACAAAGACGAGGCGCTCCCGATGGGTTCGGGTGGCTTGTTCAAATTCCAGTTCCGTCGGGGATTTACCATCCACGCCTTTCCACCCGTATTGTTTGCCCAGGATCGCAAGGTAAATATCGCACTGCTCGACCTCATGCAGATAGATATCATCCGGTTTGCGGTCTGCGGCAGGAATATCTTCGAAGAGAAATACCTTGGACACGAAGCGGCTCAACAGGGGATCACGGGTGATGAATTCTTTCACTGCCCGTCGTTCTTCGGATAGTTCTTTTTCTGGTTGAAGCGTTTTCGTTGCACCGATGAATCGAACAGCATGGAAAGATTGATGGCGCATTGGATGGTGCAGGATTCCTCTTGCTGCTGTTCCATGCATTTTTTCAGCTCTGCCATGTCCGCCTTCCGTTGTTGATCCGATACGATCACAGATGATTCTATGACGCATGCTTTTTTTCTATCCGCCGATTACGCCGATTCACGCAGATAATTAAAAAAATAAAACAATTATTTCCCTGCCGGGGGCAAAATATGCTGGCCTTCTTGTTTTTCATCTGTGTCCATCTGTGTAATCTGTGGATAACCTGTTTTCCCCAGACCAAGAATGTAATTCACCGCACTTTGCGCCTGCGCCGCAGCGAAAAAAAACATCCGCTGCCTATTTTCAAAACGTTTTATCCAATGTTGGATATAGGCGCCGGAATTCTCTAACACGTGGTTTTCGATTCCCGCATGGGCGCACAAAAATCCGGAACCGATCTCAGCCACCAGTTCCTCGTGGGAGTACCTATGCTCATGGCTGTCAAACTTCTCGCGCATCCGCCCGTGGCGGCCGAGGCGGCGCTCGTGGCCGGTGCTGTGCACGATTTCGTGAAAGAGTGCCGAGTAAAATTCCCCCGTATCACTGAAAAGTTTCCGAGAGGGCATTTTCACCTCGTCCATCAATGAGGTGTAGTAAGGATCCGGAACCCCATAGGAGATTTTCGGGCAGGCTGGCATATCTTTCACAATCTTTTCGCATTTGTCGATCGGGTCGAAATCATGGTGCACAAAGGGGGGAACCCTTTTCTCGATGCCTTCGCACTGCTCCACGTTATAGAGTTGGTAAGCCTTGTAAAAAATGCTAATACGCGACTGGTGGCTCTGGTCTCCTTCCTCCCCCTCGGGGCGTTCCAAATTTTGAATCTTCCAGAAAAAGACAAACTCAGGCAACTCACCAGGACGAACCCTCCCTCCCAATTTACCTACCGCTTCTTTTGTGGCCCAAAAAGGTGATGCAAACCCCGCCATTGCCAACAGCAGCCAGTTGATACCGCTGTAAGGGCGTTTGGAAATGAGGTTCCTCGGCAGCCCGTTGCTGGTCCATGGTTTTTTCCAAACGACGTTCCCTTTTTCAAGTTGCGCAAGGATTTTGTCCGTGACATGCTTGAAAATATAATCTGACATTTACCTCCCTTTCGGTTTCGATCATCATGGGTGGGAAAATCGGCCTGGTATCTCGGTTCAGCCCAGTACCGCCCCAATGCCGAATACCGTCATTCAATATCAGATTGGTGTGTCAGATACGGTCACAGATAATTTTATAAGGCATACTTTTTTCTATCCGCCGATTACGCCGATTTACACAGATAACTGAAAAAAATGATATTCTTTTCCTGCCGGAGGCAGAATAATGCAACTTTTTTCGTTTTTCATCTGTGTCCATCTGTGTAATCTGTGGATAAACCGTCCTGGCCACCGGTAACCGCACTCCGTTTCTTAAGAATATCTTGATTGACCTCCATCTTTTTTCGCTTTCAAAAGGTTCCGGATCAATTCGCATTCATCGATAAAGGGAATGAATAATTGGTAGCGCGCCCGGGTGATGCCCACATAGGTCAGTTTTTGGATCTGCTCCTCGGACCATCGCTCTGTTTCGATAAAATCCAGCCCGACAAGAAAGACACAGGCATAATCCAATCCCTTGGCGCTGTGAATGGTGCTGATGCTGACGCTGTCGGTCGTGATATCATAGGATCGTTTGGCCTGGTAATTCTCGGTCGTCCAGGTGCACAAGATGCCGGCGCCTTCGAGGCGTTCCCGGATCGCCAGGGGCAGGTTGACACCATTGAGGCGTCCGGGAGTTTTCATGGAATACAGCACGGCGATCTCCGAGAACGGCAGGCCGTTGTGACGGCTCAATGTGTCGATCTTGCCGGCGATAACATTCAGCAGCGGTTCCAGCCCGCCGCATGGGATCAGCTCGGGCTCGGGTCCATGAAAATCAAAAAAATCCGGAAACAATTCCAGTTGCCCGCGGTTGCCCCCCTGGCCGTCCACCGGCGAGGCGTCCAAAAACCGCGCGGCGAAATTCGTTATTTCCATGGTGTTCCGGTAAATATAGGAAATCCGGTGAACACGCCCGCGGGCATGGACACCGACATCTTTCCACGTATGGCTTTTTCGATAGATGTTCTGGTTTTCATCATGCACGATGGTCAGGTGATTGGTCTGCGGATTGAGAAGAGCCGTAATGACCCGGTACATATCGCCGGACATGTCCTGGCCTTCGTCCACCAGGATGGCGTCATAGCGGATTCCGCAAGTCGCCACCCTGGCCAGCGCTTCCTGGACAACCAGATCGTAATAATCGGCATCCTCGTTTTCATACGGAACGGATTCACCGACGATTAGGGAACAAAGCTCGAAGATGTGACAAACATCAACGCCGTTTTTCCCCAGGGGCACGCCCTTGGCCGCCAGCAGCCGCCGGATATAATTCACAAGCGTGATGTTGTAGCAGACGAACAATAGGCGATGTATCGCGGGATTGTATTGTTTCAGGAACGCGGCCTTATGGACCAGAATGAGGGTTTTCCCGCTGCCCGAAGGTCCGCTGATGATCCGGTGGCCGCCGTCGAACCTGCGGGCCAGGGCTTCTTGATGGTGATCAATCGATTTGAGCCGGTTCAGATGGTGCTGAAACGTGTCCTGCCCCTTCCGTTCCGGCAATTCGATTTTCACCAGGGGAAAAATCAGCTGTTTCAGGTGATCCAGTTCCTTGACCGTGACGGAAAAACGGAATCGATGCTCGAACATGTTTTCCAGGGCATCCTGGAAACATTTGCCGGACGGATCCGTGCAAATATCCGAGGCGGTGTGCAGATCGTCCCAGAAGAGGATCTTGGTCGCGCCGATGATGTTGTCCAGGCCTTTTTGGGAATACTCGTATTTATTGATGTTGGGAAAGATGACGCCGCAGGTGATCGGTATGCGGGGTTTGCCGTGATGTCCCGGCTCCTGCGAGACAAGCCGCCCGTCCTGCTCGATGCGGTTCATCAGCTGGTAGAAATATTCCCGGGCCTGCCGGTAAGGATTTTTCCGGTTCTCGGTCACGCCCCCCATAATGAGCCGGAACTGATGCTTATCAGCCGCGACGATCTGCTCAAGCCCCCAGTCCTTCACTTCAAAAACAAGCAGGCCGACGGTACTGCCGAAAAGCACGAAATCCGGCTCCTTCCCATCGATGTTCGGCGTATACCAGGCGATAAAATTCGAATCCGGCTTGCCGACATTTTCCAGGAACCGGTAGAACTGCTTTTCGCCTTCGGTCGTGAAGGTTTCAACATCGGGTGGGATCATTTGTGCCATATGCGCGCCTTATTCGTTGCAGTACCTTCATTTGCTTCTTTACATTTTAGGAGGCATGTTTTTTTATATCCACCGATTACACCGATTTACACAGATAACTGAAAAAAATGATATCCTTTTCCCTGCCGGAGGCAAAAGAACCCTTCTTTTTTGTTTTTAATCTGTGTCAATCTGTGTCATCTGTGGATAACCCGCTTTTCCCGCCGGAGGCAAAACTATATTGATCCACTCTTTCTTAAACCACCCTTTTCAACCCCGCAATGGTGGTTCTAAGCACTGAAAACGGATATATTTTCCCATTCATTTTCTATGAAGTTATGGTGTTACATTCGTCCGTCCCCAACCGACAACCGACCAACCGAACACAATGACGCAATGATACTACCCGAACAAGATATTTCCCAGCTTCGTTATTGCCTGACGACGTTTGCTGGGGTTCATGCGCGCTAAATTCTGGATCTTCCATTGGATGGCCGGCAGCCGTTCCACTTCCGGCAATGGGAATTTTTGCCAATCCTGCGTTCCCTGTTTGAGCGCCAGCAGGAACTGCTTGTCATCATCGCTCAAAACCCTATGAAGGAGGGCAACCAAATTCGGCAGGGTCTCCTGCAATCTTTCAAGTTCCAGCGGTTCGTAAGCCAATCCCGTAAATTCAGCCCGGTAAAGTGATGTAATATCTTGTGGCTGGGGCGCCAACAGCTCTGCCATAGGCCGATTATGGCCCATCAAGTACACCAGGAAGGCGTTCTTCAATCGCTCACCAATTCCCTCATTCTGCAACAGCCAATGCACATCATACAGATCCCGCGGATGTTGCCTGTCCAGAGCCGCACAGATTTTCCCGGCGTAGATATCCTCAAAACTGAGCAGTTGCATTTCGGCAAAACCAAAAGCCTTTTCCGTTCTTTCCGCTAGCCGGCGGCTTTCAACCGGATAGACAGTGCCCCGCAACACTGGCGTCACTTCTATCTTGACACTTGCTTCCGCTTGCATGACCAATAGCTTGAAGCGCATGCCTGTGCCTTTCAGGGTAGACGACTTGACCTGGGTACGCGGTATATATCTTTCTATATCTTCCGCTATTGCTCCGAGTGCCGCATCGATTCCCGCCAGGCTGCTCTCGCGATCCGCTATTGGTAGATAAGCCAGGTCGATATCCACCGATAGCCGTGGCGTGTCTCTCAGAAACAGATTGATGGCCGTCCCGCCTTTTAAGGCAAAACAGGGTTGCCTGGCCACACTGGGCATCAGCTTGATCAACAGACGGACCTGTTCAATATAGGGACTGTTCACTTCCACCGGCCATGTCCTTGGGAACGGTTATCTGATAGACTGCGTCATACGCCCCACTCTTGACCAGCATGCGCTTGCCCCGGCCCAGTTCAATATCTCTGGTTTCGAGCCGTTGACGCCAGGCATGGCCGTGACGATCGCTGAACCACAGGAAAAGGCGTTTGGCTTTCACCTGGGTGCAGGAACCCAGCAAGTCATCGAGCAATTCCGGCCGCAAATTGGCAGCACTTTCAAAAAATTTATCGGCCATGGAAAAATCCGTCGCCTCCCGGACACCGGCTAAAAGCTCCAGCAGGGCCAGCTCCGGAGTGCTGTACGGAATGGGCCAGTCCCAGGAACCGAACGGCCGGTTGTACAGCGCCGCCTCCGGGAGCTTCTTGAAAAAACGCCGGGAATGGACCACGAATGTGTACGGGGCCGACAAATCGCATGCCCAGCCGGGCACCTTGGCGGTGCCGTAAAGGTCGATGCGCTGCGTGCCACCCAGCGGCAGGTAATGGGCCATCCCCTGCAATTCCAAAGCACTGCGGCCACCCACATGCACCGGGCAGCCCATCTCGTTCAGCGAATAGACCACATGCTCCCACTTGAGTGGCGGTCCTGGCCTTCGGTATACCCCGTGGGCTATGGCTTCCAGTTTGCCGGCCCGCAAGGCATAATCCACCCTGGGCCGGTTGAATCCACGCGCCTTGAGCCAGGCGCGGTTCACCACTTGCCCTTCGGGCAGGCTTTGTTCCAGTTTTTTTTCGGTTCGGGATGGCATGGTTTATACAATTATGTTTTTGCATTATTTATATATGCTTTTTTCGCTTTTCGCAAACCATTTGTTTATTTTTATTTGATTTTGCATAAATTTTAACGGCAATTTCTCACTTTTTAAACTGTGTGTTTCAATTCCGGCGACAGGAGCATCCAGTGAATGCTTCACTGAAAAAATAGATCTATCTCACGCGAAGCCGCGATGAGCGCGAAGAGAAGCAAGTTTTTTCCTGCCGGAGGCAAAAAACCATCTTTTGGTTTTTCATCCGTGCAATCCGTGTAATCCGTGGTTAAACCGCTTTTCCCTTCGCGCTCTTCGCGTCTTCGCGTGAACCAATCTTTCCGCTTTGCCCCCCCCCTTCCCTCCTTAAACAGCTCTTTTCACCCCCAAAATGGTGTTTCTAAGCATAAAAAACGGCTCTGATTTATCATTCATTTCCTATAAATTCTTACTGTTGCCTCGACAAGAAATCAGACAAGAAATCACATTACCCAGTTCATTACCCAATTCAATCGACATTACCCAATTGCCACTTGGCGGCTTTTTGCCAACGGGCATTCTGGCCGCGGCCAAGGCACTCAACCTGATTTTTTGCCCGCAGGTTCTTCAGCACCCGGCGGACCATATCCACGCTGACGTTCGGGCACTTGTTCTGAATTTCCGTCACGCTGAAAGAACCGAGAGCACTGTCGATAGCATGAAGAACGAGACTCGTTTTCTCACCCTTGGGGCTCTGGAGTTGGCCGAGGCCTTGCTCGAATTCCCGATAGGCCATCTTGATGATGGAAAGAATATATGATGGAGCTGTAAAACGGTCTCTTCCGATATCGGGATTTTCGCCCCTTGCTCATGAATCCAGGTCAGGGCCTGCCGGTATCCCCGGACTTCCTCCTCATCACGGTCCCGCAGAAGCGGCTGGCCGAAGACGATGGTGGCGATTCGGGATTGCTCGACCTCCACGCCCTCGATCCGGTTGGATGATACGGCGCTTTCAATGAGGGCGTGCTCCCGCAAAGCCTTGAGACGCTTCGGCGATTGACGGGTAAACAATTCCTGTTTGCCACGCGCCTCGCCAAGGTCTGCCAAGTACCAGGATGTGGCGGCCGGCACGGATTCAAATTTCCCGGAGAAAAGCCGAAGGGTCATCATGGCTTTCCCCCCCCATATGAAACACTATCCTCGCTAACCATCAATGGCTTGTTCGTATCGTGCATTCGTCACGGCCTCCATAATTCCACGGACCCGAGCATTGCGGGTAAGTCTTCGGTAGACCTGAACCGAAGACCGCCGGGACTGGCAATTTCCAGCCGGTCGGTTTTGACTTCCTGTATCAGTTTTTTGAGCGCCTGATAATCCATGGAACCTGATTCCGTATTTTTCAGCGGTCCAACGCTATATTTCAAGTCGAACAGCAAGGCATCCCCGTCCTATTTCAGGCGTTTTAGCTGATCGTTACATTTTCGCCAAACACAGTTTCAGCCCTCGCGTTCCTTAAACCGCCCTTTTCGACCCCAAAAACATCGTTCTAAGACCCCAAAATGGTCTGATTTTTATCCTAACCAATTGATAGTCAATGGTTCTACTTGGTCCGACAAGAAATCGCAAGAAATCGCGTAATCTGTGGATAAACCGCTTTAGCTCGGTAGTCTCTTTATTCATCCCCGTCTTCCAACACTTCCCAGCGACCGCCCTTGGCTGGACCGATCCGTCGGATACATCCATTTTCACGCAATATTTTTAAATGCTTCTCCACACCAGTAGTTCCCATATCCAAGTGTGCGGCCAGCTCCGAGGTTGAAATGCGCGGATTGCGCTGCATGGCGCGAGCAATCGTAAGCCGCTTGGCCATCATGGTTTCACCCCACTTTTTACCCCACTTTTCACCCCACCGTTTAGCCCACTGCTCTTGATTTGGCACCCCCCCCTTGGTTTCCTCAAGACTCTTTTGGACAGTTATGGACCTGGACCCGGCCTGAATTTTGGAAAGAACCTGCGGTTCTGCAAGGAACACGCTCAAACGAAGCCGCATGCCGATTTCTTCGTAAATGGGCTCCGGCAGGTTTTGTTCCTGGGCGACCCGGAGGATATTGCGCACGCCGCTGCCCCATTGTTCAATGAGTTTCAGTTCTCGGAAAACCCTGGCGATCACCGGATTGCGGATCTTGGAGACCCCCTGCTTCATATCCTCGATGGTCATGCCCGGCATCAGGATCCCCGGGTTTTCGATTTCAATGCGGTCATCGTAAAAGGCGATGCGGATCGGAGCGCCGCGCTGGGAATAGTCAGCATGCACCAGGGCATTGATCACCGCCTCCCGCAGAATCCCGAGGGGGATACTCCAGACATCCTTCCGCCGAATTTCGGAGAAATCGGCACCGCGCATGGCATGCTTTTTCAGAAACAACAGGATGCTCTCCACCAGTTGCGGCAAGGGCTCGTCCAAATCAATATGATCGAAGATATCAGTTTTGTCCCGGCCGATAAAGCGGCCGCACTACACCCAGGAATCCGGGAAATGGAAAACGCGCTCTTTTCCGAATAAAAGCACAGCGCCCTTGGTCGGGACTAGTTTCCCCTGGTCTTTACGCAGCAATTTCAGTGTCAGCAATTCTTGCTTATCCAGTTTGCGGCGCCCCTGGAATACTTTCCGGGCGGCGGCCAAATCCAGATCGTCAACGGACATTTCCGGCAACGGCATTTCATCAAAAGCAACCCCTTCCACCGACCGACGCAACTCCGCGATGAGTTCCCGGTCCGCCTGGCGGTTGGTGGAACCGAGTCGGACATAGACGCCGTTTTCCGGTCCTTCCGCTTTGAGCCAATGGGGCCGTGAATTGCTTAAGAAGACTTCGGCGATCAGGAGGGTCTTGTTGTCCACCGTTACCATTTCCACATTGGGCACCAGGCGTGGACTAATGGAATCGGCGATCAGATTACACAATTTTTCCTCTTCATCCAGGGGATGCTGCACACCAACAGGCCGGCGCGTCTTGTCCTCCACGCCGATGATGATTTTACCGCCCGCCGTGTTAGCAAAAGCCACCAGTGTCTTCAAGAATGCTTTGGGTGACGAGAGGTCCCGCTTGAATTCCAGGGTTTTCCCTTCATCAAAACTGAGAAGATCAAAGCGATCCATCATCTATTCTCCTGATTCGAATAGTGAATAATGGGCAATTTTTATGTCCAAGCCTTTTTGGGAATACTCGTATTTATTGATGTTGGGAAAGATGACGCCGCAGGTGATCGGTATCCGGAGCTTGCCATGATGTCCCGGCTCCTGCGATACCAGCCGCCCGTCCTGCTCGATGCGGTTCATCAGCTGGTAAAAATATTCCCGGGCCTGCCGGTAAGGATTTTTTCGGTTCTCGGTCACGCCCCCCATAATGAGCCGGAACTGATGCTTATCAGCCGCGACGATCTGCTCAAGCCCCCAGTCCTTCACTTCAAAAACAACCAGGCCGACAGTATTGCCGAAAAGAACGAAATCCGGCTCCTTCCCGTCAATGTTCGGCGTATACCAGGCGATAAAATTCGAATCCGGCTTGGCGACCGCTTCCAAAAATCGGTAGAACTGCCTTTCGCCATCGGTTGTGAAGGTCTCAACATCAGGCGGAATCATTTGGGCCATACGCGCACCTCAATAGCACATACAAATCAGTCCCTGTTTTAGTTCCATTTTCTATAAAGTTGACCTGTTATCCCGGCCCGTCTGCCATCCATTCTGATGCATTATTTCGCCACAGGGATCACGACTTCCCTTTTTCGGATTGCATCTTCAACACTTGCCGCCCCAATCGAGGTTGAGGGCGGCTAAAAGGACAAGCGGCGGGACTTTGCGATCCTCGATGGCATCGTCGTACAACTCGACCAGATCCTTCATGAAACTCGGCGTGTCTTTCGCCGGAACGGTTTTGAAGCGGACCCGCGACCTGCCATCCGGAAACTTTTCGATAATGTCGCCGTCTTTATTTTTGTATTTTCCGGCATCCCAGATTTCCCCGCGTGTCATATGATGGAGCTGTAAAACGGTCTCTTCCGATATCGGGATTTTCGCCCCTTGCTCATGAATCCAGGTCAGGGCCTGCCGGTATCCCCGGACTTCCTCCTCATCACGGTCCCGCAGAAGCGGCTGGCCGAAGACGATGGTGGCGATTCGGGATTGCTCGACCTCCACGCCCTCGATCCGGTTGGATGATACGGCGCTTTCAATGAGGGCGTGCTCCCGCAAAGCCTTGAGACGCTGCGGCGATTGACGGGTAAACAATTCCTGTTTGCCACGCGCCTCGCCAAGGTCTGCCAAGTACCAGGATGTGGCGGCCGGCACGGATTCAAATTTCCCGGAGAAAAGCCGAAGGGTCATCATGGCTTTTCCCCCCCATATGAAACACTATCCTCGCTAACCATCAATGGCTTGGTCGTATCATGCATTCGTCACGGCCTCCATAATTCCACGGACCCGAGCATTGCGGGTAAGTCTGACTCTGATTCGGTTTGTGATTGTGGATGCGGTTCATCAACTGGTAGAAATATTCCCGGGCCTGCTGGTATGAATTTTTCCGGTTCTCGGTCACGCCCCCCATATTGAGCCGGAACTGATGCGGATCAGCCGCGACGATCTGCTCAAGCCCCGAGTCCTTCACTCCAAAAACAACCAGGCTGTAATGGTCAAGGAAAAACGGACACAAAATCAAGCCACCTTTAAGTACTGTTTTTTCTCATAAGCCATCGGAGATACGTACCCCAATGTCGAATGAAGCCGAATGCTGTTATAGAATGTAATATAGTCCAGTATTTCCATTTTTGCTTCATTCCGTGACACAAAACGGCAAGCGGTCAACCGTTCTGATTTCAAGGAGCGGAAAAAGCGTTCCATTGGTGAATTATCCCAGCAGTTTCCCTTTCTGCTCATGCTGGCCTCCATGCCATAGCCTTTAAGCCGCTTCCTGTATTCATGGCAGGCATACTGACTTCCGCGATCCGAATGATGCAAAAGACCCTTTGAGGGCTTCCGCTGCCAATACGCCATGGCCAGGGCATCCAGCACAAGCTGCTTCTGCATTCTTTCACTCATGGCCCACCCGACAATCCGGCGGGAATACAGGTCCATGACAACCGCCAGGTATAACCAACCTTCAAAGGTCCATACATAGGTGATATCCGCCGTCCAGACCTTGTTCGGAGCATCAACCGTGAATTTCCGATTCAGGGTATTGGGCGCCACCGGGAACGAATGTCGGCTGTCGGTCGTCAGCTTGAACCGCTTGGGAGTTTTTGCCTTCAGCCCCACAACTGGCGCATGATCCGTCGCACTTTATATCGGCCCACCGGCTGGCCTTCATCCCTTAATTGCCTTGCGATCCGTCGGGATCCGTAGCAGTTTTTGTGATCGTTGAATATTTCTTTGATTCGCTTCCCCAATTCGGTCTCTTCTGGACGATTCTTCCCAGCATTGAATCGTTTCAGATAGCCATAGAACCCACCCCGGCTAACCCGCATCACCGAACATAAGACGGTTACGGGATAGGCCTTCATTTGCTGCCGGATAAAATCGAACCTCAGTTCGATTCGTTCGCAAAGAAGGCCGCCGCCTTTTTTAAGATTTCTCGCTCCATCAAAAGGCGTTTGTTTTCTTTTCTGAGGCGTTTTACCTCCTCCTCCAGTTCCTGGACAGCACCTGAACTTTTGGAAGGGACACCTATCTTTGCATGATATTCCCGAACCCATCTTGAGACGTTGGTATGATTGATCCCCAGCCGCCGGCCAACCTCAGGGGTGGAGTACCCTTGTTCGATAACTAGCTTGACGGCATCCAGTTTAAATTCATCCGTGTAATCTTTTCGCTGCTTCTTTTCACCCATTGAACACCTCGTCTGCGTAATAGCTCCCGAAACATATCCGCTATCCAAGCCGAATCCTGGGACCCGCCGGAAAGTTTATTTGCTCCGACGAGCACCTATAGCCCATTCTCGCAAATAACCTTTCCGGCTAGTTGCCGTGCCAGATAACAAAAACCTTCTGTTTTGTCTATGTTTCTAAGCCGATTAAAAAACCACGCTTGACTCAGTGTCCGCTCTCATTAAACCACATCAGGCCGACGGTATTGCCGACAAAGACATCGATAAAGTTGCTGCCGCCCGCCTGCCCGGCCGGCAGGTCGAACCTCAGAGAAAAATCCCGAAGGTTCTTGTACTGGCCGATATAAAGTGATGTCAGGCGCATGGCATCTCCTTATACCTGGGCCGTGTCTGCCGACAGGCGGGCCATCACGGCGTCCAGCAGTTCGGTCTTTTTGCCGGTGGCAGCGTCGATCTGCTGGTCGAGTGTGTCGCACAGGGCCATCAACTGATCGATGCGGGCGACGATGCGGTGTTGTTCGGGAAGAGGTGGTAGAGGAATGACATACCCATTAAGCTTGTCACCAGGGAAATGCTTGATTGTTGCCCCAGTGAAATACTTTTCCAACTGACCGTTACCCCCATCGTTTGTAAGGCAAACTTGCAGATACTCAGAAGTAACGCACGAAAACGGCCTCGCTCTATGTATGGCTTTCTGGAAATAGATTTCTACCTCTGAATCGCGCCATATTGCACAGCGACCGGGTTCACCACCTTCGCATATTAGAAGGTCACCGGGAAGTACACGAAATTCATCAAGCTCTTCATCTTCGAATTTCATCTCTTTGACATCATCAAGAACAAACTGATGCCATTGAACATTGGTATTTCTCAAATATGGTTTTGGGTTACCTCGATTCTTAGATTTATCGAGCATTTTTCCTAGTCGGTTGCTCGCAACTTTTCCAAATCGCACCCACTCCCAGCCCTGCGGCAGTTGGTAGGGCACTTCCTCCGGCTTGATGGGCGGTACGGGCTTGGGCTTCTTGATTTTACCTGCCTTCATCAGTCGCTGTTTTTCGGCTTCGATCTCTTTGAGCAGTTCGCTGGCGGTCTGCCATGCTTTTTGATTATCAACCACCTCGCGCTTGAACCATTCTCGACCAAAGCCTGATTTCAAATAGTCTTCCCGCTTAATGGCTGCTTCTTTTGAAAAACATTTTTCCCAGTAGTAAACCTGTTTGGGTGGATGCTTTTTTGTCCATTCGCTCGCAGTACCTGATAGATGTTGCCGCCAGCGACGCGGAAGATCTTCTGTAAAACCTTTATAGAATGATCCATTTTCGCACTCAATAACGTACACCCACCATGATCCAGGTTCTGGTGGTGGGAGGGTCGTTGGGGTCTTGCCTGCCTGCCGGCAGGCAGGGGGAACGAGGCGGCCCATTACGGCGAGTTGGAGGATGGCCTTGCGCAGTTCGGCGACGTTTTCCTTGACGGTGTAGAGGTCGTCGAAGTGCTGTTGGATAAAGTCCCAGGCCGAGCCGCCTGCCTGGCCGGCAGACAGGTCCGGCGGGTCGAGCAGTTGCTTGATGGCGGCGGCGTGGACGGCCAGCCGCTTCTCCTCCCGCTGTTTGTGCAGCTTTTCCAACTCATCACAACGGGTCATCAACTGGTTGATGCGGGCGACGATGCGGTGTTGTTCGGGGAGGGGGGGAAGCGGGTGAATACTCGTTAAAGCATCATCTGTGCCAAGCCTGGGCATTTTGACGCCATACATGAGAGAGTTAACATGGGTTATAAATGCAGGGCGCTTTAGTAACCACCTGAGAAATTCAGAATGTATTCCGTTAAACGGAACGATGGGCACAATCTCAGTCGTGCAAACTCCATCAGCATCTGCTACCACAACCTTGTCGAGATAGGGACGAAGTTTGCCATAAAGCACATCACCTTTCTGAAAGGTTGATTTCGTAGATTTTGATTGGCGCTCTGAAAACTTTGCTCGGAACAGAATACGAGAAGTTCCCTTTTCAATGTCTTCGAGATCAAGCAACCATGTATCGGGGGCTATCTCATCGCCCGAGATATTTTTTCGACCGTTGTATTCAGTTATTTCACCGAGCCTCGCCCACTCCCATCCCTCCGGCAGTTCGTAGGGCACTTCCTCCGGCTTAATGGGCGGCAGCGGCTTGGGCTTTTTAATCTTGCCCGCTTTCACAAGCTGCTGTTTTTCGGCTTCGATCTCCTTCAGCAACTCGCTGGCGGGTGGGTCGTTCGGGTCCTGTTCCACCAGCTTGCCCTGCATGGCGAGGGTCAAGATCAACTCGCGCAGTTTGGCGATACCGGCAGGCGCGGCAAAGGCGGTGTCGAAATGCTGTTCCAGCAGATCGCTCACACGAAGACACGAAGGCACGAAGGAGGACGAACTGGTCATACCCCCCTCCCGGTCTGAATAATTGGAAATAGTGCAGCAAGCCGTTGGATAAATCGTTGCCACGAATCTGGGTACCCGCCTTCGCGGGTATAACGACTGTTTTCAAAACTTCGTGTCTTCGTGCCTTCGTGTGAGACCATCCCGTTATTCATCATCTCCCTCCGGGTTGCCGAACTCCGCTTCCAGTTCCTCAATGGAGGGCAGGCTCGATTTCAGGTTATCCGGCAGGGCGCGGGTAAGCTGGTATTCCGAAACGCCCATGGGTTTGCTAATGTCACTCAGCGCATACTCCACCACGACGCGATCTCGGGTTTTGCAGAGCAGAATGCCAATGGTCGGCTCATCCCGATCCCCGCGCAGCTGCTCATCCACCGCCTTCAGATAAAAATTAAGTTTACCGGCATACTCCGGTTCAAACTCGCCGGTCTTGAGCTCAATGACGACATAGCAATGAAGTTTGGTGTGGTAAAATAGCAAATCGAGGAAGAAATCCCGCTCACCCACCTGCAACTCTTTTTGGCGTCCCACATAGGCGAAACCGGCACCCAGCTCTAAAAGAAATTTGGTGATATGGTCAGTCAGCGCCTTTTCAAGCTCCCGTTCGTTGTAGTCTTTGGTCAGCGTTAAAAAATCAAAATTGTAGGGATCTTTCATCAACTGTTGCGCCAAATCCGACTGTGGAGCCGGTAAGGTCTGTGCAAAATTGGTGACCGCCTTTCCCTCGCGCACATACAAACCGCTCTCAATCTGGTGGGTCAGGACATTCCGGCTCCAGTTATGATCGATGGTCTTGTTTACATAGTAAATCGCTTCGGTCACATCCTTGCATTTGGAGATAATCACCACATTATGCCACCAGGGAATCTGAACCAATTTGGCCACGAGGTGTGACGGAACTGAACTGTCGGCCAATTGCGCAGCAGGCTGCTTCGCAATTGATTCTCCCCTCTTTTCCGGTAATTGGACAACAGCTTGCTGCCCAATTGTGCCACAGCTTGTTGCGCAATTTGTAATCCCTTCGGCATAAAACAGATACCAGCGGCGAATCTGTTCAAGGTTCCGCCGCGAAAACCCCTTCATGTCCGGAAACTCCGCCATCAGGTCGGCGCTCAACTGTTTCAGAAATCCGCTGCCCCATAGAGCCGATTTCTGGCGCTCCACAATGTCCGCGCCCAGCTCCCAGTAGAAGGTCAGCAAGGCGGTATTCACCTGCACCGCCGCCTTCACCTGCGCCTGCCGCAATCGCTGCTTGATCTCCTTCAGCCAGTCGCGGTATTCCGGAGTTGTCAACTGCACGTCGCTCATGACTTGCCCCCCAGGCAGGCCGTCAACTCGGCTTTCAAGGCTGCCTGCGCCGCTTCGAGCTGGTGGACGATCTGCCGGTATTCGGCCATCAACTCTTCCGGATCGCGGTGGTTGACCTCCACCTGGTGCGGGTTCTTGCAGTCCAGGTTGTAGTTGCGTTCAGCCAGTTCCTTGGCCGAAACCTTCCAGGCCTGTTCGGTGGTCTTGCGGCCCTTGCGCCCGGCTCCGCCCCACCAGGCTTTTTCGAGATCGAACTCGGCGATGGTCAGGGGCTTGGAGCGGGAGTAGGATTTGTAGCCCTCAGGATACGGGTGCTCGAAGAACCAGACCTCCTTGGTCGGATCGCCTTTTTCGAAAAAGAGGATGTTGGTGGCGATACTGGTATAGGGGCTGAACACGCCTTTGGGGAGGCGCACGATGGTGTGCAGATTGAATTCCTCCAACAATTCGCGCTTCAGATTGGTTTTGGTTCCCTCGCCGAACAGAAAGCCGTCGGGCAGAACCACGGCGGCCTTGCCGGTATCGTGCTTCAAGCGGTGCATGATCAGCGCCATGAAGAGGTCGGCGGTCTCGCGGGTCTGGTACTTGCGCGGGAAGTTATTCTCGATTCCATCCTCTTCCATGCCGCCAAAGGGCGGGTTGGTGATGATCAGGTCAACCCGGTCGCGGGGGCCGTAATCCTTCAGCGGTCGGCTCAGGGTGTTGTCGTGGTGGACGTTGGTGGGCACATCGATGCCGTGCAGCATCATGTTGGTCATGGCCAGCATGTGCGGCAGGGGTTTCTTCTCCACGCCGTGGATACACCCCTGCAGGCGCTTGCGGTCCTCGGCGGTTTTGACCTGCTTGTTCAGGTGCTCGATGGCGCAGGTCAGAAAGCCGCCGGTGCCGCAGGCCGGGTCGAGAATGGTTTGCCCGAGTCGAGGATCGAGCATGTCGACCATGAACCGGGTGACGGCGCGGGGGGTGTAGTATTCACCTGCGTTACCGGCCGATTGCAGGTCAGAAAGAATCTTTTCGTAGATGTCGTTGAACAGGTGCCGGTCGCTGGATTTGTTGAAGTCCACATCCGCTTCGATGGTGTTGATCACCTGGCGCAGGAGATGACCTGATTTCATATAGTTGTAGGCGTCCTCGAACACCGAACCGACCACCTTGCCATGGGTCGACACGCCGGCTGTGATGGCCAGTTTTTTAAGCGCCGGGAAGAGGTCATTGTTGACGAAGTCGATCAATTCCTCGCCGGTCATCCCCTCGGGGTTCTTGGCCCAGCTGGACCAGCGGAAACGGCTGGGCAGCGGCGATTTGTAGCCGGGCACGGTGAGCTGCCACTCCTGCTCCTTGTCGTCGAAGATCTTCAGGAAAATCAGCCAGACCATCTGGCTGATGCGCTGAGCGTCGCCATCGACGCCGACATCCTTGCGCATGATGTCCTGAATGGTTTTGATCAGGTTGGTCAGTGACATGATTAGTATCCTTTTTGGTTCACACGAAGGCACGAAGACACGAAGTCCTGTTTGCCGTTGACGATGCGCTTGCAGCCTTCTTTGAACGTGGCTGCGCCGAAGTTGAGGAGGAGTCCGAGAGGCAGATTGAGAAGCCGAAGGTAGGTCAGGACTTGTTTGGAATGAACCGGGGCGAGTTTTTCTACTGATTTAAGCTCAATCAGCAGAAGATCCTCCACGATCAGATCAGCCCTGAATCCTTCATGGATGGAAAGACCCATCACCTCAATCGGTATGGACTTTTGTCGATTTACCCTGAGACCTTTCTCCAATAGCAGTTTCTCCAGTACCGCCTCATAAACAGACTCGAGCAACCCCGGCCCGATCTCAACATGCATCCGGTATGCACAATCCACAACGATCTTGGATAACCCTTCTTTATCCCTTCGTGTTTTCGTGCCTTCGTGTGAGGTTTGTTTATCCGGCATAAAGCGCATCCTCCAGCTCATGCACAGCCTGCTGATACTGATCCAGCCCCCCAAAGGCGCGGATAATTTCCAGCGGGGTGCCGAATTTGGTAAAAGGGGCAATGGTGAGAATCTGCGTCTCTTCGATGGGGGCCACGCCTTCATCGGCGTACTTGTCGAGCAGCGCTTCCAGCACGCGACGGGCCTGCTCGCCGTATTGGGTGAAGTAGTTACGTTTCTTCACCTGTTCCGCCCGTTCCTTGCGGGTAAGAGGCGGCATATCCCAAGCGACATGGCAGACCAGATCGAACGGATCGAATGCTTTGCCGGATTGCCGCCCGATCTCATCGGCAAGGGCATCGAAGAACACCCCCTGTTCGGAGAGTTCGTCGATGATGGCCTGCTTCTTTTCGGTGCTGGTCCAGCGGCGGAGGAAATCGTCGAGGGAGGCGTATTCCCTAGCCAGGGCCTTGCGGGTGTAGTCCTTGAGGGATTCGGTGATCAGTTTACCGTTGGCGTCGAAATACTGGACGCGCTCGGCGGCAACCTTGACCTCGACATTGGCCACGACGTAACGGCGAGTTCCGTCGCCCTCCTCTTCTGGGCCGGGTTCGGCGACGCCGGTCCAATCCTGCTCGCCTCCTGGTTCCGGGTAGGTGACGCCGCTGCCACTTTCGGCCTCGCCGGGAATATCCGGCGGCACCGGTGATTCATCCCCCTTGGGTTCGTAGATCTGGACCGGATCACCGTCGAAATCAGGGTCGGCAAACAACTCGGTGGCCTTTTTAAAGTCAATGATGGTGAAATAGTACTTGCCGTAGTCTTCATTGATGCGGGTGCCGCGCCCGATGATCTGCTTGAATTCGGTCATGGACTGAATGCGCTGGTCGAGCACGATGAGTTTGCAGGTCTGAGCATCCACGCCGGTGGTCATCAGCTTGGAAGTGGTGGCAATAACCGGGTATTTACTCTCCGGAAAAATGAAGTTATCGAGCTCGGCTTTGCCTTCCTCGTTGTCGCCGGTGATGCGCATGACGTATTTGCTGTTTTGCGCCACCAGGTCGGCGTTTTCATTGACCAGGGCCTGGCGCATGCGCTCGGCATGGTCGATGTTTTCGCAAAAGACGATGGCTTTGTCGAAGCGGTTGGTCTGCCTGAGGAATTCGGTGATCTTTTTGGCCACCAACTGGGTGCGCTGTTCAAGGACCAGGGTCTTGTCGAAATCCTTTTGGTTGTAAATGCGGTCCTCGATTTCGTTGCCGTACTTGTCGATCATGCCCTTGTCGGGTCGCCAGCCGGTCAAATCCCGGTCGAAATCGATGCGCACGACCTTATAAGGGGCAAGGAAACCGTCGTCGATTCCCTGCCGAAGACTGTAAGTATAGATGGGGTCGCCAAAGTAATCGATATTGGAAACTTCTTTGGTCTCCTTGGGGGTGGCGGTAAGACCGATCTGGGTGGCGGAGGTGAAATATTCGAGGATTTCACGCCAGGCCGAATCGGCGGCCGCACTGCCCCGATGGCATTCATCAATAATGATCAGATCGAAAAAATCGGGGCTGAACTGCTTATAAATGTTTTTCTCTTCCTCATTTCCGGTAACAGCCTGATAGAGGGAAAGGTAAATCTCGTAGGACTTATTGGTCTGCCGCTTCTGGATCTTGGTCATGGCCGAACCGAATGGTTTGAAATCATTGGTCATGGTCTGGTCGATCAAAATGTTGCGGTCGGCAAGAAACAGGATTCGTTTTTTTGCCCTGGACTTCCATAAACGCCAGATGATTTGAAAGGCGGTGAAGGTTTTGCCGGTGCCGGTTGCCATCACCAGAAGAATACGATTTTTCCCCTGAGCGATTGCCTCAATGGTTTTGTTAATGGCCAATAACTGGTAATAGCGCGGGTTCTTGCCGCTTACGTCGCTATAATAATCCTGCGTGACCAACGCATTCTGCTGGTCGTTCAGCCCGCGATGTTGCCCCCATAGTTGCCATAATGTTTCCACAGAGGGAAATTCGTTAAGTGAGAGCTCACGCTCGATAACGCCATCTGCGGCAATTCTGTTGTGAAACAAAAAGCCATCGCCGTTGGAGCTGAATACAAACGGCACTTGCAGCATGTCAGCATAGCCCAGGGCCTGTTGCATGCCATCGCCAACCGTGTGGTTGTTGTCCTTGGCTTCGATAATGGCAATGGGAATATTCGGCTTGTAAAACAGGACATAATCGGCGCGCTTGTGCTTGGCGCGGGTATACAGCTTGCCACGCACGATGATACGCCCGTTGGTAAGGGGAAATTCTTCCCGAACCTGGGTGCTGATATCCCAACCCGCGCGTTCCAGAGCCGGGGTGATGAATTTGGTGCAGATGTCGCGTTCACTCAGCTTTTTTTTATCCATATGGGCCACAAACCCTCTTGGACACTCGTGAATTGATAGCGTCTGATCCGGATTTTTACAACCTTTCATAAAATTTCTGACGATGCCAATTTAAATTCTCCTGATCCGGCCAATATTTTTGATCATCGGGACGGAAGATCCGTCGGTCCGAAAGAGTCAACATATGCCCTGGAAAATTGTTTTCCAGAGTGACGCGTTTGGAAACCAGGACTTCGTACTCTTTACCAACGCTCATGAGGCCCTCGTCAAAAGACCAGTGGCAGAGGCGGCAGAGAGAAAGCCCATTGCTGGGCCGATCATCCTGGCTTTTATGCCAAGGGACGATGTGGGCGGCTTCCACCACGGTATGGCCTTCGGGGGTGAGCATGCGGATGCCGCAGAGGGCACAGCGGTGGTTGTACAGGGATACGATCACCTTGCGGAAGGCCTGGTCGCGGACTTTCGGTTCCTGGAGGGCCGGCGGCACAGTCTTTTCAAAACCGGCTGCCGACTCGGCAATCCGCAGCAGTTCCTGGCCATAGGCATGGGCCTGGTAGCTTACTACGCCCTGTTCGAAGACTAATGGCTGCAGGTCCGGGGCGAAATAGGTGGTGATCAGGGCTGTGCGCAGCTGGTGCTGGCTGGCGGACTGCTGTAAGAGTAGGAACAGGGTCTCGTCGATGATGGCACCCTGGTAGTGCTCACGCAATTTACTGACGGAATAAACCGGGGTGTCGATGTCCGGTACGAGCTTCCAGAAGCCTTCGCTGCGCATATGATAAAACGGATAGGCCATACTGGTGGAGGCTGCGGGCGGCATGACGGCCGACCAGTAGGTATTGAACATCTCCACCAGGTCGAAGGTCGGTTCAATGAAATTGGCGGTGATGTCTCCCTGGTTGATGAGATCCATGATCGAGAGCAGCAGGAAAGGTTTGTGGGGCGCGCGGTAAGAAGTGCGCTCCGTCCAGATTTTTCGATTCCTGTCAGTCCGCAGCTTTTTGAATTTTTCAATATAGGCTTCGATCATGTTTTAAACTGCAACGATAGTAAGTTCAAAGTTAACTGGTTCAAAGGTAAAGACTGTTCAAAGTTCAAATGTTCAAGGTTCAAAGTTTGAAAGCCCCGTAACAACCAACCTTATACATTGAACCTGGCAACCTTGAACCTTGAACTTTTCAACCTTGAACCAGCAATACAGCCAATGGAATCCGCCAGGTTCGGGCGGGATTGGATTGATTCTATTTAGCCCCACAACAACCGCTCCGACTGCCCCAACAAATAACAGAGAATATACGCCGGAATCTTCAAAAAGGTCGTATCCACACCCTTCAACCGGGTAACCGCAAAATCCGCATCCCGCTGGGTCACCAGATACCCCTGCTTCGGGTTTTCCGATGCGCAGTAGATGCCCAGCCCGCTCTTTGCATCCAATTGCGGTTTGGCGCTGTATTTGACTTCAAACGGCAACACATATGCCGGGCTGCGCACGATGATGTCCACCTCCTTCTGGGTTATGGCATCCCGCCAGTAGACGATCTCCGGCGTGTCCCGGTAATAGTAGACAAACAGGTGGCGCAGCACGGTGGTCGCAACGATGGTACCCATCTCCTCGGGGCTGGTGAAGATCTCTTCCCCTTTGAGGAGCACGGCATTGCGCAGGGCCGCATCCACCAGATAGTATTTGTTGCGGGCCTTGAGCATGCGTTTGCCACTCAGCCCGGAAGGCGGCAGGCGATAGATGAGATTGGCCTGTTCCAGCAGGGTCAGGTGGTTGGCCACCGTGGTGGTGGTGGTGCCCAAATCCCGGGCGCAGGCCTGGTGGGCCAGGATACCGCCGGAATGCAGGCACAGATAGATGAAGAGCTTTTCGAGATCGTTGATATTTCGGACCCCGAAGAGGGCCGTCATGTCCCGCTTCAGCACCCGTTCCACCACATCTTCCCGCAACAGCCGCTGGCACAGGTCGATGTTTTCCTGGTTGGCGGTTTCCGGGAAACCTCCCACCAGAAGATAGCGTTGAAAAAGCGGCTGCAGGGGCCGCATTCGGGCTGCCAGGGCGGCCAGGTCGCCGGACGAAAAGGAGAAGATGGCGCTGACCCGCAGATCCGGAGCAAGGCCCTCGGGCAGCTGGTTGCGCATGCTGACAAATTCAAAGAAGGAAAGGGTGGGAATGGGAACGGTGATCCAGCGCCCCACGCCGCTTTCCGCCAGGCGGTCCTGGTGGACCACCGAAGCGGAGCCGGTAGCCAGGATGCGATACTGGGGCTTGTGATCGATGAGCAGCTTGATCTCGGTTTCCCATTGCGGGGCGTACTGGACTTCATCGAGCAACAGGGTGGCCGGCTGGCCGTCGGGATGGGTGCTCTCGTGAAAGAGCGCCAGGATCTCCCGGAGGGACAGCAATTTCAACAGGGGATGATCCAGGCTCAGATAGAGGATGCTTCTGGGGGTGTCTCCTTTTTGGGCCAATGCCTGGGCCATCTGCTGAAGCACGGTGGTTTTGCCCACCCGCCGCGGCCCGGACAGGAGCACGGCCCGGCGCAAGCTGGTATCCTCCAGATAGCGCCGGCAGGCGTCAAAGGCCAGACGCCGAAACGGGGGCACTGCCAGGCGACGCTCACTCCACCAGGGATTGAACCCGGTGAGTACATTGATGATCTCGCTGCGATCCAAAAAATCCTTCAAAAAAGACCTCAAAAGGTATTTATTATATATTTATACATACCATACTATATATTTTTACAAAATAAAACCGGATTTTTAACCACCTGATTGTTTTTCAACCCTGAACCTTGAACTTTCAAACCTTGAACTCTTTTTTTTCAACCAGTCGAATCGCCAAAGTGTCCAGGTATTCCATCTTTTCAACCCGTCTGACCCATTCACCGGAAATCGCCGCAACCCCCAGATACGCACCACTGATCCCCCCGGCGATGCAGGCAATGGAATCCGAGTCGCCGTTGGTGTTGGTGTTGGCAGCGCGGATGACGGTGTCGGCGTAGATGTCGGGGTGTTTGAGAAAACAGTAGAGGGCCAGGGCCACGGCTTCTTCGGCGATCCAGCCTTCGCCTATCATCTTGGCAATGGCCTCAACTGTGCCCGGATCAAATGAGGGGTATGCACTCATTCTTCAATCCCTTCCAGCAGGGCTGCAATCTCTTCCGGCAGTGGCAACTGTCCTCTCAATTCCTTTGGCAAGGTCTTGGTGATTCTATAGGTTGCCACCCCAATGGGCTTGCGTGCATCGTGCAAGGCATACTCGACAATCGTACGGCTCTTTTCTTTGCAAAGAATGATTCCGATAGAAAGATTTTCGTCTTCATGCCTCACCTGTCGGTCAAGTGCGGTCAAATAAAACTGCATCTTGCCGACAAACTCCGGCCTGAACTTCCCTATTTTCAACTCAATGGCCACCAGACAGCGCAACCGCCGGTGAAACAGCAGCAGATCGATAAAAAATTCCTCGCCATCGATCTCCAACCGATATTGACTGCCCATGAAGGCGAACATACCACCCATGGCCCTTAGGAAGTCTTCGATCCGGGCGAGCAGCGCCCGTTCCAACTCCCGTTCGCTGTGCTCCTCGCCCAATTCTAAAAAATCAAAGGTATATTCATCCTTCACCGCCAATTTGGCCTGACCGCGCAGTTCCGGTGTCAGCGCCTGATCGAAATTGGTCTGGCCGAGCAGGGATTTTTCATAGCTCTGGTTGTCGATCTGGTGGATAAGAACATTCTTGGACCAGCCGAATTTTTGGGTCATGCGGATATAAAATTCCCGCTCCAAAGGATCTTTACAGCGCTGAAAAATCATCAGGTTATGAGTCCATCCGATTTGTGCAACCAGTGGTTGCACTCGCTTATCGTCGCGGTAAAGCAGGTAAAATTCCCGCATATAAAAGACATTGCGCCGGGAAAAACCGCTGATTCCGGGAAATTCTGTCCTCAGATCCTTGGCCAACTGTTCAGCTATGGCCGTGCCATGTTCGGCGTCTGTCTGGCGTTCCACGATCATCCGCCCGATGTCCCAATACAGCCCGACCAACTCGGTATTGACCGATTTCAACGCGGCATATTGCGCCGAACGAACACGCTCTTTCACCTCTGCAAGGAGGTGGGTGTAGTCCGGGCCTGGATTGCTTTTTTTCAGTCCGCTCACTTACTGACCTCCACAAAATGGTTTGAATCTGCGGGTTTCGAAGATTCGCGCAGCTTATTGTTACGGTTTTCATCTGTGTTAATCTGCATCATCTGTGGATAGTCTTTTTCAAGCATCTCGAAGTGGATCGCTTTGTCGAACTCGAGGGAGATGCCGTGGCTGAAGTCCAGGAGTTCGGGGGTCATCTGATCCGGAGGCGTAGCGTCCAGGGCCAGCTTCACCAGATAGGCCACGCCGATGGCCAACCTCTGAAAATCAATGGAAATGAACGCCCGACTTTAACAATATTAAGAAGATTTTTAT
This sequence comes from Thermodesulfobacteriota bacterium, assembly GCA_049320885.1. Taxonomy (GTDB): domain Bacteria; phylum Desulfobacterota; class Desulfobacteria; order Desulfobacterales; family SURF-7; genus DYJD01. The sequence goes on along the minus strand of JBMORA010000035.1, from coordinate 56,800 downwards.
CTAAACCTGAAAGCCAGCGGCTTGTCAATACCGATAAGTATTTATTTATTCATCATTTTCGAACCAATCACCCTAACATTTCAATTGTATTGTCTTTTCCATGAAAAAGCGCCATAATACATTGATTTGTTTATGCTATACTTTTTTCATCGGGGATTGAAAAATCCGATTGTGTTTATCTGTATCACAATGGTGTGTCAGCTGCGGACACAGGACGGAAACCATCTTCAAAAAATCTTTTGGATCAATCTCTCTGCCGCCGGCGGGAAAAGCGGTTTATCCACAGATTGCTCGGATGGACACAGATAAAAAAACGGGTTTCGTTTGCCTCGTCACCTTCCCTTGACGGATAGGAGCGCCTTGCCTTTTTCGGTAAGCCGGTATTTCTGCAACCGGCTCCTCGGGTTGTCGGGAATGGTCATCTCAATCATACCCTTATTTATCAGCGCCGTATAACCGTCCCGGATTGGCATGATTTGAGGACAGGTGGACAGTTTGATCTCGTTCAAATACCGCTGCTCGATTTCCGGCTGGAGTTCCACCCCGCTCAGTGAAGGCGGGAAAACCGAGCCAACATATTTTCAGGAGTTTCGTGATCATTTCAAGCTGAGTGCCGCCAATATCAGAATTGTCGGCGATGCAAGGTCATATATGACCAATGGTCATATATGACCTTGCTTTGTGTCCCGTCTTCTCCCGGCAACCGTCTTTCAAATAATAAACATATTGATATCATAACAATTTTTTAATTAAGCCGGTTGTACCCATATTGGCATAAACCTTGACTATAAAGAATGCCTGAAAGCCTCAATTCAGAATATACCGCATCCGGAAAATATCCCGTTCAAGCTGTTCGGTATATGATCCGTATCATAACAAGAGGGAAAAAGAGATGTCCGGAAAAACGATTGTATACGGTATGAAAGCGCGCGAGTCGATACTTCAGGGCGTCAACGCGTTGTCCGATGTCGTCAAGGTGACGCTGGGGCCGAGGGGAAACAATGTCGTATTGTCGGCTTCCTATGGGGCCCCCACGGTGACCAAGGACGGCGTGACCGTGGCCAGGGAAATCGAACTGGAAGACAGGTTCTGGAACATGGGCGCCCAGATGGTCAAGGAGGTCGCCAGCAAAACCAACGATACGGCCGGCGACGGGACCACCACGGCAACGGTTCTGGCCCAGGCCATTTACAGCGAGGGTCAGAAGCTGGTGGCCGCCGGCTTCAACCCCATGGACTTGAAACGCGGCATCGACAAAGGCGTCGCGGCTGTCGTGGCGGAGCTGAAAAAATTGTCCAAGCCCATCCAGGGCAAAAAAGAGATCGAACAGGTCGGCACCATTTCGGCCAACGGTGATGAAACCATCGGCAAGCTGATCTCGGATGCCATGGACAAGGTGGGCAAGGAGGGGGTGATCACGGTTGAAGAAGCCAAAAGCATGGAAACCACCCTGGAAGTCGTCGAGGGCATGCAATTCGACAAGGGCTATCTGTCGCCCTACTTTGTAACGGATTCCGAAAAAATGACGGCTATGCTCGATGAACCGTACATCCTGATCCATGAAGCAAAGATCGCCATGATGAAGGACCTGATGCCCCTGCTCGAAGAGGTGGCCAAGTCCGGCAAGTCGCTGCTGATCATCTCAGAGGATGTGGAGCGGGAAGCCCTGGCCACCCTCATCGTCAACAAATTGCGCGGAATCTTGAAGGTGGCCGCCGTGAAAGCGCCCGGCTTCGGCGACCGGCGCAAGGCCTTGCTGGAGGATATCGCCAGCCTTACCGGCGGTCAGGTGATCTCCGACGACCTGGGCCTCAAGCTGGAAAATATCAAAGCCAAGGATCTGGGGAGCTGCAAGACAGTGAAAATCGATAAGGACAACACCACCATCGTGGGCGGCGCCGGCTCCAAGGCCGCCATTGAAAGCCGCGTCAAGCAGATCCGTTCCCAGATCGAGGCGAGCGACTCCGACTACGACCGCGAAAAGCTGCACGAACGGTTGGCCAAGATCATCGGCGGGGTTGCGGTCATCAACATCGGCGCGGCCACGGAAATCGAGATGAAGGAGAAGAAAGCGCGGATCGAAGACGCCGTGAACGCCACCCGGGCAGCTGTGGAAGAGGGAATTGTTCCCGGCGGCGGTGTGGCGTTGGTGAGATGCCTTACGGTATTGGAAACCATCAACGCCAAGGGTGAGGAAAAAGGCGGACTCGCCATCTTGAAGCGCGCCCTGACGGAACCGCTGCGGCAAATTGCCCGAAACGCCGGGCATGAAGGGGCCGTGGTGCTCAACAAGGTGCGCGAAGGCGTGGATGATTATGGCTTCAATGCCCTGAGCGAAACCTATGAACACCTCTGGACGACAGGCGTCATCGATCCGACCAAGGTGGTGCGCTTCACCATCCAGAATGCCGCATCGGTTGCCGGCCTGATGCTGACAACCGAAGCGATGATCGCCGACGCTCATCGCAAACCATAAAATGTTCAGCCCATTTTTACAGGCAACAAAACCAACGGAGGAGGGGCAGCATTGGCGAAAACCAATTTTCAATTTAAAAAACGCCAGAAAGAACTGGCCAGAAAAGAAAAAAAAGAACAAAAGCGACAAAACAAGCGGGATAGTAAAACCATAAAACCGGAAGATGAACCAAATCCTTCTCATGATGATGGCGAAAATCCATGAGCGTATTTGCAATTGAAACCGGATGAAACGGAGAAAATGCATGCGACAAAAATTTCTTATCTCCCGGGAAAGTTTAAATAATAAGCTCAATATCAAAGAATATGCAATCATCCAACGGGCGCTGAGGAAAACAGGCTCTTCGATGGCGTGCAAAGAAACGTTTTCTTTTCTCTGCGAAGAAACGTATGAAGGTTCGGCTATTTTGTCTTCCATTCGGGAGGGGATGGCGACATTGGTCGCGACCCTGCGGACCCGCAACTTGTTTCCCATCGCGCCCCATGCAATCAGAATCGCCGAATCCGTCATGGATTTATATGATTCCAAGGGCGACGGTTCGATTGAGCTGCTCTTTGACGGCATCGACCTGTTTGAAAAATTACCGGTTTTAGAGTGCCGATGAGCCAAATGAATGTCGCTGCCGGACGCACGGTTTACTTACTGTTACAAACAAAGGGGACCCGAATGGCAACCATTTTAGTCACGGATGATCAACAAATATCGCGCGATGTCCTGTCTGAAATGCTCCGTAACATGGGGCATGAAGTGAGGACGGCCTTCAATGGGTCGGAAGCGTTGCGGCTGTTTGCTCAAACACCATTCGACCTTGTAACCACGGACTTGTATATGCCGGTGATGGACGGGTATATCCTAGCCAAACGTATAAAGCAAAAGTCTCCGGATACGCCGGTGATCATGATAACCGGCAGTGTGATTGAAGACCTTGAATCGCGAAAAACAAAACACGAAAATGTCGATCTGGTATTGTCGAAACCATTAACTTTTCAGACTCTTGAAAAAGCGACTGCCGGTTTTCTGTATTCGGACTCTAAAGGATGAGAGGAAAAATGAAAATGGAGCAGAGCGAAAATTCTTCCTGAATGAATATGAATGCACAAATTCCGTTCGTGATGGCTCGCCAAGGCCAAATCCAAATGCACGCCGCATATTGCAGGGTTCCGCTCACTGATCAGCCTGCTTTTTGTTTTGCGTTTATCTTCCATCTGCTCGTTATTCATTGATGTACCGGCAGCGGTTCGTTGTTTTGTGGAGATTGAATTCAGACCCCTGCCTTTCAATGCCCATGGGATCACGGGGCGATATTTTTGCCCCTCGCGGCCAGGACGGCCTCCGCCCCTTCGGATTGTTGAATGGTGTAGATATGAATTCCATGCGGTTCGTTTAAAAGACTCTTCGTTCCCAGCAGAACGCCGAACATTTCAGATCGCAAGTGATGATCCAGCTCTTTTCTTGTTCGCCACTCTTCGAGAAGCGTCAACAGATTTTTATCCTCGATGTCACAAAAGAGGGCGTAGCTCCGGCATCCGGCTTCTTCTTTCAACGGCGCCATCATGGAGAGCAGGGTCTGCACCAGCTCTTTCTGTTTTTCCGAAAGTACGCTCATTGTAATTCTGACGATGATCATTGCTCCCACCTCCCGGTATTTCAGGATGTTTGCGCTATTCAAGGATTTCAAGGACCGTGCGCTTTTTTCCTTTTGCAGAAACAGCGCTGATGATGGTCCGCAGCGCACTGACGGTCCGACCATTTTTGCCGATTATCTTGCCGATATCCGATTTTGCGACCCGCAGCTCTAGAATGGATGTGTACATCCCCCCAACTTCTGTAATAGATACGACATTCGGTTCATCAACCAGCTCTCGGGCAATGATTTCTATCAGTTGTTTCATGGCGCACCTCTTTTTCTCCCACGGATCGAAAGTATAAGTCATGTGGAGCCGACAAAACGAGTCCTGCAATAACCAGCATGCAGTCATTCATTTAGGTAATCAAACTTCATGCCGAATGTTAAATATAATCGTTTTGATAAAACATCGTTTTGATATCTATAAACAATTCATTTTCTCGTTTTCAGCGGGGCCGGTAGAAACAACTTGATCGACCGGGTCATATGTAACCAATGGTCATATATGACCTTGTTTCGGAGATTGGGTTTCGGTGGGTCAGATTCGGTTTACGGTGAAAAGAACCATCGAACCGGGCCGGGATATCATTGCTGGTTTACGAGCGGGCAATGCGCTTTCCGGCCGGGTTTCATTTTTGAATACCGAGCTTGCGCATCCGGGCGCGCAGGGTGCTGCGGTCAAGACCGAGGATCTCGGCGGCGCTTTTTTTCCCGCTTATTTTCCATTGGGTCTGGTCAAGTACACGGATAATATATTCCCGTTCGACCTCCCGCAGGGTCCGTTCTGCCAACGCCGATTTCCTGTTGGGCAATTCAAGATCATCCACCAGCCGCAGTTTGGTCCCCGAGGAACTGATCACCGCCCGCTCCAGAACATTTTCCAGTTCGCGAACGTTGCCGGGCCAATGATAATTCTGCAACGCCCCCATCACGCCCGCTGGAATCAACTGGATGGATTTGCCGAGTCGTTTTGAAATCTTATCAACATAAAACCTCACCAGAAGGGGGATGTCGTCCACCCGATTTCGGAGCGGTGGCATCGTAATTGGAAACACATTCAGCCGGTACCAGAGATCCTCCCGGAATCGCCCCATGCAGACTTCTTCCTCCAGATGGCGATTTGTGGCTGCGATGATTCGCACATCTACCTTGATCGTTTCCGAGCTTCCCAACCGTTCGAACTCACCGCATTGAATTACCTGGAGCAACTTCGGTTGCAATTCCAACGGCAGTTCGCCGATTTCATCGAGAAACAAGGTGGCACCGTGGGCAATCTCAAATCGCCCCAACCGCCTTGCCTGGGCGCCGGTGAACGCGCCTTTCTCGTGCCCAAACAGCTCACTTTCAATCAGATTTGATGGGAGTGTGGCGCAATTCATCTTGACCAAAGCGCGATTTTTTCGTGAGCTCAAGCCATGAATTGCCCGTGCGACCAGCTCTTTGCCGGTTCCGGTTTCGCCCAGAACCAACACGTTCGTATCCGTACGCGCAATTTGCTCTACCTTATAAAACACATAATTGATTTCGTTGCTTTGACCGATAATGTTTTCATGGTTGTATTCCAGCTTGATTTCTTCCTGAAGATATGTTCTTTCGGCTTCAAGCTTTTCTTTCAAATCCTTTATTTCTGCAAGCGCCGTTTCCGCCGCTTCTCTTGACCTCCTGAGTTCAGTCGTTCGTTCTTCAACCAATTCCTCAAGATGCCTTTTATAATATTCGCGTTCGGTTACATCCTCGATGGCCAGGAGGATCATCTGCGGTTTCTTCAGCTTTCCGTAAATCCGTCTGGCATTCAGATGCATTATCTTTCGGCCGATGGTTTCAAAGGTATGTTCCACTTCAAAATCATTGAATTTCGTATTCTGAGGCAGGATATTCTCGAGCAGTTCCCTGAGTTTGGGTATGTCCCATTGTCGGTTGCCGAGATCGTATATGATCTTCCCCTCCGTCTTTTCAGGTTTCACGTGGAAGGTCTGATAAAAAGCATCGTTGGCTCTGACAACTTTCAAATCCGAATCAAGCACCACCAACGGTTCACGGACGGAACCGAGGATCGTGTCAAAAATATGCAAAAAGACTTTGGGCATCTGTTGATCCTCTTCTTTTCTGAAAGAATCGATGGTACGACATGCGAGTCTGTTTAGTCAACTGGCTGCGATGTTTCGTTGAAATTCCAGACCGCTCCTGCTACACTGAAACGGCTATTCATCCACAACCCCTCATTCAGGAGTTACATGTGGACATCCATGTCGACTTGAAATCCATCGCCGGGTTGTTCTCCCAAGCGCAAACGGAAAACCGCAGTTTTCTGTATGAGCATGAAGTCTATGAACTGATCCGTCTGTCCGGCGCCGAAACCCTGCCCCGTTTTTCGCTGTTGGCCAGGGATGCGCGTCTGAATCCGGACATTCTGAACTCCCTGCCGGGCGGGGATATCGTCGTCAAGATCGTATCGCCGTTCATCACTCATAAAAGCGATGTGGGCGGCGTGCGCATCACCCGGAAGGATCCGGAAAAAATCCTCTCGGCCACCCGGGCCATGCTATATGAGGTTCCGGCCGCCTTCGCCCGGATGCTGGAAACCAACCCCGCCCTAACGCCGGAAATCTATCGGGATCTGCGGGGCGAAGACTTGATCGCGGCCATCGCCCGGGATATCCAGGGCGTGCTCATCTGCCAGTATATTCCGGATGTCTCCCACGAATTCGGCAACGAGTTGATCGTCAGCCTCAGAAGAACCCGGGAATTCGGCATGACCATCACCGCCGGCCTGGGCGGCACCGACACGGAGCTCTACGCCGAAAGCCTGAAAAAAGGGCAGGCCGCCGCGACGGCCTCCACGGTCATGACTGGCGGCGAGGCGTTTTTTCCCCTTTTCAAGCGCACCATTTCCTACAAGAAACTGGCCGGGCTGACCCGCGGACACCGCCGGCTGGTGACCGACGAACAGTTGCAAGAATGTTTTTCCGCCTTCATCGCCCTGGGAAATCATTTTTCACCCCTGAATCCCGCGGCCGGATTCGTCATCGAGGATCTGGAAATCAACCCCTTCGCCTTCGCCGATTACCTGATGCTGCCCCTGGACGGCCGTTGCCGCTTTTCCAAGCCCCAGCCGTTGCCGGTTGAAAGGCCGATTGTCAAAATCCATAACCTGCTGCACCCCGAACGGATCGCCCTGATCGGCGTTTCCCGCAAATCCATGAATGTGGGACGCATCATCCTCCGGAATATTCTGGCAAACGGCTTTGATCCGGCCGGCCTCCGGATCATCCACCCCTCCGCCGAACCGATTGAGGGCATTGCCACGGTTCCATCCCTTGTGGAATTGGCCCCCAAGGCGGACCTGCTGATTCTGGCGGTGGAAGCCGATACTGTGCCGGACCTGGTACGCCGCATCATCGACACGGACGCGGCCGAAACCGTTTTGCTGATTCCCGGTGGACTGGGCGAAAAAAAAGGCAGCGCGGGACGCAGCCTGGAAATCGAGACGGACATCCGCGCCGCCCGCAACAAGCCCGGCGGCGGCCCCCTTTTTGTGGGGGGCAACAGCCTCGGCATTCTCTCCCAGCCAGGAAAATTCGACACGTTTTTCATTCCCGACGACAAGCTGCCCAAGCACCGCGGCGACCATCCGCGCACCAGCGCCTTTATCAGTCAAAGCGGCGCCTACATGATCACCCGCATGAGCAAGCTGAATTTTCTGGACCCGGCCTACGCCGTTTCCATCGGCAATCAGATCGACATGACCGCCGGCGACATGCTGCGGTTCATCAACCGCATCGACTCCATTAAAACCGTGGCCTCTTACATGGAAGGGTTCCGGGATCTGGACGGCCTGAATTTCGCGCGGGCCATCCGGGAGGCTGTCCGGAAAGGCAAGGATGTCATCTTCTACAAGGCCGGCAGGACGCCCGAAGGCAAAACCGCCATGTCAAGCCACACCGCGTCCCTGGCCAGCGATTACATGGTCTGCGAAGCCTGCGTCCGCCAGGCCGGCGCCATGGTGGCCACCACCTTCACCGGCTTCGAGGGACTTTTCCGGCTTTCCTCCGCCCTGGGCGGTAAAACCATATCCGGCAACCGGCTGGCGGCGGTGAGCAATGCGGGATACGAATCCGTGGGCATTGCCGACAACATTCTGGGCGAGGATTATCGCCTGGAAATGGCCGGGCTCACCCCGGACACCCGGCAGCGACTCCTGCAAACCCTGCGGGACGCCCATCTCGACACCCTGGTGGACCTGAACAATCCCCTGGATCTCACCCCCATGGCCGACGAAACGGTTTACGAAGCGGTCATCGAAATCCTGCTCCAGGATCCGACGGTGGACGCCGTCATCGCGGCCCTGGTGCCACTGACCCCCCTTCTGCACACTCTCCGGCCCGCGGCGTCCGGGATGGACGGCGGCAATCCGGCCCGCAACATCATCCATCTGGCCGCACGATCCGACAAACCCCTGATTATCGTGGTGGACAGCGGCCCCCTGTACGACCCCCTGGCCGAGGCCTTCCAGTCCGGCGGCCTGCCCGTCTTCCGCTCCGCGGATCAGGCCGTCTGGGTCCTGGGAAAATACATCCAGGGCCGTTTAAAAGCCCGGGAAATCCGGAACGCCGCCCCGGAGGACCCGGCATGAACCAGTTGCCGGGATCAGCCCTGGGAAAAGGTGAAAAACTGGAGCGTAACGGTTCACGCTTTTCTTGACTTCCGGATGGGAGTCCAGACAGGGCCTTGCCCCCGTTCGACCTTCAATCGTTTCCCCGCATTGGTCTCCGTAATCATGGTGTCATCCATCCGTGTCCATCTGATTACATCCGTGGTTCATTTTATTATCCACGGATTCCATGGCGGAACGAGGCCGAGTCCCCGGATCTTCCCAAAGGCCGTTTCGATGCTTATGATAATCCGGTAAGCAGGGACGACCATCCGGGGAAAATGCCCCGACCGGATTCATGCCGACGGAATGACCGCCGGCCCGAATCCATCCGAAAGGGGGAAACCATGAAAAACACAACCCTCATCCTGAGTATTCTGATGGCCGCGGGTCTCCTCGCGGGCTACCGTTTCCGGTTCGGTCTTTTCGCCGATTCGGATGCACCGGCATTCGGCGCCACGGAAACCCGGACCGCCGTTTTCGCCGGCGGGTGTTTCTGGTGCACGGAATCGGATTTTGAAAAAGCGCCGGGAGTGACGGCGGTCATTTCCGGTTACACCGGCGGACAGGTCGCGGATCCGACTTACGAACAAGTATCCTCGGGAGTAACCGGCCATGTGGAAGCCATCCAGGTGATCTACGATCCGGCAAAAATCGACTATGCCGGCCTGCTCGATGTTTTTTGGAAACATGTGGATCCCACCGACGCCGGCGGGCAGTTCGTGGACCGGGGGGCCCAGTATCGCAGCGTGATTTTTTACGCCGATGACAAGGAACGCCTTCTGGCGGAGGAATCCAAACGGAAACTGGCCGCCTCCGGACGTTTCGACCGGCCCATCGCAACGGAAATCCTGCCCCTGGGGCGGTTTTATCCGGCCGAGGACTACCACCAGGATTACTACAAGAAAAATCCCATCCGCTACCGCTTTTACCGTTACAACTCCGGCCGCGACCGGTTTCTGGAAACTGTCTGGCAGGAAAAGGATGAAGCGAAACCCGGGCCGCGACCGGAAACCGCCGCCCCGGATGCCGCCGCCCCCTTGAAGGAAGGGGAAAACAGGGACATCCGCGCTGCCGAAAAAAAGCCGTATGAGCGTCCGGACGACGAAACCCTGCGCCGACGCCTGACGCCCCTGCAATACCAGGTGGTCCGAAAAAACGGCACCGAGCCGCCCTTCCAGAACGAATATTGGGAAAACCACGCTCCCGGCATCTATGTGGATATCGTCAGCGGCGAACCCCTGTTCCATTCCGCCGACAAATTCGATTCCGGCACCGGCTGGCCGAGTTTCATCCGGCCGCTGGATGCGCACTATATCATCGAAAAGACCGACCGGAGCCTCTTCATGACCCGCACCGAGGTGCGCAGCCGGTACGGGGACTCCCATCTGGGCCATGTCTTTGACGACGGCCCCGAACCCACGGGTCTGCGTTACTGCATCAATTCGGCGGCCCTGCGCTTCATCCCGGAGGCGGATCTGGAAAAGGAAGGTTACGGGCGGTATGCACAGGGAGCAAGCAAGGATTGAAAGAGCGGCCGCCTGATTTTTCAGCCACCCGCTCCGCTGCAGGGCACGAAATCTTCCCGGAAGCAGTTCTGCCTCCGGCCCGCCGCCAGGCAAAAATCACGCTTGTGTCCCAAGCGGTTGTATTGTAAATAAGAGGACATCGCCCAGCGTTTCCGGCCCCTGCCCGGCCGGATCCCGTTCAACCACTACCATCGCCGGCCGTCTTCTTTATGGTAATGCCATGCTGAATCCTGCTGCCTTCCGCCAGTTTTTTCCGGACCGAACGGTCCGGACGATCCTGTTCACTCTTTGCCTGGTGCAACACTCCCTTGCTTTTGCCGCCGGCACTGCCAAAATCGTCGCCTTCCGGCCCGAGGCCGGCTGCTTCCTTCAAGAACAGCGCAGCGATGCGGTCATCGGCGGGAACATCGCGCCGGGTACAAGTCTCGTCACCGGCCCCTTCGGCGCCATATCCCTGCTGCTGCCCGATTACATGCTCCTGAAAATCGACGAAAACACGGATTTCATCTACCAGGGTCCGTCCGCCGGCGGCCGGAACGGGTTGTTGAAAAAAGGCAAGGTCTGGCTGCGGGGCCGCAGCCGGGACGGACGCTTCGGGATCGCCTCCCCGTCGGCCACGGCTACCATCCGGGGAACGGAATGGTTCATGGAAGTGGACCCGGAAGGCCGGACCGTCATCGGCATCCTGGACGGCCGGGTCCGCGTGAACAACGATCACGGCAGCCTGATTCTGGGAGCCGGAGAGGCCGCCCTGATCCGGCCGGGGACGGCACCGATCAAAACCGCCCTGGTCATGCCGGAGAACGCCGTCAACTGGACCCTGCGCTACCGTCCGCCCTGGGACGAAGCGGACAAATTCCGGGACGGCGAGGCCTTTGCCCTGGTCATGGAGCAGGCGCTTTCCGCCTGCCATGGGATGGATCTGAAATCCGCCTTTGATATCCTTGCGGCTTCCCGGCCGGAGTCCGGCCGGACCGCCTCCTGGAATGCACTCGCGGGATTCCTGCATCTGGTGGCCGGAAAAGACCGGGAAGCGGAAAGTTTCTTCGCCGCCGCCGCCCGACTGGCCCCGGATTGGGCCCTGCCCCTGGCCATGCCGGCGATGGCGGCCATCGTCCAGAACCGGATGGACCAGGCCCGGAACCTGGCGGAAAAGGCCCTCGCCCTCCAGCCGGATTCCGCCCTGGCGCTGATGACCATGGCGCTGGTCAAAAAGGCGGAACTCGATATGGACGGAGCCGGCGCCTTCAGCCGCAAAGCCGTGGCCGCCGCTCCCGGTTTTGTTCCGGCCCGGCTCACCGCTGCGACCATCGCCCTGGAAACCGATGATATCCCGGCCTGCCACCACCTGCTGGAAAGCATTCCTCCCGGCGGCCCCCATGAGGCGGAAAAAGAAACCCTGCTGGGATTCACCGCCCTGCGGGAAGGGTTTCCGCAAGAAGCCCTCGAACATTTCCGCCGCGCCCGGGCCCGGGAACCGGAAGAAGCCGACGCGGCCCTGGGCGCCGGCATCGCCCTGTTCAACCTCAACCGGCCGGAAGAAGGCACCCGGGCCATGGCCGAGGCCGCCCTCCTCGCCCCCCGCTCCTCCATCAGCCAGTCCTACCTGGCCAAGGCCTTTTACGAACTGAAGCAATGGGATCAGGCGGAATCGGGCTTGGATCGGGCCAAGCGCCTGGATCCCCGGGATCCGACCCCCTATCTGTACGGCGCCATGCTGAAATATGCCCGGCACCGGCCCGGCGAGGCCCTCCGGGATCTGGAAAAAGCCAAGGCCCTGAACCACAACCGGGCGGTCCTGCGCTCCCGCTTTCTCCTGGACCAAGACAATGCCGTGCTGATGAGCAACGCCGCCGGGATATACCACGAACTGGGCCTGACCCACGCGTCCACCCTGACGGCGGCCCGGGCCCTGGAAACCAACCCCATGGACGAAGGCGCCCATCGAAGGTTGTATTTCGCCCTGCTGAATGATCCGCGCCTGTATTATCCGGCGGCGGAATCCGAGCTGACCCTCGCCAAACTGTTCACCGCTCCCACCCGGGCGGGGGTCGTTTTCGACGAATCCAGCCTGTCCGCTTACCAGGAGATGTTCGACCGCGCCGGCGCGGATATCCATCTGGCCGGACAGTTTTTCTCCCAGCGGGACGACATAACGGTCAATACCCAGCAGACCTATACCGGCTCCGTGGCCGCCAAACCCTCCCTGCCCCTGGCTGTTGCCGCCGTCTTTTCAAAAAATTCCGGTGAAACCCGGCTCTCGACCCAAAGCATCCAGCCGGCCCCCGGCTATGAAACCCGAACGGACATGCACATGGATCAGGACCTGGACACCGATTACACCTCGGCCTTCCTGAAATGGCGGCCCTCCTGGAACCTGGATTTGTATTCGGAACTCCGCCTGACCCGCGCGGATACGGACAGCGACACGGACACCTTTTCCAGCCTCTATTTTCCCGCCTTCCCCGACCTGCCGCCCATGTCCACCCAAAGCGTCACCGCCTCACGTTCCGAAAGCGACATGGGCGCCGCCGGATTCGGCAGCCGCCTGAAACTGGGTGAGGAGACCCAGTTTCTGGTGAATTATTCCCAGGAAGGCGCCGACTCCCGGTTCGGAGCCGACACCACCATCCAGAGCCTTGCCTCCACCCGCATGGACGGCGATCAGAAGACCCTCCGCCGCATCCTCCAGGCCGCCCTCTGGAAATCCGCCGGCCGGAATCATTTCCAGGCCGGCTGCCGGTATGCGGACGGCCGGGAGAATACCGGCAGCACCACCACCTATGTTCCCGCGGACACCGACTCTTTTTCCACCACCGGGATTAAAAACAGCCTGCTGTCCGGCCATTTTTTCCATCAGCTCGCCGTGGCGGAAGACCTCTTCGCCGGCTGGGGACTGTTCACCCACGCGCTTCAGTATTCCCTGGAAGACGGCCGGAGGTATTCCACCGCCCAGGTGAATCCCGTCATCGGCGCCGGCTGGGATTTCGCGGAGAACTGGCGTCTGCGGGCCGCCTACATCGAAGACCTTGCAGGAGACCGGGGCGCCCGCCTGCAACCGGTCATGCTGGCGGCTTTCCCGCTGATTTCCACCGACATCTCCGATGCGTATACTCCCGAGGAAATGCTCTCCCTGACCCAAAAAACCGCTGCCGTAGCAATGGATTACACCCTGCCGGCCTTGCCGCTGTTCTGCGGCCTCGAAGCCGGGGTGGATCGCGCGGAAACCTCCCGGTTCGACCCAGCCGGAACGGAAGCCCGGGATAACCGGCTGGCCACCACCGAGCGGCTCCACGCCTACCTGGAGGCCTTGATCACCGAACGCCTGGCCGGGCACCTGGGATGGCGCCACGCCCGCCACGAAATGCCGTACGAATACGACGAACAGGCTGTTGATGCCGGGCTGGCCTATTTTTTTGGAAACGGCGCAACCCTCAAGCTGGTTGCGGGCCATCTGCTGCGCCGCCCCGATGCGGAACCAGCCGCCATGGAAAAACAACGGATCTGGTTTGTGGAGCCCCTCATCGGCTGGTCCCTGCTGGACAACGACCTGGAGCTGGAACTGAAAACCCGCTGCGAGGACCGGACCATGGAGGACCTCACCGGCCCGCCGGAATGCAGCCACGACACCGTCTGGTCGACCCGGATCATGGCCATATGTTTTTTTTGAATCCAGACCGAAAAATGAACCTCTTGGCGACGCTGAGGAGCCGGGCCGCGGTTCCGGTCATCGCCCTGCTGGCTTTGCTGCTGGCGGCCACGGACTTCTGGGGCGTCACCGAACGCTATATTTACGACCTGCACGCCAGACTCGATGCCGGTCCCGAAGAGCCCCGGGACATCGTGATCGTGGCCATCGACGACGCCACCCTGGATGTCCTGGCTGATCTTCAGGGCGGCCTCAAGTATCCCTATCCCCGGTCCCTCCACGCGACGGTCCTGGAAAAACTGGCGGAATTCGGCGCCACGGCCGTTTTTTTCGATATCCTCTTCGATCTGCCCTCGGGCTTCGGCGAGGCCGACGACCGGCGCTTCGAACAGGCCTTGAATCTCGTCCCCACGGTCCTGGCGGCGGAGTTGGACAGGGGCGTATCCAGTCCGCCCCTGGAACGGTTCGTCCGGCAGGGCGCCATACCCGGCAACGCCATTGTGCCGGTGGACATGGATGGAGTGGTCCGGGATATGTTCGGGGGCGCCGGCATCCCCAAGGGCTTTTGTCAAAGCCTGGATTATTTCTGCGGCGGCTGGCGGATCAGGCGACCACCGGCCGGCGAGGTTCCAAAACGTCTGCCGGCGGCGCCGGAAAGGCTGCTGAACCTGACAAGCCCCGGCGCCATCGCTCCGCCGCCGGGGATGATCCGGTATTTCGGCGGACCGGGGTGTTTCCGCACCCTTTCCTTTTTTGAACTCTGCGACGACAACCTGGCCGAAGGCTACCGGGAAGACCTGCGCGGCAAAACGGTCTTCATCGGCCGGGCCCTCTATGCGCCCCTGACCCCCGGCCAGCAGAGCGACCTGTTCCTGACCCCCTACCGCCCCGGCTTCACCGCCGGCGTGGAAATCCACGCCAACGTATTCGCCTCCCTGTCCCGGAACCGGGTCATCCGCCTGCTACCGGCCGCGGCCGTCCCGCCCCTGTTTCTCATCTGGATTCTCACCTGCCTGGTGGTTTCCGGACGGTTCACCCATCCCGCGGGAGCCCTGGCCTCCATGACCGTCCTCCTTTCGGCCCTCGAAGGCGCCGCCTTTCTGCTGTTTCGCAACGACATCGTGCTGCTCCTCGGTCCTTTCCTGTTTTTCGCCGTCCTCCATTTCCTGTACGCCACGGTCACCGCCTATATCCGGGAACGCGACGGTCGGCTGCTCATCCGCACCCAGTTGTTCCGGTATCTGCCGGAGCGGGTGGCCCGCCATATGCTCGCGGAACCGTTCCGCATGGCCATGGCCGGCGATCGTTCCGAAATCACGGTCCTCTTCGCTGATCTGGCCGGCTTCACGACCCTGTCCGAGGAACTGCCCACGGATACGGTCATCACCCTGCTCCAGCGTCATCTGAAGGACATGACCGAAGTCATTTTCGCCCACGAGGGCACCCTGGACAAGTTCCTCGGCGACGGCGTCATGGCGTTCTGGGGCGCGCCGGAGCCCCAGGAGAACCAGGCGGACATGGCGATCCGGGCGGCCCTGGCGATGCTCACGCGCGTGGAAGAGGCGAACCGGGAGCGTTGTCAAACCGGCCTCCCGTCCCTGACCATGCGCATCGGTCTGCACAGCGGCGAGGCCGTGGTGGGCAACATCGGCTCGGACCTGTACATCGATTACACTGCCATCGGCGACACGGTCAACACGGCTTCCCGGACCGAGGGCATCAACAAGTTTTTCGGCACCCGCCTGCTGGTCTCCGACGCCTGCCTGAAAAAAACCCGGCAAAACCGGGAATCGGAGCTATGCCTGGTGGGACGGGTCAGCGTGAAGGGCAAGAAAATCCCCGTTTCGTTTTTTACTCCCGCCGGCCCGGACGAGGAGGAAGCCTACGGGGAATTGGCCCGGATACTGGATCTTTTGGATCGCCTGGATGTAAAAACCGCCGGAGAAAGGTGCCGGAGACTGCTGAAGGAGAAACCGGAATTCGGACCGGCGGTATTTCATCTGGATCGCCTGGAAAACGGCGATTCCCCCCTCCATATGGAAGGAATCGGGCACTACTGGCCCCTGGATAAAAAATGAACGACTCTTGACACCGGTCGGGTTTTCGGACATAGTCCGGACAATCGTATCATCCCAGCCATACCAGGTCCCAGGAAAAACACGGTACACAGCCGAAAAGATACTGTTTCAAAGGGGGGTTCCATGCAAACCTGTCGCGTGATCTTCAACCAGAAAGGCGGTGTCGGCAAGTCCACCATTGCCTGCAATCTGGCCGCCATCAGCGCCATGCACGGCAAACGGACGCTGCTCATTGATCTTGATCCCCAATGCAACTCCTCCCAGTACCTGCTCGGAGAAGCAACCGAGGAGTTGACGGTCACCGCCACGGATTTTTTCAACGATCTGCTGTATTTCACCTTCCGTCCCAAAAATCCCCGGGAATGCATCCGCGAAACCGCCTTTACAAACCTGGACATCCTGCCGGCCCATCCCTCCCTGGAAGACCTGACGGCCAAGCTGGAATCCCGCTACAAGATGTATAAACTTAGGGATTCCCTTAAAAAACTGGATGAGTATCACTCCATTTTCATCGATACGCCGCCGGCCTATAATTTCTATACCCGTTCAGCCCTGATCGCCGCAGACCGTTGCCTGATCCCCTTTGACTGCGACGATTTCTCCCGCCGCGCCTTGTACGCTCTGATGGAAAATGTCGACGAAATCCGGGAAGACCACAACCCGGACCTGGTGATCGAAGGCATCATCGTCAATCAGTTCCAACCCCGGGCCAACCTGCCCCAAAAAATCGTCACGGAGCTGATCGACGAAGGCCTTCCGGTGATCGAGGCCTATCTGTCCTCATCGGTTAAAATCCGCGAATCCCACGAGAAATCGCTGCCCATGATCCACCTGGCGCCGAAACACAAACTGACCCTGGAATTCGAAGCCCTCTACGGGAAACTCAACGGCCGGCCGCGGAAATAGCGCCTTCGACCTGCGGTCGCGGCCACAGAGCGCCTACAGCGGCATCAGGCCGTCATCGAGCCGGCTGTGGATCAGCAGCCGATGGGCGGGCAGCAGCCTTTCCAGGTACGCGGCCTGTTCCTCGGCCGTCAAATGCGGCGCCGTGCGGTCCAGCAGGCCGGCGATCAATTCCTCCTGAATCCGCCGATCGGTTTGTCGCGGCTCTTTTCGGGAATCCTCCTGGTTTTCCCGCCAGGGAACAATATGATCGTTGAGATACTGAAACGCCTCGCCGATCCCCTGGACCTCGATGCAAATGGAGGACCGGCAGGTAATGGAGGCAACCTTGACCTGTCCGGCCGGAAGGCCCGACAGAACGGCGATGACTTCCTGAATCGCGGCAAGGGCTTCCAGATAAGGTCCGATCCGGGTGGAAAGGTCATGGGGAGTGAGGGTTTCCTCGTTGGTCAGGCAGAAGCGCACGCCCGGGTCGACCGGAAGCTCGTCCTTGGACTCGGCGGGCCGGAAATCCATGGTCCGATAGGTGGGAGGCAGGAGCAGACGCCGCCAGTTCCGGGGGTCGACGGTCTCGCCGTCGATTTTCGCTCCCTCCAGATCCGCGCCCACCAGATCGCTGTGATCCATGCGGGCTTTGGACAAATCGGCTTTCCGCAGGCTGGCACGCTTGAATCCAGCGCCTTCCAACATGGCGTCGCGCAGATCGGCGCGGGACAAATCGCAGTAATCCAGCCTGGCGCCCTCCAGATCGGCTTGCTGCAGGCACGCCCCCGAAAGTTTCGCCCCCGAAAGGCCGGCGCCCTTCAGGGAGGCTCCCTTCAGAACGGCGCGCCCGAGATTGGCGCCCCGCAGGGAAGCCAGATTCAGCGTCGCGTCCGTCAGGCAGGCTTCGCTCAGATCGGATCCGTCCAGGCAGGCGCCGTCCAGATTGGCGCTACGCAGATCGGCTTTGGCAAGGCGGCAGCCCTTCAGGGAAGCGCTGAGCAATTTGGCCTTCTCCAGGCGGCACCCGCTCAAATCGGCCTTGTCCAGGTTAGACCTCATGGCCAGGGCTTTTCCCATGTCAGCCCGGCTCAAATCCGCGCTCATGAGGTTGCATCCTTCCATGTCGGCATGCCGCAAATCAGCCCTTGCCAGCGAAGCGCCCATGAAAAAAGCGAATTTCAGATGGGCGTTCCGCAAACAGGCTTCGGTCAGATCGGCATTGGTCAGATCGGCGCCGGTCATGTTGGCACCCTGGAGCCGCGCCTTCGCCAGGCACACCTGTCCCAGGCGGCTGTCCTCCAAATCCGCATCATCCAGAACCGCCGCCGACAGGTCGGCATGGCTCAAATCGGCGCGTTTCAGCAACGCATGGGTCAGATTCGCCCCGGTAAGGATGGCGTTGGAAAGGTCTGAACCTCCGAGTTCCGCATTTCCGAGATCCGCATTCCGGAAACAGGCGCCCTGCAGATTCGCCAGATCCAGTTCGGCCTTGCCCAGATCGGCATGTGAAAAATCAGCTCCTTCGCCATGGGCCCGGGCCAGATTCGCTTCCGCGAGACAGGCCTTGACGAAATCAGCGCCCTCCAGCCGCGCCTCGGTGAGAACCGCCTTTCGCAGACTGGCCCCTTCCAGCAGGGCACCCTCCAGCAAAGCCCCCTTCAGGTCGGCGGAATCCAGCAGGGAAAACCGCAAATCCGCCTCCCGGAGATCGGCCTGACGAAAATCAGCCGACCGCAAATCCGAGCTCTGCAAGACGACGCCCCGCAGATCGGCCCGGGCGAAATCCGCCCGGCGCCCGCCGGCGCCCGCCGATTCGATCCAATCCTTGTGATTCCGCAATATCGTCGGGATATCGGAGCCCATATCATCGCCTTTCGGAATGGGTCATGCCGCACAGCGCGAAGGAAGGATGGCACATGGCCGGATGCACGACCTGTTGTTGTCCACCGGTCATCGACATCCAACATCTTGGGGTTTTTTAGCAGCAAATCTCCGGTTTGTAAATAGACACTCCTTGTCCATATTGATATCAACAGGATAAAATGCTAACCAAGGACCTGCCTTGGGGCATGGTCGTTATCCCGATAACAGCAGAGGAGTGCCAGATGGCCGTCATCGTAAAATATTTCATCGTCCGTAACGGCGTCGAGCTGGAACAGGCGTTCACCGACAAAAGAGAGGCCGACGCCTATGACAAGATGCTGGACGCGGCGGACGAGTTGGAGACCTTCATCCGCCACAGCGGCATCGAGATCGATCTGAATGACCGGACCATCCGGGAAATCGCGGTGGTGCTGGCCAAAAACGGTCCCGAGGTCACCCGGATCCTGAAGAACGTCAAGCCGCTTGCGCCGGCCAAACGGTCGTCCGACGCCCCGTCCGCCGCCCCGGATACGGAAAAAGAAAAGGCGCCGGTGGAGAAATCCAAGCGCAAAAGCAAATAGGCCCGCATGCAGGCCATTTCGAAACGAGAGGCCGATGCCCATGATCGGGTCATCGAGGCCGCCATGCAGTTGACCGATCTCCTGGAAGCGCGGGGGATCGAGACGGACGAGTACGACCTGGAAAAGCTGACCTTTTTTCTGGCCGCCAACAGTCCGGTGATCAAAACGATTCTGGCGAAATGCACCATGATGTTCGACTAGTGGATATGGTGTTCCCGCCATGTTGGTCCACATCAAATCAGGGGAACGATATTGGCGCGGGTTCCCCTGAGCCTGGCCATGATGAGCAAGGCCGCGGAGCGCAAGGGATCCACCTGGGACAGTTGCAACGGATGCACTTTCATTTGCCGGCATAGGCCATGCACGGTCAGGGCCAGATCATTGCAGCCCGGACTCATGGTCACCTTGCGGTTGCCCAGGCGCGCCTGCAAGGCCACGCCATGCTCCTGGATGGCGCAACTGCCGGCAAGATGCACCCGCCCCGTGATCCGGTCAACTACCTGCCGGTCGATGCCCTTGCCCATGAGAATCGTAAAGCCGCCCCGGCCGCCATGATCCCGATAGATCATCTCCACCACGCTTTCGGTGTTGCGGCGGCATCCCTCCAGGCAGCAGCGCTCCCGCCCCCGGATGAAGGTCAGGTCCGGCGGGAAGTCGTCCAGCAATTCACAGGTGAGCTTCTGCCTGCGTTCCTCAAAGAGGTTCCGGGGGACGATCTCGATCCGCTCCAGGTCGCCGACGCCGATGCCCATGGCACGGCAGAGTTCCAGATGCGTGACTTCCTGCACGTCAAAACCCATGAGGCCGGCACCCACGACATCCACGGCCAGGGAATCCGGGCCGCCCACGAGGAGATTCATGGGCACCAGGCATTTGTCGGCATTGTAGGCCGTGGGGTAATGACCATGGGTGGTGGCGATCAGGCCGTCGATGAGACTGAAATCCGGCCGCAGCACCCGATAGATATCGGCGAATTTCTGGTGCAGGCGGTAGTTGTGGTCCGCGATGCGGCTGTGCTGATGCACGAGCCCGAACTGGTTTTTGATGGACAAGGTCACCTGGGACATCGAGTGGGTCTTGAGCTTGGGCAGGGAAAGATACAGATTCTCCGGCCGCTGTTCCATCAGGCGCTCGGACACGAAACGGGAGATGTCGATGAATTCCTCAAGCCCTTCGAGAAAAACCGGGACAGCCGCGGTTTCATCCAGATAGACCGGTATGGCGCCCGTTTCCCGGCAGACCCGGTCGTACCCGGTGCCTTTAAAAACCAGGCGGGTGAAATTGGCCTGGGTGCAGTTCTCCAGGACATGGATGGACCGGGCGCCGCAATCCTTGAAGTAGACGATGACGGCGCGCAACACCTCCGGATCGGTATAGACATTCGGTTCCGGCCCCACACCGTTCACTTTGATGTATACATCCCGGCTGGCGCGCAGCAGCGCCGCACCACCGCCGAAATGGTCGAAAACTTCACCGACCGCCGAGGAGATGCCCGGCCTGGTGTCCGCCAACACGACTTTGGTCCTGGAAGCATTCATGGTCACCTCCCGGCCGGTCCGGTCCGGCCATTGGTTCGGTTGATTGCGTCGGTTCGACATACGATTCCGGCGAACCCGCGATCCTAAAATACTTGGCCCCGGCCGCAAAAGCAAGCCCCGGCTGGGTTGTTCATTGGGCAGGCATTTAATACGTGTATTATATAGGTATTTCATGCGTATTTTTCTAGTGTTGTCCAACACCCCGTTTCCGGCTATCTATCGATTCATTCCGTTTCATCCATATGTCCATCATCAACCCGCAATCATCTCATCCAAGGGGGGCCCATGCAACGAACCGTCACCGTTTTCACCATGATCCTGATCACCGTGTGTTGCTTCTCCATCACCGCCGCCCGGGCGAATTATTTCGACAAAAGCCTCGCCACCGGAAATGTCCGGGTATATTATTCCACCGCCTGCCCGGCCACGAGCGACGCGATCCTGCTGGGTGTGGGCACCTCCATGCTCACCAGCAGTTACGGCAACCTGGCCAACGCCATGGCCAATCTCGGCCATATCGTCGTGATCATGGATCACAATCCCGGGAACATGATCAAGACCGACGCGACGAAATTCAGGAACCTGGCGCTGGATGTGCGGACCAACCTGGTGGGCTGGCTGGCCGCCACCAATTGCAGGGCCATCGCCCACTGGATCATGGGCGGGCACTCGGCCGGCGGCCAGGCGGCCCAAAACGCCGTCGCCGGCAATCCCGGCCTGGCGGATGCGGTGTTCAGCATCGATCCCTACAACTGCAGCGAAACCGGAACCGTCCATGTCCCGGCCCTTTACTGGGGCTTTAACGTCACCACCTGCTTCGTGACCAAGGAAGACGCCGCCGAGGCCGCCTATTACGGCAGCGCCGGCCCCCGGGCCTTTGTGCGCGTGGCCAAGAAATATGTCTGGGGTCCCTGCGGCTACTCCCCCAAGTTCTTCCACTGCAGCTTCTGCGACGGCCATTGTCCGGCCTGCACCAACTGCATGACGACCCCGAGCTATTTCTTCACCGACCTGGCCACCAGCGTGGACAAATTCATCGACGCTGCCTTCTACGGCGTCTGGTCCAAAACCAATCTGACTTTCAGCGCGACAACGCCGCTGACCCTGTTCGTGGACGGCGACCAGCCCTGACCGAACCTTCCGTTACGCCGCGGTCCCCGGTTGCCTGCCGGGCCGGCCGCGGCTGTCAAAACTGTTGACGCCGCAACAGACTTGGCGATATGGTTTGCGTCATCGCCGGTCTTCTCCGCAAAGGAGGTTCGGACGGACCGCCGGCTGCAAGCGTTCCCTTCCGGCGTCCCGGCTGCGGCAACCGGCGGTTCAAGCATTCAGGAGCCGTGGATGGTTGCCCCTTCATCACCCGTATCCCCGCAACACCCGACGGCAGCGCCGGTCGATGCGCCACGTCACCAGGCGACCGCCGCGGATCCGTTCCGGGAAACAGCCCGGCGTCTGACCATGATCACCGACAACATGCTGGACCTGATCTGCATGACCGACCTGCACGGCGTCATCGAATACATGAGCCCTTCCTGCCAGACAATTTCCGGACATCATCCCGATGATCTGATCCGCTGCAACATCCTGGATTACATCCATCCGGAGGACCGGGAGGCGGTGGCCCTCGCGGTGAAAAACGGCATCCGTCTCGGCACCCAGATTTTCATCGAATTCCGCCATCGCTGCGCCGACGGTTCCTACAAATGGGTGGAAACCGTCGGCAACCTCGTGTGCCGGACCTCCGGCAGACCGGACCGGATCGTCTATGGAACCCGGGACATCACCGATCGGAAAAAGACCGAAGCGGCCCTGAAAAACTCCGAGGAACGCCTGAAAATCCTGTTCGAACTGGCGCCGGACGCTTATTATCTGACGGATTTGAACGGCGTCTTCCTCGACGGCAACCGGGCCGCGGAGCGGATCATCGGCTACCGGAAAGAGGAACTGATCGGCCGGAACTATCTCCAGCTCCACATCCTGCCGCCGGATCAGATCGGCCATGCCCTGGAAAGCCTGGAAAAACTGCGCCAGGGGCAGGCCTCCCAACCCACCGAGTTCATCCTGAACCGCAAGGACGGCACCCAGGTCGCCGTGGAAATCCGATCCTACCCGGTGATGATCGACGGCAGGGCCGTTGCCCTGGGCATCGCCCGGGATATCACGGACCGGAAACAAGCGGAAACCATGCTGCGCCGGGCCCACGCGAAACTGGAGCAGAAAGTCCGCGAGCGGACCGTTAATCTCGAGGAGGCCAATACGGCCCTGCGGGTCCTGCTGAGAGGGAGGGAGGATGACCGCAAAACCCTGGAGGAAACCATCCTGGCCAATGTGCACGAACTGCTGCTGCCGTATATCGAGCAGCTCAAGGCGGGCCGGCTGGAGGAACACCAGCGGCGGTGTGTGGAGGTCATCGAGTCCAACCTCATGGATATTCTGTCCACATTCCCCCGGCGTCTGTCGGCCCGCCACCTGAAGCTGACCCCCATGGAGATCCGGGTGGCCAACCTGGTAAAAATGGGCCGCACCAACAAGGAAATCGCGTCACTGGCCGGGCTGTCCCTGCGGACCGTGGAGGGGCATCGCAACAGCATTCGCCAAAAGACGGGCCTGACCGGCAAGAAAATCAACCTGCGCACATTTCTGCTTACCTCTCCATGAGAGGTCTTCCTGGCCGGAATCGCGCTGACCGGCGCTTTCAAACAACCGGTTCCGCAGCGCCTTGATCCGCGATTTTGGGAGCTAGGTTACCATCTGAAATACACGGATTGATTCAATAATTACGACCACAAACCAGACCAGTATGCTGATTCCCGCGGCCGATGCCGAGATATCCTTCACAATGCCTATTTTCTCATTTTCATTGGACTCTATAAAATCACAGAGGGCCTCAATTGTCGTGTTAAACATTTCCGCGACGAGCATCAGAGCCGTTGAAACCAGCACCAAATTAAAATCAAGCCACTGGCGGTAATAAAAGCAGCCTGCCAGGATAAAAAACGACAGTACGATCTTGTAGGCAACGGCGAAATCAAATACCACTGCATAGTGGACGCCACGTATGGCTACACGAATTTTTCGTATTGGGTTGAATCCTTGATGGCCGGTTCCAAGAAATTTGTTTCTCATTCCTACTTTCCCATGCGGTAGGGGCTTTCACCCTCCAAGATACGCCGCGCTTTGCCCGGTGCGATAATCGCGGCTCAAGAGCGCACGGCTGTTGCGCGTCCCCATGCAGCTGGTTCGCGCAGTAATCCATATTATCCAATATATACGGGGTTTGTAAAGAGGGGGAGCGAAAAAGAAGGTAATCAACCACCTGCACATCAGCCAGGAGCCAGAATAAATGATGGAAAAAACCGCACAAGTTAAGAATTTTTCATATCAGAACGTCGATAAAAAGGTAAAAAGTCCCTGTTCCGTCACTCCGGCGAAAGCGGGATCCCAGAACATATTGTATTTGCTGGATGCCGGATCGAGTCCGGCAGGCATGAACACCTTTCCGACCCACCTGTTCCAACCGGCACCGCCGCGGCCATAAAACTGTTGACGCCGGAACCGGGATGGCGCTATGGTTTCCGCAATCGCCGCCCCCGGGTAGACAGGCCCGGCAACAGACCGGGATCACCGACAACATAAGGAGTCGACGTGATTCGAGCAAAAGACGCCCTGGAATATCACCGGTCGGACCGACCGGGAAAAATCGAAATCCGCTCCACCAAGCCCTGTCTGACCCAGCGGGACCTTTCCATGGCCTACACCCCCGGCGTGGCCGAGCCTTGCCGGGAGATCGCCAAGGATCCGAACACGGTCTTCGAGTATACGGCCAAGTCGAATCTGGTGGCCATTGTGACCAACGGCACGGCTGTCCTGGGGCTGGGAAATATCGGCCCCCTGGCGGCCAAGCCGGTGATGGAGGGGAAAGCCGTTCTGTTCAAGCGCTTTGCCGATATCGACGTGTTCGACATCGAACTGGCCGCCACCGATCCGGACGAAATCATCCGCACCGTCAAGCTGCTGGAACCCACCTTCGGCGGCATCAACCTGGAAGATATCAAGGCCCCGGAATGCTTCCACATCGAAGAGGGCCTGAAGCGGATCATGAACATCCCGGTCTTCCATGACGATCAGCACGGCACCGCCATCATTTCCGGCGCGGCCCTGCTCAACGCCCTGGAAATCCAGGGCAAAAAAATCGATGAGGTGCGCATTGTGATTTCCGGGGCGGGCGCCGCGGGCATTGCCTGCGCCGATCTCTATGTCCGGCTGGGAGCGAGACGGGAGAATCTGTATCTGGTGGATTCCATCGGGCTGGTGCACCGGGGCCGGCGGGAAGGCATGAATCCCTACAAGGAACGCTGGGCCAACGGCGACGCCCCCCGGAACCTGGCCGGGGTCATGAAAGACGCCGACGTGTTCGTGGGCGTTTCCGCGGCGGGAATCGTCACCCGGGAAATGATCGCGGGCATGGCCGCAAGGCCGGTGGTGTTCGCCCTGGCCAATCCGGATCCGGAAATCGAATACGACGAAGCCGCGAGCGTCCGGGAGGATCTGATCATGGCCACGGGCCGCTCGGATTATCCCAATCAGGTAAACAATGTCCTCGGCTTTCCGTTCATTTTTCGCGGCGCCCTGGACGTGGGCGCCACGGCCATCAACGACGAAATGAAAATCGCCGCGGTCAAGGCCCTGGCGGATCTCGCCAAGGAAGACATCCCCGATGCGGTGCTCAGGGCCTATGGCGGCCAGATGGTCGAGTTCGGCCCCCGATACATCATTCCCAAACCGTTCGATCCCCGTGTGCTGATCCAGGAAACCATCGCCGTGGCCCGGGCGGCGGTTGCCACCGGAGTGGCCCAAAAACCCATATCGGACTGGGATGCCTACCGGGACAGCCTGGAGAGCCGCCTGGGAAGGACCCAGGAAATCATGCGTCGGATCATCCACCGGGCCCAGCGCCAACCCAAGCGGATCGTGTTCCTGGAAGGCAATGAACCGAAAATCCTGCGGGCCTGTCAGGTCATTCTGGACGAAAACATCGCCAAGCCGATTCTGATCGGGAACGAAACGGAAATCAGGAGCCGCATCGCCGAGCTCCACCTGGAACTCGGCGGCGCGGACATCGCCGACCCGGGGACGTTCAAACGACTCGAGGAATACGTTTCCGCCTTCTTCGCCCTGCGGGCCCGCAAGGGCATCACCCTCCAGGAAGCCAGGAAGCTCCTGCGGTTCGACCGCAATTATTTCGGCGCCATGATGGTCAAGATGGGCCACGCCGACGGACTGGTGGGCGGCATCAACAAACACTACCCCACCACCATCCGGCCCGCCCTCCAGACCCTGCCCCTGGAGGAAAAAACCTCGGTCCTCGCCGGGCTCTACATGATGATCTTTCCCAAGGATGTGATGTTTTTCGCCGACACCACCGTGAACATCGAACCCAACGCGGACCAGCTCGCGGAAATCGCCATCTGCGCAGCGGACACCGTGAAACGGCTGCTGGAAATCAAA
The DNA here is from genome assembly GCA_049320885.1 of Thermodesulfobacteriota bacterium. Classification (GTDB taxonomy): domain Bacteria; phylum Desulfobacterota; class Desulfobacteria; order Desulfobacterales; family SURF-7; genus DYJD01. Next base: position 30,412 of record JBMORA010000035.1, on the reverse strand, counting down.
CCCCGGATCGCCATGCTGTCCTTCAGCAATTTCGGCAGCACCCGCCATCCCCTGGCGGAAAAAGTGGCCCGGGCCACCCGAATCGTGAAACAACGGCGGCCGGATCTGAGCATCGACGGCGAAATGCAGGCGGACACGGCCGTAGTTCCGGAGATCCTCAACGAGGTCTACAGTTTCAACGAACTGAAGGGCAGGGCCAATATCCTGATATTCCCGTCCCTGGAAGCCGGCAACATCGCCTACAAACTCATGGACCGACTGGGCGGCGCCAAGGCCATCGGCCCCATACTCACCGGCGCCAGCAAGCCCGTCCACGTGCTGCAGCGCAATGCGGACGTGGAGGACATCGTCAACACCACCGCCCTCGCCGTCATCGACGCCCAGAAACAGTACGACTGACGTTCCCCCGGCGACAGCCCGGCCGCGGCGGTCTCCGCCGCGGCGCGGATATGGCCGGTTAAAATTCCTATTGCTTTTTTTCATCACCTAGGAAATAAGAGGAAAATTTATCGCTCAACCTTGCATCGATGGGGAGGTTCGTATGGATAACTGGACGTTCGGGATCACCCTGATGATCGTCGGCATGGGAGGCACCATGGCGGCCCTGGGGCTGTTCGCCGTCCTCATGGGGTTGCTGAAAAGGGTTTTCCCGGTGAAGGAAGAACCCAAAGAATCCTGATGAAAGAGTGAGATGACGCCATGATAGATGCGATTATAAACGGACTTAGCGGGTTGGGGGCGGGCATCGCCCATTTTCACTGGTCGAATCCGATCATGATGGCCGTGGGGTGTCTGCTGCTGTATCTGGGGATCAAAAAGGACGTGGAGCCGCTCCTGCTGGTTCCCATCGGTTTCGGCGCCGTCCTGGTCAACATACCGCTGGCGGATCTGATGGGCGAAGAAGGCTTCCTGCGAACCATCTACGACATGGGGGTGACCAACGAGTTGTTCCCCCTGTTGATTTTCATCGGCATCGGCGCCATGACGGATTTCGGCCCGCTCCTGGAGGATCCCAAGGTGTTTCTGCTGGGCGCCGCCGGGCAATTCGGAATCTTCCTGACCATCGGCCTGGCCCTGGCCTTCGGCTTCGACAAGCTCGACGCGGTGGCCATCGGTGTTATCGGCGCCTGCGACGGCCCCACGGCCATCTATGTCTCCTCGAAATTCGCCCCCCATCTCCTGGGGGCTGTTTCCGTCGCCGCCTATTCCTACATGTCCCTCGTACCGGTGATCCAGCCGCCCATCATGAAGTTCCTGACAACGGAAAAGGAACGGCTCATCGATATGAACACCAACGCCGACAACAAGCCGGTTTCCAAGGAAGCCAGGATCGCCTTCCCCATTCTCGTCACCATCGTCGGCGGCCTGATCGCCCCCAAGGGACTGCCGCTGCTGGCGACCATCATGCTGGGCAACCTGATGAAAGAGAGCGGCGTGGTGAGCCGCCTCACCAAGGCTTCCGAAAACGAAATCGCCAATGTGGTCACCCTGCTGCTGGGCATCTCCATCGGCGCCACCATGGAAGGCCCGGCCTTTTTAAAGGGCCAGACGCTGCTCATCCTGGCCTTCGGCTTTCTGGCCATCTGTCTGGACACGGTCTGCGGGGTTCTGTTCGGCAAACTCATGAACTGGGTGACGGGCGGAAAAATCAACCCCCTCATCGGCGCCGCCGGAATCTCCGCCTATCCCATGGCGGCCCGGGTGGTTCAAAAGGAGGGGCAGAAATACAATAAATTCAATTTTTTGCTCATGCACGCCGTGGGCGCCAACACGGGCGGGCAGGTGGGGTCGGTCATGGCTGCGGCCATCATGCTGTCCGTGCTCCAGGGCATGGGCATCGTTCCCTGACCCATGCGCCGAATCGGGATAACCGCAGGGTGTTGTTCCGCTCGGTATCCCAAAGCCGGGTCGCTTTTCATCTGTGTTCATCTGTGGATAATAATAAGGAACCTCGGATGAACACGGATGAATGGAACCTTCCGGCCAAGCCACTTTACATCCAAGCCAATAAAGACTATACTGCCTTCGAATGAGCCAACAGGCCCCGCTGAAGCGGCGGCCGTTTTTTCACCGCTCCTGCATCCTGGCTCGTGATCCGGTCCCAAACGACACCAATACCAACAACATTCCGGCAGCGTTGCCAAAAAGAGCTCCCTATGATCTTTACCGAATTTCAGCTTCAGCGGCAGACCCGGACAGGCGCCGTCAGCCCGGCGGCCGTTCAACTCGGCCTGCAATCCGGGATCATCACCCGGAATCAGGAGATGCTCGCCATTTTCGAGTATCTGTGTTCCATCTCCCAGTCGACCCAGCCCGTGCTCATCACGGGGGAAACCGGAGTCGGCAAGGAGTTGATCGCCAGGGCCATTCACATTTCAAGCGGCGCCCGGGGCCGGCTGGTGACCGTGAACGCCGCCGGGCTGGATGACAACGTGTTTTCCGACACCCTTTTCGGGCATGTGCGGGGCGCGTTCACCGGAGCGGACCGGGATCGCCAGGGCCTGATCGAGAAAGCGAAATTCGGCACCCTGTTTCTGGACGAAATCGGCGACCTGACGTCCGCATCCCAGGTGAAGCTGCTGCGGCTGATCCAGGAAAACGAGTACCTGCCCCTCGGCCAGGACGAACCCAAAAATTCAAACGCCCGGATTGTCACGGCAACCAACATGGACCTGTGGGTGCAGCAACGCTCCGGACAATTCCGGAAGGATTTGAACTTCCGGTTGCGCACGCACCACATGAACATACCGCCCCTGCGCAACCGGCTGGACGATTTGCCGCTCCTGGTGGACCACTTCATGAAAAAAGCCGCGGACAATCTGCGGAAGAAACCACCCACCGCCCCCCGGGAATTGATCCCGCTCTTGTCCACCTATTCTTTTCCAGGCAACATCCGGGAACTGGAAGCCATGATTTTCGATGCCGTCAGCCGCCACCGGGATCGCATTCTCACCCTGGAAACCTTCAAATTCCATATGGAAAAAGAACGTAACGCCAAATTTGAAAACCGCGATACGGAAGGCGACAAGGAAGGCCAGGTCTTCTTCCCCAGCGACCTGCCCACCATCAAACAGGCGACGGATCTGCTGGTGGAGGAGGCGATGAAGCGCGCCCAGGGCAATCAAAGCATCGCCGCCCGAATGCTCGGCATCTCCCGGCAGGCCCTGGGAAAACGACTGAAAAACAAACCCGAGGATACTCCCTGAATCCGGAATCGGGGGCCCCTGAAAGTTGTTTTTTTGACACCCCTGCGCCGGAGTCCACCCATTACAGGACGCGCCGCCACTGGTTTTCGATTTCCCCAACACATCATAATCATGAACATTTTCCAGAACCGTTTGCCGGTCACGTCCTTCTTTACAGGACGCGTGTCCTGATGAACAGGACATTTTCCCATCATCCGTCCCATCCGGCCCATGCGCCCGACCGGGCATTCAAAATCTAATCAATTGAGATTTCATGATTTAAACTCGTAAAGGCCGGCGTCAAATGTTTGGCATAAAAGTTGATAGGATATAAGCCGGAAACCGGAGGAATCCCGATTCGCCAGCCCGCGGGCCGGCAAGCTCGATAAGGGGGCAACCCATCGGATTTCAGCCAGTTCGATAACCGTTTAACAACCCGGAGAGACGGATATGACAACCATCCAACAGGAAATTCAGCCGGCCGGAATCGCTGTTGCGCCAACCGGCTGTCTCCATAGATACCATGGTGTTCCCCAGGAAAGACAAACCAACCACAATGCCCGGAAACACGCTGCCGCGCCATCCTTATCCTTTGTGGGCGAAAGCCTGGAAATTCAGCGGGTATTTGAAACCATCCAAAAAGTGGCGACTTCGGACAGCAGCATCTTGATTACCGGGGAAAGTGGCACCGGCAAGGAAGTGGCGGCCCGGGCGATTCACGCCGCCGGCAGCCGTCGCGACAACCCCCTGATTGTCTTGAATTGCGGCGCCATTCCCGGCGAGCTGCTGGAAAGCGAACTGTTCGGGCATGAGAAAGGAGCCTTCACCGGCGCCCACCAAACCCGCATCGGACGGTTTGAACGGGCGGACGGAGGAACGATTTTCCTGGATGAAATCGGCGAGATGTCTCCCAGTCTGCAGGTAAAACTGCTGCGGGTCATCCAGGAACAGCAATTTGAAAGAGTCGGCGGCTCCAGAACCATACGGGTGAATGTCCGTATCATTTCGGCCACCAATGTCAATCTCCAGAAAGCCATGCAGGAAGGGAAATTCCGGGAGGATCTGTATTATCGCCTGAATGTCATTCCCATTCACATGCCGCCCCTGCGGGAACGCCGATCGGACATCCCGCTGCTCATCGATCATTTTCTTGCGAAGGTCAACCGGGAGGACGGGCAATCATCGCCGGAATCTTCGAAGCGCTTTTCAAAAGAGGCCCTTGGCGCCATGCAGCGATATGACTGGCCGGGGAATATCCGGGAACTGGAGAATCTGGTGGAGCGGCTCTCCGTGCTGATCGACAACCCGGTGATCCAGAAAAACGATCTGCCGGAAAAAATCCGTTCGTTCCAGTCGGACACGGCCCAGGAGACCATCACGGCCTTTCAGAACGGTATCAGTTTCAATCATGCCGTCAATCTATTCCAGAAGCAATTGATTCTGCACGCCCTCAACCAGACGAACTGGGTCAAGGCAAAAGCCGCGGCCATGTTGAAAATCAATCGGACAACGCTGGTGGAAAAAATCAAGAAAATGGACCTCGAAACCGAACAGCAATCCTTTTTCCAGGCCCACGCGGCCCAGGGGCTATGGGGTCCCGACTACAAACATTTTCACAATGTCGAACAGGTCGTTGACTTTGAACGGTTTGGCCAGAAATGCATCAGCGCCTAATTTTTTGGCGTCCTTTTCATATTCGTTGTTCCCGGACATGATAATGCAGATTTTATCCGGATACTGCTGCTTGAATTTCGAGAGCAGGGTGAGGCCGTCCATCTGGGGCATCTCCACATCCGACAAAACAATGTCGATGCTGTTGCTGTCCTCCAGATGAGCCAACAGGGCCGCGCCGTTTTCAAAAGCCAGAACGACGCGGTTGACGCAATACATGAGTACATTCGCGACAAATTCGCGGGTAGGCTTGTCATCATCGACAACGGCTATTTTTACGTTCGGTATGATGGCGCCCCTCCTCTGCCTGAATTGTGTCGCAACCGCCCGGCTATCCAGCGTTTTTCTCATCCCCGCCCCGGAACGCATCCCTTTCGCGGAATCGGAATCCAGGACACCCCGGTCAGCTATACCCCAAGACCATGGCATGGTCAAGCCAAGAAATTGATTTTTTTTAATAACCGTATCAGACGCGAAACAAATGACGGCCGGCGGGATAGCTGCCCAATATTCTCAGGCTGTGGCAATTTTCCGCCAGCTCACGTTTCAGTTCACCGTATTCATCACTGGAGAGGTCGCATTCCACATCCGCGAAAAACACATATTGCCATTTTTCGGCCCGCAAGGGACGCGATTCCAGTTTTTTCATGTTGATGTTGCGGCGGGCCAGCAGGGTCAACACCCGGACCAGGGCGCCGGATTTATCGGGCAGCGTGAACAACAGGGAGGTCTTGTCCTGACTCCCGCCTTCCGGAGGGGCCGCGCCGATGATCATGAAGCGGGTCCAGTTGTCGGGCAGGTCCTCGATCTGCCTGGAGAGGATATTCAGTCCGAGCATGTCGGCGAGCTTCTCATGCCCGATGGCGGCGCAGCCGTCCGCATCGATCACTTTCCGGGCGGCGGCGGCGGTGCTTTCCGTAGGCACGATGCTCGCTTCCGGCAGATGAATCCGCAGCCAGTTGGAGCATTGTTCCAGGGCCTGGGGATGGGAATACACCCGGCGGATGACGGCCATCGATTTTTCCGGGCTGAGCAGGGCATGACTGATCTTGCAGAACACCTCCGCCTGAATATGGACATCATGCTCCAGGAACAGATCCAGACATTGACCGACGGTTCCCTGGAGTGAATTTTCCAGGGGAATGATCCCGAGCTGGGCTTCCCGGGTAAAAACGGATTTGAACACTTCCCGGAGCGTCATGCAGGGCCTGAACTCGGCGCTGCGGCCGAGGTATTCCACGCCGGCGAAATAGGAAAACGTGCCTTCCGGTCCCAGGTAGACGATGGTCTGGGGCTGCTGCAGCCGGCGGGACGAGGACAGGATCTCCCGGTAAATAGCCAGCAGATGGTCGTCCGGAAGGACACCGGCATTCTTCCGGATCAACGCCCGCAGGACTTCCTTCTCGCGAAACGGCTTGTAAACACTCTCCCGGGATTCGGTCTTGAGCCGGCCCACTTCCCGGCAAAGCGCGGCCCGTTGATTCAACAGATCGAGAATATGGCTATCCAGTTTATCGAGTTCCTTGCGGATCTCCGCCAGCCGGACACTGGCCCCTTCGGTTTCCGGGGATCGGGCTGCCGTTTCCATGGGATCGGCGCTCATCGGGTATTCCTTTTCTACTTGCAGGATATCATCAGACCTTATCCTCCAGAAAGGCCAGGGCTTGATTCACGCTCCAGCTTTCGTGAACAATGCCGTGCAGGGCCCGGACCAGCCGGCTCGGATTTTCCGCCTGGAAAATATTCCTGCCCACGGACAATCCGGCGCCACCGGCCTGGATGGAATCATAGGCCATTTGCAGGATGTCCTGCTGATTGTCCATTTTCGGCCCGCCGGCAATGACCACCGGTATCTCGCAGCCTTCCACGACGGTGCTGAAAGACTCGCTGTCGCCGGTGAAGGGCACCTTGACCACATCCGCCCCGATTTCCTCTCCCAGCCGGGCGCAGTGTTTGACCACTTCCGTATCAAAGCCGTTCTTGATTTTCGGTCCGCGGGCGTACACCATGGCCAGGACCGGCATCCCCCAATTATTGGCACGGGAAGTGATCCTGCCGAATTCCCCCAGCATGTTGCGTTCGGTCTCATCCCCCAGGTTGACATGCACGGAAACAGCGTCGGCCCCCAGCCGGATGGCGTCCTCCACATCCCCCACCAGGGTTTTGGCGTTGGGAAACGGGGACAGGTCCGTGCTGGCGGACAGGTGAATGATCAATCCGATATCCCGGCCATGGCCTCGATGGGTGCGCCGGGGCAACCCCTTATGCATCAGAACGGCATTCGCGCCGCCCTCGGCCACCTTGTCCACCGTATCCCGCAAATCCACCACGCCGACAATCGGACCGACGCTTACACCGTGATCCAGCGGCACGATAATGGTCTTTTTGGTGTTGCGGTTAAAAATCCGTTCCAGCCTGACTGATTTTCCAAGATGCATGTTTCCTCCCTGGATATGAATTCATAAAAAAAGGGCCGCCGGTTATCCCACCCGCGGCCCCTTGACTTGTTGTATCGTTTTCTACCTACACACCACCATCCAGAGGGCCAAGGCTTTTGCCGAAAAAGCCGAAATATCGAAAAAAGGTTGCCTGATATGGAGTACGGTTGTGTCTCAGCATACCGTCCCAGTTAGCAGAAGTTCGGCGTCTTGTCAAGAAAACCATCGCCGTCAAGGCCGCACGGCCCGGACGACACCGCATCTGTCCATCTCGATCTCCTCCCGCTGCCAGCTGTTTTTCTTCGCCTGACGAACGATCTTGACCATTGTATGAAACCCCTTCCAGTAGGATTCGGACGTCCAGTACCACTCAATAGCGCTGTCCGGAAAATACGGCGGGTTGTTTAACATCACCAGGAGGTCATTGGTGTTCGGCAGGCGCCAATCCTGATAGCCGCCGGTGTCCAGATGATTCACATAGGCTTTGGCTTCTTCGTAATCCAGGCATTCCCGCAACACTGTATTGGAATCCAGCAGCTGCCACATCAAACCGGTTTTGGTGTCCGTGACCGTGCCGTCGCCGTTGACGGTATAACGCCCGGCGGATTTGGCCAGTTCGGCGGTCATCCGGTCGGTGGCTTTCCGGATTCTCACCCTTTCCTTCTCAAGAGCCAGCTGCCGCGACGCCTCCCTCTTTTTCTCTTCCGCCTTCAGCTTGCGGCGGGCGACTTCCTGCTGTTTCTCCTTTTCCAGCACCTTGAAAATACCGGCCGCCTCCCGGCGATACCGGATGGAGGCTTTATCGTCCATATACGCCCCGAATCTGGCGATCCGCTCAAAAATGTCGATTTTCCGATCCTGGCTGTATCGCTGCATCTCCTTCCAGATATTGTCTTCCTTGATTTTCTTTTCGAGGTTTCCGATCTCCGCCTGAATACGCGGGGTCAGGGGGGTATCGGGGTTCGCGGTCAGATATTCCAGATAAACGCTTCTGGCCCGCGCCGGATCCGGACCGGTTTTTTCCGCCTTGGTTTTCAGCGCGGACATGACCTGATCACCGCGCAATTCCGTTTTCAGCGCAAGGATCTCCTTCATGCCGTCCTGGTGCGGGAAGGTGGCCAGAAAGGCGTCGATTCTCTTGATGCAGACAGCCCATTGCTTTTTCTGCGCGCAGTCCTCGGACGCTTTTTTCAGGACTTCATAATAACTTCTGCCCGCGGCTTTTATCAACTGATTGACTTCCCCGCGATGTTTGCCCTGGGGATAGTCCTTCAGATAGGCCTGATACGCCTTGATCCGCTGTTCCAGACGGTCGGCGGGGATTTCCGAAAGGGCCTTGAATTCATGCTCCTCCATCATGGCCGTGACGGCGTCCAGACGCTGCCGGATTTCCGCCGCGTGGGAGCCCCGGGGATATTTATCCAGATAGCTTTGATAGGTCGCGGAAGCCAGGGTTTTGTAGTCCTTGTCCAAGGGCAGTTTTTCCACCTTGGCAACCGCCTCCTCAAAATCCCGTTCCTGAAACAGATTCCGGATTTCGGCGATTTTGTTTCGAATCTCCGGCGCATAGGGACTCTGGTCGTGGACATCCACATAGGTCTGGAGCAGCAATTCCTTCTCTTCCAGCGTAACCTGCTTGCCGACTTCCACCAGCAGTTTTCGGTAATCCCGTTCCATGATTTGCGGCTGAATGATTTTTTTATAGATGACAACGCCCGCAACCGACAGGATCACGATCACTCCACAGGCCACCGCCATTACGGTGCGAATGTTACGTTTCCGTTTCAAGGCGGCGGTTCCGTCCGCTTTTCCCTTATCCTCCCGGAGGTCGGGCTTTTCGGCCGGCGCCTCGGCTTTCGGCTCCGCCACCGGTTTCGGCGGCTGGGCTGAGGTCGGTTTCGCCGCTTGTCCGGCGGCTTCCATTTCCAATGCCGCTTCCACGGTTTTTTTTCTGGCGGCCGAGGCGGTCTTGGTGGCCTCCTTTTCCGCTTTCTTTTTCAGCGCCTCCCGCTCATCCTTGATGCGCAAGCCCTCCATCAAGATGTTCATGAGCGGCATGGTGATGGTTTTCTTTCGTTTCCCCCCGGATTTTTCAATTTCAATGGCGGTATTTTCCCAGCTGATGATTTCAAAGGCCGCCTCCTGCCCTTCCTTGGCGCCGAGCTGGGCATCCACCAATTGTCCCTTGTGGAGATACAGAAACCCGACCTGGTCCCCGAACCGGATCTTCAATTTGCAGGTGGTTTTTTCCATTTCCGACATCTGCAGAAACGAGGAAAGCCCGATGCCGTGGATCTGCCCGCCCACCGCGGTATCCAGTTCCTCCAGAATTTTCTCCATTAACTGATCGATATCCACCGGTTTTTCATAATACCGGCAGGTACCGAAGGATCGGATTTTTTCCTCGATATCGGGAGCACCGAAGGCGGTCATGACGATCATGGGAATTTTCGGATAGTTTTTACTCATGTAGCCCAAAAATTCCAGGTCATCGACATCCGGCATTTTCAGGTCGATGAGGATCATGCTGATCTTCATCCCGCTGACGACATTGGGTACCTCCCGGGCATTGCCCACCGTCAGGATTTCAAATTTGTCGGGATGGGCTTTCAGCATCCCGGAAAACGCATTCAATGTGGACGTATCCATATCCACGAACAGAATTTTGTGCATCATGCTACCGGTACCCTCTGTCAAGTCTGAATGGTTGGGCCGCATCAGCCCTGAATCCGCAAATGATCCGTCTCCCGTAACGCCCTTTCGGGCCGGTCGGTGAAAAGAAGCGGCGGCACGAAAAAACATCCTGTAATCAATAATACATATTCCATTTGGATTCAATCCTTCTATACATAAAAAAACCGGCCGAGGTCAATCCCGCAATCCATGAGCCGCCGGGTACCCCAATTGCCGTCCGGGAAACCATGACTTGCGGAGCCGCCCGGACTGAGGTACAAGCGAAATGATCCGGCAACCCTGGTTCAAAGGAATTCCCGGCTTGAAGATCACATTGACCAACCATATCCGGCTGACGGATCTTTCTCCGGAAATCCGGCAGGAACTGATGGACTCCCTCAGCGTTCCGAACCCCCGGTGGCTCGAAAACACGCGGATGGGCCGATGGAACCGGGGGGTGCCCAGGGAACTGCATTATTACACCAAACTCCGCGACGGCGGCCTGCTGGCGCCCCGGGGCTACATCCGTCACCTGATCCGGCTCTGCCGGGAAAAGGGGATTCCCCATGACCTCATCGACAACCGCAGGACCCTGCCCCCCGTGGACTTCACCTTTCACGGACGGCTCCAGCCATTTCAGCAGCAGGCCGCCGACGCCATGGTTTCCAAAGATTTCGGCGTACTGTGCGCCCCCACCGGTTCGGGTAAAACCATCATCGCCCTCCAGATGATCGCCCGGCGCCGGCAGCCGGCCATGGTGGTGGTGCATACCAGGGAACTCGCCGACCAATGGACAGCGCGCATCCGGGACTTCCTGGGGATGGAAAAAGAGGAAATCGGCCTGATCGGCGGCGGCCGGAAAAAACCGGGTAGGGCCGTCACCGTGGCCCTGGTGCAGTCCCTCTATAAATGCGCCGACGACATGGCGGCCCAAACCGGTTTTTTGATCGTGGATGAAAGCCACCGCTGCCCGAGCCGCACATTCACCGAGGCCGTCAGCGCCTTCGACTCCCGCTACATGCTGGGATTGAGCGCCACTCCCTTTCGCAGGGACAACCTGTCCCAGCTGATCTTCTGGTATCTGGGAGATGTTCATCATACGGTGAACCAGGCCCGTCTGGTCCACGACGGCAGAATTCTCCAGGCCGATGTCGTCTTTCGCGAAACGGATTTCCGGTCGCATTTCGATCCCGTGGCCGAATACAGCCGCATGCTGTCGGAACTGACCGCCGACGGCCCGCGCAACCTGCTCATCGCCGGCGATATCGCCCGGGAGGCCGGGCAAAACGCCGGCGTCTGCCTGGTATTGTCCGACCGCAGGGCCCATTGCGAAAACCTGAAGGCCGTTTTGAAATATCGCTTTAAAATCGATGCGGAACTGCTCACCGGCGCGGTTCCGCCGGATGAGCGCAAGCGGATCGTCCACCGGCTGAACAGCGGGGAGGCCTCCGTCCTGATCGCCACGGGCCAGCTCATCGGCGAAGGGTTCGACTGCCCGAACCTGTCCACCCTCTTCCTTTCCACCCCCATCAAATTCAGCGGCCGGGTGATCCAGTACATGGGCCGTGTCATGCGGACGGCTCCCGGCAAAAACCAAGCCCGGATTTACGATTATGTCGACGTCCACGTAGATGTGCTGGCTGCTTCGGCCGCGGCCAGGCGCCGGATTTATGAAGGCCGCGGCACCGGCCTTTGACAAAAATCCCCCCCTGGGGTATATGCTCTTGGGGTTTCGAAGGCCTTGAAGCCTTTATCATGACAACAAGCGAGGAACGGTACCGCCATGAACATTCATCGGATCGACGCCCGGGATTTGCCGGACCTGTGGTTCCAGGCCGTGCACGACATCCTGGAATCCGGCCGGCGCTTCACCATCGACCGGGGTTCATATGCCGGCCAGACCCGGCTGGAGTATGACTATTTTATCGGTCATGTGGCTTTTCCGGGTACCAAACCGTTGATCCCGGACATCCCCCCCGCCTGCGGCATCCCCAATCCCGTGGAGGAAGCCTACATCTACGGCGGAGCGGGCTATGATCGCTCCTATATCGAATACCTCATGACCGGCCATAAGGAACCCGGCGAATCCTACACCTACGGCGAACGCCTGACCCGCGCGCCCATAACGGGAGACAAGCTGGGCTGGTGGAAAGCCGGCCAGCCGGGCATCATCGACCGGCGGGAAATCGACGGGAAAATCCTCTTCGAGGAAAACGGCGTCCTCTACCTCAACCAGATCGAATGGATCATCGAAACCTACCGGAAACACGGCTTCCGGAACAACCAGATGGTGCTGCAGGTCGCCCATCCGTCGGATCTCGCCCTGGTGGACCCGCCCTGCCTCCGTTCCATCGACACCCGCATCCAGGACGGACGGCTGTTGTTTTTCGTGTATTTCCGTTCCTGGGATTTGTGGGGCGGATTGCCGGCCAATCTGGCCGGCATCCAGAATCTCAAGGAATACATGGCCGCCGAAATCGGCGTGGAGGACGGGGAGATGCTCGTGGAAAGCAAGGGCCTGCATCTGTACGGATATGCGGAAGACCTTGCCAAGCTGCGCTGCCTCAAGACATGAGCGGCTCCCCGGAGGCCATCAGTAATGGGCGTCCGCGTATTCCACCCACCCGCCGGCCTGGATCAGGGCACGGTCGAATTCCCCCAGGGTGAAGGGAATGTCCAGGTGTTTCTCCCCCGCCCGCAGGGAAATCCGGTTGGTCTTCAGATCGGTGCGCACGAACGTCTCCTGATTGTCGAATTCCGTGAAGATCCGGTCGATGGTTTCCCCGGGCAGTTCCAGGGCCAGCATGCCGCAGTTGAACATGTTCTGCCGGAAAATCCGGGCGAAACTTTCCGCGATGATCAGGTGGATGCCGTTGACCTCGAAGGCCCAGGGGGCGTGTTCCCGGGAGGAACCGCAACCGAAATTGGCCCGGGTGATCACCACCTGCCGGCCTTCGATGCCGGTTTCGGGGTCGAACCCGGGAAGTTTCAAATCTTCCAGCAGATAGGGTTTCAGCGCCTCTTTGGTGATTTCCGTCAGGTATCTGGCCGGGATGATCTCGTCCGTGTTGATATCCGCACGGTTCAGGAATAGGACCTTGCCGTCAAACTGTTTCATGCCTGTCGCTCCTTCCGGTCATACAGAATCGAGTTGGTGATATGGCCCGCAAGGGCGCTGGCCGCGGCGGTGGCCGGGCTCATCAGGTGCACCATCCCGCCCTTGCCCATGCGGCCGTTGAAATTCCGATTGGTGGTGGAGGCGCACACCTCCCCCTGGGCGAGCACCCCGTTGCTCATCCCCAGGCAGGCCCCGCAGGTGGGGTTGGTCACGCAGAAACCGGCGTCCATGAAAACCTGAATGATGCCTTCCGCCAGGGCCTGGCGGTAAATGTCCGGCGTGGCGGGGGACACGATCCCGCGCACCGAATCCTTGATCCGCCCGCCCTTCAGGATCCGCGCCGCCACCCGCAGATCCTCGATGCGGCCGTTGGTGCAGGAACCGATATACACCTGGTCGATGCGCGTGCCCTCCATTTCGGATACGGGCTTGACCTGGTCCGGCTTGTAGCCGAAGGTCGTCTGGGGGGCGAGATCGCCGACATCCAGCGCCAGGCGCTCCTCGTACACGGCGTCGGGGTCGGAAATCCAGACCTGATAGGCCGCAAGGGCCGCCTCCTTGCCGCTGAATTCGTCCTGGATGAACGGCCAGAGATAATCGACGGTGGTCCTGTCCGGGAAGCAGACGCCGCAGGTGGCGCCGGCCTCCACCGCCATATTGCAGAGGGTCATGCGGGCCTCCATGCTCATGGCCGAAACCACGGGTCCGGTGAATTCGATCACCCGGTTGGTGGCGCCGTTCACCCCGATGCGGCCGATGACGGCCAGAATGACGTCCTTGGCGAAGACTCCCGCGGGCAGGCTGCCGTTGACCTCGATCCGCATGCTGCGGGGATGCTGGAAGGCGCAAACGCCCTTGAGGATCCCCACTTCCAGATCGGTGGTGCCCACACCGGCGGCAAAGGCGCCGAAAGCGCCGTGGGTGCAGGTATGGGAATCGCCCATGATGATGGTATACCCCGGCCGGACAAATCCTTTTTCTGGGAACAGGGCGTGGCAGACGCCGTTGCGGCCGATATCGAAAAAATCCCGGATGCCGTGGCGGCCGGCCCAATCCCGGACGATTTTTCCCTGCTCGGCGGTTTTGGAATCCTTGGCCGGAGTGACATGGTCGATGACGGCCTTGATTCTCCCGGCGTCGAAAACCCGGTCCTTGCCGCGCCGGACCAGGTCATTGATGGCCACCGGCGTGGTGATTTCATGACAAAACACCGCATCCAGCCGGATGACGCGAATGTCGCCGGCCGGGTTGTTCACCTGGTGGGCGTCAAAAATTTTTTCAGCGATGGTTTTCCCCATGATGTCTCCTCTTGCTCCTCCCTGATATGAAATCGTTCAACTGCCGGCGAACATCCTCCGCGGCGGGGTCACGATCCAGATGGCTTTCAGGATCGACCGGCCCGTATTGCGCAGGACATGGGGGATATCGGAAGGGAAGGAAACGCTGTCGCCGCTCTCCAGCAGGAAGGTCTGGGTTCCATAAAAGAGTTCCCCGCTGCCTTCCAGAAGAATCCCCAATTCCTTGCCCGCATGCCCGTATTCCGTGTCCCCTTTTTCACCGCCCGGCGGGATTTCCAGTAAATATGCCTCGACGCTGAACTTTTCCGACGGTTCGGGAGTCAGGGACAATTGGCGGTAGGTCACCTCCGCCTGCCGGATGCTGCGCTGCTCCGCCTTGCGCAGGATTTCCACCCGCTTGTTCTTCTTGAAATCCCGGAACAGGTATTCCGGATCCAGATCCAGGGCATCGGCCAGGGCCATCAGGGTATCGATGGAGGGCGACACCTTGTTGCACTCGATCTGGGAAACCAGGCTCTCGCTCACCCGGGCTGTCCGGGCAACGGACTTGAGGGTGACCCCCTTGCGCTCCCGGACCCGCCTCAGCTTGTCCCCGAATTTATGCCGCGGCTCGTTCTTCAATTATACTTAATCTCCTTAAGTATTGATAAAGTAACGCGCCACGGTTGTCAAGTTTTTTTCAAACCCGGGATTGGACATATTTTTCGGATCCCGTCAAGGGGGCAAAATCGTCTTGACACCCCAATACCCTTCGCATATACCCCTATGCTTGGTGGAAACGAACGGAAAAAGCGAGGGACCATGATCGATACGAATGTGTTCATATGGGGAGGATTCATCCTTTTCGTTCTTTGCATGCTGGCCCTGGACCTCGGGGTCTTCAACCGCAAGGTTCACGCCGTCAAGGTCAAGGAAGCGTTGCTCTGGACCGCTTTCTGGGTGAGCCTGGCCATGATTTTCTGCGGCGGTGTCTATTATTTCAAAGGACAACAAAAGGCCCTGGAATTCCTCGCGGGGTACCTCATCGAGGAGTCCCTGAGCATGGACAACCTTTTCGTTTTCCTCCTCATTTTCCGCTATTTCAATGTCCCCGCCATCTACGAGCACAAGCTCCTCTTCTGGGGGATCCTCGGTGCCCTGGTCATGCGGGCGATCTTCATCGGTCTCGGCGTGGCCCTGATCAACCGTTTCCACTGGATCATTTACGTTTTCGGCGCCTTTCTCGTCTACACCGCCATCAAGATGGCCCTGGAAAAAGACAAGGAAATCCATCCGGATAAAAATCCCGTGCTGCTCCTTCTGAAAAAAATCATCCCGGTGGATAACAATATCGAGAGCGGACGGTTCTTCATCCGGAAAAACGGCGTCCTCCACATCACGCCGCTGATGGCCGTCGTCGTCGTGCTGGAAACCACCGACCTGATTTTCGCCGTGGACTCGATTCCCGCCGTGCTTTCCGTGACCCAGGATCCCTTCATCGTTTACACCTCCAATGTTTTCGCCATCCTGGGCCTCCGCTCCCTGTTTTTCGCCCTGTCCGGCATGATGCGGCTGTTCCATTACCTGCAGTACGGCCTGGTGGTGGTGCTGGGATTCGTTGGGATCAAGATGCTGATCTCCAATTTCCTGCATATCCCCATCGTCATTTCCCTGGGGGTGATCGCCGGCGTGCTGACCCTTTCCATCGGCGCCTCCATGATCTGGCCCCGGGAGGAAAGTCCGGACCCGACCTGATCAAAAGGTGTCGAACAGCTAACCGGTCGAAGGCTCGCCGGGCCAGACCCCGGGAATAACCTCCCGGCAGAACCGGCACTGATGGCCCGACAGGTTGTACTCGGGGATAAAATAGCCTTCCCGCCGGATAAGGAGCTTCCCGCAGGCATGGCAATAGGTGTGATGGCCTTCGTGGCCGGGCACATTGCCGACATAGACATAGCGGATCCCGGCCTGCATGGCCAGCTCGCGGAACCGGGTGAGGGTGGAGACCGGCGTGGGCGGCAGCCGGTCGAGCTTGTACTTGGGGAAAAACCGGATGAAATGCAACGGGTTGTCCGGGCCCAGGTTGTCCAGAATCCAGGCGCACATGCGTTTCACCATTTCCGGATCATCCACATACCCCGGGACCACCAGGTTGGTCATCTCGAAATGGACTTTTTGGGCGTGCAGGGTCTTGAAGGTCTTGAGGACCGGATCGAGTCTCCCGCCGTTGAGCTTGCGGTAAATCCCGTCGCTGAAGGACTTGAGGTTGATATTGGCGCCGTCGAGGTAGCGGCACAGATTCAGCAGGGGTTCTTCATTGATATATCCCGCCGAAATCAAAACATTCCGGATGGATTCCGCCCGGGCCAGCCGGGCGGTTTCCAGCATGTATTCATAAAACGTGATAGGTTCCGAGTAGGTATAGGCGATGGTTCCGGCCCCGGCCCGCCGGGCCGCCGCCACTACCTCGCCGGGAAACAGCTCCGTATGCCGCACCTCATGGGGTTTTGCCTGGGAGATTTCCCAGTTCTGACAGTTCAGGCAGCGAAAATTGCAGCCGGCGCAGGCAATGGAAAAGGATGTGGTCCGGGGCATGAAATGAAACAGGGGCTTTTTCTCGATGGGATCGATGTTCACGGAGCATGGATTTCCGTAGGTAAGACTGTACAGCACTCCGCCGATATTGACCCGCGACCGGCACAAGCTCCGGTCGCCGGGGGACAGGACGCATTTGTGGGGACAGATGCCGCACACCACTTTGTGGTCGAACATCTTGGTGTAGAAAGCGCCTTCATGGGACCACTTCCAGGGGCTTTCCGGCGCATCTCCCGAAAACACGCGGCCGGTGACATCTTCCTCCCCCCCCGGTGTTTTCCGCTTTTTTCCAAATGGCCAAAAAGCGCCGGCCGGTTCCGGAAACGCCTGGCAGCAAAGACAGGCCGCGCAACCCGATAAGAATCGTCTTCTGGTTATCCGTCCCATGCACCCCTCCTGCCCCGTTCCCTTACCGAAAGCGCCAGGCTCAGACATTTCAGGACGATCAAGCCGCAGGCGGCCATGCTCACTCCCAGATAGGGAATCAGGGTCACGCTGGTCAGCAGCGCGCCGCAGGCCGCGCCCATCAGGTCGGCGGAGAACGACCTGGCGGCGGCCGGGTTATCGCCGCCGCGGAGATGGATGACCGCCGGCACCTGACAACCGCAGGCCAGGGAGACCGCAAACCCCATGACCAGGAAGAGCCATTCGGGCGGGCTTTCCCATCCGCTCCGGATCACGATGATGAAAAGGGCTGTCATCAGGATAAGCATGATATCGGTGGAAACAAGCACGGCCCGCCCCCGGCCCTGCAGGCGAACGCCCAGCCAGGCGCCGGGAAGCAATCCGGCGAGGAAAACCGTCACGATCAGCCCGATGCGGTGATAAATATAGCCGAAATAAATCTGGAAGGCGAATATCACCAGGAGCTCGAATCCCATGCCCATGCAGCCGCTGGTAAACAGCACCAGCTCCTCGGCATGCAGGCGCCGGAGATAGACCAGAGACAACACGGCGAAGCCGACGAAAAAACCCAGGGGCGAGGTGGCGTATTGATCGAACCAGCCGCTGAACAGATAGCGCAGCAGGATGGGTTCGGCATCCCGGTTTTTGGGGGTGTCCGGGTCCACCAAGGCGTTAAGTTCCTCGATCCGCTCCCCAGTCAGGTTGCCGGCGAAATAACGGCTGATGTATTCGGTCTGGATCGACCGCCGGGCCAGAAGCGCCGGGATGTCGGTGCGGATATCCCGGTCGCTGCACAGGAAGAAAATCCGCTGGCCGGGCAACATCCGCACGTGCCCGAAACTGCTTTTGGCGCTGTGATACAGAGAGGACAGCTGGCGGCGCTGGGAATCGGAAACATAATTATCGTATCCTTCCATGGTGAAGCTGAAAATTCCTCCCGGCGCGAGCCGACGCTTCACCAGGCTGAAAAATTCCTCGGTGTAGAACCGGTTGAGCTGGAAGGTTTCCGGTTCCGGCAGGTTGAGGATAACGGCGTCATAGCGTTTCCGGGTGTCCCGCAGATAGGCACGCCCGTCCTGGTGAATCACCTCCATGCCCGGGATGGATTCGATGAGACCGAACCGCAACAGAACCTTGGAAATTTCCGGGTCCAGTTCCACCAGGTCCACGGTCCTGGGGTTGTATTTGGCGATTTCCGCCATCATGCCGCCTTCGGAGGAAATCACCAGGAGATTTTCCACCTTCTCGATCTGGGAAAGGGGATAGTGAACGGCCTCCTCCGCCGCCACCAGGTTCTGGTTGCTGAACAGCGGGGTGCCGTCGGAAAACAGGGTGACCTGCTCCGCCGACCGATGAACGGCGATCCGGCCGTACCGGGATTCCTGGTAATACACCAGCTCGCCTTCGGACGGCGCCAGGCTGTCCCGCTCCATCCAGATACCCAGCGCCAGCACGGATACGGCCGCGCAGGCGCCCAGAAACCCGTACACGGCCCGCCACATGGTATCCCGGAACAGGGGCAGGGCTGCCATGACCAGCAGGGCCCCCGACAGTCCGGCGGCTTTCAGGGGAGACAGCAGGACCACCAGGACGAACGAAAACAAAGCCCCGCCGGCCACATCCCCCAGGTTGTCGGCGATGTAGATGTTCGCCGCCGCAAAATCCGGCCGCACGCCGCGCAGCACGAACAGGCTGTAGGGCAGCAGAAAGCCCACCAGCAGGCCGTAGGGTGAAACCAGGCTGAAAATGAAAAAAAAAGTGGGATAGAAACCGACGGAGCTGCCGTGGATGAAAACCATGTCCCGCAGGCCGCGGATCAGGAGAAGCTGGACGGCGGCCAGGGCGGCCAGGAGGATGCTCAGACCACCCAGGCGGGCGGTCGTGGCCCGCAGGCCCATGCGCGCGGCGGTATTGGCCGTCAGTGTACCCAGGCCGCCCAACATCAACCAGCTGAAAAGAATCAGGGCGATGACGTATTCATTGCCCTTGAATTGCGCCAGGAATTCCCGAATGGTCAGGAGCTGGGTCACCACGGAAGCGATCCCGGTGACAATGACGACCCGGATTACGGCATGCTCATTTCTTTTCTTCAAAGTATTGAACCTGGTAAGTCAAGACTTCCAGTTTCGTATTCTGCCAGGCATCCCCTGAAAGTCCGGCTTTCATGCATAAATGCGCCAGAAAGTCCTCCGGCTGCGGCAGCTGCTCCCATACCTGGGGCAGGAAAGTGGCCCTGGCGGCGCCTTTACGGATAATGACCCCGTCCACATTGGGACGCAGCTTGGCCATCAAATCCTCGCCGTTCTGATATTCCAGCGGTTTGGCTTCGGTCAGGATGCTCACCTCGATGTCCACCGTTTCCAGCTCCTCTTCGGAAAGGGGCGGGAAGCGATGGTCATTGAAGGCGGCATTCAGGGCATTGCGCCGAATGCCTTCCAACAGCGGTTCCGTGCCGGTCAGGCTGCCGATGCAGCCCCGCAATTGTCCCTCTTTGTTGAGGGTTACAAAATTGGCCAGGTTTTCGGAGAATTTGCGATCCGCCAGCTGCTTTTCCATTTCCTCGGCCGCTGTTTCATCCATCTTCCGGCCGAACCTCTCCAGCAATGTTCTGCGGGCGAGGGACACCAGGGCCTGACCTTGTTTCTGATTGAATTTCTGAGCCGAATTTCCAGTTTTTTTCTTCTTCATAACCCCCTCTTCATAAAAAGCGATGGCGGCGTAACCGACCACCCGGGACCGGTCCCCCGCCGTATCTCCGCTGTTGCAATAATGTAGCAGCAACGGTTGCCAGTCATGCCGCCGGGCTGTATCGAGCAACAGTGCGATGGGCAGTGCACCGCAGGCAGCATTTTCCCGCTTCAGCAGTTCTTCCGACTGGAGTCCGATGATCAACCGGATGGTTTCCTCGTCCTTTTCCCGCGCCGCTTCATAGGACAGGAAATGGGACAAATCCGAACTGACCACCAGCAGCGTTTCCCCGTCGATGATGCCTTCAACCGCCGTCCGGATTCCATCCCGGTCGCGGACGCCGCTCACCACCACGGGAACCAGCTGAAACGTTTTCAGATATACCTGTAAAAACGGCAGGACCACTTCCAGGGAATGTTCCTGTCCATCGGATTCCGGCAGGGACCTGAAAAGCTGGCTCTGCCGGAGCAGCTTTTCGGCGTCCGCATGCAGGGGAACCCTTCCCAGGGGCGATTCCCAGACCCGGGCCGCGCTCACGGCGCAACCGGCAAACCCGATACGGTGGTCCGGTCCCATGAGAATGACCTTTTTGAACTGTTGTTCCCGCAGCACCAACGAGGCGTGCGCCGCCGTCAGACCTGAATAGACGTATCCGGCATGCGGCAGGATCAGGGCCTTCAGGTTTTTTCCGGCGGGTATCCGCACGTTGGTTTTGCCTGCCAGGTCGGTGGTCTCCCGGATGACACGGGTCAACTCCTCCGGCGAGTCCGGATAGAATTTGCCGGCCCACACCGGTTTGCGGATATCTTCCCCGGCGGCCGATGGGAGCGGCGAGGACAGGCAGAGTCCCAGCAGCAGCAATACAATGTACGGCGCTCGGAATAATGATGTCATGGATTCCAACCCCGCCGACCGGCGTTTGCGTTGACAATGGGAATGCGGTTGCAGAACGATTACTGGATACAATGGGACCTCCCGTCTGTCAAGGGCGATTGCCCGTTTCAGCGGGAAAACCTTTCCGTTCAATCTTCGGTTTTCAGCACCGACAGGAAGGCGGACTG
Source organism: Thermodesulfobacteriota bacterium (assembly GCA_049320885.1). Lineage (GTDB taxonomy): Bacteria > Desulfobacterota > Desulfobacteria > Desulfobacterales > SURF-7 > DYJD01. The sequence goes on along the minus strand of JBMORA010000035.1, from coordinate 9,301 downwards.
GGGAATCATCACCTGCCCGACCATTTTCATGCGTTTTTTCCCCTTTTTCTGTTTTTCCAATAGTTTCCGTTTCCGGGAAATGTCGCCACCGTAACATTTGGCCGTTACGTCCTTGCGGAAGGGGGAGATGGTCTCCCGGGAAATGATTTTAGCGCCGATGGCCCCCTGAATGGCGATCTTGAACATCTGGCGCGGAATTTCCTCCTTGAGGCGCTCGCAGGCCATCCGCGCCCGCTCCGTGGCCCGGTCCCGGTGGATCAGCTGGGACAGGGCGTCCACCTTGTCGCCGTTGATCAGGATATCGACCTTCACCAGATCCGTTTCCCGGTATTCCAGAATTTCGTAGTCGAAGGAACCATATCCCTGGGTGATGGATTTGAGCTTGTCGTAAAAATCGTACACCACTTCCGCCAGGGGCAGCTCGAATTTCATTTCCAGGCGGCTGTTGGTCAAATACTGGTAATTGGAGTTGACGCCGCGCCGGTCCATACACAGCTTCATGATGGCGCCCATGTACCGGTCGGGAGTGATGATGGTGGCCCGGATGAACGGTTCCTTGGCGGCCTGGATGGTGGTGGGATCGGGATACAGGGCCGGATTGTCGATCATGACGGTTTCACCGTCAAACATGATCAGTTCGTACCGGACCGAGGGCGCCGTTATAATGAGGGAAAGATCATATTCCCGCTCCAGCCGCTCCTGGACCACTTCCAGATGCAGCAACCCCAGGAACCCGCAACGGAAACCGAAACCCAGGGCCGCGGAGCTGTCCTTTTCATAAATCAGGGCGGCGTCGTTCAGCTTCAGTTTTTCGATGGCTTCGCTGAGTTCCACGTAATCATCGGCGGCCACCGGATAAATGGATGAAAATACGACGGGTTTTGCGTCCTTGAACCCCGGCAGGGGGGCTTCGCAGGATCTGTTTTTCAGGGTGATGGTGTCGCCGCAGCGGGTATCGCTGACGGTCTTGATTCCGGCGATAATGTACCCCACCTCACCGGCGGACAATTCCGGCCGGGGAACCCGTTTGATCTGAAAGACCCCCACTTCTTCCACCCGATAAGCCGCCCGGTTGGACATGAAGATAATGGTATCCCCGGCCCGGATCGCGCCCTGGAAAACACGGATATGTACAATGGTTCCGCGATAAGCGTCATAATGGGAGTCAAAGATCAGGGCCTGGAGGGGCGCTGCCGGATCACCCTTGGGCGCCGGCAGCAACTTGACGGCGCTCTCCAGCACCTCCGTTATGCCGATGCCTTCCTTGGCCGACGTGCAGATGGCGGTCTGGGGATCGAGCCCCAGGTCCTCTTCCAGCTGGTTTTTCACCCATTCCACGTCGGCGGACGGCAGATCGATTTTGTTGATCACGGGAATGATTTCCAGATTGTGCTCCATGGCGAGATACAGATTGGCCAGGGTCTGGGCTTCGACCCCCTGGCTGGCGTCGACGAGCAAAAAGGCCCCCTCACAGGACGCCAGCGCCCTGGAAACCTCGTAGGTAAAATCCACATGCCCCGGCGTGTCGATCAGGTTCAACGAATAGGTTTTTCCGTCCTGGGCTTTATACGGGAGACAAATGGTGTTGCTCTTGATGGTGATCCCCCGCTCCCTCTCGATATCCATGGTATCCAGAATCTGATCCATGAACTCACGATCTGGAACGATTCCGGTAGCTTGTATCAACCTGTCGGAAAGCGTCGATTTGCCGTGATCAATATGGGCGATAATACTGAAATTACGAATTTGTTTCACTTTTTCTCCCCGCGCGCCTGTCTCCGCATGGGTCCTCCCCGGTAAAAGAAAGTTGACACTCGGACATCAAGGCATTATTATACCAATATTTTTAAAAATGAAAGCGCTTAGTTATCAAACTACGGGAACGCATGTCAAGCAAACATCCAAATGACCGGCCGGATCTGCAATTTCTTGTTCAGGCGGACTACAAATCGGACGCGGACTCCATGAAACCCAATATCCTCATTGTCGACGACGATGCCGCCATCCGGGAATCCATGCAGGAATTCCTCGAAATGGAAGAGTTTACCGCCGAGTCGGTTTCCAGCGCCGAGGAGGCCATCGAATACCTCAAGACCAACCAGGCGGACATCGTGGTCACGGATATCATGATGCTGGGCATGGACGGTCTGGAACTGACCAACATCATCAAAAAGGAATACGATGCCGACGTCATTGTGATGACCGGCTACAGCGGCGATCATTCCTATGAGGAGGCCATCAGCAAGGGCGCCAGCGATTTTGTGTTCAAACCGGTCCGCTTCGAGGAATTGCTCCTGCGCCTGAAGCGGGTGCTGAAAGAGCGCCAGCTGGCCGAAGAACGGGACCACATGCTGGAGAAGCTGAAAAAGCTGGCCATCACCGACGGTCTGACCAAGCTGTACAATTCCCGGTATTTTTACAAGCAGCTCGATCTGGAGGTGGACCGGTTGAAACGATACAACCACGCCCTCTCCCTGCTGCTCATCGACATCGATCATTTCAAGCGCTATAACGACACCTACGGCCATCTGGAAGGCGACAAGGTGCTGGTGCGTTTCGGCCAGATCATCAAATCCTGCCTCCGAAGAATGGATACGGCCCATCGGTACGGCGGAGAGGAATTCACCGTCATTCTCCCGGAAACGGGTTGCGAGGAGGCGGTGGTGGTGGCGGACCGCATTCGGACGGCCATCGAATCCGAGGTCTTTTCCCCCCTTCCGGGCATCGAGTTGAGAATCACCGTCAGCATCGGCGTCACCGAATATGTGCCCGACGAACGCATTTCCAGCTTTGTCCAGCGCGCCGACAAGGCCATGTATCTTTCCAAGGATCAGGGCCGCAACCGATCTTCCTTCATTCCCGCTCTGCCTGCTGAAAAAACAAAAATCAAAAAATGATCCGATATACATTTCTATCCCGTCCGGGCGTTTCCCAGATTTCCGACCTCCTGCAGCTCTATCGTCAGGCAGGCTGGTGGTCCAGCGCCGGAGACCGGGCGGACGACGGGCTGCTGCTGGAAAGAATCGTTCGCGGCAGCCACTGTTTTTTGACAGCGGAATCCGGAAAGACCATCGTCGGCATGGGCCGGGCCATCAGCGACCGGGCCAGCGACGCCTACATTCAGGACGTCACGGTCCATCCGGAGCACCGCAGCCGCGGAATCGGAACGGAAATCATCCGGCGACTGGTGGCGCGCCTGGAACAGGACGGCCTGAAATGGATCGGTCTCATCGCGGAACGAAACGCCGGCCCGTTTTATGAACCCCTCGGTTTCCGGGTCATGCCCGACGCCGCGCCCATGCTGAATATACGACCATGAAGTTACCACCACTGCTGCCCGAACGATACGACGAGTTGCAACCCTTTTTCCTCCGCCAGCGATACCGGCTGAGCATCTATTCCCTTTCCTCCCTGCTGGTTTGGCGCAACGAAAAGTTCCAGCCTTATGCGGAGGTGTTGGACGGCGCCCTGTTCATCGGGTTCGAGTTCAGCGATATCCGCGAAAACCGCCACCTGATCCTGCCCATTGCGCCGGACCGGGATTTTCCGCCCGCCTGGCTGGCGGCCAAGGCCCGGGAACTCGGTTTCCATTCCTACCGGTTTGTTCCCGAGGACTATCTCGCCCGGTATTCCACGGCCGATATCCAGGCCCACTTCCGCATCCAGGAGGAACCCGATTTCGAGGATTATATCTATTTTACGGCGGATCTGGCCGCCCTTGCCGGCAACCGCTATGCCAAGAAAAGGAACCTCATCAAGCAATTCGAACGCACCTACCTGAATGCGGACCGGGTGGCCGTCACGGCCATCACGCCGGAAGCCGAAACCGAATGCGCGGATTTCATCGAGGCCTGGTGCCTGGAGCGGGATTGCGGTCATGACCCCGGCAGCGAGCTGGCCTGTGAAAAAATCGCGGCCATCAACGCCCTGGAAAACCTGGAACTGGTGAAAATGGACGGCATCCTGATCCGGGTGGACGGTGTCGTGAGCGCCCTGGGCATCGCCTCCCGTCTCACCGACGACATCGGCGTGCTTCATTTCGAGAAAGCCTTCGCGGCCATCAAGGGGCTCTACCAGTACCTGGACCGGGAATGCGCCCGCCGCCTTTTCAGCGGGTACACCTATATCAACAAGGAAAGCGACATGGGTCTGCCCGGCCTGGCCAAGGCCAAGCAATCCTACTTCCCCGCCCTGCGGGTCAAGTCCTATGATCTGAAGCTGAAGGAAGGATAGTTGATAGGCTATAGGGGGATAGGCTGTAGGCTGTGGGGCTGTAGGCGGTTGGGCTTTTCCTATTTGCTATTTCCCTATGGACCAGCTACAGCGTTTCTCGCGATCAGCCACAGGATTTTGGTCCCCGCGCCGATGACGCCCCGCAAGGTACCGGAAACCTTTGATTTCCCGATCCGCTTCCGGTAGCCCACCGGAATCTCCAGACACCGCAATCCCGTGACCACGGCCTTGATCTGCATTTCGACGGTCCAGCCGTAGTCCGGGTCGGCCATGGAAAGCCTCTTCAGGGAGGAATAGCGGATGGCCCGGAACGGCCCCAGATCCGTGAATGCCACTCCCCAGATCCAATACATCAACCGGCAGGACAGCCAGTTCCCGAACAAGGCCTGGGGGGTCAGCGCACCCGGCTGCCGCGGGCCCGCAATCCGCGAACCGATCACCAGGTCCGCCCGGTTTCCCAAAATCGGGTCCACCAGGGAATCCATTTCCGCCGGGAAATCGCTGTAATCCCCATCCAGGAAGACGATGACATCCGGCGCCTGCACCATCGCAAGCGCTTTCAGGCAGGCCGAACCATACCCCCGCCGGGGTTCGATCACCACCCGGGCCCCGGCCGCCCGGGCCGCCCGGGGCGTCCCGTCAGTGGAACCGTTGTCCGCCACGATGATGTCGTCCACCCAGCAAGGGATTTCTTCGATGACCCTGGCGATGGAGCGTTCCTCGTTCAGGGCCGGAATGATCACGCAGGTCTTCCTACCGTCCCGCATGGCTTCCCATCCTCCTTGTCAGATCCAGGGCCAGCAGCCCCCAGACCGGAAGGAATTCAAAACCGATCACCAGGGGCAGGAATTCCATCATCCCCCGGGCCTCCAGGTGATACCGCAGATAGTAGAGCGGCAGGAGCAGGGTCGGCAGCAGCAGGGCCGTGTTCGGACGGATGACCAGGAAGGGAAGCAGCCAGGTGTAATACCAGGGAAACTGGGTCGGTCCCAGGAGAAACAGGGCCGCAATGATTGTCAGGGCCTTGCGGCACAGTGCATCCGGGGAATCGTCCTTCCGCAACGCGACGGTCCAGGCGATCCCTGCCAGCAGGACCGCCGTCAAGATCCGGGACAACCGCTGGGCGTGTCCGGGGTGGGTATCCACCAGCGGCAGCAGGCGGCCCAGCCCCGCCTCCGCCAACCGGAAAAAACCCGCGTTGTTCTCCCAGGACCGGCTGTAGGCCAAGAGGCCGGAAGAGGCGTCCAGGGGACCGGGAAAACCGGAAACCACTACCAGCATTGCCGATATTCCTGAAAAAACCATGACCAGCCGGGCGAGTCTGCGGTAATCGGGGAAAGCCGCACCGAGCAGCAGCGGCAGCAACAATACAGGCCAGATTTTGACCCCCGCGGCCAGGGCCAGGAAAAACCCGGCCCAGCCGGAACGGTTTTGCATCAGGCACCAAAAAACCGCCAGCAAAAAGGGAAACAGCAACACATCCATATGGCCGGAATTATGAATTTCCTTGATCAGCAAGGGATTGCACCAATACAGATACGTTTGTTCGTGGGGCATCCGCAACCGCCGCAGAACGATCAGCAACAGCACCAGGGTGGCGCCATCCGCGGCCAGCAGCACCAGACGCCAGGCCGTGAGGCTGAAAGGCCGCAGCAGATGGGCCAGATAAAAAAATCCCTGGGCCGTCGGCGGATAGATGGTGCGCAGGCGGGCGTGGTTGATGCGGCCGACCTCCGCTGCCGCCTCCCGGGCCAGGCGGTTCAGTTCCGGCGGGACCGCGGGGCCGCCTTCAAGGGCCGCCGCCGGCGCGACAGCATAGGGAGAGAAACCCGCCGCCGACTGGGCCCCGTCCCACAAATACCGGTGATAATCGACCTCGAGGATCGGCACGGAGAACAGCATGGTAAGGCGCATGAGCACGCCGGCGACGATCATCGAAACCAGAAGCCGCCGGTTTTCCGCCCGCCTTTCGCCGGAAGGGGAGCCCGCCCGCACAGGGGTTTTATTCCAGCCGATCCTGGCCTTCCAAACCGGCAGGAAATAGGCCACTCCCCAGAAAACATAGACGGCCGCCATCCCCAGTACCGGCTTTTCAACCAACCCGCGGTTCCCGCCGAACCGGCTGGAGAGCAGGCCCATGGCCAACCCGCCGGACACCAGGCCCGACAAGGAAACCACCCATACCCAATCATACCTGGCCGCGCTTTTCATGGTTTCCATCCCATGCCCTGATGAAACGACTGGACTGCCGTGTACAGGAATCCGGCTTGAAACAGCAGGAGGAACGGCAGGCTCCACCAGAACCCGTTCTGCAGAAACAGCAACAATCCCCAGGAGAAATAGATTCCCAGGAAAAACTCGGCGAGGAACAGCAAGCGCCGGTCCGCCCGGTAGCGCTTGCCCTTCCAGGTGTGCCGGCGGCCTTCGATGCGGAATTTCGGGGTGCGGATGAACGGGGAGTCCCATCCCAGCAGGGCCTCCAAAACGGCCAGGCCGTTGTTCACCGTGAGACCGATGCCCAGGGCCATCACGGCGGGCAGGAGCAGAACCTGCGGCCAGAGACCGCCGGAAACCATGCGGATCGCCTGGCCGTAATACAGACAGACCGAAAAGGAGGCCATGAAAAACACCACCAGATAGAGAAACAGGGGACGGTTGACGGCCGGTTCCACCTCCAGCAGCGAAACCGGAATGAGGAACAGGGAAGGCACGGCCATCAGGAGGTAGGAAAGGTTGCCGGTCAGGTGAACCGTGGCCTCCAGCTTGACCGGGAAAGGCAAGGCGCTGCGCCAGATCCGCGGCAGCAGCTTGCGGCCGGTCTGGATCGACCCCTTGGCCCAGCGGTGCTGCTGGTTTTTGAAGGCGTTGATTTCCGCCGGCAGCTCCGCCGGGGCGACCACTTCCGGCAGATACACGAATCGCCAGCCCCGAAGCTGGGCGCGGTAACTCAGATCCAGATCCTCCGTCAGGGTATCGTGTTGCCAGCCGCCGGCTTCCTCGATGGCCTCCCGGCGCCAGACGCCGGCCGTGCCGTTGAAATTGAAAAACCGGCCCGAACGGTGGCGCGCGAAATGCTCGATGACGAAATGCCCGTCGAGCAGAACCGCCTGGAGTCTGGTGAGCAGGGAGTACTCGCGGTTGAGATGCCCCCAGCGGGTCTGCACCATGCCCACGCCTTCCTCTAAAAGATGGGGCACCGTGCGCTTCAGGAAATCCGGCGGCGGCAGGAAATCCGCGTCGAAAATCGCGACAATGCCGGCCGTCGAAATACCGAGACCGTGCTGCAGGGCCCCGGCCTTGAAGCCGTTCCGGTGCGGCCGCCGCACATGATCGAACCGAAAGCCCTGTTTCCGGAAATGCGCGACCAGTTTCGCCGCCAGCCGGGAGGTGGCGTCGTCAGAATCGTCCAGCACCTGGATATGGAGTTTCCGTTTCGGATACTCCAGCCGGGTCACCGCGCGAACCAGGCGATGGAGCACATAGCGCTCATTATAGACCGGCAGCTGCACCACCACTTCCGGCCATTCCGCCGGGTCCTTCGGCCGGACCACCGGCTCCCCCAGGTGTCTGCGGAACAAATACAGGAGAAACATCTTGTGCAGGCCGAACAGCGAAAGGCTCGACAACGCCATCAAATAAACAGTCGTGATGAGAATTGCAGACACGCTCGCTTCCTATGGAAAAAATAAGGCTATAGGGGGATAGGCTATAGGCTATAGGAAAAACAACCTATTCCCTATTCCCTGTTTCTCAACCGATGGATCAATCCCCCCAGAACCTTTTCAGCTTCCAGCAGTTTTGGTTCGACGGCCGATGCATCCTGGTCACACAGATATCCCAGCCGCTTTGCAAGGCTGACTTGATATTGCAGCTCCCGTAGCGAACCGAAGGCGATATCGAGGAAGCGAATATAATCCGCCTCGCTGTCCCGGGCGCAGCCTTCCACGATGTTGGAGGGAACGGAGACAGCCGCCCTGCGCATCTGTGACGTCAGGCCGAACATTTCCTCCCTCGGGAACGCCTTGGTTATCCGATAAACCAGCATGGCTGCTTCATCGGCTAGTTCGAAGGCTTTCAATTTTCTGTGATCGCGCATGGGGGAAAACAGTCCATAGTCAATAGGAGAATAGTGAATAGGAAAAGACCAACAACCAAAAGCCTTATAGCCTATAGCCTATCCCCCTATAGCCTGCTTTATCAGCGGTATGTCGAAACGCTTCTCAATCATTGGTTTTTTCAGTTCCTGCATGCACGTTCACGGCACGGGTGCCCCAGCCCCATCCCCGCGGAGTGGAATGAATCCTTGAGCGGTCAAAACGCATTTCAACGGCTGAGTCAACAATAAATAATCTACAGGTGCCTGACCAAGAGAGGGAAAGACATTCTTATAGAAGCTCTTGTGATTAGCGTTGCTGCTGTCGGTTTTGGGCTGAACCTTGATTTCCGGCACGGCCGTATCGCGGCTGAAAGCCGCTCCCACCGATGGAGTATGGTCAATGGGGAAAATGGTCCAACATCCTCCAGCCCTATAGCCTATCGGCTATCCCCCTATAACCTGTTTTTTGTCCCTACCGATCAGGAGGAATTGATTCAGGCCTTGATGCTTTTTTCCGAAACTACCATCGATATCGTGGATTGCATCGTATGCGTGAAGTCGGCGAAACCGGGCGCGCTGCTCGTCTCCTTCGACAAGGGGCTTGTCAAAACTCGCCGGCGGTCGTCCGGCCGCGATGAACCCGGCGATGCCGCCGGGTGAGACTGCCAGCGTCCCTGCTATAGAACCAAAAATCCAAGCCATTGAATCGGAATTCGTGCAAATCGAAACTTCAACTTGCGATTTACACAGAACACGGTTTCAGGCATTGGGCAGAAGTCAGGAGACAGAAGTCAGGAGACAGAATATTAAAAACCGATGATGTTTCAGTTTCAACAAACTACAAGCCATCTCAAAATAAACGGAGCAGGATAATCGCGCACCCAAGTTGAAGTAGTCCGAGAAAATTATCAGCATGGTACTCATAACGAACAACCAAACGCCTGAAGTTTTGGATCCACGCAAACATTCGTT
>JBMORA010000034.1:0-111244 GCA_049320885.1 Thermodesulfobacteriota bacterium | reverse complement strand
CCGGCGGAGGAAGCAGCGCCGGCGAAGGCCGTGGAACCGGAGTCGGGGCCGGTATCCCAGGACGACATCGACGCGTTGTTTTCCGGGGGAGTATCGCCGGCGGAGGAAGCAGCGCCGGCGAAGGCCGTGGAACCGGAATCGGGGCCGGTATCCCAGGACGACATCGACGCGTTGTTTTCCGGGGGAGTTTCGCCGGCGGAGGAAGCGGTGCCGGCGAGGGCCGTGGAACCGGAGTCGGGGCCGGTATCCCAGGACGACATCGATTTTCTGCTGGAAGCCGCGGCGGATCCCATGAAACCAGGCAGGGAGAAACTTCCGGAGGCGGATGCCACCCACCTGCTTTCCCAGGAAGAACTCAACAGCCTGCTGCGGGAAGATCAGGCTGTTTCCGAAAGCATGGAGGAAGAAGCCGAACGTTCCAATTTCATTACCCAGCAGGAATTGGATCAATTGCTCCTTCAGGCAAGCGCCAAAAGGTCCGGCGGCGGGAAACCCGCCACCGGGGTGGAAGACGGTATCGACGGTTTGTCCCAGGATGATATTGATCGGATGTTGCAGGGGGCCGGCGATGTAAACGAAACCCTCGTTTCGGGAGAAAATCCGGATGACGGCGAAGTCATTTCCCAGGATGAACTAGACCGGCTGTTGCAGGGCGTGGGTGACGAGGAAGAAACCGTGGCCCTGAAGAAAGCTCCGGATGAAGAAGAACTCATCTCCCAGGAGGACATCGACCGGTTGTTGCAGGGAAGCGGCGATGAGGATGAAGCCGAAGGATTCAAGGAAATACCGGTAAAAGGCGACATCATCACCCAGCAAGATATCGAACAGCTGTTGCAGGGCAAGGGCGGGGGGATGGATGATCCCCGCGCCGCGCATTTGGCCGCCGTGGAAGCGGATATCATTTCCCAGGATGACATCGATCATCTTCTGCGGGAAGTGGACGGCGACGTTCCGGATGGGGGGCCGAAGCCGTCGAAGGCAAAGACCAGGAAAGCAGTCGTTTCCCAGGAAGATATCGACCTCCTGTTGCTGGAAAGCGAAGTTCAGGAGGAAATTCCTCCCGATGCTATTCCGCCGGCGCTGGATCAGCCGGTACCGGAGGTCACCGACAAGGTTATTCTGGCGGAAAGCGATGAGGGCGAATCGCGAAAAGCGGTGAAAACGCTGCATCGCCCCTGGTATCGTTCCAAATATCTGCCTATTGCCGCGTCGGTGCTGCTGCTGGTGGCTGCCGGAGGATTCCTGGGGTTCCATCTTTTGAAAAAGACAAGGCCTGCGATGGTCGAGGACGTTGCTCCCGAGGTTGTTTCCAGGCCGATACCCAAACCGGTGGAACAACCGCTTGTCACCAAAGCCAAGCATACCGTGGAGTTGAAGGACTTTGTGGTTTTTGCGCCGGTTGACCGGGAAGATTTGACCTTTGTGACAACCAGCATCCGGATTGATTTCAACAAGGCGGATTTCGCGGAACAAGTCGTCAGGAACAAAGCGTATTTCCGGTCCGTCGTGTATCGGAAAATCAGAAAGGTCTTGGCATCGAGGAATGACGACGGCTCCTATGAAACCCGTTTGCAGGAGGCTGTTCAGAAGGCCCTGAACCGAGTCCTCCGGGAAGACGCGGTGGGCAAAGTGGTGCTTCATGATTATAAATCCATTTGAGCCGGAACATCCCTGACGCTGGAGGTTTGTCCATGACTACGATTTCCAATATCACCATAGTGGTTCAACAAGGGGATGTTGCCAGGGAAACCCAGCAACTGAAACCCCAGCCGCTGGATCCTAGTCAGATGACTCCTGCCCAGCATGCGCAAAGGGAGATGGAGCAGCGGGCGGTCATCAAAGAAACGGATACCGCTGATCGAATCAAACCGCATCAGGAAAAGCAGCAGGGGTCGCAGAGCGAGGCCCAAAAGGAACAGGAACGGGAGCGGCGGGAAAAAGAACGGAAGGAACTGAATGCCGAGGATCCCGATGGAACCGGTCGGCTGCTGGATACCGTCGCCTGACGCACTCTGATATCCCGACAATCCATCGGTAGTACGCGCCAGCGGTAGGCGGCGGGCCATTCCCTGGACATTCATGACACGGAGGAACATAGATTGCCGATGAAGGGGCTTTCCATCGAATTTCTGACCACCATGATGATCGTGATCGATCTGATGCTGATGCTATTTCTGCTCTATTTTGTCCGCAGCATCCGGACCGGTTTGCAGCGGGAAATTTCCGCAAGGGCGGCCGAAAAGGTCTTCCGGCTCATCGAACCGCTTTTCAAGGAGGCGGAGATGGCCGCGAAAGACTTTGAAAAGCAGCTGAGAGAAAAAAACCAGATCATCAAGCAGTTGAACGAAAAGCTGGACAGCCGCATCATCAGCTTGAATTTGCTGCTGAATCGCGCGGATCTGAATCTGCGATCCGGGTCCCTGGGCGCTGAGCAGGCGCATGTATACGACCAACAGACGGCCATCGGCCGGCTGTACGAAAAAGGATATGATGCGGCGTCCATCGCCAGGGAATTGACCATGCCCAAAGGTGAGGTGGAACTGGTGATCGACCTTAAGAAAAAACTGCTGGCCATGGGGTAGAAATAATTAGGAATTACGAATTACAAATTACGAATGGCGGATGGGGAACAATTAGGAATTACGAATTACGAATTACGAATTAGAAATGGTGGATGGGGAACGGTTTTGATCAAACCGGGGTGAACCGATGTGAAACCGACGATTTCGAAATTGCTGCTTTCCGCTTCCGAACTGGTCGTCAACTTGAAGGCCGGCGGGAAGGATGCGGCGACCCATCTGAAGGCCGGCCAGATAATTACGGCCAGGGTGGTCGGGGATTCCTCTTCCCGGGAAACCGTCTTGCGGATATTGGGACGGGAGGTCCCGGTCAAAAGCCACACGCCGCTGAAAGCCGGAGAAACGATTACCCTGCGGGTGGTTTCAACCGGGAATGAGACGGTGCTCAAAATGATGCCGCTTCCGGAAAGGCCGGCTGCCCAGCCGCATGGATTACCCTCCCTGCCGACCCGTCAGGAACCCTATCGATTCCTGTTGGAAATGCTGAATGACCACGGTGGTGTCAAAGTCGGCACGGAACCGGCTGTTTCGCAAACCAGCCGGTTGGGACGCTTGTTCACCCAAATCGCGCTCCAGTCGGACAAACCGGACAGCGCCTTTTTGACGCGCTTGATTCAAAGCGGCGGCATGGCCTGGGAACATAAATTGAGACAGCTGGTGTTGTCGGCGCATCCACCGGGAGCAGACGGCGTCAGGGATATGCCGTCCGGGGATGTCAAAGCCCTGGCGTTGGAGTATTTCCGCGAGGCGGTGAGCGAGAGCAAGGAGTCGGTCAATCCGGCGCGCATTTTCATCGATCAGATCGAGGAGTTCCAGTTGTTTAACAAACAGGCCCTGGAAGACACCGGGAAATTGTTGTTGCCCTTCCCGGTTGCTGTCGACGGAGACTGGCGCTTCGGGCAATTGCTGATCCACCTGAATGCCGGGCGGGAAGCCCCCCGAAAAGGAGGGCATGGCCCGGTGAGGATCGCTTTTTTACTGGACCTTACCCGTCTCGGGCATCTGGCGGCCGATTTTTCCGTTTACGAACGCATGGTGAACGGCTTTTTTGAAACCGCCGATGAAACCGTCCGGGACCTCATCGAAGAGGGGATTCCGGAATTGAAAAACCGCTTCAGGCTTCTCGGATTCCAGGTGACCGGCCTGGATTGCCGTCTGGCCGGAACTCCCGACGCGGTATCCACCACCTTCCTGCAGCGCGTCCATGCGGAGGAAGGTCTGTTGAATGTAGTGGTGTAGACCGATATCGAAGAATTGGAATAATTGCTGCATACCCTACCATGAGCCCGAAATCCAAAACCAAAAAGGCCGTCGCCTTGAAATACCAGCCGCAGAAGGACCACGCCCCCAAAGTGGCGGCAAAGGGAAGCGGACATATTGCCGAAACCATCATCGCCCTGGCCCAAAAACACGGAATCCCGGTAAAGGATGATCCGGATTTGGTCGAAGTCCTCTCCAAGCTTGACCTGGAGGCCGAGATCCCGCCCAGTGTCTATCTCGTCGTTGCCGAATTACTGGCCTTTGCCTACTCCATCAATGGGAAAAAACGACCGGCCTAGGTATTTTTTGCCATGCCGGGAGACCGCCGGTTGTCTTTGGCCCCGCCTTTTTGGGCTGGTGATACGATTTGCACCGTGATGACAAAGGGTTTTCCAGGTAAGTCCAGGGTGCGTTTGCCGTGGCACTTATATTGCAATGAATACCGTCGAAACGAAAGAGAGGGCACCATGATTCTGCAAATGACGCGGCCGGTTCAGGGCGGACTTCGCCAGGAAAGACAGTTCGAGTTGATTGCCAACCATCTCGCCAATGTCGGCACCACCGGATTCAAGGCGGACATTCTGGCCTTCGATCAGGCCCTGAAAGCAACCCAGGTGGTGGATTTCCAGTCCGGAGATATCCGGACCACCGGCAACAATCTGGATGTGGCGATTTCCGGGAACGGATTCTTTAAAATCGAAACGGCGGAAGGCATCCGTTATACCCGCGACGGCGGCTTCACGATCAATCAGGACATGGAGCTGGTGACCCAGAACGGCGATCCGGTTCTGGGGGACGGAGCCCCCATTGTCCTTCAGGGCGCGGAAGCGGAAACCACCGATAATATTCAAATCAGTGAGGACGGTGAAATCCGGGTGGACGGTGAGGTCGCCGGACAGCTGGATATCGTGACCTTCGACGACCTGACCAGGCTGCGCAAGGACCGCTCTTCCCTTTTTGTCTATGAAGGGTTGCCGGCGGATGAACGCGCGGCCGACCAATACGTGGTCCAGCAGGGCGCATTGGAAGGCGCGAATATAGCAACGGCGGTGGAAATGACCAAGATGATTCAGGTGCACCGCATGTATGAGGCGTTTCAGAAAATGATCCAGACATTTGACGAAATCGACAGCAAGGCGGTTACGGAAGTCGGACGGTTGTAAACTACAATTACGAATTAGGAATTACGAATTACGAATGGCGGATCGTGGTCAATTGATGGAAAACAGCGGCAAACCGGGCGAACCGGATGACCGCAAACGGAGGTAGCACATGATCAGATCGTTATGGACCGGCGCATCGGGAATGCAGGCCCAACAGCTCAATGTGGATGTGGTGGCGAACAACCTGGCCAATGTGGACACCACCGGTTTCAAACGCAGCCGGGCCAATTTCCAGGATTTGATGTACCAGACGTTCCTGATCGCCGGTGCGGAAACCCCCGGCGGCGGCCAGATTCCCGCCGGCATCCAGCTGGGCATGGGGGTGAAACCGTCCAGCGTCCAGAAATTGTTCACCCAGGGGGATTTCGTCAATACCGGCAACGATCTGGACATGGCCATCGAAGGCCGGGGATTTTTCCAGGTATTGCACGGGGATGAAGAGTTGTATACCCGGGCCGGCAATTTCACCCTGGACAGCGAAGGGTTCATCACCACCCCCGCCGGCGACCGGCTGCAGCCGGAAATTTCCCTGCCCGAGGAAACCGTGCTGGTGACGGTACAATCCAACGGCACCCTTACGGCCTATGGCGCCGGCGACACGGTGCTGGTGGAGGAGCAGATCAATATCTACAATTTCATCAATCCGGCGGGCTTGTTTGCGGTGGGCCAGAATCTTCTGAGACCCACGGAGGGTTCCGGCGAGGCCATCGAGGGCATCCCGGGGGATGAGGGCTTCGGTACCATCGCCAATGGTTTTGTGGAAAAGTCCAATGTCAGCGTGGTGGAGGAAATGGTGGCGATGATCATCGGCCAGCGGGCGTATGAGGCGAATTCCAAAACCGTGCAGACGGCCGACAGCATGCTGTCCCTGGCCAACGGCTTGAAACGGTAGGATCAGGGAGATCATGGGAAATGCCAAGACACATATGCCCGGGTTGACGGTCCGCGGGCGGCGATTCTGGCGGTTGTTCGGATGCGCCTGCTGCCTGGCATGGCTACAGGCCGCTCTTCCGGTCATGGCCCAGTCTCCGCCGGATGGAAACAAACCGGCGCAGGTGCGGATCAAGGCCGAAGCCGCGGTCGCCGGAGACCGCATCCGCCTGGGGGAAGTGGCGGACATCCGGGGATTCGGACCGCAGCAGGATGCGTTCAGCCAGGCGGACTTGGGGGCAGCACCCCTGCCGGGAATGGGGAAGATGGTTTCCGGAAGGAAAATGGTAAGCCTGGTGAAGTCCCTTCCGGGTTTTCCGGAGGATGCCCGGGTGTCGGTGCCCCGGAAGGTGCACATCCAGCGGCTTTCCCAGATCGTCCCGGAGGACCGTTTGAAGGCCTTGCTGGCGCCCTATATTGACGGTTCCGATTTCGTTCTGCGGCGTGTCTCCGTCCGGGGGAAAACGAATTTTCCCCTGGGCGACCTGTCCCTTGGCATTGCGGAACAAAAAACCGATAAGCACCGCCGCCGCTTGGATGCCGTGGTTTCGGTATCCGTGGACGGTCATTTCGCCGGGAAACTGAACATTTCCGCCTGGGTGGACCGGTTTTCCCGGGTGGTTTGTCTGCGGCGCGCCTTGGCCCGGGGAACGGTGCTGACCGCGGCGGATCTTGAACTTAAGAGTTTGAATATTATAAGAAATTCGAATAATGTAATTGGTTCGGCCCAGGAGGCGGTGGGCAAGCAGTTGAAAAAAAGTCTGGAAGCCGGCGCCTGTTTGTTCCGAAACAGCCTGGTCAATCCGATCCTGGTTCATAAAGGGGATCGGGTGAAGCTGATTGTCGGCGGCGGCTCCCTGCGCGTCGCGACCACCGGCATTGCCAAATCCAGCGGCGGAGCGGCGGATCAGATCCGGGTGGAAAACCCGGGCTCGGAACGGATCGTCATGGGACGGGTGGTGGATGCCGAAACCGTGGAGATCGTTTTTTAACAGGAGGGTTTCATGAAAAAAGAACGGCGGGTTTCGACAGCGGCCCTGTGGGTGCTGGTCATCATGGTTGCCGGGTGTTCTTCCGGGCCGGAAACCAATGCGGTAATGCCACTGCCGGAGTCCCAAACGCCCATGGCCGGACACTCCTATTCGGCCCAACCGGCGGCGGAAGGCTCCTTGTGGACCGAAAACGGCGGCGAACTCCTTTTCGTCGATCGCCGCGCAAGACGCACCGGGGATACCATCATTGTGGACATTGTGGAAAATACATCATCCAAAGTGGACGCCAATACGGAAACGAAATCCGAACGGACCCTTGAAGTGGCGGTGGACGGGTTGACCGGGCAGGAGAATATCAACGAGAATTTGAGCCCCAGTGCTCTCTGGAAGAGCAGCCTGACCAACGAGCACAAGGGCGAGGGGCAAAGCGACCGCAGCGGCCGGGTCACGGCCTCCATCGGCGGCCGGATCACGGAAGTCCTCCCCAACGGCAATATGGTGGTTTTCGGCAAGCGGGAGATGCGGGTCAACAACGAAAACCAGATCATCACCGTTTCCGGGATCGCCCGGCGGGAGGATGTCACTGCGGATAACCACATCAAATCGACCTATCTGGCCGATGCCCGCATCGAATATTTCGGCGAGGGGGTTTTGGGCGACAAACAGCGGGTGGGATGGGGAATGCGGATCATCGACTGGGTCAGTCCTTTTTGATTTGAGATTTCAAATTTGAGATTTGAGATTTGAGATTGTGGATTGAGAAAGTTTGTTTTTTTGATTTCAAATTTGAAATCTCAAATCTCGAATCCCCAGGAGGGCGGATGATGGGACATCGGACAAAGGCAAGCATCTGGATCGCGGCGGCAGGGCTGTTCCTGCTGGCAGTCGCGCCGCCGGCCCATGGGGTGCGGATCAAGGAACTGGTTTCCATTAAAGGCGTGCGCAACAATCAGCTGATCGGATACGGTCTGGTGGTGGGCCTGAACGGCACGGGCGACAAACAGAAGGCCCGCTTTACCATTCAGGCCCTGTCGAACATGATGGACCGCATGGGGATCCAGGTCAGCCCCGATCAGTTGAAAGTCAAAAACGTGGCTGCCGTCATGGTGACGGCGGAAATGCCGCCTTTTGCCCGGGTGGGCAACCAGATCGATATCATGGTGTCCTCCGTGGGCGACGCCAAGAGTCTGGTGGGCGGGACCCTGCTCCTGACACCCCTCAAGGGCGTGGACGGCAATACCTATGCCCTGGCCCAGGGCGCCCTGGCCCTCGGCGGAGCCGGAGCCGCCGGGGATGCCGGTTCGGTGATCAAAAACCATCTGCTGGTGGCCCGGGTGGCGGGAGGGGCCACGGTGGAAAAGGAAATTCCCATGCCCCTGAATGGCAGGGGGGATTTGACCCTTTCCCTGTACAATCCGGATTTCACCACTGCCCTGCGCATCTCGGAGACCATCAATGCCGCCATGGGGAAACGGCTGGCCAGGCCGGTGGATTCCGCCACCATGTGGATTCAAATCCCCCCGGAGATGCGGATGGATGTGTCCCTGTTCATCGCCGGCATCGAAACCCTGGAAGTGATGCCGGATTCGGTGGCCAAAATCGTGGTCAATGAAAAAACCGGCACGGTGGTTATCGGTGAGAATGTCCGGATTTCCACTGTGGCCATTTCACACGGAAACCTCAGCATCACCATCACGGAAAGCGAAGCCGTGTCCCAGCCGGGACCTTTTGCCAGCGGAGAGACCGTCACCACCCGGGATACCCAGATCACGATGAAAGAGGATAAAAGCAAGGTGATGCTGGTTCCGGGCGCCTCCACCATCGGTGATCTGGTGCGGGCCCTGAACGCCATCGGCGTGACCCCCCGGGACATGATCAGCATTTTTCAGAGCATCAAGGCCGCCGGGGCCATGCAGGCGGATTTGATCATCATATAAAGACAATTATGAATTACGAATTACGAATTACGAATGGCGGATGGTGGATGGTGGATGGGGATCAATTGTAAGTTGCATGGGAGTGAATGGTCAGAAGACTCAAACAGGGAGAGCGGTATGGATACGGGAAAAATCGGGGCCAGCCGGGCGGACGGGGCAGCGAGTGGCGCGTCCCGGGCCGACGGTGCCAAAAAAAAGGATTTGCGGCAGGAGCAGGCCAAACTCCGGCAGGCCTGCGCGGATTTCGAGGCGGTCATGTTGAACCAGATGTTTGAGAGCATGCGCAGTTCCTTGTCGAAAAGCGATCTTTTCGGCGGCAGTCTGGCCCGGGATATCTATGAATCCATGTACTATCGGCAGGTTTCGGAGGACATCGCCCGGAGCGATAAGAATATGGGGCTTGGTGAGGCCATGTATATGGAATTGAAAGAAAAAATCAAATAAAGCCATTACGAATTACGAATTACGAATGAAGGATCGGGACGGCTTCAGGAAGGGAGCGGTTATACCGATGATAATGGTAAGTACTCGGGGGATGGGCATGACAAGGCTGGGTGGTTTTCGGGTTTCAGCCGGCGGTCCGTCCGGCCGGGGCAAAGGAGATGGATGATGGAAACCGGATCGAACGGCATGGTCAATCTGTTGCAGGAAACAATCGTCGTGTATCATTCCCTCATCGACGTATTGGAACAGGAGAAAGAAAGCCTGATCCGGTCCGATGTGGAAGCGCTGTGGCGGTTTTCGGACCGCAAACACCAATATGTCAGCGATATCGAATTATTGCGGCGCAAAATGCTGGCCGAACTGAAGCGCCTGGGGGTGGAACACGGCATGACGGCGGAAACCTTCCGCGAAGAACGCATTTTCGCTTTGTTACCGGACCGCCGGGATCGACAAATCGGCAATCTGCAACGGGCCCTGCTGGCCGCCAAAACCAGGGTCCACGCTCTTTCCCGCGCCAACAAGAATTTCGTGGAGGAATATCTTCTCGTTCTGGATGAACTCATCGGCATCATCGCCAATGCCGGCAAACCCGCCGTGCCCTATGAAAAGCCGCGGGGACCGGAACGCAGGGAACGGGCGAATGTGTTGCTGCACCGGGAGGCATAACCCATGACCGGCATCGGACATACCCTGAATATCGCCAGAACGGCGCTGTCGGCCCAGCAGTACGGCCTGAACGTCGCCGGGCACAATATCGCCAATGTCAATACACCCAGCTACAGCCGGCAGATGCTCGGTCTGACCAGCAGCATCCCCATCCTGTTCGGCGGCCTGGTGTTCGGCAGCGGCGTCCAGGCCCAGGAAGTTTCCCAGGTGAGCAGCCAGATGCTGGAAAACCGGCTGATCGAACAGAAATCCAACCTGGCCCGTTTCGAGGACGCCGAAACCTACGTCAGCGTCGTCGAGGGCTATTTCAATGTCAATTCGGAAAGCAGCATCAGCAATCTCCTGTCCGATTTCTGGAACGCCTGGCAGGATCTGGCCAACAACCCCGCGGGCTTTACGGAGAGGGGCATCCTGGTGGAGCAGGGACAGCTCATCGCCGAACGCTTGAATGCCATGAACAGCGATTTGACGCTGATGGAGGGAACCCTCACCGAGGAGGTGGAGGCCCGGGTAATCGAAATCAATAATATCACTGCGGAAATCGGGGCCATCAATCAGGAGGTGGTCCGCCTCCAGGCCACCGGCACGGCCAACGACCAGGTGGATAAACGCAACGCCCTGTTGACCGAACTGGCCCAGCGCCTCGACATTCATACCTTCACGCAGGAAGACGGGGCCATCAATGTCACCACCGCCAACGGTTTCATCCTGGTCAACGGCATCGACAACTATGAGCTCAGCGTGATCAGCGGCCAGGTCAACTGGGAAGGTTCCTACGGCTCCACGGTGGACATCACCGGCAAGATCACCAGCGGCAAGTTGGGGGGCATCCTGGAAATCCGCGATGAAGTCGTGGCCAAGTACCGCACCGAGCTGGACATGCTCGCCTCGGAACTGATCTGGGCGGTCAATTACCAGCACAGCCAGGGGGCCGGCTTGGCCTATTACGACATTCCGCTCACCGGCACCTATACAACCGATGCCAGCGGTCTGCTGGATACCCTGGATTACGGTTCCAAAATCGACTATACAAAAGATTTTACCATGTGGATCCGGGACGATGCCACCTCCCAGCCGGCCTTTGATTCCTCCACGGTGGACATGGGCATCTCCGATGCGGCGGTCACCGGGTGGACCGGCGCCGCGCCGGAGGCTTCCGAATTCAAATACGTTTTCACGGTGGTGGACGGCGGCGGGGTGGACGTGGACGGCAATGTCGTCATGCTGGACGGCCCCGGTCTCGGGGTGGTGCGCACCGGTGCCGGCGTCCTTGCCGCCCTGGACAACGCCATCGCCAACCAGACCATTTCGGTATTCGGCGGTGATCCCGGGACCCAGACCCTGACCGTCCGTGACGGCGGGGATGCGGAGCGCTCGGCCGCCTCCATCGTGGCTGGTCTGAACAACCTGGACGGCGTGACGGCCCGGGCCTTTGAAAACACCGCCGTCCTCGATATCGGCGGCCTTCTGCCGCCCGCGGTGAGCGGCGCCGATCCCAATGATCTCATCCGTTTCACCCTCCATTCGGCCGGCCGCAGCGCCGATGTCGCCTTCCGGGTGGGCGCCTTCGATTACGAAACCCGGGCCAATTTCCAGGAATCCCTGAACAACGCCGTGGCCGCCATCAACGATTTCGGCCAAGACCTGGCGGTGGAATACACTGGCAACACCGCCGCCATCACCAGCCGGAGCGGGGAGAACATCGGCATTGCGGATTTCGCCGTGCAGGATCTGGCGGTGGCCATCCTGGACAATTTCCAGAACCTGGGGGTCAACACCGTGGTGAATGTGAGCAATTTCGCTAATTTCACCAATGCCGACACGGCGGATTTTTCCATCACCACGGCCCGGGGCAGCGTGACCATGACCCATACCGTCACCGATGACACCAATCAGACCACCCTGGCCACGGATTTCGAGAATACCCTCATCGCCAACGGCGCGGCCCTGAACGCCATCGGCGTCACCTGGGCCCGGGTGGGCGGCGTGGTGACCATCACCGGTGACGCCTCGGCCGGTTATGTGGATCTGGCGGCCCTCACCGCCGGCCCCGGCGGGAACGAATCCTTCGCCATCGCCGCGGGCGGCGGCACCAGCGCGTATCCGGCCGCGGGAGACAATACCCTGGTATTCGACGGCAGCGGGGATCTGGAACAATATGCCGGCGACAATACCGTGACTTTCACCGTGAATGCCACGGACAACATCACCGTGGACTTGCGGCGGGTGGATACCACCAACGCCGCCGCCGTGGCGGCGGCTTTCCACCGGGGCCTGGATACCCGGGTCACCAACGCCTACGTGACCCTGAACGGTACGTCCGTCACCATCACGGCCACGGATGAAAACGCCGCGGACTTCACCTTTACCAACGGCGCGGAAACCGTGGGCATCGATGGCGGTTTCGATGTGACTGTCAGCGGTGTGACCGACACCTTGACGCTGGATGGTGCCGATGCGGTGGCCTTTACCAGCGTGGTGAACACCGATACCATGTTGTTCGACGGTGTGCCGCTCACCGAAAGCGGCGGAGCGGGAGACGACAGCGCTGTGAAAACCGGGACCGCCACCATTATTCTGGAACCGGGTTTGTTCATTCAGTCCAACGTGGCCGGGGCCGCCGGCGGTGTTTTCAACAATCCGGCCGATTTGCCCGTGAATCTGAACAGTTCCGTTTTGACCCTGGGGGGCGACGGCGGATATATCGGCTTTGATCCCAACAACCGTATCAGTTTCTATGTGGACGGCACGTTTGTGAGCTATATCGTGGCTCCGGGCGACGATACGGATATCGAATTCGCCGGCGGGCTCACCGCTTCCCTGACCGCAGCTCTGGATCCGCATGTTTATTCGGTGAGCCGGCACGGAACCCATGTATCCATCCTGAAAAACGACGGCACCCCCATCGAGCTGGCCCATTTTTCGGACGACAATTTCGGCGGCGGCACCCTGGCCCGGCTGGAAGCCCCAGCCAACCGTTTGCTGACAGCCAACAACCCTTCCACCAACTCAGTTTCCTCCCGGAATTTCGGCGACCAGGGGATCATCGAGTGGGAAAAATTCACTTCCGGCGGAGTGTTCACCGGTCAGCGGGGCCGGATTACGGTATCGGATTCAGGTCCCTTCGAGGTGGATGAAGGCGGATTGTCCTTCACCATCAGCGACGGCGATCTGGTGGCGGGCAACACCTTCACCCTCAATACGGACGTAACGGGACAGGCGGCGCCTTTGGACCTCAAAGCCAGGGGGTTCGCCAACAGTGTCAACGATATGTATATTTTCACCGTGGATCCGGAAGGCGGCGGCGAAATCGGCAGTGATGATATCACCATCACCTGGACCAACCGCATCACCTACGGATCTTTCACCATCAAGGGGGAGACACCACCCCAGACCCCGGTCATCGTCAATGTGGATGGCATGCGGCTGCAATTCGAAAGCGGCACCCTTTTCGACGGCGATGTCTTCACCATCGCCACCGACGAGAACGGGACCGCCACGGTTCATCGGCCTTCGGACTGGCACTGGACCATGGAATCCTTCGCGGATCAATTCAACCGTCAGACCCTGGGGGTCAAGGCGACGGTCCGCAATGAAGCCATCACCTTCGCCGCGGATACGAGCGGCTTTGACATCGCTGATGTCCGTTTTACCGGATCGGACGGCTTCTGCGAGCAGAACTGCACCATCACGGCGCGCAACTACGAGGTCATGGACCGGGCCTGGCCGAACCTGCGCATCGAGCGCAATGATACCCTGTATGCGTCCACCGGCGGATGGGGGATCACCGAATACACCAATCCGGGTTATGACGTGGAACTGATTCCCATGGACGGATTCGACCTGGACAACGGTTTTTACGTCTCCCTGGACGGGTTGCGGGCCATTGCGGTGAACTTCAACCAGGCGGTTTCCGACAACGGTTCCCTGACCTTCAGTATTTCACCCGACAATGGGGTTTACAGTTACGCCTTTTCCGATAACGGCGCCGGTGACGCGGGCTTGAGCGCCGCGCTGGGGGTCAACACCTTTTTTACCGGCGACGACGCCATGACCATCGGCATCAACGACGTCATCCGTCAGAACAAGGGCTATATCGCCGCGGCAACCATAGACGGCCGGAGCGGTGAAATCAGCACCGGCGACAACACCAACGCCCTGGCCATCAGTAATGTGGAGCACACGGCCCGTGACATGTCCCAGTGGTCATTCGAAAGTGGTCTCGATGCCCGGGCCGGCAATCTCAGCGCAACCCTGGGGGATTATCTGAACCTGATGGTGGGCTCCCTGGGGATCAAGTCCCAGACCATCCAGCGCAGCCGGGAATTCAGTGAAGTGATGGTGGACCAGATCGGCCAGTTGCGGGACAGCGTTTCGGCGGTGTCCCTGGATGAGGAGATGATCAATATCATGAAATTTCAGCATGCCTACACCGTGGCGGCCAAGCTGCTTACAGTGTCGGATGAGATGCTGGATACGATCGTGTCCATAAGATAATGACGAATTGGAAGATAATGACGAATTGGGAATTACGAATTAGGAATGAAGGATCAGGGTCAATTACAGTCTGGGCTACCAGGCTAACGGGTTGACGAAGGGCGGGCGGTATGCGCATCACCAACAAAACCATATACGATTCCATGGAATTGCGCCTGAGAAATCTTACCCGGGCGCTCAGCGAGAGCAACCTGGTGGTGACCACGGGCAAGCAGATCAACCGTCTGTCCGATAACCCCACGGGGGTTTCCCAGGTGCTGGCTATCAAGGCCAACATCAACAACATCACGCAGTACGACAAGAACATGGATGCGGGTCTGAACTGGCTCACCGGCGGGGAGAGCGCCCTTTCCAGCGTCAATGACCTGATCCTCGATATGCAACTGCTCAGCAACCAACTGATCAATGCCTCCAATAGCGAGGCCCAGCGGGCCGACGCCATCGAGCGGGTCAACGGCGTGCTGGACCAGATCCTGGCCATCGGCAACACCGAGATCAACAACAGCTATATTTTTTCCGGTTCCAAGATCACCACCAAACCCCTGGTCTTCGATAGGGCCGTCGATCCCCGGAAAGTGATCTACCAGGGGGACCACCAGGCTTTTGCCGTCAAGACGGAAAAAACCGCCACGCTGGAAGTGGGGCGGGATGGGTCCGCGGTTTTCTGGGAGGATTCCATCCGGGTGGATCATACCAACAACCGGATCACCTTTCGGGAAGATGTAGGGCTCGGCCCCAATTCGGAGCGCACGCTGACGGGCATGATACCCGACGGAACCTATACGGCGGAAGGTCTGGCCCTGGCGGTGCGAAACGCCATGAACGCGGCCTCGGAGGCCTACGGACACGGCATTGTGTATGATGTGGTCGCGGATGAGGAGACCGGCAAATTCCAGATCACACCGGACGGCTCCTCCTATGACGGCGAACTGACGTTCACCCTGCTGCTGGATCCGACCCGGGAGCCCTTGGTCGGCAACATCAATACCGGCATCGGGGCGGAAATCGATATCGCCGGCATTCTGGCGGATGCCGGCAGCGGCGCGGATCCAGGGGATCTGGTGGAATTCACCCTTTCGGCCGGCGGGGAGACCGCCGCGGTGGCCTTCACCGTGGACGCCGACAACGATACCACCCGGGCCAATTTCCTTACGGCCCTCACCAGCGCCCTAGCCGGCATGGACGGCGTGGATTTGGCCATCGACGCCGACCGGCTGACTGCCGCCGAAAACAGCGTGACCATCACCAGCCTTTCGGGCCTGCGGATCCATGCCGACAATCTGACCCTGACCAACAACGCGGCCGGGTCCTTCGGCGGCAATTACGCGGCCAATGGGTTTGATTACAACGGCGGAACCACCACCGGAGACGTGATCCGGTTTGATCTGACCCTGGGAGACGTCACGGTGGCCAATATCACGGTGGACATGGACGCCATCGGCGATGCCGGTCCTGTCACCAATGCCACCATCGCCGACGCCATCTCGCGCCATTTCAACAATGGCGTGGCCTTGAACAACGGCGAGCATGTCGTCCTGGGTGACGGCGCCGGCAACCAGGTGACCATCGGCCGCAACGGTAATGATTTCACCTTTGTGACCACCGGCGGCCAGGCCTTCGCCATTGCCAATTTCAGCGACGACAACGCCGGCGCCCTGGGCAACGCCGCCGGTCTGTCCGTCACGGCGGGCAACGGGACGGACCTGGGCTCCACCGGCGGCCCGGGTACGGTGCTGGTGAACTCACCCCTGGGCGAAACCTTCACGCCGCGGCCCGCAACCCTCGATCCCCAGGGCTTCGATACCGCCGGCGGGGCGCCGCTGTTTGATGCCGGCGTTACGGTGCTGAACCCGGAGGCCCTGACCATTTCGACTCCCTCGCCCCTGGGTTCCGCGCCTTTCCGGCTGGTCTGGGGAGGGACCGGCTGGATCGTTCAGAATGATCCGGGTTATGAACTTCCGGTCAACATCACCGGGACCGCCGATGGTGTTGATCTGGATCTGGACGAGGACGGCGCCGCCGATATCCGGGTACGGTTCGCGACACCGGTTTCCCGGGCCGATGATTTCATCGCCTTCGACATCATCGCCGATGCCGCGGCGGGCAGCATCGGGGTGGATCTGGGCCTGGAGGCCCGGGATGTCACCTACCGCGCGTTGACCGGTGACAATCCGGTTACGCCCATCAACCGGATCATGATCGATCATACCAACAACCACATCGATTTTGAGGAATTCGATATCGCCGGCGCCAGCAGCGGCGTGCTCACCGCCACCATTCCGCCCGGTCCGGGACCGAATGGGGAGTATACCGATATGGACACCTTGAGCGCCGCCATCGAGGCGGCCCTTGAGGCCGCTTCCACCATCGCGCCCCCGGCCGACTATACGGTCGCCTATGATCCGGAGACCAGCCGGTTTTCCATTCATGGAGACGGCGCTTCCCTGGGCCAGGTGAATTTCCTGTGGCGGAGCGGCCCCAATGCAGACACCAGCGCCGGCGACACCCTCGGTTTTTTCCTGGCGGACGATGTCATGGAGATCCCGGTGAGCGATCATCCGGTGCCCCTGTTCACCATTACCAACGACAACAACCGGATTGATTTCGAAGAGGTCGTGGCCGGCGTCGCCACACCCCTGGGCGTGACATTGACCAATGGCAGCTACACCAGTCCGGCGGACCTGGCCCTGGAGATCGAAGCGCGTTTGGAGGCCGCCACGGCCAATGGCGTGGACTATGCCGTTGACTATGATCCCGTCACCCGCCGGTTCACCATCGCCGATGCCGGCGCCACCCTGAATGAACTGCATTTGTTGTGGAACAGCGGCTTGAACCATGCCCGCAGCGCCGCCACCGTCCTGGGGTACGACAATGCGGAGCATGCCGCCGGCACGGTCGGCGGCGATCTGCTGGGCAACGGCTGGGAAAACGGGGATGTGATCAGCATGGATTTCACCATCGCCGGCAGCACCATGACCTTCACCCATACCGTGGATACGGCTGTGGATACCAACGAATCCATCCTGACCGCGCTTCAAGGCCGGTTGACGGCGGCTTTCGGAACCGCGGGCACTTTTGCATTGAATGGGGCGGGCATTGATTTCACCTTGCAGAACGCCACCTTGCGCATTGATAATTTTACGGACTCCGGAGGCGCCAACGCCCGGTTCGATCTGAGCGGCATTTCCGGAACGACCCTGCTGCCTCCGCCCGGTGGTTCCATCACCGCCAACGGGGGCGCGGCGGTCACCTTTTATGCGCCGGACGATGATGCCGCCGCGGGTGTCAGTTCCCATGCAGCCGACAACCAGGCGGTGCTGATCACCATCGACGCCAGCAACAACCGGATCGATTTCGCGGAATACGATTTGACGGGCCGGACATCGGGAGAGCGCACCGCCGTCATTCCCGTCGGCGCCTATACGGATTTGACCAGTCTGTCCATGGCCATCGAGAACGCCCTGGAGGCGGCCTCCGGGTTGACGCCGCCCGTGGACTACAGCGTCTCCTACGACGGGGCCAACCGTCGCTTCATCATCAGCGGCGAAAGCACCGGCATGAGCGAGCTGCGGCTGTTGTGGGGAACGGGCAGCCACCGGACAAGCAGTGCCGCCGCAACCCTGG
This sequence comes from Thermodesulfobacteriota bacterium, assembly GCA_049320885.1. GTDB lineage: Bacteria > Desulfobacterota > Desulfobacteria > Desulfobacterales > SURF-7 > DYJD01. The sequence goes on along the minus strand of JBMORA010000034.1, from coordinate 93,152 downwards.
GATTCGACGGCACCGATGATGTCGTGACCGTGCCGGGCAGCGACGAGTATGTGGCCCACATCACCATCGACGACAGCAACAACCGCATCGATTTCCGCGAGATTGTCCGGCGGGGCGACACCCGGGAGACCTGCGAATTGTGCGCGGTCATACCCAACGGGGAATACCGGAATCTTGCGGAGCTGGCCGCCGCGGTGGAGGAGGCCATGAACGGCGAGTCCGCGCATTTCGGCCACGGTGTTGCCTATGACGTGTCCTATGATCCCACCAACCGAACCTTCACCATCAAGGAAAGCGGTGTGACCCTGGATCAGCTGGATCTCCTCTGGCAGAGCGGACGGAACAGTAATGCCAGCGCCGCCGGCGTCCTGGGATTCAATCCGGAAGACGACAGCGTCGCGGTCCTGGAAAGTGACAAGCAAACGGAATGGGGTATTTTCCAGACCCTGATCGATTTGAAGGGCTACCTGGAAGCCAACGATGTGAGCGGCATCGAGCGTTCCCTGACCCGCCTGCATACGCATTACAATCATATCGAGTCCTTCATCGCGGATACCGGTGTAAAGGCCAACCGCATCGAGGTCAAGCAGAAAATCAACATCGATCTCAACCTGAGTCTGACCGAGCGCCGCAGCAATATCGAGGATGCCGATTATATCAAGGCTCTCATGGATCTCCAGAAGAATCAACTGGCCTACCAGGCGGCGCTTTCGTCTTCCGCCAAGGTCATGAAGCTCAGCCTGGTGGATTTCCTTTGATGCCGGGCAGGGGAAAAAAGGCTTGAGAAAACGGGCGGGGCTACCGATATAATAAAGACAATGACGAATTAGGAATTACGAATTACGAATGGTGGATGGTATCATTTTGATTTGAGATTTCAGATTTGAGATGGGGGTGGACTTTCAAATCTCAAATTTCAAATCTCAAATTCTTCAGCATCCCGTCGCCGGAGATGCGACGGCCGGAGCCAGGGAGGGCATATGTTGGTACTTACGCGCAAGGTGGGGGAGCGCATTCAAATCGGCGACGACATCGTCGTCAGCATTCTGGAAATCAGCAAAGGCAATGTCAGGCTGGGGGTCGAGGCCCCCAAGCGGGTGGCCATTCATCGGCATGAGGTGTATGAGCGCATCCAGGAGGAAAACCTGAAGGCGGCCCGGGGGGATTTGGCGGATATCGCGGCTGCGGTTCAGCACTTCCGGAAATCAGGCGGAAAGGAGTGAGGGATTGATTATTCAGACACGAAGATTCGGCAAGATCGAGGTGGCGGACGAAAAGGTGTTGACCATGCCGGCGGGGCTGGCGGGTTTCCCCGGCAGAAAGCGGTTCGTGCTGCTGGAACGAGAGGAAACCAGGCCCTTCTGCTGGTTTCAGTCGGCGGACGATCCCAACCTGTCGCTGGTGGTGATGAATCCGCTGCTTTTCAAACCGGATTACCGTGTGGAACTGAAGTCGGCTATCAAGGAAATGTCCTGGGAAGGGGATCGAACGGAGGATATGGCGGTTTACGTGGTGCTGACGGTCAATGAGAACGGCCCCTATCGGATCACCGCCAACCTCATCGGACCCATCGTGATCAACACCGGCAGGCGGGAAGCCGTCCAGCTCGTCCTCTATGACAGCCGGTATTCGATTCAGCATCCGGTCATGGAACAGCCCCAGCCGCCGCGGCAACGCGCCGCCGCCGGCTGAGAGAGATTTCAAATTTGAGATTTGAAATTGCAGATCAAGAGCCCGCCGATCATCTCAAATCTCAGACCATCTCGAATCTCAAATCAAAATTCGTAATTCCCAATTCGTAATTGCAGTCATGCGATTTCGTTAAAAATAATCCCCGTCAGCTCCTTCATTTTTTCCTGGAGGGCGATCAGCTCCTCGGAAGGAATCTGGCGGATGACCTCATCGGTTTCCTTGTTCGTGATGGTCACGACCACCCGCCCTTTGTCTTCCATGACATTGAAGCTCAGGCTGGTCTGAAGAATTTCCATGTACCCGGTCAGGGATGCGACCATTTCCCTGGTTTCCTGTGCGGACAGTTTCCCGTTGCCGTTCTGGTTCGTCTTTTCTCCCCCGTTGGCTTGCCGGTGGGAGCTCTCCGTCTCGAATGCCGGCGGCATCTGTTGACCGGTTTGAATTTTCAGATTGTTGGCATCGGTTGGATAAATGGCCATGATATACCTCCTGCATGACAGATGGTTCAGCCCTTGTCGCTGACATGGAAAGGCCGGTCGTTCCGGACGGCCTGACCGTATCCGCCAAGGGCTCGCCTGCCGTTCAGCAGGCGTTTCATTTCGTTTTTAAGGCAGAGGCGGCGGTCGGTCAATCCTTCTTTCAAGGCCGCCTCTCCGGCGATGATGGCCGCGATTCCCTCTTGGCAGCGCCGGAGCGCCTCGCGGCGATCCTCTCCGGCCGGGAGTCCGCTTCTCAGGAAAGCCTGGAGTTGATGTTTCAGTTCTTCCACGGCCCGGGAGCGTTCAAAATTCTGTTGCGCTGCATCGGATTCCCGGTCATACGGGTCGCGGGAGCTGAACGCGGACAGGTGGCGGTGCTGGATCGCCGCCATTCGATCAAAAGCATCCTGCAAGGCTGGGGTCAGTCGGCTGCTCATAATCCGTTGCTTTCTCCTTATGCGGAGACCGATCGCTGCCCATAACAGGCTGCCATCGGGTTGCGATAGGGATTCATGCGCGAACCGCCGGCCTGGGGTCGGGACTGGTGATCGGTTTGCCCTGTTTCCTCGAAAACCGCCGGTGTGGATTGATCCGGCGCCCTGGTTTTCATGACCGTATCCGTCCAGATGGTTTTCAGCTCTTCGATATACGCTTCCGTGCGGTCCAGAATGGAGATGTCGTTGGTGATGGAAACCTTGGGCAGTTCCGTCAGAATGGCGGTGTACAGGCCCCGCAGGAAACGGATGGGCTCGTCCTGATAGCGACTGTCCAGGCTGGCGTTCAGTTCGGTGACAATGGCGATGACCTTGCTGAGACTCTCCCCCCGTTTCGGGATATTCCCCTTTTGTATGGCCTCCCTGGTGAACCGGATATTTTTCAGGGCACCGTCATACAGCATGAGGATCAGTTTTTTGGGGTCCATGCCTTCAAAGTGGGTGTTGAGGTACGTCGCATATCCATTGGGTACGGCCATTGCTTCCTCCTTTATGGGTTATTATTTCCAGATGACTGCATGGAATTGAAGGCGCTGGTGAGATAATCACCAAGGTTTTTCATCGAGGCGGCGTATCTGTCCAGTTCCACGAATTGACGGGCCAGTACGTCATAGCGCTCGTCCAGCCGGGCGGTGGTGGCCTCGATGTCCTTTTCCAGACGGTCGATGGATTCTTCGGCATAGGTTTTTTCCTGCCCGATGAGTCCCAGGTTGCCGGTCAGGGAGCGCAGGTGTTCGTTCAGCAGGTCGGCCAGGCCGGTCTTGCCGGTTTCCGGATCGCTCAGGAAGAAATCCGCCACGTCGTCGGGATGAGCGGCCAAGGCACTGTCCAGAACCTCCTCGTCGATGCTGATGGTGCCGTCCCGATTGATCCCCATGCCCAGGTCGTACAGGCTGTTGACGCTGCCGACGGAGCCGGTCACCGCGCCGATCAGTCCGTTCAGCTGATTGGGCAGGCCCTTGATGGAATAGGCGGCGGCCAGGACCCCCCATTTTTCTTCTTCCTTATCATAGGCGCTGGAGGCCTTGATGTCCTGGACCAGTTCGTTGTAAGACGTAACCAGACCGATGATTTCCGTCCGGATGGTTTCCTGGTTGGCGGAAACGCTGATGGAGACCTCGCCCTCCTTTTTCAGTTCCAGGGTCAGTCCCTGGATGATGTCGGTCAGGCCCGAATTGCTCTGGCGCTGGTAGAGGATGCCATCCAGGCTGATTTCCGCGTTCAGCGAGGCGCCTTCGGCGCCTTGCACCTCGGTCATTTGGATGCCGCTGATCTGGATGCGGCTGTCCTCGCCGGTGGCACCGGCGGTGATGACCAGCCGGTAAGGCGTCGCGCCCGTGCCGTCGTTGATGACGCCGGCGGTGACCCCGGGATTGTTGCCGTCTTCATTGATCTGAGCCGCCAGCTCATTGAAAGTGGTGTCGGCGGCCACCTCGATGATGACGGGGTCTGCGGAACCCACCTGGATGGAAAAGGCCACCTTGGGAGCCTCAAAGGAAAATTCTTCCGGGGACTCGGCAATGCCGACCCGGTTGGCCTCGCTGCTGCCGGCGGCGGTGGCGGCGAGGCGCAGATAATATTGGCCGTCTTCTCCCTGGAAAGTGGCGGCGGTCAGGAGCGTTCCGCCGGCGCCGTCGCTGTTTTCGCTGTCCGTATTGACGGCAGCGGCCATCTGATCCAGGGTCATGCCGGCGGTCAGGCCCACACCGATGGTTTTTTGCGTTTCGCCGCTGCCGTAAGTCAGGATAAGCAGCCCGTTTTCCGTGACCGCCGCCGCTTGATCCGGATCGTCGAAGCCCTGGGTGGAATTCTGCACCGTGGGAATGTACACCGATGTGTCGGCGGTGGCCACGCCGGCTGTCTGCCAGGAGCTGCGGCTGGCCAGGCGCGTCACCTCCAGGGTGGTGGACGTCAGGGTCGAGCCTTGGATGGCGGTGGCGGAAACAATCTCCTCGTCCGACACCGCTACATTGCGCTCGATGAAATTGGATTCCAGGGAAAGGGTCAGGGCATGGGCTTTGATTTCCAGGAGTTTGGCCTTGATTTCATCGTATTTGGTCAGGCGCTCCTTGATGGCCGTGATTTCATCCTTCATCCCGGTGATGGGGATTTCATCGATGGCCCGGAACTCTTCCAGCATTTTCTGTAATTCGAAACCCGAGCCCACGCCCAGGCTGGTGACGGTGCCGAGAGATGCCATGGGATTGATCCTTTGGTTTTAGGCTGGTGAATGGTGCCGGCGACTCATGAGGTCAGTCATGCAATCATCCGAATCCTGGGGTATCAACAACATGGACTGCAAAAAACAGGCCAGTTTCCGACAGATTCCCCACCCGCGCGGTCATTCGGGAACCGCCGCGATACCGCTCCTTCCTTCCTATCATCGGCAGATGGAACGAAAAACTTGATAAAACAATTACGAATCTGGAATTACGAATGACGAATGGATGAGGTTCCGTCGTTCCCAAGCGGCAGCCCGGGAACCCGTTGTCTGGAACCCCCGCATCCAGACGGAAAATCATGAGACCCCGGGAAAGCTCCCGGGGTCTCATGGTTACAAGGTTAGGAGTGCCGAGCGGCTGGTGCCGCTCATGCCCCCGCTTACTGCAGCAGGCTCAGAACGTTCTGGGCGCTGGCATTGGCCTGGGACAGGGCGAAGGTGCCGGTCTGGGCCAGAATCTGCATTTTGGTGAAGTTGGAGGCTTCCTCGGCGAAATCCACATCGCGGATGGAGGATTCCGAGGAATAGATGTTCACCTGGGTCGTGGATATGTTGGAGATGGTGACCGACAGCTGGTTCTGCACGGAACCAAGGTCGGACCGGATCTTGTCCAGATCCTTCAGGGCCGCGCTGGCGACCGCGATGGTCTTCTGGGCTTCTTCCTGGGTGAGCACGTTCACATCGGAGAGCCGGTTGAGCTCGGTGTCGGTTACCTCGGTGGTGACCGCGCCGGAGCTCAGGTTGGCGCCCAGCACGCTGCCCGCCGCCAGGACCGAACCTTCCTGCAGGCTCATTTCCACGCCGATGGCGTTGGTGCCGGCCGTGGTGATGTTGGCCGTGAGCACCGTGCCGGTGGCGTAGGTATTGCCGTCGGCAGCCACGATGTTGTTGGTCAGGTAGGTGCCCTTGGCGATGATGCTGCCCGCGGCCAGGGAAGAACCGGCCGCCAGGTTCATGCCGCCGTTGCCGGTGACGGTTTCATCGTTGGCCAGTGTCACCGCGCCTCCCAGGGTGGAGCCGTTCACCAGGGCCGAACCGCTGCCGATGACGGAGCCGGCCGCCAGGTCCAGGGAATCCACCAGGGTGATGGTGCTCGCCAGGGTGGCGTCGCCGCCGATGACGGAGCCGTCCATGATGGCGGTTCCGGCATTGTTCTGGATGGTGGAACCCGCGGCCAGGACCGTATCCTCGTTCAGATCCATGTCGCTGAGCAGGGTCATGCCGGCGGCCAGAGTGGCGTCGTCGGACAGGACGGACCCGGTTTCCAGGACGCTGTTGGCCGCGATGGTGGAGCCGGTGCTCAGGATCATGTCATCGTTCAAGGTGGCGCTGCTCTGCAGGGTGATGGCCGTGCCCACGGTGGTGCCGGATTGCAGGACCGTGCCGGCGCCGAAGGAATGGCCGGTGACCAGCACGCCGCTGGAGTTGGCGTTCAGGTTGGTGGCGGCATTGATGGTGATATCCACGCCCAGGACGTTGGTGCCGGCAGCGTTGCTGGTGTTGAAGATCGAGCCGCTGGCCAGGGAATGACCCGCGGTCAACACCGCGACCGAGCCGCTGGTGGTGCCGGAGTTGGCCAGGGTCGCATCTACGCCCAGGACGTTGGTGTCGGCGGCGTTGCTGGTGTTGAAGATCGAGCCGCTGGCCAGGGAATGACCCGCGGTCAAGATCGTGGCGGCACCGCCGGTGGTACCGGAGGTGGCCAGGGCTGCATCCAGACCCAGGACGTTGGTGTCGGCGGCGTCGCTGGTGTTGAAGATCGTGCCGCTGCCCAGACTATGGCCGGCCACCAGCACCGAGGCTGCGTTCGCGGCCGTGGTTTCCGCCGCCAGCAGTGTGGCGTCTCCGCCGAGGACGGAACCGGAGCCGATGCTGGAACTGCGTCCGAGCACCGTGCCGGCCTCCAGGGTGTAGGCGCCGGTGACGGTGATGGCCGAGGTGATGGTGGTGGCCGTATCCACCGAGGAACCGGCTGCGAGCACGGTGCCGTTGATGAAACGGCTGCCGCCCTGCAGGGTGGTGCCCGCGGCGATGACCTGGGCGCCGGACAGGGTGACCGTGCCGGAAACCGCGGTGCCGGCGGTGAGCACGCCGGTGGTGGTGTAGATATCCTGGGTGAAGGTCGTGCCGGAGCCGATGACCGTGCCGCTGGCCAAAGTGCTGTTGGCGGCAATGGTGCTGGAGCCTACGGTCGCGGCGGTGTCGCTGACGGTGGCATTGTAGCCCATGGTGTGGCCGGCCACGAAGGTCGTGCCCACGGCCAGGATGCTGTTGGTGGAGGCACCGGAGAGGGTGGTGGTCTGGGTGGTGACGGTGGTGTCGATGGAAACGCTGTCGGCCACGTTGAGCAGGCCCTGACCGGCTGCAAGGACGGTACCCACGGCCAATGTCGAGCCGCTGGCCAGGGTGGTGGCGCTGAGGGCCGTCCCGGTTTCGGCCACGGTGAAGGCCACGCCGGACAAGCCGCCGGACAGGATCTGGCCGGAATTCAGGACCGTACCCGTGGCCAGGGTGGAGCCGCTGGCGATGGTGGTGGCGCTAAGGGCCGTACCGGTCTGGCCGATGGTGAAGGCCACGCCGGACAAGCCGCCGGACAGGATCTGGCCGGAATTCAGGACCGTGCCCGTGGCCAGGGTGGAGCCGCTGGCGATGGAGGTGGCCCCGGCGGCCTCGCCGGTCTGCCGGATGGTGAAAGCCACGCCCGACATGGCACCGGACAGGATCTGGCCCGAGTTCAGGACCGTGCCGGCGCCCAGGGTGGCTCCGGAGGTCAGGGTGCTGGCGGCGGTGGCGGTGTTGGAGGCGGCGATGGTCATGTCCGCCGTGATGTCCTCCGTCGTCGCCAGGCTCAGCACCGAACCGGCCTGAAGGGTCGAGGCGCTCTCGATGGTGCTGTTGCCGGTGGTGTTGGCCACTTCCTCAACCGTGCCGACGCCGCCGAAGGTGGAATTGGCGCCGATGACCGTGCCGGCGCCCAGGATGGAGTTCTGTCCCAGGCTCGAACCGTTCAGCAGGGTGGAAGACAGGGTGGTGGTGATGGGCGCGGCGAACTGGGTGCCGGCGAAGTTCTGGTCCGCGGTCCAGCCGGCTCCCAGAACGGAATTCTGGGCCAGGGTGGATCCGGCTCCCAGGGTGGAGGCCTGGGTGGTGGTGGTGGTGCCCGCGGTTTCGAGATCGCTGGTGATGGCCACGACCCCGCCGTCGCCCACATCCAGGACCTGGATTTCCGCCGAGCCTTCCTGGTTGAGGGTGATATAGCCCAGGGTGGACATGTCGGAGCCCCGCAGGATGGCGTCGGTGCCCAGGCCGCTGCCGATGGCGCTGCCATAGGATACCTGAAGCGCCCGCGAGTCCGTGGAGGTCAGGGTCATGTATCCGGCGCTGTCCACGCTGGCGATGACGCCGTGCTGGGAGGTTTTCTGGTTGATGGCCTTGACCAGGGCGCCGTCGGCGTCATTGGCCACGACATTCAACTGACCGATGGTGATACCATTGATGGCGAAGTCCGCATCGGTGGTGCCCGCGGCGATGTTGAGGCTGGTCTTGCTCTCCACCACGGCCGTTGCCGAAATACCGAGGGAGTCGCTCAGCCGGTTGATGTTTGAGGCCACCGCGCCCAGGCTGTTTTCCGCGCTGTTGTTGTACTGGACATTGACGGATTCCACCAGGAAGCTCTGGTTCTGCAGGTTGCTGTAGATGGCCAGTTCAACGGAGCCGGGCTGGTCGCCGGTGATGCCCAGCCGGCCGGTGGTGACATGGCCCATTTTGGTGGATTGGGCCGAGGCGATGGAGATACTGATGGTTTCACCGGAATAGGCGCCCATCTGGAATTTTTTGTTGGTGAAATTGCCGAAGAGCAGTTTCTGGTTGTTGAAGGATGTGGTCTCGGCGATCATATCGAGCTCTTCCAAGAGCTTGTCGATATCCGCCTGGATGGCTTTCCGGGAATCGGTGGTCTGGCCGTCCTGGGCCGCCTGGATGGCCTTGGTTTTAATGGTGTTGACGATGTTGATGGATTCCTGCAGGGCGGCGTCGGCGGTCTGCACGATGCTGATACCGTCATTGCCGTTCCGGATGGCCTGCCCCAGACTCAGGGCCTGGGATTTGAGGGAATCGGCGATGCCCATGCCGGCCGCATCGTCGGCCGCCTTGTTGATCCGCAAACCGGTGGACAGCCTCTCTATGGAGGCCGACAACTTGTTATCGGTGCTTATCAAGTTCTTGTGGGCGTTCATTGCTGATATATTGGTATTGATACGTAATGCCATGGTCTAACCTCCATGTGTGGGTGACGGGGATTCCTTTCCCCATTGCTTGAAATCATTGCTGGATAAAGACAACATATTGTTTCGATGGGAAAATTACATTTGTTTCGATCACCTCCTTTGGATTTTTTGTAACCGATTGTTGAAAAGGGAGTTCGTCTCTACACAAACTATATCGGCGGGTAGGGGAATTTCTTGAAGGTTTTCTTGGCGTTCGAATTGAAGCGAATGTTGACATCGTATATGATATGACATAATATACGATATCATGCGTAGACTTGTTTTGGATACCGATGTCATTGTCGCCGCCATGCGCAGCCCAACCGGGGCATCAGCGGCATTATTATGCGCGGCCTTGGATAGGCGGGTAACAATGCTGGCCAGCGTACCGCTTTTTTTTGAATACGAAGCCAAATGCACGGATCCGGTGCATTGGATCGCCGCTGGATTGACAAGGGAACAAGCGGATATTTTCATTAGTGGTATTGCCGCATTGATTGAACCGGTCCAAACACATTATCTCTGGCGACCAACGCTGCGTGATCCAAACGACGAAATGGTTTTAGAGGTTGCCGTTAATGGCAAAGCCGACGCGATTGTGACGTTCAATTTACGTGATTATGGTGAAGTGCCGGGAATGTTTGGCCTGGAGGCGATTTCTCCATCCACGGCCATCAAAAGAATGCGAGGAGAATGAGAAATGAAGGAAACATCAACTTATCCGTTGCGACTTCCCAAATCACTGAAGGCGCAGCTCACCAGGGTTGCCAAGCGTGACGGAACCAGCATCAACCAGTTCATTGCCATTGCGGTGGCGGAAAAAATATCGGCCTTGGAAACCGGGAAATATGTTATCGAAAGGGCGAAACAGGCGGATCTGGATGCATTTCGAAAACTGCTGCAGCGGACCGGTGGAGAACCTCCGCGGGCCGGTGACGAACTTGATTCCTAACCGATGGAATGCGGCCATCTCCAGGGGCTTTGTCATTTATTTTGAATGTTGAATGGATTGCAGATACGCAACTGATGGTCGATCGCCTGCCCGTCCTGCATATCTTCGGAGTACAGGATCTCGCATCCTCCGATAAGAGCGGCGGCCAGAATCATCGCGTCGTATATACCCAGCCCGTATCGCTCGGCGACAAGCCGTCCCCTGTCATGGGTTTCGATGGTCAATGGGGCGGTTGTGCATAAGGATCGGATCATTGCCAGTACCTCGTTGACGTCCGCCCAAGGCATGGCGAACTTGCGACGGGTCACGTGGGCCATTTCATTCAGCACTTGCACACTGATCAGGCCGCCGCTCCGCACAATGGTTTCTGCGCAATCAGCCTTGGCCGTGTCCGCCGACAGGAGATACAGCAAAATATTGGTGTCGATGAACACGTTAGGTGCGGGCATTGGCATCATCCCGGTCAAACTTGAAATCTGCCGGCAGTTTCCCCCGGAATTTTCGTAACCGCGATAGAACGTCTTCTTTACAGGGTTTTCTTCTGACCTGAAAGACACGTTCATCGGCGATCAATACTTCGATGTCGTCCCCTTCGCGCAGCTCCAGCAGTTGGACCACGGAAGCGGGCAAGCGAATCGCCAAGCTGTTACCCCATTTAGAGACTTGCATGGGAGACCTCCTTTTATGATATACACCATATTAAATGTATATCATCCGTGGAAGTCCATGTCAAACGGGTATCTCCACCCGCTGAAAGCCGTCCATTTTATAGTCCGCTGTTTTGGGGAGACAGAGCATGTTTTGGGATACGATGGTACCGAAAACATTCTCCCGGTTTTGAAAAAAATTATCCGGATTGTAGAGCGGCGGCAGATGCCAGAACAGATCATAACCCAGTTCGGATAGATACGCCACCAGATCGGCGGATTTTTCCTGCCGGTCGTTTTCCACATACAGAACCGGGTTGCATGCCCGGATGAGGGAGGAGCCGCCTTTCAGAACCTCCAGCTCCATTCCTTCCACATCGATTTTCATGAAATGACAGGCGCCGATTCCCAGGTCGTCCAGGCGCAAGAGTGGAACCGGGTTGCCGGTTTCGTGGTCGCCGAGGGTCAGGCCGCCGAAGTTGAATGAAATCCATGGTTTGATATCGGGAACCCTAATCGTGCCCGCTGTGGTTCCCAGGGCGGCGTTGCGGCAGTGCGCGTTGACAATGCTGTTGAGGGCCATGTTGGCGCACAGGGTCTGGAATACAAGCCGCTGGGGTTCGAAGGCGTGCACGGCGCCGGCGTCGCCCACCTTTTTCGCGAAATACAGCGTGTAGGCGCCGATGTTGGCGCCCACGTCCAGGACCACCTGGCCTGGTTGCAGGATCTGATCGAAAAGAGCGATTTCCATTTCGCTGTATTCGCCATACATATCCAGGGATTTGCCGATATATTGATCGTTGATGTTATACAGCATGGCGCCATGCCGGCATGGCTTCAGTTTGTTGAAAACAGGATGATCAGACATGGTCCCAGCCTTTCGGGAATGAAGCGGACAACGCCTCGGCGGATGATTGGCGGGTGATCTGGAGCAATCCGTCCGTTACCCGCTGAAACAATTCCTCCCAGTCCCCGGGTCGTTGCTGGCGGAAAATGCGCATGGATGGGTACCATGGGGTTCGGTTGCCCCGGAGGCCCCATACCCAGTAGGGAATGTGATACCGGAGGGTCCAGACAGGTTTGTTCAGGGCGCCGGCCAGATGGACAATGGCGGTATCCACGGAAACGATCAGGTCCAGGTGCATGACGGCCGCCGCGGTATCGGCGAAATCGTTCAAATCCGGACCGAGATCGGTGAGTTGCATGCCGGACGGAAGCGTATGAAGCTCTTCCGCCGCCCGGCCTTTCTGCAGGCTGTACAGGCGTACGGACGGAATGTCGGCAATGGGTTCAAAACACCGGAGGGGACAGGAACGCTCCCGGTTGCCCGGATATGCCGGATTGCCGGACCAGGCGATACCGATATTGATTCCAGCCTTCGGTATCCTCGCGTCCCATATTGCCATTTTTTCCCGGGGCGCTGTGAGATACGGAAAAACAGACGGAATCGTCTCCGGGGTGGTGCCGAACAGGCCCGCCAGGCTCATGATATGAACCGCGGCATCGGCCTCGGGGGTTTGGCCTGGTTGCGCGGTGATCAGTTCGTCGATGACGGGGCATGTCGCGAACAAGGGCATCAGCTCCGGTTGGACGTGCAACAGGAGCTTGCGGCAGCGGGATTTGACCAGGGGCAGATAGCGGGAAAATTGAATGGTGTCGCCCATCCCCTGTTCGGCGATTACCAGGATGCGGTCCCGGCTTTTGGTGACGTCGTTCCAGGGGGGGATGTCCGCATACCGGTGGTTGACCGAAAGCCAGTCCGGACGTTGCAGGCGCCATTCATATTCCGGCCAGCCTTCCTTGTACCGGCCGTTCAGCAACAGGATGAAGGCCCGGTTGACATGGGCCTCAACGTGGCCGGGATCCCGGCGGACGGCTTCGGCGTATTGGTCGACGGCGTCGTCGTCCCGGCCGAGTTCATGCAAGGCACAGGCCCAGTTGTAAAGCGCCTTGGAGTGATCCGGCCGGATGTCCACCGCCCGTTGATAGCAGCGGACGGCTTCCGCGAGATCCCCCATGCGCTGATGGGTCCGGCCCAGGTCCATGTGGGTGTCGGCGCGATGCGGCTCCAGGGACAGGGCCGCGCGGTAATGGACCAGTGCTTCCTCGTACCGCTCTTTTTCATGCAACACAAAACCGAGGTTATGATGGGCGTCCGCGAAATCCGGCCGTACCCGGGCCGCCCGCTGAAAACAGCCCAGGGCCTCGTCAAGGTTTCCAAGCTCCCGATGCGCGCAGCCGAGATTGTTGAGGGCGTCCGCATGGTCCGGCTGGATGGCGAGGGCCGTTTCGTAATGGCGCATGGCGTCGTCCCGTTTTCCCTGGCGGTGAAGGACAAAGCCGATTTTGAAAGGGATATCCGCATTGTCGGGCAGGAGCCGCAGCAGGTTGTAATAGGCCTCCAGATACTCGCCATGCAGGTTGACGGCCTGGAGGTAGAGACTGACGGCTTCTTTCACCCGTCCCATGGCCTGTTTGACGGCTCCCAGGCTGTTGTAAAATTCCGGCGCCGCAGGGTTGCGACGGATGGCCTCGTCGATGAGGCGTGCCGCGCGTTCATGCTGGCCGGTCTGGCTGGCGATCACACCCAAAAGGTGCAGCGCATCGGCATTGTCCGGATCGAGCCGGAGAAGTCGATCATAGGCGGCCGCGGCCTCCGGGAACCTTTGGGATCGGTGAAGCTGGATTCCCTGTTCCAGGATGGCGGCCACCGCCGGTTTGTCAGCAGGAAGTCCCATGACTCGACACCTCTTTTCCAAGCCCGGAGTCATCGGGACCCGCGGGGTTGTTGCCGGTGGTTTTGGCCTTGAAATGCCGGTAGGCCGTCAGGGCCGCCTGGGGTTGCTCCATGGCCATATAACAGTCACCGATCTTTTTGAAGAGGATGAAATGTTCCGGCATGGTCAGGAGACAGCGCTCATAGGCGGAAACGGCATCCCGGGGCTGTCCGGCAGCGGCGAGGTTATCCCCCATGGTTTCCCAGAACTGGGCGTACCGGCGGTCAAGGGACACGGCCTTGTCCAGACAGGCCACGCCGCGGTCCGGATCATCGGCGGCGAAGGCCGCATCGGCCAGGAAGATATACAGGGCCGGATCGTCGGGCGAAAGGTCGGCGGCGGCGGCAAATGCTTCCGCTGCCCGGGCATGCCGGTTTTCGGCCACCAGACCGTGACCATAATGGCGGTACAGCAAGGCGGCTTTCTCCGCACCGATGACCGCGACCAGCCCGGGGATGGCGGTCAGGGCCTCGCACCAGGGGCGGAAAGCCTCGGCTTGCGGTGCCGGAGTCTTTTTTTCAGCGGCTTCGTCCGCTTGGCGCAACAATTCGGCGGCCTGGCCGGCCAGGGTTTTTCCCAATACCGGATGACCGGGGCAATGACGGAGACCCTTGAACAGCAGCCGGCGGGCCACGTCCCGGTCATTCCGCTCCCATTCGCGGCTGAAAGTGATATAGCGGTCCGCGAGCCTTCGCCGGCAGTCCTCAATCCGGGCGGCCAGCGAGGCATCGAGGGCCAGGGCCTCGGCGAAACGGGATTCCGCCTTCTCAAACAGGGACTGATGGGCTGCAACGGCCCCGAGGTAAAACGATATTTCGGCGTTCCGCGCCTCTTTCGGGTCGATTGCCTCGATGGCCCGTTGAAGGAGCACATGGTCGCCGTCTTCATAGTAGAGCGATAACAGTTCCAGCAGGTACCGGCCGGATCGGGGGTCTTTCTCCTGGAGTTTTTTCAGGAGCAGATTTTCCCGCCGCAGTCTTTCCAGCACGGTTTTCAGTTGTTGCTTGAAGGGCTTCAGGACATCACCGCGGCATCGATTGATGAGCAGGAAGCGCTCGATGCTTTTCCCGATCCATTCCAGATATTTTTCCGGGCGGCCTTCCAACTGCCGGAGTTCGTGGTTCAGTCGCTCGCTCTGGAGGAGCCCTTCCATGGTGACCTCGTCCAGGAGCGCCCAGACGATGGATTTGTCCAGGCGGTCGTTCAGGGTGTCCAGGGTGTGCACCTGCCGCTTGAGTTCCATGGGCAGGGAATCGAAACAGGAGTGGCCGCTCCCGCCGTTCCGAAGACGGGTGAACTCCTTTTGGAGTTTCGCCGAAACAGCGGCCAGTTGGTCCATGTCTTTTTCGATTCCCGCGATATTCCTCAGCAGACGCCCGACCTCTTCCATCATTTTGCGTCGGCCGGGCATTTTCCCGCCGGCGTGGGACTTGTCGATAATGGCCGGGATATCGATGGAATCCAGGCACCAGGTGGAAAGCGCCGTCCGAAGGTCGATTTCTTCCGCACCCTCGATGCGGACACCGCCCTCCGTTGAATTGATAAAACGCCGGTCCGGATTGGCGGCGATCATCCATTCAAAATGGTGCTTGTCGCTGAGCCAGCCCCTTGTTGTGGGGACTTTCTGGCCGCCGTATCCGTCCACCCATTGGATCTCATTGCGCTCATACAGGGAAGTCAGATCATCCTTCTGGGTGAGAGACGTGTGGCCGGCATGATCCTGGCGGTTGGTGTACGCCAGGTCTTGTCCGACGAAGATGATGGGGGAGCAGCCGAGCAGGAGGGCCGTGGTCATATTGAGGTGGGCCACGGTGCCGGCTCCGTTGGTCAGGAACCGGCCGCCCAGCATGTCGCTGATCCATTTTTCCATATGTTTGGCCGCGAAGGCCCAGTAAACCTGACGGGCGGGAAAAATTTTCGGAATGGTCGGGCTGACCCAGGAGGCGCACACCAGGGAAGTGTCGGCCCTGTCGGAAACATCCACGATTTTTTCCATGACGATGTCCTGCATATCGATGGCGGTGGTGAAATCCGGGGAGATACCGTGTGCCAGGAGGGCGGGCAGCACCGTGTCCACGGCGATAATGACCGCCTTGCCCTTGGCGGCGCAAAGGTGGTGAATGTTGTTGTTCAGCGAGGGGCCGCCGGCGACGATAATCGCCGGTTTGCCGGAAAAAGCGCCCAGGAGATGTTCCAGGAGGTGTTGATGATGGATGGCGCTCAGATGGCGCAGCCGGTTTTCAATGAATTTCCGCCCGAATGTCCGGATGGTGAGGCCCCCGACATTCAAGGTGTTTCCCTGCTTATAGACTTCGTCGTACAAGTTCTGGTAGATTTGGGGGAAAATTCTGGCCGAGGACAGATGGTTCAGGATATGGGTGCTTTCCAGAAGCAGAGCCCGGGACATGGGCTGCATGCAGGCCGGGACGTTGATATCCGGACCCACGGCGAATGTCACGCGGCTGTCGGTCAGGAGCGGGCCCAGATCCAGTGCGCGGAGCGCCTGGAGGAAGAAGCCGGTTTTCGGTTCGAGGATCAGCATGTGGCGCATCCGGGTGCGGCTCCGGAGCATGGCAAGCGGCGCGTATCCCAGCCCCATGCCCACGAATATGACGGTGCCCGTCGTGTTTTCCGGCACCAGGGCGAAAAAGTCTTTCAGCTCCGCCTCGGGGTTTTTGGTATCGTGAAGGAAGTACTCGGCGCCGGCGTCATCCTTCATCCACAGGGTCGGTTTCCCTTCTCCGGCGAGCCGGATTTCGCCGATGGGTTCATCGGCATACCGTTTCAATGCTTCCCATACCCGCGGGTGATGCTGTTGCAGCAGTTTGGTGTTGTTCTCCAGGAAATGGCCGTCAGCTTCCATATTTCCGCTCCTTCTCTTGACCGACGCTTGGCGCGCCAGATGTCGCTATTCTAAAATCCGCGCGCGCGGATTCGGTCCGGTGGGAATCAGATCCCGACCATGAAGATATTCAGCGAACCGGAACAGCAGTTTATCGTTATACCTCCTCGCCGCCAGTTGGGCGCCGAACGGCAGCCCGCCGGGAGACCTGAACACCGGCGCGCTGATTACAGGCAGATGGGTCAGGGTCCACATCAGGGCCGGGTCCGGTTTCTCCGTGATTTCCCGCAAGGGGGCTTCCCCGGCGGTACTGAGGCAGACAAGCGCATCCACGTTTTCGAAAAAGATTTCCATGGACGCCGCCAAAACTTCCTGGCGCTTCAAGGCTGCCTGGTAGTCGTTGGGGGAGACGCGCATGCCGCGCTCGATGATGGCGTTCATGATGGGCGAGACAAGCTCTTTTTTCTTGTACTCTTCCTTGAAATAATAAGCGAGGGTGCAATCATAAATGGTGGCATGCACCTCATGGGCTTCCGCCATTTCGCCGGGCAATTCCTTCTCCATCACCTCAATGGCGGTATCCCGGGAGAGGCGTTTACTCCAGTCCTGGATGGATTCGCGGGCATATTCGGGAGCGTATTCCCATGTGTGAGTTTTCACCAGGGCCACCCGCCATGGTCTGGAATCCGGTTTTTTCTGGCGGGTTTCATCATGCAATATGCGATGGCTGAGGGGATAATTCAGACCGTGGACGCGCAACACGTCGAAAACCAGTTCCAAATCCGTTACATGGGTGGTGAAGAATCCGATGGTATCCAGACTGTCGGTGGTTTTCAGGCTGCCCGTGCGCGGAATCAGGCCGAAAGAGGGCTTGCAGCCGTAAATCCCGCAGAAGCTCGCCGGCCTGACGATGGAGCCGGCCGTCTGGGTGCCGATGGCGACAGGCAGCATGCCGGTCGCCACAGCCACCGCGGAACCGCTGGAAGATGTGCCCGGAGTGCGGTCCGCCGCATGCGGATTGATGGTTTTTTGCAGGGTATGGACGGCGAATTCGGCGGTGACGGTTTTCCCCGGAATCAAGGCGCCGGCCTGTTTCAGGCTATACACCACCCGGGCGTCGTTACCAGCTTGGAAATCTTTCCAGATCGGACTCCCCATCTGGGTGGGGAAATCGATGGTGTTAAAGATGTCTTTCACGCCGACGGGGATGCCTTCCAGCGCCCGCAATGGAATTTCCGCCGCCAGGCGCTGTTCGGCATCCAGGGCCAGGGCCATGAGTTTTTCAGGATCGAACCGTTCAAAGGCCTTGTAGCGTCCATCCAGTTTTTCGGTCATGTTGATGCAATGCCGGGCCACATCCCGGGGAAGAAAGCGCCGCTTGCGATATCCGTCCAGAATGTCGCGTACACTCAAATCCAGAAAACCGTCATGTTTCATAACCAGCACCTCGAATGCGGATAACGCCGCCGTTGGATCAGTTTTTACCTTCTTCATGGATCAGTTGTTCCGGAAAAGGAAGCAACCGTTCGCTGTGCGGTTGCTTCTTGGCCTTGACGGGGATGGTCTTCCCCTGAAGTTGCTTTACCCTGTTTTTTTCCATGATGTCATAAAACTCCGCTTCGGAAAGGCCGGTGATCCGCAGAAAATAATCCAAGGATTCAGGACGGACCGGATCATGTTCCCCCGCCAGGGAAAAGCCCTCTTCACGGGTCAGGAGACCGTTGCGGACATCCACGGAAGCATGAAACGTGCCGCGGCCGTATCCGCGCTTCAGGTAGCAGGTGAAATCATGCATTCCCGCCATGATGCACTCGGCGCTTTTATACCGCTTGTACGTGCCTTCCATTTCCGTTTCCCGCCAGCCATAGGTGTCCCGGACGAATTCGGTCTGGCGTTCGTCGTCCCAGAAAATATAGTCGCCGAGATGAATGCCGAAGATCCCCGCTTTCTCGCATTCTTCGGCGGAAGGAACCTGGAAGGGATACAGATCCCTCGCGGAAAGGGTGTCGCAGATCATCTGGTCCGGTCTCAATTTGGCGGAAACCTTGGTGAAGTATTCCCGGTCGAATTTGCGGACCGGATTGAGATAGGAGGCCCGGCCCGAGGATTCGGCGATGGATTCGCCCCAGATCAACAGAGGAATCCGGAAGCGGGCGGCGATCTGGAGCGGAAAGGCTCCGACCCCCGCATGACAGTGCCAGCAGGAATCGCCTATGGCCTCCACGGATTTGCGGGCGATACGGTTCACCAGATCGCGGTTGGGAGTGAACATCATGTGGTCGACATTGAATTTTTCCAGGGCGTTCTGGAGATTGTACCATCCCGTCCGGCTGAACCAGTTGTGGCTGAAGGTGACCGCCAGCGGCTTCATGCCATAGACCCTGACCAGCACATGGAGCTGGAAAGTGCTGTCCTTGCCGCCGCTGATGGGGATGATACAGTCATAATTATCCCCGGCCTGGCTCCGGGCCTTTTCCAGAATGGCCGACAACGCTTTTTCCCGTTCAACCCAGTTGATGTGAATTTTTTGTTCGGAGGACTGGCAGGCCCGGCAGATGCCGAATTCGTCGAATTGGATGCCCTCCTGGGTTTCCGGCATGCAGCACCGGATGCAATATCGCAAATGATCGAAAAGCGGTTTCGTTGTGGAATTCATGACGCATCTTCCTCTTTCTTGGATGGTTCGGCCGTCTGAAAAACGGCCATATGAAGAATATCCACTTCAAGGCCTTCCAGCAGATAGTGGCGTTTGCGGATACCGTCCGGGATCATGCCCGCCCGCTGCATCAGATGAATCATGGGAAGGTTGCGCGCCATGGTTCCGGCGGTAATCTTCCGCATGCCAAGCTCCCCGAGCAGAAACCCGCAGACACCTTTCCATGCTTCCAGGCCGTAGCCCTTTTTGCGGGCGGCCGGTTCACCGATCAGGATGCCGATATCCGCCACCAGATTGTTCCGGTCCACATAGGCGTTGATATTCCCGATATGACCGAGCCCGTCCGGAATCTCCTCTATGGCCCAGAAGTAATTGGAGCTCCCATGGAAGGATCGCAGATACTCCAGGGCCGATTCCCGTGTATGGCGGCGATGGCGCTGTTCGCTGTATCGCATCAGCGTCTTGTCGTTCAACCAGCCCAGATAGCGATCGTTGATATGCCGTTCGGTGAAAGGCGTCATTGAAAGCCGTTTCGTCTGGATGGCGCCGGCAAGTGTCGTCATGACCGCTCCCTCAAGTCCGTCCGGTTTTCCCAGACTTTTTCAAATGCCCGGAACACGTCGTCCAGATCGTCAACAGACAGGGATGGCAGCATCAGTTCATGGATGAACAGCTCGCGCTCATGCATGCGCTCGCATACCGGGCAGTCCCCCTTGCGGTAGGTGATTTCCTCCGGCCGCCGGAAATGATGGAACGGAAAGCCCTGCGAACCATAGGCGGTCTTTTTTTGAAAGATCGGTTGCAGATACAACGGTCTCACATAACCGCATGCCAGACGGACGCCTTCGGATTCCCGGCCTTCAAAAACCGGCAATTCGGCCCGGACGGCGGCGATGAAGCGATCCCGGGAAATTCCTCCTTCCCGGTCATCGAATTTGCAGGCATGCATATAAAAAACATGTTGGCAGTCTTCGCGGGTCTTGGGGGGAATAAGCGCCGGAATTTGAGCCAGTTTTTTGGCCAGGCAGGCCTCGTTCGCCAGACGTTTTTCGAGCAAGTCCGGCAATTTTTTCAGTTGGCAACGGGCCACGGCAGCTTCCATTTCGGTCATGCGGAAATTGAAACCGATCAGGTTGACGATGTCGGCAACGCCTTTATCCTCGACGACCGCTTCGGCATGATTGCGGATCAGACGGATCCGTTCCGCGATGGCGTCGTCTTCGGTCACGACCACGCCGCCTTCTCCGCAATGGATGTGTTTGTGGTAATTGAGGGAGTAGATTCCGATATCCCCCAGGGTGCCGGCGGGTTTTCCGTGGTATCGGGCGCCCGGCGCCTGGGCTGTGTCCTCGATGACGTACAACCCGTGCTTGCGGGCAAGGGTGCTGATGGCATCGGCATCATAGGGGTGTCCGAAAAGATCCACCGTGAGGATCGCCCGGGTGCGGGAGGTGATTTTTTTCTCCACCGCTTGCGGATCCAGGCAGAAAAAATCGGCTTCGATGTCCGCGAAGACCGGTACGGCGTTGTATATGAGGGGTGCCATGGCGGTGGCGCTCATGGTGTAGGGCGTAACGATGATTTCGTCGCCGGGTTCCGTGGCGATGGCGCCGACGGCGCAATACAATCCGGAAGTGCAGGAATTGACGGCAATGGCGTGACGAACACCGAAGAAGTCGGCCCATTCCTCCTCCAGGGCGCGCACTTCGGGGCCGCCCATGAAGTTTTCATGCCAGCATCCCAGGTATTTGGACAAGACCCCGGATTCCAGCACCCTGGCGACCGCGGTTTTCTCCTCCTCGCCGATGGTGGTGTGTCTGGGAAAAGGTTTGCTTCTGACCGGTTTTCCCCCATGGATGGCCAATTTCATGTCAATCTCCCTTGGTCAGTTTTTTCGCGTTCGGCGCCGGGCATGGTCGCCGTCATGTCTTTCAGCAGGGAACAGATTTTCGCGGCTGATTCCCGATGCTGTACGAGGTCCGGATGCGGTCTTCGTTTTACGGGTTTCCGAATATCGGAAAGCCAATTGTTCACGGTCGCGTTTATTTTCGAATCGGTGTCGGCAAAATGAATTTCTTTTCGCCGTGACAACATGCGCAGGTCATGCCGTCTGAGATCCGGCTGAATGCTTATAACCGGCTTCCCCGCCAGCCAGGCTTCATAGAGCAGCAGGGACGCCATGCCGGCCACTCCATCCGACCGCAGTACATGACCCCGTCCGTCCGTCCCGTCGGTCAGTTTTCCTTCCAGGAGACCCTTGGCCTCCTCCCATGTCCGATGCAGACGACCGGGATTTTCCCTGGGATGCGGCAGAATGGACACGGTTACTTCCCCGGCGTGGGGTTGCAGCGCGCGGCAAAAGCTATCAAGCACCTGGCTTTCCGTGTACCCCCGGAAAAAGGGAGAGGATGAATCCCCGCTCTGGTCGGCCGCGACCGGTTCGGAAACGAACACAATCTGCCGGCGGGAAGACGCCGGCGGTTTTTTGTCACTTTGTTGTTCGAGCTGCCGGCCCAGATCCGCCAGGGCCGGGTGACCGGTGATTTTCAAAATCGCCGGGTCGATACCTTCCGCAACGGCTTCTTCAAAGGCCAGGCTGTCCATGGCGGTGTAGACGTCGGGATGCAGCAGCGGCAGGCCGTCATTTTCCAGACGATGCCGATAAGCCGTCCAATTGTCTAGAACATGAACCAGCGGGATATGTTTAGCGGCCGCCTGCCTTGCCATGGTCAGCGCGAAGGTGTCATGCACGCTGGAAGCGAAAACAAAGGCGCCTGCCTTCAGGTTGTCCAGCAGGACGGACATCCTTGGCGTGTCTGATTTTTCCGGGGGATCGATCATGGTCCATTCCGTATCGGTTTCACTTGCAATCTGTCCATGGGCCAGGACGCCAAACGGTATCCCCTGATTCGCGCATTCCCGGATGACGGGCAAAAGCGCCCGCGCACCACCCACATCGCCGGCGGCAAACAGCCATCTCCCTGGTAAGGTTTTTTGCAGATTGCCGCCGTTATCCGTATTCATGGGAATCCCATCATGCCCCAAGGCATCCGTTGGTGTAAATGGCCGCTTTTCCGTTGCGGACGAGTTCACAGTCAGCGATGACCCGGCAAGCATCCAGGCCGGAGCAGGAAAGCGGTGCGCCGGTCTCGAGATGCGCGCAGATGTTATCGATGGCATGGGGAAGCGCTTTCATCAGCTCCATCCTTCCCGAATTGAATAAGCGGAATACCGGATACCCTCGATAACTTTCGTGTTCTTGTACATGGTATACCTCGATGGCTGCGCATGAATCGACAAGCCGAATCCTGGCGCGCTCGAAGATCAGATCCAGTTCGAAAATCGTGACGATGCGGCTGTCGACTGCCTGCAGAAAAACGGTTCCGCCGTTCCGCATGCGGATCGAGGCGGATATGGATGGATCCTGGTCCGACCAGTCCGTCAACGCGCCTGTCCGGATGGCGGACGATAACGGACCGAGGAGTCGAAGCAGGAGATCGATCATATGGGAACCGTTGTGCATCAGGCCCTTGCCGTACAAACCGACGCCATTGACAAACCGTCCATGGGAACCGGAATGAATGGCATTTGCAAGGTGTCTCAATTTCGGCAGATATCCACGGGAATAGTTTACCGCCAGCGGGATCCCTTTTTCCTGGTAAAGCCTGGCGATGGCCCAGGCACTGGCTGAAT
The DNA here is from genome assembly GCA_049320885.1 of Thermodesulfobacteriota bacterium. Classification (GTDB taxonomy): domain Bacteria; phylum Desulfobacterota; class Desulfobacteria; order Desulfobacterales; family SURF-7; genus DYJD01. Next base: position 70,434 of record JBMORA010000034.1, on the reverse strand, counting down.
CCGCGGCGAGGGGTTTTTCGGCAAAAACCAGACGAGGCCCCAGTTCCGATATTTGCCGCAGAATCGGTTCGTGACAATCATCGGGAACGCAGACGGAGATGACGTCCGGTTTTTCGGCCCGGAAAGCCTCGGCTAGGTTCGTGTAGGCGCGTCCTCCCCAGATGCCGGCGGCTCGCTCGGCGGATTCGACCCGGCTATCGACGAATCCGGCCAGCCGGAAATCCGCCGATGCGGTGTAGGCGTGCGCATGCGAAAGCACCTCGGAAAAATCGGGGGTGTCGTAAAAGGCGCCGATTTTGCCGGCGCCGATGATCAGGGCGCGGTATCCGTTCATCGTCCGATTACGTTCCTTGCACGGTTTGGAGAAGCGTGTATTTCATCTCCGCGACTTTCCAATCTTCCTCGTTATCGATGTCCTGGACTTCGGATTCAGGCAACTCAAGGCCGATGGACTTTTCGGCGAACAATTGTTTCTGCCGCAGCAGGCTTGCCGTCTTCATCCAGTAGAACTGCCCGCTGTCATGGAAGGCGGGTTCCAGATCCTGCGACCGGACGTTGTAATTTTCGGGCCAGAACATTTTCATCAGGCCGTTTTCGATCCGGAGGGCTCTTTGGATCGGGTAGCTGAAACGGGTCACCGGAAAAACCGAGTCGACGTCGTTCCGGACCAGCAGATCGTAAGCCTCTTTGATGCGATCCCCTGAAATGAACGGAGCGGTCGGCAGGATGCAGCAGAACAGGTCGAACCTGCGCCCGCGTTTTTGATACTCCAGGACCACTTCCTCGATGACATCGGCGAGCATGGCCTGATCGTCCGCGGTTTTTTCCGAGCGTCGAAACGGAATCGTCGCCCCGCAGCGGGAGGCCACATCGGCAATCTCTTTGTCTTCCGTGGAAACCATTACTTCGGAAAAACAACCGCTCATGAGGGCCGCCCGGATGGAATACCGGATGATGGGCTCTCCGGCGAAGGGTTTGATGTTTTTCCGGGGGATGCGTTTGCTGCCGCCCCGGGCGGGAATGATGGCGAGTGCGGATGGTTGCATGTTTTATCCTTTATCACTGGTTGCCTGTTGGGTGTCGTTTGTTCGGTGGTAATCGTCTTCCAGAAGGCTGAAAAAAAGGGAATCGACCCACCTGCCTTCCGTCCAGTGGGTGCCGCGGTGGCGCCCTTCCATGGAAAATCCCAGGGACGGGAGCAGGATCTGTTTTGCGTCGTCGATGGAATAGATCTCGGCCCACAGGCGGTGCAGGCAAAGCTCTTCAAAAGCGTACCGGATCAATGTTCTTCCCGCATCGGGAGCGAAACGCGAGTCGATGTAGACGCCATCGGCTCCGATATAGATGGAGAAATCCGCGTTCCGGTCGATCCAGTTGATGCGGCAAAGACCGGCGGCTCCCAGCAGGCGCATGGTCGGCAGCTCCACGATGGAAAACATGATCGTATGGTCGTCTTTCAGGCAGCTGGTCTCATACCAGATATGCTGCTGGGTCATGTTCAGTTCTCGGTATTCCCGAAAAAATTTTCTGAATTCCGGTTGGTTTCTCCAGCGCAGAAGTTGTTCCAGGTCGCTTTTTTCCACGGCCCGCAATCCCGTGCAAGCCCCTTTCAACATGTTTCACCTTCCAGGTCTTCCCATTTTACCGCTTCACCGGCTTCGACTTGCCGGTCAAGACGCCGCTCAAGGATCTTTTCCAGTCGCCAGGGTTCGATGGAGCCTTCCGGCGCCGGCCGCAGAGCTTCGATGTCATTGCGGTTGATGCGCGTACCGGCCGCCAGTGAGCGCCGATAACGCAGGCAGCGTCTTTGCACGATAACCGTATCAATTTCATTGGCCTCAATCCGCTTGATCCCGTCACCCAGGGCCGCTGCGGTCTCAAGTGTCCGATCGACCATTTCCCGCCAGCTTTTCGGATTCATGGCGAAACCATGATCGGGGCCGCTGCGGGAATTATCGTCCGTGAAATGTTTTTCAATCACCGATGCTCCCAGTGTCACGGCGCCGAGGACGGCGCTGTGTCCCGGGGTATGGTCGCTCAGGCCGAGGATGATATCCGGAAATTCATCGGCGAACAAACGCAGGACCCGCAGATTGACATGCCTGAAATTATCCAGGGAGCCTGTGTAATTGGTATTGCATTGGAGCAGGACCAGTTGATCGTTGACAGATGCCGCGGTTGTCACCGCTCGACGGACATCCTCCAGATCGGAAGCCCCCGCAGCGATCATTACCGGTTTTCCGAGGGAGGCGACCTGATGAATGAAATCGGTCCAGGTGATGTCTCCCGAACCGATTTTCCATGCGGGCACAAGCGGATCGAGCAGATGCAAGGCATCCATGTCATAGGGCGTGGTGAAAAAATGTATTCCTTCGGCTTTGGCGGCGGCCGAAAGCTCCCCGCTCCACGACCGGTTGCATTCGTACTGACGATAGATATCGAACACCGGTTTGGTCCAGGCGGACTGGTGGCCGACCTGCCGTCCCAGCGAACGGAAGCCGTAATCGCTGACGATTTTTTCCGCAATGAAATGCTGGAACTTAACCGCATCGGCGCCCGCCAGCCTGGCCTTGTGGATCAACTCCTTGGCTCGTTCCAGGTCGCCGTCGTGGTTCGAGGCGATATCGGCCACAAAATACACCGGCTCGCCGGGACCGACGGCGCGTTCGTTGATCATGATTTTTTTCCGGAAAGGTCTCATCGGGGTTTCTCCTTGTATTGCCGGGCCAGGTTTTCCGCGATTTCATCCAGATCCGGCATGGGAGCGCCCAGGATTTTTTCAGCCCTGCGGCAGTCCAGCCCAAGGCTCTCGGCGCGTTGCGGATTGGTCATTGAACGGATACTGCCGGTTTTGACCGCGGACAGGTCGAGGTTCATTTTCATGGTCACCTGTTTGGCAAATTCCAGTTTGCTTGCGGGCTGCCTTGCCCCCAGATTGATGATGCCGGTCGTCCCCGATTGAATCAGCCGGCGCAACAGCACAGCGAACATGACCGTATCGATGCTCGAGGTGTAATAATCATCGAAAAGGGTTATGGCCGTTTTGCGCCGCAGGGAGTCCACCAGCCAGTCCATGAAGGTCGGCGCTCCTTCGCCATCCCGAAAACCGACGATATTGGTGCGCACCACCATGGATTTTTCAGCGGTCAACGCATAGGCCTCCGCGGCGTATTTCGTCCGCGCATATTCATTCATCAACCGGACGGCCGCCCGTTCATCATGACATTTGTCGCCGTCTCCCGTGAAAAAATGATCCGTCGATATGTGGACAAGCGGCCACCCCCGTTCCATGGACAATTCCGCCAGTGCGGAAACTGGTCTTGCATTGACGGCATAAGCAAATCCGGGGTCTTTTTCGCAGGCCGACAGATCGACCACGGCGGCTGCGTTGATGACGACATCCGGCGAGAGTCCATTGGTCGCGTCGCGGAGCGCCGCCAGATTGCGTACATCCAGACGGATGTCTGCGTTCCTTCTGGCGATGGTATGCACCGTATCCCCCGATTCCGTGAAGTGGGCCGCCAGACTTTTCCCCAGCAGACCGGTTCCTCCCACAAGCACCACGTCCATGGTTTTCAGGCGCCTCTTTTTTCCATGATGAACCAGGTGAGGTCGTCACGGATGGGCACGGCCGTATCACGGGTGTAAATAAAGCCGTAATCCAGCAGCCGGAGATCCGGGTGGCGATCGAGCATTTCACCGGCGAAATCCCGTTTGAAAAGCTTTTCGGAATGGCCCCGGTAGGGAACCTCCACCGGTGTGGTGTTGTAGTATTCCGCCAGGCAGATGTAACGGCTGCTGGACCGGTAAAGCACATCGTAGACGACATTCAGGAATTCCGGATTGATATGAATCAGCACGGTTTTGATCAGCACCATTTCCCAGCGCCGGGAGGGGGTAAAGTCGAGGATCGACTGGTGGTATATCTCCAGATCCGGGATGAGGCGCAGTTTTTCCACGGCTTTTGCATTGATTTCCACACAGGAAAAGCTTGCATCCGGGTAGATCCTGCGCAGGCTTCGGATGTTCATGCCCACGTTGGCGCCCAGCTCCAGCAGCGAGCCGAAGGGATCAATCCGGGCGAATATCTTTCGGTACAAGGCTTCATAGGCATCGGCAATGGCCATATCCGAGTTGCGGTTCACATAGGAATTGCCGAAACTGCCGGTCCAGAATTCTTCTTGATCCGTCTTGTAAGATAGCATCTTTCTGCATCCTTCTTTGTCAGCCGGCATGCGCCAATTGGCGAACCGATTTGGTTTGTTGCGTTTCCGCGCCGAAAACGATCTGCCGCAATTGCTCAACGCCCATCCAGTCGCTGTTGCGGTCGCTCGTATAGACGAAATCGTCCGGCATGGCCCGGGCCTCAACATAATTCTGGCGCTCCCACCAGGAATGACTCGGAATGGTGATATACATCCCGTCATAAAACAGGGTGTTGCGGCCTTCATCCTCTCCGGTCAAGGCTTCATGGAGTTTTTCGCCGGGTCGGATGCCGATGTAATCGATCCGGCATTCCGGGGCAATGGCCTGGGCCAGGTCCATGATGCGCATGCTGGGAATTTTGGGAATGAAAATCTCGCCCCCCTGCATATGGTGAAAACCCTTCAGCACCAGCTCAACGGCCTGATCCAGGGTGATCCAGAAGCGGGTCATGCGGGGATCGGTGATGGTGATGGTGCCGGTTTGGCGCTGTTTCAGGAAAACCGGGATGACGCTGCCGCGGCTGCCGATGACATTGCCGTACCGGACGCAGGCGAACCGGGTTCCCTTGTTGCCGGCGTAGGCGTTGCCCTGAACAAACAGTTTGTCCGAGCAGAGCTTGGTGGCGCCGTAAAGGTTCACCGGGTTCACCGCCTTGTCGGTGGACAGGGCGATCACCTTTTTCACGCCGGTGTCAATGGCTGCATCGATGACGTTCTGGGCCCCGTGGACATTGGTTTTGATAGCCTCGAAGGGGTTGTATTCACAGGCCGGGACCTGTTTCAGGGCTGCCGCATGAATTACGAAATCGACCCCTTCCATGGCCCGGCGCAAGCGGTCGCCGTCGCGCACGTCGCCGATGAAATAGCGCAGTTTCTTTTCCCCGAACTGCTGACGCATTTCATGCTGTTTCAGTTCATCGCGGCTGTATACCCGGATCACCTTGGGATGGTATTTTTCCGTCATGATTTTGCAGAAATGCTTGCCGAAGGAGCCGGTGCCGCCGGTGATCAGGATACTCTGGCTGCTCCAGTCGACATCGGGTGAGTCCGAATACCCCTTTTTCAGCAATCTGCGGACTTCAGCTACGCTTTTTTTCTGGACATGCAGCATTTCCTTGATTTTGGACAGCACGGCCAGATCTTCATCGGAATACCTTTTTTGACCGCCATTGGTTTTGGCCGGACTGATGAATTCCGTGAATTCCTTCTGCCAGTACCGGATGGTGGAAACGGGTACGTCAACCTTACTGCCGATTTCTTGAATGCGATACATCTTCTTCACCTTATTGTAGGAAGTTGCCGATGGTTTCAACAAAGCGTCAAACATCGAATGTGGCTGCCTGCAGGCTGTTTGTTCTCTATATCGGCCGAAGGAACGGAAACCTTGATATAACTTTTTGATTAACTTTACTCGCAAAACATATGCCAGAGAAACAATTACGAATTGCGAATTACGAATTACCAATGGCGGATGGCAGCGATATTATAGTCTAGGCGGGTCAACCAGCGAAACATACCACGGAGTGACCGTCACCCGGCAAATGGGCCACCCGGTCGATCGGGAAAAAGTTGCAGGGTGGTGGGTAAGGATTACCGGGGGCTGGATCAATCCCCCCTCGCTCCGATGATCTGGTTCAGGGCGGATTGGATGTCCGGATAGGTGAAATGAAAACCGTTATCCAGAAGGACCTTGGGCCGGGTCCGCTGGCTGAAGAGGACGGCGTTGCCCAGTTCTCCCATGAGCAACCGGATCATGAAAGCCGGCACCTTCATGAAGCTGGGGCGGCCCAGGGCTTTTCCCAGGGCTTTTGCCAGATCGAGGTTGCGGGCCGGGTGTTCGCCGCAGAAATTCACCGGGCCGGTGATCTGTTCGTTTTGAAAGATAAAATCCATGGCGTTCAGAAGGTCGTCCATGTGGATCCAGGGGAACCATTGCCCGCCGTTGCCGATGGGACCGCCCACGAAGAACCGATAGGCCGGGATCATCTGGGCCAGGGCGCCCCCGCTTTTTCCCAGCACCACACCGAACCGGGCGGTCACCACCCGGGCGCCTTTTGACTCCGCCAGTCCCGCCGCTTTTTCCCAGTCCCGGCAGACCACCGCCAAAAAATCGTCGCCCCCCGGTTCCGTCTCCGTCAAAACAGCGTCTCCGCGGTTGCCGTAAAACCCGGCCGCGGAGGCGCTCACCAGCACCAGTCCTTTTGAATCCGGCAGGGCCTCCACGATATTGGCGGTGGTGCGGATGCGGCTGTCATAAATTTGTTGCTTATAAGCCTCCGTCCAGCGTTTGAAAATGGTCCTGCCGGTAAGATTGATCACCGCGTCCACACCACTTAATTCCCGTTGCCAGGGGCCGGATCGGGAGGTATCCGCCGCGATGAACCGGAACCGTGATGGGTCGGAAACATCCGGGGGCGGGGTTGTGCCAAGGGCGATGATCTGGTGGCCTTTTTTACCTAAAAAACGGCTCAGAGCCGTTCCGATGAATCCGCTGCCGCCGGTGATCAGAATCTTCATTGGCACCTTCCGCTGCTGTTAATCGCAAGCCACATTGTCTCGCTGGCAGGCCTTTTCCTTGCGTTTTTCCACAAGGCGCACATTCCGTCTGGCCAGGGCTTCGCGGTTGCGTCGTTTCTCGTCATCCGTTTCCAGAATCAGGGGGGGGACTTCCTTGGGTTTGAACTGCTCGTCCAGGGCTACAAAGGTCAGATAGGCGGAGGCGGTATGACGTCTCCGTCCGGTGAACATGTCCTCGCTTTCCACCCGGACGCCGATTTCCATGGAGGACCGTCCCACCATGTTCAGACTGGCTTGAACCAGGAGCAGGTTGCCGATGAAAGCCGGATTATGGAAATCCAGCCGGTCGATGCTGGCGGTCACCACGTTGGATTGGGCGTGGCGCGCGGCAACGACACCGGCGGCGTTATCGATGTGTTTCATGACCACACCGCCGTGGACATTGCCGGCAAGGTTGGCATCCTGGGCCGTCATTAACTGGGTGAACGTGATTTTGCTGGCGCGAACAGGTCTTCCTTGCATGGGCCGAGGGGGCTTTCTTTTATTTTTAATATTGATTTCATTGAATAAATGGTAATTGTAAATGGTGATAATGGGTTTCATCCCAATTGTCAAATATTTTTTCCTCAAGTTTTCCCGGTCCCGGGACGATAACAGATTAGCGGAGGTATAAGAGTGAAAATCGGAACCGTGAAGCCATATCCTCAGCCGTCTGTCGAAAACGGTGGTTCTGCCCGTCCGGAGGTGAAAACCCGGTCCGGTGAGACCATGGGAGGTGACGGAGCCGCAAACGGAAACCGCCAATCCGGGGGGGCGGAAGGGAAGAAAATCAGTGGCGTCGGAGAGTTGACCCGGGCGGAATTGGACCTGATCCAGCAGTTGAAACAGGCGGATGCGGCGGTGCGAGCCCATGAGATGGCCCATGTGACGGCGGGAGGACAATATGTCCGCAGCGGCGCCCGGTTTCAGTACGAGCGTGGTCCGGATGGGAAATCTTATGCCGTAGCCGGGGAAGTGTCCATCGATATGGGGAAAGTGCCGGGCGACCCCAAGGCCACGGCTGAAAAAATGAAGGCCGTGCAACGGGCCGCCCTGGCGCCCCGGGATCCTTCGGCCCAGGACCGCCGGATAGCGGCCCAGGCGGCCCAGATGGGGGCTGAAGCAGCCATGGAATACACCTTGTCGCGAATGCGGGAAAACAAGGCGCTGGCGCGTGAAGAACCGGTGTTTCGGCAATACGGCGCTGAAAAAGCCTATTCAGCGGATACGACCGTTCAGATAACCGGTGGGACCGTCGATACGTTCGGGTAGAACGGTCCTGGATTACACCGTAACCTTACAAAGAAGAAGGAGCTGGCTTATGGAAATCAATCAGCTGGAGCGTATCAGCGGCGAGGCGTTGAATTCGGCGCGTCCCGAGGATGCTAGGAGCGCGGCGAGGGAGCCGGAGCGGAATGAAAAGACTGAGGAATCAGCGAATACCGCTCCAAAGGAAGCCTATCAGGTGGAGTTGTCGGAAGAGGCCCGCAGGCGACAGACGGAGGAGCGTCAGGCGGCCCAAGCCGAACAGCAGACGGCGAATCAGAATGCCGTCTATAACGCGGCGGGAGAGATCGCGGGTTGATGGCACGGCTGTAAGGCAATTTCAATCGCTGAGGTGATCTCAATGAAGGTAATGGGGAATGACATAACGGCAGGCATTGCGCAGCTCTCGGTTTCCGGGGCGCAGACAATGCAACCCGAGGGCAAAGCAGCCCTGAAAGGGGCCGGCCGCCATGCGTCCGGGGATGAGCAAGGCGATGATGCCGCCTATTCCGTTCGACTTTCCGAGCAGGCCCGCGTCCGGGCGAAGCAGGAGTTTGACCGTGAGCAGCAACGGGAAACCGAGGCTTTTGAAAATCGGGCCCGACGGAATGAAATCGAATTCAAGCGCGCCCAGCAGCAAGAAGCGGAGGCCTTCCAGCGCGAAGAAAACAGGAATCGTGCGGATTTCAAGAGGAATCAGCAGCAGGCGGCGGCGGCGTTTTATAGAAGGAATTACGAATTAGGAATTACGAATTACGAATGAAGGTTCCGTCGAATCGGGACCGCTGGACGGGTATATCTTTTTTTACTGGTTAATCCGTACAGAATGGATATCATATGGATATCCATCCGCAATTCCTAAATCCTAATTCGTAATTCGTAATTACAATGGGGGGTTGTATGAGAATCAATTCCAATATCAGCGGTATGTTCGCGGTCCGTTCGTTGCAGGAAGGCCAGCGGTCCTTGCAGGCCACGCTGGATACCATCGCTTCGGGCCATCGCATCAACAGCGCCGCTGATGACGCCTCCGGCATGACCATCGCCGATTCACTGGAGAGCCAGGCCCGCGGTATGGGACAGGCCATCCGTAACGCCAGCGATGCCGTGGCCATGGCGCAAGTGGCGGACGGCGCCCTGGAAAACGCCTCCCGGATCATTCAGGTGATACGGGAAAAGGCGCTGCAGGCCGCCAACGACAGCCAGGGTTCTGCGTCCCGTCAGGCGATCCAGGCGGATATCGACAAGATGCTGACCCAGTTGGACACGATCGCCCAGACCACCACCTACAACGGTCAACGGCTGCTGACCGGTGAGTTCACGAATAAATCGTTCCAGACTGGCGCCTATGCGGGCGAAACCATCTCCCTGTCCATCGATTCCGCCGCTTCCGGTGAACTCGGCAACAGTGATGCCGGCCGGTTGAGCGAAATCGATGTGACCACCTTTGAAGGCGCCCAGGCAGCCATCGGAATTGCGGACCAGGCGATGAGCGACCTGAACGCCAACCGGTCCCGAATCGGTTCGGTGCAGAATCAGCTGGCCTCGACGATCCAAAATTTGTCGACTTCGCAGATCAATGTCTTCGCGTCTGAATCCAACATCCGGGATGCGGACATGGCCGAGGCATCCATGGTATTGTCACGGCTCAAATTGTTGAACCGGGCGCGATCCTACGCCCTGGCCCAGGCCAATGCCAAGGAGGAGAATGTCATCAATTTGCTAAAATAATGAAAAGCTTACATGGATATGGAGCCTTTGCGAAAGTCGGTTTTACCTATGTGGACGTTGATCAGGACCGGGATGCCTTCCCTGGCGTGGTGCCTGGCGGATTCCAGGGCCGGCTGAATTTCCTCTTCCCGGGTTACGAGAATGCCCATGCCCCCGAATCCGGCCGCCACCGTGTGATAATCCGAACGGCGGAGGACGGTGGCGATTTCGTTATGGAACAGTTCGATCTGTTCCCGGGCGATCTGGGCCCAGGCGGCATCGTTTCCCACCACGGCGATGACCGGAAGGCCATGACGCACAAAGGTGTCGAATTCCTGGAGGCTGTATCCCGCAGCGCCGTCGCCGTAGATCAGCCAGACCTCGGCGTCCGGCCTGCAGAGTTTGGCGCCCGTGGCGAAACCCGCGCCTACCCCCAGGGTGCCGAACACGCCAGGATCGAGCCAGCTCAGCGGCGCCCGGGGACGCAAGACATAGGAAGCGGTAGCCACAAAATCCCCGCCGTCCGCCACCAGAATGCTTTCATCCGTCAAAAAATCCTCCAGCCGGGTCAACAAGCGGAGGGGATGAACACCATCGGTCTTCATTTCGGCCATTTTGCGGATTTCATTTTCCCTGTCGTCATCCGATGACCGCAGGGAGGCGGTCCAGTCCCTGGAGCGTCCCCCGGGGACGAAGCGTTCCGCCAGGGCTGCCAGGAATTGAGCCGGGTCGGCATGAACAGCCAGCTCCGGCTTCCGATTGAGCATCAGATCCGCCTTGCTGCGATTGATGGCGATCAGCGTGGCCCGGCTGTTGATGGCCATGCCGTATCCCAGGCGGAAATCGCAGGGCATGCCGGCGATCACCACCACGTCCGCTTTTTTTAAGGCCTCCTTGCGATGATGGCGCATCTGCAAATGATGACTTTTTCCCATAACGCCTCGCGCCATTCCTGCCAGAAACACCGGGATAGCCATGCGCTCCAGGGAAGAGAGCAGTCTCCCGGACTGAGAGGGCTCCAGCATGGCCTGGCTGCCGACAATGAGAACGGGACGGTGGGCGCCCTCCAGTATTTTTTCAGCCTTGATGATGTGGCCGGTCTTGACTTCCGGGAAGGAGCAGCCTCGTGGTCTGGTTTTCACCTCATTCAGGTCGCAGGCGAACAGGTTGTTGACATGCCGGTTCATATAGAACTGAAACAGCTTGCTTTTTATGTCATTCCCGCCCGATTCCCTGGATTTGGCGCCATACCATTCCCGGACCAGCTTTTCACTGTACAAGAGATCGATGGGGCATTCCACGAAAACAGGTCCGGGGACTCCCGATCTGGCCGTCTGAAACGCATGTTCCATGGCCGGCGCGATATCGCAGTTCCGGTTGATGGTGACGGCCATTTTCACCACGGATTTCAGCAGGGAGATTTGATCGATGTCCTGGAGCGATCCCCGGCCTCTGATCAGCGTCGCAGCAGCCCCCCCCAGGAGAATCAGTGGGGATTGGGCCATTTGGGCGTTTTTCAGGGCGGTGATGGTATTGGTAACCCCCGGCCCGGCGGTTACGGCCGCCACCCCGGGTATGCCGGTCAATCGCGCAACGGCGTCGGCCGCGAAAACGGCATTCACTTCGTCCCGCACATCCACCACCCGGATTCCACGATGATGGCAGCCCACCAGAATCGGGGCGATATGTCCTCCAGTGAGGGTGAACAGAAATCGCACCCCATGCGCTCTCAGGATATCGGCAATCAGCTCTCCACCGCTCGGGTTCATCTAACGGCTTCCCTTCCCATTGCAGGTCAGTTGAATATGCGGGCAAACAGTCTTTGAATAAGGGGCGTTTTCGTCAATCCCATTCGGCTGAGATAGTTTTCCCGGGAGTCGAAGATCAGGTAACTCGTTACCGCATCCCAGGCGATGCCTCCCTGGAGGTTGGCGATCCAATCCCCGTTTTCCGCGTCTATTTCCGGGACACGGCCCACGACGAACAGTTTGCCGCCGAATTGCTTGAAGGAAATATATTCGAGAACAGCGCCGTCCTGGAGGGAGTCGGGCGCGTTGGAAATGTAAAAAACGACGATCTTGCCATGAAAATCCGGAAGGGCTTCCGTATCCATATCGGTCCTTTACCTATGGTTTCGATTCCATCGGCAGAATTTCCGCATTCTGGGATGAAAAATCGAAGGTCTGACTGGGATCACCTCTATCAAGCCGGCCGAAAATTGTAAAGTCTCCTTTTGACCCCGGCCAGGGTGGTAACGATTTGGAATTTCGTGATTATGGTAAGAAATTTGCATGTTAATTTCCATTGGTCCCGCCGGGGGAATCCGGAACGGTGGGGAGAATCTCTTCCAGGAGGCTTGGACGGCGAATCATGATAGATGAATTCTTCCGGGCGGTTGTATGAATGTTCAGACCCATTATTATCTGATCCCGTATTTTCAACGCCAGGATCAGGGGCATGCTCCTTCGCCGTCGGATTGGCCGGCGTTGGACTTCCGGGGGCAGGGGCAGGGTCAAAGCGGTTTGCAGCCGCACGGCGGCGCCTTGAATGGGGAGCGATATCGGTATTATCTGAAATCAAATGAAGAGAATGATATTTACAACGCAAAACAGCGCATGGTATCACAAGGGGTAGCAACCAGGGGAAGATTGATCGATACCTATGCATAGACAGATGAATGGCGGGGGACTGGCGGGTGGCGGAAAGAAAGGAACCCATGAACGATTCCAATGAACAGTTTTTCGTTAAAATTGCCGTATTGGACAGTGATATCGAATCCCAACTGGTCACTTCCATATTGACGGAACAGGAGATTCCGCATTTGCTGCGATCCTATCATGATACGGCGTATGACGGCCTGTTCCAGATGCAAAAAGGATGGGGCGAAATCAGCGCCCCGTTGGACTACAGGGAGGACATTCTGGAAATCATCAGCGCGGTGAGGAACGGAGCCGTTGACGAAAAATGACCCGGGTTCGCATCGTTTCCTTTAGACAATACAACTGGTAAGCAAGCATGTATATCTCGGCCTTCCCGCACCGGGACGAATTGTTCGAAATCACCAACCGCTGGTTGTCCGATCAGCTGGAAGAAGCCGATCCCATCCGGATAACCCGGATCATCACCTATGACAGCTTCATTGCCTGGGAAACCATTCAGGATTTTATCGGCAGGCTGATCCCCTTGCTGTTTGAAGGTGCGGTTTTCCTGAGGCCCATTGCCACAAAGAAAGAGCTGAAGGATTTTCTGTGCCGTTCCGGCCACCGCCGGACAACGAGAATCGAGGCATTGATCAACGATTATCTGCGGACACCGGAGTACTACTATAATAGTTCGCCCATCGCCGGCCTGATCTACCATGACGAGCGCGACCGGATTTTGAGTATGTGCCGCTTCAAACGGATCAAGCGAACGGCCGAAAAAGCCAGCCGGTACGCTTCCGAGTTCATCCACCGGGAAGTCATGGCGGCGGCGCATCCGTCCTTATCGAAACGGTTGCCGGCGGAAGTGTTGGAAGATCCCGGTGTCATGGCGGATCTGGTTCGGGCTGAGAAGAAAGTCATGGAGCAGATCCGTGAAAACGGCCTGCGGCTGCCGGTGGAGATCATGACCATACGGGATGTGCTCGGTATGAAGATCGTGATGGATCCGCCGGATGAGGCGGAACTGGAGACAGCCGTCCTGAGTCTTCCGGGTATCGAGATCGTCGAGAAAGAACGTCATACGGGAATGTATAATGCGGTGCATTATATTGTTGATGTTCCGGTTGACTATTCGAAGTTACAAAAGAAATTTAATAGCGTGGCCCCCGCCATGAACCTTTCCCTGCGGGGACTGCCCGTGTCCGGGATTACGGATGACTTTCTTGCATTCGGTGCGACCGGGTATCCTGCCATTCAGATCGACCTGATTGTCACAACCTACAAGGAACTCGTGGAATCGGAGATCGGCAGATCCATGCATGAAAAGCGGATTTTCGATCAGCGTCAGCAACAGCGATTTTATGGCAACATACCAAAAAACATTGAATATATCATAGAGTACCTTCTCGCCGTCGGCTTGAGTCCGGCCGTCCATATCGATGAAATTCCCATCAAAATATGGGGACGATACTTGCCGGATACCCTGGGCTTCAGCGTACGTCAGTTGTTCAACATGCCGGAGTACAGCCTGATCGACACATAAGTCATAAGATCACCCCAGGCGGAAAATTTTTCCCATGGTAGTTCCAGAAGCCGCCGCTGTTCCCGGTAATGGAGGACGGCTGTGGCCCAGGTGTGACCCGGCCTCAAAAATCCCGGATCAGGGCGGCCGGACCGCGATCGGATTTCTGGACAAAATCCACGTGTTTTTTTGATCTTTTGGCATGCTTTTGGCTTTCTTTTCGAATACAATCAGAGGGCTTTTTCATGAATTCCACATCGACCTTACCGGCCAATTCCGATAACACCCATGCAAAGAGCGGAAAATCCGGTCCCATGCAAAGACCCCTGTTCTCGTTTTGTCCGGAGCCTGTTTTCACCCCGGGCAAACCAGCCGACACCCCGGAACCGTCGGCGCCGTTTTCCTCTGAACATTTCCCGGATGTCGAGCCGGATTTTACCAGCGAGAGCCTGGGCTTCTTCCGGAAACGAAAGCAGAAGATCGTTCACTGGTCCATTCTGTGGTCCGATGTCATGATGACGATGTTCGTGCTTTTCCTGGTCCTCTATGTTCAGAAGGCGACCCAGCAGGGCTTCAACCTGGAAAAGTCCAAGGCAAAAGCGGAAACAGCGGTTGAAAGCAAACCGAAGCCGGTGGAAAAACGAGACCGTATGGAGACCATTCCGCCGCTGGTGGAGCATGTATATGAATGGGGGAGTCCCATCATGCAGGACAAGTGGTTTGCCGATCTCCAATCCCTTGAACTGGGATCGAATCAGGCTGTGCGCATTATCCTGCCTGGGGATGTCTTGTTTGCCAGCGGCCAGTCGGAACTGAAACCGGATGCCCGGAATTCATTGAGGCAAATCGCCGGGTTGCTGGGCAATTTTCCATACATGGTCAATGTGGTTGGACATACGGATGCGACGCCGACGAATTCCACGCGTTTCGGCACCAACTGGGAACTGTCGTCCCTGAGGGCCTGCGCCGTGGCCCGCTTTTTGATTGAGGAGATGAAACTGCCGGAAGAACGGTTTTATGTAAGCGGTTATGCTCACATTCAACCCATGTATACGGATACGTCAGAAGAAAGCCGTGCCGCCAATCGCCGGGTTGAAATCCTCATTACCCGGGAATTGCCCTATGCGCGGCGGGGCCATTTGCGAGAACTGCCTTTAGGTGGAGCGTACAATGCGGTCGGAACGACTGGAAGAAGATGATGATGATCGAATCCATGAGCTGAAAAATGATTATACCCATGCCTTTGGTGATGTCCGAACCTCCAGACCCCTGACCAAGCCTTTTGCCCATTCTTTCAACTGGATGAGCCGGAACCGGAATCTGGTGGGGCTGGGGATTTGTGTGGCGCTGTTTTTATCGGGGTTTTTATTGCAGGGGAATTTCGGCGTCTTTTTCAATATTTCCGGTTTGATTGTGGTGGTGGGGGGAACCGCGGGAGCGACTCTTGTCAGCTACCGGCTCGAACAGCTCATCATCGTGTATAAAGTGCTGCTAGGTTCCTATCGGCAGCCGGTCAAACAGATTAGTGAAATTGTTGAAATCCTGGTGGATCTTTCTGTGAAATGCCGGTTGAAAGGGCTTTTGGCGCTGCAGGAGGACGAGAAGGAGACCACCATCCTGTTCCTGCACCGGGCCCTGGGCTTTCTGGTGGATGGATATCCGCTGCATCAAATCCGGGAGCTCTTGTATACGGAGATGATGTATTTCCGACTGCGGCGGGAAAAAAGTGAACGGGTATTGCTCACCATGGCCGAGATCTCGCCTTCCTTCGGTCTGGTGGGAAGCGTGGTCGGAATGATCGCCATGCTTGTGGGCGTCGGTGACACGGAGATTGTCCTTTCGACGGTTCCCATCGCCCTGACATCGACGATTTACGGCATCGTGTTCGCCAATTTCTTTTTTTTACCCTTTGCCGTGAATATCCGGGAGCGCACGGAGCATGAATTGTTGCTGCAGAAGGTCATCACCGACGGCATATTGGCCATCGGCAGCGAACAGCATCCGCGGGTCCTGGAAATGAAGCTCAAATCATTCCTTACGCCCTCGGCCCGTTCCGGCAGGTTGGTTTCCCTGGAGCGCATCCGCGAAAAATTCCGTCTGCAGCCGGAAACCGTCAGGGATATACAAGAAAAAACCTGATCATTGCAATCCCCCATTCAGTCCGGCTGGTCCGCCGACCGGTCCGAATGGGATTGCCCCCTAACCCATCGCCCCGGAGGAAAGGACGACCGCCGCTTCCTCGACGGTTTTACCCAGGACCTCCCGCAGCAGCCATTCATTGTGCTGGCCATGTTCCGGCGCCGGACCTCGAACCTTGATTTCACTGTTTTTTGCCTTGGTGGGGGGGCCGTATATGTTTATAACGCCTCGATTGGGCTGGTCCACATCCACTGCCAGGCCTCTGGCCCGGGTATGGGGGTGGTTGACCACTTGATCCACATTCAGAATCGGTGAGCCTGGAAATCCGAATTGGACGGAAAGCTGCAACAGTTCTTCCGTTGTATGGCGGGAAACCCACTCCTGCATGAGCTTTGTTAATGCCGGTTCATTGTCGTTGCGGACAAAAAGATTCGAAAAACGGGGATCGGTTTTCAGTTCCGGTTTACCCATGGCGTCACAGATTCGATGGAAGGTGGTGTCGCCCGCGCTGCAGATCATGAAATACCCGTCCTTGGCCTGATATGTGTCAAAAGGACTGACGTAGGGATACCGGTTGCCGGTTCTTTTCTGGACATTGCCCATGACCGTATAGTCCGTCCAGGTCCCTGCCATGAGGTTGACTCCCACATCGAACATGGAAACATCCAGGAACTCCCCTTCGCCGGTTTTTTCCCGGGCATACAGAGCAGCGCAAATGGCAAAAGCCGCCTGCATGGCCGTGGCGATGTCGATGACGATGGGGCCTGCCTTGGTGGGCGGTCCATCCGGGAAACCGGTGGTGGCCATGATGCCGGTCATGGCCTGAATGATCGAATCATAGGCCGGTCGTTCGGCAAGCGGACCATATTGACCATACCCGGACAGGGAGAGCATGATCAGGCGTGGATTGATCCCCTTCAAGTCTTCATAACCCAAACCGTATTTTTCCATGGTTCCGGGACGATGATTTTCCATCACCACGTCGGATTGTTTCACGATTTCTTTAAACAGTTCGATCCCTTCCTGTTTTTTAAGATCGATACAAACTCCCTTCTTGCCTCGGTTCATGACCACAAAGGGGGCGGAGAATCCGGCCTTGTAGGGCGGAAATAGGCGGGCGTCGTCTCCGAACCCGGGTTTTTCCACCTTGATCACCTCCGCTCCCATATCGGCTAAAAAAGTGCTGGCCGCAGGCCCGGAAACATTGGCCGTGAAATCGATGACCCTGACATTTTCCAGCATGGATCGCATATAGCACCTCCCTGTCGTTATCCCTTAATTTGTTATTCGGTAGCTTCCGCTTTCCCTGTCCGGAATCCGGTCTGGGAAACTGTACCTAAAATGATCATGATAAAAATGTCAATATAATTAAAAATAAAATTATTTAAAAAAATCATATTCAATAATATGCCATTATTTATTTCCGGGCGATGCGCTGAGCAGCAACTTGCTGCTTGACAAGCGGGCGGGAATGCTGTAAACATGGTTCACATGCAGGAATACTGATTTTCATCGGGTTCCTGATTAGGAAGTAAAAGAGAAAACCGCACGGGAAGTCATTGTACCGGCGTCCGGCCGGACAATGGTTCCCCAAAACAGAGGAGATATTGACGATGATTCCTAACGGCCGCCAAAGGCGAATATGGACCTCCATTCCGGCAGTGGTTGCTGCCGTCGCTTTCATGAGCTGCATGCTCATACAGCTCAGCGGGTGCAGCAGCGATGATCCGCCGCCCTCGTCGCCGCCGAAAGAGGAAAAAATCTTCGACCTGACCGTTACCAAGGGCGCGAACAAGGCTCCGTTGTTGAAGCCGGTGGGGGATCGCATTGCCTATGTGGGTGTCCCGCTGTCCATCACCTTGGAGGCCCTGGATACTCCGGACGACGTCCTGGTATATGATTTCTATCCGGTGGATCTGCCGAGCAGCGAAGGCAAAAAATACAAAGTCAACGCTGCCGACGGCACCTTAGTCTTACATTCGGATACCGGTCTGCCCATCCTTGATTGGCCGGATGTAACCGCCGCATTCAACGCCCAGACCAGAACTTTTACCTGGACGCCGGCGAAAACCGGAACTCATTATTTTAAAGCGACTGTCTCGGATGACGGTGCCACGATCATGAGTGCTTCAGAGGTGATTCGGATCGTTGTTTGCAATCCAGTCGTCGCCGATGAAGATATTGCGGTTTCCCTGTACGCCAACGAACCAAACGAACCGGCCAACCTGACGCTCAATATGATTGCCAAAACCCAGACTTCTAAAGTTCCCGTCAGCGGACTCAAGTCGGATCATTTTAAAATTTTTGATGATAGCAGCGAGTTGATAGGACCGGAGCGGGGATTTGAAATTCTGCCGGCAACAACGGACGTGCTCTTGTTGCTCGACCTGTCTGGAAGCGTTATGGACAATGGGGTTAACGCGTTAAGTGAGCTGAAAACTTCTGCCAAGAAATTTATCGATTATGTGCTGCAAAGTGGCCAGACGATTGGTGTTTATTACTTCAATAGCGATGCAGATATAACTGAAATCGCTACTTTTATCGATCCAGGTCCTCACAGGAAGAATATCGAATCCGCCAGACAGCAGCTACACGCAAAAATCAACAATCTTGATCAATATGTAGACGAAGATGACTCTTCCAACCTTTACGGGGCTATCATCAATGGAATTGACAAACTGGACAAGCGGGCCGAGGATGCCATGACCAAGGTAGGCACACTGGTCGTCTTTTCAGACGGCCGGGACACGGCTGGCCGAAAAACCTACGCGAACGCCCTTGGAAAAGTGACGGCTTCGAAGCACAATGTCATCACAGTGAGTCTTAATGTTGGGGAAACGGACAGGTCCCGCGAGGGCCGGTTGATATCCGAAGAACAACAAGGCATCGGCAAAAACGGATGGTTCGGGGCCCCGACAACATCGGAGTTGACCGAAAAATTCATCCTGGCGGCTTTTGAAGCCAGGCGGGAACATTTGAAATCCTACATTTTGGCCTTCTGTCTGAGCTTTCGGGAAGGCCTGCATACCCTTACCGTGAACGTGCATGATCCTATCGGGCGGTTCGGCGCGGCGGCCCAAGGCTACAACGCCGCCAAATTTGAGGGCGGCTGTTCGAATTCGCTTGAAACGGAAAAGGTCAAATACTTCGATTTCGATTCGGATAAATATTATTTTGTCGATGACGATAATAAAACCGACTGCAACGATCTGGATCCTTACAACTGGAACAAATGCGACACCTGCATGGATCAGGACGGAGATGGTTTCGGCGGCAAGGACTGCAATATCAACAGCGATTGCAAGGATGATCTGGATGCGGAGCCCTATGCCGATCTCATCAATCCCAATATGGCGGACACCGAAACGGATGGGTGGGATCAGAATTGCGATGGGTATGACGGCCGGAGATGATGGCGAGCTGCTCGTAAAACGCATAAAAAGCGAGTAAGAGAAAGATGATTGTGGAGCCGCTTTCCGGGGGACAACCCGGAAGGCGGCTTTTTTGTTGACTGTGATATGGTTCACAGGCGCCCGGTAAGCGGCTTCATTGGCGGGATCGCTGGATTGAAATAAGGTGGTGGTGCGGGAAGGGCGAACTTCCGGTCCGGACAAGAGCACCGCAATAAGGACCGCCCAAAATGCCCTTGAAAATAAAATAAAAATGGATAATATGATGGTATTAGTTGGTGGATTCCAGATAAAAGGAGGGACCGGATATGAGGACAATGTTTCTTTCCATGATCATGATGGCGTTGTTGATGGGCATGCCGCCATCGCCCGTTTCGGCTGGCTCCGATGTAAAGGACGCCGTTATCAATATTCCGACCCGGACCGACAAGGCGGTTAATGTGGCAGTCGGCAAGGAAAGCAAAGCAACTCAAGGTTCCATCGGCCTGAAAGACGCCAAAACCAGGGGGGCGATCGTCAATGCCGACCAGGGAAAACAGAAGGTGAATGTCGCTGTGGGCAATCGGAACGAGGCCAATCTCGGATCCGTTGCTGTCGGCGGATCGGTTCAGGGCGGAATCGTCAATACCAATCTGGGGAAAAACAATATTAACGTAGCCGTCGGCAGCGGCAATGAAGCGGATCTGGCGTCCGTGAAGACGGAAGACAGCCAGGTGACGGGAGTGGTGGCCAATACCGCGGTGGGAAAAAATCTCACTAATGTCGCGGTGGGCAGCGATAACCAGGCCCGTCTGGGATCCGTAGCCATGCAGGGCAGTGAAGTCAGCGGGGCGGCGGTGAACACCGTGGCGGGGCAGACGCTTACCAACGTGGCTTTGGGAAAGAACAACACCGCCAACCTGGGTTCCATCAACATGACCGGCAGTCAAATGAAAGGTGCGGCCGTCAATACGGTGGCGGGCCAGACGGTCACCAACGTCGCCGTGGGAAAGGGTAATACCGCCAATCTTGGCGCCGTGGATTTGAAAAACAGCACGGTAAAAGGAGCGGTCGTCAACACCGTCGCCGGCCAGACGGTCACCAACGTGGCCATTGGCAACAGCAGCAACGCCAATTTGGGATCGGTCAGCATGAACAACAGCGAGTTGAAAGGAGCGGCCGTCAACACCGTCGGTGGTCAGACCGTGACCAATGCGGCCATCGGGAATAAAACCGAAGCGAATCTGGGCGCGGTCGATATGAAAAACAGCTCCGCGGAAGGCACCATGGTCAACACGGCCGTCGGCGGCGTTGTAACCAATGCGGCCATCGGCAATAAAAGCAAGGCGAATATGGCCGCCGTGAACATGGAAAACAGCACCGCCAAGGGAGCCATGATCAATACCGCCGGAGGCGGCGTGGTGACCAATGCCGCCATCGGCAGCAATACCAAGGCCAATATGGCGGCGGTGAACATGGAAAACAGCAACCGCCAGGGGACGACGGTGAATACCGCGGTCGGTGGCGTTATGACCAATGCGGCCATCGGCAGCAACAGTGAGGCGAACATGGCGGCCCTGGACATGAAAAACAGTTCGGCCAAGGGAACCATCGTGAATACGGCGGCCGGCGGGGTTATGACCAATGCGGCCATCGGCAGCAACGCCAAAGCCAATATGGCGGCCGTTAACCTGGAGAACAGCACGATGCAGGGCAACGCGGTCAATACGGCGGCCGGCGGGGTTATGACCAACGCCGCCATCGGCAGCAACGCCAAAGCCAATATGGCGGCCGTTAACCTGGAGAACAGCACGATGCAGGGCAACGCGGTCAATACGGTAGCCGGCGGGGTTGTGACCAACGCCGCCATCGGCAGCCAGTCAAAAGCCAATACCGGCGCCGTAAATTTAGAGAACAGCACCATGAAGGGGAACGTGGTCAATACCGTTGCCGGTGGGGTGGTGACGAATGTTGCGGTGGGCAGCCGGTCACAGGCCAACACCGGTTCCGTGAACATGGAGAACAGCACCATGAAAGGCAATGTGGTCAATACCGTGGCTGGCGGTGTGGTCACCAACGTGGCCGTCGGCAGCCGCGCAAAGGCGAATTTGGGTGCGGTCAATCTGGAGAACGCCAACGTGAAAGGCAATATCGTGAACAAGGCGGCCGGCGGAGCGGTGACCAACGTGGCCATCGGTTCGGGCAGTGTGGCCAATTCGGGTTCCGTCATCGTTAAAAACCGCAGTGTGAACGGCAATATCACAAACATATCCGGCTCCGGTCTCAAGGTTAATGATACGGACCTGTCCATTTTCAGCGGTGGACAGAATACCAATATCGCCATCGGCGGGAAGGAATCGCACAAAAATTCCGTTGTATTCAAGTAAAGGGAACAGCAGAAACACTCACGGACTTTCAGAATCGGGGAGTTACCGCAGGGAACTCCCCGATTCTGTTTTATCACCAGAGGGGCAGGTGGAGGTCGCCTTTCATCCGTTGCAAGTCCCATTGAAGATTCAACTCCCGAAAGAGACGCCGCGCTTCTTCCATGAACTTCGGCCCAGCGGAATGATCCTGGAGCCGGTGGCTGTTTTCCGGCCTGGATAGATACATGCCGACTTCAAGATAGGTGCGTGACAATTCCACACGGGCATTCAGCCGGCGGCCTTCCTCCAGGCTGCGTTGCCACCAGTTGCGGGCCCGGTGATCCTGTTGCGTCAAATGGAAAAAGTCTCCCAGCAATCGGAAAGCCTCCGTTCGTTCATAGGCAAGCTTCTTGGCCATTTTGCGAACTTCCCTGCCTACCCGGAATGCCCGGCGGCTGATGGTCCGGACCGAGGCCGAATCATCTTGGAGAACGGCGGTTTTCAATTTCGCGAGGTCGAACAACAGCCTGGTGATGAGATAATTGCTGACGTAGGGTGGCGGGAGGTGTAGACCCGTTTTATATTCCTCGGTTTGTTGCATGGCGATTTCGGCTCCCGGGAAATCATCCAGCAGGATCAGGATGCGGGTCTTGAAGGCGGATAACACCATGCGGATCTGTTGGAAATCGGTTTCGGATGCAAAGGCGATTCCTTCATCGGCTTCCAGAAGCGCTGCTGGCAGTTTGCGATATTTCAGCAGGAGCTTGATATTCAGGTAGTATTTCAGGGTTCTGGCCAAGGAGTGGGTGAAGACCCTGTCGATTTCCGACAATTTGGCGACCAGGCGCCTCGCTCCCGCGTAGTCCCCCTGCTCGAGTCGGATCCGTCCGTGGAACGTGATATAGGCGACTACCGGCAGGATCTCCCCTTTCTTCAATACGGCCTCCACCAGGCTGTGGTCATACTTCTGTTGCCACCTGCCTTCATAGTAGTCCGGAAAGAGAGCGGCAAGTGCAAACGTGAGCTTTTCGACGTCATCTTCCGGATGGACCAGGCGGCCGACGAACGCGAGAATCTTGCGGCTGAGCCGGAATGATGAGGCCGGCCATGAAAAGATGACGCTCAGGCCGATGAGCATGTCAACGCCCCGGCTGATGGTGGTGACATCGTATTGCGACAGCAGCTTTGAGAAATGGAGGGATTCGGAAAAAAAACTTCGCGGATCAAGATTGGAAAGCGCTGCCGCCTTCCGGTATGTCAGGTCGATGATTTCCGCTTCCCTGGGGGAAGGGGATTTTTTCCAGAAAAACCATGGACAATAGAGACTCAGGATCAACCAGGCCAGATCGCTCAGGAGTCGGTATTTTCGGATGAACCGGGGGACTATCGGTTCCGGTTCATATCGGGACAGGGCACGCTGGAAATAGTCGTGTGCTTCCTCATGGCGCCCCTTGTTGTAGCAGCTGACGGCGATATTTTTTTCCAGTTCAGCCACCCTCAGGGGATCGGCGATGGAACCATGCCGGTAGAGGTATATTCTCAAGGCTTCCCGGTAGTAATGCAGGGCTTCGCTGGAGGCCGCGGATTTCATGGCTTCCCTGCCGGCCAACAGCATATACTGCTCCGCCTTTTCCGGGGTTTCAGCGCAACTGTAATGGTACGAGAGCATGCCGTAAAATTCATAGAGGCGGTCGGTATAGAGGGTCTCGATGGCCTGGGCGATTTTCCGATGCAGCCGTTTTTTGGTGCTGAGCAGAATCGATTCATAGGCGGTTTCCTGGGTGAGGGCGTGTTTGAAATAGTATTCCGTTTCGTTCAGTTGTTTTCTTTCCTTGATGAATTCTGCGTGTTGCAGCCGTGCCAGATATACCTCCAGATCCTCCGGATTGCCGGCCACCGTATTGAGAATTCGCTGGTAAAAACTTCTTCCGATCACCGAGGCGATGCGAATCAACTGGCGGGCGCGGTCATCCAGACGGTCGATTCTTTCCATGATGACGTCGTTGAGCGTCTGGGGAATGGAAAAATCGGACCCAGCCTCAGTGGCTACCGGTAGTTTGTTTTGGATGGAAAATGCCCCGATATCCAGAAGCGACCGCAGAACTTCCTCCACAAAATACGGATTGCCGTCCGCCCGGGCCAGGATTTGATCGCACAAGGCCTGGGGAATTTCCTTTCGTATCGAAAGATTGCGTATCAGCCTGCCGCTCTGGACGGTAGTCAGGGGTGGAAGGAGGATTTCCGTCAGATGCGACGCGAGATGGTCCCTGGAAAATGCGGCTACGCGCTCACCGGTTAGCCGGTAACGCGGACGGAAGAGGTTCAGAAAAACAACCGGCAGAAATTCAACGACGGAAAAAAGCGACAGCAGCAAATCAATGCTCGTTTCATCGGCCCAATGCAGGTCCTCCATCAGAATGAGAAGCGGACGCTTTTCGGATATCCGCGCGATCAACTGGCGAACGCTTTTACAAATCAGCCGTTCAAGGGCCGGCTCCTGAATCCCTTCCAGATGAAGGCGATAAGCTTCCGGAAGATTCAAGCCCATAAGCGTGGCCACAAACGGGAGCACTTCTTCGGTTTCGTCTCCCAGACCGGCGGCGCGGAAGGCGCTTTCCAATTGACGGATCGCCGTTGATTCCGGGACATCTTCCGGAATACCGGCCCATTGCTTAAACAGATCGATAAATGGGTGGTAGCTCAGGTTTTTTCCCACGGAAAGCGCGCGGCCTTCCAGGCAGACGAATTGGTTTATCGGTTCCAATTTTCTGATTTCCGCCACCAGACGGGATTTCCCGATTCCCGATTCACCCATGATATGGATGATCCTTCCTTTTCCGGAAACGGCGTTTGCCAAAAGGGAGGCGAGCAATGTCATCTCGCCTTCCCGCCCGACAAGGGGAGAGACAATGGCGCGGTTTGTGCCGGGCAGGGAACGGTGGATCCGGGTCTTGTCGGATAATAATTCATAAACCGGCAGGGGCTCGCCTTTTCCTTTCAATGGGATGGGACTCAATTGTTTGAAGCGGAACCGGAGTCCGGCGGATTGGAAAGTGGCTGGCCCCACGAGAATCTGACCCGATGCGGAGGCATCCTCCAGACGGGCCGCGACATTGACGGTATCCCCCATGACCGTGAAATCGCGCCTTTTGATTCCCCCCACGGCTCCGGCAACGACAATTCCCGTGTTGATTCCGGCATGAATGGAAAGAGGGGGCTCCAGGTGGTTGTCGGCACTGAATTTCTCTATCCGGTTGCGAATTTCGATCACGGCATTGACGGCATTGATGGCGGATAGTTCCTGGACTGCGGGGAGCCCGAAAACCGCCATTACGCAATCCCCCATGAATTTGTCAATGGCGCCGCCGTTTTTTTCGATGGTTTCCTCCATGATGGCAAAACAGTCGTTCATGAGCACCGTGATGGATTCCGGATCCAGGCTTTCGGCCATGGACGTGAAACCGGCGATGTCCACGAACATCACCGTGACAATCCTTCGTTCGGATTCCTTGAAGGCCCCGTTTCCTTGCATGGGAATTCCTTACCAGCCGGTTTTAATTGCGATGGAGTCCACCTTCGTTGACGGAGCCATGGGGAAGGAGGGGGGGGCGAACAACAAGCCTTCCAATTCGACCGTCACGCTTCTGTCCGGTGGGGTCGGGCGAAATATCGTAAAAATCACATTGATATTGCGATATCCCTATCACAGCCTGGAAAAATTTCAAGCGAAAAGTCCTTGCATGAAAATCCCGTCGATTTTTGGGCTAAAACCTGCTATGGGTTACCGGCCGGAAGCGATTCGGCGGGACCGGAACGGTATTGGTTCAGAGCAACAGAAGGGAGCATTGGGGCCACATGAAACCGATCAAAGTAGGGGTTGTGGGTGTCGGCTATCTGGGAAAATTTCACGCGGAAAAGTACGCCGCGCTTGAGGAGGCGGAACTGGTTGGAATTGTTGATACGGATAGCGGGGCGGCGGGAAGAATATCCGAACAGTTGCATGTCCAGGCCTATTCCGATTATCGTGATCTCCTGGGAAAGGTGGCGGCTGTCAGCATCGTGGTGCCGACCCACCGCCACCATGCCATCGCCCGGGATTTTCTGTTGCATGGAGTGGATGTTCTGGTTGAAAAACCCATGACCACGACCCTTGCGGAAGCGGATGAACTGATTGCCATGGCCAAACAGGAAAAGAGGGTGCTTCAGGTCGGGCACCTGGAGCGTTTCAATGCCGCTCTGAACGCCATCGAAGGCATTTTAGGGAATCCGCTGTTCATTGAATCCCATCGGCTGGCGCCATTCAAAGATCGCAGCATGGATGTGGATGTCATCCTGGATATCATGATTCACGATATCGATATCATTCTGAACATCACGCGATCGCCGGCGAAAGCCATCCATGCCGTGGGGGTGCCGATCCTGTCGAAAGAGAAAAACGACATCGCCAATGTCCGTATCGAATTCGAGTCCGGTTGCGTGGCCAATATCAGCGCCAGCCGCATATCCGCCAAGGAAATGCGCAAGATCAGGGTGTTCCAGCGGGATGCGTATCTGTCCATCGATTTCGCCGTTCAGCAGGTGGAGGTGTATCGGCGGCAGGGAACTCCGGATACGGGCGGAACTCCCCAGATCGTGTATGAAAAAATCGATATCCGGCAGGGGGACTCCTTGAAAAAGGAGATTCAGTCGTTTCTTCACGCCGTGAGAACCCGCAGCGAACCGGTGGTATCCGGCGAGGCCGGCCGGGATGCCTTGCGGGTGGCCCTGGAAATCGTCGCCCAGGTGGACGCCCGGAAAGCGGCCTTGAATCTGAATGTCTAATGAATCCAGCCATTCCGATGACTGACGCGAATCGAAAAAAAATGCTGATCGTCACCGGTGAAACCTCCGGCGACCACCACGGTGCCGGGGTCGTGGCGGCCCTGAAAAAAATCGATCCGGCGGTTGCCGTCTACGGGGTCGGCGGTGACGCCCTGGCCGGGGAGGGCGTGGAACTCATTCGCCATTCCAAGGACCTCGCCGTAGTCGGAATCCTGGAAGTCCTGGCCAATTTTTCGACGATCTGGAACGCCTACAGCGCGGTGAAGAAGATCATCCGGGAACGTCCACCGGATCTGGTGCTGCTGATCGACTATCCGGACTTCAATCTGGCGGTGGCCCGATATGCCAAGAAGTATCGTATTCCGGTCTTGTACTATATCAGCCCGCAAATCTGGGCCTGGCGTCAGGGCCGGGCTAGGAAAATCGCCCGGATCGTCGACAGGATGGCGGTGATCTTTCCGTTCGAGGTTCCCTTCTATCAGCGGGTCGGTCTGGATGTCCGGTTTGTGGGCCACCCCCTGCGGGATCGGATTCCCGCACAGATGGACCGGGAAGCGGCCCGACAGCGGCTCGGCTTTGAAACCGAGAGCCCCATCATCGGTTTGTTGCCGGGAAGCCGGAAGGGAGAAATCGACCGGATGCTGCCGCTGATCCTGGACGCCGCGGTCCTCATCCGGCGGGAAATGTCCGGGGCTGGTTTTATCCTGCCGCTGGCTCCCGGTCTGGATGCCGAAGCCGTTGAAAACCATATCCGCCGGCGGAAAATCCCGGTCCGGGTGGTGACGGATCAATTTTATCAGGCCGTCGGCTTCTGTGACCTGGCCCTGGCGGTGTCGGGAACCGCAACCCTTGAAACCGCCTTGCTGGAAAAACCCATGGTGATTCTGTATCTGGTTTCGCCCCTCACCTATATGATCGGCAGCATGCTGGTCAAGGTCGATCATATCGGAATCGCCAATATCGTCGCCGGCAAGAAGGTCGTACCGGAGTTGATCCAGCAACACGCCACACCGGCCCGGATTGCCGCCGAAGCCCTGAAAATTTTGAAAGATCCGGAACGGATGCATGCCGTGGCGCAGGAACTGTCGCAAATAAAAGAGAAGCTGGGGGAACCCGGGGCGGCCAAACGGGTGGCGGCAATGGCCTGGGAGATGATGACGGGCTGAGGCGGCTGCTTTACCCTCTTTCTTTCACCGATGGGGGCGGTCCGGCGCCTGCCGTTTTCACAACCGGGCAGAAACAGAAGGGATGTTCCTGCTGGGGTTCCACGTGGGGCGTGAAGGTCCGGCAATACCGGTCGTCGATTTCCAGTCCATGGAATTGAACGGCCCGGCGGGCGGCTGCTTTTTCATAGGATCGAACCAGCAGGTACATGTCGCCCGAGTGCTCGCGAACGATGGCGCGCATTTGTTCGTCCAAACCGTTCGGATGCGCGGACGGTCCGGTCAGATAGCTGTGAATGCGCAGGAAACGCACTTCGGGCGGGAAAAATGGGATCATATAGGCCATGGGATCGTAACCAGCAGACAGCACCAGGGTGTTGGAGGGATGACCGAGCGCAGGCGGCCGGACACCGAAATAATCGGAGGAAAAAGGCCTGCGGCCCCAGTCCCCCGGAACCAGCAGGGCCAGAATCACAATGAAGCAGCCCAGGGCAAGGCGAACCTGCCGGTCCCGTTTTGCCACGAGCATTCCGAGAACCGCCAGGATGGTCAGTGGCGCCAGAAAATCGCAAATAATGATATAACGATAGACGGAAAAGAGTTTCATCCATATCAGAAAGGAAACGACGACGAAGAGGAGCAGGAAGCGGTTTCTGGAAGTCGATTCCGCATCCCCGGAAACCGCGGGTTGTTTCCCCGGCTGGACGAGTTTTTTGCCCAACAGAA
The DNA here is from genome assembly GCA_049320885.1 of Thermodesulfobacteriota bacterium. Classification (GTDB taxonomy): domain Bacteria; phylum Desulfobacterota; class Desulfobacteria; order Desulfobacterales; family SURF-7; genus DYJD01. Next base: position 41,929 of record JBMORA010000034.1, on the reverse strand, counting down.
TGATCAGCAGCACATAGAGGATGGACAGCCGCAGGTCGCGGAATGCCACTTCACCGACTTGCAGGGGGTTCAGGTTGATCCAGACGGGAAAGAGAAGCTGGATGAGCGGGTCGGATGACAGGAAACGCATATCGCGGTAGGACTCGGGCGATCCCCAGGAAGAACGGAAGAACTGATTGAAATAGGGGAAAAGCGGGTTCGCATACCGGCGCCACATTTCCAGAAGCCAGAAACCGCCGGTCAGGGCCATGCCGGCAAGGACGCCCAGACCGAAACAGAAGGCCAGCTCGAACCGGCGTTTCAGGGGCAGCGACAGACCAAAGAAGGCGAGGCACATCCCGACGGCGTAGACGGCGAAAGGTTGTTTGAGACCCGCCGCGCATCCGGCCGCCAGGCCGGCCGCCGCCGCAATGAGCAGGCCGGTTGATCCCGGGGAACCAAGGCGGTGAAATCGATCCATGATCAGAAAAAGGGAGAACAGCACCGGAATGCTCAGCAGGTTGTCTCCGTAACTGGTGCCTGTTTCGGCGATGTTGGTGGCTCCCAGGATTCCAAGTATCGCGGTGATCAGGCAGAGCCATCGGTCGCGGCTGTCCGAGGATGGCCCGATCATTCTAACGGCAATTCCATACAACAAAAAAATATTGGTTCCCTGGAGGCATCCCAGTCCGAAGGCCACCAGCCTAGGCGGCAGATTGGTGACGGCAAAATAGAAAGGCAGATGCATGAGCGGGTTGTAATAAGTGGCCACCTGCGCCGGCCCGACGTCATATCCCATGCGGCCGGTCAAAAAGGCGAAGGGGTTGTAAAAATGGTAATTGCGCAGATCCCAGGAGGCATCCTGCCCGAGCAGGAGCGCCAGGAGGCCCATGGCAGGGGGAACCGCCATAAGGATCAGCCGGATGCCCCGGGGGGTGGTAGTCAATGGAGGCGTCATGGGAAAACGATTTCCGCTGTTGGGCGACATCTATGAATTCTGCGTCTTTAATTTCGTGACGGCCGGGTACTGCCTGCGATCATGACCCCTGCGTCTGTCGGACTTGAGTTTCCACTCGGAATCGAAGAAATCGGGATCCATGCGTGCACGCCTTTCTTTTCCGCTGCGGCGGTCCTTTTGAAAATCCGATGAGAACGCGCGGATGAATTCCTTTACCTGGACCAGCTGGGGCGGAGTCAGGGAGCTGAATTTAATGCTGCGGTTCCGGATTTTTCTTCCGTCCGGCAGCTTGCCGACTTCGAAGTCCCGAACGACTTCGAAAGAAATCCTGCCGGCCTTGATTCCAAGACCCGGCACCTGGATGGACAATACCCCGCAATCCCGCAGACGTTCCTTGTTTTCAATGAACTGGACCATGAGTCCGCCTTCGCTGATGTTGATCACAGGTCCCAGTTCGACGGTTTTCTCTCCCGCGAGACCGAGCAGTCGCGGTACATGGAGAATGACGATGGGGCCGGTCTGGACGATGAAGCGTTTCCATTTCCGGCGATGTTCCACGGGGCCTTTTACCCTTCGGTCCTCCCCGGTACGTTCGATTTTGATGCCGATTTCAAGATCATTCATGGAGTCGGTGTCTCCTTTTGTCGATGCTCAGGCGTTCTGGTTTGGTTCAGGAGTAGTGGCGGCGGCGAAAACGGCGCCGACAATGGACTTGGCTTCTTCCTGGATCGCCCGGAGATGATGTTTCCCCTTGAAACTTTCCGCGTAGATTTTATAGATATCCTCGGTGCCGGAGGGTCTGGCCGCAAACCAGCCGTTTTCGGTCACCACCTTCAAGCCGCCGATGGGGGCCTGATTGCCGGGGGCGCGGGTGAGTCTTCCGATAATCGGCTCGCCGGCCAGACTGTCGACCATAACCATTTCCGGCGACAGTTTTTTCAATAATTCTTTTTGGGCCTGATCCGCCGGGGCGTCCATGCGTTCGTATTCGGCGACGCCGTGCCGTTCTTCCAGCATGTGATAGAGATCCGCCAGGTCTTTTCCGGTTTTGGCCATGATCTCGGCTGCCAGCAGGTTCATGACAATGCCGTCCTTGTCGGTTGTCCAGACCCGGCCGTTTTTCCGCAAGAAGGTCGCTCCGGCGCTTTCTTCGCCGCCAAACCCAAAGGTTCCGGTAAGCAGGCCGTCAACGAACCATTTGAACCCCACGGGCACTTCGCACAATTTCCGGCTCAGGGAAGCCGCCACCCGGTCGATCATGGAGGTGGACACCAGGGTTTTACCGATCATGGCGTCCTTGGGCCATGCCGGCCGGTTCTGAAAGAGATACCAGATCGCCACGGCCAGATAGTGGTTGGGGTTCAGCAGACCGGCTCCCGCGGTCACGATGCCGTGACGGTCCACATCCGGGTCGTTGCCGAAGGCCAGATCGAACCGATCCTTGAGGGCGATCAGGCCCTGCATGGCAAACGGAGAGGAACAGTCCATCCGGATTTTGCCGTCCTTATCCAGGGGCATGAAAGCAAAGGTCGGGTCGACATGGGGGTTGACCACTTCCATGGAAAGACCATGGAGGTCGGCGATGGGTTCCCAGAAATGAACGCCGGCGCCTCCCATGGGATCCACCCCCAGGTGAAGCCCGGACGAGCGGATGGCCTCCATATCGATGATCTCCGCCAGATCCCGTACATAGGGGGTGATGAAATCGTGGGTATGAATGCTCGCGGTCTTCAGGGCTTTTTCCAGCAAGAGGCGTTCGGCGCGCAAACCCGGGTTGCCGAGGATTTCGTTGGCCCTGTCGGCGATGATGCGGGTCACGCTTTCATCCGCCGGCCCTCCATGGGGGGGGTTGTATTTGAAGCCGCCGTCGGCCGGGGGGTTGTGGGAGGGGGTGATCACTACCCCATCGGCGAAATCCCGGCTGCGGTTGCGATTGTAAGTCAGAACGGCATGAGAGATCACCGGGGTGGGGGTGAAGCCCCTTTTTTCCTGGATCATGACCGGGACGCGGGCCGCGGCGAAAATTTCCAGGGCCGTGGCCATGGCCGGTTCGGACAAGGCATGGGTGTCCCGGCCCATGAACAGGGGCCCGCTGATGTTTCTGGCAGCCCGGTATTCGCAGATGGCCTGGCTGATGGCAACGATATGGTCCTCGTTGAAACTGTTGTCAAGGGATGTCCCGCGGTGGCCGGAGGTGCCGAAGGCGACCCGCTGGGCGGATACTGTGGCATCTGGTTTTCCGGTGTAATACGCGGAAACGATTTTCGGGATGTCGGCAAGCAAGGATTTGGGGGCCGGAAGGCCGGCGAGTTCATGAACAGACATTTGGTTTTCCTATATGGATCACATACCACGGCTTTTCTTTCTGGTGGTCGTATTGAAAAAACCGTCCCCCTGTGTTACCAGATGATGAATCGTTTGCCGTGCGATGTGGTTGGAAGCGGTCTTGAAATCTGCGGTGTCGGTTTATTACAATCTGATTTGATTTTTATCAATATATTTTAAAATTGTAAAGTGTTTTGAACGGAAATCACAGGAGATGGAATGGAACTTCTGGAAGCCATTCGCACCCGCAAGAGCATTCGAAAGTTCAAAAACGATCCGGTGACCAAGGAAACCATCCGGGCGATTCTGGAGATTGCCGTCCGGGCGCCTTCGGCGGAGAACACCCAGCCATGGGAATTCATCGTGATGGCAGGCGAAGTGCTGGAGCAGGTTCGCCGGGGAAATGTCGACAAGGTGCGGAATTTCGAACTACCGCCCAAGGAAATGGAACACATCCTTGTGGAGCGGCCCAGGGACAGCGTCTACCGTCGGCGGCAGATCGAAATCGCCAAGCAGTTGTTCGCCCTCATGGAGATTCCCCGGGAGGACAAGCAGAAAAGGGCTGCCTGGATGGAGCGCGGCTTCCGGTATTTCGACGCACCGGCGGCGATCATCATCGTAGCCGACAGCTCCCTGCCGATTCAGGGAACCTATCTGGATGTGGGCTCCGTATTGCAGAATATCTGCCTTGCCGCCCTGCATTACGGCTTGCATACCTGCGTTGAAAATCAGGGAATCACCTATGCCGATGTGGTGCGCCGGCATGCCGGCATACCGGACGACAAGCGTCTGATGGCCGCCATTGCCATCGGTTACCCGGATTGGGATTTTCCCGCCAACCGCGTGCAGAGTCCCCGGGAACCCATTGACCACATCGTGACGTGGCGCGGTTTTTGAGCGGCCGGCCGGGCATCCGGCGGGCCGAATGCCGGGGTGGCATCAAGGACGGACGAGATGAGACCGACAAAAGAAATGATCATGGAAACCGAAGCGCTCATCGCTGAAACCAACAAGGCGATTCGGCGCATCGTGCGGGAAAACGATCTGGAATTGAAGAATCTCCGGAAAAAAACGCTTCCCGCTCCGAAAGGCAGGCTGGGGGCCTTTCTGATGGTGGCCCTGCTGCTGGCTTTATTGTTGCTGTCCTATCCCCTGGTGCGGAGTTATATCCCTTAAAACCGGAGCGGGAACAACGCCGCCCCTGCCGGGGTGGATGTTAGGGGCGGGTGAAGGCCTGAAAGAAATCGTTTCCCTTGTCGTCCACGATGATGAAGGCCGGAAAATCCTGGACCGTGATCCGAAAAATCGCTTCCATCCCGAGTTCCTCGAATTCCAGGGTTTCCACCGCGGTGATGCATTCCTTGCCGAGACGGGCGGCCGGTCCGCCGATGGAGCCGAGGTAGAAACCGCCGTATTTCCGGCATGCCTCGGTGACGGCGGGTGTTCGGTTGCCCTTGGCCAGCATGACCAGGGAACCGCCGCGGGCCTGGAAAAGATCGACGTAGGGGTCCATCCGTCCCGCGGTGGTGGGGCCGAAGGAGCCGGACGGATAACCCGGAGGCGTCTTGGCTGGACCGGCGTAATAAATAATGTGCTTTTTGAAATAATCCGGCAGGTCTTCCCCCCGGTCGAGGCGCTCCTTGAGTTTGGCATGGGCGATATCCCGGGCCACCACGATGGGGCCGCTGAGCAGCAGCCGGGTGGCGACGGGATGCCGGCCCAGGATTTCGCGGATGGCGTCCATGGGCCGGTTCAGATCGATGCGGACGGTCCCGGCGTCGGTTTCAACCGGTTCCGGCAGGAAACGGGACGGATCGGTTTCCAGTTGTTCCAGGAAAATGCCTTCCCTTGTGATCTTGGCCTTGATATTGCGGTCCGCGCTGCAACTCACGCCCATACCGATGGGGCAAGAGGCGCCGTGCCGCGGCAACCGGATTACGCGCACATCATGGCAGAAATATTTCCCGCCGAATTGGGCGCCGAGGCCCAATCGGCGCGATTGCTCCAGAACCAATTGTTCCATCTGTAAATCCCGGAAGGCATGGCCCCCCTTTCCGCCTGATACGGGCAGGCCGTCCAGGTAGCCGGCGCTGGCCAGCTTGACGGTTTTAAGCGCGGCTTCGGCGGATGTCCCGCCCACTGCAAACGCCAGATGGTACGGCGGGCAGGCCGCCGTTCCCAGCGCCTTCATTTTCGTGATCATGAAGGCCAGCAATGCTTGCGGGTTTAGGATCGCCTTGGTTTCCTGAAAGAGGAAGGTCTTATTGGCCGATCCGCCGCCCTTGGCAATGAACAAAAAGCGGTAGTCTTCCCCATCCACGGCGTAGATCTCGATTTGGGCCGGCAGATTGCAGCGGGTGTTGACTTCATCGAACATGGATAGCGGCGCCATTTGGGAATAGCGCAGGTTGGTGCCGGTGTAAGTGTTGAAAACACCCCGTGAAAGCGCTTCTTCATCGCCGCCGCCGGTCCATACCTGCTGTCCTTTCTTGCCGATGATGACGGCCGTGCCGGTATCCTGGCACATGGGGAAGACGAAATCCGCGGAGATAACCGCGTTTTTGATCATCTCCAGGGCTACGAAGCGGTCGTTCGCCGAGCTTTCCGGGTCATCGGTGATGTGTCGCAGCTGAATCAGGTGGGAGGTCCTGAGGAGGTGCGCCGTTTCCCTGAAAGCGGTCTCGGAAAGCAGGGTCAATCCTTCCGGCGCCACCGTAAGGATTGTTTTGCCGTTGAAGGTCGAAATTTCCTGATAGTCGCGGGTCAGCCGCCGGTAGTGGGTTTTGTCTTCTTTCAGCGGAAAGAGTTCTTGAAACACAAAATCGCTCATGGTGTCTTCCTTGCTGCCCGGTCGGGGGTGAGAATCGCGGGTGAATCAACCGAACTGCCTAGTTGTGCTCCAGGATGGACAGTCCCACCATGAAGTGGCCTTTAAACCGTCCCTGTTCGTCCCTGGTGATGTGTCTGACCTCCGTTTTCAGGCTTTCAACGATCCGTCGGGGTTCCGCGGCATAGTATTTCATCTGCAGCACTTCACCCGTGTGGATATGGCGCAGAACGGCCGAATCCTCGCGCACGAGAATACACATGCCGTCGGACGACATATTCCAGATCTTGAACTGGTAATGCGATTCCTCGCCTTTCAGGGCGAATTCCACGCTGTAGAATTTGTCCGGCGCGGAGCGGGGCGCGGCCCTGTTCTCATAGCTGCCGTTTTCAGTGGGTTCTGGTGTCATTGGTCGACCTCTTCTCCATGGTTGGGTTTGGATCAGGCTCGGTCTTCCATGCCATTTGGGTGCAACCATTCTCTTACGGTGTATATCGTATGTTATCGGTTATTTCAATGCATTTCCGGGGGGCATCTGTAAAAAAAACCGTCCGGGATACCGAACCGGAGGAGGGGAAACCGCTGAAGGCCGACCGCGCAGCAGGCGGCGCGGTCGGCCCGGGAAACAGGTCGTTATTGGATGGCGCCGGCCATCAGATCGCCCACCAACTTGGAAAATCGGGAGGGATTTTCGATTTTGCCGCCCTCGCCGATCACCGCCATGTCAAAGAGCAGGTCCGTGTAATCGTTGATCAGGGGATCATTCTTGTCTTTTGCCAGCAGGGAATTGATTTTCGCCACCACCGGATGGTCGAGGTTCAATTCCAGCACGCGTTTGACGTCGGGTACCGGCTGCCCGCTGGCCCGCAGGATTTTTTCCATGTAGGCGCTCATGTCATAGGTGTCCCCGGACAGGCAGGCGACCGATTCCTTCAGTCTCGTCGACGGTTTGACTTCCTTGATTTTGCTTTCCAGCCGCGATTTGATGTGAGCGAACAGATCCGAATAGGAATCTTTTTTGGCGGCATCGATTTCCTTGACATCAAGGTCGCCCTTCTCCGCGCTTTTCAGTTTTTTGCCGTCATATTCGGAGAGGGACATGACCACCCATTCGTCGACGGGATCGGTCATCAGGAGAACCTCATAATCTTTTGCCTTCAGGGCTTCGAGATGGGGGCTGTTGAGAATGGCGGAAAGGTTGTCGCCGGTGATGTAGTATATTTCCTTTTGATCCTTGGGCATGCCGGCGACGTAATCCTTGAGGGAGATCAGGTTGCCGTCCGATTTGGTGGTCCTGTAGCGGAGAAGTTCCGCGATTTTGTCCTTGTTTTCGAAATCCGTGTGAACGCCGCTTTTCAGAATCGGTCCGAACTCCTTATAGAAGGTTTCATAGGGTTCTTTTTCCATTTTGGAGAACAGATCGAACAGTTTCTTGACGATGTTCTTGCGGATGTTGCGCACCAGGCGATCCTGTTGCAGGATTTCACGGCTGACATTGAGATTCAGGTCCGGAGCGTCCACCACGCCCTTGACGAACCCGAGATAGTCCGGAATCAATTCCTTGCAGTCGTCCATGATGAACACCCGCCGGCTGTAAAGATGGAGACCGTGTTTTCGTTCCGGCGTGAACAGGTCGAAGGGCGCCTTGGAGGGAATATACAGGAGCACGTGGTATTCGGTGGCCCCTTCCATTTTCATATGCAGACGGGTCAGGGGCGGATTCCAGTCGTGACTGATATGGGTGTAAAATTCTTTATGTTCCTCTTCGGTGACTTCGTCCTTGTTCTTGAGCCAGATGGCCTTCATGGAATTCAGGGTTTCTTCCCGGACGACCTTGCGGGTTTTTTCGCCCGTCGGCTTGCCGTCCTTGTCCAGAAGCTGTTCCTTTTCCGGCACGGGTTCTTCCTTTTCCACGTCCATCAGAATGGGGTAGTTGACAAAATCCGAATGCTGCTTGACGATCCGCCGGATGGTCCATTCCTCGGTGAAATCGGGCTCGTCCTTTTCCCGGTCCTTGAGTTCCAGGATGATATCGGTGCCCCTGCCGGGACGCTCGGTTTCCTCGATGGTGTAGGAGCCGTCGCCGGAGGATTCCCAGCGAACGGCCTTTTCCGAACCGGCGGCCCGGGTGATGATGGTCACTTTTTTCGCCACGATGAAGGCGCTGTAAAATCCGACCCCGAATTGACCGATCAGTTCCGGCGTCAGAGCCGAATCTTTCTTGGTTTGTTCCAAAGCCTTCAAGAAAGCGCCGGTGCCGCTTTTGGCGATGGTGCCGATATTGTCCATGACCTCGTCAAGGGTCATGCCGATGCCGTTATCCGTTACACGGAGGGTATTGTTCGTCCTGTCCGGGATGATTTTGATTTTCAGTTCCGTGTCGTCGCCGAGCAGATGAGGTTCCGTCTGGGATTTGAAACGCAATTTGTCGATGGCATCGGAAGCGTTGGAAATCAATTCGCGCAGGAAAATTTCCGGATTGGAATAAAGGGAATTGATGATGAGCTTCAGCAGCTGCTGGACTTCGGTTTTAAAGGAATGGGTTTCTTTTTTCATTGCCGTTATGACTCCTGTTGCCGATGGGGTTGACAATTCAGATGATGAATAACCTAGATCTGGAATATAATGGTGGCAAATATGAATTTGTCAAGTACCGGCGGGCGGGAAGCCAGCGGGCGGGGTGTAAAAAAACGGTTCGGGGGAATCCCCCCGAACCGTCCGGTCGGTTCATTGGATGGGTGAGGAAGCTTCCGTCCTACCCGTTGAAAGCAGCCAGCGGCATCTTCATGATCGCTTCGTTGGTCTCCGACAGCGCTCTCATCTTGCCGATGGTCGCCGGCAGGAGGCATTTGATATAGAATTCCGCGGTGCGGACCTGGCCTTCGTAAAACGGCGCGTCCTTGCTTTTGGCGCCGGTGATTTTCGGGGCCGCCACAACGGCCCGCCATAGGTGCTGCCAGGCCAATACCACATCGCCGCAGACTTCGAGAAAGGGCGTTGCCTGGGCGAAGGCATCCAACACGTTGGCGGACATGGCGGTCATGCCCATATGCATGGCGACTTCCCCGAGTTTGTTCACGGCTTCCTCCACGCGGCCGGCGAGGTCTTCCAGGCCGGCTATGGCCTTGGCGGCGGCGATGGTCTTGTTGATGGTTCCGAGAAGCTCCATGAACGGCTTGCCCTTGTTCATGCCCAGCTTCCGGCCCAGGAGATCCATGGCCTGAATGCCGTTGGTGCCTTCATAGATACTGGTGATTTTGCAATCGCGCAGCAGCTGTTCCTGGGGATATTCCTTTATATACCCGTAACCACCGTATACCTGAACTCCCTGCACGCAGACCTCGAACCCCTTGTCAGTGCTGTAGGCCTTGACGACGGGAATCAGAAGCTCGATGAGATTCTGGGCGGTCTGGCGTTCCTCATCGGTTTTGGCTACGGCCACCCGGTCGAAGCAGGAACCCAGAAAATAGATCATGCTGCGGATGCCCTCGACGTATGCTTTCATGAACATCAACTGGCGCCGAACATCGGGATGCTCGATGATGGCGACAGACGGGGCGTTGGGGTCCATGAATTGGAGCAGACTCTTGCCCTGTTTGCGTTCCTTGGCATAGTTGACCGCATTGATATAGGAGGCGGTGGCGAAACCGAAGCCCTGCAATCCGACTCCCAGGCGCGCTTCGTTCATCATCAGGAACATGGCCTTCATGCCCTTGTTCTCTTCGCCCAGCAGCATGCCGCGGCATTTCCCCTTGCCGCCGAGAGCCAGGGAACAGGTGGCGTTTCCATGGATACCCATTTTTTCCTCGATGCCGGTGCACACCACATCGTTGTCTTCCCCCAGGCTGCCGTCCGGATTGACCCAGATTTTGGGAACGATGAACAGCGAGATCCCCCTGGTTCCGGCGGGAGCCCCCTCAATGCGGGCCAGTACCGGATGGATGATGTTTTCCGTCAGATCGTGCTCGCCGCCGGAGATAAAAATCTTGTTGCCGGTGATGGTGTAGGTGCCGTCGCTGTTTTTTTTCGCCGAGGTCGTCAGGGCGCCCACGTCGGAGCCGGCTTCGGGTTCGGTCAGGAGCATGGTGCCGGCCCACTGTCCGGTGTACATTTTTTTAACGAAAAGCTTTTTTTGTTCCGGGGTCCCCAGTTCCTCGATCATTTTCGCGGCGCCGTGGGTCAGGCCGGGATACATCATCCAGGCGCAGTTGGCGCCCGTGAAATATTCCCCCGCCGCCAGGGCGACGGTTTTCGGCATGCCTTGTCCGCCATATTCCGGGGCGTCCGTCATGGCGATCCATTCGCCTTCCCGGAACAGTTTGTAAGGCCGTTTAAAGGCCTCCGGCACCTTGACGACGCCGTTTTCGAATTTACAACCTTCTTCATCGCCTATTTTCTGGGTCGGGAGGATTTCTTTTACCGCTAAATTGCGGGCTTCCGAAATAATGAGATCAACCGTTTTTCTGTCGAAATCGGCGTATTTCTCATACTGGGCCAGATCCGCGACATTGAGCATTTCATGCAAGATGAAATCAATATCCCGGCGGTCCGAAATTGCCTGTGCCATGGGTCCTGTCTCCTTGTCTTGGGTTGATGGGGCCGACCAGCCAAATGTCATGCCCAAAAACAAAAGAGATATTTTATCAGGCGATTCTTATTCGTCAAGACTTTTTAAGCTGGTGTGTCGGGAGGATTCTCATCGCGGGTGTGCTTGCGGAGAAAATGTTCCAGCATGGAGCGTTTCCGGGGCGGCATGGTGTCGAATTCGACCCCCAGCCTTCTGGTGACAACCGAATAAAAGGGGATCTCTTTCGGCACGACGATTTCAGAAATGATCCGGAAGGGGATATGATCCACCATGAAGCCGGAGCCGCTCATGAAAATGTCCATGTTGAAATCGTCGGTTTTGGTTTCGCTTTCCTGGGAGTCGACGCAGTAGAAGGCCATGCCGGACATGCTGATGTCGATGATGTTGCCTATTTTGGTGGCGTTGGTGTTCGGTCTCAATACGGCAAACGCCCCATCCCGGGGTTTGTAGCGTTTCGATTTGCGGCGTTCCAGTGGCTGGCGGTTAAACGGCACGGCAGGCTCCCAAAAAATCACCCGGGTTTGTTTGTGGATTTCCGTAATTTCTTATACAGAGGAATGCTTGCGCTTGTCAATCGTTGATTGTTCCCTTATCTTACCGGCCCCTGGAGCGGTTTTTATCCTGCGGCCGTCCGTTCCCGGGTCGTCCGGACGATATCGATGTGTTTGTAAATTTGTTCCACGGCCGAATGGGTCCAGTGGTCTTCTCCGGACAATGGGTTGTATCCTTTCCGGTTCAGTCGCTCCACCGTCTGGCTGACGGACAGTTTCTGCTTTTCCTTCATGCCGATGATGACGGCGATCATTTTGGATTTGTGATCATCCGGAATATCGGTGAGTTTCTTTTTTTCAGCCGGAGCCGGTGCCGCGGTCTCCGGCGGTTTCGGGGCCGGTGTTTCCGGGGCGGCCTTCGTCAGCGGTTTTGTCTCCGTTGAAACCGGTTCGATGAGCCCGGCCAGATCGTCCGGCTCGCGGGCCGTATCCGCCCCGGGGGTTTCCAGCAGCGAGGCGAGGTCGTCCAATTGCGGTTCCGCCGCCGGACCGATGGGCTCGATGAGCCCGGCCAGATCGTCCGTTTCATGGGCTGCGTCCGCCCCGGGGGTTTCCAGCAGCGAGGCGAGGTCGTCCAGTTGCGGTTCCGCCGCCGGACCGATGGTTTCGATGAGCCCGGCCAGATCGTCCGTTTCATGGGCTGCGTCCGCCCCGGGAGTTTCCAGCAGCGAGGCGAGGTCGTCCGCGGGCGGTTCCGCCGCCGGGCCGGTGGGTTCAATGGGCGTTTCCTTTTGAGGTTCGTGTTCTGTATCCGTTTCCAGGGTGGCGTCTTTGAGCAGTTCCATCAGATCGTCGGGTATCGCCGGCGGTGATGGTTCCACGGCCGCCGGCTCTTCCGCTGGTTGCTTTTCCGGTAAGGCTTCCGTCATCCGGATGGGGGCCGATCCAGCGGTTCCGGATGGTGTGTTCGCCAGGGTTTCCGCGATGATTTCCAGGGAGCGGGATATGGATTCAATCTGCCGGACAGCGTTTTCAGCGGCGTCGCCAAGGCGTTTCTGCTCGCGGACAATGACTTCCAGTACTTCCCGAAGACCGGCGGGAAGCGGAAACCGTTCACCGAAATAACCGGCACCAGCAGGTGGCGTTTCTTCGCGCTTCTCTTCGGCCGGCGGATACCGGTGCATCAAGCGGCTCTCGATCTCCTCCATGCCATGACCCTCTTCGGCGTTTTTCATGATGAAGCGCAAGATGTCGATGGCGATTTTGGGATACCATTTTTCCCGGCCTTTCCCCGTGCAGGGGACCCATGGGTTGAACTGGTCCTGCCAGAAGCGAATGGTGGATTCGCCGGTATTCAATTCGTCGGCGAGTTCCCGAAGGGTGTAGTAACTTTTTTCGAACATGCGAGCCCTCCTGGGCGCGGCTTGCGGCGCAACGCGTGTGGGCCGCGGGATGGTGGTTATTTGGCTTTGGTGACGATGGGCTGGTTACTGTGAGTGGTGAAAGCAAGAAAAGTGCCAAACCGTCGTATGGCGGCCGGCCCATGGACGGCCTTGGTTCCTTGAAGCTTCGGACTTGTCCGGCCCGTTCCGGCTGTCCCGGGGAGCGTCAAAAGATTGACGGATGTCCGCGGGAACCGGTGCGGCCGGGAGTGATCGGGGATCGGCTTGTTCGTTTCTATGCGGCGGGCGCTTCGTCAGCCTCCTTGCCGGCGTAATGACGGACGATGGCGGCGCACAGCCCCGGAATGGTGTATTCATCGGCCGTGACGTGGACGGTAAACCCCAGGTCCCGGGCCGTATCCGAAGTGATGGGTCCGATGCTCGCCACGGTGACTCCGGCCATGAGGTCTTGGACTTCTCCGTCGGGCAGCAGGTTCCTGAAATGGGTGACGGTGGAGGAACTCGTGAAGGTGACCATGTCCACGGCTTTTTCCCGCAGGCTGGCCAGCAGTTGTTCCGCCTGTTCGGTTACGGGCCGGGCTTCGTAGGTGATGATTTCATCCACAATGGCCCCCTGGTTTTCCAGTTCCACCGGCAGGATCGGCCGGGCCCCTCTGGCCCGGGGCAGCAGTACCCGTTTGGATCGCATGTCTGTTTCGGCAAAGGCCTCCACAATGGATTCGGCGCGATAGGTTTTAGGGGTGATATCGCTGCAAACCCCGAAATCCCGGAGCTGCCGGGCAGTGGCCGGACCGATGACGGCCGTGCGCAGATGTCCCAGGGCTCTCGCGTCCCGGCCTTTCCGGAACAGCTGTTCAAAAAAGCAACGGACACCGTTGACGCTGGTGAAAACCAGCCAATCGTATCCGGCGAGGCCGTCGATGGCCCGGTCCAGGGCAGTGGTGTCGGCCGCCGCTTCGATCCGGATGGTGGGGTATTCGATGCAGTCCGCGCCCATTTCGCCGAGGCGCGTCACCAGATCGCTGGCCTGGCTGCGGGCCCGGGTGACCAAAATGCGTTTGCCCATCAGGGGGCGGTTTTCGAACCATTGCATGGTTTCCCGCAGGGTCACCACCTCGCCGACAATGATGACGGCCGGTGAGGTCAGGCCGGCGGCCTGGACATTTTCCACAATGGTGCCGAGGGTGCCGGCCACGGTTTTCTGACGGGCGGTGGTTCCCCAGCTCACCAGGGCCGCCGGCGTCTCTTTACCCCGCCCGTGTTCCAGGAGCTTTTCCACGATCCGGGGCAGGTTTTTCACGCCCATCAGGAAGACAAGGGTGCCGATGCCCCGGGCCAGGGACTCCCAGTCAATATCCGTGGCGGTTTTCGTCGGGTCCTCGTGACCGGTGATGAAGGCCAGGGTGGAAGTGAATTTACGATGGGTCAGGGGAATGCCGGCATAGGCCGGAGCGGCGATGGCGGAGGTGACCCCGGGCACGATTTCAAAGGGGATGCCGGCCTTGATGAGCACTTCCGCTTCTTCCCCCCCGCGGCCGAAGATAAAGGGATCGCCGCCCTTGAGGCGCGCCACGGTGTTTCCGGCCTTGGCTTTTTCCACCAGCAGGGCGTTGATGCCGTCCTGGGAAAGGGTATGGTCCCCGCCTTTTTTGCCCACGTAGATCCGTTCGGCCTGCTCCGCGGCAAAGGCCAACAGCCGGGGAGAGGCGAGATAGTCGTAAACGACGACATCGGCGCATGCGATGCATTCCCTGCCCTTGATCGTCAGGAGGCCCGGATCACCCGGGCCGGCACCGATCAGATAGACTTTACCGTTCATTGGGTTTTCCTGTTTCCATGGATTTCAGTTCTTCCAGGAGCGTTCCGGCGCCTTTGTCCAGCAATCGTTCGGCCAGGTCGCGTCCCAGCCGTTCTGCGGATTCCACCGGACCGGTCTCCCGGGCCCTGATCATTTTTTCGCCGTTCAGGCCCGCCACCATGCCGGTCATGATCAGTCGGCCGGCCTCTATCCTGCCGAAGGCGGCGATGGGGACCTGACAGCCGCCTTCCAGGCGGCGCAGAAACGCGCGTTCCCCCATGACCGCCGTCCGGGTTTCCGGATGGTCCAGGCCGGCGATGGCCGCCATCACGTCGCTGTCCGCTTTTCTGGTTTCAATGCACAGGGCTCCCTGGCCCACGGCCGGCAGCATCACATCCGGAGGCAGATATTCGGAAATATGGCGGCCGTAATCCAGCCGTTTCACGCCGGCGGCGGCCAGCACGATACCGTCCAGGTTTTCCGTCCGCAGCTTTTGAATGCGGGTGTCCAGGTTGCCTCGCAGGGATTGGATGCGCACATCCGGCCGGACGTGTTTCAACTGGGCGGCCCGCCGCAGGCTGCTGGTGCCCACCACGGCCCCGTGGGGCAATTGCGCCAGGGTGGCGCCGTCGGGGGTGATGAGGACGTCGAAGGGATTCTCCCGTTCGGGAACGGCCCCGATCATCAGCCCCTCGGGCAGATCGGTGGGCATGTCTTTCATGCTGTGGACCGCCAGGTCGATGCGGCCGTCCAGCAGGGCCTCCTCGATTTCCTTCACGAACAGCCCCTTGCCCCCCACCTTGGCCAGGGGCACGTCCAGGATTTTATCTCCCGTGGTCTTGATGATCAGCAGTTCCACCATGGATGAAGGCCAGGCCGCGAGCAGGCGGGCTCTGACCCATTCGGCCTGCCACAGGGCCAGTTTGCTGCCGCGGGTGCCGATGCGGATGGTTGTTTTCATGATCCGCAGGAGGAGCAGCTGGACGCCTTGCAGCCGCTGCACGAGGAAGCGGAGGCGGAGGAACGCACGGTTTCTCCGCCGCTGCCTTTGGAGGTGAATCCGCAGGCGGACATCAGGCGTTTGACCTTCGGGCTGTTGCAGGCGGGGCAGCCTTCGGGGGGTTGGGACCCCAGCACCAGGTATTCGAACTCTTTCCCGCATTTTTCACAACAATATTCGTAAATCGGCATGGTTATCTCCTGTTTGGCGCCTATGCGGCGTTGATGCAAGGGGTATTATCATCATCCCTACGTGAACCGCAAGTAAAGAATGGGGGATATGGGATTTGAGATTTGAAATTTGAGATCTGAAATTTGAAATTTGAAATCTCAAATCTCAAATATCAATTCATCGGGTTTGGATCAGTTCCACAACCGCGTCCCGGATGATTTCCAGCTCGCCGTCCTGGATGGTGCGGGCGTCCATGAGGAACAGGTCGTCCTCGATGCGGCCGATGACGGGGACCGCCGCCGACCGCAGGCGTTTTTCGATGGCGGCGGCGGTCATCGTTCCCACGGTCAGGCCGACGCAGCAACTGGGCAGCTCCATCAGGGGCAGGGCGCCGCCGCCGGTTTTGGAAGACAGGTATTTCCGGCACACGGCAATCCGGTCATCGGCGATGGCTTCCAGCAACCGGATCAGGATGTCGGCGCGTTTTTCGATGACCGCAAGGGGGGTAAGCAGCATCCGCAGGGTGGGGATTTTTTCCACCATCGTGGCCGGGTCGCGGTACAGGCGCAAGGTGGCTTCCAAAGCCGCCAGGGTCAGCTTGTCGATGCGCAGGGCCCGGGTCAGGGGGTTTTTCTTGATCTCGTCGAGGATGGATTTCCGGCCGACGATGATGCCGGCCTGGGGACCGCCGAGGAGTTTATCGCCGCTGAAGGTGACCACGTCGGCCCCGGCGGCCACCGATTCCTGGACCGTGGGCTCTTTCATCAGCCCGAAAGCGGAAAAGTCCATGAACGTGCCGCTGCCCAGATCCTCCATGACCGGCAGCCCGTAGCGCCCTGCCAGCTGCACGAGATCCGGGAGGGATACGGACGCGGTGAAGCCAACGACACTGAAGTTGCTGGTATGTACCTTCAGCAGCAGGGCGGTTTCCGAAGAAATGGCCTGCTCATAATCCCGCGGGTGGGTCCGGTTGGTGGTGCCGACTTCTTTCAAGACAGCTCCGCTCCTGGCCATGACATCGGGAATCCGGAAGGAACCGCCGATCTCCACCAGTTCCCCCCGGGAAACCACCACGGCCTTGCCCCTGGCCAGCGTGTCCAGACAGAGCAGGACCGCTCCGGCGTTGTTGTTCACCGCCATGGCGGCTTCCGCACCGCTGATTTCCCGGATCAGGTCTTCCACGAGACTGTACCGCAGACCGCGCCTGCCGGAGGTCAGATCGAATTCCAGATTGGAATAGGTGGCCGCGATACGGGTGATGGCCGCAACCGCTTCCGCGGCCAGCAGCGAACGGCCCAGGTTGGTGTGCACCACCACCCCGGTGGCGTTGACGACCGGTTTCAGGTTCGGGGTCATTTCCCGTTCCACCTGGCGACCGACCGCGGCCAGAATGGCCCCTTCATCCGGAACCTGGCCGGTTTCCCGCAGAACCGCTTGGCGCAGACCGTCGATCACCTTGCGGATGGAGCCGACCAGCACGGATTTGGGGACTGCGTCCATTCCCGGCATTTCCCGGGCGAGGAGGAGGATGCGATCGACGCCGGGCAGGGACTGGAGCTGTTTCCGTTGGATATCGGTCGGTTTCATGGGCTGTTTTCCGTGGGCTGTTCCATGGTTTTGGCAAGCAGCTCGCCGAACACTTCCGCCGGGATGCGGTCGACGATCTGGATGAAATGGTTCCGGGACAATCCAATGGCGGCGAGCCGCCGGTCGAAATGGTCGGTGTCGCTGCGTTCCAGCTCCAAACCGGTATGAAATCGGGACATGAGCAGTTCCGCAAGATAGACGATATGGGTCAGTTCGGGCGCAATGACCGCCTTCTCCGGCTCATGGTGCAGGGCCACGGCCTCCGTCAGCGAGGCCGGAAAGGACCATCTGGCGGCCAGGCGCTTGCCGATTTCGGGATGGTCAATGCCGAACAGCTCCCGCTCGATGGTCAGGATGCTGCGGCCGTCCAGCTGCATCCCCCGGTAGAAATACGGAAAGGAGCCGGCCACATATTGGTCCAGAACCACCATGCCGATATCGTGGAGCAGGCCGGCGGTGTAGGCCACGGACGGGAGCGCCGCTTCCGTCAACTGGGCCAGTTTTTCCGCTATTCTGGCCGTGCCGATGCTGTGATGGAACAGTCCCCCCTTGCACAGGGCGTAGCCGTTGGCGGATTGATCGAAATAACGGTTGATGGATACTTGCAAAATCGATTTGACCAGGGCGTCCTGGCCCAGAATGATGAGGGCGTCTTCAATGGAATCGATGCGCGGCCGGCCGGCGAAGAGTGCTGAATTGCATAATCGCAGGGTTTGGGCGGTGAGGACCTGGTCCTTGCGCACCTCGCTGGCCATGGTCTTGAAATCATGGCGATCCTCGCCGATGAGCCGCATGATTTTCAGGGCCACCTGGGGAATGGGCTGAAGCCGGCTGATGGCCCGGTCGATGTCCTCGGGGCTGGGTGGAGCGGTTTCGGCAGCGGGATCCAGCTTGTCGAAGCCGGCGGGTTGAATCCGGGTTTCCCAGGTGGTCAGATTGAGTTCCAGGGAGCAGGTGAAAAACCCACCGGTTTCGGCCTGTTCGATCCGGATGCCTTCCTGTTTCAGATGGCGGAGGGCGATTTCCGCCGTGCGGCCGCCGATGTCCAGGGCCATGTCCTGGCGGGTGAGGGGGCCCACCAGCGCGCCACCGGCGATCCAGGCCTGCATGCGGTGAGGAACCGCGCCGGCCGCCTTCAGGGCTTCAAGAAACCGCGGCACACCGGTCCGGGCATACTTGTCC
Organism: Thermodesulfobacteriota bacterium; assembly: GCA_049320885.1. Classification (GTDB taxonomy): domain Bacteria; phylum Desulfobacterota; class Desulfobacteria; order Desulfobacterales; family SURF-7; genus DYJD01. Next base: position 23,620 of record JBMORA010000034.1, on the reverse strand, counting down.
GGATTGGATCCGGATTCCGTTGAAACCGGTTCGGGCAGCAGCAGGTGCAGCAGGCCTCCGACACCCGAGGTCTTATCGTGAATGGCCAGCCCCACGCAGGTTCCAAGATAAGCCTCAATAATCAAGGCTTTTGATTCGCCCACATAAAAGCTGCCGGTGGTCACATGGTGTTTGGGTAGACCGCGCATGGTGTCATCCGTTCGTTAGGCTCCGGGGTAATATTTCCGGGCGGCGGGGGCCGGTTTCTTTTTCTGAATGGACTGCAGCTTTTTATTCAGTTCGTGCAGTTCCTCCACGGCGGCCAGGCTGTTTTCGATATGGAAACCGGCATCGGCGAAGTCCGTGGCCGCGGCTTTCAGAATCCGGTAGCATTCGCTTCCGGCGCAGAACAGGCAAACAGCCAGTTCGTCTCGGGAGGCGGAAACGATGGCGTCTTCCTTGATGGGGAAATCGGGCTGCCGGCCCATGGGATCGGCGTGGTGCATCTGGACGAAGTGCTGGTAATTGGCCTTTTCCGCCTGCCGGGTCTCCTCATCCGGGAAAAGCTCCTGGAACAAGGTTTCCACCGGCCATGGTTCGGCCTGCTGTTTTTTCCGGGCGATCCATTCATCGGCATGGCTGGAACTAAGTACAACATATTGAATCTCCAGCCTTAATTCAATGAGCGACAAGAGCAGGGCCGCGGCGTCATGGGCAAGCCCCTTGGAGATCAGCAATTCGATGGACAGCATGCTTTCCCGGATGCGGAAGAGCATGACCAGGGAAACGAAATTGGACTGCCGCAAGGGAGTGTAGGCGGCCTGGGAGCCGATGGCGTTGATCAGCCGGGTAACTTCGGTGCGCATTTTCTGGACGATCAGACCAAAGGAGTATACGGTCTGATCTTGTATATTTTTCAAATCTTTCCATTGAATAAAACTCAAATGGTCATCGGATTTTGGCATGGTTGCTTCCTTGGGTTGCGTTGCCGCTCATTGTCAAAATTTTTATATAACATACATGGCGCTTAGCTGCATCACTAAAATTATGTTTCCGGTGGCGGAAAAAAAACTTTATCCGGCAGGTGCTGTTGGAGTATGAAGACAGTCAGGACAAAAGGAGGTCGCTGTGAAAAAACCGAAAGATTATCTGGTCTTTCCCCTGGATGTGCCGGCCCTGGACGCGGCCCTGCCCCTGGTGGAATGGCTGGCCGGCCATGTGGGCATGTTCAAGGTCGGACTCGAGCTGTTCATCCGTTCGGGGCCGGCGGCCGTCCGGGAAATCCGGAAAGGGCGGGGAAAGGAAACGGCTGTATTTCTGGACCTGAAACTGCACGACATTCCGGCCACGGTGGGCCGGGCCATGCGGGCGGCGGCCGATCTGGGTGTTTCCTATGTCACCGTGCACTGCGGGGAATCGCCGAAGATGCTGGAGGCCGCGGTTGCGGGCAGCGCCGGGCAGACGGGAGTGCTGGCCGTTACCTTGCTGACCAGCGTCGGGGCCGGGGATATCCGGCAGGCCGGATTTCAGGACCGGTATTGCCATGATCTGCGGGCCCTGGTCCTCCAGCGGGCCCGAACTGCCCGGGACGCGGGTTGCGCCGGCGTGGTCTGCTCGGGCATGGAGGCGGCCATGATCCGGAAGGAACTGGGGCCGGATTTCATCATCGTGACCCCCGGTATCCGGCCGGCCGGCGACCGGCCCGGCGGTGACGACCAGGAGCGGGTCATGACCCCCGCCGAAGCGGTCCGGAACGGAGCGGATTACCTGGTGATCGGCCGCCCCATCCGGGACGCGGCGGACCCGGCCCTGGCGGCCATCCGGATCGCCGGGGAAATCGAGGCGGCCCTGTCGAAGGGCTGACCGGTTTTCGTCCGGCAATCATCCATTCGATTCTCAGGAGGTAACCCAGATGTTTGATTATTTGTTGAACGAAGAACAACGGAAAATCCGCGACGAGGCCCGGGAACTGGTCAAATGGGTTCCCCGGCGGATGATCCTGGACATGGATGCCGACAAGATCAAGTTTCCCAAGGAATTTCTGCAGGAAGCCGGCAAGCGGAACCTGCTGGGGTGCCGGTATCCCCGGGAATGGGGCGGCCGGGGTCTGGACTGGGTGGCCACCGCCACGGTCATGGAGGAGATCGGTACCCTGGGATATATTTTCGCCTGCGTGTTCGGCGTGGGGGCTGAACTGGTCTGCGACGCCGTGATTCTCCACGGCACCGACGCCCAGAAGGAAAAATACGTCAAGCCTCTGCTGAAAGGGGAGATTTTTGCCGCCGAATGCCTCACCGAACCCCGGGGCGGGTCGGATTTTTTCGGCGCCACCAGCACGGCCGAGGACCAGGGCGATTATTTCCTGCTCAACGGCCAGAAACGCTTCATCGTGGGCGCCGAAGGGGCGGATTATTTTCTGGTCTATGCCAAGACCGCTCCCGAGGCCAAGCCCCAGGAGTCCCTGACCTGTTTTCTGGTGGACCGGGGGCCGGGGGTGTCCGTGGAATACCTCTACGGCCTGATGGGCTGCCGGGGCGGCGGCGCGGGCCGGCTGGTGTTCAAGGATGTCCGGGTGCCCCGGGAAAACGTCCTGGGACGGGTCAACGGCGCCTACGCGGTCTTCAACACCATGATGATTCCGGAACGCCTGGGCACAGCGGCCATGACCATCGGCGCGGCCCGACCGGCCCTGGAGGTCGCCACGGGCTACACCACCCGGCGCAAGGCCTTCGGCCAGACCATCAACCGCTTCCAGGGGGTCAGCTTTCAGATTTCCGAGGCGGCCATGCTCCTGGACGCCTGCCGCTCCATGATCTACACCACCTGCCGGGCCGTGGAGGCCGGCATTGATCCGGACCGGGTCCGGCGCATGATCTCGGAGGCCAAGAAATTTGTCACCGAGGCCTGCCAGAAGGCAGCCAATAACGCCATGCAGGTCATGGGCGGCATCGGCTACACCAACGTGTTCCCGGTGGAGCGCATCGTCCGGGACCTGCGGTTGGCGTCCATCTGGACCGGCTCCAACGAAGTCATGTCCCTGATCATCGCCCACGAGTGGTACCGGGAATACCTGCTGGCCAAAAAGGCCGGCGTCACCCGGGATCTGGAGAACGACGCGGCGGAGGCGGAGGCGCCGGGGGAAAAAATCTACGAATAGGCCGGATTTGACATCCGGCCGCCGATGACTAGTATGGAACAGGTTCCATCAGCCGGAGGAACAGCCGCTCAGGCTGTCCGAAAACCGTATGCCGAAGGAGGGTTCGATCATGGAAACCATGGGTTTTACTTCAGGAGATGCGTTGCTGATCGTCGATGTGCAGCAGGATTTCTGTCCGGGCGGGGCGTTGCCCATTACAGAAGGCGACCGGGTGGTGCCGGTGATCAATACCTGGCTCCGCAAGGCCGGGGAAGCCGGCGTTCCGGTGTTCGCCTCCCGCGATTGGCATCCCCGCAACCACCTCAGCTTTACCACGGAAGGGGGGGCGTGGCCGCCCCACTGCCTTCAGGACAGCACCGGCGCCGGGTTCCACCCCCTGCTGGAACTGCCGCCGGACGTCACCGTCGTCACCAAGGGCGTGCGCTTCGATCAGGATCAGAATTCGGCCTTTGACCAGACCGGGTTCGGGGAACACCTGAAGCGCAAGGGCGTCCGTCGCTTGTTCGTGGCCGGGCTGGCCCTGGATGTCTGCGTCCTGGCCACGGTCATGGATGCCCGCAAGCTGGGGATCGATGTGGTGCTCATCGCCGAAGCGACCCGGCCGGTGGATGCGGAAAACGGCCGCAACAGCGTGGAGCGGATGCGGGCTCAGGGTGTCACGGTCTGGGAGGGGCGCCCGGCGGAAACAGGCGGCCTGGACGCCTGCACCAAGGCCCCCGAGTGGGCCGAGCATCAGCGCAGCACCGATATCGACGAACCTTGCGACGACGGGAGGTCCGCATGAGGGTCGTCCGCAAGCCCGTCCTCATATCATCGGCCGGCAACAAACCCAAGGCGATCGAGGAATTTTTCGGACGCGTTGCCACCGGCTCGTCGGAACTGAGCGTCGCCCGGATGCAAAGCCCTGCCGGATGGATCGAGCCTGGGCAATGTCCGGAATTCAACGAATACACGCTTGTTCTCAAGGGAATGCTGCGGGTGACCTCCCGGGAAAAGACGGTGGATGTTCATCAGGGGGAAGCGGTCATGGTTCCCGCGGGCGAATGGGTGCAATACAGCACGCCGGGTTCCGCGGGCGCCGAATATGTGGCCGTGTGTTTGCCGGCGTTTTCTCCGGAGACCGTTCACCGGGATGAATCCTGATCCCGTCCGGGAAAGAAGCCAGCTGATTTCGCGCCGTCTTGATTTTCCGGACGGTTGCTGCGTGATCGTTCCGGAGGCGCAGGGGCATGTGGTCCAGGGCGGCCGTCTGGGTGGGGCAGAGATACCAGGTGCAGATCCAGGGACGCCGCAGCCGGGGCAGACGGCAGCCCCTTGGTCCCAGGTACCGGCAGGGGCGGTGAGGGGGCTGGAGGGGCTGGGACGGCGGGATTGCCAGATCAGTTGCCGAACAGGGGGCCTTCGGGGCCCAGGTGGCAGGAGTAGCAGCCGAAACCGCTGTGGGTGACGATGCTGAAGGACCGCAGACCCAGGGCCTCGGACATCATGGGAACCAGTCGGTCCAGCTTCAGCCGGGTCGTTTCCGGATGCTTGGCGAATTCGGGTCCCAGGAGCAGTTCGCCGCTGAGTCGGGGAAGTTCGGCGGTGGGCATCTTGAAATTGGCGGTGAATACTCCCCGGCCATGGCACAGGCGGCAGTCGGTTTCGCCAAAGCGTTCGGGCCGCCAGGATTTGAAAAGCGCGGCGGCCCGGGGCAGGATTTCCGTTTTCATGTGCTCTTTGCGCTGGGCCAGGTCCATTTCGGGCCAGGTCAACCGCTGTCCGCCGGGACCAGCGGGACCCACGGCCTTGGGATAGCAGCCCCAGACGACCAGAATCAGCGCCGCTGCTGCAAGGATGCCGCCCTTATGTCTGCGAAGATGGATCACAACTCCTCCTTTTGGGTCGAAACCGGATGTTTTTGGAACCGGATCATATGGGCATTTGCGCAAAAAGGCGCGGCGTTGTCAAGCGGGGAGCATGAGGAGATTGATTATGAAACCAAAACAATTCAGCCGCACGGCGGAAATCGTGGCGGCCTGGCGAGCAGCCGAGGCCATGCGGCCGGCGGATGAACGCGTCTGCAACGACTACCTGGCATGCAGACTGGTCAGCCCGGCGCTTCAAACCATTGTAGCAACCGGTTTTCTGAGGACTCTGGGGCATAGATATTCCGAGCGTCAGGCACCGGGAATGCCCGGACTGGTTCTCACGCGCACCCGCTACATTGACGACCGGTTGCAGGTTTGCCTGGACGAGGGACTGGAGCAATTGGTGATCCTGGGAGCCGGCCTGGACTCCCGGGCTTACCGTTTTCCAGCCCTTGCGGCCGGCGTCCGGGTATTCGAAGTGGACCATCCTGCCACCCAGCAGGAGAAACAGAACCGGGTTCGCAAAGCCATGGGGTCCCTGCCGGATCATGTAACCTATGTGGCCGTGGATTTCGACCAGGAGAAACCGGGCCGGAAGCTGTATGCCGCCGGGTATGGCAATGACAAGAAGACCCTGTTCATCTGGGAAGGCGTGGTGACTTACCTGACCGCCGCGGCCGTGGACGAGACCCTGGCGTTCATGGCCGGGCATTCCGCTCCGGGCAGCTCCCTGATCATGAGCTACCTGCACCGGTCCGTCATCGACGGCCGCCAAGCGGAAACCGAGGAAACCCGGCGTTTCGTCAAGGCCATCCGGAAAAGGGGCGAGCCGGCGACCTTCGGCATCGACGAGGCGGAGGTGGCGGATTTTCTGACCCGGCGGGGGTTTGGCCGGGTGACCCACGACGCCATGCCGGCGCTGGGGAGACGCTATTTCACCGGCGCGCGCAGCGGTCAGCGGATCTTTCCCTGGGCCGGCATCGCCCGGGCCGTGGTGAATCCTTTATAGCGTCCTCGGCTGGTAAAAACTTGCCTTCTTCAAAAGGGTTTTGTACGGTTTTATCAAAAATTAAACTTGTATGATAAAAAAACAATGTGACAGTCAACACTCCGTCGTTCCAGAAGCACAGAGTTCAGGGAGAAAAGCAAAAACCGTTTCCTGGAGAATTCAGACGACGGAATCAGGCGCATAACCATATGAAAAATTGTGACATCGTCAACAATATTTGACAAAGGAAAGAATTGTAGGCTATGAAGAAAAGAGATTTTCATCACGAAATGGAATGACCCGCGACCATCAACAGGGAAAGAGCCGCCGCCATGAACGCCACCGATCTGAAAGCCAAACTGGAGACCATCCAGGGAAAACTCAACCCCACCGCCTGGGACCCGGACACCTGGAAAAAATTCTTCCTCATCGCCGCCCTGTGGAATTTTTCCGGCGCCATCCCCGGCATCTTCCTGTCCGACCTGAGCCTCCGCCTCTTCTACGGCATCCACACATCGGATTTTCATACCCTGTTCCTGAATTCCATGTTCTGGGGAGCGGTGATGATTTTCGGCATCGGCTACCTGATCGTGGCCAGCGACATCGACAAGAACCCGGGCATCCTTATTCTGGGTATCATCACCAAAACCCTCGTGGCCCTGGTCTGGTACTACATCTATTTCTTCGGCTGCGACCGCGCCACCATCCTGGTGGTGGGCGGCGCCACCGGCGATCTGGTTTTTGCAGGGTATTTCGTTTACTTCCTGAAACAGGGGCCGAAGAAAGGATAAAAAGTTGTAGCGATCAGACGTTCCATAAAGTTACCTGAAAATAGACCTGAGTTGGGAGAAACAGCGGTTATACTGAAGCGGAAGGGGTATTGCACCTAAAAAGCCAGAGCGGAAGGCAATTGGAAATCCATATTTCGCCGGATAGCCTGGAAGATGTCGCCGATAACGTCACGGAATTCATCGCCGACCGCCAAATTACCGCAAATCCAACATCATCTGTACACCGCTTCAGCCTGGCCGCCCTGTAACACATCCGGATTTCTCCAGGTTTGCGATTCATCGTCCGGAGTGTTGTTAGTGCCATCGCCCATTTTGGTAAGATAATACCTATCATGGAGGTGGTGCCTCCATTTGTTTGATAAAGTAAAAACGTTCGGTTAACGAGGCATGATCCCAAGGGACCTGCTTGTTTTGAGTTTTGGCAATTACTTCTTTGCGAACTTGCGTCAAAACCTGCCGCAGCTCAAGGCCTGGAACAACGAGAAAACGTTTCAAAGCATCCGAAAACGGGCTATTACGACCGATACCGTCCAAGGCGATGTTTCCCGGTTGAGTCGCGTAGGCGATAAACATATTCATGCTTGAGCCCGCTTCCAACTCTGCCAAGCCACGCCGTATTTCTGCTGAGGCTATTGATCTCCCACGCCTGTTCATTCTAGGAACAGTTATTACCCCACGACTTTCCGCGTTTTTTCCCAATTCAGCTGTTAACGGGTTGTCACGGCATGCATCCAAAAAAACGATGCTGGTTTTAGCCTTTTCTCCCAAAACTCTTACGATTTCGTTTAATTCAATGGCCTGCTCTTCGAGTGTGCCCGAGAGTCCAACCAAATCGTCATCAAATTTTGCATCGACTGGAATTAGAAAGTTTCTCCCCGAAACCTGTAGGCCATGGCCAGCATAGAAAAACAGCCCTACCTCCGCTCCCTCCAGGCTTGAATAGAACTTGCTTAATTTCTCTTTCATATGTTCCGAATCCAGGTCGAAACCTTCGATGACATCAAATTCTACTATCCGCAAAGCTTCTCCTATATCTTGCGCATCGTTTTTGGGGTTTCCCAGGGGGGGGGTGTGCAGATATCCACCATTTCCAATTACCAGGGCGATATTCTTGATTTTTCCTTCCTGATTGAAATCAGTTGACCATTTATTACACCCAATGATCAACAAGAATGAAACCACCAGCAGCCCACTGTTTGAGATAAATCGTTTGTATGTTACAGGTGTGGACATTGCGGGAGTTCATCACTCATTACTGCTTAATAATGGCGTATGTTATTAAAAATGTATGGCGATTCCGATTTCGGGTCCCCAAATATCTACTTCTCTGATATCAGATTTGATAATGAAATTGCGCCAACGGATATTTCCCGAGAACTGTTTGCTGAATTGATACATATACCCGATATTGATATCCGCGGAAAAGATAGTTTCCGTATCACTGGTACTACCGGAGTAACTAGAGTGGGGATTTTTGAATTTCGATTCTTCCCGTCCGAACCCCGCCAAACAGTTTCCAAACAAAATATGTTCTGCATTATCGCTAATCGCTTTGGAAAATCCGATTCCGACCTCCCCAAGCAATATCCGCTGTTCTGATTTCCACAGATAGGGTTCCGCAGCTTCGTCGGAGTAATATTCCTCATCCCCCATGGAAGTATCTCTGGTAGAATCAACCATGATATATCTGCCCCCCCATCCAAAATACCATATTTTTTCACTCCCGATATGGTGACGAACAAACAACTCGATATCCACACGATCAAGGTCTTGTCGCTGTTCTGTTGACCATGGTGGGTCCGCTTCAAGAGCCTGAGCATCGCCGCTGCCCCCATACAGTGAAAGCAAAACATCTGTACTGCGAAATATATCTGGTTTCATGGCAACCGTCATGCCATACAACAGCATCTGTAAATCGTTGCATACTGCGGCCGAATCGTTTTCTTGTTCGCTGATGGTGTACGAAGAGAACCAAACCCGTGGCGTCACAGTGTATTCATTGGCATTTACCGGCGTCGAGGCCACAAGGAAAAAAGATACAATCGATAGTATTATTCCTTGAGGTTTCATTTTGCTCCTTATATATTAGAATTCATATGAGAAAATGTTTTTCGTTCAAGATCGCGTTTTGGAGTCAAAATCGAAAACAGCGAAGTGGGAAAGGACTCCAACGGTTTACATTCGCGTTCCAACGAGACTATTTAATGAATAGGCTTCTTTTCGGTACGTTACACCATTTTGCAAATTATGGATGTCTATTCGGAATCGTGAATGATGTATGTCCAATCCTGAAACCGATTGTCTGACGATTCTTTCTTTTTCGTCAATTTCGCAATTCGTCGTTTCCAGCGAAAGAAAAAATCAAAACAAGATGCAATCCATCCGGATGTAATCAAATATTAAATAGAAATAATAGATTGGGTCGATTTCGCAGATCGTGTCTAATAAGTAAAAACCAAAAAAACTGCAGACAAAGCAGTATGCGATAGATCACAGAAACTTAAGTTAAACTTCGATAAGTTCCCATTTCGAATATCTTTCGGCGATTTTTGGTATTATGGCTGTTGTGGCCACTCTACTAGTTGCCATATATAATTCCAACTGTGGTGTCAATCATTTTTTACCCGCTGGCTGATAGAAGAGACCTGGGTATCTTACACCCGTTGCTTAAGAGAAAAATATTAAGAAGGGCGATTTGCAACATGATGGTTTGATGTCCGAAATTGAAGATCGTACTAATGCGATAGCCCGGACCAAAATCGCTCCTCAATTCCGACATCCCCTTCTTCAACGGCTCGTCATGCCACGAAAAGGGAGAATTTATTTTTTCAGCAGCGGGTAGTCGGTATAACCCTTGGGGCCTGGTGTGTAGAACGTCGCCATATCCGGCACATTTACTGCCGTGCCGCTTCGCCAGCGCTTCAATAAATCGGGGTTCGCAATGAAAGGCCGCCCCACGGCAATGAGATCGCATTTGCCTTCGACCAGGTCGCTTTCGGCGCGGTCGGCGTCGTAACCGCCGGATAGAATCAGCGCACGCTTGAATAGCCTGCGGAATATCGTCTTGATGGAATCAGGCACCGGCGGTGCGCCCATGGGCGAGTGATCCACGAGGTGGATGTAAAGCAACCCGCGAGCGTTGAGTTGCTGCGCCAGATAGGTGTAATCCGTCTCCATCGTGTCATACAGCGGCATGTCATTGAACACACCGTATGGCGAAAGCCGGATGCCCACCAGGTCCTTGCCGATGGCACGAATCACGGCCTCGACTACTTCCAGCACGAAACGCGCGCGGTTCTCCATCGGACCGCCATAGTCATCTGTCCGCCGATTTGTATTCGGGCGGATGAACTGTTCCAGCAGGTACCCATTCGCACTGTGCAACTCAATGCCGTCAAATCCGGCTTTTACGGCATTTTTAGCGGCCTGAACAAACTCCGCGATGGTGGTCTTGATATCGTCCCCGGTCATCGCCTGGGGTACGGGAAGCGGTTTCATGCCCTCGGTATCCGTGTACATCTCGCCGCTGGCGGCCACGGCTGAAGGCGCCAGCACGCGTGCTCCCGCAGGGAGGTTCAGCGGATGGCCAATTCGTCCGCAATGCATGAGCTGGACGAACATCTTGGCGCCTTCGGCATGCACCGCATCGGTAATGCGTTTCCACCCCTCGACCTGGTTCGGGGTGAATATCCCCGGTATTCGCGGATAACCCAAGCCATTCGGTGAGGGCGAGGTGCCCTCCGCAATAATGAGCCCCGCTGAACTGCGTTGCGCGTAGTACTCCGCCATCAGCGTGTTGGGAATATTGCCGGTAGCCCGGCTGCGCGTCATCGGCGCCATGACCAGACGGTTTTTCAATGTCAGCGGGCCGAGGCTGGCTTGTGAGTAGAGAATTGACATGGGTGAGTCCTCCCCTAGGGTGTTTTGATCATCGATGGTCACGAACATACTACTAAAACAATGACAACGGCAAGAAATTTCAAATTTTTTGAGATGACCTGTATTGATAAAAAGCGGCTTTACGAATATGATGCCGATTTGTTGGAAAACGCACAACATAAACATGTATTCTGTGTTTTTAATGGATTGGGTTGAAAAATGAGTGATGTTTCATTGCCGTGGCAGACAGAGTTGTCGGCCTTGCGTGACAAGATCGATGCAATAGACCGGCAGGTGGTGGATCTGCTCTCCCGGCGTAAGCAGCAGGTGGAGCACGTGGTTGAATTGAAAAAGGCTCATAACCTGCAGGTCTATCATCCGGCCAGAGAGGAAGACCTCATATCGGCACGGCGCCAGCAGGCCAGGGCCGCCGGTTTATGCCCGGACTATATTGAAGAGCTGTACCGGATTATCATGCGCCGTTCCCGCATGGAACAGACCGGACAGATGGCCAGAAAGGCCGTGAAACCCGGTGCCAAGGTTCTGATTGTCGGTGGAACCGGTGAAATGGGCCGGTATTTTGTCAACTGTTTCGAGAGCGCGGGATATGAGGTCCGCTCCATGGGGAGCAGGGACTGGCCGAAGATTGAAGCGTTGTGCGCGGGTATTGACCTGTGCATCATATCCGTCTCCATTAACCGGACAGCGGAGGTTATTGCGAAGATAGCCCCGTATTTGCGGCCGGAAACCGTCCTCACCGATGTCACCAGCATCAAGAGGGTCCCCCTGGATGCCATGATGAATGCCCATCCCGGACCGGTCCTGGGATTGCATCCCTTGTTCGGACCCACCACATCGACCCTGGACAAGCAGATTGTCGTGGCGACTCCGGGCCGGGATGATGCTGCCTGCCAGTGGGTGATCGATCAGTTTTCCCTGTGGGGCGCTGTTATGGTCATGTCCGATGCTGACGAACATGATGAAATCATGGAGTTTGTCCAGTCCCTCCGCCATTTCGCCACCTTTGCCTTTGGACAGTTTCTGGCGGCCAGAAAGGTTCCGCTGGCACGGACTCTTGAATTCTCAAGCCCCATTTACCGCCTTGAATTGGGTATGGTCGGGCGGCTGTTTGCTCAGGATGCCTCCCTGTATGCGGAAATCATCTTTGCCACACCCGAGCGGCGGGCATTGCTCAAGGACTATATCAACAGCATGGCCAACAATCTTGCAATGCTGGAAAACGGGGACAAGGAAGCCTTCAAAAGCCAGTTCCACAAAATTGCCGAATGGTTCGGACCGTTTGGCGAACAGGCCATGCGGGAAAGCTCCTTTATTATTGACAAGCTGATTGAACGATTTTGATCGAGCAGGTGATATGACGTTACCCTAATAGTTTAAGGGCCTTTTCGGACACCTCCGCTTCCATGGCGACTTTTTCATTTTCCATGAGGTTCTCCAGCGTCGTGCGGTCGAACACATCGAACATGGATTCCTGGACTTTTTGCCACATGGGCAGAAACGCGCATGCGCCATTCAGGCCGCAATCAAAGCGCCGGACATTCAGGGTGCAATACTCCGAACCGTGGTTGCGGGACAGAAACCGAATGACATCCCCCACGTTGATGCGCTGCGGTGGCCGGGAGAGTTGGTAGCCGCCGTAATGCCCCCGTTTGGATACCAGCCAGCCGGTGGGTTTCAACTGATTCAGGATCACCTCCAAAAAGCGCATGGGTATGGATTGGGCTTCGGCGATAGCGGCAATTTTGATCGGACCGTTGCCGTACTGTTTTGCCAATTCCAGCAAGGCTCGAAGGGTATACTGGGTCTTTTTCGTTACCAACATGGAAATGCGACTCCTTTGTTCGATATTCTGTTGCATCCTCATTGCAGGGGAGCGGATTATTCATATCAAAATAGTATGAAACAAAAAAGGACATAATGGGGTTTTGCCGGCGGTTTTTCGGAACCGGCCGGGTTGGTCCCGAAAAGGCCGATCAGGTAATCGTCGACGGTTTGGCAGACGGCATGGCCGTTAGGACGTTTCCCAATATAGCGGGGAATCGGGTTGACCGGTTTGAGCCAGCACATTCAGGCAGGCCTACCCTGTGGTCTCGGCCCTCCAGAAGACCTTGGGATCGGCCCAGGCAGCTTCGGCCTGAAATCCGAGCGGTTGTGTCGAGACAGGGTTTGACCGAGACCCTTTCATCTAAAAAAACGGGATTGACCGTTATGAGCCGGTCTGATATGTCTTTTTTCAATCGCAAAAGACAAAGCAATAGAAAAAATCAATGCATCCGAGGAGCGTGTTGTTTTGGTTTCATACCCCGACCCCGGCCCAGGGGGGAGGCAGCATCTCACCTTAACCTGATAGGAGACCGTTATGGATGGTAAAGACTTGAAAAAGATCCTTGCAGGTTTTTGCGTTGCCGGCCTGATCACCGGATCTGCTTTTGCGCTGGATGGCTGCTCATCCGGTAATAGCGCCTGAGGCGGCCACAAAAACGGAGCAGGTAGCTCCCAAAGCGGTTGAGGCGGCGGCTCTTCCGGTGCCGGTGGCACCGACGAGGACGTGAAACAAGAAAAACCCGCCAAAAGCGGCTGAAACTAGGTGGTCCGCACGCAGTCTGCGTGTATGGTTTCAGGCCTGATGAAGGCTGATCCACCTTTCCATTTCGACTTGAGACATTTTGCCCCGAATTTGCAGTGAACGATATCAATCTGTCTTTTTCACCTGCCGCCGCATCCTTGGTAAAGAATCCTGGGACAGGGTGCTGGCGGCATTGGGAAATGACATCACACCGCAGACATTCGCTGATGCGCTGGCTTCCCAGAAGACAGCTCATCATCTTCCGGATTATATTGACGATCTTGCCCGTTTGGAATGGATATCCCACCAGGTAAAGTCAGAGGATGCACATTCGACGGAATCACCTGAAAAAATTTCGATCAATCCTAGTCTTTCCCTGGTTCCGGTATCCTGGAAACATATTGCCGCTCTGCTGAAAAATCCTGTTAGCGGGCCAGACTGCCCTCAGCCGGAAGCCTCTCCGGTGCATGTCATCATCTGGCGTCATCCCCGAACAAATGAATTCCATATCCGGGAAGCCCTGGATATCGATCTTCTCGCTTTGAAGATTGCCGTCGAAGAGATGGATCCGCGGGAAGCAGCGGCAATCGGACAAACCACTGTCGGTGCAATCCTGGCCGTTTTGCGAAGGGCGGTTGCACAGGGCCTCCTTTTATCGCCCCCCTCCCGAATCCGTAGGGCTGTTTCCCTTCCGCCGCAATCCCTCAAAATCCTGGAGCCATTTGAATCCGCAGATATCTTTACTCTCCAATGGCATATCACCCAGGACTGCGATCTTCATTGCAAGCACTGTTATGATCGAAGTGACCGGGAACCCATGGCCTATGATACGGCTCTATCCATCCTGGATGATTTTAACGGGTTTTGCACCCGGATGAATGTAAGGGGCCAGGTGACCTTTACCGGTGGAAATCCGCTGCTATATCCACATTTTTTACAACTATATCATGATACGTCAGATAGAGGTTTGGGGGTGGCCATATTGGGCAACCCCACTGCCGAAGCTCAGATGGAAAGGCTATGTAGAACAACAAAACCTCTTTTTTTCCAGATCAGCCTGGAAGGCCTGGAAGAACACAATGATTATATTCGCGGCGCTGGCCATTTCCGCCGTTCGCTTGTTTTTCTGGACCAACTCAGGAAGATGGGTATTTACAGCATGGTCATGCTTACCCTGACCCGCGACAATCTGAATCAGGTTCTTCCCCTTGGAGAATTGCTCCGGGAGCGTGCGGATTTTTTTACCTTCAACCGTCTTTCCGCCATCGGGGAGGGCAAACATCTTCTGATGCCGGAAAAAGAAAAATTTGTCTCCTTTTTATATGAATACGAAACAGCAGCAGCGCATAACCCGATACTGGGTTTTAAAGACAACCTCTTCAATATTATCCGCAAAGAAAAAAACAATGCGTTTTTTGGCGGCTGCACCGGCTACGGTTGTGGAGCGGCGTTCAATTTTGTTTCCTTGCTCCCGGACGGCGAAGTTCATGCCTGCAGGAAGTTTCCTTCACCAATCGGCGACATCCGCCACAAGTCTCTTTTTGATATTTATCATTCCGAGCTTGCCCAAAAATACCGGAATGGGAGCGAAGCCTGTCGGAACTGCCACCTGAATCCTGTCTGCCGGGGATGTCTGGCGATCATCCACAGCCATGGCCTGGATGTTTTCAAGGATAAAGATCCGTTTTGTTTTGTCAGCGCCGAGACAGGGAAGCGCACGGATAGTCATCCCGGATGAACCGGCTGTTACCATTGGTTATCGATGCCATATTTTTTAATGATTTCCCGATAAGCCGCAGTGGTCTTAAAGAGGCGCAGGGTTTTTCCAAATCGGGAGCTGAGTTCCTCAAGGCCGGGTTTTTTCGCGAAGGCCAAAAAATTTCCGCCACGACAATAATGTGCATTGGGAATAATTTCAATCTGGTTTGAAATTCCCAGGGACTTGGCCGTGCTATGCCCGACAGCCGCGACCTCTACGAAAAAA
Source organism: Thermodesulfobacteriota bacterium (assembly GCA_049320885.1). Taxonomy (GTDB): domain Bacteria; phylum Desulfobacterota; class Desulfobacteria; order Desulfobacterales; family SURF-7; genus DYJD01. Next base: position 8,405 of record JBMORA010000034.1, on the reverse strand, counting down.
TCAATTCGATTCGCCATGAGCTTTTTAAAGTTTTGATCCAACGAGGCAACGCGTTCGGCCTTTTTCATAAATGGTGCATTATCGATTTCGTCGCAATAACTATATCCGATCAGCGCACCGGCCCTTAATCCATTCAAGTCCTGCAATGTCCTATAAGGTATTTGGCGTCCCTTTTTGACAAAGAATACGGTTATCCCTTCCGAAACAGGTTCTTCCGGAAAAAAGAGAAATGTTCTGCGTTCCGGCGTAACGCTGGCATCTAAAATCGCATCAGCTTGCCTGTTTTCCATCATGTACAAGCAGCGCTTCCATGGATATATGTGTATCTGGATCGGTATTGTTAATTGGGCAAAGACCGCCTGGATGATCTCAACATCCGTCCCGGCCAGGATTGAATTCTGTTCGAATGCATACGGCGGCCAAACGTCTGTAACAATTTGGAGCGGCTCATCAGCCTGAATAAGACAAGGCCCGGTGAGTATCGTGAACACGACCCCGATCACAGCAACGAAAAAACCATTTGGTTTCATCTGTTTTCTTCCTTTCTGCAAATCCGGTCCGAATACGGGATTGGGGTCATTCCATCAATGCTGGGTTCATTTCCCGATCAGGCTTGAGATGAAACAGCCGCTGCTGCCGCCGCCGGCATCGCCGCTGCTTTTCCGGTCCGAGCCGTCGCAATCTTCATCGATGGAATTGTCGGCAATTTCCGTCGCGCCGGGGTGAATGCCGGCATCCTGGTCGTTGCAATCGGTCATGTCGGGCACATACCCGGTGGGCGGGGAGTCGTCCTGGACCGAATGGTTCGGATCGCCGCAGCCGTCTCCATCCTGGTCACGGTAATATGTGATCGGATCGGTCGGCGTGGAATCTGATGAATAGGCAAGCGCCCCCATATCCGCCCTGGTATTGTCGGCATCCAGTGGCGAAGCGGGGTCAGCGCTGTCAATGCATGGGGACTGGGTGCTATTGGCAAGTGGCGCATCGGACCAGGAAAGATGAAAATCCCCGCCGGCGGCATTGACAAAAAGCGGGTCGCTGGCAATGCACCCGAGGCCAAACCATGGTTCGGCGGAGCCGTTCATGACAGCCGAATAGGTCATGGCCAGGGTTCCGCTGCCGGAACCAAAGGAATACCCCAGTTCATTGGGCGTGTCGCTCCAGAGGATATTGTTGCTCATGGAAATCCGGGCCAGGGCCTGATCCATATACAGATACAGACCGCCGCCGTCTCCGGATGCGGCGTTGTTGTAGGTGGTATTGTTGACAATGGCCACGGTACCGGAACTCGTGGCCCCGGAAAGACCGGCGCCGGCATTTTCAGCCGTATTTCCGTAAAAAAGGTTCCTTGAAATCGTGAACTGACCTGTATCCGTAAAGATACTCAACCCGCCACCGTTTTGGGCGCATTGGTTGGAGGCAAATGTATTGCCGGAAACCGTGGCGTTGCCTGAAAAAAGGCTGAGCCAGGCGCCGCCACCGTCTTCCGCAGCGTTATTGCCCGTATGAACATTGCCGGAATAGGCGAGGGTTCCTGCGTTGATGTAGACCAGGATCCCCGCGCCGCTGCCGATGGAAGTCCTGTTGCTTGAAAACGTGTTGTCGCGCGCCGTGACGGTGCAGGAATCCGCATTCATCCGGATGAAACACCCCCCGCCGCCCAATCCCGCGGCATTGGCGGTAAACGTATTGCTTTCGATGCTGACCGTCGAACCGTTGCCCAGCTGGTAGGTCATCAGTCCGCCGGCATCCGGATTGCTCCCGCCTTGGGCTTGGTTGTTGCGGAATACATTTCCCGTGATGATCCCCTGGCTGGCCCCGTTTGAATAGAACATGGCGCCGCCGCCATCCCCGTAATACTCGCTCCCGCCGCTATTGTTGACCGTGTTTCCTTCAAATGTGCAATTGGTGAAATAGCAGGTCCCGGTATCGGTGGCGGCATACAGTCCGCCCACATTTCCTTTGGAGCTGTTGCGCAGGAATTCACTGGAAATGACCTGGATGGTTCCGGAACCGGTATTCAGGCTCGCGGCGCCTCCGACGCTGGTACCGCTTGAGACCGAGCAATCCGCCAATTCGCAATCGCTTATGGTGACAGCGGCTCCTTCGGTCGAGATTTGCAGCGCGCCCCCGTTCCCGCCGGCCGCGGCGTTCCGGAGGGTCATGTTCCGGATCTGAACGGCGGCATCGGGCTGGGTGGTGCTGAGGGAGAATAATCTGTATGTGCCGCCCCCATCGAGAACCGTGGCGCTTTTTCCGGCGCCCGCAATGGTCAGCGAATAATTTTCGCTCGAAGTATAGGTCAGCGGTGTCGAAACACCATAATTCCCTTGGGCGATTTCGATGGTATCGTCCTGATTGTTCGTGGCGCAGGTTGTCAGTACGTTCTGCAATTCCGTCACACTTGCTACATTCCATGTCGCTGTCCAGCCGTCGGAAGCGGTGAAAAGAACAATCGTGGCGACCAGATTGAATGGAATGGAGAAATGAAGAAGCGTTTTCAAAGCCTGCATATGCTTATTTCCCCTTTGGTTTTGGTTCTTTTCTCATTTCAGCTGACTGTCCTTGCTTGCCCTTCGATTGTAGAGTTCGCGGGCTTTCTGGCTTTTTTCCTTTTCGGATTGGCATGGAACGCAATAACGGACCCCGGGAATGGCCCGGCGCCGGGCTTCGGGTATTTCCGTCGCGCATTCCTCGCAATGGGTCCGGCTTTCGCCGGCCGGCAACCGGCTTTTGGCCAATTCGACGGCGGATTTCACCGTAGCGTCCACTTGATCCTGAACCGCCTCATCCCGTGACCAACCAACCGCCATACCCTATTCCTCCTGTTCCGCGCGGGGAGCGGCAAAACGGGAGAACCGGCTGCCTCCGGTTTATCCTTTTCCGGTTTTCTCCCGTCGTTCCAGACTGACCGCGATATTGGCCATGGTCTTTCGCTGGAAAAGACGCTTGAATATGTAGCTGCGCGCGAAGCCGGCGATGGCCGATAATTCGACCGTGATTCCGATTTTCTCCGCGGTTGACTTCCCTTGGATCAGTTTTTTCCGGATCATATCCTCCCGGGCGATGATTTGCTTGCCCAGCTCAATATAAAAGCCGCAGTCTTCGATTTCAAGCCCCATTTCCAGGAAATGCTTGAGAATGTCCCGACCAAAACTGATATCCTCGTTATTATACAGTTTTTTATTTTTTTCATGGCGGTAGGGCATGATCAGTTCAATTTTTTCCGCTTTATCCAGCTCGGCGCCGGTCAGTCCGGTGCTTGCCAGGAATTGCTGCCTGTCCACCAGACCCCTTTGTTCTCCGGATTGGGTTCCGAACACGGAATTTTCGATGGCCTCGGCATGTTCGAGACTCACTCCCTGGTCCATGCGTTTCAGGATGTTTTTGATCAGCGACAGCGGGTAGCGGCGGGTGTCCTTGAGGAAAAGAATGGCCCTGATTTTTTCCACGCAACGTTCGTCATAATAGGACATGTTTTTGTTTACTTTTTCAGGTTCGGGCAGCAGTCCCTGGGATACATAATACCGTATCGTCGATGCCGCCACCCGGGTCCGGTTTGCGAGTTCACTGATTTTTAAATCCATCACAATCGCCTTTTCGCATGGTCATGTCAAAACACCTGGAAATCGTGGCCAGAAAAAAACCTTGACTTATCCATAGGCAGTACATATAAAAAAATCAAGTTTAAAGTCTGACTTTAAACTTTAAATGAAAAGCAGCCGACTCCCCCTGAATCGGCAAGGAGAGATGATGGGACTCCTGCGATATACAAAAGAGCATGATGATTTCCGTCAGCGACTGCGCGGATTTCTGGAACAAGAAGTGATGCCCCATGCCGGGGAGTGGGAAGAAAACAAGATCGTCCCCAAAAGCGCCTGGAAAAAAATGGGTGCCGCCGGGTTTCTGTCCACGGCGGTATCAACAGAATATGGGGGGGGCGGCAAGGATTTCCTCCACTCGGTCATTGTCTCGGAAGAAATGATCCGCACCGGGCAGGGCGGCCTGGTGGCCGGTTTTCACAGCGATATCGTGGTTCCCTATATTGAATCATTCGGTTCCGAAGAGCAGAAGAAAAAATACCTTCCCAAATGCGTTTCCGGGGATATCATAACGGCCGTGGCCATGACGGAACCCAACGCCGGCAGCGACCTGGCCTCATTGCAGACCACCGCCGTCGAAGACGGCGACGACATCGTCATCAACGGTTCCAAAACTTTCATCTCCAACGGCGCCAACTGCGACATGGTTATCCTGGCGGCCAAAGACCCTCTGGTCGACAATAAATACGAAGCGGTCTCCCTATATATTGTTGAAGATGGAACCAAGGGTTTTTCGCGGGGTAGAAAACTGGAAAAAATGGGGTTGCACAGTCAGGATACCGCGGAACTTTTTTTTACTGATTGCCGGATTCCGAAAACAAATCTCCTGGGTGAAAAAGGCCGCGGTTTCCGGATGCTGATGGAAAAACTGCAACAGGAACGCCTGGTGACCGCCATTTGGAGTGTCGCCGCCGCTGAGCATGTCCTGGAAATGGCAATAGCCTATTGCCGGGCAACACTGGTCGGCGGGAAGCCGCTTTCGAAATCCCAGGCCGCCAGATTCGCCCTTGCCGAAATGGCCACCGAAGTCCAAATGAACAGGGTATTCCTGGATCATGTGATCGGTCAGCATATGGAGGGTAAGGACGTCACCAAGGAGACCATGATGTCCAAATTCGCGAGTTCGGAGATGAGCAATCACCTCATCGACCGGGCGCTGGATCTTTGCGGCCAGGCCGGCATTCTGGAAAACAATCCGCTTGTCCGTTATTTCCGGGATCTGCGGGTCTTCACGATCTTCGCGGGAACAACCGAAATCATGAAAACCATTATCGCGGGAGCCATGAATTTGTAGCGCCGACCGGCCGAGGAAAGACTGAGCCCAACGACGCTGGTGGAAATAAAAGCGGGCGGACATGAATAAGGAGGATGGGATGAACGCAGGAGCGCCTTTTGCAGTCGAACGAGACGGCCATATCGCCTGGTTGATTTTCAACTGCCCGGAAAAGCGCAATACCATGACCCTGGCCTTTTTTGCGGAACTGAGCGTTCGATTCGCGGAGTTTGATAATGATCCGGATATCCGCGTCGTCGTGATCAAGGCGGAAGGAAAAAGTTTTACCGCCGGACTGGATCTGATGGAGGCCGCATCGATTATTCCCGGAAAGGGTACGGCGTCCGAGCGGGACAACATGAGAAGAAAGATCATTTCCCTGCAGGAAAACATCAGCAGCATCGAAATGTGCCGAAAACCCGTGATCGCGGCGGTTCACAGCCATTGTATCGGCGGCGGGGTGGATCTGATCAGTGCCTGCGATATCCGTCTTGCCGCAAGGGACGCTGTTTTCAGTATCCGGGAGACCAGAATCGGAATCATCGCCGATGTCGGATCTCTGCAGCGCCTGCCCGCAATCATCGGCCATGGATGGACCAGTGAGCTCGCGCTTTCCGGCCGGGATTTCACCGCCGAAGAGGCGCTGACAATGGGACTGATTACCCGGCTATGTGAAGACAGGGAAGCGCTTTATGAAGAGGCCGGAAAACTGGCCCGGCAGATAGCCGACTGTCCGCCCATGACGGTTGCCGGTGTCAAGGAAATGCTTCGGTATACCCGCGACAACGGAGTCTATAACAGCCTGGCGTATGTCGCCCAGAAAAATGCATCGGCGCTGCCCTCGAAAGACCTGTTTGAAGCGGTCAGCGCCTTTATGGAAAAACGAAAACCGGTTTTTACGGGAGAGTAAAGATGGCGTCCGAACTGTTACTCGTGGAGCGGGAAGAGGGGGTTGTACGGTTAAGTCTGAATATTCCGGACAAGATGAACGCCCTGTGTCCGCAACTGGAAGGCCCGATCGAGGATGTCCGAGTAGCGCTGAAAGAAGAGAGCGTGAAAGTCGTTGTCATCCGCGGTGAAGGCGGCAATTTCAGCACCGGTTCCGATATCGACCTTCTGGGAGAAAACATGGAGCCGATGTATCTTTGCGGTGTCATGAAAAAAATGAATTCCTTCGTCCATGAACTGCATGAGGGCCCGTGGACGGTGATCACCGAAGTGGATGGTTTCGCTTTTGGCGGCGGTCTGGGACTGGCGCTTTGTTCCGATATCACCTATGCCACGGAGCGGGCGAAATTCTGCACCGGATTCATCAAGATCGGAGCCGTGCTGGATATCGGCACGTCCTATTTCCTGACGGAACGGATCGGCATGGCCAGAGCCAAGGAATTCGCCTTGACCGGAGCGGTTCTTGGGGCCGAGGAGGCGCTTTCCATTGGGCTGATCAATAAAATCGTGCCCCATGAAACCATTTCCGTGGAGGTGATGACGCTTGCCAGAAAAATTGCACGGAAATCAAAAGACGCCCTGGCCATGACCAAACGGAATTTAAACCGCTCGCTGCATATCGATCTTCAGACAGTTCTGGATCTGGAGGCCCATATTCAGCCGATTCTGCTCCTCTCGGAAGAACATAAGAAGGCGATGAAAAGGTTTTTCCCGGACAAGTAAAAGAACGCGGGATTCATTCAGGAGGCATGGGGATACGAAGCAAAAACAGGACCCCTTCGCCGGGCGTGCTGGTACACTCCACCCGGCCCTTCAGCATCTGGGTGACGAGATTGTACAGTATATGCATGCCCAGTCCGGTTCCGCCCCTGGCGCGCTTGGTGGTGAAAAAGGGATCAAACACTTTCCCAAGGGTCGCCTGGTCCATCCCCTTGCCGTTATCGGTGTAATATAGTACCAGCCAGCTCTCTTCCCGCCTGGCGAGAATGGAAATCCGGCCGGCGGTCATCCCCTCAAATCCATGCAACAGGGAGTTGTATATCAACGTAGTGAAGATCTGGTAAAAGAGCCCCGGATAGCAGACAAGCTCGATGTCTTCGGGACAGTCGACCTCAACGGTATGGCCCGCGCAATGGATCTGTGCGCCAAGACCGATCAGGATTTCATCGATGAAGGATTTGATATGGATCCGTCTTTTTTCCTCACCGGTCGGTTCCACGGCCACCTGTTTGAAATGGCGCACCAGATCCGCCACCTTGTTCAGATTGTTGGACAAGAGACGGCATGACTCAATGGCCGTTTTGAGATATTTTTCCAAATCGGACCGTTTCAGGACTCCCTGCCGGAAATGTGCCTCCTGGTCACGGCTCTTGTCCTCCAGCAACGATGCGGCCATGATGGCCACGCTCAGCGGGGTGTTGATCTCGTGGGCCACTCCCGCCACCAGCCCGCCCAGTGCCGCCATTTTTTCCGATTGAACCAATTGATCCTGGGTCTGGCGCAATTCCCGGATCGATGCCTCCAGGGCGCGGTTCGTTTCCTCCAGTTGCGCATGGGCCCGGCGCAGGGAGTCGCGCTGATTGACGATTTCCACATGGCGTTGCTCCAGGGTGATTTTGCTGGCTTTCAGCCGTTCCCGGATTCCCTTGATATAGCTGCCGATGAACGACAACCAGAAGAGGCAGACCGATAGAATGATGAACTGGACCACATTCAGGGTCAAATCGAATCGCGGCGGGCGGACGGACATGTCCCAGATGATCACCAGGCCGTAGCCCGTTATCGCGATCAGGGAAACCAGGATGAACTCACCGCGGTTGAGTTGAAACACGCCGAACAGAATCGTCAGGAAGTAAATGGCCAGAAAGGCACCCCGGATCTCCTGAACATGCAGCATCAGATAGGTCGTCCAGAAAATCGCAATGACCATCTGCGGGATGGTGAGGCTCGGGTCCCTGAATTTGAGGTTGAGTCCGGTGCGGATGACGGCATACGGGATGGCCATCATGGTCATATTGACGGCAAAAGCCGCGGCAAAGTGCTCCGGGGACAAATCAACAAAACCGGCCTGCAGGGCCAGCCACACCAAGCCGTAGCACAACACGAAAAAAACGACCGCCATGAAGCTGCGTCTGATACGCAAGCCCTGGGCCTTGTCCGCTGTGGTGATGATTCCCAAGGACATCCGTGCCTGCCTGTCGGATATATTTGCAACATAATGAAATAAAAAGATATTCAAATATACACGACCCGCGGTATCCTGTCAAAAGATATTTCTCCGAACATTTCCGGAAAAACGAAAGCTCCAGGGCAGATGGAACCATGATGGGCGGCCGCAGCGAATCGGGCATGACGGTGACCGCGAAATCCGCCGCTGCGCGACGGTCTGCTTCTTCTACCGTTTCTTCGGAGTCGGTGCTTGAAACTCTATTGACGCATAAAATTAAGTTGTCATATCACTGCTGTCCGGTTAACTGATTAATGATTACTTATACTTATAAAATAACTACCCATTCAACTTGCAATTCTGGCAAAAAGCCTGTTTTTACAACCCCGTCAATCCCGATTGGGATTGATTGAAA